>NZ_JAKYWT010000001.1:299091-1387922 GCF_023952535.1 Herbaspirillum sp. WGmk3 | reverse complement strand
CAGTGTGAAAGTAGGTCATCGTCAGGCTTGTTACTCCCAAGAACCCTCGTTACGCAAGTAGCGAGGGTTTTTGCTTTGTGCGCTCGGTTTATGATTGCAGCGCGGTCGATGCGAAAGACGGTTCGATTGAAGTAAAAAGTTTCGAACGGTCCGAGGATCGATAATATGCGTTCATCCTCGCCGCTGCGTGCTGCAGGGCGCTTCAAGCTGCGCGAGCGAGACCTTTTTGCCGTCATATCGTCCTGCTGGCATTCAACGTCTATTCTTAGTTTTATTCACAGACGTAAATCTCTGCGCTCGGTCTCTGTGCATTTTCTTATACACAGACATTTAGGATCTGAAAGGTCAATTGACTCCAAACACGCGTAATAAGGCACTCCGGGAAATCCAAACCTTAGATTTATACACAGCCTGCGCCAATAACCCCAGTAGCAGTTAATTTATGCACAGGCAAAAATCTAACATTCAGGAGCAGGTCAGTCCCCGCCTGATATGCAACAGCAGTCATTCGCCACTCGCGACCCTCTCTCAAAACAACAGACAATAAAAAAGCCGGCAAAGCCGGCTTCTTCATTTTCAGCAGTACAAGCTCAGATCATCAGAACTTGTAAGCCACACGTGCCACGGCAAAGTTCACGCCGCCGTTGGGTTGCTTGATGCCACCGTTGGAGAAGTGCTGCAGGCGGATGCCCAGGTCCAGGCCATTGCTGAACACATAGCCGGCACCGATGTGGTCACCGAACTGGAAGGCGGTCGACAACACCTTGTCGTTGTTGCGGTAGAGCTTGGAGAACAGGTGCACGCCGATACCGGCTTCACCGTAGAAACCCTTGCCGTCGTCGCGCTGGAAACGCAGCACCGGGGTCAGGCCCAGGTCGATCAGGTTGCCGCTGTCATTGGTGTTGTTGTAGTGGTTCATGCGCCAGTTGGCCAGCGACAGATCCCAGTAACCACCGATGTGGGTGCCATTGGACTGCCAGAAATTCCAGTTCGGACCCCAGTTGAACTGCGCACCGATACGGGCCAGCTGGGTGTTGTTGCCAGTACCGTACTCCAGCGACATGCCGTCGATGGCGTAGCTGGGCGACTGGATGGCAATGGCGGCAACGCCAGCAAAAGCGATCTTGGCGACCAGGCTCTTCAATTTAGTCATGGATTCTCTTTCAGCGCGTAAATGGTTTTGAAGGATCTTTGCTTGTATTCGGCGCGGCGCAAGGGCAGCCGCGGGGACGCGATATTCTCTCATAATCATCACAAATGCATACTCGCGTGAAATATTGTGCCGCGTCCTTACCACAGACGGCGCGCAGCCTCATGGGCGATAGCTATACTCAAGTCTTCCCGCCACCTCCACGCGAATGGCCAGCACATGTCCAGACAGCGGATATTGGGCAAGCTCCGCCTCGCTGCGGCCATTGCGTCCGGTCGTGATGAAGAGCGTGCGCAGATCCTCGCCACCAAATGCCACCATCGTCGGACAGCGCGCCGGCACGCGGATCTCCTGCAGGATCTCGCCCTGTGGCGACAGCCGCAACACCCGCCCTCCCTCGAACATCGCACACCAGTACGCACCTTCGCTATCGACCGCGGCACCATCCGGGCGTCCGCCGTAATCGGGCGCAGTCTTGTCGCTGTCGAACTGGCGCAGCAGGCGGCAATTGCTGGTCTGGCCGGTAGCCAGATCATAGTCATGGACGTTGATGCGGTGGGCCGGCGTATTGGCGTGATACATGAGGCGCTGGTCCGGGCTGAACGCCACGCCATTGGAGGTGACCACGGCATGATGCGCATCACGCAAGGCATTACGTTCGAAGCAATACAAGGTGCCGCCATCGCGATCACGCGGCTCGTAGATGGTGCCGCACCAGAAGCGGCCAGAGGCATCGCAGCGCCCGTCATTGAAGCGGATGCGTGCCATATCGTAGGGCGCTTCCAGCAGCGCCGTCAGCGCGCCATTGCCAGTATTGAGATGGAACATGCCCGACCGCAACGCCACCACCAGCCCGCCTTGGGCATGCTTGACGATACTGCCGGGTTCTTCCGGCATGTCCCAGCGCTGGTGCTGCTGCGTGGCCAGCACACGCTTGTGGACGGCTTTGCCGGGAATGTCGATCCAGTAGAGTGCTGCTTCCTCCGCGTGCCACAGGGGCGATTCGCCCAGCAGCATCAGTTCGGGAGAAACGGTGGTGAAGGTGTCAGCAGTCAATGCGGGAGATGCCTGGGACATGGAGCTTGCCTGTAAGCATGAATGAGTAAGCGCTCATTATGCCGCGCGGATCTGGTTTGATAAACCTGATCCGCAACATCCCTCACACCAGCAGGAGGATCAGCGCGCAGCGCGCCAAAAGAAAAACGGCATGCGTGCAGCATGCCGTCCTGATCTGGCGGACCGTTCGTATCATCCGCATCGTCCTGATGCGAGACCCTCGAACGATCCTCCCATCCCCTGCTTAGTTGGACCACCCACCATCAATCATGTGGATCGATCCGGTAGTGAAGTTCGACTCGTCCGATGCCAGGTACAAGGCCAGTGCCGCCACTTCCTCGGCCTTGCCGATGCGGCCCATGGGCTGGCGTGCCACGAAGGCGGCGCGGACTTCGTCTTCGCTCTTGCCGGTCTCCTTGGCTTGCGTGCTGATGCGCTGGTTCAGCGAAGGCGATTCAATGGTGCCCGGGCAGATCGCATTGCAACGGATGCCCTGCGCCACGAAGTCCGCCGCCACCGACTTGGTCAGCCCCACTACGGCCGCCTTGGAGGCTCCGTAGGCAAAGCGATTGGCCACGCCCTTCACGCTCGATGCGGCCGAGGCGATGTTGACGATGGAGCCGGCCTTCTTGGCCAGCATGCCCGGCAGCACCGCACGGATGGTGTGGAACATGGCCTTGGCATTGAGATTGAAGGAGAAATCCCAGGCCTTGTCATCGCACTCCAGAATGTTGCCGGCTGCCACGTAGCCCGCGCAGTTGAAGAGGACATCGATGGTGCCGACCTTGGCCACCAATGCCTTGATGGCGTCGTCGTCGGTGACGTCCAGCAGATGTGTCTCCACACCAGCGATGGAGGCGAGCTCCTCCAGATGCGTCTTGCTGATATCGGTAGCGATCACGCGCGCGCCTTCACGCGCAAACAGTTCAGTGGAGGCGCGGCCAATACCTTGGGCCGCAGCAGTGATGAGAACGGTCTTGCCGGCGAGGCGGCCAGTGGATGCGGACATGCTTGTTCCTTTGCGATTAAACGAGTTTGCGATTGGCGAGATTCTTGTACAGCGCGGTGAGCCCGAAAGTCCACGGTGCGGTCTGGTCGCTGAAGTTCACGGTGTTCACCAGCGCACCCAGCTTGGGGGTGGAGATCGTCACGATGTCGGCGACCTGGTGGGTGAAGCCCTGGCCGGGACCAAAACGGTCCTGGGTCGGTGCGAACATGGTCCCCAGGAACAGTACCAGTCCATCCGGATACTGGTGATTGGGACCGATCGCATGCTCCACCAGCTGCAGCGGATCGCGGCTGATCATGGACATCGAGCTGCTGCCCTTGAGCGTGAAGCCTTCCGTACCATCGACCCGCATTGTAAGTTCGGCGCGACGCACATCGTCAATTGAAAAGTTTGCATCGAACAGGCGAATGAAAGGCCCGACTGCGCAGGAAGCATTGTTGTCCTTGGCCTTGCCCAGCAGCAGGGCACTGCGGCCTTCGAAGTCGCGCAGGTTCACATCATTGCCCAGGGTCGCTCCTACCACCTTGCCACGGCTGTTGATGGCCAGCACGATTTCCGGCTCGGGATTGTTCCAGGCCGACTTGGGGTGAATGCCGACTTCATCGCCCAGGCCCACCGACGACATCGGCTGTGCCTTGGTGAAGATTTCCGCATCCGGGCCGATGCCCACTTCGAGGTATTGCGACCACACGCCTTGCTCCAGCAGCACTTCCTTCAGGCGCGCAGCTTCCGGCGAGCCCGGCACCACGCTGGAGAGGTTGTCGCCGATCACCGCCGTGATCGCCTTGCGCACCGATTCCGCCTTGCCGGCGTCACCGCGCGCCTGCTCCTCGATCACGCGCTCCAGCATGCTGGCCACGAAGGTCACGCCGCTGGCCTTGACGGCCTGCAGGTCGATGGGAGCCAGCAGCCAGGGGCGCGAGGTATCACGATGGGCGGCGTCGGCATTGTCGAGCAACTCCTGCAAGGTCGCGAGGCGGGTCATGTTGGTGGCGGCGCGTACGGCGGCGGCCGGGTTGTCGAGTTCCAGCAATTCGCTGGAGGTGGCCGCGATGAGCGTGAGGTCATACGCACCGTCGGCGTCGATCCGCACCAGCACCGGGCCCACGCCGGGTTGCCAGAGGCGGCCGATCAGCGTGGCCTGCGCGTGGTCTTCAGGCAGGTGGGCCTGAAGCGAATAAGTGTGTGCCATGTTCTTGATTCCTTATGTTGGAGGCGGACCCGGATGACTCGGGAAGCGGGCGTCGCCACGATGTCGTGTTCTGCAAGGGGGAAGACTCACTGCGGGCGAAACATCCTCGTCCCCGTGGATGCCCGAAGGCAAGGATGCTTGGCCGGCAGTCCGTATTACGCGACCCGGGCCGGCGTAATACGGATCACCATGATTCACTGCGGGATAACACTAGCCCGGCCGCAGCCGGGCCTTCATGATCTGCATCAGCATCAGGTATAGACACCGATGTGCCAGGGCACGAATTCATCCTGTCCGTAGCCATGCAGCTCGCTCTTGGTCTTCTTGCCCGATGCCGTATCGAGGATCATCTGGAAGAAGCGTTCACCGACCTCCTGCGGAGTGACATTGCTGTCGGCAATCTCGCCGCAGTTGATGTCCATATCTTCTTCCTGGCGTTGCCACAGCGCAGTGTTGGTGGCCAGCTTGAGCGACGGTGCCGGTGCGCATCCATAGGCCGAACCGCGGCCCGTGGTGAAGCAGATCATGTTGGCCCCTCCGGCGACCTGGCCGGTGGCCGAGATCGGGTCGTAGCCCGGCGTATCCATGAAGACGAAGCCGCGTGCGGTGACCGTCTCCGCATACTTGTAGACATCCACCAGATTGGTGGTGCCGCCCTTGGCGACCGCGCCCAGCGACTTCTCGAGGATGGTGGTCAAGCCACCGGCCTTGTTGCCCGCTGAGGGATTGTTGTTCATCTCGGCATCGTTCTTGGCGCAATACTCCTCCCACCAGGCGATGCGGGCCAGCAGCTTCTCACCGACTTCCGGCGATACCGCGCGGCGGGTGAGCAGGTGTTCGGCGCCATAGATTTCCGGCGTCTCCGAAAGAATGGCCGTACCGCCATGCCGCACCAGCAAGTCCACTGCCGCACCCAGCGCCGGATTGGCCGTGATGCCCGAATAGCCATCCGAACCACCGCACTGCAGGCCCAGCGTCAGGTGCTTCGCCGACACCGGCTCGCGCTTGATGTCATTGGCCTTGGGCAGCATCTTCTTGATCTTCTCGATCCCCAGCGCCACGGTCTTGGCGGTGCCGCCGGTGCCCTGGATGGTGAAGGTGTGGAAGTATTCGCCTTCCTTCAGGTTGTGGCTTTCCATCAGGCCCGAGATCTGGTTGGTCTCGCAGCCCAGGCCCACCACCAGCACCGCAGCGAAGTTGGGATGGGTGGCGTAACCCGCCAGCGTGCGGCGCAGGATCTGCAGCGGCTCGCCCTGCGAATCCGTGGCGCAACCCTGGCCGTGGGTCAGGGCCACCACGCCATCGATGTTGGGATAGTCGGCCAGCACTTCGGGATGGATGTCGCGGCGGAAGTAATCGGCGATGGCGCGTGCCGCGGTGGCCGAGCAGTTCACCGAGGTCAGTACGCCGATGTAGTTGCGCGTGGCCACGCGGCCATCGGGGCGCACGATGCCCATGAAGGTGGCCGGTTCGGCGACGAAATCGACCGGCTTCACGTCCGCGCCGAAATGGTGTTCACGCGAGAACTCGGCCATGGCCAGGTTGTGCGTGTGCACGTGCTGGCCGGGCGCGATGTCCTGGCTGGCCGTGCCGATGATCTGGCCGTAGCGCTTGACCGGCTCACCCGCAGAGATGGCGCGGGTCGCCATCTTGTGGCCGGCGGGAATGA
This sequence comes from Herbaspirillum sp. WGmk3, assembly GCF_023952535.1. NCBI lineage: Bacteria > Pseudomonadati > Pseudomonadota > Betaproteobacteria > Burkholderiales > Oxalobacteraceae > Herbaspirillum > Herbaspirillum sp. WGmk3. The sequence goes on along the minus strand of NZ_JAKYWT010000001.1, from coordinate 1,381,846 downwards.
GGCCCTGGACTTTGAGGCCGCCTTCGTCCTGCAGCACGGTGCCGGAGATGAGCTGCTGGCGGGCGATGACGACATCATCGACCGGGTTCAGGCGGATGATGGGAGAGTTGGCTTTCATGTTGGTCTCGGAGAACGTGGATGCTGCAGGCTGGCCGCTCAGGCGGCGGGCGCATGCCGCACTGGCTGGCGCGGCATGCCGGAAACGACGGTCTTACTTGGGCGCGAACTGCGCCAGGTCAGGCATGGGGCTGCCTACCCATTGCTGGTAGATGCCGGGCAGCTTGCCATTCTTGAGGTTGGCGGTGATCCATTCGTTGAGCCACTTTTCCAGTGCCGGCTCGCCCTTGCGCAGGCCGATGGCATAGGGAATGTCCTTGATGGCGAACTTGGTTTCCAGGTTCTTGGACGGGTTCTGCTTGGCAATGGCCGAGGCCAGCGAATTGGGCGTGCACAGTGCATCGACCTGGCCCGAGATGATGGCCGCGGTCACGGTGGCATCGTCATCGAAACGCACGATGTTGGTTCCCTTGGGGGCCAGCGGGGTCAGCAGCGAATCCTGCATGTTGCCGCGAACCACCGCCACGCGCTTGCCGACCAGATCATTGAGGCCCTTGATGTTCTCGCCCTTGGGCGCGGCCACCACGAACTGCGAGGCACCGTAGGGCTGGGTGAAGGCCACCACCTTCTGGCGTTCCGGCGTGATCGAGAAGGACGAGATCACCATGTCGGCCTTGCCGGTCATCAGGAAGGGAATGCGATTGGGGCCGGTGACCTGCACGATCTCCAGTTCCACACCCATGTCCTTGGCCAGCAGGCGCGCGGTTTCCACATCCGAGCCCTGCGGCTCCAGCTTGGCGTTGGTCATGCCGAACGGCGGCGCGCCGAGGTCGATGGCGATCAGCACCTTCTTGCGCGCCTTGATGTCGGCCAGGGCATCGGCATGTGCGGCCTGGGCAAAACAAGCCAGGCCCAGCACGACGGCGGCGGCCTTCCTGGTGAAGTTGAACAGTTTTTTCATTGATGTCTCCTGGGTGATTGTAGGGATGCTGCTGACAAAAAAATCCATACAAGATGGATATGCGATCTTTTACAGATCGCTTGATACGAACTTCTGCAACTCGGCGGTTTTCGGATTGCTGAAGAGTTCGTCGGGCGGACCGATCTCCCACACCTGGCCCTGGTGCATGAACACCAGTACATCGGCCAGCTTGCGGGCAAAGGCCATCTCGTGCGTGACCAGTACCATGGTCATGCCGCCACGGGCCAGGTCTTCCATGACCTTCAGTACTTCGGCGGTCAGTTCCGGATCCAGCGCCGAGGTCACTTCGTCGAACAGCATCAGTTCCGGCGCCATGGCCAGCGAGCGGGCGATCGCCACGCGCTGCGCCTGGCCGCCCGAGAGCTGCTCGGGGTAGGCTTCCTTCTTGTTCTCCAGGCCCACCAGCTGCAGAACCTTGTGGGCGATCTTCTTCGCTTCCTCGGTGGACATCTTCTTGATGGTGGTCAGCGCCAGCGTGATGTTGCGCTCCACCGTCAGGTGCGGGAACAGGTTGTAGCTCTGGAAGACGATGCCGACCTGCTTGCGCAATTCGCGCAGGTTCAGCTTGTCCGGATGATGGATATCATGTCCGCATACATGGATGTTGCCGCCATCCACTTTCTCCAGACCGTTCAGGCAGCGCAACAGCGTGCTCTTGCCCGAACCGCTCTTGCCGATGATGGCCACCATCTGGCCCTTCTGCACATCCAGCGAAACACCGTTCAATACCTTGTTGCTGCCGAAGCTCTTGTGCAGATCATTGATCTTAACGATGGCTGACATTCAATTTCCTTTCAAAGTGCTTGGACAGCGCCGACAGCGGGAAGCACAGGCAAAAATAGATGAGTGCGACGCAGCCGAACACGGTGAACGGCTGGAAGGTCGAGTTGTTGATGATCTGGCCGGCGCGCGAGAGATCGACGAAGCCGATCACCGAGGCCAGCGAGGTGTTCTTGACGATCTGCACCATGAAGCCCACGGTGGGTGGCGTGGCGATCTTGACCGCCTGCGGCAGGATCACCTTGGTGAGCTGCTCGAAGCGATTGAAGCCCAGGCATTCCGAGGCTTCCCACTGGGTCTTGGGGACCGCCTGGATGCAGCCGCGCCAGATCTCGCCGAGGAAGGCAGCGCAGTAGATCGCAAAGGAAATCCCGGCCGCCACCAGCGGGGTGAGCTTGAAGCCGGCGATGGCGAGCCCGAAGTAGGCCACGAACAGGATCACCAGCAGCGGGATGCCCTGCACCACCTGGATGTAGGTACTGGCGATCCCCCGCAGCAGGGCATTGGGCGAGACCCGCCACAGGGCGATCACGAAGCCGGCCACGCCGCCGAAGACGAAGGCCACCAGCGACAGCACCACGGTCCAGACGGCCGCTTGCAGCAGGTATTCCACGTGCAGGAAACTGAATGCGTTCATCGCGCCTCCTTACAGGTTGGTGCCAAGCTTGCGCTTGCGCACGAAGGCCATCTGGCTGATTGCCCAGAATGCGCCACGGAACAGGAAGGACAGGGCGAGATACGCCACCGCGATGACCGCATACACCTCGAAGCTGCGGAAGGTTTCCGACTGCACCAGGTTGGCGGTGGCGGTCAGCTCTTCTGCCGAGATCTGCGAGGTGATGCTGGAGGCCAGCATCAGCAGGATGAACTGGCTGGTCAGCGAGGGATAGACGCGCTCCACCGCCGGCAGCAGCACCACGTGCCAGTACACGTGAAAGCGCGACATGCCCAGGCATTCAGCCGCCTCGATCTGGCCCGGATGAATGGAGTTGATGCCGGCGCGCATGATCTCGGTGGTGTAGGCGCCGACGTTGACGGTGAGCGCAATGACGGCAGCGGTCTCGGCGGTGAGCTTCCAGCCGATGCTGGCCAGGCCGAAGAACACCAGGAACACCTGCACCAGCAGCGGCGTATTGCGGATGATCTCGACATACGCCTGTACCAGGCCGCGCACCAGCGCCAGCCGGCTCTTGCCGGCAATCGCACCGAGCGTGCCGACCACGAAGCCCAGTGCGATGGACAGGGCCGAGAGCTGTATCGTCAGCCAGGCACCCATCAAGAGGCGATCCCAGTTGGCGAACACGCTCATGAAATCGAAGGTGTAATTCATCGACGCTCCGTCCGTGCAGCGTCAGGGAAAGGGGGATACAGCAGCATGAGGGTGGTCTCCTTTTTGATTTTCCTGGGGGCGGCCTCTTGTTGGGTGACCTTGAGGTCGGGGCCTTGGCATGATTGCCGGTACTGCTGCGCCTTGCGGCGCGCCTGGGTCCGGGCGGCGCGGCTACAGCTGCCTGACGCCACCCGGTCGCAAGTTCGATTGCACGTGCTGGATGCCATTGACCAGCGGTGCGCCGAAATCGGGAATGCTGATCTCGATGCTGTCACCATCCTCGGTGCGCACGCTGTAGGCGAACGACAGGTTGGCCGCGCCCATGAAGTGCGCATGCACGTCGCCCGCATGCAGCAGGTGCGCGTACTTGAAGGTGTGGTATTCGAGGTTCTCGATGGAGTGGCACATGTTGTCCGGGCCGGTCAGGAATTCCTGTTCCCAGATCACGCGGCCACGGCGACGGATGCGCGTCATGCCGACCAGGTGCGCCGGGGGCAGGCCCACCAGCAGCTCCGGACCGAAAGCGCAGTGGCGCAGCTTGGAGTGGCCTTGATACAGGTAATTGCGGCGCTCCATCACGTGATCCGAAAACTCGTTGCCGATGGCAAAGCCGAGGCGGCGCGGACAGCCTGCGTCATCGATCAGGTAGAGCCCGACGATCTCCGGTTCTTCGCCGCCATCGAGGGCAAAGTCGGGACGCGGCAAGGGCTGGCCGGGCGCGACGATGCAATGGCCATCGCCCTTGTAGAACCATTCGGGCTGCACGCCCACGGTGCCCGGCGCGGGGCGGCCGCCGGCGATGCCCCATTCGATCATCAGTTGCGTATCGGTCTTGTCGAGCTCATCGCCTTCGATGCGGCGATGCATCTTGTCGCGCGTGGTGGCGCTGCCCAGGTGCGTGGTACCGGCACCGGAGACGCGGCAGTGGGCCGGGTCGGGATGGTCCAGCGGGGCCAGGATGCGTCCCTCGGCCAGGATCGCGGCATAGTCTTCGGAGCGGTCGGTATTGAGCAACTGGGCCAGGCGTTCCAGCCCGGTATGGCGTTCGATGGCCAGCAAGCCGAGTTCGCGCATGGTGTCGACCTCGCCCAGCACCTGGATGCTGGCGCCATTGACGATGCCGACGCGGCGTTGGCCATGCAGATCGCGATATTGAATCAGCCTCACCAGGTCTCCTTTGCCGTCGTCATCCATATGGCCGCCGGTCAGGGGCGGTCAGGGTCCAGGGGAGCGATGTGCAGAACAGGGGCTGCGATTCGCACGCGGCAGGAAACTGCCGCCAGGCGAAGCCACCTGTGGATCAATCTGCCCGTCGTCTCCTGAGCTTTTTTCACGCATCGCCGTGGGCAGGGGGCAGATGCGCTAGCATTGTGTTTTTTCCGGGACGACTATAAGAGGCTGAACCAAGGATGTCTAATGAGCTTAATTCATCGGGTGATAACCGACTCGGCGAGGAGGGCGCGGCAGGCGATGCACTGCCTTCGGTCGGTTCCATCGTCAGCCGCCTGCGCTTTCGCCAGGTCGCGCTGCTGACGGCGCTCGACGAGCAGGGCTCCCTGCACAAGGCCGCCGAGGTGATGCACATGACCCAGCCGGCCGCCACCAAGGCCTTGCATGAAATGGAAGATGCCCTGGGCGTGACGCTGTTCGACCGCTCCCCGCGCGGCATCGAGGCCACCGAACTGGGCCGTTGCGTGATCCGCTATGCGCGCCTGATCCAGAGCGATGTCGCCAACCTGCGCGAAGAATTGCAGAACATGATCAGCGGCCGCGGCGGCCGCTTGTCCATCGGCACCATCATGGGGGCGGCTCCCTTCGTCACGCGCGCGCTGTCGCGCCTGCGCGAGATCCAGCCTGACGTCTCCATCGAGATCAGCGAAGACACCAGTGCCCGTCAGCTGCTGCTGCTGGACCAGGGCCGCATCGACCTGATGATCGGCCGTTCCTCGGTCAGCTCGCAGCCCAACCTCTACCATTACGAAATGCTGCGCGGCGAGCCCATGTGCATCGTCAGCGGCATCGACCATCCGCTGGCCACGGCGCAGAAGGTACGCCTGCAGGAGCTGGCCGATGCCTCGTGGATTCTCTATTCGAGCAACATGCCCATGCGCATCTGGATCGAGCACGAGTTCAAGCTGGAAGGCGTGAAGGTGCCGGGCAACGTCATCGAGACCGCCTCCCCCTTCGTCACCATCACCCTGCTGGCGCAATCGAACATGGTGGCGGTGATGCCGCTGGACATCGCGCATTTCTTTGCCGCGCGCCAGATGCTGGGGATCCTGCCGGTGAACCTCAAGACCCGCATCGAGCATTACGGCATCGTCACGCGCAAGAACAGTACCTTGTCGTCGCTGGCCAAGATGTTCATCCAGATCCTGCGGCAGCAAAATTGAGCCAACCGCCGCGTTGCGTTCCTGACGTTTTTTTTACAGGCTAGGGTTTTTCCGGATGCCGTCAGGCGTGATTTTCCTGTTAGTGTTCGTCTGCGGTCGGGGTGGCCGCAGACTTTCCCTCAGAATCCGCTTTCTCCGGTTGGCCTTCATGAATTTGCGTCTTCCGCGTGTGCGCACGCGACTTGCTGCTCTCGGTCCTGTTTCCCTTCCTGCCTCTGCCGCACGTGCCGTGCTGGCCGCGCTCTGCGTGACTGGCGCCCTGCTGCTGGCAGGCTGCGCCGCACAGAAGCCCGCACCGCTCGACGAGGCCGCCCGGCAAGCCAAACAGGCCAAGCTGGACCAGGCCCTGGCACTGTTCTCGGCCAACCCGCCTGAAGGCTTGCCTACCGGTTGGGAGCCGCTGGTCTTCACCCGCAAGAAGATTCCTACCGAATACCGTCTGGTGCAGGACAATGGCCGCAGCGTGCTGCACGCCTTTGCCGACCGCGCCTCATCCGGCTTGCGCCATCCGGTCGACATCGACATCAACAAGAAGCCCTGGCTGACCTGGAGCTGGAAAGCCGCCGGCCTGATTCCCACGGCCGATCTCACCCACCGGGAAACCGATGATTCGCCGGTGCGCATCGTGCTGGCCTTCGATGGCGACCACGACAAGCTCTCGCTGATGGATACCATCCTCTTCGATACGGCCAAGCTGCTGACCGGGCATGAGCTGCCCTATGCCACGCTGATGTATGTGTGGGATCCCAAGGCGCCGGCCGGCACGGTGATCGCCAACGGCCGCACCGGCCGCATCCAGATGCTGGTGGTGGAAAGCGGTGCGGAGCGTGTGGGGCAGTGGCGAAATTACCAGCGCAACGTCGCCGAGGATTACGAGCGTGCCTTCGGAGAAAAGCCCGGCCGCCTGATCGGCGTGGGCGTGCTCACCGATACCGACAACACCGTGCAGAAGATGGAAGCCTGGTATGGCGACATCCGCCTGATGCGCGATGCGCAGGCGGTGCCGACTCCCTGAGGATTGACGTGCCGCGGGCTCAGACCCCACGCCACCAGGCGGCAACGTGGCCCCAGAAACCCTTGGGGCCGGTCTCGAAGAGCCAGGGCTTTTCGCGCTTGAGCTTGTCCATCATGTCCTGCTCGGCCTTCTCCGAGACATTTCCATAGGCGCGCCCGAGTTTCAGCAGGGTGCGCAGGGCTCCCAGCTTTTCCCGCGCCACCATGCCCGAGGCATGTTCGATGGCGATATGCGTCTCGCGCAATTCCTGCACCATGGCATGGGCCAGTTGCGAGGCCGGTGTCTTCAGGCGTTCCTGCACCACCGCGATATTGGTGGCGGACGCCTTGATCTGCGAGGCCAGCACGTCGATCTGCGTTTCATCGCCCTTGGCCTGCTTGATGATGGCGCCGGCCCAGGCGCGCGAGGCATTGACCAGTTCCTCGGTGCCCCAGTCGTGGCGCACCGCAATCCAGAACCCGTAATTGGCCGCCTGTTCGATCAGGATCTGCACCACGTCCGGGAATTCCTTGTCCATCGCCCGGCGCGCCCACGCATACTGGCCCGAGAGCATCAGGTGCTGCACCGCCTCTTCGGTGAGGAAGTTGGTGTTCTCGGAGAGCTTGGCCAGCAGGTAGCTGTCGAAGGAAGGTTTGACGAAACCCGAATCGATCTTGGTCGAGAGCCGCACGAAGTTGTGATAATCCCGCTCCAGCGAGTCGTAGATATCGTCCTTGAGGATGAGTTTGATCTGTTTCATGCGGCTTCCCCTCGGACCGTGTCCGATGTTGTTGTTGCGCCGGCAAGGCCATGCGGCGTGCCGGACTGGTTGTGATGACGCGGTGTCAATGCTGATGCTGCCAGGAAACTTGTTATCGGCAGCTGTCGTGCCAAACTTTACGCCGCCCCTGCGGCGCGGACCTCAATAACTGCGCAAGCCATAGCGCTGCCGGGTTTCCCCGTCCGGCAACAATTGGTCGCGGTACAGCGCCCAGGCGGGATCGGCCAGGATGGCGGTGCTGGTCTTGCAGCCCTGGCAGAGCTGGGCATGCACGCCGGCCACCACCGCTTCCAGTCCATTGGGATCGGTCACGTAGAACCAGGATTGCTGCTGGCCCTGGCTGAACGCGGTGCCGGCATAGATGCTGCGGGTCTTCTTGCCGATGGCGGTGGCCATCTGGTCGGACAGGGCTTCCAGCCGGTCCTGCTCGGCCAGCGCCGGCAAGCCATCGGGCGTTCCCGGCGCATAACTCACCCGCGTAACCACCACATACGGAAACCCGGACAGCGGGAAGCTGCGCCGCAAGCCCATGTCCAGCTTGACCACCGTGAGGCGATCGCCGCGCTGGGCCTGGTAGTTCCACCACTCGGGCTCAGGATCCTGCGCCAGCCCGTGGCGCGCCAGCAGGAGCAGCAGGGTCAGGAGCAGGGCGCGCTTCATGGTTGGCTCGCCGTATCAGCTGGCCAGCAGGGCCAGCAGCGCCAGCAGGGCGGGCAGACCCTGGATGTAGAGGATGGAGCGCTTGGCGGTGAGTCCACCGTAAATACCGGCCACCAGCACGCAGCTCACGAAGAAGATTTGCACCGCATGGTCGCCCGTGGCCAGGCTCCAGAACAGGCCGGCGGCGAGGAAACCGTTGTAGAGACCTTGGTTGGCGGCCAGCACGCGGGTGGCTTCGGCGGCTTCGCGCGACTGGCGGAAGGTCTTCAGACCCAGCGGCTTGGTCCACAGGAACATTTCCAGGATCAGGATCCAGACATGTTCAAGGGCGACCAGCAGGACCAGGATGGTGGCGAGCGTGTGCAAGGTTTCTCCCTGTTGTCGTTATACGTTCTTGCCGCGCCTTCGCAGCGCGTTGCAGAGTGCGCCGGGCGGCGGGCTTTGGCGATCATGCCTGAAATGCGCCCGTGCGCCAATGCCCTGCACGCCGCTGCGGCGCTTACTTCGTCTGCAGGAATTTCTCGGCCAGCCGCACCCAGTAAGTGGCACCGATGGGCAGCAGGTCGTCGTTGAAATCGTAGCTGGGGTTGTGCAGGTTGCACGGACCCAGGCCATGGCCCTGGTCGCGGTGGCCGCCATCGCCATTGCCGAGGAACACGTAGCAGCCCGGCTTGTGCTGCAGCATGAAGGCGAAGTCTTCCGCGCCCATGGTCGGTTCGGTCTTGGCATCCACATGGTCGGCACCGAACTGTTCGGTCAGCACTTCGACGGCGAAGGCAGTTTCCTCGGGATGGTTGATGAGCGGCGGATAGTTGCGGTTGAAGCGGAACTCGACCGTGGCATCGAAGGCGGCGGCGGTGTGCTCGGCGATCTCCTGCATGCGGCGCTCGATGAGGTCCAGCACCGGCAGGCTGAAGGTGCGCACGGTGCCGACCATCATGGCTTCGTCGGGGATGACGTTGGTGGCGCTGCCGGTGTGGATCTGGGTGATCGACACCACCGCCGGATCATTCGGATTGACGTTGCGCGCCACGATGCTCTGCCAGGCCTGGGCAATGTGGACCGCCGTCATGACCGGGTCGATGGCCTTGTGCGGCTGCGCCGCGTGCGAACCCTTGCCCTTGACGGTGACGTGGAACTCGTTGCTGGAGGCCATCTGCGGACCCGGCGTCACGCCGAAGTGACCGGCCGGGATGCCGGGCCAGTTGTGCATGCCGAAGACGGCATCCATCGGGTACTTGTCGAACAGGCCATCCTGGATCATGCGCTCGGCGCCACGGCCGCCTTCTTCTGCGGGCTGGAAGATGACATACACGGTGCCATCGAAGTCGCCATGCTGCGCCAGGTAACGGGCCGCGCCCAGCAGCATGGCGGTGTGGCCGTCATGGCCGCAGGCGTGCATCTTGCCGGGATGACGCGAGGCATGGTCGAAGGTATTGATTTCGGACATGGGCAGCGCATCCATGTCGGCGCGCAGGCCGATGGCACGCGGGCTGTCGCCCTTCTTGATGATGCCGACCACACCCGTCACCCCCAGGCCGCGCACGACCGGAATCCCCCACTCGGTCAGCTTTTGCGCCACCACGTCGGCGGTGCGCACTTCTTCGTAACACAGCTCGGGATGGGCGTGGATGTCGCGGCGGATTTTCTGCAGTTCGGCGTGGAACTGCACGATGGGGTCGATGAGTTTCATGGGAGTGGGGTGCGCTGGCGTTGGTAACAAGTGTGCCTATCTTACCGCGCCTTGGCGGCGCTGGAGCGCCTGTGCAATTTCGTTCAATACAGCGGCCGCGAGCCTGCCTAGCATGCGCATTTTTAACAGGGGCGCCGGGCAGGCGTCGACACACATGATGCTTTCTTCCGAATTCTTCCTGCTGGCGGGTGCGCACTTGCTGGCACTGGCCAGTCCCGGTCCGGATTTCCTGTTGCTGCTGCGGGGCAGCCTGCGCCATGGGCGCGCTTATGGGCTGGCTGCAGCCTTGGGGATTGCGCTGGCCAACGGGCTTTACATCGCGCTGGCCATCGGCGGCTTCAGCCTCCTGCAGCGCGCACCACTGCTGCTGGCGGCCATGCAGTGGCTGGCGGCGCTCTACCTGGCCTGGCTGGGATGGGTCTTCTGGCGCGCCGGACGGCACCCGGCGGTGTTGCCCGCTGCGGCCGTTTCGCCTGCCAGGGTCGCGCCATGGGCCGCACTGGGAACAGGTTTTCTTTCGGCCGCACTCAATCCCAAGAATGGCGTGTTTTACTTTGGCCTGTTTACCGTCATCGTGTCGGCGCAGACCGGCGCGTCGACCAAGCTCTTCTATGGCGTCTGGATGTTTGGGGCCGTGCTGGCTTGGGATGCGGGGCTGGTGTATTTCATCGCGCAGCAGCGTGTGATGCGGGCGCTCACGCGCGTGCTGCCGCTCATCGAGCGGGGTGCGGGCCTGCTGTTGATGTTCGCTGCAGCCGCACTGGTGGCCAGCCGCAGCTAGGCCCGCCGATATTGCAGCGGTGTGGCCGCCACCCGCGATTTGAAGGCGCGATGGAAGTGGCTCTGGTCGGCGAAGCCGGTATCGAGCGCGGCATGGACGGTGCTGGCGCCCTGCTGCAGCAGGGTGCGCGCCTGGCGGATCTTCATGTCCAGCTGCAGGGCATGCGGAGTCAGGCCGAAGCGGCGGCGGAACTGGCGGATCAACTGGTAGCGGCTGGTGCCGGCGAGTTCCGCCAGGGTCGCCAGCGAGACGCGGTCGCGGCAATGTGCCAGCAGGAAATCATGGGCACGCTGCAGGCCGTCTTCTTCGGGCGCATTGCTGGCCTGCGCGGGCGGGCAGGCATCGGCGCACGCGCGCATCACGTGCTGCAGGCAACGTATTACCTCGCTCTCCAGATCCAGATGGCCGGTCTCCAGTGCGTGGGTCATGCGGTCCAGCCATTGCAGTGCCTCGGGCGAGCGCACCACCTGCGACGGCATGCCTGCGAGCAACCCGCATGTGGCCGGGGTTTGTGCCAGCAGGGTGGCCAGCCAGTTGCTGTCCAGATGGAACATGCGATAGCTCCAGCGCTGCAGGTCCGCCGGATTGCAGCTGTGCACATCTCCGGCCCGCACGAGGATCACGTCGCCAGGGAAAATGGGCTCGCTGCGATCGGCCAGCGTAAAGACGCTGTGGCCGCCATCGACGACGCCGATGGAAAAACTGTCATGCGTATGCGGCGCATAGCAGGACAGGCTGCCGGTGGCGCGACGGCCTTCGAAGAAGGGCAAGGCGGGAGGACGCCAGAAGTACGGTGAAGGAGACATGGCGGCACTACGGAAGAGTCGTGACGCGCCATTTTAAGATAAAGTAGCTGCCTGCCTCGCGTGCGCCGAGGGCTTCCCTGTTTTCTTTCCCCGCTTTCTTCTCTGCCATGACCACCACCATCGTCCGTGCCGCCTGTCCCCATGATTGCCCTGATACCTGCGCCCTGCTGGTGACCGTCAAGGACGGCGTCGCCACGGAAGTGCGCGGCGATCCGGAGCACTCGCCCACGGCCGGCGTGCTCTGCACCAAGGTCTCGCGCTATGCCGAGCGCACCTATCACCAGGACCGCCTGCTGCACCCCATGCGCCGCGTGGGCAAGAAGGGCGAGGGCAAGTTCGAGCGCATCAGCTGGGACGAGGCCATCGCTACCATCGCAGAGCGCCTGGGCCGGATTGCCCTGCGCGACCCCCAAGCCATCCTGCCCTACAGCTACGCCGGGACCATGGGCCAGGTGCAGGGCGAATCGATGGCCGGCCGTTTCTTCAATCGCCTGGGCGCATCGCAGCTGGACCGCACCATCTGTGCCTCCGCCGGTGGCGCAGGCTATCGCTACACCATCGGTGCGCGCATCGGTACCGACCTGGAGCAGGTCGATCACGCCAAGCTCATCATCATCTGGGGCGGCAATCCGATTGCTTCCAACCTGCATTTCTGGACTCGCGTGCAAGCGGCCAAGCGCAACGGAGCACGCCTGATCGCCATCGATCCGTATCGCTCGCTGACCGCCGAGAAATGCCACCAGCACATCGCGCTCTTGCCCGGGACCGATGCGGCCCTGGCGCTGGGCCTGATGCACGTGCTGATCGCAGAAGACTTGCTGGACCACGATTACATCGCACGCTACACGCTCGGCTTCGAGCAACTCAAGGAGCGCGCGGCCGAATGGACGCCGGCCCGTACCGCTGAAGTGTGCGGCATCAGTGCGGAGGAAGTGCAGAACCTGGCGCGCGAATATGCCCGAGTGGCGCTGGCTGGTGAGGGTGCCTTCATCCGCGCCAACTACGGCCTGCAGCGCGTGCGCGGCGGCGGCATGGCCGCGCGCAACGTGGCTTGCCTGCCAGCGTTGGTCGGCGCTTGGCGTCATGCTTCCGGGGGCATCCAGCTGTCGGTATCGGACAGCTTCCCCAAGGACACGGCCGCCTTGAGCCGTCCCGACCTGGCCGCGCGTCACGGCAAGCCCAGCCGCATCATCAACATGAGCACCATCGGCGATGACCTGTTGAAGCCGGCCTCGCCCGACTTTGGTCCCCAGGTGGAAGCAGTGATCGTCTACAACTCCAACCCGGTGGCGGTGGCCCCGGAGTCGGGCAAGGTAGCGCAGGGCTTTGCGCGCGAGGATTTGTTCACGGTGGTGCTGGAACATTTCCAGACCGATACCGCCGACTACGCCGATATCCTGCTGCCTGCGACGACCCAGCTGGAGCACATCGACGTACATGCGTCGTATGGCCACGTCTACATGATGGCCAACAATGCCGCCATTGCGCCGCTGGGCGAGGCCAAGCCCAATACCGAGATCTTCCGCCTGCTGGCGGCCGCGATGGGCTTTGAAGAAGACTGCTTCAAGGACAGCGACGATCAATTGGCCGCCGTGGCCTTCAAGCGCGATGATCCGCGCAGCGCTGGCTACAACTGGGAACAGTTGAAGGAGAAGGGATGGCAGCGCCTGTCGGTGCCGGTGGCCCCCTTCGCCGATGGCGGGTTTGCCACGCCCTCGGGCAAGTGCGAGTTCTATTCCGAACAGATGAAGGCCGCGGGTCTCGATCCCTTGCCGGCCTATATCGCGCCCTATGAATCTGTGGCCAGCAATCCGCAGCTGGGCGCGAAATACCCGCTGGCGATGATCTCGCCGCCGGCACGCAATTTCCTCAATTCTTCCTTCGTCAATGTACAGAGCCTGCGTGATACGGAGGGCGAACCGCACCTCGACATGCATCCGCAGGACGCCGCTGCACGCGGCATTGCGCAGGGAGATACGGTGCGCATCTTCAATGATCGCGGCAGCATGCAGGCACGCGTGCGCGTGACCGACAAGGCGCGCGTGGGGCTGGTGGTGGGCCTGTCGATCTGGTGGAAGAAATTTGCCGCCGATGGCAAGAACGCCAACGAAGTCACCAGCCAGCGCCTGACCGACATGGGCAATGCGCCCACCTTCTATGACGTGCTGGTGCAGGTGGAAAAACTGCAGCAGCCGGTCGTGGCCGCCTGAGTTTTTTTATGCTGCGGCGTGGCTTGCGTCGTTCTGTGCGCTGGGGGCTGACCTTGGCGGTGCTGGCGTCGCTGTGCGGGCTGTCGGCTTGTTCTACGGTCTCGTATTACGCCCAGGCCGCGCACGGCCAGTTCTCGCTGCTGGCGCAGGCAAAACCGCTGGAGGAGTGGCTCGATGACCCGGCCACCTCGCCCGCGCTCAAGGCCAAGCTGCAGACGGTGCGCGAGATCCGCCGCTATGCCGTCACCGAACTCGACCTGCCCGACAACGGCAGCTATCGCAGTTACGCGCAACTGGACCGGCCTTTCGTGCTGTGGAATGTGGTGGCCGCGCCTGAGCTGTCGTTGAAGCCCCGGCAGTGGTGTTTCCCCATTGCCGGCTGCGTGGACTATCGCGGCTACTATCACCTCAGTGATGCGCAGGCCTATGCCGACACGCTCAAGGCCGAAGGTTATGACGTGCAGGTCGCCGGTGTACCGGCGTATTCCACGCTGGGCTGGTTCAATGATCCGGTGATCTCCACCTTCATCCAGTATCCCGATGGCGAACTGGCACGGCTGATCTTCCATGAGCTGGCGCACCAGACCGTGTATGCGCCCGGTGATACGTCCTTCAATGAAGGGTTTGCGGTGGCGGTGGAAGAGCTGGGTGTGGAACGCTGGCTGGCGGCGCGCCACGATCCGGCGATGGTCCAGGCCTACCAGCGTTTTGCCGCCCGCAAGCGCGAGTTCCTGGCCTTGCTGGACAAGTACCGTGCCCAATTGAAGGAGAACTACGACAGCGATGCCAGCGATGCCGACAAGCGCCAGCGCAAGGCGGCCATCTTCGATGCCCTGCGCGCTGAATATGCGCAGATCAAGGTCACCCGCTGGAATGGCTATGCCGGGTATGACCGCTGGTTCGCGATGCCGCTGTCCAATGCGCATCTCGCACTGGTGGGGGCGTATCACGACCTGGTCCCTGCCTTCCGTCAGTTGTTTGCCCGCAGCAGCGGCTTCCCCGATTTTTATGACAAGGTGCGCGCACTGGCACGCATGGACAAGGCCGCACGCCATGCTGCGCTGGGAGACGCGCCCTTGACCACGGGCAAGGCGGAGGCGGAAATGTTTCCCACCTGCACCACGGAACGGCCCAAGAGCAAGGACCCGGCGTATCATGCCGGATGAATTTGCATGCAATACCGGTTTGCCGGGCCGTGCAATACGCGCAGACTGACCGCGATATCGCAGCCGTTGCCAACCTTTTTGCAAAAAATCTCAAATTTGGGGCGCAAAAAGCTTGCCCCGCAGTCGAATGCTGGATAGCATCTGCGATAAATAAAAAAACACTCGTGCTTTTTTTTGCTGTGCGCGCCAACGCGGTGGCCTTGTATCACCGCCCAGCCCCAGCGCACGTTATGACCGGAGACAGAGGACACACTATGGAAAGATTCTGGCTTGCATCGTATCCCGCAGGCGTTCCCGCTGACATCGACCCCAACCGTTACGGTTCGCTGGTGCAGATGATCGAAGAGGCTTTCGCCAAGCATGCCGATCGCAACGCTTATGTCTGCATGGGCAAGTATCTCCGTTATGGCGAGCTCGATGCCATGTCGCGCGCCATGGGGGCCTGGCTGCAAGGCCTGGGCCTGCAGAAGGGCGCCCGCGTGGCGATCATGATGCCCAACGTGCTGCAATACCCGATCGCCATCGCCGCCATCCTGCGTGCGGGCTACACGGTGGTCAACGTCAATCCGCTCTACACGGCCCGCGAGCTGGAACACCAGTTGAAGGATTCCGGCGCCGAAGCCATCTTCGTGCTGGAGAACTTTGCCTGCACGCTGCAGAAGGTGGTGGCGCATACCCAGGTCAAGCACATCGTGGTGGCCAGCATGGGCGAGCTGCTTGGCACCCTCAAGGGCGCCATCGTCAACCTGGTGGTGCGGCACGTCAAGAAGATGGTGCCGTCCTGGTCGCTGCCCAATGCGATCTCCTTCAGCCGCGCGCTGTCGCAGGGCGAGGGCAAGACGTTGCAGAAGGTATCGCTGACGCCCGATGACGTCGCCTTCCTGCAATACACCGGCGGTACCACGGGTGTGGCCAAGGGGGCGGTGCTGACCCATCGCAACCTGATCGCCAACGTGCTGCAGGCCGAAGAATGGCTGACCCCGGCGCTGAAGTCAGGCAAGCCCATCGACCAACTGGTGTTCGTCTGCGCGCTGCCGCTGTATCACATCTTTGCGCTCACCGTCTGCAACCTGCTGGGCACGCGTGAAGGCGCGCTGAACCTGCTGATCCCGAACCCGCGCGACATTCCCGGTTTCGTCAAGGAGCTGGCCAAGTACAAGGTCAACACCTTCCCCGCGGTCAACACGCTCTACAACGCGCTGCTCAACAATGCCGATTTTGCCAAGCTGGATTTCTCCGGCTATCGCTGCTGTGTGGGCGGCGGCATGGCGGTGCAGAAGAGCGTGGCCGACAAGTGGAAGAAGCTGACCGGCTGTCCCATCATCGAAGGTTACGGTTTGTCCGAAACTTCGCCGATTGCCAGCGCGAACCCCTGCACCATCGATGAATACACCGGCACCATCGGCCTGCCGCTGCCATCCACCGAAATCGCCATCCTCGATGATGACGGCCAGCCAGTACCGCTGGGCCAGCCGGGCGAGATTGCGATTCGCGGTCCGCAGGTGATGCCGGGCTACTGGCAGCGGCCGGATGAGACGGCCAAGGTCATGACGCCGGATGGTTTCTTCAAGACTGGTGACATCGGTGTGATGGATGCGCAGGGCTACACCAAGATCGTGGACCGCAAGAAGGACATGATCCTGGTCTCTGGCTTCAACGTTTATCCGAATGAAATCGAAGGCGTGGTGGCGCAGCATCCTGCGGTGCTGGAGTGTGCCTGTGTGGGCGTGCCCGATGAACACACCGGCGAAGCGGTCAAGCTCTTCGTGGTTCGCAAGGACAAGTCGCTGACCAGTGAGCAGCTGATGGCTTACTGCAAGGAGCAGTTCACCGGCTACAAGAAGCCCAAGTACATCGAGTTCCGCGATGAGCTGCCCAAGACCAATGTGGGCAAGATCCTGCGCCGCGAGTTGCGGGATGATCCTGCGAAGGCGCCGCAGAAACAGGCGGCGTGAGGCGAGCGCTGCCTTAATCTCATCTCTTCGCGTTTGTCATTCGATTTGCCAGATGAAGGCCTGGATCCGGTATTGAACCGGACCCAGGCCTTTTCAGTTTGGAGCCCGCAGGATGAAACTCCTTGGACTGAACCGCTCCCCTGAACCCATCAGCAAAAAGCCGCTGCCCTAGCCCCTCCGGCAGCGGCTTTCCCCCTGTATGCAGCTTCAATCAGGTACCGGCGTCACAACCGGCTTGCCAGAAAAATGCGCCTGCAAATTGGTGAACGCCAGTTCCGCCATGGCCGTCCTGGTGACCAGCGTGCCGCTGGCCATGTGCGGCGTCAGCACCACGTTCTCCAGCGCGGCGAGTTCAGCCGGAATGTTCGGCTCATTCTCGAACACGTCCAGCCCCGCACCGGCGATCTTGCCGGCCTGCAGCGCCGCGATGAGCGCCTTTTCATCCACCACCGAACCACGCGCCACATTGATGAGGAAGCCCTTGGGTCCCAGTGCCTCCAGCACCTCGGCATTGACCAGCGCCCGCGTCCCCGCGCCACCCGGCGTGATCATCACCAGGAAATCGACCTCGCGCGCCAGCGAGACGATGTCTTCCACATAGGTGTAAGGCACATCCTTGCGCGAACGGTTGTGATACGCAATCTGCATGTCGAACGCCGCCGCCCGCTGCGCAATGGCTTGCCCGATGCGGCCCAGGCCGACGATGCCCAGGCGCGCGCCGCTGACCTTGGTGGTGAAGGGGAAGGGGCCCTTCTTCCATTCGCCGCTACGAGCAAAGCGGTCGGCCCGCACCACGTTGCGCGCCACGGCCAGCATCAGGGCAATGGCCATGTCGGCCACATCCTCGGTGAGCACGTCGGGCGTGTGGGTCACATGGATGCCGCGCTCGCGGGCAGCCGGCACATCCACCCCGTCATAGCCGACCCCGAACACCGAGACAATCTCCAGCGCCGGAAAGCGCGCCATGAACTCGCGGCCGACCTTGGCTTCGCCATTGGCGGCAATGCCGCGCACCTGCGGCGCGATGGCAGCGAGCGCTTCATCGGTGAGTGGATCGAGGATGAGGTTGTGGCAGGTGAAGTTCTGCTGCAGCAAGTCCAGCAGGTGTTGCGGCAGACGGGCGACGATGAGGACGACAGGGCGGCTGGAGGAGGTCATGGGCAGTATGAAGAAGAGGAAGAGGAAGACAGTGAGGGAGGCATAACGATACGTCTGCGCCGCACGCTGCGGGCTGAAAAATTTTCAAGCCCGCAGGAGGGGAAGGGCGGCGCTCAGATCGCCGGGCTGGCCCCCGCTTCGCGCACCGGATCCAGTGGCGGCAGCGGACGCGGCTTGCGGTTTTCATCGGTGGCCACGTAGGTGAGGGTGGCTTCGGTCACCTTGACGATTTCGGTCTGCAGGCGATTGCGCTCCGCATACACTTCAACGTTGACGGTGATGGAGGTATTGCCGACCTTGACGATATCGGCATAGAAGGACAGCAGGTCCCCCACGAACACCGGATTCTTGAACAGGAAGGAATTGACCGCAATGGTCGCCACCCGCCCGTTGGCGCGGCGCGTGGCCGGCAGCGAGCCGGCGATGTCGACCTGGGCCATGATCCAGCCACCGAAGACGTCGCCATAGACATTGGCATCCGACGGCATGGGCATGACGCGCAGCTGCGGTGCCTTGCCCGGCGGAAGTTGGGAAACGGTGGATGACATGGAAGGCTCCTTTGCAGGTGATGTCCGGCGGCGCGCCGGGATGGCTCTTATAATTCGGTTTTGCGGCTGTGCGCCCGCAGGCGCGGCAACGGCCTAGTGTATCGGATGTTGCCCTCCTGCTGTGTTGCCGTGCCCGACCCCTTTCAACCCGACCCGCCCATGCGCCGCTACCCCAATTCCGCCTCCTCATCGCAAGCCCCCATCAAACGCCAGCGTGGCGACTGGGAAGTCGTCCGCACGCTGCTGCCCTACCTGTGGACCTACAAGTGGCGCGTGATGCTGGCGCTGGCCTTCCTGGTCGGGGCCAAGCTGGCCAACGTAGGCGTGCCGCTGGTGTTGAAGAGACTGGTCGATGCCATGACCATCACGCCGACCCATCCGCAAGCCCTGCTGGTGCTGCCTCTCGGCCTGCTGGTGGCCTACGGCGCGCTGCGGCTGGCCACGGCGCTCTTCACCGAATTGCGCGAACTCATGTTTGCCCGCGTCACGCAGCGCGCCGTGCGCACCATCGCGCTGCAGGTCTTCCGCCACCTGCATGCGCTGTCGCTGCGCTTCCACCTGAACCGCCAGACCGGCGGCATGACGCGCGATATCGAACGCGGCACGCGCGGGGTCTCCACGCTGGTGTCCTATACGCTCTTCTCGATCCTGCCGACCATCATCGAGATCGTGCTGGTGCTGGCCTACCTGAGCACGCATTACGACATCTGGTTCTCGCTCATCACGGCCGGTGCGCTGGTGCTCTACATCCTCTTCACCATCACCGTGACCGAGTGGCGCACGCATTTCCGCCGCACCATGAACGAGCTGGATTCGCATGCCAATACGCGCGCCATCGATTCGCTGCTCAACTACGAGACGGTGAAGTATTTCGGCAACGAGGAATTCGAAGCGCGCCGCTATGACGAAGGCCTGCAGCGCTATGAACGCGCGGCCGTCAAATCGCAGAGTTCGCTGTCGCTGCTCAACACCGGGCAGTCGGCCATCATCGCCATCGCCGTCACGCTCATCCTGTGGCGCGCCATCGCTGGCGTCATCGATGGCAGCATGACGCTGGGCGACATGGTGCTGGTCAATGCCTTCATGATCCAGCTCTACATTCCGCTCAACTTTTTGGGCGTGCTCTATCGCGAGATCAAGCAGAGCCTGGCTGACATGGAACGGCTGTTCTCGCTGCTGGAAGAAAACCGCGAAGTGGCCGACCGGCCCGGTGCCCAGCCCTTGAAGACGCAGGGCGCGGAGCTGCATTTCGAGCATGTCGACTTCAGCTACGAGCGGAATCGCCAGATTCTCTTCGATGTTGATTTCAAGGTGCAGGCCGGCACCACCACGGCCGTGGTCGGTCACAGCGGCTCGGGCAAGTCGACCCTCTCGCGCCTGCTGTATCGCTTCTACGATGTCGACCAGGGCGCCATCCGCATCGATGGCCAGGACCTGCGCAACGTCACGCAAGCCTCGCTGCGCCAGGCCATCGGCATCGTGCCGCAGGACACGGTGCTCTTCAACGACACCATCGAATACAACATCGCCTACGGCAAGCCGGGGGCCACGCGCGAGCAGATCGTGGCGGCGGCCAAGGCGGCCTACATCCACGACTTCATCGAATCGCTCCCCGATGGCTACGCCAGCATGGTCGGCGAGCGCGGACTGAAATTGTCGGGCGGAGAAAAGCAGCGTGTGGCGATCGCCCGCACCCTGCTCAAGGATCCGGCCATCCTCATCTTCGACGAAGCCACCTCGGCCCTCGATTCACGCGCCGAGCAGGCCATCCAGCAGCAGCTGGAAGAGATCGCGCGCGAGCGCACCACGCTGGTCATTGCGCATCGTCTGTCCACCATCGTCAATGCGCAGCAGATCCTGGTGATGGACCACGGCCGCATCGTCGAACGCGGCACCCACGCCGGGCTGCTGATGGCCGATGGCCTGTATGCGCAGATGTGGCTGCGCCAGCAGGCCGGCGCGGAAGAGGAGGGCGGTTCCGTGGTGCCGCAGCCGGAGGACGTGGCAGCGGTGGCCGAGCCCGGTGCCGAACCGACGGTGCTGATGCCGGCCGAGCGTCGCTGATGCCCTCGCCCGCGCGCGCAGCTTGCGCCGGCGCGGGCACAGCGGCACAATTCGCGCATTCGACCTAGAACGGGAAGTGGGCGGGCAATGGAAAGCAAATGGCTTGAGGATTTCGTCTCCCTGGCGGAAACGCGCAGTTTCAGTCGCTCGGCGGAGCTGCGGCATGTGACGCAACCGGCCTTCTCGCGGCGCATCCAGTCGCTGGAAGCCTGGCTGGGCACCGACCTGATCGACCGCACCTCCTATCCCACGCGTCTGACGGCCGCCGGTGAAGTCTTCTACGAACAGGCCGTGGCCATGCTGGGCCAGATCAACAACACGCGCGCGCTGCTGCGTGGCAAGCGGCCCACGGCACAGACCACCATCGACTTCGCCGTCCCCCATACGCTGTCGCTGACCTACATGCCCAAGTGGCTCAGCGCCCTGGAGTCTGGCTTCGGCTCCATCAACACGCGCCTGATCGCGCTCAATGTCCACGATGCCGTGATGACCATCGTCGAAGGCGGCTGCGATTTGCTGCTGTGCTATCACCATCCGCGCCAGCCGGTGCAGCTCGATGCCAGCCGCTACGACATGCTGACCATGGGTACCGAAACCTTGCGCCCGTATTCGCGCTGCGACCGCAACGGCAAGCCCGATTACGTCTTCCCCGGCAGCGCCAAGGCTCCCGTGCCTTTCCTCTCTTACACCAGCAATGCCTACCTGGGCCGCATGGTGGAGCTGATGATGGCCGATACCAAGCGCCCGCTGCACCTGATGAAGCACTACGAGACCGACATGTCGGAAAGCCTCAAGATGATGGCGCTGGAGGGCCATGGGGTGGCCTTCCTGCCGGAATCCTCGGTGCTGCGCGAAGTGCGCAACCGCCAGCTGGCGCGCACCGACGGGCCCACCGGGGAGTGGGAAGTGGAGATGGAAATCCGCCTCTATCGCGAGCGTCCGACTGCGCAGCGTACCGGCAAGGCCCTGGTGGCGCGGCTGTGGGAATACCTGGTGGAGCTGGATGCGCAGCGGCAGGAAAAGGCCGAGCGCGGCGAGCGTGGGGAGCGTCCCAAGGGGGCTGGCGGAAAAAGTCCGCGCACGGCTGAAAAACGCGATTCCTGATCAAAAATTAACAGGTGAAAATGGCGCAATCCCTTATCCATCAAGGGATTTCAAAGGTTATGCAAGCGCTGCATAATTGCATGCTCACAAAGCATTAGCGTTGTTTTGAGCGGCTGGCTACGATGGCGGCGCTGAATCGGACAGGCACGAATTTCCAGCAGGCGCACCCCGCGCCGCGCTGGCGGGCGCGCCTCCGTCGCCGCCTTCTTGCGCGCCTTGTGGTGCGGCTTGCAGGCCGCTGCCGACGGAGTAACATGCCTGGCGGACTTTCGGAATTTGCAGGCCTTTTGTCTTTGAACAGCACGGCTATCCAAAGGAGCGATTGCATCATGTCGAACGTACCTAATCACGAAGTGCCTTCCTATCTCGTCCCGCACGGCATCGGTCCGTGGGGCGTCTATCTCGAACAGATCGACCGCGTCACGCCCCACCTGGGCTCGCTGGCCCGCTGGGTGGAAACCCTGAAGCGTCCCAAGCGCATCCTGGTGGTCGACGTGCCCATCGAGCGCGACGACGGCACCATTGCCCACTTCGAGGGCTATCGCGTGCAGCACAACACCTCGCGCGGTCCCGGCAAGGGCGGCGTGCGTTTCCACCAGGATGTGACGCTGTCCGAAGTGATGGCCCTGTCGGCCTGGATGACCATCAAGAATGCCGCCGTGAACGTGCCCTATGGCGGTGCCAAGGGTGGTATCCGTGTCGATCCCAAGACCCTCTCCCGTGGCGAACTGCAGCGCATGACGCGCCGCTACACCAGCGAGATCGGCATCATCATCGGCCCCAACAAGGACATCCCGGCGCCGGACGTGAACACCGATTCGCAGATCATGGCCTGGATGATGGATACCTACTCCATGAACCAGGGCAGCACGTCCTCGGGCGTGGTGACCGGCAAGCCCATCTCCCTGGGCGGCAGCCTGGGCCGCCATGAAGCCACCGGCCGTGGCGTCTTCGTGGTCGGTTGCGAAGCCGCTGCCAAGCGCGGCATGGACATCAAGGATGCCAAGGTCGCGGTGCAAGGTTTCGGCAACGTCGGCGGCATCGCTGCGCGCCTGTTCGCTGAAGCCGGTTCCAAAGTGGTGGCGGTGCAGGATCACGTGACCACCGTCTTCAATGCCGGTGGCCTGGACGTGCCGGCACTGCAGGCTTACGTGGCCAAGAATGGCAGCGTCAAGGGCTTCGAAGGTGCGGATGAAATCACCGATCGCGCCCAATTCTGGTCGGTCGACTGCGACATTCTGGTGCCTGCCGCACTGGAACAGCAGATCACCGAAGCCAACGCCAATCACATCAAGGCCAAGATCATCCTGGAAGGCGCCAACGGCCCGACCACCCCGGCCGCCGATGACATCCTGCGCGACAAGGGCGTGCTGATCGTGCCGGACGTGATCGCCAACGCCGGTGGCGTGACGGTGAGCTACTTCGAATGGGTGCAGGACTTCTCCAGCTTCTTCTGGACCGAAGATGAAATCAACCTGCGCCTGACCCGCATCATGCGCGAAGCCTTCGCCGCCGTATGGCAGCTGGCCGACGAGAAGAACGTGTCGCTGCGTACCGCGGCCTTCATCGTGGCGTGTACCCGTGTGCTGCAGGCGCGTGAAATGCGCGGCCTGTATCCGTGATGCAGTGATGCTGTAAAAAAAACGGTCCGGCGAGCACCGGACCACCACGGCCAAAGACGGCGGCGCACTGCGCCACAGACCGTCGGCCGCATGATTCCAGAGCACTCTGGTTCGGAGGAGACGTGGTTGCTGTGCGCATGCGCACCGCAGGCCAACCAGCCTTGCGGCGCAAGATCTTCAGTGACGGACCCGGCATCAACATGCCGGGCGCTGCCGCATGTGCGGATGATCCGGCACGGGCTGCTGCGGCCTGTCATGCCGATGTCGTGCACGTTATCGGACGGTGTGGTTTTGACCTGTCTCTTCACGTTTGTCGCACTCGCATTCGCCGCACTGACGCTGGCTTCCATTCTTCCCTGCACGTTTCTGCATATCGCCCCGCAAGCGGCGTCCCCACTGGCTCTGCGCTGGTGCCTCCGGCTTCTGTCCATTCCCCGATCACCGCTGTCATGATGCTGCCTGCCGCAGCACGCCCATGCGCTCGCGTGCTGCGTGCGGATGGCGTTTCTGGCATGGATATTGCTGAAAGGAATGGGGTTGCTGCCGTGCTGCCGACGTCCTCTTCAGGGCTTCCTGCGAGGTGCGAAACCCTCCTCATTGCGTCGGATCGTGGTACCGCCGCCATGAGGGTTTCTGCGGATTGCCAGACCGGGCGCCATATGTCGTACAATGCGCCCGCCGACAGTTGCGCTCGGGTAATTTGCCAGTCTGCGCTTCACCGAGGGGGTGGTCATCGCCAGAGGTCGCCAGTGGTGGAGCAAACAAAGCTGGCAAAGAACTGTGTTAGCACACAGAATAGGCGACACGGCAGAGAACAATAACAGGCTCGTCAATACGGCCGGCCAGCCCGGTAGGGGCAGCGCGCAAGCGGATTCGCTACCAGGCCATTTGAACCGTTACGTAAAAAATTTTTCCAGGAGGTCACACAATGAAGTTATTGAAGCTAGCAGGGGTTTTGGTTGGGGCAAGCGTACTGATGAGCTCGGTGCATGCTGAGGAATTCACCGGCCGTCTGAAGAAGATCAAGGACTCGGGCACCCTGACGCTGGGCGTGCGCGATTCGTCGATTCCCTTCTCCTATCTGGACGACAAGCAGTCCTACCAGGGCTACTCGATCGACCTGTGCCTGAAGGCCGCGACCGCGATCCAGAAGAAGCTGGGCCTGACCTCGCTGAACATCAAGATGGTGCCGGTGACCTCGGCCACCCGCATCCCGCTGATCGCCAACGGTACCACCGACATCTCCTGCGACTCCGCGACCAACAACCAGGAACGCTGGAACCAGGTGGCCTTCTCGGTGACCGAGTTCGTGACCGCCAACAAGTTCCTGTCCAAGAAGTCGGCCAACCTGAAGACGCTGGATGACCTGAAGGGCAAGACCGTGGTCTCGACCTCCGGTACGTCCAACCTGAAGCAGATCACCGCACTGAACGCCGAACGCAACCTGGGCATGAACATCCTGGCTGCCAAGGACCACGCCGAAGCCTTCCTGATGGTGGAAACCGGCCGTGCCGCGGCCTTCGTGATGGACGACATCCTGCTGTCCTCGCTGGCCGCCAACTCCAAGGCCCCGGCTGACTACCAGGTTTCCTCGGAAGCCCTGTCGGTCGAGCCGTACGGCCTGATCCTGCCGAAGGGCGACAACGACTTCAAGAAGGTCGTCGACGAAGCCCTGACCGTGGTCTACAAGGGTGACGACATCAAGAAGATCTACGCGAAGTGGTTCCAGTCGCCGATCCCGCCCAAGGGTGTCAACCTGAACGTGCCGATGAGCCCGCAGCTGCAAGCCGTTCTGGCCAAGCCGACCGACTCCTACGATCCGGCTGCCTACGCTGCCGTGCCGGAAGCGCAGAAGAACCTGGGCAAGAAGAAGTAAAAGCGCATTGCTTCGTGCAATCGAACGAAACGGGGGCCTGTCCCCCGTTTTGTTTAGCCGGAACTGTCCCGCTTGCCTTGCGGCAATGCCGGGGTGGCCAAGGCGCTGAACCAACAAGAAGCGGCGCGGCATTTGCCTGGTGACCGCGCCCGAGAACACAGACTTCGAACCACAGACGAGGCCATTTATGCATTACAACTGGAATTGGGGAATCTTCTGGGAGATGTCTCCCGATGGCATCCCCTACATCGACACGCTGCTGGCGGGCCTGAAATGGACCCTGGCCACAGCCGCCTGCGCCTGGATCATGGCACTGATCCTGGGCACCATCTTCGGTACCCTGCGGACCACCACCAAACCTTGGGTGGTGCGCATTGCCAACGGCTACGTGGAACTGTTCCGCAACATTCCGCTGCTGGTCCAGATGTTCCTGTGGTATTTCGTGATGCCGGAACTGCTGCCCAGCGCCATCGGTGACTGGATCAAGAGCCTGCCGGATGCGTCCTTCGTGACCGCGACCCTGGCCCTGGGTTTCTTCACCTCTTCCCGTGTGGCCGTGCAGGTGACCACCGGCATTCAGGCGCTGCCGCGCGGCCAGCGCATGGCGGGTGCCGCCCTGGGCCTGACCCCGGTGCAGACCTATCGCTACGTGCTGCTGCCGATGGCCTTCCGCATCATCATCCCGGCACTGACCAACGAGTTCGCCGCCATCATCAAGAACAGCTCGGTGGCACTGACCATCGGCCTGGTGGAACTGACTGCCGCAACCTACTCGATGCGCGAATTCACTTTCCAGACCTTCGAGGCGCTCAGCGGTGCCACGATCATCTATCTGATCATTTCCGTGATCGCGCTGTTGATGGCGCGCCTGCTGGAAAAGGTCACCGCCGTTCCGGGCTACATCACCGGCGGCAGCACCAGCGCAGGAGGGCATTGATCCATGTTCAGCAATTTCGATTTCGACGTCATCCAGCGCTCGTGGGTCTACCTCTTCACGACCGGCCTGAAGTTCACGCTCATCCTGACCTTCTCGGCCATGCTGGGCGGGATCATCCTGGGCACGCTGCTGGCCATGATGCGCCTGTCGTCCAACAAGCCGCTGTCGTTCATCGCGACCACCTACGTCAACCTGATCCGCTCCATTCCGCTGGTGCTGGTGATCTTCTGGTTCTACTTCCTGGTGCCCTTCATCGGTGCCTGGATCATTGGTGCCTCCGAACCCATCCAGGTCGGTGCGTTCCAGTCGGCCCTGATCACCTTCATCCTGTTTGAAGCCGCGTATTATTGCGAGATCATGCGTTCGGGCATCCAGTCCATTCCGCGCGGGCAAGTGTTCGCCGGCTATGCGATCGGCATGAACTACTGGCAGATGATGGGCAACGTGGTGCTGCCGCAGGCCTTCCGCAACATGACCCCGATCCTCCTGACACAGACCATCGTGCTGTTCCAGGACGTCTCGCTGGTCTACGTGCTGGGCTCGGTTCCGGACTTCGTGACCAGCGCTTCCAAGATCGCGCAGCGTGATGGCCGCCTGGTGGAAATGTATCTCTTCGTGGCCGTGGTGTATTTCGTGCTGAGCTTTGGCCTGTCGCAACTGGTCAAGCGCTTCCAGAAGAAGATCGCCATCATCCGCTAAATGTTTTTGACGGCTGCCGCCCGCGCTTTGTGGCGCCAGGCTGGCGGCCAGTGAATCCAGAATTCAGAAATCCAGGAGAATCAAATGATCGAACTCAACAATGTCAGCAAGTGGTACGGCAGCTTCCAGGTCCTGACCGACTGCTCGACCTCCGTCAAGAAGGGCGACGTGGTGGTGGTGTGCGGCCCGTCCGGTTCCGGCAAGTCCACGCTGATCAAGACCGTCAACGGCCTGGAGCCGTTCCAGAAAGGCACCATCACCGTCGATGGCGTCTCCGTCGGCGACCCCAAGACCAACCTGTCCAAGCTGCGCGCGCGCATCGGCATGGTGTTCCAGAACTTCGAACTGTTCCCGCACCTCTCCATCCGCGAGAACCTGACCATCGGCCAGATCAAGGTGCTGGGCCGCTCCAAGGAAGAGGCTACTGAAAAGGGCCTGAAGTACCTGGACCGCGTGGGCCTGCTGGCGCACAAGGACAAGTTCCCCGGCCAGCTCTCCGGCGGCCAGCAGCAGCGTGTGGCGATTGCCCGCGCGCTGTCGATGGACCCGATCGCCATGCTGTTCGATGAACCGACCTCGGCGCTGGATCCGGAAATGATCAATGAAGTGCTCGACGTCATGGTCGGCCTGGCCCAGGAAGGCATGACCATGATGGTCGTGACCCACGAAATGGGCTTTGCCCGCAAGGTCGCCAACCGTGTGGTGTTCATGGACAAGGGCTTGGTCGTGGAAGATTGCGCCAAGGATGAGTTCTTCGCCTCGCCGCGTTCGGAACGCGCACGCGACTTCCTGGCCAAGATCATCACCCACTGATCGCGCGCATTCGCATCGCGGCAAGGGCTGCCCCGGCAACGGGGCGGCCCTTGTCGTTTGTGCCAGGTCAAAAGCGGGTCAGGGCTTGCCCTCCGGGGTGCTTGACGGCTACGGTAGAATGTCGCCCTTGAAGACATCGCGGCTGGCTCTCCACAGCCCGCATCCGCCGGGATGCCTTGCCTGATCCGTAATCCTCAGACCGACACCACTCCAAGACCGAAAGATCCGCAATGAGCAATGTACTGACCATCACCCGCCCGGACGACTGGCACCTGCACCTGCGCGACGGCGCCACCATGCAGGACGTGCTGCCGCATACGGCACGCCAGTTCGCACGCGCCATCGTCATGCCCAACCTGAAGCCGCCGGTGACCACCACCGCGCAGGCCGGTGCGTATCGCGATCGCATTCTGGCCGCCTTGCCCGCAGGCATGTCCTTCGAGCCGCTGATGGTGCTCTACCTGACCGACAACACCCCGCCCGAGGAAATCCGCCGTGCCAAGGAAAGCGGCTTCGTCAAGGCCGTGAAGCTCTATCCGGCCGGTGCCACCACCAACTCCGACGCCGGCGTGACCGACCTGTCGAAGTGCTACAAGACCCTGGAGGTGCTGCAGGAAGTGGGCATGCCCTTCCTGGTCCACGGTGAAGTGACCGATCCCGAGATCGACCTGTTCGACCGCGAAGCGGTCTTCATCGAGCGCATCATGAAGCCGCTGCGCCAAGCCATGCCGGAACTGAAGGTGGTCTTCGAGCACATCACCACCAAGGAAGCGGCCGACTACGTGCTGGCCGGCGAAGGCCCGACGGCCGCTACCATCACGGCGCACCATTTGCTGTTCAACCGCAACGAGATCTTCAAGGGCGGCATCCGTCCGCACTACTACTGCCTGCCGGTCCTCAAGCGCGAGACCCATCGCAAGGCGCTGGTGGCGGCAGCCACTTCGGGCAATGACAAGTTCTTCCTCGGTACTGATTCGGCCCCGCACGCCAAGGGGGCCAAGGAGCACGCCTGTGGCTGCGCCGGCTGCTACACCGCGCTGCATGCGCTGGAGTTGTATGCCCAGGCCTTCGACAGCGCCGGTGCACTGGACAAGTTCGAAGCCTTCGCCAGCTTCAACGGTCCGGACTTCTACAACCTGCCGCGCAATACCGGCACCGTCACCTTGCAGCGCGAGACCTGGGCCATTCCCGCCGAGCTGCCCATGGGCGATGCCACGGTGGTGCCGCTGTCGGCGGGCGAACAGATCCACTGGAAGATGGTCTGATCCGTTTCAGGGATCAGCCGTATTCCTTCGTCCCCGGTCCGCGCGCCCAGGCGGCGCGGCCGGGATGTCCATCACAACGAGAGAAAGGCGAGCTGTATGCAAGTCGTCGATGAACTGATTACCGATTTCGACAAGGCGCTGCGCGTGATCAGCGGCGTGGTGTTCGAGAGCCGTCCCAACCCGGGACGCGGCCTGCCGGACGGTGTCATGAACGAGGCCGAGAAGCGCCACGCGGCCGGGCTGATGCGGGTCAACAACGTGGGCGAGGTCTGTGCCCAGGCGCTCTACGACGCCCAGGGCCGCTTCGCCCAGACGGAAGATATCAAAGCGGCCTTCAGGCGCGCCGGCATCGAGGAAGAGGATCACCTCGCCTGGACCGCCGAACGCCTGCGCGAACTGGGGTCGCATACCAGTTTGCTCAATCCGCTGTGGTATGGCGGCGCCTATGTGCTGGGCAGCATCGCCGCACGGCTGGGCGATGCGCGCAACCTGGGCTTCGTCTCCGAGACCGAGCGCCAGGTCGAGCACCACCTGCTGGGCCACCTGGACAAGCTGCCGGCCCAGGACAACCGCTCGCGCGCCATCGTCGACCAGATGCGCCTGGATGAGATCGAGCACGGGCAAGCCGCCCGTGACCTGGGTGCAGCCGAGGTGCCGGCGCCGGTGCGCGGGTTGATGAAGGCCATGGCCAAGGTCATGACTACGGTGGCTTACCGGATCTGAATCCGGAAGACAGCCGGATCGCCGGACAAGAAAAAAGCGGCCTCGGCCGCTTTTTTCTTGCTGCATCCTGTTTCCGGATCTTACTGCTGCTGGACGGCTGCAGAGGACGTATCGGTGAGGTCGTCGATGATCTCGAAGGAGTGCGTGATCTCGGCCGTCTTCTCCAGCATGATCGAGGCCGAGCAATATTTGTCGTGGGACAGCTTGATGGCGCGCTCGACCACGTTGGTCTTGAGGTTGCGGCCACGCACGGTGAAGTGGAAATGAATCCTGGTGAACACCTTGGGATCGGTCTCGGCGCGCTCGGATTTGAGGGTCACGTCGCAGCCGCGCACGTCCTGGCCGCTCTTGCGCAGGATCACCACCACGTCATAGGCGGTGCAGCCACCGGTACCGGCCAGCACCACTTCCATCGGACGCGGGGCCAGGTTGCGGCCGCCGCCATCGGGCGCGCCATCCATCGTCAGCAGGTGGCCCGAACCGGTTTCCGCCGTGAAGGTCATGCCGGACAAGCCGGTCCAACGTACTGTGCATTCCATCTGTCTCGTCCCAATCGGTTCAATGAAGCTGCGTATTGTAGCTTTTGACGCGCATACCTGCAGCCGGTGCAGGGGATGGCATGTGAAGCTCCGTGATTTTTGCGCTGCGGAAAAATTGTCGAATTAGTATTCATCTATCGCATTTCGACTGTGCTTTCGGCAACTTGTAACCCAGCAGTGACGCCGCTTGCAGACAGTTACAAATTTATTCGCCTCGCGTTATTGCGTTGCACAAACCGCTTTGCTATATTGAATTCAACGGAAGTTTTTGCAGCACGTAACGATGTCTCCTCCACCCTCCTCATTGGTGTGGATTAAACCCGGAACCTCAGTGTCCGGGTTTTTTTTGTCCTTTTTTCGCCAAGCTTGGCCAAAGTGCGACGCAAAGTTGTGCCACCGGCAATGAAATGCAGTCTTCCAGCGATAAAACCCCGGCAAATTGCCGGATTGACGCCACAATCCCCCGAAACCTTTTGACGCTAAGTCCTTGAAAAGGCTATACTTGCCGGCTTTCCCATGCGCTCGGGAAGATAAAAGGATGAGTCCGCGAAGCGAAGTACCCAGGACAGCAGGCATCCGCCGGCTGGCCCGCATGAGCGGAACCGCCATTTGAGCGTTTATATACTGATAGAGAAAGTCAAACATGAAGACCTTTTCCGCTAAAGCCCATGAGGTTCAGCGCGAGTGGTTCGTGATTGACGCGACGGACTTGGTCCTCGGACGTGTTGCCAGCGAAGTGGCACTCCGACTGCGCGGCAAGCACAAACCCGAATTCACTCCGCACGTCGATACCGGTGACTTCATCGTCGTCGTCAACGCAGGCAAGCTGCGCGTGACCGGCACCAAGGCCACTGAGAAGACCTATTTCCGCCACAGCGGTTATCCGGGCGGCATCTACGAAACCAACTTCCTGAAGATGCAACAGCGTTTCCCCGGCCGTGCGCTGGAGAAGGCCGTCAAGGGCATGCTGCCCAAGGGTCCGCTGGGCTACGCCATGATCAAGAAGCTGAAGGTTTATGCAGATGGCAACCATCCGCACGCCGCGCAGCAACCGAAACCCCTCGCCCTCTAAGGAACAGACATGATCGGTAACTACAATTACGGAACCGGCCGTCGCAAGAGTGCAGTGGCGCGTGTTTTCATCAAGGCAGGTTCGGGCAACATCATCGTCAATGGCAAGCCCGCCGCTGAGTACTTCTCCCGCGAAACCGGCCTGATGGTGATCCGTCAGCCGCTGGAACTGACCGGCAACGTCGAACGTTTCGACATCAAGGTGAACGTCCACGGTGGCGGCGAATCCGGCCAGGCCGGCGCTGTTCGCCACGGCATCACCCGCGCCCTGATCGACTACGACGCCGGCCTGAAGTCGGCTCTGTCGAACGCAGGCTTCGTCACCCGTGACGCGCGTGAAGTCGAACGTAAGAAGGTTGGTCTGCGCAAGGCACGTCGCGCAAAGCAATTCTCGAAGCGTTAATCGTTTCTTGTATTACGGAAAGCCGTCGGCATCTGTGCCGGCGGCTTTTTGCTTTTATGCGTTGTCGCTGCAGGTGTGGCTTGCTTGCGCAACGTCTCGTAGTGTGACGATAATTTCGGCTATTTGCGGAAATTACTGTCCGAGCGGAAATCAGCGGGAAATATTCTCCTGCTAAAATTGACCGCTTTTCAGCGTGCCCTGCACGCGCGTCCGGCGCTCGCACGCCACGGCGTTTTCTCTTCGCCTTTTCTCGCAAGGAACAGACATGATCAAGGTAGGTATCGTTGGCGGAACCGGTTACACCGGCGTCGAATTGCTGCGTATTTTTGCGACTCACCCGCAAGCCCGGGTGGAGGCCGTGACCTCGCGCAAGGAAGACGGCATGCTGGTATCCGAGATGTATCCCTCCCTGCGCGGCCGCGTCGATGTGGCCTTTTCCTCGCCCGACAAGGCGCGCCTGACCGACTGCGACGTGGTCTTCTTCGCCACCCCGCACGGCGTGGCCATGGCCCAGGCCCCGGAACTGGTGGCCGCCGGCGTGAAGGTGATCGACCTCGCCGCGGACTTCCGCATGCAGGATGTGGCCGCCTTCGAGAAGTGGTACAAGCTGCCGCACAGCTGCACTGACCTGCTCAAGGAAGCCGCCTACGGCCTGCCCGAACTGAACCGTGAGGCCATCCGCAAGGCGCGCGTGGTGGGCAATCCTGGCTGCTATCCGACCACCATGCAGCTGGGCTTCGCACCTCTGCTGAAGGCCGGCGTGATCGATGCCTCGCACCTGATCGCCGACTGCAAGTCCGGCGTCTCCGGTGCCGGTCGCAAGGCGGAACTGAGCCTGCTGTTCTCGGAAGCCTCGGACAACTTCAAGGCTTATGGCGTCTCCGGCCATCGCCACTCGCCCGAAACCATCGAACGCCTGTCGCACCTGACCAGCGACAAGGTCGGCCTGCTGTTCACGCCGCACCTGGTGCCGATGATCCGTGGCATGCATTCCACCCTGTACGCCCGCCTGAGCAAGGACATCGACAACGCTGCCCTGCAGGCCCTGTTCGAAGACGCCTACAAGGACGAGCCCTTTGTCGACGTGCTGCCCTTCGGTTCGCATCCAGAGACCCGCACCACGCGCGCTTCCAACATGCTGCGCCTGGCCGTGCATCGTCCGGACAATGGCGACACGGTGGTGGTGCTGGTGGTCCAGGACAACCTGGTCAAGGGTGCTTCCGGCCAGGCCGTGCAGTGCATGAACCTGATGTTCGGTCTGGAAGAAACCAGCGGCCTGCAGCAGGTCCCGGTCCTGCCGTGAAGTACCGCTTGTGGCGTCGGCGCATGACGATTTCTGCGCCGAAGATGACCATCAAGCGCCATCTGCCGCTGCCGCTGCTGATCCTTCTGTGGGCAGCGGTGGTGGCCGTGGGCGCGGCGGCGGCGGTCTGGACTTACCAGCTCGGCCGCAACAACCTGCCCGGCCTGCATGGCGATGCCGGCGAGCAGATCGAGCAGCTGAGCGAACAGGTCAAGAAGCTGACCGCGGAAAATGAGCGCTTGCAATCTGCCTCCAACGCGTCGCAAAATGAACTGAAGATTGCCCAGACGGCGCAAGCCACGCTGGCGACCCAGGTCAAGAACATGGAGGCGGAAATCAACCGCCAGAAGGAAGATCTGGCCTTCTTCGACAGCCTGCTGCCGACCAACCTGGGCGCACCCGGCATCACCATCCAGCGCTTCAAGGCCGAACAAGCCGCGCCCAACCAGCTGCGCTATCGCGTGCTGGTCATGCAAGGTGGTGGGGGAACGCAACAGTTTGCAGGAAACCTGCAGCTTAGTGTCAATATGGTGCAGGGCGGCAAAGGTGTTACCATCAACTTCCCGGAAGGCAATTCCGCTGACCAGGCGCGCTATCGGCTCGCATTCAAGTATTACCAGCGGGTCGAAGGCCTGCTGACCATTCCCGAAGGTGCCATCGTGAAGTCGGTGGCAGTCCGAGTTCTCGACCGCGGCCAGGTGCGTGCCCAGCAGTCGGTAGATCTGTGAGGTGATTCCATGTTTACACGCAAGACCAAAAGCACGATCGACAGCCTGATCGGCATGTCCACCAGCATCACGGGCGATGTCGGCTTCAAGGGCGGCCTGCGCATCGACGGCGCCATTACCGGCAACATCAACGCCGAAACCGGCCAGCCCAGCGTGCTGGTCATCTCCGAGCACGCCAAGGTGGTCGGCGAGGTGCGCGCGGCACACCTGATCGTCAACGGCGAGATCGTCGGCGATGTCCACTCCACCGAACTGCTGGAGCTGCAGCCCAAGGCTCGCATTACCGGCAATGTCTTCTACAAGGCGCTGGAGATGCATGGCGGGGCACTGGTCTCCGGCAAGCTCAGCCATGACCAGCAGGTCGAGACGCCGGTGCTGAAGCTGGCTGCATCGTCGGAAGCATGAAAATCCGCAAGCGCTTATAATGGCTTTATCGATCTAATGTATTGATCCGCCTCAAGCCCAGCAGGAGCCCGAAATGAATGCCGTAGCCGAACTGCAACAAACCGACATGCCCGCCCCGATCAACTTCAGCGACAGCGCAGCCGCCAAGGTGGCCCAGCTGATCGAGGAAGAAGGCAATCCCGACCTGAAATTGCGCGTCTTCGTGCAGGGCGGCGGTTGCTCGGGTTTCCAGTACGGTTTCACCTTTGATGAAATCGTCAACGAAGACGACACCACCATGAGCAAGAACGGCGTCCAGCTGTTGATCGACTCGATGAGCTACCAGTACCTGGTGGGCGCCGAAATCGACTACAAGGACGACCTGGAAGGCGCGCAATTCGTCATCAAGAACCCGAACGCCACGACCACTTGCGGTTGCGGCTCTTCGTTCTCGGTGTAAGCGCTGCCATACTCCCCGCCTGGCGCAGCCTTGCGGGGAGATGAAGAAAAAGGACGCCTCGGCGTCCTTTTTTCATGTCCAGAACCTTCATATCGCCCTGGAGCCACCGTGCAGCGGGCATTTCCGGGAACGGCCAGGCGCCACCGGAACTGCCCGCTCCAGCCTCAGCCCAGTTCGGTGAAGGCCTTGGCCGCAGCGGTGATGGTTTCCTCGATGATGGCATCGCTGTGCTGGGCCGACACGAAGCCGGCCTCGAAGGCCGACGGCGCGAAGTACACGCCCGCATCCAGCATCTTGTGGAAGAAGCGGTTGAAGCGTTCCTTGTCGCCCTGCATCACCTCGGCATAGCTGGTGGGCACCTTGACATCGAAGTAGAGGCCGAACATGCCGCCGATGGCATCGGCTGCGAAGTTCACGCCGGCTGCCTTGGCGGCAGCGGCGAGGCCATCGGCCAGCTTGCGGGTCTGGGCCGTCAGATGGGTGTAGAAGTCCGGCTGCTGGATGATCTTCAGGGTCGCCATGCCGGCCGCCACCGTTACGGGGTTGCCCGAGAGGGTACCGGCCTGGTAGACGCCACCCAGCGGTGCCAGATGCTTCATCACCTCGGCGCGGCCACCGAAAGCGGCCACCGGCAGGCCGCCGCCGATTACCTTGCCCAGCGCCGTCAGGTCGGGAACGATGCCGTTCAATTCCTGGGCGCCGCCACGGGCCACGCGGAAGCCCGACATCACTTCATCGAAGATCAGGATGGCGCCGTATTCGGTACACAGGCGGCGCATGGTGCGCAGGAATTCATCCGAAGCACGCACCAGGTTCATGTTGCCCGCCACCGGTTCCACGATCACGCAGGCGATCTCGTTGCCGGCATTCTTGAAGGCCTCTTCCAGCTGGGCGGCGTTGTTGTAGTCCAGCACCAGGGTGTGCTTGGCGAAGTCTTCAGGGACCCCGGCCGAGGTCGGATTGCCGAAGGTCAGCAAGCCGCTGCCTGCCTTCACCAGCAGGGAGTCGGCGTGGCCGTGGTAGCAGCCTTCGAACTTGATGATCTTGTCGCGGCCGGTGGCGCCACGGGCCAGGCGCAGCGCGCTCATGGTGGCTTCGGTGCCGGAGGAGACCAAGCGGATCTGCTCGATGGAGGGCACCAGCTTGATGATCTCTTCGGCCATCTCGATTTCAGCCTCGGTCGGTGCACCGAAGGACAGGCCGCGTGCAGCTGCCTGCTGTACCGCCTTGACCACTTCCGGATGGGCGTGGCCGACGATGGCCGGGCCCCAGGAGCCGATGTAGTCGATGTAGCGCTTGCCTTCGGCATCCCAGAACCAGGGGCCTTCGGCGCGTTCGATGAAGCGCGGGGTGCCGCCTACCGAGCGGAAGGCGCGAACCGGGGAATTGACGCCGCCCGGCGTACTTTGCTGGGCGCGGGCGAACAGGGATGCATTGGTCTTGGTCATGAGTGTGCGGACGATACCGTCCGGATGCAGTGAATCAGTTGATGGAAGGCGGCGCGTCCAGATCGGCGGGATCTTCTGATTCGCGCGCCCAGAAATAGCGGTCGGGCAGCAGCTTGCCCATGCCGATGCGCTGCGCATTGGCCAGCGCGGCCAGTGTGAACTCCTGCGCTTCGGACGCCGCCAGCGGCACTTCCAGGTCATTGGCCAGCATCGCTGCCATGGCCGCCGAGAGCGTGCTGCCGGCACCGACGAAGGAGCCCGGCAGGCGCGGCCAGGCATCCTGGCGCACCAGGCCGGATTCGTCGAAGAGCGAATTGGCCACTTCCTGCAGGTCGGTCTGGGTATTGGTCACCAGCAGGTATTCGCAGCCCATCTCGATGATGCGCATGGCATCGAGCTCCAGCGCATCGCCCGGCACGGGTTCGCGCCAGGTCTCGGCCAGGCGGGTCAGTTCACCGGCCGAGCAGATCAGCACCGTGGCCTGCGGGATCAGCAGTTCGCGAATGGCGATCAGGCGATCATCCTCGTCTTCCTGGTTGGCCAGAGCGCTGATGAAGGGATCCAGGATCAGCGGCACGTCGGGATAGTCGGAGACGATCTCGGCAATCACCGAGATGTTCTCGATGCTGCCCAGCGCACCGACCTTGAAGGCGGCCACGGCCATGTCTTCGAGGATCACGCGGGCCTGGTCGGCGACCCAGTCGACGTCGACCACCTGCACGTCTTCGACGCGGGCGGTGTCGCCGATGAGCAAAGCCGTCACCACCGACAAACCGTGGCAGCCCATGGCGGCGAAAGTGGCGAGATCGGCCTGGACGCCCGTGGCGCCGACCGGATCAGCTGCGCCGAAGCTGAGGATGAGGGGAGGAGTTTGGTTTTGCACGTCGAGTAGATTAAGATAGCTGACTTAGCATTTTACTTGATTGATTTTAGGGATAGTCAGCCGTGACGAATAGCAGCCAAACCGAATTCAAAACCTGGATGTGCCTGATCTGTGGTTGGATCTACGACGAAGAAGCAGGCCTGCCCGAAGAAGGCATCGCCCCGGGCACCCGCTGGGACGACGTGCCCATCAACTGGACTTGCCCGGAATGCGGCGCCCGCAAGGAAGATTTCGAGATGGTCGCCATCTGATCGCCTCCTGATCGCCTGCACCGCCGCCGACGGCTTCGGCATTGCGTCCCGCGGCCATCTGCCCGGCAGTACGCTGGCGGCGCTTCCTTAGCCGGAAGTTGCCGCTCACCCTCCTGTTTTCCCGCCTTACGGGATTTGATCTACATCAAACTCTCGCTTTGTCACGGTTTTCGTCGCGTTTTCCCATCATTTTTTTCTGCCTGCTGGTGCCATGTCTTTGCCGGGCGGAAAAGCAGCGAACTTTTCTGGGTAAAATCTCTTCCAGTACCAGCTTTGCCCGCATGACCGGATAACAGGACGCACAGACGTCCGCCCGGCCCCTGTACGGCATCTCCCCCGACGGTCTTGTCCATTGAGCCCAGCCCCGCCATCGCGCCGCTGGCCCGCTTCGGCGTGCGCGCAAGCGTGCGGCGGCATGGCCTTTCTTAACCGTTTCATGAGGGCTGGTATGCCACACACCAAGGATTTCGTCATCAACGCGCCCGCCGCCCGCAGCTTTCCCGGCCTGCCGGAGCGCGAGGGACTGGAGCAGTTCCAGGCTTCGCTGCTGGCGCGCATGGCCGCTTCCGACAACGAAAGCATGCGCTCGCGCCGCCTGGCGGTGGCCATGGGCGAACACTGCTATCTGGTCCCGCTGGCTCAGGCCGGCGAGATCGTACCGCTGTCCGGCCTTGCCATCACCCCCGTACCCGCCACCCGCGACTGGTTTCGCGGCCTGCTCAACATCCGCGGCAGCCTGATCGGCCTGGCCGATCTCATGGGCTTGGCCGGTGCCGTCCCCCAGGAAATCGGCCGCAGCAGCCACGTCCTGCTGCTGGCTCACGGCCTGGCACCGCAATGCGGCTTGCTGGTGTCAAGGGTATTGGGCCTGCGAGACATCACAGAAATGACGCAAATATCGAAAAATTACGATGCGGAAATTCCCTTGCTGGGCCTTGCCGGACGTTATAAAGACAGCGGTGGTCAGCAATGGGATGAACTGGACCTGTCGCTGCTGAGCCAGGACAGCCGTTTTCTGCAGATCGGCCGCTAGCCGCTGTGCCGCAAGCGACGCCGAGGCGGCCTCTGCAAGCCACTGCAGCAGCAGGCCTGAAAATCAGAAAAACCTGAGAAATCCAGAAGATCTGCGAGATCTGTAAAGAGGGAATAGGAACGCCGGCCATGGAACCGACCTTGCCGTATCTGTCGAAAAAGAAGCGCCCGGCCGCCCCTGGGTCCGGCACCGGGAGCGCTGCCGTGGCCGGAGACGATCCAGGCCGGTCGGCCGGGCAGGGCGGCACTGGCCTGCGCCTGCCCTGGCTGCACCGTTATTCCCTGCGTACCCAGACCAGGGTGCTGCTGGGCGTGCTGGCGCTGTCGCTGGCGGCCCTGTGCCTGTTCATGTGGCTGGGCGCGCGCCTGTACCTGCTGGCGACCCTGCAGACCAACCTGGCCTCGGATCTCGTGATGCATTCCCAGCGCATCGGCAAGGCCGTGCCCAATGCCATCCAGGGCAATCCCCAGGCCTTCGTGCAGCTGGCGCAAAGCCGGCTCGAATTCAATCGTGGCCTGCTGCTGCTGAGCAGCGGCGGACCGCATCAAGGGCAGAACATCGGCCTGCCCGATCCGGCGCTCAAGCCGGCGCTGGACAACGTGGCCCGCATGTGGCGTCGTACCGATCTGGCCGCCGAGACCATCCTCGGCATGGAAAAGGAATTGACCGGCTTCGGTACCACGCTCAAGCGCCTCAACCAACTGCTGCCCGTGATGCTGGACCTGAGCGAGCAGATCGCCATGCTGCAGTCACAGGGCCGGCCCACCACGCGCGAGATGGCCGCCGCCAGCCAGCTGGTGATGCTGACCCTGCGCCTGGGCCGCAGCTCCAATGAGTTCCTCACCTCCGACGGCGTCAATGCGGAAACTGCCTTCATGCTCGGCAAGGACATCACCGCTTTTGGCGACCTGTTGAAGAGCCTGCTGGAAGGCAATGAGATGCTGCGCCTGCGCGCCGCCACCGATGCCGACCTGCGCAGCAAGCTGCAGGAACTCACGCGGGTCTTTGGCGAGTACCAGCCGCAGATCGCCGGCATCCTCGGCAACCTGCAGAATTTCATCGCGGCCAAGCGCTCCGAGCAACTGGTGTTCATGGAAAACGAAACCTTGAAACGCCACCTCACCGAATTGCAGGAGGCCTACCGTGTCGCCCTGAAAGCGCGCTCCTGGACCTTCTGGGCCGTGCTGTGCGCCATGGCAATGGCCCTGCTCAGTGCCATCGGCATCGCCCTGGTGCAATTGCAGAGCAGCCGCAACAATGCCGCCGCCGCCGAAGCCCGCCGCCAGGAAGCCGAACTGCAGCGCCAGCTGGCCCAGCAGGAAGAAGAAAAGGCCATGCGCGCCAATCACCTGACCCAGGCTGCCGTGCTGCGCCTGATGACCGAGCTGCAGCGCGTGGCCGATGGCGACCTGACGGTGCACACCACGGTCTCGGACGACGTCACCGGTGCCATTGCCGATTCCGTGAACTACACCGTGGAAGCCCTGCGCGGGCTGGTCGAACAGGTCACGCAGATGGCCGCCAAGGTGGCCTGGAGTTCCGAACACGTGCGCGGCACCACCACCGAGCTGGGGGCCGCTGCCCGTGCGCAGGCCCGGCGCATCCAGCGCATCGCCCAGGCCATGCTGGAAATGTCCAACCAGATCACCGGCATCTCGGTGTCGGCCGATGAATCCGCTGATGTGGCCCGCCACGCCGTGGTGGTGGCCGAGCGCGGCGCGCGTGCCGTGGAAGATGCGGTCAAGGCCATGGATGGCATCGGCGAGCAGATCCGCGAGACCTCCGAGCGCATCAAGCGTTTGGGCGCGTCCTCGCAGATGATCGGCGAGATCACCGACCTGATTTCGGATATCACTGAACGCACCAATGTGCTGGCCCTCAATGCCGCCATCCAGGCAGCGTCGGCGGGCGAGGCCGGGCGCGGCTTCTCAGTGGTGGCCGAGGAGGTGCAGCACCTGGCCGAGCGCTCCAGCGCCGCCACGCGCGAGATCGGCGCGCTGGTGCGCATGATCCAGGCTGATACCCGCGACGTGGTGGTGGCCATGGAAAAATCCACCAATGGCGTCACCGATGGTGCCGTGCTGTCGGACGCGGCCGGCAGCGCCCTGGCCGATATCCGCAGCGTCTCCAAGCGCCTGGCCGACCTGATCCAGGGCATGGCGGTATCGACCCGCGAACAGGCGGTCTCGGCCAATGGGGTGGCCCAGCAGATCCAGGGCATCCTGAGCGAGAACGACATCATCGAGCAGAGCCGCGAACAGGTCGCCTCGCTCTATGAAGAACTGTGGGATGCGGCGCGCCAGCTGGAAAGCTCGGTCTCGCGTTTCCGCGTCAAAGTTTCCTGAGCCGGTGCTGCTGCCATGATCCTCGGTACCGACAACGCAACAGTCCAGACTCAGGCCGGATCCGGCATCCGGTCCGGCGCGGGCGATGAGCGTCTGCGCGAGACTCTGCGTCCGCTGCTGGCCATCGTGCGCCAGCAAAGCGCCGCCTGGTGTGCCCGCCTCGACCAGCAGCAAGCGCGTCCCGGCCTGCCGGCACTGGCCCTGCGTACGCTGGCGGCGCTGCGTGACTATGCCGGTGCCAGCGGTGCCGCTGCCTTTGCCTCCTCCGCCTCGGCACTGCTGGAGACCTTGCAGCAGCAGGGCAGCGATGGCAGCTCACACGCAGGCACCCGCAGTCTGCTGGAAGCCGGCATCCATTCCCTGGCCAGCCAGCTGGAAGGCCCGCTTGCCCCGGCCAGCGAACCGCAGGCACCGGAGCTGATCGATCCACTCCTGCTGCCGGTCTTCCTGGAAGAAGCACAAGAGCTCATCGCCGGTATCGGCGAGACCTTGCTGGTGCTGTCGGAGGGCGGACATCCTGGTGCGGTCGATGCCAGTCTGCTGGCCGAACTGGCGCGCCCGCTGCATACGCTCAAGGGCAGTGCGCGCATGGTGGGGGCCTTGCACCTGAGCCGCTGCCTGCACGACATGGAAGGAGCCCTGCAGCGTCTCGGCGAGGGCAGCCCGGCCCCCCGGAGCGTGGCGGCGCTGCTGGCCTTGTATGACCAGGCCGTGGAGCATTTCAGTACGCTGGAACAGGGCATGGTCACGTTGTCCGCAGCCGGCACACAGGCCGCCCCTTCCACCTTGCCCGGCACCGCAGCGGCAGAGGGGCGGCTGACTGCGCCCTTGGTCCGTATCCGTACCACCGTGCTGGACAAGCTGCTGAATCAGGTAGGTGAAGTTTCCATCAGTCGTGCCCAGCTGGACAACGAAATCGGGGCCCTGCAGGGCGACGCACGCCTCTTGGGTGAAGATCTGGACGCCATGGCACAGCAGCTGCAGCGATGGCAGCGCAGTTGGGAGCAGGGCAGCCTGCAGCCCCGGGACGAGGCCGCGACCGGTCTGACCGAACTGGCCAAGGCCATGGAAGCCGCCCTGAGTGCTGCCGTGGCGCGCCAGAAGCGGCTGCTGCAACGGGTGGTGAGAACCCGCGAAGGCCTGCGCCAGCAAGGCCGCACCACGCGCGAGCTGCAGCAGGAGCTGATGCATGCGCGCATGGTCAAGTTCAACAGCATGGAGCCGCGCATGCAGCACCTGGTGCGCCAGGTCGCGGCTGAAACCGGCAAGCCACTGGTACTGGACCTGTCGGACTGCCGGCTGCAAATCGACCGCGCCATCCTGGAACGCCTCATGGGCCCGCTGGAGCACCTGTTGCGCAATGCCGCCGTGCATGGCATCGAAGAAGCGCCGGTGCGCCGCGTGGCCGCCAA
Organism: Herbaspirillum sp. WGmk3; assembly: GCF_023952535.1. Taxonomy (NCBI): domain Bacteria; kingdom Pseudomonadati; phylum Pseudomonadota; class Betaproteobacteria; order Burkholderiales; family Oxalobacteraceae; genus Herbaspirillum; species Herbaspirillum sp. WGmk3. Next base: position 1,340,189 of record NZ_JAKYWT010000001.1, on the reverse strand, counting down.
GCCGCCCAATGGCTGCCTGCGCATCCAGGCGGGGCACGAGGGCAATGAAGCCGTCATCCGCGTCAGCGACGACGGCCGCGGGCTGGACCTCGCCGCGATTCGCCACAAGGCGATGCAACGCGGATTGCCGGGCGTGGAACAGTGGAGCGAAACGCGCCTGGCCGAGCTGATCTTCGAACCCGGCTTCAGTACGCAATCGCAAGTCTCTGCCCTGGCCGGACGCGGCATCGGCATGGATGTGGTGCGCGCCGAAGTGGCGGCACTGGGCGGGCGCATGACGGTGCATTCGCGGCCCGGCCAGGGCGTGCTATTCACGCTCTACCTGCCGCTCTCGCTGGCGGTGCAGCAGGTCTGCCTGCTGCATCACGGGCAGCAGCAGTACGCCATTCCGTCCACCCTCATCGACAGCGTCATCCAGTTGCGCAGCGACCAGGCGCGCCAGGCTCTGGCGCGGCGCGCGCTGGAGGTCCATGGCCGCGAGCTGCTGCTGCATCCGCTGCACGTCCTGCTGGACGAGCCGCCGCCGGTGCCGCTGCCGGGCACCAGTGATGCCGGTTCGGCCTTTGCCTTGCTCATCAAGAACGGCGATGAACTGATGGTCATCATGGCCGACCACGTCAGCGGCAACCGCGAAGTGGTGGTCAAGCCGGTCGGGCCGCAGGTGGCGACCTTGGCCGGCATGGTCGGGGCCACCGTACTGGGGGATGGGCAGATCGTGCTCATCATCAATCCGCTGCTGCTGGCCGGCTCGCGCCGCGTCGATGGCAGCGGCCGGGCGGCGGGCGTACAATAGCGGGCTTTGGCTGCGCGGCTGGCACGCCTGCCATTTGCCCCTGCATCGTCTTTCGCCCGAGGTCCGTCATCGACTCCACACTCGTCTCCATCCTGCTGGCCACCACCCTGGCCGGCGTGGTCAGCATTACCGCTGCGGCGGTGTTCTCCTTCGCGCTGCTGTCGAAGGTGGTCGAGCGCATGGTCAGCCTGTCGGTGGGCATCATGCTGTCGACCTCGCTGTTGCATGCGCTGCCGGAAGCCTTTGAATCGCAAGCCGAACCGCATACGCTCTTCGCGGTGCTGCTGGGTGGCCTGCTGGTGTTCTTCCTGCTGGAGAAGACGGCCATCCTGCGCCACTCGCACCACCACGAAGACGATGGCCACGGCCATCACCACGGTCACGACAAGAAGGAAGCCGGCAAGGCCGGCTGGATGATCCTGGTCGGCGACGGCCTGCACAATTTCACCGATGGCATCCTGATTGCGGCGGCTTTCCTGGCGGATCCGCACCTGGGCCTGGTCACCGGACTGGCCATCATCGCGCATGAGATCCCGCAGGAAATCGGTGACTTCATCGTGCTGCTCAATGCCGGTTTTTCGCGCACCCGCGCCTATGTCTACAACCTCATCTGCAGCCTGATGGCGGTGGCCGGCGGCGTGCTGGGCTACTGCATGCTAGAACGCGGCATGGAGTGGATACCCTTCGTGCTGGTGTTCGCCTCTTCGGGCTTCATCTACATCGCCGTTTCCGATTTGATGCCGCAGATGCAGCGCCGCGCCACGCTGCGCGAGACGATCCCGCAGGTGATCCTGATTGCAGCGGGCGTGCTGATCGTGCTGGCACTGACGCATCAGGCGCACGTTCACTGAGGGCATCCGACTGCGCGGACGCGTCGCGTTGCCGGCGCAATATCCAGCGCATGCCCACGCTGCAGACCAGGCCCAGCAGGCCGAAGAACAACAAGAGATCCTGGAGCACGATCCATCCTTTCATCGCCTGAAGGCGGGGTTGCGGATGGCTTCACTGTAGGGGTGCCGCGCGCGGTACGCCAATATCAAATCAGCCGGCCCGCCATCTCGAAACGAGATGGATGCGCCGGCGAAACCGGGCAGGGGAGAACAGCATGATTTCCATCCGGCAGTTGCGCTACTTCGTCGAGATCGTCGAGGCACGCGGCTATACCCGCGCGTCCGAGCGCCTCTTCATCGCGCAATCAGCGTTGAGCCGCCAGATCAAGGAGCTGGAAGCAGACCTCGATGTGCTGCTCATCAAGCGCGAGGCCAAGGCCTTCGAGCTGACCCAGGCGGGCCAGGATTTCTATGAACGCAGCCGCCGCATCCTGCTCGACCTGGACCGCGCGGTAGCGCAGGCACGCACCATCGGCAAGGGCGAGCACGGGGCCTTGCGCCTGCTGCACTCCAGCTCGGTGCCGCTGTCGGCACCGCTGGGTCCGACCCTCAATGCTGCGTTGAAGGATTTCCCCGGCATCTCGCTGGAAATCTCGCAGGCTCCCTCCGAATACCAGGCCCGCGAGATCGTCGAAGGCAGTGCCGATATCGGCCTGGCGCGTTTGCCCATCCTGCGCGCGCATCCGAATCTGGAGAGCACCGTGCTCTACCGTGAGCGTCTGGTGGCGGCCGTACCTGCCACCCATCGACTGGCCGCGCGCAGCGAAGTGGAGATTGCGGAATTGCGGGATGAATTCTTCGTGACGGTGCCGCACCGCGATCGCGGCGGGCTGAGTTATCTGGTGGCCGAGCGCTGTATTGCGCACGGTTTCTATCCGCGTGTGGCGCGTGCCACCTCGCGCAAGAATTCCTTGCTGAGCCTGGTCAATGCGGGCTTCGGCATCGCTGTCGTACCGCAGAGCATGGCCAGTATTTCACTCTCGGCGGGCGTCAGTTTTCCCGCGCTCAAGGATGCCGATTTCCATTCGGAGGTGGCCCTGCTGCGCCGACGCGATGCGCCGGCCATGGTGCAGCAGTTCGTGGAAGCTTTCGTGACCCGCCTGCAGGAGGCGGGGATCACGGGAATGACAGGTATCGTTGCGCCCGACCTGCCATAGGGTGCCGCACGCCTCCCTGCAAGGATCAGTTGCCGGTGGCCACCGGACGCTGCGGATCGGAGCTCCATTCGCTCCAGGAACCCGGATACAGATGCGCGCCCGGCAAGCCCGCCACTTCCAGCGCCAGCAGGTTGTGGCAGGCGGTCACGCCGGAGCCGCATTGCATGACCGCAGCCTGCGGATCACCCACCACCGACAGCCATTCCTCGCGCAATTGCGTGGCACTCTTGAAGTGGCCATCAGCCTGCAGGTTGTCCTTGAAGAAGCGGTTCTTCGCGCCCGGAATGTGCCCGCCCACTGCATCGATGGTTTCGTTCTCGCCACGGAAGCGATCCGGTGCGCGCGCGTCGACCACTTGCAGGGTTTGGCTCTTGAGATTGTCGAGCAGGGCTTGCGCATCCACGGTCTTGACCAGCGAGGACAGATCCTGGATGTTGCCCGGCGCAGCCGGTGCCGGCGTCTCGCTGGTCAGCGTTTCGCCCAGCGCCTGCCAGGCCGCCATGCCGCCATCGAGCACGGCCACGTCGCTGTGGCCGATCCAGCGCAGCAGCCACCACAGGCGCGCGGCATACATGCCGCCATGAGCGTCATACGCGACCACTTGCGTGTCATTGTTGATGCCCAGGTCGCGCATCGCCTGCACGAACTGCTGGCGGTCCGGCAGCGGATGGCGGCCATGGAAGCGGCCGGCGGCATCGGTCTTGGGACCGGAGAGCAGTTCATCCAGATGGGCGAAGCGGGCCTGCGGAAGATGGCCGGCGGCATAGGCTTCACGGCCGTAGGCGGGGTTGGTCAGGTCGTGACGGCAGTCCACGACCACAACGTTCAGATACTGCGCACGCGATTTCAATTCGCTGGCGCTGATGAGGGTCTGGTAGGTCATGCGGCTCTCCTTTTGTTCATAAGCCCTGCAAGCGGGCAGGATTCAGGGATTCATGGATTCCTGGATTCAGACTTCGGTGGCGATCGGGTCCACCTTGGGTACGTTCTTGGCCACGGCCTGGCTCTTGCGCTGGTTGCGATAAGTCGCCAGCATGCCGCTGGCCAGGATGATCGCCATGCCCAGCCAGCCTATCCAGCCCGGCGCATCATCCCAGATCAGCACGCCGAAGAGGCTGGAAAAGACGATGCCCGTGTATTGCAGGTTGGCCGTCACCAGGGTATTGCCGAGCCGGTAGGCGCGCGTCATGGCGATCTGCGCCGTGGTGGCCGTCAAGCCTATCATGAGCACCAGCAGCGCACCGATCCAGGAGTGGCTGTGCCACAGCGGCACGCGTCCCGTCACCACGCTGCCGACCAGGCCGGCCAACACGCCCGTGGCAGAAAAGTAGAACACCACGCGGTACTCCGGTTCCCCCAGCAGGCCCAGCTTGCGTACTTGCAAGTAGACCAGTGCCGAGAGCACACCTGAGGCCAGCGAGATGGCACCGCCCAGCAACTGCTCGGCATTGAGCGATGGGCGCATCAGCAGTGCCACCCCGAGGAAGCTCAGCGCCACCGTGCCGGCCAGGCCCCATTCGAATTTCTTGTGGCCCTGCCACCAGCCGGCCACGAACAGCATCACCGCAATCCAGATCGAGGACATGTAGTTCAGCGTGGTGGCCGTGGCGATCGGCAGCAGGCTGAAGGAATAGAACCACATCCACAGCGAGACCACGCCCACACCGCCGCGAATGAAGTGATCGCGCGGGAAAGGCGTGCGCAGCGTACCCCCGCGCAGGCGGATCAGGCAGAGGATGAAGAGCACGCCGATCACGCCACGGCAGAGCACGATCTCGGAGGTCGTGTAGTACTGGCTGGCGAGCTTGACGCACACGCCCATGACGGCAAAGAGGAATGAGGCGACGAGCATCCAGAGCGATTGCATGGCGGCGGTTCAGTAGTGTGAGGGGAGAGTGGGGAAGGCGCACGCGTGGCGAGCACCAAATAAAACGGCAGCCCCGGCGTGAACCGGGGCTGCCGTCTTGCAGCTGGAGCGGGAGGGGCGGATGCGGGAGGGCGGGCGACAATGACGGCGCAGACTACGTCCGTCGTGAGCTTGCCGCGATGCCTGCATCTGCTTTCCCCCCTGCGCGGCCTGTTGGCCTGTTTATGGTGTGCTGGTTCCTTGCGGCACGTCCAGTTGCTGGCGATACCACTCGTGGAAGTGCTGCATGCCATCTTCCATGGGCGACTGGTAGGGACCGACTTCGCTGGTGCCGCGATCCATCAGTATACGACGGCCGGCATCCATGCGCAGGGCGATCTCGTCATCCTCGACGCAGGTCTCCATGTAGGCGGCGCGCTCGGCTTCCACCAGCTCGCGCTCGAACAGGGCGATCTCTTCCGGATAGTAGAACTCCACCACGTTGGTGGTCTTCTGCGGACCGGTCGGCCAGAGCGTGGACACGACCAGCACGTGCGGATACCACTCCACCATGATGTTGGGGTAAAGCGTGAGCCAGATGGCACCGTACTTGGGCGGCTTGCCGTTGGAGAACTGCAGCAGCTTTTCCTGCCACTTGGCATAGGTCGGCGAGCCGGACTTGATCAGGCCGTGGTTCACGCCAACGGTCTGCACGCTGTAGTCGCGGCCGAATTCCCACTTCAGGTCGGAGCAGCTGACGAAGTTGCCCAAGCCAGGATGGAAGGGCTCGACGTGGTAATCCTCCAGGTAGACCTCGATGAAGGTCTTCCAGTTGTAGTCGCACTCGTGCACTTCGGTGTGGTCGTACAGGTAGCCGGAGAAGTCCAGATCGCGCGTCACGCCCAGGTTCTTCAGCTTGTCGGCGATGTTGACGCCGTTGTTCTCGAACAGCAGGCCATTCCAGCTTTGCAGCGGGGTCTTGGACAGGTTCATGCACGGCGTCTCGCCGAAATGCGGCGCGCCGATCAATTCGCCCTTCAGATCATAGGTCCAGCGATGCAGGGGGCAGACGATGTTGCTGGCGTGACCGCGGCCATCGAGCATCTTGGCCTGGCGGTGGCGGCAGACGTTGGACAGCAGTTCAATGCCCTGCGCATTGCGCACCAGCATGCGGCCTTCGTTTTCCCAGGGCAGCGTGGAGTAGTCGCCAGCTTCGGGCACCATCAGCTCGTGGCCGACGTAACGAGGTCCCTGCTGGAAGAGTTGTTTCAGTTCCCGCTGATGGAGCGGTTCGTCAAAGTAGACGTGGACTGGAAGTTGCGCGTTTGAACGCGCCAATTTGGCAAAAGTAGCAAGATCGGACATTTCCGCCCCCAAATTAATTTGCACCAACCTAAGGAAGAAAATCCGCAAAAACCTGTGTTCAAATAATATGAAGAGGAAATTTTGGACAGAACCGAGGATTATGCCACAAAACCCCCATAAGGGGCCGGGTTTTGTGGCCAAAATGCCAGTAAATTGGCCGAATTTACAAGCTCGGCTCGAAATCCGCTGACATTTCCACGCCCTCGATTGACTTGGGCATCGCCGGTTTGTTCTAAAATACCGGGTTGGAATTTTGAATGGGTCGATATGCCTAGAACCTCTGCCGCTGCTTCCTCTGCTGCCGCCTCTGCGGCGAGCGCCGCCTTGCCTGCTTCTTTCGAGGAAGCGATGGAAGAGCTGGAGCAGCTCGTGGCCCGCATGGAAGCCGGCGAACTGCCGCTGGAAGCCTCGGTGGCTGCCTACAAACGCGGCTCCGAACTGGTGAAGTTCTGCGCCGGCCAGCTCGACAAGGTGGACAGCCAGGTCAAGCTGCTCGAAGGCGACATGCTCAAGCCGTTCAATGCGGCGGACGCTGCTGGCGGGGACGACTGATGAATGCACAGATGCCGGCCGCCAGTGCGCAGGCCCCGCTGACGTTTGCCGACTGGATGCGCCAGGTGCAGGGCGGCATGGAAGACGTGCTGGACCGATTCCTGCCCGCGACCTCGGTGGTGCCGGCGCGCCTGCACGAACCCATGCGCTATACCGCCATGGATGGCGGCAAGCGCGTGCGTCCGTTGCTGGTCTATGCTGCCGGGGACATCTTCGATACCCCGCGCGCGCTGCTGGACCGGGCTGCGGCGGCCGTGGAGATGATCCACGTGTATTCGCTCGTGCATGACGACATGCCCTGCATGGATGACGATGCCCTGCGCCGTGGCAAGCCCACGGTGCACGTACAGTACGATGAAGCGACTGCGCTGCTGGTCGGCGATGCGTTGCAGGCGCAGGCCTTCGATACCTTGTCGGCCCCGCTGGAGGCCGAGCTGGGCAAGAGCGATGCCGGCGTGACGGCACGTCAGCTGCGCATGGTGAACCTGCTGGCCCAGGCGGCCGGTTCGGTGGGCATGTGCGGCGGCCAGGCCATCGACCTGGCCAGCGTGGGCATGACCCTGTCGCTGGCCGAGCTGGAACAGATGCATCGCCTGAAAACCGGTGCCCTGCTGCGCGCAGCGGTGCTGCTGGGCGCGCTGGGCGGCAAGGCGCTCAGCGCCGACGAGAGCGCAGCGCTGGACGAGTATGCGCGGGCCATCGGCCTGGCCTTCCAGGTGGTGGACGACATCCTCGATGCCACGGCCGACTCGGCCACGCTGGGCAAGACGGCCGGCAAGGATGCGGCGGACAACAAGCCGACCTATGTCTCGATCCTGGGCCTGGCCGAATCGCAGGCGCTGGCCGAGAAGCTGCGCGGCAATGCCCACGCGGCGTTGGCACCCTTCGGCGAGAAGGCCCGCCGCCTGCGCGAGCTGGCCGACCTGATCGTGCAGAGAAAGACTTAAGCGACGTAACCCGGCATGAAGACGGACCGCGCGGCATGTGCCAGGCGCGGCCTTCAGACCCCAACACGGTAAGAACAGATGCTCCTCAATACCATCAACGACCCGGCCGACCTGCGCCGCCTGTCCCGCCATCAATTGAAGCCGCTGGCCGAAGAGCTGCGCGGTTTCCTGCTGGACTCGGTCTCCAAGACCGGCGGTCACCTGTCCTCCAACCTGGGCACGGTGGAGCTGACCATCGCGCTGCATTACGTCTTCAATACGCCGCAGGACCGCATCGTCTGGGATGTGGGCCATCAGACCTATCCGCACAAGATCCTCACCGGCCGCCGCGAGCGCATGGCCTCGCTGCGCCAGCAGGAGGGCATCTCGGGCTTCCCGCGCCGCATCGAAAGTGAATACGACACCTTCGGCACCGCCCACTCCTCGACCTCGATCTCGGCTGCGCTCGGCATGGCACTGGCCGCCAAGACCCAGGGCTCGGACCGCCATGCCATCGCGGTCATCGGCGACGGCGCGATGACCGCCGGCATGGCCTTCGAAGCGCTCAACAATGCGGGCGTGCATGAGGACATCAATCTGCTGGTGATCCTCAACGACAACGACATGTCGATCTCGCCGCCGGTGGGAGCGCTCAACCGCTACCTGGCGCGCCTGATGTCGGGCAAGTTCTACGCCAAGGCGCGTGACGTGGGCAAGTCGGTACTGCCCGGCCCGGTGCTGGAACTGGCCAAGCGCCTGGAAGAACATGCCAAGGGCATGGTGGTCCCGGCCACCATGTTCGAGGAATTCGGCTTCAACTACATCGGCCCCATCGATGGCCATGACCTCGACTCGCTGGTCCCCACGCTGCAGAACCTGAAGCACCTGAAGGGACCGCAATTCCTGCACGTGGTCACCAAGAAGGGACAAGGCTACAAGCTGGCCGAGGCTGATCCTGTGCTCTATCACGGCCCCGGCAAGTTCAACCCCAGCGAAGGCATCAAGCCCAGCGCGGGCGGCAAGCTGACCTATACCCAGGTCTTCGGCGACTGGCTGTGCGACATGGCCGCCGCCGACGAGAAGCTGGTCGGCATCACCCCGGCCATGCGCGAAGGCTCGGGCATGGTGGGCTTTGAAAAGAAATTCCCGAACCGTTACTACGACGTCGGCATCGCCGAACAGCACGCCGTCACCTTCGCCGCCGGCATGGCCTGCGAGGGCATGAAGCCGGTGGTCGCGATCTACTCGACCTTCCTGCAGCGCGCCTACGACCAGCTGATCCACGACGTGGCCCTGCAGAACCTGGACGTGACCTTCGCCCTCGACCGCGCCGGTCTGGTCGGTGCCGATGGCGCGACCCACGCCGGCAATTACGACCTGGCGTTCCTGCGCTGTATCCCGAACATGGTAGTGATGGCGGCCTCCGATGAGGATGAGTGCCGCAAGATGCTCTCGACCGCTTATCAATACCCCGGCCCGGCCTCGGTGCGCTATCCGCGCGGTGCCGGCATCGGTGCAGCGGTCGAGAAGACGCTGGAAACTCTGCCGCTGGGCAAGGGTGAAATCCGCCGCCAGGGCAAGGATGTGGCCATCCTTGCGTTTGGCAGCCTGCTGGCACCGGCATTGGGCGCGGGCGACAAGCTCAACGCCACGGTGGCCAACATGCGCTTCATCAAGCCGCTGGACGTGGAACTGGTCAAGCAGCTGGCCGCCTCGCACGATGCGCTGGTGACGGTGGAAGAGGGCTGCATCATGGGCGGCGCCGGTGCTGCCGTCTCCGAGGCATTGGCCGCCGCCGGCATCAACAAGCCGGTGCTGCACCTGGGCTTGCCGGACCGCTTCATCGATCATGGCGACGCTGCGCAACTGCTGGCGCAGTGCGGCCTGGATGCCGATGGCATCGCCCAGTCCATCGTGCAGCGCTTCGGCAAGGACCAGCCCCGTCTGGTCGTCAACAACGGCTAAGCGCCGTCTTCCCGCACCACGCATCGTCCCGGCGGCCCACGCTGGCCGGGAGATGCGGCGCGTTTTCTCATCCGTTGAACATCCTGTGGCCGCGCCGGTCCAAGACCTCATCAATTAAAATAATTTCCTTTTGGAAATAATTTCCTTTTGGAAATAATTTGTGGGGTGGCCGGCGGTTTCGCATGGGCGCTCCTGAAATCTTCCTGCAAGAATTCAAACGAGGAGAGACCCATGAGATGGGTGACGGCGATAGTCGGTGGTATGACGGGCTTTGTGCTGGCCTTGGCCAGTGATTGGTCGATCGGTTCTACGGTGGCCATCATGGCGGGGCTGGGCTTCTGGCTCGGCAATGTGCTGTTTGCGGGTAGCCAGCAGGAGGAGTCATCCGCCGCATTCACCGGTACGGCACCTTCCGCGTCCCTGGCCGCCCGCGTGAAGCACCTGGAAGACCGGGTCGCGATGCTCAGTGAAGAAGTGGAGCGGCTGCGACAGGAATCACCGCATTACCTTGCGCCCCCTGAGCCGCCTGTCGAGGTGGAGCTCCCTGCAGAAGTACGCTCCCACGATCAAGTCCGCATCCCCGTCACCGCCACTTTGCCGCCAGCGCCCGTCCCGCTTGCCTCGGCTGAGGCAGAACCACAGACCTCGCACGAACAACAAGCCGCTCCGCTGGCGACTGGCGCTGCAGGGAGCGAGCCTGAATTGCCGCCATCCCTCCCTGCCAGGCCCGCTGCGCCCGCGACACCGGACCTGCTGGAGCGCGCCTTCAATGCCGCGCGGGACTGGCTGCTGGGCGGCAACACGGTGGTGCGGGTGGGGATCATCGTGCTGTTCTTCGGCGTAGCCTTCCTGCTCAAGTACGCCGCCAGCAACAGCCTGCTGCCGATCGAATTCCGCCTGGCCGGTACTGCCCTCGGTGCTGCCGTCCTGCTGGGAGCCGGCTGGCACCTGCGCGAGCGCCGCACCGTGTACGGACTGGTGCTGCAAGGCGGCGGGGTAGGGGTGCTGTATCTGACGGTGTTTGCTGCCGTCAAACTGTATGCGCTGATTCCTTCGGGCATGGCCCTGCCGCTGATGGTGGTGATCTGCGCCCTGAGCGCTTTCCTGGCGATTCGGCAGGATGCGGCGGTGCTGGCCTTCATGGGCAGTGCAGGCGGTTTTCTGGCCCCGGTGCTGGTCAGCAGCGGCGGTGGCAGCCATGTCGCGCTCTTCAGCTATTACGCCTTGCTCAATGCCGGCATCTTTGCCATCGCCTGGTTCAAGGCCTGGCGCGCGCTCAACCTGCTGGGATTTTCCTTCACCTTCGTGATCGGTTCGATCTGGGGCGCGACCGCCTACGCACCGGAACACTTCGCCAGTACCGAAGCCTTCCTGGTGCTGTTCTTCCTCATGTACGTCGGCATCTCGCTCCTGTATGCCTTGCGGCGCGAGTGCGTGGTGCGGCACTACGTGGATGGCTCGCTGGTATTCGGCACGCCCATTGCGGCCACCGCGCTGCAGGCGGCCCTGGTCAAGTCCATGCCCTTCGGCCTGGCGTGGAGTGCGGTTGCCTTGTCAGCCTTCTATCTGCTGGCCGCAGCCGGACTGGTGCGCTGGCGGCAGCGGCTGGGTTTGCTGTTCGATGCCATGCTGGTCTTGGGTGTGATCTTCGCGACGCTGGCCATCCCCTTCGCCTGCTCCGGCCAGACCACGGGAGCCGCCTGGGCGATCGAGGGCGCGGCCCTGGTGTGGATGGCAGTGCGCCAGCGTCGGCTGCTGGCACTGCTGTCCGGCTTGCTGATGCAGCTTGTGGCGGCGCTGGCGTTCCTGGCGTCTTGGGGCGAGCCGCCTGGTGCGGTGCTGATGCCCGTCGTCCATACCGGCTTCCTGGCCATGCTGATGATTGCGCTGGCGGGCCTGTTCATCGGCTGGTGGCTGCAGGTGCGCAGCGATGCTGGCCGCTGGCAGGCGTGGCTGCCCGAAGTGGGCATGGCCGCTGCGGTCTGGGGCCTGTGCTGGTGGGCCGCTGCCGGCCTGCGCGAAATCCAGGCGCACGCCGCCACGCTGGCACCGGAGGCGCTGGTCCCGTTCATCCTGCCTGCGCTGGTGCTGTGGGCCATCCTCACCGCCTGGCTGGCCCACGCCGCGCGCCGCCTGCTGGCCTGGCCGCTGGCCCGGCGCGTCGAGCAGGCCTTGGCACCGGTGCTGGGTCTGCTGACCCTGGGCTTGTTCATGACGCAAGCTGCGCCGCTGACCGGATGGGGCTGGCTGGCCTGGCCGCTGGCACTGGTCTCGACCTATGCCATCCTGTGGCACCTGGAAGGCGAGCACGAACGCGGCCAGACCTCCCCCTGGCCACCCTATGCCCTGCAGCACCTCCTGAGTTTCTGGATGCTGTGCGCCTTGCTGGCCTTCGAGGGCTACTGGCGCTTGCGTGAGTTCGTCCCCGAAGGCGCGTGGAGCTGGAGCGCCTGGGCCTGTGGAGTGGGACTGTGCCTGCTGGCAGTCTCGACCCTGGGCACCCGCCTGCGCTGGCCGGTGGCCGTGCAGGCCTGGTCCTATCAGGTCTGGGGCGCGGCACCGCTGGCGCTGCTGCTGTGGGTGTGGAGCATCGGCAGTGCCCTGAGCGACGGCGATGCCTCGCCGCTGTTCTGGCTACCCCTGTTGAACCCCCTGGATGTGGCGCAATTGCTGGGCTTTTTGGCCGTGGCCGCATGGATAGGGCGTTTGCGCCAGCTGGAGGTGAGCCAGCCGCCGCTGGAAGTGAATTATCTGGCGTTCGCTACGGTCTTCCTGTGGTTCAACGCACTGCTGCTGCGGACCTTGCATCACTATTTCGGCGTGGAATATGAAGTAGCTGCCGTGCTGGCCTCGTTCCGCTGGCAACAGGTCTTCATGCTGGGCTGGGGTGTCTTTGCCTTTGCCGCGCTGTGGCTGGTCCGCAGCGAACGCCTGCAGAAGCTGTGCGTGCTGGCCTCGCTGCCGCTGATGCTGGTGCTGTGGCTGTGGACGATCAACGTCAACCTTACCGAGGCCGGTGGCGACTGGATGCGGCTGCCCTTGCTCAATCCGCTGGATGCGGTCCTGCTGGCCATCTATGCACTGATCGCTTTCTGGCTCGCGCGCCTGGCCAGCCTGACCGGTTTGCTCGCGCCGTATCGCACGGCGCTGTTGAGCGCGGTGGGCGCGACGGCCTTCCTCTGGCTCAACGCCATGCTGCTGCGCACCCTGCATCACTGGACCGGTCTGCCTTACACGCTGGCTGACATCTCGCACTCGACGCTGGCCCAGGCGGCGCTGACGGTGTTCTGGGCCTTGTGTGCCCTCACCACGCAGGTCATTGCCACGCGTCGCGGCCTGCGCATGCTGTGGTTCGTCGGCGGCGCGTTATTGGGAGTGACCGTGATCAAGCTGTTCCTGTTCGACCTGTCGCGCATCCAGGGCCTGGAGCGCATCGTCGCGTTCATCGGGGTCGGTGTGCTGCTGTTGCTGGTGGGATATTTCTCGCCCTTGCCGCCCAAGCGCGCTGCCGCCGAGGAGGTCACGCCATGAAATCGATGCTGATGAGTTTGTGCGCGGGCTTGCTGGCGTTCAGCGCCCACGCCAGGGAAGCCGCGCCGGTGGCGGCTGTGCAATGGTACGAAGTGAATCTCAACGGCAGCGGCCCGTATTACCGCATGCGCTTACCGTCCGAGATCTACGCGGCCAGCCAGCGCAGCGATCTGGGCGATGTGCGCATCGTCAACGGTGCCGGAGAACGGGTGCCGTTCTCGCTGGAGGCGGCCACCGTTCCCGCTCCGGTCAAACGCGTGGTGCCGGCACCGGTGACCTGGTTTGCCGTGCCCGCCGCCAACCGAGCGGGTGGCCAGCCTCGCCTGGGTGTCTCGATTGCGCCCGATGGCAGCTTGCGCGCCGAGGTCGGCGCACCGGCCGCGCCGCGCGGGGCTGACGAGTCGGTGCTGGTCGATCTGGGGCGGGAAGCGTCGGTGAGCGGCTTGCGTATCCATTTGGGCGGGACGCAATATCAGGGCCGTGTCCAGGTCGAGAGCAGTGCCGATCTGACGCAATGGCACAGCGTGGCGGAGGCCGACTTGCTGAAGGCGTCCTCGAATGGCAAGCAGTTGCGCCAGGAGCGGGTGCCACTGGACGGATTGCGGCAGCGCTACCTGCGGCTGAGTTGGCCGGATGGCGTGCCTGAGATCACGGCGATCGACGCCGAGACCGTTGTGGTGGAAGCGGTCCCCGGGAACGATGCGCATGCTCTGCGCTGGCAGGCTGCCGCGCAGGTACGCACCGGCAGTCTGGCGGGCGAATATCTGTTCGAGAGCGGCGGAGTCTATCCGGCCGAAAGCGTGCGCATCGATCTGCCGCAGCCCAATACCATCGCCAAGGTCAGCCTGCAAAGCCGCAGCGAGGCCCAGGCACCTTGGCGGGAAGTCGCTACGGGCAGCGTATTCCGTCTGCAAGGCAAGTCAGGCGAGGAGCGTTCCGCACCGTTGCAGTTCCAGGTCACGCCCGAGCGCAACTGGCGGATCCTGGTGGACATGCGCAATGGCGGTCTGGGCAGCGGCTTGCCGCAAGTGAGCCTGGGCTGGCGGCCGGCGCAGCTGACTTTCGTGGCACGGGGATCTCCGCCCTTCAGGATGGGCGCGGGCGATGCGGCGCTAGCACCGGTGGCGCAGCCGACAGCGGAATTGCTGATGGGGGCAACCCCCGAGATGGGCAACGCCACGCTGGGAGCACGGCTGCCGATGGCACAGGAAAGCGCGGCGGCCGCTTCGGCCAGTACCCGCAACATCGTGCTATGGGTGGGTTTGATCATTGCCGTGGCGGCGTTGGGTGCCATCGCCTGGCGTCTGGCGCGCAGCAAGCCGGTGGACGGCACCCGCTAGCTGTCGCAGGCAGAAGGCGGTGTTGCTGCAGCGCTGCCTTCACTGCCCGCAGTGAGAACGCGATCAGCGTTCCCGCCCCTTCTCCCACAGCACATCCTGTCCACCCGCCTCCCGGTTGAGCACGCGCGCCAGCACGAAGCACAGGTCGGAGAGGCGATTCAGATACTGCCGCGCCGGCGCATTCACGCCGGCCTCGGCCTTCTCCAGCATCACCACGCTGCGCTCGGCGCGACGGCACACGGTGCGGCATACGTGCGCCAGCGCGGCCGTGCGCGAGCCACCCGGCAGGATGAATTCCTTGAGCGGGGGCAGGGTGGCGTTGTACTTTTCCAGCAGGGCGTCCAGCCGTGCCAGGTGCGCATCGGCCAGCACCGTATAGCCCGGGATGCACAGCTCGCCGCCCAGGTCGAAGAGGTCATGCTGGATCGACACCAGTTCCTCCCGCAGCGCGGCCGGCAGGGTCTCGCACAACAGCAGGCCCAGCTGCGAATTGAGCTCATCCACATCGCCCAGCGCCTGGATGCGCAGGTTGTCCTTGCCCACGCGGCTGCCATCGCCCAGTCCGGTGCTGCCATCATCGCCGGTGCGGGTGGCGATCTTCGAAAGTCGGTTGCCCATCATTGCTCCTTGTTGATCCGCCGGGGAGCTTAAGCGCAAGGCCCGTCCAAGGCAAGCGCTTCCCATGCGCTGCGAGCCGTGACGCGTCTGCTGGAAAAAGGCGTAAACAATTCACTTGATTTGTCCGATCACGCAGCATGGAGGGGGACATTTGCGCAAACTAAAGTCGGCAAGAGAGTAAAATTCATCGATTGGATCAGTGGTCAGTCCACTGGAGCGGCAGGGGACGCCGCTTCACCGGCCCTGCATCTTCCCCGCACAACACCATAAGAACACCGAGACACCAGACCCCTGAGAGACATTGCATGAACCACCTAGTTGACGCCCGGAAACTGAAACGCCCCGTGCCCCAGGCCCTGCTCGACGAGCTCAAGGCCCTCTTCGGCGAGCGCTGTTCCACCACCCTGGCCATGCGCGAGCACCACGGCCGCGACGAATCCTCCTACGATCCCATGCTGCCGGACGCCGTGGTCTTCGCCCACAGCACCGAGGAAGTCGCCGCCTTCGTCAAGCTCTGCAGCCAGTATGACACCCCCATCATCCCCTACGGCGCCGGCACCTCGCTGGAAGGCCATGTGCTGGCCCTGCAGGGCGGCGTGACGGTGGACCTGTCGCAGATGAACCAGGTCCTGGCCGTCAACGCCGAAGACCTGACGGCCACCGTCCAGGCCGGCGTCACGCGCAAGCAGCTGAACCAGGAGATCAAGGACACGGGCCTGTTCTTCCCCATCGATCCGGGCGCCGATGCCTCGCTGGGCGGGATGGCCTCGACCCGCGCGTCGGGCACCAATGCCGTGCGCTACGGCACGATGAAGGAAAACACGCTGACCCTGACGGTGGTCACGGCCCAAGGTGAGATCATCAAGACCGGCACCCGTGCCAAGAAATCCTCGGCCGGCTACGACCTGACCCGCGTCTATGTGGGCAGCGAAGGCACCCTCGGCATCATCACCGAAGTGACCGTGCGCCTGTATCCGCAGCCGGAAGCCATTTCGGCCGCGATCTGCTCCTTCCCCAGCGTGGCCGATGCGGTCAACACCGTCATCCAGACCATCCAGATGGGCGTGCCGCTGGCGCGTGTGGAACTGCTCGATGAAAACGGCGTGCGCGCCATCAATGCCCACGACAAGCTGAACCTGCCGGTCAATCCGCTGCTGCTGTTCGAATTCCACGGCAGCGAGAACGGCGTCAAGGAGCAAGCCGAGCTGGTGCAGGACATCGCCAAGGAATTCCATGCGCTCGGTTTCGAATGGGCCACCCGTCCCGAAGACCGCACCCGCCTCTGGACCGCCCGTCACAACGCCTACTTCGCACTGCTGCAACTGCGCCCCGGTGCGCGCGCGATTTCCACCGACTGCTGTGTGCCGATCTCGCGCCTGGCCGAATGCGTGCTGGCCACCAAGGCCGATTGCGAAGAGCAGGGGCTCATTCACGCCATCATCGGCCACGTCGGCGATGGCAACTTCCACGTGCAGATGATGGTGGACCCCAACGACCCGGCCGACATCGCTCGCGCCGAAGGCGTCAACGCCCGCATGGTGGCGCGTGCCCTCGGCATGGACGGTACCTGCACCGGCGAACACGGCGTGGGCCTGCACAAGATGGATTTCCTGATCCAGGAACACGGTGATGGCGCCATTGCCGTCATGCGCGCCATCAAGCATGCGCTCGATCCGAAGAACATCATGAACCCCGGCAAGATCCTGCGCTGGGAGCAGTGAGGTCGATGCATCACGCAGGCCAGGGGAGAAAAACTTAGTTTTACGCGCTTGGCCTTTTAGTTTTTCGGCAACGCAATGTTAGTTTTCATCAGTTTTGCTTGAACCGCAGCAGGAATCCACCATTCATGGCCACCCGCCTTCCCCCCGTTCACGCCCTGTCCGCCTTCGAAGCGGCAGCCCGTCACAACTCGTTTGCGATTGCCGCCGAGGAACTGTGCATCACCCCGTCGGCGCTGTCGCACCGGATCCGCCTGCTGGAAGACTTCGTGGGCGAGCGCCTGTTCTATCGCGATGGCCGTTCCATCGGCCTGTCCGAGTTCGGCCGCCGCTATCTCGATGTGGTGCGCAGCGCCTTGCGCACGCTGACCGATTTCCCGATGCCCCACCGCAATGCGGCCGTGCAGCCCAAGATCAAGGTGATGCTGCCGCCGACCTTCGCGCGCCACCTGCTCATGCCGCGCATCGCCGATTTCACCCAGCGCCATCCGGAGATCGTGGTCGAGCTGTACCTCTCGGTACCGCTGTATGACCTGTCGCTCTCGGAGAGTGATGTCGAGATCCGGTTCGGTGCAGGCAACTATCCCAACATCATCACCGAGAAGTTGTTCGAGGAACCGGCCTTCGCCGTGGCCAGCCCCGGCTACCTGAAGACCCTGCCGCCGATGAAGTCGCCCTCCGACCTGCAGCATGCGACCCTGCTGCGCTCGGCGCTGGAACCCTGGCAGCCCTGGTTCGAAGCGGCTGGCCTGAAGGACTGGGTGGAACCCTCGTCCGGCCTGCGCGTGGACGACCTCGGCCTCTTGCTGGAGGCCGTGCGCCACGGCTACGGGATTGGCCTGACGCGCCAGCACTTCGCCGAAGAACTGCTGGCCCGGGGCGAGATCGTGGAATTGTTCGATGTGCGCCTGCGTACCCCGCCACATGCGTATTACGTGGTCTACGAGCGCGCGGTGCGCGAGCGGCCGGAGGTCGATACCTTCATCAGCTGGATGCAGAACGCCTTCCGCAACATCTGACCCGGCTTTGCATCGCCCATCCCGTCCGGCCGCCCTGAAAATAATTCACGGCGGCCGGAAATTCTTTTCAGTGGGCCGCCAGGCAACACGGCACCGTGCAGGGCGGCAAAATTCGTTACACTTGTCGGACTGAAAAAGCCCGTCCCATGCGGGCTGACAACAAACGAGACAGCGTGAGCCGCAGCACCGGATGCAAGAAGAGGGACATCCAGCGCCGCACGCCTGCCTAGCTTACCGCCGAGGTCCAGCATGAATGCTCCCGCCCAACCGTCCTTCGCGCCGGCCCGCCAGCGCGAAGTCGTCGATGCCCTGCGCCGGGTCGCCCCCGCGCACTGCGTGCTGTTCGACGAGGAAGACACCCGCCCCTACGAATGCGACGGCCTGGCCGCCTACCGCCAGTTGCCCATGGTGGTGGTGCTGCCCGAGAACGAGGCGCAGGTCATCGCCATCATGAAGGCCTGCCACGCGCTGCAGGTGCAGATCGTGCCGCGCGGTGCTGGCACGGGCCTGTCGGGCGGGGCCATGCCCATCGCCGATGGCGTGGTGGTCTCCACCGCCAAGTTCAACCAGATCCTCAAGATGGACAAGTACTCGCGCACCGCTGTGGTCCAGCCCGGCGTGCGCAACCTGGCCATTTCCGAAGCGGCCGCCCCGCACGGGCTGTATTACGCGCCGGACCCGTCCTCGCAGATCGCCTGTTCCATCGGCGGCAACGTGGCCGAGAATTCGGGCGGCGTGCACTGCCTGAAATACGGCCTGACGGTGCACAACGTGCTGCGCGTGCGCATGGTCACCATTGAAGGCGAGGTGGTGGAACTGGGCAGCGGTGCATTGGATGCGCCGGGCCTGGACCTGCTGGCCGTCTTCATCGGTTCCGAAGGCATGCTGGGCGTGGTCACCGAAGTGACCGTCAAGCTGGTGCCCAAGCCGCAGGCCGCGCGCGTGATCATGGCCTCCTTCGACGATGTGGTCAAAGGCGGCAATGCAGTGGCCAACGTGATCGCCGCCGGCATCATCCCGGCCGGACTGGAGATGATGGACAAGACCAGCTCGCGCATGGTCGAGCCCTTCGTCAAAGCCGGCTATGACATCGATGCCGAAGCCATCCTGCTGTGCGAATCCGATGGCACCGTGGAAGAGGTGGAAGAAGAAATCGGCCGCATGACCGACGTGCTCAACGCCAGCGGCGCGACGGCCATTGCCTGCTCGCAGTCGGAAGCCGAGCGCCTGCGCTTCTGGTCCGGCCGCAAGAACGCCTTCCCGGCCGCCGGCCGCATCTCGCCCGACTATTACTGCATGGATGGCACCATCCCGCGCAAGAAGCTGGCGCAGGTGCTCTTGGGCATCGCCGAGATGGAAAAGAAATACGGCCTGCGCTGCGCCAACGTCTTCCATGCGGGCGATGGCAACCTGCATCCGCTGATCCTCTTCGATGCCAACATCGCCGACGAATTCCACCGCGCCGAACTGTTCGGTGCCGAGATCCTGGAGCTGTGCGTGGAAGTGGGCGGCACCATCACCGGTGAACACGGCGTGGGCATCGAGAAGATCAACTCCATGTGCGTGCAGTTTTCACCCGCCGAGCGCGAGGCCTTCTTCAAGTTGAAGCGCGCTTTCGACCCGGCCTTCCTGCTCAATCCGGACAAAGCCATTCCCACCCTGCATCGCTGTGCCGAGTACGGCAAGATGCACGTGCAGCGCGGCCAGCTGCGCTTTCCCGATCTGCCGAGATTCTGACCATGCAAGCACAACAAGACATGGACGCCGTGCTGGCCTCCTTCCGCGAACGCATCCTCTCCGGCCGCGCCCTGCAGATCCGTGGCGGCGGCACCAAGGACTGGTACGGACAGGAGCCCGCCGGCGACCTGCTCGACACACGCCCCTACAGCGGCATCATCGACTATGAACCGACCGAGCTGGTCCTCACCGCCCGCTGCGGTACGCCCCTGGCCGAGATCGATGCGGCACTGGCCCAGCACAAGCAGATGCTGGCCTGGGAGCCGCCGCGTTTCGGTGGTGCGGCCACCGTCGGCGGCATGGTCGCGGCCGGCCTGTCCGGTCCCTCGCGCGCCAGCGCAGGTGCCGTGCGCGATTTCGTACTGGGTGCCGTGCTCATGGATGCACAGGGCGAGCAACTGCACTTCGGCGGACAGGTCATGAAGAACGTCGCCGGCTATGACATCTCGCGCCTGCTGGCCGGTTCGCTGGGCACGCTGGGACTGATCCTGCAGGTCTCGCTAAAGGTCTTGCCGCGTCCCATCGCCAGCAGTACCCGCGTCTTCGAGATCAACCAGGAAGGTGCGCTGCGCCTGCTCAACCAGAGCGCAGGGCAACCCCTGCCGCTGGTGGCCAGCGCCTGGGTCAACAATGTGCTCACGATCCGTTTGTCGGGCGCACAGGCGGCCGTGGATTCAGCAATCAAAAAGATGGGTGGCACCGAATTAAGCAATCCGGAAGATTACTGGACCGACCTGCGCGAGCAGACCCATCCTTTCTTCGCCGACCCGCAAGCCCCGCTGTGGCGTCTGTCGGTGCCGTCGGTGGCCCCGCCCATCGACCTGCCGGGCCGCCAGCTGATCGAGTGGGGCGGGGCACAGCGCTGGCTGCGGCCTGAGGGAAATGTGGATGCCGTTGCCATCCGCGCCGCCGCACTGGCCGTGGGCGGACACGCCAGCCTGCATCGTGGCGGTGACAAGGCCATCGGTGTCTTCCACCCCTTGCAGCCGGCGGTGGAAACGATCCATCGCCGTCTCAAGCAGCAATTCGATCCGCAGGGCATCTTCAATCCCGGCCGCCTGTACGCCAGCCTGTAAGCGCCTCTTTTCCAAGCGATCATCATGCAGACCAATTTGGCTGATTTCATCCGCAACTCCCAGGCCGGCGAGGAAGCCGACAGCATCCTGCGTTCCTGCGTGCATTGCGGTTTCTGTACCGCCACTTGTCCCACCTATCAACTGCTGGGCGATGAACTGGATGGCCCGCGCGGCCGCATCTATCTCATCAAGCAGGTGCTCGAAGGCAAGCCCGCCACGGCCGCCACGCAATCGCACCTGGACCGCTGTCTGACCTGCCGCAACTGCGAATCCACTTGCCCCTCCGGCGTGCAGTACGGGCGCCTGGTCGACATCGGCCGCAAGGTGGTGGAAGAGCAGGTGCAGCGCCCCTTCGGCGAGCGTGTCTTGCGCACTGTCTTGAAGGAGCTGGTGCCGCGCAAGTGGATCTTCCGTCCGGCCATGAAGGCGGGGCAGATGGTGCGCCCGCTCTTGCCCAAGCTGTTGCAGAACAAGGTGCCGCTGCCGCAGGATGCGGGAAGCTGGCCGACGCGCACGCATGCGCGCCAGATGCTGCTGCTGGAAGGTTGCGTGCAACCGTCGATGGCCCCCAACATCAACAGCGCCACCGCGCGCGTGCTCGATGCCCTCGGCGTGCAATTGTTCGCGCCGCCCAAGGCCGGCTGCTGCGGGGCCATCCGTTATCACCTCAATGACCAGGACGGCGGCCTCGACGACATGCGCCGCAACATCGACGCCTGGTGGCCCTACATCGAAGGACGTGACGGCGTGCGTGCCGACACCATCGTCATGAATGCCTCCGGCTGCGGGGCCACCGTCAAGGAATACGGGCACCTGCTGCAGCACGATCCGGATTACGCCGAGAAGGCGCGCCGCATCTCCCGCATGACGCGCGACATCAGCGAGATCCTGCCCGAGTTCGAAGAGCAGCTGCAGCACAAGCTCAAGGATTTCAACGGCAAGCGCGTGGCCTATCACCCGCCCTGCACCCTGCAGCATGGCCAGAAGATCCGCGGCAAGGTCGAGGACATCCTGCGCGCGGCCGGCGTGGATGTGCAGCTGTGTGCGGACAGTCATCTCTGCTGCGGTTCGGCCGGCACCTATTCGGTACTGCAGCCCGAGCTTTCCTATCGCCTGCGCGACAACAAGATCAGCAAGCTGCAGGCCACCGATCCGGACATGATCGTCACCGGCAACATCGGGTGCGTCACACACCTGCAATCCGGGACCGACACGCCGGTGCGGCACTGGATCGAATTGCTGGACAGCGCCCTGCAACAGGCCTGAGGACGCGGATAGTCAGGATAGTCAGGATAGTCAGGATAGTCCGGATGACATCGTGATGCGTCTCACGATGTCATTGTCCTGTCAGATCAAAAACTTAGACTTTCGCCTTCACCGATACCAGCGGTGTAGTCAGGCGAAGCCCGCAAGGTCTTGTTGCGCCTGGCTGCCCGCACGAGGACCAGGATCATGGGCGGAACCAGTCGACGCGATTTCCTAAGATTGTCGGCCAGCGTGGCCGGTGCCGCCAGCGCCGCCGCGCTGCTGGCGGCCTCGATCAGCAAGGCCCTGGCCATTGCGCCCCGGGTGCGCACGGGCAGCATCGAGGACGTCGAGCACATCGTGGTCTTCATGCAGGAGAACCGGTCCTTCGATCACTACCTGGGGCATCTGTCCGGTGTGCGCGGCTACAACGACCGCTTTCCGGTGACGCTGCCGAACGGCCATCCGGTCTGGTTCCAGCCGCGTCAGGAGGATCCCGCCGCCGTCATCGCACCGTTCCGTTACGACACCACTGATCCGGCGATGAATGCGCAATGCGTCGGCAGCCTGCCGCACACCTGGGCCACCACCCAGGGTGCCATCAACGGCGGACGCGCCGATCAATGGGCGCAGCAGAAGGGCAATCTGTGCATGGGCTATCACGTGCGCGAGGACATTCCCTTCCACTATGCCCTGGCCGATGCCTTCACCGTGTGCGACCAGTATTTCTGCTCGATTCCAGGCAACACCCATCCCAACCGCATGTACCTGATGACCGGCATGATCGATCCGCTGGGCAGCGGCGGCGGGCCGCTGCTGGACAATACCGACTACATCGACAACCAGTTCAGCAGCACCAAGCTGCCGCCCTTCACCTGGACCACCTATCCGGAACGGCTGGAGCAGGCCGGCATTTCCTGGCAGGTCTACCAGCAGGGCACTGACTTCGACAAGTTCAGTGGCAACTACGGCACCAACATGCTGGCTTCGTTCGAGAACTTCGTGCATGCGCCCATCGGTTCCTCCCTGCACGCGCGCGGCATGAGTACCCGCAGCGTCGCGCAGCTCAGGGCCGATGTGGAGCAGGGCAAGCTGCCGCAGGTGTCGTGGCTGCTGCCGCCGGCGGTGTATTCCGAGCATCCGGATTACACGCCGCTGTATGGCGCGCGCTATCTCTCCGACATCCTCGATGCGCTCACCGCCAATCCCGAGGTGTGGAGCAAGACCGTGCTCTTCATCATGTATGACGAGAACGACGGCTTCTTCGACCACGTGGTCCCGCCGCAGGCCCCGACGGTGCCGGGTTCCGGCAAGAGCACGGTGGACATCGCGCTGGAGCGCCATGCCGTGGTGGCCGCGAGCCAGCAGGGCAAGTTCACCGCCGACCAGCTGCCCTACGGGCTGGGCCCGCGCGTGCCGATGTTCGTGGTCTCGCCGTGGTCGCGCGGCGGGCGGGTCAATTCGCAGGTGTTCGATCACACGTCCGTACTGCAATTCATCGAGCGCCGCTTCGGCGTCATCGAGCCCAACATTTCTCCCTGGCGGCGTGCGGTGTGCGGCGACCTCACATCGACGCTGGATTTCAGCCGGCGCGATACCTCGGCACCGCGCCTGCCCGATACCACCCACTACCTGGCCGATTCCGACCTGCAATGCAAACGTCCGGTCGCCATCAGCGCGCCCGCACCCGGCGCCGCGCTGTCCTTCGCGCCGCAGGAGGCGGGCGTGCGGACTGCCTGCGCCTTGCCCTATGCGCTGCACGTGCATGGCAGCCGCGAGGGCGGCCGTTACATCCTGCGCTTCGACAATGTCGGCCGGCAGGGCGCGCATTTCCAGGTCCACGACGATGTCCTCGGTAGCGCACCGCGCGGCTATACCGTGGAGGCCGGCAAGCAGCTCGGTGACAGTTGGCCGCTTGCTGCCGGAGGCCGTTACCAGTTCAGCGTGTGGGGACCGAACGGCTATTTCCGCCGTTTCGCAGGGCAGGCCGGGAGCGCGTCGCAGCCGGAACCGGAACTGCGCAGCCATTACGATGCGGCCCGCGGCGTGCTGAACGTCAGCTTGCTCAATCCCGGCCCGGCACCCTTGATCGCCACGGTCACCGATCTGGCCTACGGCCACTCCCCGCGCGTGCTGCACGTGCCGGCCGGGCAGAGCGTCAGCAGCGCCTGGGATCTGGCGGCCAGCCACCACTGGTACGACCTGCAGTGGCAACTGCAGGACCGGCCGCACTGGCTGCGCCGGCTGGCGGGCCATCTGGAAACCGGCCGCCCCAGCATGAGCGATCCGGCCGCCACGGCACCGGTGACGACCGCACTCTGAAGCCCCTGCAGGCGGGTGTTTCGTGGCTGACAAAGCGCTGACAAGTTGGCCTCAGGCATGTTGGCAAAATCGCCACATTCCGGCTCCTGTGGACGGTTTGCTGCGTTTTGGGGCAGTTTTACCTGCTTAGCCTTGACGGCGGGGGGCATAAGTCAATAAGCTTCGTCCTTTTTTCCGCGCGGCGGGAAAAAACGGTCAGGGTTTCTCATCAGAAACTGACGCTTTCTGACCATCCAAAAGCATGGCGCCCCTGTCACCGCACCGGCCGGCGCCGCCCGCAAGCCTTACATCATCGTCCTCTCACCGGTGCCTGGTGCCGGTGGCGAGCGAGGGCAGGAGAACACATGAAGAAACGCATTCCACAAGCCGCCTACATCTTTGCAGCCATGCTGCTGGGCATTCTGGTCGGCTACCTGATTTTCAATCACTACGACAAGGGCGAGGCCAAGGAGCTGGCGGGTTATATCTCGATTGCCTCGGACCTGTTCCTGCGCCTCATCAAGATGGTCATCGCACCGCTGGTGTTCTCGACCCTGGTGGTGGGCATCGCCCACATGGGCGACGCCAAGTCGGTGGGCCGCATCTTCGGCAAGTCGCTGGCCTGGTTCTTCATCGCTTCGCTGGTGTCGCTGGCGCTGGGCATGATCATGGCCAACCTGCTGCAACCGGGCGCCGGCGTGGCGCTGCCGTCGCCGGATGCTGCCGGTGCGGGCCTGGCCACCAGCAAGTTCACGGTCAAGGAATTCTTCAACCACCTGGTGCCCAAGTCGATTGTGGAAGCCATGGCGCAGAACGAGATCCTGCAGGTGGTGGTGTTCTCCATGTTCTTCGGCATCGCCCTGGCGGCGCTGGGTGAACGCGGCAAGCACCTGCTGCTCGTCATCGACGACCTGTCGCACACCATGCTGAAGATCACCGTCTACGTCATGAAGTTCGCGCCCGTGGCCGTGTTTGCCGCCATGGCCGCAACGGTCGCCGTCAATGGCCTGGACATCCTGGTCAGCTTCGCAGTCTTCATGCGTGACTTCTATTTCTCGCTGGTGCTGCTGTGGGTGATCCTGATCGCAGTGGGTTTCGTGTTCCTGAAGAAGCGCATCTTCCACCTGCTTGCGCTGATCAAGGAAGCCTTCCTGCTGGCCTTCGCCACCGCCAGCTCGGAAGCGGCCTATCCGAAGCTGCTGGATGCGCTGGACCGCTTTGGCGTCAAGCGCAAGATCTCCAGCTTCGTCATGCCGATGGGGTATTCCTTCAACCTCGACGGTTCGATGATCTACTGCACCTTCGCTACGCTCTTCATCGCGCAGGCCTATGGCATCCACATGCCCATCTCCACCCAGATCACCATGATGCTGGTGCTGATGCTGACCTCCAAGGGCATCGCCGGCGTGCCGCGCGCCTCGCTGGTGGTGATCGCCGCCACGCTGCACCAGTTCAACATCCCGGAAGCGGGCCTGCTGGTGATCCTGGGCATCGATACCTTCCTCGACATGGGCCGTTCTGCTACCAATGCGGTGGGCAACTCGATCGCTTCGGCCGTGGTGGCCAAGTGGGAAGGCGGCCTGCTGAGCGAAGAAGAAGCCGCGCGCGCCGAAGTCGAGATCGAACAGGAAGCCGAAGCCACGCTGCATACGGAAGCCTGATCCGATAGTTAGTCCAAGAATGAAACAATGCCGCCCGGTGATGAGCCGGGCGGCATTTTTCATGGGCGAAAGGAAAGTGATTCAGGCCGGCAGCGCCTCGGATTGCTTGACCGCAATCCATTCCTGCAAGGTGATCTCGATGGTGATGAAGGACAGATTGGCGCCGCGCACGAAGCGTCCGGCAAAGATGCGGCCCTCGGTATCGGCCACCACGCCCTGCAGCGGATGCGCGCTGCCCTGTCCATCGCTAAAACCGATTTCGCCGAAGACGTTGAGGATTTCCACACCCGGCCCGTTGATCTCCATCGCACGCACCCCGGCCGGGGTGGCGTATTGCAGATGGGCATCGATGAGGCTGCCGATGGCGCCCCGCACGATGGCCTTGTCCATGCCATGCTGGCGGCACAGCGCTTCCACGCTTTCGGTCAGGTCCTGGTTGGGTTTGAGCCGGGCCATCACCAGCTTGCCGAGCTGGCCCTGTTCTACGTGGATGTGGTCGTCAAGGGAGTCGCTGTCATGGGCGGGGAGCGTCATCATCATTCCATGGGTGTCGGATGCAATAGACTGAAGTGCGTCTCTTCATCGCTGTTGACGACGAAGGCGCTGCGGGAGAACAGGCACAGGCGCAGGATGAGCGGATCGTCGCCCACCTCCACCGTGTCGAGCAGCAGATGGCCGCCATGCAGCGTGCCATCGCCATCGATGAAACCTGAGTGGCAATGCAGTAAGACTTTTCCATCGGCGTTCTGGCCGATGGTGATGGCGCCGGTCACGAAGCTGATGACGCCTTCCAATACATGCGGTGGTCCATAGTCATAAGGCCGGCTGGCGTCGCCGGTCTGCTCGATGCGGTGGTAATGCAGCCGCCGCGCAGTCCCGCCGCACAGCCGTCCCACGCCGCCGCGCTGGCCATAGCGTGCCAGCACGCGCCGCAAGGCCGGGCCCACCGGCGTGCCTGGTTGCAGGGTGATACGAAGTTCCTCGGCCGGATCGGCCTCCAGATCCAGCGTGCGCGGATAGCTCGGCTGGCCTGCATGAAGGAACTTGCGCACCGCCAGGAAACCGGCGCTGGCCTTGGTCTCGCCAGGTTGGCTGGCGCGTTTCATAGCCGGTAGTCGCCTTGTTCTTCGAGCAGCGCCTTGATCTGTTTCTTGACGATCTTGCCGTAGCCCGACTTGGGCATGCTGTCCCAGTAGACGAAGCGGCGCGGCCATTTGTACTTGCCGATGCGGGTTTCCAGATGCGTCAGCAAGGCCTCGCCATCGGCGTGTTGGCCAGCCTTGCAGACGATCACCGCCAGCCCGCTCTCGCCCCACTTGGGATCGGGCACGCCCAGCACCGCCACTTCGGAGACGGCCGGATGCGTCAGCAGAGCTTCCTCGATCTCGCGCGGATAGACGTTGGAGCCGCCCGAGATGTACATGTCCGAGGAACGTCCGGTGATGTAGAGGAAGCCATCCTTGTCCACATGCCCGAGGTCGCCGGTGTGGAACCAGTCATGCTTGAAGGCCTTGGCATTGGCCTCCGGATTGTTGTGATAGCCCATGAAGACGGCCGGTCCGCGCACGCAGATTTCGCCGGTCTCGAAGGGCGCCAGTTCCTGGCCATCGTCGTTGAGGATGGCGACCTGCATGCCGGTGCGCGGCATGCCGCAGGACCCCGCGCGCGCCTGCGGATGGGCGTCATCCTCGAAGTGCAAATAGGACGGCAGGAAGGTGATATTGCCGGTCACTTCGCCCAGGCCGTAATACTGCACCAGCACCTTGCCCAGCTTCTTCAATGCATGGACCTGGTCGGCGCGATACATGGGTGCGCCGGCATAGATGACGTGTTTCAGCGAGCTGTGATCGTAGCGGTCCACGGACTCATCTTCGACCAGGATCTTGACGATGGTGGGCACGGTGAAGAGATTGTCCACCTTGTATTTTTCCACCAGCTGCCAGGCTTCCTCGACCACCAGCCGTTCGGAAGAGAGCAGGATGCTGGCCGCACCGCGCGCGGTATTGACCACCGCATGCACGCCTGCGCCGTGCGACAGCGGTGCCACCACCAGCGAGCGCGATTGATGCGTGAGGCCCGGCATCAGGTCGGCCAGGTGATTGGTCACCACGAAGGCCATCTGGCCGTGCGAGAGCATGCCCGCCTTCGGATGGCCGGTGGTGCCGGAGGTGTAGAAGAACCACAGCGGATCGTCGTAATCGACTTCGGCCTCGCGGAAGGTGTCGCCGCTGCCATCGGCCACCAGCGTTTCGTAATCGAGTTCGCCCGGCCGTGCGTCGGCCAGGGCCACCACGTGTTCGAGCGTGGGCGAGGCGGATTTCACCGCATCGACATACGGTGCGAAACCGCGGTCATACAGCATCACGCAGGCGCCGCTGGACTGGCCGAGATAGGCGGCCTCGGGCGGCGTGATGCGGAAATTGGTCGGCACCCAGACCACGCCCATCTTGAAGGCGGCCCAGGCACTCTCGAAGATCTGCTGGTTGTTGCGCGAGTGGACCAGCATCTTGTCGCCCTTCTTGACGCCGCGCCGGGTGAGGGCGTGGGCCAGCGCATCGACACGGGCATTGATCTCGCGCCAGGGGATCAGGCGGTCGCTGCCATCGGCTGCACCTTGCGCCAGGATCAGTCCCGGCTCTTCCGGAAAGCGGCGCGCCACGTCCGAGAGCAGGCGGCCCAGGTTCATCACTTTGCTTAACATCGTCTCACTCGTCCCGATTCTTCTGATGGAATTCTGATGGAAATTGGCGTGCTGCCTTGTGTTTTTTGCACATCACTTCATGCGACGCGCCATTCTTCAACGACAGAATGGCGCGCCGGGGCTGCTACCGCATTTTTAGTTCACACGCTCCAGAATGCTCACATAGTTGGCCACCGCTGCGCCGCCCATGTTGAACACGCCGGCATAGCGCGCATTGGCGATCTGCATGTCGCCCGCATCATGGGATGCCTGCATGGCCGCCATCACGTGCATCGAGACACCGGTGGCACCGACCGGATGGCCCTTGGACTTCAGCCCGCCCGACGGATTGACCGGCAGCTTGCCATCCTTGGCGGTGATGCCTTCGGCAATCACGCGTGCGCCCTGGCCGTGCGGGGCCAGGCCCATGGCTTCGTATTCCAGCAGTTCGGCCACGGTGAAGCAGTCGTGCGTCTCGACCAGCGACAGATCATCGAGGCTCAGGCTGGCTGCGCCCAGCGCCTTCTTCCAGGCCAGCTCGGCCGCTTCGAAGCGGGTCGGATCGCGGCGCGACAGCGGCAGGAAATCATTGACGTGGACCGCCGCGCGGAACTGCACCGCGCGCGGCATGGACTTGGCCACATCGGCAGCGCTGATGACGAGGGCAGCTGCACCATCGGAAATGAGCGAGCAGTCGGTGCGCTTGAGCGGACCGGCCACATACGGATTCTTGTCGGAGACCGTGCGGCAGAAATCGAAACCGAAATCCTTGCGCATGTGCGCATAGGGATTGACCATGCCGTTCTTGTGATTCTTGGCCGCGATCATCGCCAGCGCATCGGACTGGTCGCCGAAGCGATCGAAGTAGCTCTGCGCGATCTTGCCAAAGACCCCGGCAAAGCCACCCGGAATGCCCGCTTCTTCCTTGGCGTAGCAGGCCTTGAGCAGCACCTCGCCCACTTGCGCGGTAGCCAGCTCGGTCATCTTCTCGAAGCCGATCACCAGCACGTGTTTCGATTCGCCGGCCTTGATCGCCTGCAGGCCCGAATGGATCGCCGCCGAACCGGTGGCGCAGGCATTCTCCAGGCGCGTGGCGGGTTTGAAGCGCAGCTGCGGCAGCGTGTTCAGGACCAGCGAAGAAGGGAAATCCTGATACAGGAAACCGGCATTGAAGGTGCCGAAGTGCACCGAGTCGATGTCTTCCGGTTGCAGTCCTGCGTGTTCGATGGCGGCCTTGGCGACCTGGCCGATCAGCACTTCCGGATCGATGCCGTCGAGCTTGCCGAACTGCGAATGGTTCCAGCCGGTGATGCAGGGTGAGGATGCAGAAACAGTCATGGGGTTGTCCTTGTGTCCGTAGTCACGGGGTCAATGGAGCGGGGTCGCTCCGTTACACACAGGGGCAATATGCAAAATCGGTGCCACGCGCAGGACCGCTCGCACCACCGCATGCAGCCGGTGTCGAAGGTCCCTTGCCTCGGCATCGCGCAGCCGGTGATGGCACATCGCGCCAGGTGCCGGCCTGCATCTTGCCCGTCTCCTGAGAGTGCCGGCGCAAAGCCGCGCCGGGTCTCGCTTTGTTGTTGATGTTGATGCGTGCTGATGTGTCCGGCAGGCCGCCCGCTCATTCCCGACATGCAGGAAAAATCCAACGGAACAGGGCAGTGCCCGCCGACCGCATGAAGATATCACGTACTTTACGTTAACGTAAATCATTGCGCTGCAGCAGCCAGCAGGCAGCACTATTGCCGGTGAGCAGCATGAACAGGTGTCGACGCCTGCGACAGTGCAGCGACACTTCTGCGACAGGTGTCGCAGTCACGCTGCGCGCAAATAAATGGCGGCGGCGATGATTGCGCGCTTGTACAGGCCCGCCCTTATCGCAGAGAATACAGGCGCAGTGCCGTTGAGGGAGAGGGGGAGCGCCATGCCGACAAGGGAAGACCGGAGGCTTGGCATCCAATTTGCTCTGTCGAGGCACAGGCAGTGTTGACCACCCGGAACAGGGAGCTGCACGCCCGATCCAGCACCCCTGGTAGCGCCGGATTCAGCGATTTTCAAAATTACAAACAGACAGACAGGAGACAAGCAGATGGAACAATCCACTGGCAAGATCACGCGCCGCCATTTTCTGAAGACGGCTTCGGTGGCCTCGGCTGCCGCCGCTACCGGCCTGGTACCGACCTCCGCGCATGCGGCCGAGTTCACCTTCAAGTACGCCAACAATCTGCCGGTGACACACCCGATGAATGCGCGCGCCAAGGAAATGGCCGCGGCCATCGCGGAACAATCCAAGGGCCGCATCGAACTGCAGCTCTATCCCAACAACCAGCTGGGCACCGATACCGACATGCTCTCGCAGGTGCGTGCGGGTGCCATTGATTTCTTCACGCTCTCGCCGCTGATCCTGGGCACGCTGGTGCCGGCTGCGCAGATCTCCGGCATCGGGTTTGCCTTCAAGGATTACAGCCAGGTCTGGCCGGCCATGGATGGCGAGCTGGGTGCGCACGTGCGCAAGCAGATCGAAGCCAAGTCCACGCTGTTCGCCTTTGAAAAGATCTGGGACAACGGCTATCGCCAGATCACCAACAGCACCAAGCCCATCAAGGCGGCCGACGACCTCAAGGGCATGAAGCTGCGCGTGCCG
This sequence comes from Herbaspirillum sp. WGmk3, assembly GCF_023952535.1. Taxonomy (NCBI): domain Bacteria; kingdom Pseudomonadati; phylum Pseudomonadota; class Betaproteobacteria; order Burkholderiales; family Oxalobacteraceae; genus Herbaspirillum; species Herbaspirillum sp. WGmk3. The sequence continues at coordinate 1,309,122 of NZ_JAKYWT010000001.1, read as the reverse complement.
CCCAGCCCGCTGTGGACCTCGATGTTCAAGGCCTTCGATGCGGCCCCGACCTCGATCAACTTCGCCGAAGTCTATTCGGCCCTGCAGACCAAGATCGTGGAAGGCCAGGAAAACCCCATGGCCATCATCTCCACCGCCAAGCTCTACGAAGTGCAGAAGTACTGCTCCATCACCAACCACATGTGGGATGGCTTCTGGTTCCTGGGCAACAAGAAATCCTTCGAGCGCCTGCCCAAGGATCTGCAAGACATGATGGCCCGCATCATCAACGAAGCCGCCATGAACCAGCGTGCCGACGTGCGCAAGCTCAACGATTCGCTGGTCGATGAAATGAAGGGCAAGGGTCTGGCCTTCAACAATGCCGATGCCGATTCCTTCCGCGCCAAGCTGCGCAGTGCCGGTTTCTATGCCGAGTGGAAGAAGAAGTTCGGCGACGAGCCCTGGGCCCTGCTGGAAAAGTACACCGGCAAGCTGGCCTGAGCGCTTCGTTTGCCGGGGCTCATGCCTGCATGAGCCCGTGCGCCGGAGTGCTGCCCTCGCCGTGAGGGCAGCGCTCCCGCCCTGAATCCATTTCGCTGGAGCTTGATGATGGAAGCTGCAATGACTTACCGCGCCCCGGTCAACATGAACCCGGCTGCGCGCGCGCTGGTCGCATTCAATCGCATGGTGATGCACGTGGTCGGTGCCGTAGCCGCCGCCCTGGTGGTGGCTGAAACCGTGGTGCTGCTGACCGGCGTGATCTACCGCTATGCGCTGCATGACCCCCTGGTGTGGTCGGATGAACTGGCCTCGATCCTCTTCATCTGGCTGTCGATGCTGGGGGCCGTGCTGGCGCTGGACCGCGGCGAGCACATGCGGCTCACCGCCATCATCAACAAGTGTTCCGAGAAGGGCCGCGTGTGGCTCGAAACGGTGGCCGCGCTGGTGGTCTGCATCTTCGTGCTGATGGTGATCCACCCGGCCGTGGACCATGCGGTGGAGCAGATGCCGATCACCACACCGGCGCTGGAAATCCCCGATGGCCTGCGCGCCGCAGCCCTGCCGGTCGGTGCGATCCTGATGCTGCTGGCGGCGGTCTCGCGCATGGCGGCCATGACGACGATGCGACTGCTGCTCTCGGCACTGGCCGTGGTGGCCGTGATTGCGGGCGCGCTGTGGCTAGCCAAGCCCATGCTGCTGGGCATGGGCAATTACAACCTGATCGTGTTCTTCGTGCTGCTCATCGGCGTGTGCGTGGCCGGCGGCATCCCCATCGCGTTTGCTTTCGGTACGGCCACCATGGCCTATCTGGCCCTGGCCACTACGGCACCGCTGATGATCGTAGTCAGCCGCATGGATGAGGGCATGTCCAGCCTGATCCTGCTGTCGGTGCCGCTGTTCGTGCTGCTGGGCTCCTTGCTGGAAATGTCGGGCCTGGCCAAGACCCTGATCGACTTCATGGCCGCGCTGCTGGGCCACGTGCGCGGCGGCCTGCAATACGTGCTGCTGGGGGCGATGTTCCTGGTCTCCGGCATCTCCGGTTCCAAGGCAGCCGACATGGCCGCGATTGCCCCGGCGCTGTTCCCCGAGATGAAGAAGCGCGGTTCCAAGCCGGAAGAACTGGTGGCCTTGCTGTCCTCCTCCGGTGCCATGACCGAAACCATTCCGCCGAGCCTGGTGCTCATCACCATCGGTGCGGTCTGCAGCGTGTCGATCACGGCGTTGTTCATTGGAGGACTGATGCCGGCGGCCATTGCCACCATCGCCATTGCGGTCGTGTGCTGGATGCGGGCGCGCCGCGAGCCGATGCCGGATGTGCAGCGCGCGCCGGTCTCGCTGATCGTCAAGACCCTGATCGCGGCCATTCCGGCGCTGGCGCTGCCCATGCTCATCCGCGTGGCCGTCATCGAAGGCGTCGCCACGGCGACCGAAGTGGCCACTATCGGCGTGGCCTATACGGTGGTGGTCGGGCTGATCATGCACCTGTTCCTGAAGCACCTGAACTTCAAGCGGCTCTATCCCATGCTGATCGAATCGGCGGCCTTGTCGGGTGCCATCCTGCTCATCATCGGCATGGCTACCGCGATGGCCTGGGCGCTCACGCAATCGGGATTCTCGGCCAAGCTGGTGGCGCTGATGCAGGGCGTGCCGGGCGGCGGTGCCGGGTTCCTGCTGATCACCATCGTCATCTTCATCGTGCTGGGCAGCCTGCTGGAAGGCATTCCCGCCATCGTGCTGTTCGGGCCGCTGCTGTTCCCGGTGGCGCGTTCGCTGGGCGTGCATGACGTGCACTATGCGATGGTGGTGATCCTGGCCATGGGCATCGGCCTGTTCGCACCGCCTTTCGGGGTCGGCTTCTATGCCGCCTGCGCCATCGGCAAGGTCTCGCCGGATGGCGTGTTCAACCGGGTCTGGGGCTACCTGGCCGCGCTGGTGGTAGCGCTGCTGGTGGTGGCCTTCGTGCCCTGGATTTCCATCGGTTTCCTCTGATCCCCGCATGAGTCTTGCGAGCGATCGGGAAGCTTCCTTGATTGACCTGTCAATGACGAATTAAAAACGGCGGCCCCCTTTCCCTCTTCCGGGGCCGCCTCCATCCACGGAGACAATATGAATCGCAATGATAGCGGCGCCCGCGTGGCGCTCGTGACGGGCGGAGCCATGGGCATCGGCGCCAGCATTTCTGCACAACTGGCCGCCAAGGGACACACCGTCCTGGTGGCCGACATCAACCTGGAAGCGGCGTCCAAGACCGCCGATGCGCTGGTGGCTGCCGGCCATCGCGCAGCCGCGCTGCAGATGGATCTGGGCAGCCCGGAGGCGATTGCCCAGGCCTTCGCCCACATCGAGAAGGATTACGGACGCTGTGACGTGCTGGTCAACAATGCGGGCGTGGCGCGCACCTATTCCTTCCTGGACTATCCCCTCGACAACTGGCTGCAGACCATGAACGTCAACGTGACCGGCGTGCTCTTGGCGGGCCAGCACGCGGCGCGGCTGATGGTCAGCAAAGGCTGGGGGCGCATCGTCAACATCTCTTCCATCTCGGGCATCCGCGCCGGTGCCGGCCGCACGGCCTATGGCACCTCGAAGGCGGCGGTCATCGGGCTCACGCGCCAGATGGCCATCGAGCTGGCGCAGTACGGCATCACCGTCAACAGTGTCGCACCCGGTCCGGTCGACACGCCCATGACCCAGGCCATGCATTCGGAGCAGACGCGCGAGAGCTATTACCGCCTGGTCCCGATGCGTCGTTATGGCACCGCCGATGAGATCGCCTCGGCGGTGTGCTATCTGGCGGCGGAGGAATCGGCCTACATCACCGGTCACGTGATTCCGGTCGATGGCGGCTTCGTTGCCGGTGGCGTGCTGGAAATCTGAGAGGGCATCGATGGACAAGCTCATGCAAGACAAGGCCATCATCGTCACCGGTGCCGGTTCGGTGGGCGAGGGCTGGGGCAACGGCAAGGCCGCTGCCGTGCTGTATGCGCGCGAGGGCGGCCGGGTGCTGGCGGTAGATCGCAGCATCGAAGCCGCATTGGAGACCCAGGAGATCATCCGCCGCGAAGGTGGCGTGTGTGAAGTGCTGGCGGCGGACGTCTCGCGCAGTGCCGATGTGAAAGCCATTGCAGAGGCGGCCATGGCGCATTTCGGGCGGGTCGACGTCTTGCACAACAACGTCGGCATCGCTGAAGTGGGCGGGCCGGTGGAGACCAGTGAAGAAAGCTGGAACCGGCTGGTGGCCGTGAACCAGACCAGCCTGTTCCTCACGCACAAGTACGTGCTGCCCATCATGGAACAGCAGAGGAAGGGCGCCATCGTCAACATTTCCTCGATGGCGGCGTTGCGCTGGATCGGTTTTCCCTACCTGGGCTATACGGCGACCAAGGCGGCGATCCTGGCCTTCACCAAGAATGTGGCGTCGCAGTATGCGCCCATGGGCATCCGCGCCAATTGCGTACTGCCCGGCATGATGGATACGCCCATGATCCGCGAGCCGCTCAAGGCTTCCTATGGCGGCGACATCGAGGAAATGCGCGCCAAGCGCAATGCGCAGTGTCCGATGGGCTTCATGGGGGATGCGTGGGATGTGGCGCATGCCTCGCTGTTCCTGGCGTCTGACCGCGCGCGCTACATCACCGGGCTGGACATGATTGTCGATGGCGGGCTGTCGTTGCGCTGTGTCGGGTGAGTGCGGCTCGTTGAAGCTTGTTTGTTGACCGCGGCCAGGCGGGCGTGGAAGCCGACCTGCTGCGGTTTGATGCCCGGACGTGCAAGAACGTCCGGGCTTTTTTCATCGTCCCGGCAATGATGAAACTTGTCTCCCGGAGGAAATTCGCATATCTTGTTTGCTTGTTTAGACAAAAATTGTCATGAAAGTGGATCAAGAATGCTGCTCGAATTCGGATTCAAGAACTTCTTGTCCTTCAAGGAAGGGACGTCGGTTTCCTTCAAGCTGGATTCCAAGACGCCGGAAACGGTCCGTTCAGGACGCGACTTCGCGACAGTCATGTGCGTCAAGGGGGCCAATGGCAGCGGCAAGACGCATCTCCTGAAAGCGCTCGCCTTTGTCGGCAGTTTTGCCTCCAGTTCATTCAGCGAAAATCCTGACGCCGAGATCGCAATCGATCCCTTTTTCTCGTCCAAAAAGCCCACCGAGTTTTACGTCGAATTTCGCACGGAGGAGGCGCAGTACTTGTACGAACTGTCGGTGACCAGGAAGAAGGTGGTGCGTGAAGCGCTCTATGAGACGGTCAAGCGCAAGACCCTGTTGTTCGAGCGTCTTGGCGACGAGGTGCATCCGGTGAAGCGCCTCCATTACCTGTCTTCCATCAAGATCCGTTCCAATGCATCCGTGATCTCCATTTCAAATCAGCACGGAGGCGATGCGCTCAAGGGCGTGCACCAATTCTTCAGCCGCATCCGCTTCAATGTCACGCAGTCCGGATTCTCGACACGCGGAAGGATTTTTGACGCCAACACGGTCTCACGATTCTTTGTCGATCAACCTACGTATCTGCGGCAGGCAGTGCAATTCCTGCAGGAGTGCGACGTCGGCATTTCCGATATCACCATCTCTGTCGAGGAAAGCGTCGACAAGGAAAAGCGCTATTTTCCGGTCTTCCATCACAAGGTGGGCAACAAGACAGAAATGGTCACACCCAGCACCGAATCGAGCGGAACGCTTTATCTTTACCGCCTGATGCTGGCGTATTTCCTCACCATTGCCGAGGGCAGCGTCCTGGTGCTGGATGAATTCGATATCTACCTGCACCCCCATATCCTGCCCAAGATCCTGCGCCTTTTCCTCGATGAGGAAATCAATGGCCATGGCGCGCAGTTCCTCTTCAGTGCCCACAACTCGGAAATTCTCGATATCTGCGGCAAGTATCGGACCTATCTGGTCAACAAGGAAAACAACGCCAGTTATGCTTACCGGCTCGATGAGATCCCCGGAGAAATGCTCCGCAACGATCGATCCATCATTCCTGTGTATAACGAAGGCAGAGTAGGGGGAGTCCCGCGCTTATGACGAGGTTCAAGAATCAGGCCAAGCAGAATTTCCTGGCGTCGATACCGACGTGCAGCATTGAGCATCCGTCAGACAACTTGTCAGCGCGTTGCAAATTCAACTTCTCGTATTTCGAGCATCAGGCTGCGGGCCAGGATTTCAGCCAGTGGTCCAGGGAGCAGCTGGTGGCTTTCATGCAGAAGCTCAAGGAGTTCACCAGGGAATCACTGGACTACTGGACCAGGCAACCCGTTGGCAAGACCGGAAGCGTGTTGTCCTTGTATGGCGGTTTTCCGGCGCGGTCCGAATTCGTCCATCCCAAGCATGTGCCGCACGAGGCATGTTGGGCGCGCTTCCGGCTGGATTGGTCTTCACGGCTTTGCGGCTTTGTCATTCCCAAGGCGTATGCGGGCAAGCAGCACAACGGCTACGCATTCTGCGCCAACACCTTCTACGTCGTCTTCCTTGATGACCATCACAAGTTCTATCTGAGCAAAGATCGCGGTTATTGATTGCGAGCAGGGCCTAGCCGGTCTGCATCTTCCCCCACACCTCCACCGCCGTCTCCGCAAACGTCCGTATGCAGGGATTGGTATTCTCCCGGTTCCAGATCACCGCCACCTCCACCGTCGGCGCACCGATCAGCGGTTTGAAGACCGTGGTGTCCAGATGCATGGCCTGCATCGAGGTCGGCACCAGCGCCACGCCCAGGCCTTCACCGACCAGGTTGACGATGGTCTGCTGCAGGTTGGTCTCCAGCACGATGCGGGGACGGAAACCATGCAGCTGGCAATGCTGCTGGATCAGGTCATACACCACCGGCGCAATCGGACGCGGAATGCTGATGAAGGCATCCTCGGCCAGCTCGGCGGCCGAGATGTCGGGCTTGTGCGCCAGCCGGTGCCCGCGCGGCAGCACCGCCAGCAAGGGCTCGGCATAGATGGTGTGGCTGTCGAGCCGGCGGCAATCCTCGGGGCGATACATGATGCCCACGTCGATCTTCTCATCCTCGAGGTCGGTGGCCAGCAGGTTGGGCACGTATTCGCTCAGGCGCATGTCCACCTCCGGATAGGCCGCCGAATAATGGCGCGTCACCGCCGGCAGGATGTTGTAGGCCGAGGACATCATGAACCCCACCTTCAGCGCACCGCTCTGCCCGGTGCTGGACGAGGCCGCATTGCGCTTGGCCCGCTCCAGTGCCTTGAAAATTTCTGTGGTGTCGCGATAAAAATATTTGCCCGCTGACGTCAGCTGGATGGCGCGTTTGCTGCGGTCGAACAATTGCGCGCCCAACTCCCTCTCCAGCGCCGCAATCTGCCGTGTCAGCGGCGGTTGCGAGATATGCAGCAACTCTGCCGCGCGTCCGAAATGGAGGGTTTCTGCTACGGTGCGGAAATAGGTGAGGTGTCTCAATTCGATCATTTGATACCTTCAAGGTATTGATTCTGTCTGTACATTGTATTGGAAGTCATGGATCGGACTGGCTATTCTTTGCCGCAGACGTGCCGTTGCGACACGTCTCCGGGCCCGCCCCAGGCGGGTTCCCGCGCATAAAGAACCGGTCCCGAGGGAAGCCGGCTCGATAAAAAAAGCAGTCCAAGACAGGAGACCATCATGCCGACCACCCCGGTAGCGCAGCCCTTGCCTGACAGTGACGTTTGCCTCACCCCCGCACCCCTTTCGGCTTCCACGCGCCACGCCCCGCGCTATCGCGACATCGGCCAGCTCGCCGCCGGCGACGAGCTGATGCGCGACCTGGTCGAGCGCGGCAAGCGCCTGATCGATCGCGGCATTCCCGTGCTGATCCTGGGCGAGACCGGTACCGGCAAGGAATACCTCGCGCGCGCCCTGCATGACTACAGCGCGCGCCGCCGCGCCAGCTGGATCGCCATCAACTGCGCCTCCATCCCCGAGAGCCTGGCCGAAAGCGAATTGTTCGGCTACGCCAAGGGGGCCTTCTCCGGTGCGCTGCCCGGCGGCATGAAGGGCAAGGTCCAGCAGGCCGATGGCGGCACGCTCTTCCTCGATGAAATCGGCGACATGCCCTTCGCCCTGCAGACACGCCTCTTGCGCGTGCTCTCCGAACGCGAAGTGATTCCGCTGGGAGCATTGCGTCCGGTACCGGTGGATGTGCAACTGATCTGCGCTACCCACCAGGACCTCAAAACCCTGGTCGCCGAAGGCCGCTTCCGTGAAGACCTGTATTACCGCATCGCCGGTGGCGTACTGCGTCTGCCGGCCCTGCGCGACCGCAGCGACCGGCCCGCGCTGGTGATGCAGATGATCGCCGATGAGCTTGGCCATGCGGCCGACGAGAGCATGCTCGATCCCGCCGCCCTGCAGCGCCTGCTGGCCTATCCCTGGCCGGGCAATCTGCGCCAGCTGCATGCGGTGATCCGCTACAGCTGTGCCGTCATGAATGACGGCCGCATCACCCTGCGTGATCTGCCGGAAGAACTGATGCAGTTCCAGCCCGCCACGCTGGCGCAGGTGCTGCCGCTGCACCGTCCGGCATCGCGCCTGGCCGCCGGGAGCAGCAGCCAGGCCAACGCCGCCGATCCAGGGCGTGATGAACGCACCCGCGTCATCGAAGCCCTGAACGGCAGCCGCTGGAACATCTCCGCCGCCTCGCGGCAACTGGGCATGTGCCGGGCCTCGCTGTACCGCAAGCTGCGGCAGCTCGATATCCCGCATGTGCGCGATCAGGCCATGCCTGCGCATGCTGCCTATGCGGTTGCCTGAAACGATATAAATCATTTGCGCAGCATCTGGTGCAGGGCAAGAGCGTTCCCCGGCGCGCTTGCCAGCATTAAATTTCTGTTAATGCTCGTGCGTTTGTCATTCACTTGAAATAAATGCCCGCTACCCTCAGCCAGTCAAAAAGGGACAAGCGAAGGTGCCGGTCTCGGCACCATGATCAGGCGGGTGGGGATTGCGTAAGCCGTTATCGTTCGAGCCGCAAGGGCTGCTGACCAGACTGCTCGCGGGCAGGGGCGTGTCGGCGGGCATGGTGCTGCTCGCCGCCGGCGCATTGTCGCTGCTGTGGTATTTCACGCTGATCCGCATCGAGAATGAAAAACAGCTGGCCATCGCCGGCTCGGTGGCCGACAGCCGCAACGTGGCCGCCATCGTCTCGGCCAATCTGGATGAAGTGCTGGGCAAGACCCTGCTGTATTCGCGCATCGGGCAGTCCATGCTCAATGGCGAGCAATCATCCTCGGCGTATTTCAATCCGCTCTTCAATGGCGACTCGGCCTACCTGCGCGTGGCCATGTTCGATGCGCGCGGACGGCTGGTCTATTCCTCGGCACGCCAGAAGAGCGAGCCGGAACTGAGCCGTCTCATCAATGCCGGTTTCATGAGTACGCTGACCAGTACCGGCGAACAGAACCAGATGATCATCAAGCCACCCCTGAACCGCGACGGCTACAGCTGGCGCGTGCCGCTGCTCATTCCGCTGCAGGATGGCAAGGGAACGCTGCAGGGATTCTTCGCCGCCATTCTCGATCTCGGCTATTTCCTCAAGACCTATGAAGAGGTCAGCGTCGATGGTGCCAGCCGTATCGAGATCATCAACACCGCCGGGCTGCAACTGGCCGAGCTGGCCGGGGGCATCCTCTCGGGCGGCTCCAACTACGCCGGGCAGGAGTACGCCACCTTCCTGCTCACCGGCAAGGGCGATGGCCTCATCCATGCACTGCGTCCGGGTGATGCGGCCCAGCATGTGGGCGTGCAGCGCCGGCTGGCGCATTACCCGTTGGCGGTGGTGGTCAGCCGCGACCAGCAGGTGCTGCTGGGCAAGCTGTGGCCGGCGCACCGGCAGTATTACCTGCAGGCCATCCTGATCTCGCTGCTGGTGGTGGTGCTCTCGGGCGGCCTGATCGCGATGGCGCACCGTCGCCGTTTCCTGTACGAGCAACTGCTGTATTCCGAGCGCGAGAAGAGCGGCCTGATCCAGCAGCTGGAACAGGAAAAGAGCCGCGCCTACCAGCTCGCCTCGCACGATTACCTGACCGGCATCCCCAACCGCATGCTGTTCTACGAACTGGCCGCCACCGAACTCTCGCGGGCGCGGCGCAGCCGCAACCTGTATGCGCTGTTCTTCCTCGATCTCGACAAGTTCAAGCTCATCAACGACACGCTCGGCCATGCCGTGGGCGACGCCCTGCTGCAGGAAGTGGCACGCCGCCTGCGCGCGGCCGTGCGCGAATACGACCTGGTGGCGCGGCTGGGCGGCGATGAATTCGTGGTGCTGGTGTCCGAGATCCGCAGCGAGGAAGTGGTTGCCGAGATTGCCGACAAGCTGGTTGAAACCCTGCGCGCACCGTATCCCGACCTGCTGGGCTGCGATGTCGAAACCGCGCCCAGCATCGGCATCGCGCTGTATCCGCGCGATGGCCAGAGCATCACCACGCTGATGACCAATGCCGACTCGGCCATGTACACCGCCAAGAGCACTGGCAGCGGCCTCTACCGTTTCTACGATGCCTCGCTCAATGCGATTGCGGTGCGCGGGCTGGAGTTGCTGGGACGCTTCCGCCAGGCCCTCAAGGAAAACGAATTCTGCCTGCACTACCAGCCCAAGGTGGCGCTGCAGGACTATCGCGTGGTCGGCATGGAAGCGCTGATCCGCTGGCAGCATCCCGAGCATGGCCTGATCTTTCCCGGCGAGTTCATTGGTCTGGCCGAAACGCATGACCTGGTCCAGCCGCTGGGCCACTGGATCATCGAGGCAGTCTGCCGGCAACTGGCGCAATGGCGTGCCGACGGGCTGCCGCTGGTGCCGGTGGCCATCAATGTCTCGGCCAAGCAATTGAATGACGAGCGCCTCATCGCCACCGTGCGCGAATCGCTGCAGCGCCATCAGCTGAGCGCGCATTGGCTGGAGATCGAGGTCACCGAGAGCTGCTTCATCGCCGACCTGGAACAGGCGCGCCAGACCCTGGAAAAACTGCGCGACGAGGGGCTGCGCATTTACCTGGATGACTACGGCACCGGCTATTCCAGCCTCAGCCACATCAAGGCGCTGCCGGTGTATGCGCTCAAGATCGATCGCTCCTTCGTGCGCGACATCCGCAACGACAACAGCGACGGCATGATCGTCGCTTCCACTGTCACGCTGGCCCGCAATCTCGGCTTGAAGGTGGTGGCCGAAGGCGTGGAAACCCGTGAACAACTCATGCACCTCAAGCTGATGGGCTGCGACGAAGTGCAGGGGTTCTATCTGCAACGCCCGGTCGCCGCCGCACAGCTGGTGCCGCTCCTGCAGAAAGGCAGCTTCGATTTCTCATGATGACCCGCATCGCTTCCCTGTCCCTGGCCGTTGGTGCGCTCTGCTGCCTGCTGTTGGCCCTGCCGTCGCTGGCCGCCAACCGCAGCGCCTGTGAACGGCCGCAGCGGCTGCGCTTTTCCTTCGTGCCGCAGGGGCGCGACGTCGACCAGCAATCGGCCCTGGCACCGCTGGTGGAAGAATTGCGCGAACGGTTGAAGATGCCGGTGGACGTGATCATCCCGACCTCCTACGGCGGGGTCATCGAAGGACTGATCGCCGGCGCCATCGATGTCGCGCGGCTGGGGCCGGCGTCCTACGTGACGGCGCGCAAGGGCGATCCGCAGATTACGCCTTTTGCTTCGATGGAGCAGGTGGAGCCCAATTTTGCGGCGCAGGGCGGCGTGTCGTCGGTGTATTACGCGCTGCTGATCACGCGCCAGCAGGGACCGTATGACAGCGTGGCCTCGCTCAAGGGACGGGTGCTGGCTTTGGCCGACCCCGACAGCACCTCGGGCGCGCTGATCCCGCGCCACCTCTTTGCGCGCCAGTACAAGCTGCAGTTCGACCAGTATTTCTCGCGTATCGGCTATTCAGGCAATCATGAGAAATCGGTCATGGCCGTGCTGAACCACAATGCCGATGCGGCTTTCGTGGCCAGTACCAATCTCTCGCGCATGATCAGCGACGGCCAACTCAAGAAGAGCGATGTGCGGGTACTATGGCGTTCGGGGCCGATTCCTTTCGACCCCTTCGTCTATCGGGGCCAGCTGTGCGCCGATATCCGCAACAAGATCCGCGAAGTGTTCCTGGACAAGAACGCGCTGCGCGTGAAGCTGGCCCTGGACAACCTGCGTGCCACCCACTTCGTGCCGGTGCACGACGCGGCTTACCAGATCATCCGTGCATTGCCGTAACGGCGGGCTGCACGGCGCTTTGCAGGAGAGAAGCTGTGCCCAAGGTGTTCGTCTATGGTTCGCTCAAGCGCGGGCAATCCAATGCGTTCATGATGGACGGTGCGCAGTTCGTGGCCCCGGCTCGCAGCGTGCAGTGCTGGCGGCTGGTGGCCTTGCCGCATTATCCGGCGCTGGTGTGGGAGCAGGGACCGTGCCGCATCGCCGGTGAAGTCTGGGAAGTGCCCGACACCATGATGGCGCAGCTGGACCGCTTTGAGGAAGTGCCGGTGCTCTACACGCGGCAGGAGATTGAGGTGGAGCTTGAAGCGCCGGACCCTGCGCAGCCGGGCCGCTTGCTGATGGCCCATGCGTATTTCATGCCGGCCGCGCTGGCCGCTGCCGGGCGCGAGCTGCACGAGGGCTGCTGGCCGGCATGAAGAGGGGAGTGACTTATTCGGCCAGCAGCGTTTCGATATCGGAAATCATTTCCTCAGGACGCGTCTGCGGCGCATAGCGCTTGAAGACGGTGCCGTCACGGCGCACCAGGAACTTGGTGAAATTCCATTTGATGGCCTTGCTGCCCAGGAGGCCCGGTGCTTCCTTCTTCAGGTACTGGTAGAGCGGATCGGCCTGGTCGCCATTGACATCGATCTTGGCGAACAGCGGAAAGCTCACGCCGTAATTCTTTTCGCAGAAGGCACCGATTTCCTCGGCATTGCCCGGCTCCTGCGCCCCGAACTGGTTGCAGGGGAAGCCCATCACTTCCAGCCCGCGTGCGTGGAACTGGCGATGGATGGCTTCCAGGCCGTTGTATTGCGGGGTGAAGCCGCACTTGCTGGCGGTATTGACGATGAGCAGCACCTTGCCGCGCAGCTGTTCCAGCGGGAAGGGCGTCTGGTCGGGCAGCTTGGGCTGGAAATCGTAGAGAGTGGTCATGGATCGTTCCTTGAGGCTAGCATCGGTGTGGCCGCCATTCTAAACCGCTGCGGGCGGGCTTGCTCGGGGCCGCCCGTACCGGGGATCAGGCCTGCAGGCCGTGTTCGCGTGCGCTCGCCGCATTGATGCGGCCCTGTTGCACCAGCAGCGACAGGCTCGCCTGCAGTGTCTGCATGCCTTGGGCGGCACCGGCCTGCATGGCCGAAAGCAGTTGCGCACTGCGTCCCTCGCGGATGAGGTTGCGCACCGCCGCCGTGGCCACCAGCACTTCATGGGCCGCCACCCTTGCGGCACCGTCAGCGGCCGGCACCAGGATCTGGGCGACCACGCCCTGCAGTGCCTCGGCCAGCAGGGCGCGCGCGGTGTCCTTCTCGCCTTCGGGGAAGGCATCGATGATGCGATCCACTGCGCGCGCGGCCGAGGCCGCATGCAGTGTGGCCAGCACCAGATGGCCGGTCTCGGCGGCGGTCAGAGCCAGGCGGATGGTCTCCGTATCACGCAGCTCGCCGACCAGCAAGACATCCGGATCCTCGCGCAGCGCCGCCCGCAGGGCCTGCGCGAAGCTGGCGACGTGGGTGCCGATCTCGCGCTGGCTGACCAGGGCGCGGCTGGGCGCGTGCAGGAATTCGATGGTTTTGCTTTTTTAACGGGAAAAGATAAAAACATATCCATTTCCCAAGAGAGTAGTTGGCACTTTGCAACAATTGAGGTAAATAGAGAGATTCCACTTTCACTACATGATTGCAACGCTAGTCAGGGAATTTGGTATTGTTTTGACAATTCCTTGCAATATTTTCTACAGGAAACATGTTTGGGTCAGTTGCTGTAGCGAGTGATCGTAGTTAGCCCCCTCCGCAAACGTTTAAATTTGTTTTAGCCGCCACTTTGTTGATTTGCTCGCGGATTTGACTCTTTCCATTTGACCCACCTTCCATTGCCTGCTCTTGGACAGCTCCTCGGCAGTTTCTCGCCGCTCACTGTATCGGTCGATCAAAAATAGGGAAATATCGCGCGTCAACAACATGAATATGAATAGATCATAGAGAATTTAGTTGATGTCTGCGACATACAATAACAACAGCAATGACCAGTTAGTTAAAGCCACTCGCGCTGTTCCACTGAGACATCGGCCCGTTTTGCATCAAATTCATAGGTTTCGGCTATCCGCTCCAAGCAAGCTGCGGTTCTGGGCCAGTCAAATCTAAGAGCTTCAGCGTCTTTCCGATATCGTGCCACGAGAGTTCGCTCCAATGCTCCTCCGTCATGTGGCATGCGTACAGTTACACCACGGCGGTTGTATACGCCACATTCAAAACCTTCTTCTAGTGATCGGCTTCGGACCAACTCAATCACATCCCGAACTTGCTCCGGTGGCCACGGACTATCTGACTGCTGTTTCGCGGCCGAGAGAATTTCACCAATCTTACTGTCTCCAATCGCAGAACGGCCTGCTTCCGATAGGAGCTTACGTGACTGCTTTACCCACAACTCCAGAGCATTTCGATCTATAGTTCCATGATCATCGGCGCCAGGTACGTGACTCAAATCATGTATTACGTTGTATGCCTGCCCCGCTAGGTCACGCATTTTTTCAGCATCACCAAGTTCAGGTTCGATCACACCACTACCCTCGTCCGGTAGATATATAAGTTTGACAAGGGACACAAAGAATTCCGGATCCCGAGCTAAAGCGCGCTGCAGTATCCGAGTAGAGCGTTGCGAGTAACGTAAAAGTTGAAAATAGATCCACTCTAATTCCACGATATCTCGTTCATCAACGCTCGAATTAACCTCGAGATAATCTAGAAGAATCCCGACGTAATAGCTGAACATTGTTGCAGCATTATCTTCAAGGGGCTGCGTCGCCTTGGCCGCGGCACGCAATACAGTCACGATCAATTGACCATCCGGCTTCATCTGAACACTGTTCGCGATCCAGCTCACCGCATCAATGGCACGGTCCAACTGCAACATACGATCTACGACATAGCTTGCATCAGTTTCTTTGGCAATCAAATGTATAGGTAACGTATGCCAATATTTATCGCTAAAGTCTTTTCCACGAGCCTCAATCTCTTCCCAAATTATTTTGTTAGCAGGAAGCGCTTGTACGATACGCAGTTCGGCCGCTTCGTCCCAATTCTGCGCCACAGCTTGCTTCCAAATTGCCCGAATCCACGAATCGCCTTCGGGTTGAGCTCTGAATTTAAGCATATACATAATACCCAAGCCGACTTCCACATCCGTCGAGTCAGAAGCTTCGAGGCCCCGTTTCATCATCGCCTGCTTCTGATTGTCAGAAAGGCTTGAACTGGCTATAGCTACGCCAAACGCCCGCTGCATTGTTATCGTGCGTGCAAAGGAGAACAATTCATCCTCCGACAGGACTGCCAGTAGTTGCTCTGCCGCGTCGCACTGTGCCCTCTCTAGCTCAGCTTGTTGTTCGCTCCAATCGATGTCCGGCTTCAGCTCCGCCGCCCCCGGGCGAAATAGCCAGCGAACACGCTCGCGTATCCCAGTTGGCTGAAGGATCTCAAAGACCTCGTCGAGTGGTTTCAGGGCGTCTTCCCCCATTGCCCATTGCGCGTCATGGAAAGCCCTGTGTTTTGCTAACAGTGAGCGTAGTTCATCGCGCATAATTTCAACTTGCTCAGGATCCGCCAGTTTTTTGGCGACGCGCGTCAATTGATCGACAGCTATCGCGCGCCAAGAAGCGTCGAAGCTAGGCCAAAGATCGAGTAGCGCTAGCCAGCGCTTATTATCTTCTCCTGCATGCTCAAGCAGTCGTTTCCCAATAGCATTAGCGGACGCGGCAATAGCTGGCAAGGTAATCTCTTCCGGTTCAGCTGGAGTGAAATCGCGCCACTTAGGCTTTGCCGAAGGATGTTGGACATCATGAAAACGTGGTGCCAATGCAAGTAGTAAAGTCCAGCCGACATTCGGATGCGTAAGTATTACGGTATCGATTACCTTTAGCCGCTCTGCTGGTTTTGCGTAAGTTTGTGGAGACCAAATGGTAAAAATTCGTTTCAGCGATGCAAATGGCCGGTTACTCCATTTACCGCCAGGATCTATTTCATGCAAGCGCGCTAGCAGCAGCGCGCACTTCGGAAGATGGGTCGGACTCCGAGCTAGTATTTCTAACGCCCATAGCAAGCCCGACAAATATTCGGTTCGTTGAAACATTCTTTCTTCACTGCGGAACAGCGAATTAATTGGCGGGTTGTCCCCCTCAAGACTGGCTTCTATCGCGTCTAGAAATTCACGAGGCGCAGCCTCTGCAAGATTTTCGAAGTCACGAGAAAGTGACCACCAAATTGAGGCGTCTGCATTATCAAAGATTTTTCGGATGGCACGATCAACGGACATTCCGATATTGGAAATCAGCGTCGCTCGTTCTGGATAGATCGCCATCACAATCATTGTTTCCGTTAATCCGGAACGGATTGCTGGTGAAGGTTGAGCCTCAAATTCGTTCTCCCCTTCGTAATACATGCTCTTCTGCTCGCGTGAAAAGCGAGGGTCGACGGCGGTAAGCACCGCATTGAAAGTAGTTTCGAACCTAGCGAACTGGCTTGGGGTAACCTGCCCACCGATCTGAGTCCAAAGATCTCGAAGCGATACAATTTTCCAGAGTTCCCCCGAACGGATGAGGGGGCCGCCAATAGCGGTTAGCGGCGCCAATACTTCCTCGACCTGAGCGTACGGACACCCCGCTAGATCGCTGATAACCTGCTGATCCTGCACCGAAGTTCCAACCCAAGCTCCTGCGAACATGGCAGCTATAAGTTCAGCTGGCGCACTTTCCGCCCAAGCCAATCGGCGATGTGGAACAGCCGGCATCAATCGGCGTAATACCGTAATACTTCGCCCAGAAGCACGCGAGTAATGACGTGCTAGCTCTTCGCTAATGCCGGCTCGTACGAGGGCCATTTGAAGATCAAATTTCCACGGTCTACGTAAGATCCGAAGCCCGATTTGATTTGAAACACCCGGACCGTACGCGGCGAAAACATGATGGCCGTCATCAACTAGGCGTTGTGCGAGGCCCGGTTCAGGATCAGTGAGAACGACTATTAATTGGGTACCTAACCCTACAAGCTCTCTTGCCGTGTCATCGTTGTCCACTACCACGCAACGACTATAATGTGATAGGCGATAATTCTCCGGCAAAGAGCTAATTGCTGCGAAAAGAAAAGATCGCGCCTCATCTGGAGCGTCTGCTTGCATTGAGAGCAGTTTCGCAGGCTCTCGTAGCCACTTCAACACGGCGATTTGGTCGTCATCTCGCCCAGTTAGGAGAACGTCCTCTGTCAGTGGTACTTGAGTTGCACCAATCCACTCAGACCATACTTCCTCTAGATTGCGCAGCCCCGCCGGACGGCGGCCGATTTTGACAGACAACCACTGAGCTACTGCAGGACACACCTCGAGCCAATGAGTGAGATCGTCACTGTCGATCACAATTACATCACGCCATATGCCGAGCGCCTTTTTTTCGGTCAGCCAGCTAGTTTTCCCGCTAAATCGCTGTGGAGTTACAAAGACGAAGGCAGTTTGTGTAGGATCTAAACCAAGTGGATCTTTGGTGCGTTTCTTGAAATCAGTCTCGGCTTTTGTCCGAATGGAGGTGCGCTGCGCGCCGATCTCCCAGCATGAATTTCCGCTTGGCACGTAACTCACGCCACTATTAGCCTTACAAATGCCGTCCCATCCGCCCTGCTGAACGCTTTCGTCTGAAGGGAAGAGTATCTCGGCTGACGGCCCCACCGTCGCATAGATCAGGCGGCGAAGCAGCTCCGGCATGGAGCTCTGCCCATCTCGACGCTCTGCCCACTGGGAAAGATCCGTCGCGTTCACCCAGCGCATGATGCCCCCAGCTCTAGCGGAGGGATTGGGTACGAGTCTGGATTTTTCTACAACACCTCCAGCGACGAATTTAAGCCCCTCCGCTTCAAGTGCCTCCCGAACAGCCTGTGCATTATTTGCCGTCGGGGTACGAACTCCACGCTCAAAATCGGCAAGTGTGGAGGTTGCAATGCGGGCTTTAGCAGCGAGTTCTTGCTGGGACCATGCCAAAAGTGCACGAGCCGCCTTCACCTGCTCAGGAAGTAGTAAGTCAGTCATCGAGCACCCGATGTCATATAAAAAATATGACATCATAATAATTAGCTGATTTTGGGTTGTCAATTTTCTTTATGAGCACATCGCACAAGCTTTCTTGCGGGCAATCTTTCTAGGAGTGTTGCATCGGCACGGACGGAGGAAGATGACATAATTGCAAGAGCGCGACTTGGTGAGGCGCGGCACGCGATATCACCTACATCCGAATAGCATCCGGCTTTGTCTACCTGGCCGTTGTTTCGGATGCTTGCAGCCGCAAGGTAATCGGCTACGCTTTATCTAAGCGGATCGACACGCCTTTGGCACTGGCCGCGCTGACGGTCGCTTACAGAATTCGCAGGCCGGCGCCTGGTAACTGTATTCACAATACGGATCGTGGGTGCCAATATGCCAGTGCCTTATACCGGGATTCTTTGGGGGAATTTGGTCTGATAGGGTCGATGAGTGCGCCAGCCAATCCATATCACAACGCGCAGGCGGAGCGCTTCATGAAGACGCTTAAGGTCGAAGAGGTTTGTCTGGCCGGATATGAGAAATTCGATGACGTGGCAGTGAGACTGCCGTACTTCATCGAAGAGACTTACAACGAACGGCGTATGCACTCGGCGCTGGGCTATCAATCACCTAACCAGTTCGAAGTACACCTTGCTCGGCAAGCGGCTTAGTTTCTCGATCAACCTTGGTCCAGCCCGACGGGTTCACTCCAAAAGCGATTCAGTTTTTTTAAACAGAGAGGCTGCTTATTCGCAATGACGCCTTGGGATATAGTCAGAATGTGCGCATATCTAGGAATAGTCGCGCATATCATGGAATTTCACACATGAAAGATCCAATCACACGAAAAAAATCTCCTGAAATATCAGTCTGATCGCAGATTGCCTCTTTCTTCGAGAGCTTCCCTCAAATATGAGGTCAATTTTTTCAAATCTTCCTTCGTAAGCTTCGCGGCTAAGAGGATAAATTCGGCCAATTGTTCATTTGGCTCGAAAAGGTAACTGAGCGGCACATCCAAGGCCTTCGCTAAGCGGAGGGAGGTTCCCTGATCAGGTATATGAACTCCCCGCTCGTACTGATTGACCCTCGGGCTTGCAGAATATTCATCTATACCAGCCGACACTCCCAAACCAAATTGGGTGAGACCAGCAGCCTGCCTAGCACTCTTAAGCCGCCGTGGGAAAACGCCAGAAGTGTCTTTTTTCGAACTCATCCTAAGAGTGTCTTAGGATGCTATTGACGTTGTACTAAGAGTTACTTAGTATCCATTCTTCCTTTCTTCCATGAAGAACATAGAGCGTCCTGATTTTCCTGTGAATCTCAGTTAGCCGTGTTGTCTGATTACTGTAACCAATGAACGTCTGTGATATTCGGCCACTTTCAACTTACATCGGAGTTGGCGGTGCCTCTAAGAAAGTTAAAGCCATCTCCATGAAGGTCGATGGTAGTTTGACGGTGGAGTGGCGTCGAGCACCTGGAAACCGACACAATCGCAATATCCCGCTGCGAGGAAGTGAGCCAATAGAGCAATTTGCGCATTGGGCAAAATTACTAATCGACACATGGTCTCACGACCTGGAGCATTATCTATTTGAATCTGACATGGCTACTACGCAGCAGATCATTGGCAATGCGGTAACAGGATTTGCAATTCATCCATCCTTGCCTGCTACCGAGCTTTGAGCACTATTGCCATTGACGTCGATGGAGTCCTGCTGAACTATAGCGCCGCGTACGCTATTGCTTGGCAGCGTGCATTCGGTGTCCTCCCATATCTACAAAATCCTGATGCCTATTGGCCCAGAGAGCGGTGGCGAGTCGAACATCTTACCGGCCCCAGATTGGAGTACTTTCGGTCACATTTCGATGAATCATTTTGGAGTTCTCTGCCGGCCTATGACGGCGCAATCGATGCATGTTTTCGATTAAGGAATGCAGGATTCAATCTGGTCTGTGTGAGCGCCATAGATCCCTGCTTTAGACAAGCCCGTGAAAAAAATCTATATGAACTAGGTTTTCCTATTGAGCGAATATTCTGCACCGAGGGAATTGATGGCCCAGTTAGTCCAAAAGCTATAGCGCTGACTGAAATAGCACCTGTAGCTTTCGTTGACGATTATTTGCCCTTCATGCGGGGAATTCCATCGCAGATTCATACTGCCTTAATTTTACGTGATTCTTCAGGCAGCCCAAATGTCGGTGACGATCTAGGTCTAGTGGATTCTAAGCATGCGTGTTTTGCCGAATTTGCTGATTGGTGGTTAGCACGTCGCATCTATCTACAGAGATAGCTAATGTGGCTGACATTGATGCCGCCATCGACTACGGCCTCACCATTTAATATAGACATCAAAATCTCAATCTGGACGCTGCTCTTTCAGGGCCTGATCAGATTCAAATTTCCGGATTCACGTGAATAAGACACTATCGCCTCGCTATCTGGAGATATGGCTTCATAGTGTTCATGTTGGTTGGCTCTGTGAGCTTGAGGGAACTAGTAGATTCATTGCCACCGAGGACTATCTAGATGACAGGCATCGAGCCACCTTATCAGCGTCTATCATAATGCCTGGTGGTGACGCGCTTTCTCGTAGCTCAGTAGATAGTCATACGGATCCACCTCTATATCGCGAACGTAAGCAGATGCCTCCGTTTTTTGCAGGGTTAATGTCCGAGGGGACATTGCGCTTAAGGCTGGCAGCAACGCGAAGGGAGGATAAGGACAAAGATGACTTTGGAATATTGGCCGCTGCAGGTCAAGACTTGCCGGGAGCGATAATCGCAGTTCCGGCAGATCTCTCCAAGCTCCCGCCATCCCTATCAAAGATGGAAATAGGTGGCTACTCCAAAGTATGGGCCCCGATCGCTCCGGAGGGGGCTATTGCCGGAGGAGCCTTGCTTTCTGGGGTTCAAGATAAGCTTGCGCTTTTCTACTCTCACGACGACCAGCTTTACCGAACACCTCAGACAGGAGAACTTTCGAACGTTGTCGCGAAGTTACCAAAGGTTGAAGACGACTCCCAGGTAAGAAACGAGTATCTGTGCATGACATTGGCTCGATTAGCAGAAATAAACGTCGCCCAATGCCGACTAGTTCCCATGAGCGAAATAGTCGGATTGCCTGATTTAGTCCGGCAACTTGGACCGAATACACATTTCCTTGCAGTGGACCGTTTTGATCGTAGCCCGGAAGGACCAGTGCATATCGAAGATGCTTGTCAATTCCTTGGAATGTTGCCTGGTCAGAAGTATGCAGGTGTCAGAAAATTTGTTTTGTTCCTTCAGATGCTAAATCGACTCGGCACAAAAGGTATCTCCGATATTCAGCAGTTCTTTATGCGTCAGGCCGTCAACACGCTCATTGGAAATTCTGACGCGCATTTGAAAAACCACAGCGTTCTATATCGACACGAAATCTTTCCAGAACTCTCTCCGGCCTACGACATTGTTTGCTTATCCGCACTTCCAAATTTCAGGTCGCTACACACTAACGTTGCAATAGACAAGTTTCAACGCGAGGAAACTTTAGATTTATATTGTGCCGTAGCTCAAGAGGCCGGAATCGCTCAATTGGCTGTGAAGGTGGCGGTAAAGCGCGCAGTGGAATTGGCGCTCGATCGCTGGCCCACTGCACTTCAAACTTCGGATGTTCCAGATAGGATCAGAAATGAGATTCTCTGCCGCTTGCGCACATTGCCTTTGGCTGTCAGCCTCAATTAACCATAGGCGGGACTGACGGGATCTGTGAATTTCGGAGATGAGGTAACTGCATATTTCGAAGTCTGGTGGACCCAGTTCGGCCTGAGTTGAACACTCGAATGGGCCTGTACATAATTTTGTGTAAACGGACTATTGGCAGGAAACTGTCGCCTTGTCCAGAGCCACAATGAGCAAAAAGAAACACGACGTACCAGAAGAATTACTGGCTGGATTGCTAGCCAATTACAAGAATCCCGAAGATTTAATAGATGAAGAAGGCCTGTTGAAGCATCTCACCAAGCTGGTGGTGGAGCGAGCCCTGGAAGCCGAACTGAGCGAGCACCTGGGCCATGAGAAGCACGGGAGCGTAGCCAATGAGTCGGGCAATACCCGAAACGGCAAGAGTCGCAAGACGCTCAAGGGCGAATTTGGCGAGTTGCCAATCGAAGTTCCTCGGGACCGTCATGGCAGCTTCGAACCGAAGCTGGTAACCTAGCATCAGACGCGCTGGGCCGGCTTCGACGACAAGATTATTTCGCTGTATGCCCGTGGCATGACAGTAAGAGAGATTCAGGCGCACCTGGAAGAGATGTATGGAACCGAGGTGTCACCCAGCCTGATTTCATCGGTCACTGACGCCGTTGTCGATGAAGTCAAAGCCTGGCAAGCCAGGCCATTGAATCCAATTTATCCCATCGTTTATTTGGACTGCATCCATGTCAAAGTGCGTGAAGGAACGGTGCGAGTAAAAGCCGTCTACCTAGCCATCGGCATCACCATGGACGGTGAGAAGGAGGTGTTGGGACTGTGGCTAGCGCAAACGGAAGGCGCCAAGTTCTGGCTGCAGGTTGTCACTGAGCTGCGTAATCGGGGTGTGCAAGATATCTTCATCGCTTGCGTTGACGGCTTGAAGGGCTTCCCGGATGCCATCGAAGCTGTGTTCCCGAAGACCACGGTGCAGCTGTGTATCGTCCACATGGTCCGGCACAGCTTGAATTACGTCTCATGGAAACGACGTCCGGAGGTGGCGGCTGACCTACGATTGATTTACCAGTCGGTAACCGCCGAAGAGGCCGAACTCCGACTCGGTGAATTCGAAGAGAAATGGGATGCAGAGTATCTGCCTATCGGCCAATCCTGGCGGCGCAACTGGCCCCGTCTGATTCCGTTCTTCGACTTCCCACCAGAGATTCGAAAGGTCATCTATACGACCAATGCCATCGCGTCGGTCAACATGAGTTTGCGCAAGCTGACTAAGAACCGGGACTCGTTCCCCAGCGATGAGGCGCTGATTAAACTCTTCTTCCTGGCCCTGTGCAACATCAGTAAAAAGTGGACGCTGCCCATCCGAGATTGGAAAGCTGCACTGACTCGGTTTACTATCCAGTTCGGTGAACGTATCTCTATGAATTAAACGAAATCCCGTTTACACAAAAATTCGGACACGCCCTCTTAGTATAACGTCAATAGCATCCTAAGACTCTCTTAGGATGAGTTCAAGAAAAGACACTTCTGACATTTTCCCGCGGCGGCTTAAGAGCGCTAGGAAGGCTGCTGGTCTCACCCAATTTGGTTTGGGAGTGTTGGCTGGTATAGATGAATATTCTGCAAGCCCGAGGATCAATCAGTACGAGCGGGGAGTTCATATACCTGATCAGGGAACCTCCCTCCGCTTAGCGAAGGCCTTGGATGTCCCGCTCAGTTACCTTTTCGAGCCAAATGAACAATTGGCCGAATTTGTCCTCTTAGCTGCGAGACTTACGAAGGATGATTTGAAAAAATTGACCTCATATTTGAGGGAAGCTCTCGGAGAAAGATGCGATCTGCGATCAGACTGATATTTCAGGAGGTTTTTGTTCCCATGATTGGATTTTTCACATGTGAAATTCCATGATATGCGTGACTATTCCTAGATATGCGCACGCTCCGACTCTATCCCAAGGCGTCATTAAGCATAAAAGCCTATCTGTTCTATTGTCGCATTTCCGAATACCTTCCTAGCCCAGGCCGAGGAGTTCATTTCAGGATTGTGATCAAGTCTCCGCCCACCGTTGTCAATGTGTTTCCCTTCACCTGTCCGGGGCCAGTCCCGCCAGGGTGCCCCGTCCAGCCCGTGCCCGCCATCCAGTTCTCCCACGAGCCCCCGCGTTACATCACGTCATGCTGCGTCGCCGGTAAGCTATCCGCAATCGGCCATGTTCAAGAAAGAGCTCTTTTTTGTCAAAAAATTTGGGATCTTTCGAAAACTACCGCTTGATTTATCGCATTCGGGAAAAGATTCCTGAAAAAAACTTATACTGCCCGCGTTAAAGGACAATGTTTGATGCTCATCCGAACTGGGTGCCCAAAGTTGGGAATACGTTGGATTTATACCGTAATTTCGAGGAGGCAAACGTGGTTATCGGTAAAAAGAATCGTAGGTGAGCTCTATGTTCGTCTCGACGTGGAGGGTTTCATGTAAGTCACCTTCGCCGTCACTGGGAGAACGCCTGAAAGAAGTTTGCATTGAACTGGGCCTTAAACCGCAAGGGTGGTAGCTCCGACAATGCCTTTATCTAGGCAATCAAGGACCTCTATGGTCATTTAAGAACGATGCGAACAAAGCATTCGGCTGGGTTCGGGAACGTCGCAGTAAACCCTGGCCAGTCAGCAGGCGGATTTCGCCAGTTGGCCGTGCGCTCGTTGTCGTAGTTAAATATTAGCTCAGGCTGTTCGGTACTGGCGACTAGGCGGGCGATCAAAACATGATCTGGGTGGCCGGGGCCCTTTCCGCTAGTGGATATAAGAAAGCGCTTACACTGGAGAATCTTCAGTAGCTTGTCGGTTGTATTGGCCTTGCTGCCGTGGTGCGATACCTTTAGAAAATGTACGACCGGTGCCGTGTCCCAGTACGTTTCAATAGCGTCACCGACAACCGATGCGAATGCGTCGCCAGTTAGAATCGCACGTTGCTCGTCGAACTCCAGCAGGAGAGCAATGCTGCTGCCGTTCGGGATCGATCCATCAGATCGAGAGGCTGCAGTGGCCAAGTCTGCGAATGCCGAGGGCGGCCATTCGTCCTTGCGCCCCAATAGGTCTCTAGGCGGCATCGGATCGCTGGTTTCAGGGACAATCTTGCCATCTCCCCATTCGGCAGCAAGCCTGGAGAGGCGGTCCCGGTCAGGCGACAAGACCCAGACTTTCAGACCACCTGGCATTATGAGCGGGTGCATGTCGCCAACCTTGATTGGTCCACCGCCAAACTGAGAATTCCAAGGATGTTTTCCTTCGATTAGCTCCGCGAGCGTATCGGCTTCGGCGCTCCCGAGGACATCGGCGGGCGTAATGTGTCGGAAGCCATTAAACCAGATATCGCTAATTTCGAGCCAGCCCGGTTTGGCCCGCAGCAGCTCGATGACACCCTCGATGTGGTCGAGATCATAGTGGGTTACCACGAGAGCTTCTAAGCGCACACGGCCGTTGCTCTTACACCCTTCCAACACGTGGAGAATATTGGGTAGAGTGCCTCTCGGCCCGCCGTCGATCAATATGTGGTGTGGTTCAGTGTCACCATAACTGACTAGCAGTGCATCTCCATGCTCTGCCTGGATTGCTCTTACTTCAAACATCGGGCGCCTCCTCAGCTTCGCTTCCTCCCAATGCATAATCAGCGTCACCGAAAGCAACCAAGACCATCCCAAATACACTGTCTTTTGCCAATAACTCCCTCCGAATGCGATTGACCAATGATCCGATTGAGACGACCTCCGTTCCGGCAGCCGCTGCGCGCAGTCCTTCGACGAAACTTAGCGTAGCGGCATTGGTGTAGCGACCAAGTACTTCCGTCAGTGCAGCGATCACTACTCCGGCCCCGGCATTCATCAGCAGCAAAGGTAGACTGCTGGTGGGAACCGGAGCGTCGCCGGAATTGCAGCCTATCGCCACTACGAGTGGACGGCCCCGGCCGACGTGGTGCTCTTCGATCGCTCCCCTAAGAAGCTCTTCGTCCTGCGCAATCTGTAGCTTTTCACCATCAACGTGAGGAATCAAAACCAATAGCACCGGGTTCGATCGGACCGCCTGCCTCCAAGCATTCCACGATGGCTGGGCTGGACCCAAGGTTGCTGCAAGTTGGGCAACACGAACAGGGGTAAAGCCTTGCGCAACTTCAGCGTCCTCGAAATCGTCGGCACGATTCGATGCTGCAAACGCAGCCTGGCTCAGATCGAAAATACGGCGACGCTCGGATAGTGGTTTTGGATCGCTAAGGAATACCGATGTGGGCTTTGTTGAACTCCACGTCTGCCGCTCGACGACAGTGGTTATGCCAAGAAAATTCATCGGGCACAGGTTGGTTGCGTTTTCGCGAATCGCACAGGGGTGCCGCGGTACGCCTTTGCGGAGACAACCTTGGCGGTCGGGGCAAAGTCCGGCCTTCGCATTCTCCGGCATTGTCCCAGTATACAGATACTCGATTGGAAAGACAGCGTTAGACGGTGTCAGCAGCTGCACTCGTTCAAGCTGGGCCGGCCATTCGGGGATGTTGTTTTTGATGGCCTTAAACAGGGTTCGTCCCTTACTCGCCAGATTAAACAATGTGTCACCGAGCTTCTTACTGGGAAATTTGACGCTGGTCTGCAGCGTCTCGAGAAAATCTTTGCGTGCATTGACGATGTCGTGGCCATCCAGCACCGTCAGCGAAATGCCAGCGGATGAAATAACAGTTGCGCTCGGTTGGCCGCCTAAGCTGTCGTTCACAAGCATGGCAAGATCGAAGGAGGACTTTTCAAGCTCCAGAGGGGTAGTAATGGTTTCGATAAAAAAGTTAATCGCAGAACCTGGCTCGCCCTGCATACGCGCGGTTTGTACAATGCGCGAGCCATCGCTGACGAGAAATCGTACGTCGATAGGCTGTGTCGGCAGGACGTGGTAGTGGAACTGCGCGGAGGGACTGGCACCAGACCGAGGCACATCGATCGAAACCGTTACTGGTGGCTTTCCCAGTTCGGTCATGTGGACTTGTAGGCGCTTACTATCGCCCTTCCAATACACTTCATCGTCTGGAAACGCTGGCCGCGTGCCATGAAGTGGCGACTTTGGTCGTACGTTGACAAGTAGCTGCACCAAGCCCGCTTGTGGAAACATATCTAAATAGCTTCCGTCCTGGATAACGTCCGCATGCAGTACCCGCACTACCGGTGGCAGATTGATATCGGTGATATTAGCGACCTGTATCGCTCGAGGGGCCTTGAACTCGGGCTGCTGTGCCTGGGGTGTAGTTTTGGCCTCGAACCATGGATTGAAGAAATTGCGGTTGCTGATGATAAAGCGCGTTGTGCTTGCAATAATCTCTCCCTGCATCGTGCATAGTCGATTGGCTCCTAATAGGGCATCGTCGACCGGGTTGTCATTCAGCCAGATTTCGGCAAACACGGCGAGCCATAGGCGAAGGTCGTCAATATTAGATCCGAGACGTATGGCGCATGCGGCTGACGTCGCTCGCCGAATATCGGCCGCATGCCTAAGAGCCAGATCGGCATCATCTTCAAGAACGATGGCTAATTGCGGATTTTGCTGACGCGAGAGCAATTCGGTTAAAGACCCGATGGCAATATCAAAACGCGAAATGTAACGCCACCGCTCATCAGGAGAGGCCTCAGCAATCAAATCGGCGGTGCGGATGCTGGCTCCATCACGTTCCGCTGTGGACAGGAAAAAATTCAGGTCAGAACGAAAGCGGTGGTTAGCTTTTGAAGGCCACTCACAGAAGATGCGTTCACGTGGCATCACCTGTGCCAAATCGTTACGGATGTCCATCATCCGATCTGCGGCATCCCAATTCCATACTTCCTTGCCGATTCTAAGTCTCGGTACACTCAAGCGTTCAAGTACAAACTCGAATGCAGTAGCAATCTGGCGAGCACGTGGCGCAGGTAACCATTGATGCGCAGATAACACCGCTGCATCTCCCCCCCAAAGCAGTATTCCCGACCGCCGTGCCGACTGCTGCATCGCCGTGTATGTAGTCTCCGGACGATGCCACCATGTCCAGTCGCCAGAAGCCAGCAGCACGCCGAGTCCGGCACGTACACGTGGCGCCAGCAGCCCGGATTCTTGACCTAACCAAGTAATGTCATCGGAAAGCATATAGAAAATTAGAAAGCGGAATTACTGCCATTATGTAAATAATGCCACGCGAAAATTATGCGCTTCGACCTCGTGCGCGCCAAGTCCGGACCGGCGCTTTTTTGAGCGCAAGCAAACACCGTAGTCGAAGCGCTCCAATCAGGCCGTCCAAGTTCGTCGAGGAGGCGGTTTAATCAAGAGCGGCTGATGCGACTTAGCTTGCAGGTCATACTTCTAATATGACTAAATATGGCCTCTATGCCTGCGCTAGTTGGCTTACCGTAGCCATAAAGATCGGTTACTGTCTCTAATGAAGAACTGCACAGTAAGCACCTTAAACGAGAAAAATTAACTGGTCGCGCTCAAGAAATCTGTAGCATCGCCAATTGCGGATTGTTCGAAAAATCCTTCTTCGCCGTTCCAATTAAGCTACTAAAATTGATATTCAGGCCTCCGCCGCCTTGTTTAAGTGTTCGAAGTGCTGCATGCCATGCAGCCTGACCGTTGGAATGAAACTGGAGACGGGACAGGTCTCCACCGGCGCGGCTCCAAACTTCTTGATCCCTCGGACCGAGTGGGTAGAGGTCAATAAGGATATTCTCTAATACTGTCCAAGGGTCCCCCTGTTGGGCCGTTCCCATAGCATCGGGCCGGTGCGGTGTCTTCCTTCCGACTTGGTTCAGTGCGATAGCGAAGTTTAATTCAAGGTTGTCAGCCTTAAAAATAGGATGTTGGTCGTTCGGGTTTAGTTTAGGTACTTCTTCGGATATGTAGTTAAACAGGTCGAAGACTTTGATGAATCCACTCGCGGTCTTGTCGGCAGCCCCGCGCAGCCCTGCCAGTAAGGCGGTCGTGAAAACGCTGTTCCTTGCGCCCCTAAAGACAGCTGACTCTTCGTCAGAGCGACATGATGCCATCAGTGCACGTCCGCTACCGACCGCTAGCTTTGCGAAGATATTTGGGCTATAGCCAGACTTGAACTCGTGCCCTTCTTCGTTGGTTAACTTTTTCGAGATCGCAGCCCCCCCAGCATGACAGGCGTCAATGAAGACCAACAGTCGCTTCGCCTTGATACGTGAAAGTGCCTCGGCTAACTCATTCGAACTAATAGACGTGCTTTCAATGTTAGCGAGGTCGCTATCAACAGTGAGCAGTACGCTGTCCTCCTTATCGAGGCTATCCACGATGGCACCGTGGCCCGAGAAGAAGACGCAGGCAGTGTCATCAAGACCCACGCGAGCAGCCAACTCGTCTAGAGACCTTAAAACAGCCACGCGAGTTGCATTTACGTCTACGAGCGTGACAACGTTGGCGGGGGCGTAGGCACAGTAATTAGGTGATGCTAGCGTCGCTGCGACGTCGTTGACGTCGTTCAGAATTGCAGCCGGCAGTCTAGAGATTTGATGATAGTTGGCCACGCCAACGAGAAGAGCATGCCCTTGAGAGTAGTCAGTTGGGTTCATATTTTCAACGATCGGTACGTGGGTATTTAGCAGCATCAACGGCGACCAACAATATCCGTGTCTTCAGCATAAAGGGGAAGCTTCTCGTTCAAAGGAAAGTCACGACGCATCACATTAAGGAGCGCACGGCTCGTCGGGAGGGCACCATAACGAATTGAATTCAATGCGGCGCGCCAACGTGCCGCCCCATTTTGATATGCTCCCGCCAAGTCAGAATTCTTGCCTCCGGCACGAGACCAGAGTTCACTGCAATCCGGGCCGCTTGGATAGAGCTCACAAGCCTCTTGCTCAAATGCCTTCCACTTCTCAGCAGCGCTTGGTTTTGAGATTCCGAGCGCCCAGCTAGTATAAAAGTTGAGTAAGTTCGCGCACAGCCTGAGTCCTGGCATGAGAGCTGAGCGATGGGCGGCTGGACGGCCGACGAGATATTTAGCAGCTCCGTCCCAATGTCGCGATGCAATAAGCGCACCCAATCGCTCGGAATTGATTTGCGAAAGAGTGAGATCCCTTATCAAGAGGTAGTCCAGCCATTTGATGAACTCGTCTTCAGGGAACGAAGGAATAGCACTTACGATTGATAAGAGCGCATCACATTTCGCCGATGATCTTTCAAGCACAGATCGCAAGCTTGAACTCGACATGATGGCACTCTCCAGAACGGCTTCAGGAGGAGTTGTCGCCGCGCCATTCGCGGCGAGATTTAGCCAGCCGGTCGCGGTTGCTTGTAGATAGCAGTCGCGCTGCGAAGCGGGTAGAAGCGACCAAAGTCGCTCCCGCTCAGGCACTGAACTGAGGTTAGCCAAGGGGGTTTGCGCTAACACCTCAACGAGTCCCGTGTGAACGAGCCTCCCATTGGCGATTTGAGCCATTACATTGTCGCGGACAGCTGTTGCGTTACTCGGTGCGCTCCACAGGGAAGAGTTCTTGCAAATCGCTGCCGCCCACAACATTTGTTCCGTAACATTGTCGCAGCAGATATCAGTCAATATTTGGGGATGAAGCGCGGCTATGTCTGCACACAAGCGAACCAACCGCGAATCCTTGTGCGTTAGCGTGCATTCCAATACCTGAAGAGGGCTTGCATAACGGAGGGCCGATTGTAATCCGGCTATGTAGTGTGGGTCTTTGTCCACATTGAGCTGCTGACCCGTCGCTTCAACGGGGGGCAGCATTGAGGCGAGCACGGCACCGTATGCTTCCAACCAACGTTTCTCGAGAAGGGGTAAAAGCAGGGCATCCGGATTCGGGGCACGGAGATTTCGGGGCGTATTTTCCGTAAATCGCTGCTCAACTACTCCATCACTCGGTAAGGCGCTTACGGCCGCCGCGAATGCGGCTTCGCTACACTCGGCCCATCTCCAGATCGCCTCAAAAATTGGGGACGTGTCTCGAAGAGCGGCGGACGTTAAACCTGCAGTCACTGCAGCGCGCCACGACGGCACCGCAAGATTCTTGTCAACTGCCGCCATCAGCAGTTCCATTGAATCGCTGTCATCCACCAGCGCAAATTCGAGAGTGCTCACGAGAAGTTCAACCGCTGACCACAACGATTGGGTGTTGACAAAACCAGACAGCTCTAAATTCCTCATTGTCAGTAACTGCTTACATCCTGCGCTTGGAATCAGGGCTGTGGACCGAGCTATGAGATTATCCTTAATGCTTGCGCCGAGCAAAGGCTGATTTGAGATTCCATCAACCAAACGTATGGCGGCAAGTAAATCATCGAAGCTTTCGCCATCGGAGAGTAAAGTGCGCAGCCGCTCAAGCCTGCCCAGTTCTCTAAGTGTATGAATCTCAAGCCCGAGGTCCACGGCAAGACCCAAAATGGGCTGAATGTCGAGCTGGCCGGCAAGAATCCTCGCAGACTTAGAAGACGCGGTCCGATCGTCTGGCTGGACTACGCGGTGTTTCGTCCAGCGAGCTTGAAGCTGTTCGGGCGTACATATAAGTATGGGAGCAGGATGCTCTACCACGTCATTTGGACCGAAGCTCAGCCGGAACGCAAACGTTCGTCTCAAGGTTGGCAAGAGGTTTTTCCACAGTGAATCGACGAGCAGCTCGAAACCGTTCACGCCGACTCGCACCACGGGCCCGTGGCCTTCGGACGTCAACGCATTGGCTGCACCAATCAGGTCAGCAGCGGGCGTGTGCCACGTGTCGGCAATGTCAAGCTCAAGCGGCGCAACTGAACCGAGGCAATCATTAACCGAATGAGCTAGCAATCCAAATAACGTGGTTAAGCTTTTAATCTCGCAAATACTGTCTAAGCTGACGATTAACGCGTGTGTCAATACCATGCCCCCACGCGACGCGCCCGAATCCAAGAAAGTCCGAGCGAGAACATAATGTTCGTCGATCGGAAAGCCACGAACGAAAGGCGCCCAAGCTTGGACCCCAGGGGGCACTGCGTCGGGCAAGTCAAGCTTTGACGCGATAGCAGCGGCTATTCGTGCATTCGGACTCGATGCTCTAAGCCCATGACCGCGGCCCGGAACCTCGCCGTAGATAGCTTGCTCGACTCGCATTCTCTTAGCTCCCGTCGGCCATCAACCTTTGGATCGGGAGCGTGATATCGGAGTTTTTTTCACCATTGGGTAGTATCACGTAGCCAAATTCTTCGGGGCCGAGGGTCGCATACTCTGAATCTGCATCCGACTTGCTGAGTGCGCGCCCGAGAGCGGACAGGCCAATAACAATAGGTGCCGTCCAATTGCTGCGTACAAAGGACCATAGCATAGGAAGCCGAGACTCCAGGAGGTCGGCCGGCAGCTCTGTAGTTTCAAGTTCGTCCCAGCAACTCAGCAAGACGGTCAAGCGAGGTTTCCGAAGTGGGCTATCCAAATGGTACTGCGCCAAGTAGAGCAGCATTTGAAGGAGCTCCACGATCCTAGCTTGGTCTGACGGCTCGTATGCTTCTGCCATATCTAGCGGATCAACTTCAGTAAATGACTGCAGCGGCCGTGAGAACAGGTCGTCTTCAAACCGAAGCGAATGCAGTCTGATGAACAAGACCCAGTCCGTAGCTTCTAGAACGCGTTGGCGCCAGGCAGTCGGAATCCTGCGCTGCGTGACTAAGCTTGTGACCTGTTCACCACCGTAGTCTGGCCAAATCAGTTCGGCGCAGCGACCGGCCTCGTCTGTGATGGGCCAGACGCTCTCGACGTAGGCGTTAGTTGGTGTATGGTCGGTTGCCTTTCCCTCAGTCAGGCAGCTAAGCGCCGTGGTGAACGCCTCCAAATTCGTTGGTGCACCCGACATTTTGAGCGCACATGCTTTCACCATGAGCCGCTTCAAAAACTGCGCTCCGTAGTGGGTCTTCCCTACGTTTGATTCGCCTACCAATAAAATGGAGTGTTGAGCCGCCACCACTATCTCCTACCGAAACGAAAAAGCGGGTCGTGACCGAAGCCGTCTGTCGAGGGCAAATCTACCCCCGAGCGTTTTGTACCAAGAATCCAATTAAATAGCTCGCCGAAGCCCTCTGCAGCATCAACCTTACCGCGCGGGTACACGCTGACAGTAAACTCTGGAACGTTTGATGAGCCCGACGCCACTGCTTTTCTTATCTGCGCCTCCATGGCGGGAGCAACATCCACGTCTCCCTTAGTCCAGACTAGTGCGAGACGCCGGCCGCGTGCGCCGGCCATTGCACGCTGAGCAAGAAGCTGAAAGTCGTTTCGAGCGGCTCCCATTTTGGTTCCAGCCAGTGCTTGACGGTCAGCAATCAGCAGTGTGATGTCTGCGTGTCGGGCAATCCAACGAGCACCTTCCGCGTCGTCTGCCAGCTCGTTGATAGCCCATTTTTGAAACCATTCTCCAGGTGCATCCGCAAAAAGAAAGTCGCGCAGAGAGCCGTCTTCACGGCGAAAGCCTAGGTGAAGCATCCCGGGGGCTCGAGCCGCCCCGCTGGGCGTGTGGGGAGGAAATCGCGGGGGCTGGCCCGGTTTCCAACGCAGACAGATCGCCACAGCCTCCCAACCTGCCAGCGTATATGAGTTGCTGAAAGCATGGGAATAAGTAGTCAGTGCACCTTGACCTAATAGCAGGTAGAACGCACCTAGAATGGTTGTTTTTCCGGCGCTTTCTGGGCCGACGATAGCGACAGTGATAGGCTTGACCTTGCCGCTTATGAAGTTTTGGTCGGACTGCCCCATCGCAAAGCCGCTCCAGGGGAGCAGCATTTGTTCGGCGTAAGACGGTGCGGCTTCGTCGACTTTGCTGACACGCTGCCACTCAGGACACATCTCGAGCCGGATATGGCCCAGCGTGCAGGTTGTATTGTCATCAGCATAACAATTGGGGTGGGGACACCTGTCCATCTTGCGCATTACTTCTTCTTGGCCCGGTTGATGGGGCGGTCGTTGGTGGCGCGTGCGGTCTGGAGCTCACGGAACAGGTACGTTCCCCACTCGGACGGGCGCATTTTTTTAGAAGCGTCCACACCGCAGAGGGCGCGGAGGGTCGTCGCATCAATTGTGCCCGAATCCTGCGGGTGTCCGATTAATGAAAGCAGCAATCCTCGACCAACAGGAGCAGTCACGTATTGAGCAGCCAGCGCGCGTAAAGGTCGCATGAACTCGGTTGTCCTAGCTTCGAGAACAAGGCTAGCGAACTCGCGCTCGCCATTGCTCTTCTCACCCGTTGCAGGATTGAGGCAACGGACAGCCTCTCGCAGGAATGCTGAGACGCTCGCTGGTGAGTAAGTTGGCACCTGTTCATGTAGGTCAAGCGCCATCAAAGCCGAGGCTTCAAATGGTGGCAGATCAAGGTAACTCGCATGAGCGCTCGGCGAATATAACGCTTCCTTCCACCAAAGCAGGTTCGTGCGGCGCTGTAAACCTGCCGTCGCACCGCTGAAGCTAGATAAAGCTTTATCAACGTGAGCGGTGACAGCTTTCGCCAATGTAGACAGTGGCCCAGAAAGGTCAACTTGGGCCGGCGCAATCTCGTCGGCCATCTCGTCCAAGACGTCCGCAATAGCGACACTCATCTTGTTAGCAAAATCGAGCGCCCAATTCTGAGGATTGTTCTGAGGGCTAAACGGGTTTTTTGGATCGGTAGCCCAAGGACTTGCGGCGGAATGGATTTTCACCTGAAGCCCATTCCGATCGATAGTAGGTGCCTCGTAGTCAGTAGAAACTGGGACTGGGGGCGAATACTGCAACGGATCAATCGTAATGGTCTCCGGCGTCGCCCATTCAGCCTCGGCGCGGGCATCGACCTTTGTCTCAATTTCCCCAACAGCTTCGCGCCAGATATCGGCTTCGTCTGAAGTTTCGGAGTGAGCCAGAGCATTGCGTGCCGTGTTGACGAAAGCGACGGCGATAGCATCCTCCGTACGAGCCGCTTGCATGATTGCGTCTAGTAGAATAGCTCGCAAAATCCCGACGGGACGTCCACTGAAGGCGTTTGCAACTGTTTCCCATTGTTTTCGGAGCGCAACCATTGCCTCTTCTACGGTTGGGTCCGTTGGCGCAATATTGGGGTCGGCTGCCACCATCGTAAAGCTGGCGGTTTTGGAGGGCGTCTTTCGAAGCGCGGCCGACAGGTCTTTCGCAGTTGACCGAAGCTTGTCGAGTTTAGTGTCATCGCCTTTGAGGTCGATAGCGCCAACCTCGATAAACTTTAACAGAAGTTCTTGTTCCATCTGCTAGCCTTCCAGCCTTGGTTGTGTGTGCGTAAGGCAGCTTGCCCCCGGCTCAGTATCGGAACCGCCCCATGTGTACTATTCACTTCATCGCGGTGATGTATTTGTGGTCAGATTATACACAAATCGATTTTCACCGGTTTCTCCCGTTGCAAGGGCAGGCAGAGCTCGCGAACAGCCCGTAAAGAAGAGCGTTTGCTGCGCAATTGCCTATCCGCTTCCAGCGATCAGCAGAATACAAGTCCAGGAAAGACGCGCTGTTGCTTGGCTCGCGTGACCGCCTCTATACATTCAAATGCTATTTGAATCTGCTATTTTTCAGGATGTCTTCAATTTATGAAGGCAACCTTAAAAAACTTCCCATAAGCCTATGAACAACGAAAAGCTCGAAAAAATAAAAAAGATCTTAGATATTGTGGTTCTGATTAGCGGATTCGGAGCTGCGTTCGGCGGAATTCTGGTTTTCCTATATTGCTTCACGGAGGGTTTCGTTCTTCGAAATTTATCACTCTCCGATACCTTCATTTTATTCTACGCACTCTTCGTTTTCACAACCATATTCATCATTGGTTTCTTCTACGGCACGTTCTGCATTGTATGGTTTGCACGTGGAATGCAACTCCTCGCTAGAAAGTTCGGAAAGACGCCTCAGACGTTCGTGTCTCCGGAACTCGGCTCTTGGGGACTAGCGATCACCTCCTTGTTCGGATTTACGCTGTTTGTGATATTGCCCATCTTGGGCGAGCCTTTGAAGATGGAAGAATACCTTCACATCGTCGCGTTCTTCTGCATTAACGGTCTTTTCTTCACGGTTCTATTCTTAAGTACACACTCAACTAATCAGATGGAACGATCCAAGCGAATCATTGTGCAATCAACGATCCTTGTATCGACAATTTTTATCTTCAAGCCTGCACTTTTAAGTATGTCATTTACTGCGGTCGGATTGAGATCCAATGCCGGCGATGTGCTCATCATGGATGAAGCAACACAGAAGGAATTGGCGGGATACTTCAATGATCTGGGTAGGCGTTGGAAGGCTTGCCCTGAAATCACCGGACGACATTGGATAACTAAAGATGTACGCGCGGTGTGGCATGGCATTGGAGATGTGAGTTATGTGCGGTTATATGGAGCGCCAGAAAACGGCACTACTCGGCGATCAGAGCCATTGGTCTCAATCGGTAGCAGCGGCATCAAACTGATGCGAGAAACAAAAGACCCTTCTATTTGCAGTCCAGCGTAATATCAACCGTTGTACACGTAATTTGAAGCGATTGACGTGGGAGGGAGTAACGCGTCGACCGGCACGGCCGCGTGGTACCTTTCTCCATGAAAGTAGCTGAAGTCGTTAGGCGTGATCGCATGTTTTGTATATGGGTGAGGGGGGGGGTATCGAGCTAGTGCATATTGACTACACTGCGGCGCCCCTTCAGTTGAGGAAATCACTAGAACCAGTTCACCAGAACTAGAAGTGGATCTCGAAATTTGTGGTGACGTCTATTTCTTAACTCCATGGTGTACGCATCACGGTGGCTTTACCCCAGCATGATGGGCACTTTCGATAGAATGAGCATCGGTAAGAATTCAACCTGATGCCGCCGCTCAGATTCGCTCATCGCTTGGATAAGGTAAAAATCAGGATGGCCTGCCAGCAAGGCTGGCAGAGTGGCGCGCTACATCACGGCGCTTCAACAAGTTATTTTTAGCAAAGCTATTAAACTTTTGCAAAAAAGCCAGGATGTATTGGTTGTCTAGCGAAGTTCATTGGAAATTGAGCTTTTGGCAACTAATACAACTTGGAGTAAGTGATGGCAGCTATTGTCAGCGGCAACAGCCTGGGCTTGGGTTTGACTTCTCTCAAAGCGCTTGCGCAATCTTTTGGCGGAGCAGATCGGTCGGGAGGCAGTAATGAACTCACCTATGTCAATATCTCCAACGGTAATCTGATACTCCAAGATCGTGATGATTTCTTGGCGGCACGAGGTGGTGGCTATCAAGCCATCCGTACCTATAACAGCCAAGGCCAACTGAATGACGACAACGGCGATAACTGGACAACGGGCATATATCGTCAGCAAATTAAGCTAACAGGTACGTTGAGCCAGAACGGAAGCACGCTCACTTTGCTTGAGCGAGATGGCGCCGAGTCTATTTACCATTGGAATGCCGCACAGGCTACCTACGTTCGTGACGACGGCAATGGCGCTTATGGACGTATTCGTGTACAGGGTGAAAATTATGTGTGGAGTGACCTTGGCAACAATCGCCAAGATACGTATGCACGTGATACAGGCCGGTTAGTTAGCACTACGGACGCACAAGGAAATACACTTAGCTATACCTTCGATGCAAGTGGGAATTTGAAAAGTGTGGCCAGCGCCAATGGCGAAACCACCTGGTATGACTACACCGGCAATAATCTGACGCAGATCCGCGTTGTCACTGCAGATGGTGGTGTGCACACTCGTACTCGTTACTCTTATGACGAGAAAAATCGTCTTTCTGGTGTCACAGTCGACCTGTCACCCGACGACAATGCGATTGTTGATGCGAAAACCTACATTACACGTTATACGTACGACGGAGACAGCAAGCGTATTTCTAGCGTAATCACGCCAAATGGCAGCAGGCTTCAGTTCTCCTATGTACAGTCCAATGGAGTGTGGCGTGTTGACAGAGTAACCGACGCTGCTGGAAAGATCACGCGCTACACCTACGGTGCTAACGCTACTACCGTCACGGACCCCCTGGGGTTCTCTTCAGTCTATACCTATGACGCGGTAGGACAGTTGACGAGTATTACTGGACCCGCTATTCAGGGGGCGTCGTCCGTCACGTCTTACAGCTATGATGCGCGCGGTAACGTCGTAAAGATCGTCGATCCAGAGGGGCGGGCGATCGAGATGGCATATGACGCTAACGGAAACCAAATTACTCAGAAGGATGCTGCCGGTAACTTGATCGAGCGCCGATACGATACGCAAAATCAGTTGATCGAGGAGGCACTGTCTAATAGCAATGGCAATGGCGGTCGAGAAGTTACTCGTTATGTGTATGACGCTGGAAATCACCATTTACTCCGCTTTGTCTTGACCCCCAAAGGTCGCGTGACAGAATATCGCTACGACGCTTTAGGTCAGCGCATTAGCGCATTGCAGCATCTCACTCACTATGATCTGTCTGCTACTGATCCCAGTTTAACTCTCGACGAGAGCGCAATGACGACCTGGGCTGGCCGTCAAGACGCGCGCTCGGCTCAACGTACGGACATGCAATACGACGGGCGTGGGCAGCTGAGCAAAGTGACCACTTACAGCACGGTTAATGCTGACGGAAGTGGTAACGTTGACGGCGCGGTCAACGTCCAATATTTTTATGATCAAGCTGGCCAATTATTAAAGCGAATCGCCGGCGATGGTGGTGTATTTTCCTCGACCTATGACGGGCGTGGGCGACTGATTGCTCAGGACGATGCTGGCCAACTTACTTTGACCGGCTATGACGATTTAGGTAATAGCGTTGCCACAACAGCTGCCAACGGTCTTTTGACTACTCGAGTATTTGATGCTGCAGGCCGCTTGCTGAGCGTGACGCAGGGTGGTTCGGGAATGGTAGCAGCGACCACGCATTATTCTTATGATGCTTTGGGGCAGCTTACTGAAAGTGTCGATTCGCTTGGAAATCGACAACGTGTCTTTTATGACGCTGCGGGTCGGAAGCAGGCCGAGATCAATGCTAAAGGCACTGTTACCGAATACAGTTATAACCGGGCCGGGCAATTAACAAATACCAGGATTTATGCCACTGCCGTTGATTTTTCATTGCTGACTGGTCAAGGAGGTACTGCTCTATATCCAGACTATGCGGGAATTCGTCCATCGGCCAACTCTACCGATCATATCGTTTGGCGCACTTATGACACGGTGGGCCGGATCAGCAAGGAGATCAACGCGCAAGGAGTTGTTATTGCTACGCGTTATGATAATGCCGGTCGTATTGTCAGTACCACAAATTACGCAAATCGAGTCGATGTTTCGTTGCTTGGCACCAGCCCTGTTGATGCGGACATCCAGGTTATGTCAGATGCTCAAGATCGTCTGACACGTTATTTTTACGAAGATGGCCTGCTGCGGGCTACTCTCGATGCTGAAGGATATTTGACTGAGACCAGTTACAACGACGCAGGTCAACAGATTCAAAAGATTCATTATGCGAATTTAGTGCCGGTTGACAAGCGTGCCAGCGTGTCATTGTCTGAGCTCAAGCCTTTGCGTGACACTGTTCACGATGCCATTGAACGTACGGTACGCAATAGTCGTGGTGAGGCAGTCGGAACTATTGATGCACAAGGTTATTTAACCGAGATTCGTTACGACGCCAATGGAAATATCGCGCGCACCATTCGGTATGACAATGTGGCTCAGACCAATGCTCAAGATGACCTTGGTGTGCTGCGGCCAGCATCCAATGCCCAGGATCGCGTCCAGAGCTATGAGTACGATAAAAACAATCGGCTAATCGCGGAAACCGATCCGCAAGGGAGCGTCACGCGCTATCGCTACGACTCCGTTGGTAATCGTATCGCCGCAGATCATGCAGCTGATACAAGCGAAGTGCGTCATCTTCTGTCTCGTTACGATTTACAGGGTAGATTGATTGGCGAGTTGAGTGCTGCTGGTGCTGCTCTGCTCAACGACAACATGACTGTTGCAGAGATCGATGCTCTGTGGAAGAGCTATGCTGTTACTCATGTATATGATGCCTTGGGGAATCGCATTCGCACGATACAGCCCAATGGCCAGCAGACGTCTTTCATCTACGATGCGAATGGAAAGCTGACCCATACTATCAATAGTCTGGGTGAAGTAACAGAAAACCGGTACGATACCTTCGGCCAGGTGACCACGACCGTGGAATACGGACAACGCTTAGCCAATAGCGATGCCCTAGTTTCTGGTGTGCGTTCAGAGCTAGATGCTGCGTTGTCGGCTTTATACCAAAATGACAGTGGTATTCGCGTTAGCTATCGATATAACAATCTGGGGTTGTTGGTCGAGCGTAGCAATTCTCAGTTGTCCATCCTCCGGTACTACAATAGTTTCGGAGAACTCAGCCGCGAAGATAAAGTCGCTGGCGCAGTCACTACCACTAATACGGTTCTGCGAGACCATCGTGGTCAAGCTACCGTCACAATTACAGATGCCGGTCGCACCAATCTGATCGTTCGTACGCAATATGATGCTTTCGGCCGTGCTATACAGACGATCGATCCCAGCGGAAATGTGACAAAGTCGGAATATGATCGTCTTGGGCGTCAGATAGCTCTCGCCGACGCTATAGGCGGAAAAGTAAATACTGTCTACGACGCATTTAGCCAGGTCATCAGCCAAGAGGATCATGGCGCTGTGACCAGCTACCGTTACGATGTCAGCACGCGCACGACGGTGCTGACTACGGCAGACAACGTCACAATTTCAACCACCTATAATCGGCACGGTCAGCAACAAAGCGTCACGGACGGTCGTGGCAATGTGACGCAATTTGAATATGATGCAAACGGCAATCTGATCGGGCAGACTATCGCGGGGCAGCACAGCAGTAGTCGCTATGACGCAAGCAATCGGATAATCGAAAGTATCGATGCTGATGGTCGTAAGGTTGTGATGCAATATGACGCTGCCAACCGTCTTCTTGCAAGAGTCGTTGACCCGGATGGATTGAAGCTGGTAACGACCTACGCCTATGATGCTCAAGGACATCGTGTTGGTATTACACAGCCGAATGGTTCTGTTACCCAGTTCGACTATGACGATCAGGGGCGTTTGCTACGTCAAATCGTCGATCCCAATGGCTTTGCGCTGGTCACGACTACGACCTATGACGCTAATAACAATGTGGTTGCAATTACTAGCCCAAATGGCAGTGTCACACGCTACGTCTATGACGGTGCAGGAAGGCGAGTTCAGGAGATTGTTGATCCAAACGGCCTTAAGCTGACGCGCACCTATCAATACGATGCAAATGGCAATCTTATTCACGTCACAGACGCAAATGGATATGTAACTCGATATGCATACGATCAGCTTAACCGTCTGGTATGGACTGTAAATGCTATCGGAGCTGCAAAGAAGAACATTTATGACGGTAGCAGCAAGCGCATCGTCCTACAGACCAATTATGCTAAGCCAATAGCGATTAGTAGCGCTAGCGAGATTCTGACCGCTGCGCAACTGGATGCTGCTATCGTGACTTCGGAGCAAGATGTGGCGACTTTACATCGCTACGATGCGATGGGGCGCGCCATCTGGCAGGTTGATGCTGGAGGTGCTGTTGTGAAATATGAATACGACGCTAACGGTAACGTGCTACGTCGTATTGCCTATTCCAAAGCGTTTACGATCGCGCAAATAGCTGCACTGAAGGCAGACATGTCTTCAGTCCCAGTGCCGACGGCCGATATCGCAACCGATAATATTCAACGAAGTTTTTATGATGTGCACAATCGTCTTCGTTATGGCATCGATAGTGCAGGTGCGGTGACAGAACAACTCTACGATGCGGCAGGGAATGTAGTTGAGCGTATCGCCTATAGTAAAAAGCCAGCGGTTACTGATGCAGCAGATGCTGCATTACTTGCGACAGCACTTGCACAAATCATTGACCCCGCCCATGACATGCGCACCCGGATGGTCTACGACGGCGTTGGCAGGCTAGAGTTTGAGATCAATGCACAAGGGGGCGTGACTGAACACCGTTATGATCGTAACGGCAATGCGCAGCAACAGATCGTCTATGCAACCCTCCTTCCAGTCCAAGTATTGCAGGGTGCGCTGACCGAGGGAGCAATCAAGGCTGCCCTGGTCAGCAGTTCTAAAGATAGAGTGACGACCAGCCTCTATGATGCCGCTAATCGGGCCAGCTACCAAATCGATAGTCTTGGTTATGTCACGCAACAGAGCTACGACGCAAATGGAAATGTCAGTAAGACGACCCGCTATGCTACAGCGGGTGTTCTTTCACGCGATGCAGATGGTAATTTGCAACTGAATACGCCGGCTATATCAGCACAAGATGTTACGGAAAGCCGTCTTTATGATGCAGCGAATCGCTTGCGTTTCAAAATCGATGGTATGAGCTATGTCACCGAGAATCGGTATGACAACCTTGGTCATGTCACGGGAATATTCACATACAGTCAGGCTTTAGATGCCGCTGTAGATCGCAATAGCATCGGCGCCATTCAGTTGGCACTTGGTATTTTCATTCCAGCTCCAGTTTCCAGTGCTCAGCCAGACCCTGGAGCGTCATCGCCGTCGACGGGAAATGGATCGAACACCTCGTCATCAGCGCAAAGCGGGGGATCCAGTTCGCCTGTGTCCAGCACGCAGAACGGTAATAGTGATACGCCCCAAGGCTCTCAGCCCAGTACTTCCAATACTCAATCGGCGCAGCCCCAAGTATCGGGAGGAAGCACTAACCCCAGTACTTCCAATACTCAATCGGCGCAGCCTCAAGTATCGGGAGGAAGCACTAACACGAGTCCTACGCAAGCCAGCGTTTCTAGTGGTGGTTCGTCGAGCTCTCAGTCCGCAAGCGCAGGAGCTAGCCAAACCAAAAATTCTAGCGTAGTAGCGCAAGCCAGTAATTCGAATGCCTCGGCACAAGCCGCTGGATCGGCTGATGCTCCACCTCCGGTGGCGGAAGATCCTATTGTCACAGCAATGAAGCCCGGTGACGAATATAAGCTCCAGGGATATGACAACGCCCTGAAACTTACCTATCAGGCTGGAAAACAAAACTATATTCAGCGGGCGTTTGGCAATACTTATTACAAATACATCGTTTCCGCTCAATTCAAAGGGAGTTCAAAAACTAGTGCACATATTGAGATAGTCACCGCCAGCGGGCAGGTTGTTGGGCGATCCGCTACGATCGTTGGTACAAGCCAATGGATTGATCTCAATTACACATTAGATGTAATGAAAGGAACGTCTTATAACGTTCGCTTAGTTGTTGATGGGGCAGATCCAACAAGCAATGCAGATAGTTTTGTACTGTTCGATAACTTCAACATTTCGGCAAAGACGACTGCTGATGGAAAGGCAGGTGAGAACTACAACTATGGAATGGAAGACTCTACGGTTAATGCGCTTGGGAGTCCCGTCTCTATTGAAGTT
Source organism: Herbaspirillum sp. WGmk3 (assembly GCF_023952535.1). Taxonomy (NCBI): domain Bacteria; kingdom Pseudomonadati; phylum Pseudomonadota; class Betaproteobacteria; order Burkholderiales; family Oxalobacteraceae; genus Herbaspirillum; species Herbaspirillum sp. WGmk3. The sequence continues at coordinate 1,266,321 of NZ_JAKYWT010000001.1, read as the reverse complement.
GTTGAGCGAGAGGCATCGCGCGCTAGTTTGGTCGGGAAAACCATTAGCAATCCTGTAATTAAGTTAAACACCTCATTAATACGTGGGCTTGGTGCGTTTAAGACAGGTGACACGGTAACCGTTAGCATGCGTGTTAAGGCCGCCAATGCCGCCCCATTGCGCACGGCGCTCTTCAATTCTGATACTTATGTATCATCCAACGCCACGTCCGTTGTGGCCGAGAATAGGGGGTTGGCTACAGGCGAATGGAAAACCGTCAAGTTAATTTATACCCTCACTAAAGATCAGAATCTCATGTTGTTGACTGAGGGGGGGCTGTATTATGACGATATTGCTGTGAGCAGCGTACAGCGTGGGGTGATCTTTGATCATCCGGAGGATTCCGCGATGAAATTCACGCAGACACCTCCCTTGTCCAATACAAATAACGCCGTCTTGGCGGATGCTTGGGTCGCTGCGTCCACTATCCAGCGCGTGCAGATAAAGCTTGATGCAGCAGTTACGACTCCGCCTGTTGTTCCCGCGGATCCAGGTGCCTTTGATAACAACGGCATCATCCAGAGCATGAAGCCTGGTGATGAATATCTGGCGCAAAATTTCAACGACGTCCTAAAAATCAACTTCCAGCCAGGTAAGGCAAATTATATCCAACGGGAGTTTGGGAGCCCTGCGACAAAATTTAATATTAGCTTGCAATTCAAGGGAACCGCAAAGACATGGATGCACCTTGAAGTTGTCAATTCAAAGGGAGTCGTTGTTGCCACGACGAATCCAGCGAAAGGCAATGGCAATTGGATGAGCTTGACGTTGAATACAACGCTCGCGGCACCTGTGACATTGTCTCATACCGTACGGCTTGTCTTTGACGATGCTGACGATCAGTCACCAACGGATAGTTTTGTTTTGGTGGATGATTTCAATATTTTAGGGACCCCATATGCAGCCTCCTACAATATGGAGGATGGGATGGCTATGGGGGGGACCGTTTCAACGGAATTCGTACCGCGAGACCCATTGCCATTGACATTGATTGGCTCCCAGATCAGCTCCCCTGTGGTTAAAGCATCTTCTCTTTCGCGCAATCTAGGCGCATTTTCAAATGGAGATACGGTCACTGTTACATTGAAGGTGAAAGGTACAAGTGGGACAGCTATTCGTACCGCGTTGACAAATGCAGATACCGCAGCAGTTATCACTGAGGTTAAGGGAATCGCTACGGGTGATTGGAAGCTAGTTACGCTCACGTATAAGCTAACCAAAGATCAAAATGTTTCGCTGATAACGGAAGGTGGAGGTTACTACGACGATATTGTGGTCAGCAGTGTTCAGCGAGGGACGTTGATCGATCATCCCGAAGACATTGCGATGAAATTCCTCCGCAATGTTGCGACCAACAAGAGTGTGTTGAGCGATTTTTGGACTGTCACCGGAACAGTGCAGCGCGTCCAAATTCGATTGGCTGAAGCAGTTATTGCCCCAACTCCGTCTACGCCAACAACGGCACCCGCGCAAATTGACAACGATGCAGTCGTCGCAGCGATGACATCGGGAGCTGAGTATCTTGTACAGGGTTATAACGATGTTCTGAAGCTGACATACCAGTCGGGTAAAGCGAACTACATACAAAGTGGTATTGGATTTAGAAATCAGAAAATTGACGTTAGTGTTCAAGTAAAAGGCAGCCCCAAGACTTGGATGCATATTGAGGTATTGAATGCGAAGGGGGAGATCGTTGCCAGTACCGCACCAACCAAGGGAACGGACCAGTGGTCATCGCTCTCATTATCTAGCGCGCTTAACGTCGAGAGCGCACACAGCATTCGAGTTGTAGTTGATGATGCAGATAGCGCGAACGTTGACGATAGCTTTGTGCTGATTGACGATTTTGTCGTTCGAGCGACGGGCACCGGTGATGGCTATGGGGGCGGGGTTTGGGCCTACAACATGGAAGACAGCCGCTATCCGGGAAGCACGGTACCGATAGAGATCGTGTCGCGTAATCCGGCGAGCCGCCTTTTGACCGGCGCAGATATCAGTAATCCGGTTATCAAGACCACGGGACCACTTACGCGCAATTTGGGGGCATTTAAGGCCGGCGATACCGTGTCTGTCACGTTGCGCGTGAAGGGGAATTCGGGGGCGCCAATTCGTACTACGCTCTCGGATGCAGATGCTCTTTCCACTATTTATGAGGTTTCGGGTATTGCTACCGGTGAGTGGAAGGCTGTTACGCTGACCTATACGCTAACCAAAGATCAAAATGTTTCACTGACGACGGCTGGTGGAAATTTCTACGACGATATTTCGGTTAGCAGCACGAAAAAGGGAACACTCATCGATCACCCTGAAGATGGGGTGATGAGATTTTCCCGTGCTGCTGCTACGAATAAAGCCGTTCTTAGCGACTTCTGGACTATCTCGGGAAATGTTGAACGCGTCCAAACTAAGCTGGGTGCTTCCGTCATTGACCCTACTCCACCGGTTTCCAATCCGTCTGCGCCTCTAACGCCTGCGGAGAATGATGCGGTCGTCAATAACTTGCGTCCTGAAGAAGAGTATCGGCTTCAGGCTTACAACGACGCAATGAAGCTGACATACCAGTCTGGTAAGCCGAATTACATACAAAGTGGTATTGGATTTAGAAATCAGAAGATTGACGTTAGTGTTCAAGTAAAGGGCAGTCCCAAGACTTGGATGCATATTGAAGTATTGAATGCGAAGGGAGAGATTGTTGCCAGTACCGTACCAACCAAGGGAACCGGCCAGTGGTCTTCACTCTCATTATCTAGCACGCTTAACGTCGAGAGCGCACACAGCATTCGAGTTGTAGTTGATGATGCAGATAGCGCGAACGTTGACGATAGCTTTGTGCTGATTGATGATTTTGTCGTTCGGGCTACGGGTACCGGTGATGGCTATGGGGGCGGGGTTTGGGCTTACACCATGGAGGATGGTGCGAACCGCTTGGGCAGCACCGTACCGGTCGAGTTCGTTCAGCGTGATTCAGTGCGGGCGCCGTTGACAGGGCAAGATGTCAGCAACCCAGTTATTAAAACCGGACAGTTATCTCGACTACTCGGTGCGTTCAAGGCTGGAGATAAAGTCACTATTACCTTGCGTCAAAAGGCCGGAAGCGGTGCGTCGATGCGCACGGCTCTTTATGATGCGGATAAATATGTATCGTCATTCCAAACAGCGCTGATCAGCGAAACCAAAGGACGGGGAAATGGCGATTGGCAAGTCGTCACGCTCGTCTACACCTTCACCAAAGACCAAAATGTCATGCTGGTAACTGAGGGAGGGAATTTCTATGACGACATCTCTGTAAGCAGCCAACAGCGAGGAATCCTCTTCGAACATCCTGAGGATGCATCGATGAAGTTTTCTCGTACATATCCAACAGCTACATCCGATAACCGCCTGTTGAGCGAATACTGGATTCCTGCGAACGTGGTGGAGCGGGTGCAGTTGAAGAAGAGCGCGGTCGTCGACGGATCGGGTAGCAATCCGACCAATCCGACCAATCCGACCAATCCGACCAATCCGACCAATCCGACCAATCCGACTAATCCGACTAATCCGACTAATCCGACTAATCCGACTAATCCGACTAATCCGACTAATCCGACTAATCCAGGCACGCCAGGCACTCCTGGTTCGCCAGGTATTCCGCCCACCTCATTAGAGGTCCTGCCAACAGCTTCGCATCAATTCACCCGCTATGTGTACGATGCGGTCGGGAACCTCATCTGGGGTGTTGATGCGCTGGGTAATGCGGAAAGTTATACCTACGATGCTCTCGGACAACGTACGAGCTTTACCAATAAGCTCGGAGCCACGACAAGTTATTCCTACGACAGTCGCGGAAATATCGTGAGTACTACCGATACGCTTGGAAAATCCGATACCGTTTCTTATGATGCGTTCAACCGGCGTATCAGCGTTACGGACCGCCTGGGAGCTACAACAAATTATTCGTACGACATTCAAGGTAATCTTGTTCGCGTCACAGATGCGCTTAACAATAGCGAGAGCTACGCCTACGATGCCCTTGGTAATCGCATTAGCACAACCAACAAGTTGGGCGGCGTTACTTTGGCAGCCTATGATTCTCTTGGAAGAAAGATAAGCGAGACACTTCCTGTCACAAGTCGTGATTCAGGTGGCGTCAGCCGACCTGTTACCAACGAAATGCGTTATGACGCCTTCGGCAATCGCATTGCTACAATCGAGGCTGTCGGATTGGCTGAAGAGCGCACGACACAGTACACGTTCGACGCTCTCGGACGACCGCTCAATCAGATTGGTCAGGCGACCCAAATTTATGTTGCGGGCGCTGGTTGGCAGACGGTTAATCCGACGGAAACAACGCGCTACGATAGCCGCGGCAATATCGTCGATAAGGGTGATGCCAACGGTAATCACGCTCGCCTGTATTACGACGCAGCGAACCGCGTTATTGCCGAAGTGTCCCCCGGTGGAACACTAACAACCAGGACTTACGATGCGTTCGGCAATGTACTTGGTCAACGCATCTACGGGGATCTTTTGTCTCCGTCAGATATGCAGGCCACAGGAGACTTACCACCAGTTCCCCGTAATGCGGGAAATTATCGAGAAACGCGTTACATCTATGACGCCAATAATCACTTGACCGATACGATTTTGGCGCAGGTTGGTTTCGCAGAACTTAACGACGTTACGGGTAACTTCACCTATGCAGTAGGTGATGTTATTACCCATACAAAGTACAACGCCCAAGGCCAAGCGATCCTGAATCAAGATGGTAGCGGACATAAAAGCTACTTGTATTACAACTCCTTGGGCCAAAAAGTCCTTTCTATTGACGCCGCTGGCTACGTGGTTGCTTGGCAGTACGACGCGGCTGGGAACGTTGTTCTGCAACGAGCTTATGCTCAGCGCTTGCCAGCTAACACGCCTTATACCGAAAGTAGCAATTTCTTGACGCTGCTGGCGCTTTTGCCAGCTGATGCTAAAGATCGTGTCACAAGCTTCACCTATGACGTCTTGGGGCGCATGACCGCGCAGACGGTTCTGAACGTAGCCACTTCAAGCATCAATGGCAATGGGAAATTGTCCAATCAAACCAGTGATGTGGTGACGCGCACTGGCTATGACGCCATGAATAACGTCGTTAGCCAGACAGATGCGTTGGGAAATGTTGTCAATTCGGAGTTCGACTTGCAGGGAAGGAAGACCGGGATATTGCTGCCGGCATTTGTTGACTACAACGGTCAGACTATTCGAAAAACTACGCATTATCAATATAACGGCTTGCATCAAGTCACACGGGAAACGCAAGAAGGAAGCGGGACAGACGTTGCACACGCCACTATCAGTCAATTTGACCGATCTGGGCGTCGAATCAGTCAAACGCTGGCGAACGGTGACGTCATTCGTTACGGTTATGATGCGCAGGGCAATACCACGGCCGAGATTGTTGATCGCCGAGAGGCCAACGGTAATGTCGTCCATGAAATGACGAGCATCACCTACGATGCGAATGGCAAGGAGATACGACGCAATGTCGGGACTGTTGGTCAAGACAACATCTTGGGTATCAACAGTGGCAGTGTTAATAGCGTGCGCTATGACGCTTACGGCAATATCGTCGGGAAGAAGACAGAAAGCGGAAATGTCAACGGGGATGCGCAGCAGTTCACCGACTATGACGCCGCCGGTCGTATTTGGCGTAGCAATGTAGACAATGGCATTACCAAGGTGTACTTCTACGATCGCAACGGTCGACCCACAATGACATTGCAGTCGCAGACACTGGATCTGCGCAGTATGACTCTGGAGCAAATTCAAGCCGAGATGAGTCTGGCTGAGAGTCGCATCGCAACTACCATTACCGTCTATGACGAGCGTGGGCAAGTGGTACGTGTCGTTCAGCCCAAGATGACAAACACCAGGCCGACGGCGAGTCTCATGGCCCAACAGGGGGGTGGAACATTCGAGGGAGTACAACTGACGTCTGGTACGACGTTAGTACGCGGTGCTGATGCGAGTTATTTGCCACAGGCGCCGGCAGTATCCGATTCCGCCTCCGTGAGCGGGACGCTGGGTACGTTCTCTGCGATGACGAAGACTTACATTCCGCCTCGTAACGAATGGGTGGGAAGTGGTACGGATCGAAAGTTAATGAAGACTGATTTCACTTTCACTATCCCTGATCTCACTGCAGTTTATGGAAGGCATCAGATCGAAGTCCGTATCAAGATAACGGGCATCTCCGAAGAAGGGATGTACAAGGATTGGGCGTCGGCCTATACCTGGGATCAAGGGCGTGCACTGGAGTGGTATTACGATAAGAAAGATGACCTCGAACTCGTCTACATCTTTGACAGCCCAGGGACGTACACGATTTCCCAGATGCTGAGTTCGCGAACCAAGAATTACACGATGGACTTCACTGTCAAGCCAAGTAACGGCAGCGACGTGAATGTTGCACATCTATCCCACTATGCATACTGGAATAGCACCGTCCGGACTGGGACGGTGCAACCAACCGGATCAAATCAACTTCGCCTATCTAACCAGACGCTCAAGGGCGCTGCGAATGTCGACTTGTACTATCGTCCGACAGGCAGTACGGGGCCTTATTCCAAACTCAGTACGACTACCTTGGCTAGCCAGCCTGGCACATACATTGCCGACGTTAGTGGCTTGAATGGCATCTACGATATGTTGATGGTGGCGGTAGATCGCGAGGGGAAGCTGCTGCGCACAGATGCTCTTACGGTTAATCGGATAACAAATACGGTTACCCGCAGAAGCGGCGTGCCTAATACCGCCATATATGAGGGCGGGAACATGCGCATGGTGGGCTTGCGCTTAGGAAATGGAAAGCCTGCTACTTCTGTTGTCTATAGGCTTGGTAACGGAACAACAGGACGTATCACTACGCAAATTCCTGGTGTTTTCGGCATTCCCGTAGGTCTTGCTGCGTCCAATATCGAGTTGCAACTGACCGATGCCGATGGTGGAACAGATAGTCTGATTGGTTCTATTAATCCAGCGACCGGGATGACCAACCTGCAGTATCTGAAATACGCAGACTCGTCGCTTGTGTTCAGCAATCTGGATATGAATGCAACACGGCTGGAGATTCGTTATCGCGAAGAAGGCAAGACCGATTGGATCACCAAGGTTCTTACCCGTAATGGTGAAAGCACGACATGGGTATGGGATACCCAAAGCGCGGGTCTTGTACCCGACAGGACCAAAACCTATCGTTACGAAGTGCAGTTCGATGCCTACGACAGTGATGGCACTAAGGTTAATAACGGGAGTGCCACGATTGCTGCCGGCAGTCTTGCTAGCGGAACATATACTACCGGAAGCATCACCGGATCGGCTCGTCCGCGCTGGATTGGTTTCAATCCGAATACGAATACGGCCAATACGATGGCGATTCGCTATCGCCTGAAGGGAAGCGCAGATGCCTTTGCGACTACCGTATTAAATCGACTGCCTAGCGGGACCTTCAAGCTCGACATCTCTGCATTGCCCATCGGCCAAGAGTATGAATTTGCATATGATGCGAAAAATGCCACAGGCGATATCGTTGCAAGCAGCAATGGTTACTTCCGTAGCGAAGCTGATCAGCAGGCCAGCGATGGTACCAACGTCAAATGGATGATTGGCCTTGACAACGATATACATAGTGCGACGCAGATCCGTCGTAGCCAGTCATATGACGCCTTCGGCAACATCATCAGTGAGACTGACGGAAACGGTAATACTGTCAACTTTGAATACAATGCATTGGGTCAACTGACAATCAAGCGCGATGCAGCAACCGACATCACTTTGGAAAATGGCTATGTGGTCAAGGGACAGCGTACTGAAACACGCTATTCCTATGATTCTGCTGGCCGGCTGATTGGGATTCTCGATGCGGGTGGGAATCTGAACACCCAGAGCTGGAATGTTGGTGATGACGTTGCTCACATTGCCTCAGAGTGGCATGCGGATGGCGGCGTCAAAAAGAACTCCTATGATGTCTTTGGAAATTTACGTAGCACGATTAATGAAGATAATTGGAAAACGGATTATCGCTACGATGCAAATAACCGCCTGGTTGCAATGGACCGTCAGGTGTCGGGCGCTGCCAAAACAACAGATAGTTATGAGCTTGACGTAAGAGGCCAACGCATTGCTTCTACCAATGGCTTAGGCTTCCGGTCGAGTACGCGTTACGATAGCGTCGGTCGTGTGATTGAGACTGTAAGTGCAGAAGGCCGCCGCACGGCATACAGCTATAACTACGACAATACAATTGCAGGGCTCGGCACTGGCGCTAACTTATCGCAGGCTGGCGGATGGCGTCGCGTCATGACAGATGCAAACGGTCGCACGATGACGGATGACATGGATGTCACGGGTCGTGTGATGCTTCACGTCGATCTCAGTGGAAGAGTCTTTACCTATCGCTATCATTACAGTGGTCTGGTAGCAAGCCAGAGCAGCTCTAATGGTCAGGATGTTGATTACAGCTACTATGGAAATGGCTATCTGCGCCAAGTTAATGATCGCGGAGTTGGGACTACGGCGACGTATGAGTACGATAATAACGGTAACCGGATCTTTGAAGGTTACATGGCTGAAAACGGTCAGTTCGCCTTCCAGCAGCAGACAGTTACTTATGACGCGAAAAACCGAGTGGTTAGCATTAGCGACCCACGCTATAACATCGTCTACGAGTATGATGCGCTAGGTAATCGGCGTTTCATGCAGAGCACTTACACCAACGGTGTTGGCGGAAAAATTGCAAACCAAATCTATTGGTATAAGTACGATAGCATGAGTCGGTTCACGATCAGCATGGGACAATTGTCCGGTCCGCGTGCAACAACGGCGAACGGTGCTGCAACAATAGTGCGCGGATCGCAAGGTGATGGCGTATTGCTCACCTACACGCAGGCTGGGTTGCGGGCGTCTGCGAACTATGCTGGGAATTCCAGCACTACCGAACATACCGAGGCTTATTACTACGATGGCCGCGGACTATTGACGCAAACTCGTCTATCGGATGGAACTATTATCTCGCGTGATACTGATCTGGCTGGGCGTGTTACCGGAGTGCGTACATTTGATGGCAATAATAAACAGCTCCAAAACGTTACTCGGATCTGGGATAAAGACAACCTTCTTCTGCAAGAGCGTGACAATCTCTTGAGTAAGGGGACGCGCTATGAGTTGATGGCAGACGGAACGGTGCTCGCCAGTCAGACTTATAGCTCGGACCCCGCAGAGACTACGTTGCGTACATCTTTCGATTACGAGTGGTGGGACACTGCCAAGCAAAGCCGTATTACCGTGCAAGCCAGAAATAAGCAGGTCGACGACTGGAATCGAGTGTGGCAGCCGGGATTTAGCTTATTTACTTATGACGTAAATGGTCACAGTAAGTTGGCCTATGACGAGGCTGCCAAGCGAGCGTTCACATATTGGACCGACACTGATGGCCAAGTATTGAAGCGCCAGGAGCTGATTGGGGGAAGCTACGACGCCGGTACTGGTAAGGTCAACGGCGCTAATAAGGCGCGGGAGCATAGCTATTATTATCTCGATAGCCATCGCATCGGTGACGTGGGTAATGATCAGACTGAGCGAACTGACTATGCGCAGGAACTGACCAGCCTACGAGCAAACGATGGCCGCCGTTCCTATGAAAAATTTACTCCTAGTAATGCTGCGGACTTTGATGCAAATTACCAGCCAATTAATAGCGAGTATCCGAGTAGTGCCCCAGGGACTTACACGGTAAGAGCTGGAGATACGCTATTGAGCGTTGCGCGATCTCTTTGGGGGGATGCGACACTTTGGTATTTGCTTGCTGAAGCCAACGGTATTTTGGACGGACAGCCAAGTGATCCACTAGTGGCTAATAGTACCCTCCGGGTACCCAATAAGGTCACTAATTTCCACAATACAAGCGCGACTTTTAAGCCCTACAATCCCGGCAAGGCTTTGGGTGATACTAGCCCGACTTTGCCAGCTGCGCCCCCACCGCCACCGCCGCCATCTCCCACAGAGGGAAGGGATGGCTGTGGTGGCGTTGGGAAAATACTGGCGTTAGTTGTTGTGGCCATCGTTGCCGTGTATACGGCGGGCGCTGCCCTGCAAGCGCTGGCACCGATAATGACAGGAGCGCTGGGGTCTGCAGCTGGGACCGTTGCAGCAGGGGCTCTGGCAGGAGCAGCGGCGAGTGTTGTTAGTCAAGGAGTTGGCATCGCATTAGGTGTCCAAGAGAACTTTAGCTGGAATGCAGTAGGCAAGGGTGCTCTTATGGGGGGTATTTCTGCGGGGCTGGCCAAAGCTGCAGGCTTAGATATAGGTACCTCATCTGGTACGAGTACTTCTAGCGATGGCTGGTTAGCAGCTGCGGGCCGTGGAGCTGCGATGAATACGGCTTCGCAAGGCATCCTGATTGCGATGGGTAAGCAAGACAGCTTTGATTGGCGGGCTGTGGCCGCAAGCGCGGCAGGTGCTGGAGCCGGGCAATACGCTAAGACTAGCGGGTTTGGCAGTTTTGGACAAGGTATCGCCCGCGGCGTCGCAAGCTATGCCGCGACCGGTGGTAATTTCCAGCGCGCTTTGCCAAGTATCGTTGGTAGTGCTATAGGAGACCAACTCGCTAATTCATACAATCGTGCTCCTCAAAAGTCTCAGTTGGAGCAGGTGGTTGAGATGCGTCAGTCAGAAGCCGATTTGGGCAGAGGAGTTCGTCTCTCATCTGAGCAAGCACAAAAGTGGGGGCCACGATTCCCCTCCGAGAATATCTATTCCCTCGACCGCTCGGACTATAGTTTGACTGCAGAGGGAGCGCCCAAATTGCAGCTTCAAATGGGTAATGAGTCAGACGAGATTGCATCCGGAAATGAGCTAAATGCCGCGTTCTATTTGTCTGCGGGAAAAATAGGTCCTGTGCTGACGCGGGAATTGATTAGTAACCCGAAGTTGGATGCTGCCATGAAGGAATTTCAGGCGCAGTCGGAGGCATCGGCAACGGGCGGGAAGTGGCTCTTAAGCAAGGTCGATAAGATGAAAACCGCCGTTACAGGAGATGGTGGTGTGGTAGATAACGCGATCGGGATCTTGAAGTGGGGGGGCAATACTGTTAGTTCAACGCTCAACACGCTTGCATCTGGTAGCTACTATGCGCAGCTGGATAAGGCGGGAATTGATTCCCGGGACGTGCCGGGGCCGCTGGAAATACCTGAGTGGAAGTACAGTAATGCCCGTCAGGCGGGAACGGCTACAGCGGCGGATGCTGCGTTGTTGTTGTCGGGATTTGGTGGGGCAGCTAAACTGCTGGCGACGCCTAAAATACTATCTGTTGCTGAATTTAACCTGGCGTCGGTGCGAGGAGGCTCTGGGGCAGAGAATGCATTCCAGACTGGAGCTCGGCAGGTACTTAATCCGAATACGGTGAAGGGATGGGACGAGGCAGAAGCAGCCTATAACGCCATTCGTGCCAACAGTGCTGACGTTTCAGCTATTGCCAACAATTCAGGGATGTCAGAGGCCAGCATCGCTCGGATCAAAAACCACGTGTTCTTCAATGATCATCAGCTCAATTCTGGGCTGCGTCGCTTTGACGCTGATCCTGACATCGTGAACGCTTGGGACCGTCTAACGACCGGCGATTGGGTAAAATCGGACCTCCGTCTACTGCAACACGAACGTTTCGAATCGAAGTTCGAGGCGATTTACAAAACCGACTATCGTACGGCGCATGATGCCGCCATTCGATCTGGGCGGACTTGGACTCCGGAGTAAGGTCATGGCTTTCTATGTGAAGATTGAGAAATGTGCTGAGGACGAGCTGGCAGCCAGATACAGGTTCTGGAGCGTCATGGATAACTGCGGTGAGCTTGAGATAGACAAGCGGTCAGGTGAAGTGCGACTACTTGTGCAAATCAACGGAGATCAGCAGGGACATCTGTTCAATCGAGCAGCCGTCAAGATAATGCGTGAGTGGAGGGTGGGTAGTTTACCGGACATGACTGAGTGGGCTTCATAACAGTACTTGTGCGGTAGTGCATCGGGGGGGGGCTGATAGCCCCAACGTACTGTTGCGCCAGAGGGGGGCAGCGACGGAAGATGGCGCAGGTGACCTGCGTCGGTAATTTGCAGCCAGTTAGGCAGTGAGTCGGTTGTCGACCATATTCGATTCCAGCCAAGCTTGACGGACCGTAGCTGTTGGTTGGTAGTTAAGTGCGCTATGCGGCCTGCGCTGGTTGTGGAGCTGACGCTGTCTTTCGATCTGCACTTTTGCTTCGGCCCAACTGCGGAACCACTCCCGATTAAACAATTCGTCGCGCAGCTTGCCACTGAACCTTTCCACGAATCCGTTCTGCCATGGACTGCTTGGCGCGATGCCGGCCGGACCAACTGAGGCATCCCGCAGCCATCGCATGACCTTGGTCGCTGTGAACTCAGCGCCGTTGTCCGACCGAACGTAGACCGGCTTTCCATGTAACCGCATCAATCGCGAGAGTGTCAGGATGACATCCTGGGAGCGCAAACTGGCAGCAACTTCTATAGCCAGGCATTCCCTAGTGTATTCATCGATCACGAACAGCATCTTCAATGAGCGTCCATCCACCATCTGGTCATGAACAAAGTCGTAGCTCCAGAGTGAATTAGGCTTGGTTGCTCCAGGTAACCGAATGCCGTTGCCGCATCGACGCCTGCGAGGCCGCTTTCGTGGAATGCCCAGTTTTAGCGCGCTCCAGAGCCGTCGCACTCGGGACTCGCCCAAGGCCAGCCAGGCAGACATACGCCGATAGCCGAATCGAGGGACCTCTTGCGATACCGCGATCAGCTGCTGCGTCAGGCTCCGATCCTTTTCGGGTTGTAGTAACTGATAACCTACTACCCGCCGGCTCAGTTCCAGATAACGACATGCCTTACGTTGCGACAGCCCCCGACGAGTAAGGACTTCCAGCGCTTCGCGCCGGCCCGCGAAGGTCATCATTTTTGTCGGCTTAACTCTTTCAAGCCATCAATCACCAGCAGCTGGTCCGCCACCATGCGTTTGAGCTTGTCGTTCTCGGATTCAAGATCTCTGAGCCGCCGCGCGTCCGAGACATCCATACCGCCAAACTTGTTTCTCCAGCGGTAAAAGGTCTGCTCAGTAATGTTGTGGCGCTTGCACAGATCTACCGTCGCAATCTCCTTGCTCTCTGCTTCTCGCAAGATGCTGATGATCTGTTCGTCCGTAAATCGCTTCTTCATTGAGTTCTCCTTGGCGTTAGCATAAAGAACTCACTTATCCGCTGGCTACAAAATTCGTTTCAGGTCAGCGCAATTCAAATGGGATTGCAAAATAGATAACTAAAATCAAATAAATTGCGTACTTTCTCAAAAAATGATAATCTCGTGCGGTCAACATAAATTACGTAAAGTTTCAGCTATTTACTAATATTTACAGCCGCCACTTCCGATTTGCTAGCCTCGTCATGCCACATCTTTCGGTAGTAAGTGTTAGTTTTCACGCGTAATCCCTGACAAATTCTCTTAAGATCAATTAATTGCTCGCGCTGCGAGGGGATTATGCACGCCGATTTGGCCTTGCAGATGATGGCGGACATGCTATGGACGGGGCTGCTGGTCTGTCTTCCCGTTCTGGCGTTGAGTATGCTCATCGGTATCATCATCAGCGTTCTGCAGGTGGTCACCCAAGTGCAGGAAGCATCGCTCACTTTCGTTCCTAAATTGCTCGCCGCGGGCTTTGCGCTGATCGTTTTTGGGCCGTGGATGCTGCATAAGCTGGCGCAATTTTCTTCCCGCCTGTGGGTCGGTATTCCAGGATTGTTTTGAGAGTACTGCGGTGCCCATCATTTCTACTTTCGCTCTAAGTGCGCTCCCCACCTTGATTGATCCAGCGTGGATTGCCACGGTGTTGCTGGTGGCAACGCGTCTTGCTGCGGTGCTGTTGATGACCCCGGTGCTCTATGCATTTCCGATGCCCAATATCGTGCGGATGTTGTTGGTTTTGGCGTTCTCTGTTCTTTTTGTGCTTACCTTTCCGAACATGCGGGCACAGGAAGTTTTCGAGCCCGGTGCATTGATCGTGTCTATTTTGAGTGAGTTGATGCTGGGCGCCACTCTCGGATTAAGCATCCTTCTTGCTTTTGCTGCCTTCTCGGTGGCGGGTTCCTTGCTTGACGTGCAAATTGGTTATGGCATAGCGCAGGTCATCGATCCAGCGACTCGACGGCAGATACCAATCTTGACGTCGCTCTTTAATCAGGTCGCCGCTGTGGTGTTCTTCCTGGTAAATGGTCACCATGCGCTGCTACGTGGATTGGCGTATAGCTTCGAACGTTTTCCGGCCGGGCAGGCTTGGCCTATAGCTCAGGCGGCGGGGCCATTGGCGCGACAGATCGCCGGGATCTTCTCGATTGGCTTTGCATTGGCGGCCCCTGTGGTCTTTTGCATCTTGTTGGTGGAAGTCGGGGTGGGTGTGTTGGCGCGCAATCTGCCCCAGATGAATATGTTCACCATGGGTATCCCGATCAAAGTCATCGTGGGGCTGGGCGCATTGTCCCTCTGGATGGCAGGTTCTGGAGATGCAATGTCGCGCGTCTACTTTTCTATCTTCAACGCCTGGGAAGGCTTTTTTGCGGGGAGTGTCTGATGGCTGGTCAGGACATGGATCGCAACCAAGCAGCCACACCACATAAGTTGCGTGAGGCACGTAAGCGTGGGCAGGTTGCCAAAAGCCCAGATTTCACCGGAGCCGTCGTGTTTGTTGTCGTACTGGCATACCTTTCTTGGCAGGGATGGGAGAGTGTGCGTGACCAATTTCGCTTCGATCAAGCGGTCTTGGGAATGGCTGGCCGGCTCGAAGGCGGTGCGCCCGTGTTGTGGCAATTACTGTTGAGTGGTATTAAAAGTAGTCTCATCCTGCTCGGACCGTTCTTTATTGCACTAATGATCGCTGCCATCGTGGGCAACCTGGTTCAAATTGGGCCGATACTCTCCTCCAAGCCGTTAGGGCCAGACTGGAGCAAGTTAAATCCTGCGACTGGATTCAAACGGCTGTTTTCTCTGCGCACTTTATTTGATACAGCACGAGCATGTTTGAAGTTGGTGTTGTTGGTCTGGGTCGTTTATTACGCGCTTAAGAAAATGTTGCCGCAATTCGGGGCATTGGGGCAGTACAGTCCGACAGGTTATTTACACGCTTTACTGGACGATATCGCCTCGATGTGCATGAAGATCGCTTTGATGTTGGTGATCATCGCAGCCGTAGATTGGATGTACACTCGACGCGAGTTCGCAAAGAACATGCGTATGAGCCATCGTGATATTCGCGATGAGACAAAGAACCGGGAGGGGGATCCTCGGATTCGGGCGCGTTTACGTGAGCTGCGCCGCGAGATGCTGCAACGTAGTCTCGCCGCAAGCAAAGTTCGTGAGGCCGATGTATTGATTACTAATCCAACGCACTTGGCGATCGCTTTGCGTTACAAGCACGGGGAGATGAATTCGCCTCAAGTCCTGGCCAAAGGCGCGGGTATCCAGGCTGCAGCGATGCGGAAGGTTGCCGCCAAGCACAGGGTGCCGGTTGTTAGGAATCAAACCTTGGCTCGAAAGTTATATAAAGAATTGGATTTTGATGACTACGTGCCGCCGCATTTATATGCGGAGGTGGCACGTATTATCGTCTGGGTTTTCGCGATGCGTAAGGCTTCTGATGCGGCGCATCGTGCTACGGCGTCTGCATCAGGAGCTATAGCATGATGGCCAATTTGCGTTCATTCTTCGGGCGCCATGCAGATATTGCCATGGTGTTGGTTGTGTTAGCAGTGCTGTTAGTACTGTTTGTTCCCATTCCTAGTCCGCTATTGGATTTCCTGATCCTGGCGAATTTCAGCTTTGCATTCCTGATTTTGCTGCTGACTTTCTACATGGCTCGTCCAGTAGAGTTCTCCACATTCCCGTCCCTTTTGTTGCTGGCGACCCTGTTTCGCTTGGCGCTGAATGTGGCTGCTACTCGCTTGATCCTCTCTGATGGTGACGCTGGACGCGTAATCGCTGCAATCGGTTCCTATGTGGTTGGGGGCAACTACGTTATTGGCTTAATTGTGTTCTTCATTCTGATTGTTGTGCAATACGTTGTGATTACCAGCGGCGCACAGCGTGTTTCAGAGGTGGCAGCACGTTTTACCTTGGATAGTATGCCGGGTCAGCAGATGAGTATCGACGCTGATCTGAACATGGGTTTTATCGATCAAGCAGAGGCTCAGCGTCGCCGTAAGAACTTGGAGAAGGAGTCGGGTTTTTACGGTGCCATGGATGGTGCAAGTAAATTCGTCAAGGGTGACGCTATTGCCGGCATCATCATCTTGCTGATCGACATCGTGGGTGGCCTGGTAATCGGCATCATGCAACGGGGCATGCCTTGGGGGCAGGCCTTGCAAACCTATACGCTGCTGACCATTGGTGACGGCATTGTGACGCAGGTGCCTGCACTCGTCATTGCCTTGGGGACGGGCATTATTGTTACCCGCTCCTCATCTGATACCAATTTGAGTCATGCGGCGTTACGCCAGGTAACTTCATTTCCTAAGACGTTACTGTTGGTGGCGGCAGCGCTTGTTGCCTTGATACTGCTGCCTGGCATTCCAGCGTTACCAGCAATGGCGCTTGCCGGAGGCGTGCTTCTAGTGTGGTGGTTCGCGCGCAAGGCCACGGTAGGGGATGATGATAAGGCCAGTGCTACCGTTGATGGGGAGGATGCAGATGCTCAAGCAGATGATCCCTACGCCCAACTGAAAGTTGAGCCAATCGAAATCTTCGTGGGAAGTCATTGGGTGCCATTGGTGCAGCAAGGCAGCCTCTTTATGGACCGTATCGCGACATTCCGTAAGCAGCATGCGCAAGAGTTGGGGCTAGTTCTCCCTAAAGTGCGCTTTCGCGAATTGTCGAAATTGGGAGCTGACCGATATGAAATCCACCTGGATGGCGTGTTGACGGCAAAAGGGGAGGCGCGCGCCGAACGTCTGCTGGCAATTCATCCAGCGGGAGATCTTAAGGCTGTTCCAGGTGAGCCGACCAAAGATCCTACTTATGGGCTTCCCGCGCTGTGGATAGAGGAATCACAGCGTAACGCGGCGGTTGCAGCAAAATTTACCATCGTGGATGCACAGACGGTATTCATGACGCATCTCACGGAGGTATTGCGCCGGGAATCCGCAAGATTGTTGACGCGTGCTGAAACAGAGCGCCTTTTGGCACGAGTACGAGAGTCGAATACCAGTTTGATAGAGGATCTGATTCCCACCTTGCTGAGCATGAATGATGTGCAGAAAGTGCTTCAGAACTTGTTGCGAGAGAAGGTCAGCATACGTCATATCGAAGCAATTCTTGAGGCGCTTAATGATGCTGGTCGAGGTAGCAAGGATGCGCAATATCTTACCGAGGCCGTTCGCCATCGCCTTGGACATGCAATCTGCCAGCAGCTTTTGGGAGAGGCAACTGCGCTGCATGTCATGACGCTCGATCCAAATATCGAAAGTCAATTGATGCAAAATCTCCGTAGCGTAGATGGTTCGCAAGGTTTTGCGTTGGAGCCTCGCTTGGCAGAGCAAATGGTCGCGCGCCTGGTGCAGCAGGCTGAACGCATGATGAAAAGCAATTTGCTGCCGGTGTTGCTGTGTGCGCCCGAGCTACGGAGGCATGTGCGCATGTTGAGCGAACGAGTGATGCCGCATTTGCGCGTTCTTTCAATGACAGAAGTGCCTCAAACAATCGAATTGAAGTCCTATAGCGTGGTCACGTTATAAAGAAGGGAATCTGGAGATGGATGACGTACTTGGAGTAAGCCTTATCAGCATGCATCAAGATATGGCTCGCATGCAACGAGTGGCGATGAATATGAGTAATGCACTAACGCCAGCCTATAAGCGAGAAGTGAGCGTGGCTCGTGCGACCTTGGGAGCGCCAGGTAGCACACCGTTTGGTAGCTTATGGGATGCGGGCATGGCTGCAAGCATCAACGGCAGTGGCACGGTCGATCCCCATGCGGTTGTCTCGCGTAGCGATATGCGTGCCGGGACACTTAAATCGACTGGGCAGCCACTGGATTTGGCATTGTCCGGACCAGGATTTTTCGAGGTACAGACCGAGCATGGTCCCGCCTACACCCGGCAGGGTAATTTCCGTATGGACGAGCGCGGCCGTATTGTCACTGCGCAAGGCTATCCATTGATGGGTAAGGGGGGCGAGCTCTTTGTCTCTACTGCTAACCCGACTATTGATGCAGCAGGTAATATCGTTGAAAACAAGCGTCCATTGGGGCAGCTAAAGGTAGTCCAATTCGAGCAGTCAGAGACACTTCGACGCTTAGGCGAAGGCTTATTTGCCGAGGGCATAGGGATGCGTCAATTGAATGATGCTGAAGTGCAGGTGCGTCAGGGTTATCTGGAAAATGCCAATGTCAGTTCTGTACACGAAATGGTCGAGATGATGCAAACGATGCGTCATTTTGAATCTATGCAAAAAATCACTCAAGCTTATGACGATATGTTGGGCAATGCGATTCGTCGACTGAGCGACGGTTGATGCTGCCTGCAGTGATAGATACCGTCCGAAAGAAAAGTATTCATCGAAAGGCAAAACATGCATGACGCACTTTACATTGGCGCCACCGGCATGCAGGCGCAACAACTCAACGTCGATACCATCGCCAATAATCTGGCCAACATCAACACCACCAGCTACAAAAAGAGTCGGGTGAACTTCTCTGATCTAGTTGTCAGTGGTGGTCAAGCCCCGGTGTCTGCGGGATTGATTGACCCGAATGCAGGGGTGTTTGCTGACGCGTTTCGAACCGGAGCGGGTGTAGGAGTTTCTAATCTTGCAAAAATGTTCGATCTCGGTGATATCAAGAAAACCGACGCTGCTCTTGATGTGGCAATCCAGGGCGATGGTTTTCTGGAAGTGACGATGCCTGATGGTAGCCACGCCTATACACGAGGCGGAACCTTGAAAGTCAATGCAGATGGCCTATTGGCGACGCAAGCTGGCTATCCCTTGAGCCCAGGTATCACTATCCCTTCCAATGTCAAAAGTCTGACGATCGGTACGGACGGTAGGGTGACGCTGGTCACCGCAGATCAGCCAACTGCCGTTGAGGCTGGTGTGCTGGAGATGGTACGTTTTACTAGCCCCGGAATGCTCAGCGCGCAGGGTGATAACTTGTATCGCGCTACAGAGGGGTCTGGCGAGGCCATTGCTGGAAAGCCAGGTGAAGACAGCATGGGACTGGTGCAGCAAGGCTACCTGGAAGGCTCTAACGTGAAAATGGTCGAGGAAATGGTCAACCTGATGGTGGCCCAGCGTGCATATGAGGCCAGCGTCAAAGTCGTGCAGGCTTCCGATGAAATGCTGGGGATGGTGAATAACCTGCGTCGCTGATGAACATCATTCTTCGACACTCGCTTGGCGTGGCACTGCTTTTTAGCGGTGCCGTTTATGCCGGCCAGCTAGTCGAAATCTCCCTTCGCTCGAATGTCCAAGTCAGGCACTCACAGGTGTTGTTGGGTGACATAGCGGACATGAGAAGTGCGGATACAACACTGTTGAGTCAACTGCGAGAAATTCCTCTGGGTTCTCTGCCCAGAACGGGGCTGGCCATATTAAATCGTAGTGAAATCGAGCGCTGGATTCGTACACGTACAGGTAGTCAGAAACCAGATATGCATTGGGCAGGCGCTGAACGAGTTGAGGTTGTTGCACAGTCTCAGCGTATCAATGGCAGTCAGTTGGCGGACGCTGCACATCTGGCCTTGGAGAATTGGCTGTCGGGTCGTAGTGAACGTAGTGAAATTGAATTGCTATCTGTTCCAGCTGATTTTTCAGTGCCCATGGGGATGGCACGAATCGTGGTAAGGGACCCTGGTGATGCGCAACCCTACAGTCGTATGGCGCTCTGGACTGACGTCTACGTAGATGATCTTTTCGTCCGTAGCGTTCCTGTGCGTTTTCGCGTTCGCGCTTATCGCACAGCTTATGTTGCTCGACAAGATATTGGAGTCGGGCGTGCCGCGAACGAAACGCAATTCGAGAGCCGCCAGGTTGATATCGCTCCGGTAAATGGCGCTGCGATCCCAACGAGATCTTCTAGCACAGAGCCTGAAACACAATGGCGAGTTAAGAAGGCCGTAGGGCGTGGGGATGTTCTGGTGAAAAAACAAGTAGATGCCGCACCAATGATGCAACGAGGTCAGATCGCTACATTGCGCGCCGGTGCAGGTGATCTCACGATCGAAGGCGTCGTGGAGGTCCTCCAGGACGGCTACTTAGGGCAGTTGATCCGCGTAAAAGGAGCTGCATCAACAGGTGTCGTAATGGCACGGGTCGTGGGACCAGGTTCGCTGGAAATGACAGAGCGTTGATATTCGAAGACAGCTTATGAAGATTGCGAAGAAAACAAAGTCGGTCATAGTCTTGCTTGCAGCCCTGTGCTCAAACTTTTCGATTGGGGCAGTGCGCGCCGAAAGTCTGTATAGCGAAAGCAGCTTTCGTCCTTTGACGGCTGACAATAAGGCATTTCGTATCGGAGATGCAGTGACGGTTCAGGTGCTGGAAACCTCCAGTGCGAGTACAAACGCAGATACCACGACCCGCCGTAAGAATGGTGTGAATGCCGATTTTAGTCTTACCCGTAACCCAAACATCACTGCAGGTGTCAATGTGGGCGGCGATTTTGATGGCGGAGGGCGCACCCAGCGTGCCAGCAAGCTTTTGACGCAACTGACAGTCAGCGTGATTGCAATCCAACCAAATGGAGATCTGCAATTGGCTGGGGAGCAAATCCTTTATGTCAATGACGAGGAGCAGCGCGTCAAATTAGAAGGCCGAGCGCGTCCGCAGGACATTTCGGACGGCAATATCATTTTGTCCACTCGTTTGGCTGATGCACGCATTACCTATGTTGGCGATGGGGATTTATCGGAGCGTCAGCGGCGTGGGTGGTGGCGTCGTTTTGTTGATTGGCTGGGGTTCTAACGATGATCGAGAACAACAAATTGACCAATCTTTGGCGCTACTTGTTGATCGTAACTGTCAATGGAGTATTGCTCGGGTACACCGCATGCACTTTTGCTGCCGGTGCAGTTGACAGCATTCGTATCAAAGATCTTGGGCGTATGCAGGGGTGGCGTGATAACGCAATCGTTGGCTACGGAGTGGTGACGGGTTTAGCCGGTACTGGCGATTCCTCGACAAATAAGGCTACACGCCAGGCGCTGGCTAATGTTTACTCCCAGTTCAACCTTACAGTCGCACCGGAACAAGTCCAAAGTCGTAACGTAGCGGTGGTGTTGGTGACAGCCGCACTACCTACCTTTTCTCACGAAGGTGACACTCTCGATATAACAGTCACTTCTGCAGGCGATGCACGCAGTCTGGTCGGGGGATCGCTGCTGATGACGCCACTGAAGGCTGCCAACGGAAAGGTATACGCCTTGGCGCAAGGGCCGCTCTCAGTAGGGGGATATCGCTACGACGCCAATGGGAATGTTGTGCAGAAGAACCACCCAACCGTTGGGTCGGTGCCGGGCGGGGCAATTGTGGAAGTTGGTGTCGATGCTCAGGTGCTGAGTGCCCGCCAAGACGTGACATTTTTGTTGGCTGAGCCCGATTACACGACGGCGACGCGAATTGCGGATGCCATCAATGCCCGGTTAGGTGCGGGACTTGCACATGCTCGTGATGCATCAGGCGTGACCATTCAGGTGCCAGAAACACAACGTGCCGATCTCACCAACTATCTGACGCGTATAGAAAACGTGTCAGTTGTTCCGGATCGCCGCGCTAAGGTTGTCATCAATGAGCGGACCGGCACAGTCGTGTCTGGAGGCGACGTTAGGATTTCTAAGGTGGCCATTTCTCACGGTGACCTGAAGATCGCGATCAGCACTCAGAATACTGCGTCACAGCCTCTTTTCATTGGTAGCGCAGGACCAGGGGTACGTACTGAAATCGTGAGTAACACGCGTGTCGATGTAGAGGAACAAAATGGGCCGGGGTTTGTTGGACCAAATAACAACACAGTAGCGGATCTCGTGCAGACGTTGGCGCGCATGAAGACCAATACGCGCGACATCATTTCGATTTTGCGAGCGGTGAAGGCCGCCGGAGCGCTGCATGCAGAACTGGTCGTGCAGTAGAGCGTTGAGATTGTAGATAAAGGGGAAAGTGCATGAGTAATGCTATTGAGTCAATTACGACCACAGCATTGGGCTTGGCATTGGATGCCGCGAGCCAGCGTCAACAAGTTATTGCTACCAATATTGCCAATGCTGGAACGGTGGGATATACGCCGGTGCGGCTAGGGTTTGCGGACCAGATGCAAGATTTGCAGCGCCGCCTGGATGCGGGTCTCCCGTTGGATAGCTATTCATTGGCAGCCTTTCAAACGCGGATGACGCCAGTGTTAGATGCGAATAATCAGCCTGCCAAGGTGCAGCTAGACGAGGAAGTCGTAATGATGTCGCAAAACTCGGTGCAATATCAGGCATTGGTTAGAGGCCTTAGTCGCCATCTGTCCATTTTGGGTATGGCGGCCAGCGACGGAAAGCGCTAAGGAAAGATCATGGATTACACACAAGCATTTGCTATTAGTGCCGCCGGAATGACTGTCGAGCGTACCCGAGTAGATGTGGCCGCGATCAATTTAGCCAATGCCAACACAGTGCAGGATGCCCGAGACGGCGTCTATCGTCCATTGCGCGCGGTCGCGCGCACGACCGGCCCGGCAAGTTTTGCTGGCCTTGTTGACGCTGGTGTTTCGGATGCGCCGGGATTGTCTTTACCCGCGCTACCTAACGTCACAGTTGAAGCTGCAGATGTCGCTCCGCGCATGGTATACGAGCCGGGTCATCCGTTCGCCAATACAAAAGGATTTGTGGCCTATCCAGGCGTAGATAGCGCAGTGGAGATGGTCACCATGATGAGCGCGACACGTGCTTATGAGGCCAACGTGTCCGCGATGAACACGGCGCGAACGATGGCTCTAAAGGCGCTTGATATCGGAGGAACAACATGAGCGTGGACAGTATTGCAGCGGTCGCTGCATTAGAACCATCCCAATTGCTGGCAGTAAACCCGGCCAACACGGGCTCTTTATCGCCTGCGGTGCAGAACGATTTTACGCACATGGTGAGCCGAGGGCTTGATGAGGTCAATACGCAACTATTGGCTTCCCAAGTTGATCTTCAGCAGCTCGCCGCCGGTAATGTGCAGAATTTGCATCAGGTGATGATTCGTATGGAGGATGCGCGCATGTCCTTCCAATTGCTGCTGCAGATGCGAAATCGAGCATTGGAAGCCTATCAGGATCTGATGAAGATGCCTGTATAGACCGGTGTGACTAGCGTATTGATAAAAAGACTGAGCTGGGGCTGACTGTGAAGCAGATGTGGGAAAAATTAGGAAGAGGGGCGCGTATTGGCTTGATCATTGGTGTTCTGGTGATCTTGGGCGCGACCGTAGCGGCCATGTGGTTGGTACGTACGGACTATCAGGTGCTTTTCTCCGATCTGTCACCCCAGGATGCGGGAGCGATGGTTGGTGAGCTGGACAAGATGAAGCAGCCTTATAAGCTTGCTGACGGAGGTCGAACAATTCTCATAGATAAGGATGTCGTTCATCAGACTCGCATCAAATTGATGAGTAAAGAATTACCTCTGCACGGCACGATCGGTTTTGAGCTATTCAACAATACCGACTTCGGGATGACCGAGTTCGCGCAAAAGATCAACTACCAGCGTGCATTGCAAGGAGAAATCACGCGAACCATCCTATCGCTGTCCGAAATTCAATCAGCGCGCGTTCATCTTGCTCTTCCTGAAGAGGGTTTGTTCAAACGAGCCGGCAGTGTACCAAAGGCATCTATCACCTTAACGATGAAACAGGGCGAGAAGCTGCGTCCTGAACAAGTGAGTGGCATACAGCGCTTGGTTGCTGCAGCTGTTCCTGGAATCAGTCAGGCCGAGGTTACTATCATTGACCAACACGGCGTGGCGTTGACGCGCGCGATGCAAGGTGATGGTGATGGCAGTTCGGCGCGATTGGACCTTAAAAAGGAGATGGAGGCCTATCTAGCGAAAAAAGTCGGCGTCGTTTTGGATCGCACCTTCGGCGTAGGCCAAGCAATGGCCACGGTTGATGTGAGTCTTAACATGGATCAGATTCGCACAACGACCGAGGATGTCCTGGCGCCGCCGGCCAAGGATGGTATGCAACCTGCAGGTACCTTGGTACGGGAGCGTGAAACGGTGCGGGAAGGCAGTGCGCCCCTGGATGCAAAGGGAGCAGCGGGTGGAAGCTCTCAGCGCGAGTCTGAATATAGCGTGGGTCGGCGTGTTGAAAACATTGTGGCGGCACCTGGCTCAGTGCGTCGGATTAATGTGGTTGCGGTTGTGCGCAAACCATTGGATACGGCTCAACAAGAGCGTATAAAAAGTGTTGTTGCAGCTGCGGTCGGTGCATCGTTAGAGCGTGGTGACACTGTCATCGTGCAGCCGTTGACGGCCTTGGTTTCGTCAGAAGGTCTTGTGGCAGAAGGAGTTGTTTCTCCCGAAGTTCGCGCAATTGCCGATAGTGCCGTCACACAGGAGAGCGGTTTGCAAGGAAAGCAAAACGATCCATCTCTTGGCGCTGCAAGTTGGTATTCCAACATCAGTGGAAATTCGTTGTTGATTGTTGTTTTGACTTTATTGATCTTAGCGATTACCGCGTTAGCAGGTGTACTTTTCGTTCGCAATCGGGACGCATCGACGCTGACTGATGAACAACGGCGCGCGCTGTTGATTCAATTGCAGTCGTGGATGCAAGAGTCCGAGGCACCTGCAACGCAAGGGAGACGGTAATGGAGGTAAGTTCCGGTATACGTCGTGCGGCGTTGCTTTTGCATACATTGCCGTTGCGCGAACGTCAGCTGCTGTTGAATGCCTTCACCGAAGATCAACGTAGCTCGTTACAAGAACTGCTTACGGAGCTGGATTCATTGGGTATTCCTCATGACCGTGTATTGTTGGATCAGACCCTGGCAACGTTGCAAATCTTGCCTTCTGCGGGAGCGCATCAGCACGATCGGATTTGGTTGCAGGCAATTTCCGGGGACCGAGTAGGCCAATTAGCTCAGATCCTTATGGACGAGCCTGCTG
Source organism: Herbaspirillum sp. WGmk3 (assembly GCF_023952535.1). NCBI lineage: Bacteria > Pseudomonadati > Pseudomonadota > Betaproteobacteria > Burkholderiales > Oxalobacteraceae > Herbaspirillum > Herbaspirillum sp. WGmk3. The sequence goes on along the minus strand of NZ_JAKYWT010000001.1, from coordinate 1,241,101 downwards.
AACTGATAGCACGCCTGCTAGCCGCGGGGCCATGGCACTGGAGCGGCGATTTAATGGCAGCACTCGAATTACCCAAACGACGTCAAGTGCAATCCATGGCCTATGAGATGCGCCAACCGTCTGGGAGATTGACCAACGTTCTTTTGAGATCAGTGCGTATTGCGCTTGAAGAACGAGGAAATGAACAACTAGTTACAGGCAGACCAGCTCTTTATTCTCTAACGGGCTGGTTTGGCCGGTGGATTCCGACCAGTATGCTGAGGATAAAAGCGAAAGGAATACAACGATGAGCACGCCGCTTACGACTGTTTCTCCTATCTTGTCGCAAGCCTCGGTTCAGCGCCATCCAAGGTTGCTCGGGCGGCCGCAGTCCAGTAAGGCTGTTATAGCGGATGAAACTTCGTTGCAGGCTATGTTGCCAGTAGCCCAAGTCGCCACACCCGATGTGCGGTCAGAGGCGTCACTGAATACCTTAGATCTTGTCGAATTGCGCGAGCAAGCATGGAGCGCCGGCTTTAAACAAGGCGAAGCAGCCGGCAAAGAAGAGGGGCTTCAGCGAGGACGAGAGGAGGCATACCAGGACGGGCTGCTGGAAGGGAGGGAGGCGGGGCTTCGCCAAGGATTAGAAGAGGCTCAGTTGCGAATCAAGCGTGAGCTGGATGAACATGCAAAGGCTTTACGCGAGAAAGAGCAGCAGCTTGAACATTTGCTTCAAGCGATTCCTGCACAGTTGGCCCGTCGGTTTGAATCTTCTGAGGAAGATATGGTGGCGCTGTCACATGCCGTTGTATTGCAAATCCTTGGTTCTGCCTTTGCTTCTCATGAGGGAACCAGGCTGGTACTCACGGAACAACTAAAGAAGCTTGCGCAGAATCAATTGGTGGCTGTGCGGGTACATCCTCGGGATTTATCACTTCTTGATGAGACGTCCCAGATCTCTGAGTTGGTCAAGCAAGGAGTGCGCTGGGAAGCGGATGATCAAGTTGCTCTGGGCGGCTGCATTATTGACACCCGCGAAGGTAGCTTGGATGTGCGTCTTGAAACTCAATTGCGGCTGTTTGCCGAATTGTTGATACAGACAAGGCATAGCTCCGTAGATCTCCATAGGGCCGACAAGTGAATTCCGCTTATCTCCAGGCAGTTCGGGATGCTTCGCTGGTACGCCGACTAGGGCAAGTGTCCCGCTTGTCTGGCCTCGCGATCGAGGCGAGCGGTCCCGATGTCGCGATCGGTGAGTTGTGTCGAGTCATCCCGAGGATGGGGGGGGCGGCGATCTTGGCCGAAGTGGTGGGGCTGCGACCTGGCAATGTGACGCTGATGCCATATGGTTCGGTGCAAGGACTTGCCGCGGGTTGCGATATTGAAGCGGTGGGGATGCATTCTGAAATTGGGGTGGGACCGGCGCTGCTGGGGCGTGTTATTGATTGCTTCGGGAGTCCTTTGGATGATCTCCCTATGCCCCGCGTCGACCAGCAATGGCCTTTGCGTCCTCAGGCCCCCAGTCCCATGCGACGCCCACGCATCGAGCACGTTCTGGAAACGGGAATCCGTGCCATCGATGGTCTGCTGACCTTGGGCAAGGGCCAGAGAGTGGGAATATTTGCAGGTAGTGGAGTGGGGAAGAGTACCTTGCTTGGGATGATTGCACGTCATGTGACTGCGGACGTGAACGTGATTGCTCTAATCGGCGAGCGCGGGCGTGAAGTCCTTGAATTCATTGACAAGCAACTAGGAGAAGATGGTCTACGTCGTTCCGTGGTGATCGTGGCTACGGCGGATCAGCCTGCCGCCGCGCGAGTCCGCGCCACGCATGCAGCCATCGCGATATCCGACTATTTCCGCGCTCAAGGCAAGCAAGTACTGCTGACGATGGATTCGGTTACTCGCTTTGCGATGGCTCGTCGTGAAATCGGACTATCAGCGGGCGAGCCTCCAACGGCGCGCGGTTATACACCTTCTGTATTTGCTGAGTTGCCTGAATTATGTGAGCGTTGCGGTACGGCTCCCTCCGGTGGATCCATTACTGCGCTCTTGACAGTGTTGGTTGAAGGTGACGATTTCAATGAGCCAATTTCCGACAGCTTGCGCGCTATCTTGGACGGACATCTGGTACTTAGCCGTGACCAAGCACATCGGGGGCAATATCCAGCCTTAGATGTACTTAAGAGCGCCAGCCGCTTAATGCCTGACCTCTGTGATAACGCCGATCGTTCGTTAGCGCAAGAAGCAATACGTGTCTTGGCTTTGCTGGAGCGTAGTCGTCAAATGATTGATTTGGGCGCTTACGAGACTGGCAGCAACCTAGAATTGGATCTCGCGTTAGAGAAGCAAGCCGGCCTATTGGCCATATTACGTCAGCAAGAAGGTGGCGTTGCCCGTGCTGAAGCGATACGGCAGTTGCGATCAGCTTTGGGCATATCGGCCGAGCAAGGGTGGCAAACATGAGTATGGCGGATGTTGATTTACGCGGCTTTGAATATCCCTTGGCTCCTTTGCTGTTGCGGCATAAATGGGCGTTAGAAGCGTTGCAGGTGAGCATGGCGCGAGTCCTGAGAAAACTGAATGATTTGCGTAGTGAAGTTCACAACGCCGAGCAGGCACGCAATGCTCAGCAGGAACACCTCAAGCAGTTTCCTCAGCGTTATCTGGATCCTTTCTTGCGTCGCCGCGCCCTGGACTATCTGACGCACACGCGAGAGGCGATATCGGCACTTCAAGAACGTGTTGAAGCGGCCCAGAGCGAGCACAAGGCGTTGCTTTCTCAATGCCAAAAGGAGCAAGTGCAAATTGATTTGCTGGAGCAGCATCAAAAGCAGCAATTGTATGACTACGCGTTGCGGCAACGCGCGAAGACCGCGGCTGCCATGAACCATGAGTGGATTGCACGTAGCTTATGGGAAGACCTCCAGCGCGGGGAGGCCGTATCGTGAATGTGATGATGCCTAGTGTCGGTCTTGACCACATGCAATCAAGTGGGGATTTGACGGATATGCCGGCGCCTGAGGCAGCGCAAGCATGGCAGCGCGAGATGGAACGCGCACAAATGCAGGGATGGCTTGAGCATGGCCTGGCCAATCGGGCTCGCCAAGCTCCCGATCTGACTGATCAATATGCGCAAATAAATGATCTGATGGGGGAGTCAGGTGGCAGTCGCGTCGCAGTGAGCACCATGGCTGCGCGTCTAGCACTGAGCCACGAAGTGCCTAAATTCTCATCGATAAATGAAGACGTAACAATATCTGACAGGATCGCCTTCGTAGCGAAAGCAGATGAGCGAGAGATGGCATCGCCGATAATGATTGAAAAGTACTTGAATTCTCTTTTTATCTATGGAAATACCAATAGCACGGACCAAGGCCAGATATCTGTAGGGGGGCGCGGCGCGACGGGGAAAACGATGGTGTTGCCTCGAATTACGTTGGAGCGAATGGGACTCGGTATGCGAGTTTGGTTGGGATTAGATTCGCACGATGCGCAAGATCCTGTGGTTCTGAATAGGTTGGTGCAGACCATTCAGGAGGCGCTTGGCGCAGCTGGTATTCGCTTAGATAGCGTGATATGCAATGGGCGTCCGTTGGCATCGTCCCTAATATCGGGAAGCCGAGATCGACCGGCTTCCCCTTTATTTATGAATTACCTTGAGGAGATGTGATGGTGATCGACTCCGTCAACAATGCAACCATGAGCCAAGCAAATAGCTTGAACATGCAGGATTTTCTGAAAATTCTTCTCACGCAGCTGAATTATCAAGATCCGATGAAACCGGTGGACAATCAGCAATTCATGGCTCAGTTGGCTCAGTTCACTTCGTTGGAGCAAACTCAGAAGCTCAACACCAAAATCGATCAATTGATTTCTACGCAAGCTGCGCTCCAGTCGGTGGGGCTGATCGGCCGTATGGTAGATATTACTGACACTAGTGGAAGTACGGTGACTGGCACGGTAAAGGCCCTGTCGTTGAGTGGTGACTCGCCGCAATTGACAGTGTTAAGCAGTAGCGGGGAGACCTTAACCGGTATTAGTCTGGCTCAGATTGCCGCAGTGCGCTAACCAGGAGATCGATATGCTTGATTCTATCTATACCGGTATGACTGGGCTGCTTGGTTTTTCCAGTGGCTTGCGCACCATTTCCAACAACACTGCCAACATGAATACGCCGGGTTTCAAAGGCTCGACCGTGCAATTTGCAGATCTGTTCTACTCGGATGGGAATCTCAATGGCGGACATAATGGTGGACAAATTGGATTCGGTCTAGGAACCAGAGGAACGTCCATTAATTTCAAACAAGGAGAATTGCGTAATAGTGATAATGACCTTGATCTGGCTATCGATGGACTAGGTATGTTCGTAGTGAGAGATTCAGCAGGCCAGCTTCATCACACACGTGCGGGGCAATTCGAGTTTGATTCCACGGGCATTTTGGTCGACAAGCTAGACCGCGCCAAAGTATTGGGCCTAGACGGTGGCGGAAACTTGGTCGAGATTAGTGTTGCTGGGCTTCGCACCAATTCGGCACAGGCCACCGGCTCTGTTAAATTCACCGGTAACCTCTCTAGTACGGCGACTACTCAAAACGCCACTGCCACGGTGCTGGACGCCGCGGGTGCGGCGCACTCACTTTCCCTTGCTTTTACGAATATCACCGGCAGTAGCAGTGCGACCAACAGCATCTGGAGCCTAAGTGTCACCGATGGATCCACTCCAGTAGGCAGCGGTCTGCTCACTTTTACAAACGGCAACCTCAATTTGGCGACGGGGCGAGTAACATTTTCCTACGCACCGGCTGGTGTAGCATCGAAAGTGGTCACATTCGATTTTAGTAGTGATGTCACTTCGTTTGCATCGGGAAATGTAACGAACTTGGCGATGGCCAGTCGCGACGGGCATACAGCTGGTGGATTGGTCAAATCTACCTTTGATGCTGACGGCGTCCTCACACTGACCTATTCCAATGGGCAGACGGTGCAAGGTGCGTCGCTAGCAGTCAGTCACTTCGATACGATTGATGCTGTGCGCGCAATTGGTGGCAGCCGTTTTGATGCTATCGACCCCAAAGCTTGGCACATCGGCCGGGCAAACAAGGATATCTTTGGCTCAATTAGAAGTGCGACATTGGAGGCATCGAATGTCGATCTATCCTCGGAATTTAGCGAATTGGTGATTATGCAGCGCGGTTATCAATCATCCTCTCAGGTTATTTCGACAGCTAACGAGATGCTACAAGAGCTCTTCACCATGCGAGGTAAGTAAAAATGGTGAATGCGGTGCAGTCACGAAATGAAGTGGTAGAAGATGGGGTGGTGAAAGCGTTGCGTTGGCCCGGAGCAAGCCGATTGGAAAGACTGGGAAAGCTAGCTCAAATTGCGCTCGAAAAATGGTGTTTGGAATGGCGGGACGATTCTGTGTCGGCTGACGTGAAGGCCCGCTGCATGATGGCGCACGAAGAAGAAAATGCCGTCGAGGAGCCTCGTCATCAGCGTCTACTCTATTCAGGCGATAGCGATGACGACTGCATTTGGCTAGAACGTATATCTTCCGTGCGTGAAATGGCTGAATTATTGGGCCTGGTGGGGCGATCTGGCTCGGCTTCTGGCCAGTTATTGCTGGACACTGCTGGCGAGGCGCTTGATGACTGTTTGAATACGATTCTGGAAGCCCTTGTGGGTCATAAAGTAGCTCAGGACAGATCGTGCCTAACACAAAGCCTCTATCCAGGTGGAATCCCCGTCTCTCAAAAGAGGCCGTGGTCTGGAGCTGTGCGTCTGGACCTTAATATTGAACACGTCGTCATCAGGCTGCATATAGGACCGCAGCGAGCAGAGTCGCTCGCTGCCTTGAAGGCAGAGAAGAACTACGAGAGAGTCACTCTCGTTCCTTTGCAAGATGCATTGGAAGGTCGTCTGACAAAACTTCGAGTTGAGTTGACCGAGGTCGAGTTGACGTTAGGTCAGCTGCAGGCTTTGCGTGAAGGTGATGTGCTCATCCTTCCACATTTGCTGACGCAGGCACTTCATGTTTCAACGTCACAAGGTCACCCAGTTTGTGGTGCCTATTTAGGGCAGGCGCATGGCAACAAAGCGATTGAATTCACGAGAGAGACTGCTCATACAGCTCTCTAAGAATCGCGGAATATCATTCTATTGGAATAAAACATGAGTAAGTTGACACCTCTTTCCCCTACGCTGGCCGTTGCAAGTGAGGAGCAAGCGCAACCGACGGCGCAGATGTTGGCGTTTTCGGAGTTATCTGGTACTGGCCAAGAAGGCAGAAAGGTCCTGGATAACGTTAATCCTTTGCATCAAATTAAGACGCGACTGTCTGTTTCCGTTGGAGAGGTCGAATTGACTGTTGGCGAACTATTGTCGGCGCGTGAGCAACAAGTCGTACGTCTTGATCGAACAATTGAGCAGCCAGTTGATCTCTTGCTGGATGGCCGAGTGGTGGCGCGAGGCCAGCTTGTCGCTGTAGATGAGCATTTTGCGGTACGTATTACCGAGCTGCCGGTTTCGCTGAAAGTTTGACGCCATGTCGGTTTTGTTTTTGCGCTTTATCGCTGCACTGGTCTGTATATTACCGATGACCGACATATCGTTGGCGGCAGATACATCGTTGCAGTTTAAATCCGAAGAAAGTACTGCGTTGCCTTGGAGCGCGGTGGCAACGTTATCGGTATTAGTGCTTATCTTGCTGGGCGTGCTGAGCTTAGCGGCGCGTCGCCGCCGAGCGCTCGGCGGTAGAGTACTGGCAGATCGCTTCAAGTGGCTGACTATTCCATCTGAACAGAACGAAATTACTGTCGTCGCTTCTCGACGCTTGGGTGGACGAGTTTCTTTGCATGTCGTGGAGTGGGAGGGCGGCCGAATACTTCTTGGCGTAAACGAGCATCAGTTGGTGCATTTAGGCGAACATCTTGTTCCCTCGAAAGGCGCTATCGAGGAGCCGCCGCAATGAGGGGATATGTGGCGCGTTTTGCCAATTTGCTGTCGGTGGCACTAGTTATTCTCGCATGTTGGGCCAGTGCACCTGCGGTAGCGGCAACTGCTACCCCGTCGGAATCGACCGTGGCGAGAGCGGAGCAGCTACGACCTTCTGACTTTCTGCCTGGCGCTCAGTCGAAAGACGGGCAAACTGCACTGGCGCTACGTATTGTTGTCGGATTGACACTCATGGCATTGATTCCTGCCATGCTGATGTCTCTGACGGCGTTTTTGCGCATCGTTATCGTTCTTTCGATGTTGAGGCATGCTGTTGGCATGCAAGAGACTCCTCCAAACGCAGTGCTGATCGGACTAGCGCTATTCTTGACGATGATTACCATGTCGCCAGTGCTTCAAAAAGTCAATCAGGATGCATTCCAGCCATTCATGGCAGGAAGGATGTCGCTGGATAGCGCTTATGAGAAAGGTATTCGGCCGGTACGAGAATTTATGGTCAAGCAAACACGTGAGCAAGATCTGGCGCTCATGGTGGAATTGTCGAAGGCAACCAAGCCAGCAAATATCGATGAAGTTAGCAACGTACAGCTGATTCCTGCATTTATGCTCTCTGAGCTTCGTGCAGCTTTTCAGATTGGCTTCGTGATCTTTATTCCTTTCCTATTGATTGACCTGATTGTATCCAGCATCTTGATGGCGCTGGGTATGATGATGATGCCGCCAACTACCATCGCACTTCCTCTGAAGATTTTGATGTTTATTATTATCGACGGATGGAGCCTGGTATTGAAGGCACTAGTCGGATCGTTCCATTGACTGCTGATCAATGCAGATGCGCGGCCCTCTTTATTCTTCGATCGACGACGTGGAGTTGCCGTCGGATATCTCTGCATTCGAACCGACCGGCTTGCTGGAAGAGGGCGATGGCCTGGGGCCAACGCTTAGCGGAGAAAAATTGCTCTGGGGCGCTTGGCGAATGAGGCAGGACGCTAGCGCTCGCGCACGTCTGGTAGAGCACTACCTCCCTTATGCACGTATTGTAGCGGCGTCATACTATCGACGCCGTTTTCATGACGAAATTGAGTTCGCGGAGTATCTGCAGTTCGCTTCAGTTGGCTTGCTGGAGTCTATTGATCGCTATGATCCCGGACTCGGTGCCGGTTTTAAGACGTTTGCGGCGCGTAGGATGCACGGTGCCATTCTCAATGGATTGGAGCTCGTCACAGAAAAACAGCAGCAGATTTCTGTTCGGAAGAAATTGCAGGCTGAACGCCAAGAGTCGCTTAAGTCATCAGAAAAGAAGCAAGGTAAAGACACTACTGACACACTGTTTCGAGAATTGGCAGATGTCGGTATTGGGCTGGCTTTGGCGTATCTTCTCGATGGCACCGGCATGATCGAGGGATCGACCGAGCTCGATGAACGTCATGGGTATTACCAGCATGTAGAGTTGAAGCAGTTACGACTGCGTGTACGTGCCTTGGTCGATGATTTATCGGAGCAGGAACGAACCGTCGTACATTGTCATTACATGCAAGAAATGCCGTTCATCGATATCGCGGCAATGTTAGGTCTATCTAAAGGCCGTATTGCTCAAATCCATAAACAGGCACTTGAGCGATTGCGACATTCAGTCCAGGGCAGTGGAGGGCTCGACCTATTACTATGAATTACTCGGGCATAAGCCGATTAGATCTTCTCTCCGAGAAGAATACGGCAGGCTTTTCGAATTGACACCGCAAGACTCTCGTCACTTTCCATTTGGCGTTGTACTTGCTCAACCATGACGTAAAAAGCCGGGTCGTTGGCTAGCTCGTCTCCCAGCTCTGCGATTAGCACGGATTCCAGAAAAATCTTAAATGCCTTGCGTTCGCGTTGGGGATCATTTGCATCAATAACATTCACTCGCTTTGCGACCAAGCTGGCGATGTCTTGATGTTGTGCATCTTTGGCATGTGGGCGTGCACCAGTAGGTGTGCGCCGTGATTGCGAGGCAGGGCGGCGCAGCGCTGCAACTTGGCCGCGAATAAGTCCTGCCAGCTGATTTATGGAGTCAACCGATGTCATGGCAATATCATTGGGAGCCTAGCGTAGTGACGAGCATTCAGACGCACCTTAGGTTGCGCCGCTTTGCTGCATCATTTTTCGAGCTAAGGCATGCACCGATTGCTCGTCCTTGAGGGTGCCGTCCAAGATGGCACGAGCGTATTGAGCAGTCATGCACTGAGGATCCAAGCCAAATGCTCTGCGAAGATGCTCTTCCGCAGCCGCGCGCTGCTTGTTGACGGCAGCAAGCACAGCTAAGCCGCCATGGGTCTCGCTGAAATTATGGCTGCGGGCCAATGCCTCCTCAAAGGCACCTTGTGCGGCGACATAGTCTTTTGCCAAGAAGCATGACCATGCAAGGCCGTGCCAAGTACCGATATGGCTTGGCATGAACTCAACGGACTTTTGCAAGCTGACACGCGCTGCAGGCAGATCAAATGCTAGCATTTGCGCTAGGCCAAGGATGGACCAAGCACGCCCGCTTCCTGGGGTGCGTGACAGAATATCTCGCGCGGTTTGCTGGGCTGTATTGCTGTCGCGGTCCCCGAGTGCCACGGTTGCATAAGACAATTGCGCTTCATGCAATCGGGGAAGGGTCGCGAGAGCGTTTTCTGCCCAGCGTTTGGCGGAAGGAATCTGTTCGCTATCGATAGCAATCAGGCTAGCGACGCCCATGGCTTCTGCAGCGAGAGTACCTGCCTCCTCGCGCTTCAGCGCCCACACCATCGCGCGTTCAAGTTCCCCAAGATGATGAAGGCAGCGTAACCACATCGATTGCAATCCCGCAGGGACATCTGCAGTCGCTTCTACGTCGGCCCATTGGGAAATCAGAGTTTGGCAAGCATGATGGTCACTCCGCAAACCCGCAATAAAGCCGAGATTCTGGGAAATAGCAGGATGTTGGCCATATATTTGTTCAAGCTTCTGCAGTATGCCCTCAGCCTCATCGAGCCGAGATTGTGCAATGGCGAGATTGGCCTCACGCATCTGCCATTCGGCATGGTCGCCAGCCTGCTTTGCCACGGCAAGCTGTTTATCAGCAAGAACAAGATTTCCTTCTTGTAGCGCCGTATCGAAAACCTCTCCCCGCAAAGTCATATTGCTTGGATCGTTCGAAAGGAAGTTTAATAAACGCTCCAGACGAACAGAAGGAGACTGGTCAACGGTCGTGGCAGCAGAAAGATTGGTCATATCTTGGCGTAGAGGCAAGCATTGGCGCGATAGCTGTGATGCAACCGTCCGTTAATGTACGTTTTTGCCGTAGCTTGAAAGAAGGAAGTGTTCAGTAGCGCCCTCGGCAACTGGTCGGTTCGGCAGATCCCTAGGGGCTTGTTCGGTGCCGTCCGATAACAAGCGAATACGCTCCGTGAGTAGCCGAATGTTGCCGTTAAGTGGCTCATTGTCGGAATTAGCAGCGATACCCCTTTCGAAACGCATAAGCGCTTCAGCAAAATTATCGACTGCTAAAGCGGCATATCCTAGAACAAATTGCTTCAAATAGTGATCGTCGGGTAACGTGAGCAGCGGCTGCCAGGACAGCATAGCCGCAGGCGCACGGCCAGAGGTGAATTGTAATGTGCCTAATTCGTAGCGAGCTATCACCATCTCTGGATCCAGAAGTACTGCGTTTATGTATTGCTCTTCAGCTTCTGTGTAGCGTTTGGCCTGCGCGAGGTGTCCTCCTAAGAGAAAGCAGGCCCATGCGGACTCTGGCTCTTCGCTACGCGCTTGGAATAACAGGTTTAACGCTGTCTCTGAATCGTTCTCATTGCTGGCGCTAATGGCCCGTTGTAGTAACGGGGGTAGGGCAGATTGCGACATGACTCAACTCACTGTGGTAGTTTCTAGATTATATCCGCGGTTAGAAGTGAAAGTTTAGTGGATTATCAAAACGATAATTAATGTGTGAGCCTGTTTGTCCGTCGAGCCTAGCTGGAATCGAATATGATCGACAACCGACTCACTGCCTGACTGGCTACAAATTACCGACGCAGGTCAATCCAATAGCGTAGTAGTATCAGATATAAAGCCCATATTATCGATCTCCACTGCGAATCGCTTCTAGGTCGCTACATGCGCTGTTCAACAGAGAACTAAACGACTGAATACATTTCTTTAATGTTGATTTGGTCGTAACCTTTTTTAATTCTTCTTGAGTCTCGGAAATAGAGCGCAGCACATTCTTTATGACACTTGCTGCCACTAATGTGTCGATCGCGGAGGAGTGGTCGCTCGTTCCTTCAAATGCCAAGTGGAGATAGATTTCAAGAGATTGCAGATTGCTATGGCCAGTCCATTCCGCGATCTCTCTTTTCAATTTCTCTCCGTCGAAAAGATAATTACGTAATTCTTCTGTTCTTCCAAAGTTGTGCTGTTCTACGAGCGCTTTGAACAGTCGCGTAATGAATGTGTGCCTGAACATGTGCGGATGAGCGCGACCTACGAGCCCAGCTGCTTTGCGCAAGAGGTAAATCTCTGTGGTTATCGTGTTTGCCGTTAAACGAGACCCGTCTGTTTCACTGACTAGAACTACACCGGGATCATCTCGCGTCTTTCCGAGGCGGCGCATCAGTGGTTTCCGATTTTTTTCAACAAACTCTACAATTTGGTTGAATACGCTTCGTTGAATAGGTACGAATCTTGTTGGTGGTGCGGATGCGCCTTTCTTTTTGGTTGGAAGTTCAAGAAAAGGTTGTTCCATAGAGGCTGCTTTTTGTACGCTTTCAATCGTAAGCGAAGCGATTTCTGAACGACGGCCACCTGTTGCTTCGAGTAACGTAAGCATCAAGTATCGGCGCTTTCTCAGATAGGTTGTTGAGCTAATTTTATAAACGACTTGGTGAAGACTATCGATTGCGTCAGCCGAAATAGGTAGCCTTCGCTTCATCGGGCCTGCTACAGGGAGTGCGCGGTGATGCCAATAAAACCGGCTGCGAATAGCTATCTTGCCTGCAGTGCGTATGTGTGTAACTTTTTTCTCGGCTACTATCTGCCCGCCAGGGCCAATAAAATTTTCTATACGATGGAATTCTCCCACGAACTCCAGGAATTCCAGACAGCGTCGGCCGATATTGATATTCGAATTTGATTGTCGTTTTGCCGCACCGGATTCACTTTTTTTCTCTGCGATTAAAGTTGATATGAAGGTCGAAAAGTCATTATCTGTCAATTCATGGAGGCAGATTTTGGTGCCGGAGAAGCTGCTTTCACTCGAAAAATATGGCTTCTTGCTTTTAAGACCGAAACAGAACCGGAGCAGGTGACTAATTTGAGTTGCATAAGTATGTAAAGTGCCACCACGTTCATCTCTGGATAAGCCCGCATCAAAAAGTTTGGCCATATATAAATTAGCCTCCAAGCACCATCTGCCATCCGGCCAGAAAATCATAGGAATGTTATCTGCTGGCGTGGTTAGAATTTTTCCATCATGTGTTAGCGAGGAGTACGCTTTGAACTCCGAGTCGGTCAAAGAATAGAGTTTTGGAAAAGATTTAGTGGACATGATTTCCTATTTTTCCGGGCGAGTCACGAGAGAGAACATTGCCTTCAATTCCTTTTGTTCTTTTAGACAAAGCGCGATGATGGTTTTATCGCCACTGCTATATGCATACCTACGGCCTTGATTCATGGCTTTATTGAATGCGACCGTTAGTCGCCAACAATCTTGTTGGCTTTGTTGGAGTTTTTCTAAAAGTCTCGATTTCTCTTCAGCTAGTTGTTCTCGTGTATTCCGCCTCTGAATTTTGGTAGTCTCCTTTAATTCACTAATTGCTCGTTTTGCGCTAATTCTTAAAGCATCCAATGTGGAAAATCCGCCCTCGATTTCGCTGTCAGATATCCGTTTTAGTGTGTTGGTCGATGTAGAGAAGATTCCTTCCTCAGCTATACATAATTTAGACAGAGCTCCTTGAGAGGAAAGGGCGCTAATAACTCTGTCGTCGTGCGCATACTTTTGAGGATTCTCAGAAACTGAATCAAGAAATTGTTTTAATTTTTTTATAGACTTGGTATTTTTTAGCAGGCGTGAATCCGTCCTCATTTTTCTATCCTTTTTACGTGTGTTATTACATTAAAGTCAGTGCCTTCGGATGTTCTGAAAAACTGGGGTTCAATGGTAACTGTGCTATCTTCGATGAGATCGTGAATGTATTCCTCAAGCTCTTCAAAATCGAGAACAGAAAAATTTCTTGTGCCAAAATGTTCTTCGATAAGGTCAGCTAGATCTTCGCTGTAAGAAGGATCCTCTTGCAGCATCTGAGCACCGTATTTTGCTTTGCTCCATTTAAGTACGTCCCCTGGCGTGGAATCGAGGACATATCTGTATATCTGCTCAGAATCGCTTTGTCCAAGGAACCAAGTCAATGTGTCGAGCCCCTTATATGAGCGATGCCAGAAGAAGAGCATGGGAAAGCCGCGGCGTAATTGATGTTGCCGAATGTAGTATCTTCGGCCTTCTTCATCAAGGGGCGCTTCGAAGTAGTCGCAGAACAGATCTGTAGCGTCTACATATGTACGTGGGGAGTGGTCAAATTCGAAGTTAAATCGGCTTGGTCGGGCGAAGAGTGGTCGGGTGGATTCATATACGCCATGCTTACGTAACTCTTCCTGGAATCGCTCTAGCATTCCTATCATCGTATCGACGATGGGAGGTGCCGGCCGTGCGGTCATTTCTCGCATTCCATCGGCGCCGGTTTTCATATTGCCAAAAACCAAGTTCTGCCGTGTCTTATCTAACGCCAGCCCAGGTAACAGATTCAAAAGCTCAGAAATTCGCCTCGCACATAGGAGACCGACGCAAATCTCAATACATCCATACAAAACTTGTATCAATTCATACAATCCCTCGTTTTTCCGAACACGCTCAAAATACGCACTTTTTGATCCAGATGGAAAGTCTCCCGCCTTCGAAAACGGTGGACGAATTAGCCCCTCACTACTTCCAACATCCCAGACCTTGACTCCCAATTCCCTGAGCTTGGGTGTTAGGTGCGCTTCAATTCCATGCTGCTGAACAAATTTGAGAAGGCTGAGGCCACTCTTAATTGCGGTAGAGACGAGGTTGACGTAGCTATTCAAGAGATCTTCACCGTAGGCTAGGGTGAATTCAATAGACTCTCGCAAGGAGTCAAGGTACCACTCAGCTGGCAAGGTTCGGAAGCGACCTGGTGACCCGAGGTTCAGATGCTTGATTGCACCTGATTGCCATCCTTCCGAGATAGGCTCGCGAGGCACTTGATGGCCGAGTTCGGAGAGCGGGAGCAGGGAGAAGACAGTATCTCTCCAATAGTCGACAGTTTGCGAGGACGGTAGCTCTCGATCATACGTAGCAACGGGGACTCCAGCATATTCGCGGAAATAGCAATTCGAGGCCAAGAGCCACAGTTCGTCGGGGCGTGAGTTTATCGAGCGGGTGGCCCAAAGTGCGTTCGGATAGAGCTTTTGTATTAGGCGTTTGAAATTCCTGAATGCTATGAACCTCTGTTGGGTATGGGGGTGGTAATGGCCACTTAGTTGTAAATAGCATCGAGCGCTGATCAACTCATTATCGTCCGGAAAGAGAAGCCGGTCGCTGGCTGGAACACAAAGTTCCTCAACTAACGGTTGATCGGAAATCGCTTGACTTATCTGATCGGCGGAAAGTTTTCGACCTTCCTCAAGAAGGTATTTGCGTAGGGTTTCATTGAAGTCATAAATTGACTCTGAGGTTTCGCATGAGGAGGCAAGGGTGACGTAAAGTGTACGGACGTCGGAGCTCGTGACTAGTGAAAGGCCGTGCTGGCCAAGCTGAAAGTACTCTGTCCTAATTAAAAAATAATCTATGATTCGGCCGACACGTCCCACTTTCTTAGCAATAGTGCCCCGAGAATATATGCTTCCGCCAGTCAGAGAGGTGTGACCTTGGATGCACATCCAGAGTTTGAATAGCTCAAGTAGCGAGTGATTTTTTGAATCGGTCAGTCGACTGCCATCTTCTAGGGGGACGTTCCAGTCCAGTGCAATCTTCTTACTGCCTAAGGCAAGTTCCCACAGCGGAGCATCAAACTCCGATATAAGCCAATATGGTCGCTTATAGTCGATGGTAGTTGTCCCCGATAGCCATTTTTGTAGTTCGTCGTCAACGGGGGATTGAGTGCGCGAGTATTTACTCATGGATGATTTTGCAGAAAGTGTCGGGACTTGCTGCGGCCCTTGCGCGCGAAAGAAAGTCTCTAAGGTCTGAGCGATGGCATTCCTTGCTCTCAATGAAGGCAACAAGCCTTCGAGTGACATTCGCCCAGTATTCAGCAAGCAGATTTGGGGGCCGTACTGCGGCAGAAACTGCGGATTCGAGACTGACTAGGGCGGTAAGAATCGCTGTATTAACGCTGATGATTACTTCATCAGCGGTTGGTGTAGTGATTCGACTTGCTTTGCGCGTGGTGCTGTGTCCGCGCATATTTAGAGCATGGTTGGAAAGGAATTCATTGAGTTCATTCATGTTTGAAAAGCGTGTGGCCTTCAGAACATATTCGCTGTCTTGTAGCGCCTCAACGACCAACGCTTGTTGAAATACTCTGATCCATCGTTCTTGAAAAAAGTCTCGGATAGGGCGAGGAAGATAATGATCGAGCAGGTTGGCGGACAGTTTTTTGTGGCCTAATGCTTCCGCCATCTTCCGCATGTCCCCAGTTCTCAAAAAAACTAACAATCCAGAGCTCGCTCGTACTTTGGCTACAGAGAAGTGCTCTAATAGTTCGTTTGCATATTCGCGACTTGCACCGGTTGAAGTCATGAAGCTGTCGAGTAATGGTTCATGGCGCTCAGGCCTGCTAGCGTAGGCACTCAAGGGAGGTACTGAGCATGGCCGTCCAAATCCCTCTCCGCAGCTCAGGAGAAGAAAGCGCCATTCATCTTTTCCCTTTTTCTTTAAATATGTTCTAAGTGGCATGGTCAATTCGATAATTTGTCGGACGACCTCATTGCTCTCTGCAGTAAGTTCTATTCGTTGTTCTTTGAGAGTGTCATCACGAATTCTCGGCTTGACGGAGACTAGATAATGCGTGTCGTTGGTGTGTTCATGACCAATCATTTGTCCTGATGGCGAATACAGCTCGAGCCTCTCCAGAAAGCTCGATGTTATTTTGGGGTGCAAGGCCGTCAAGAGAGTGCAATGCGGGAAAAGCGCTATTGTCGTTGGTAGCGCAAATAGTCGGGCCATTTCGGATGAGCCTAGCGGATAGATGCGATGTAGAGCGGCTATATCGTCGATGTGAAGGTACCCATGCTTCTCAAAAGTGGCGCAAGCATTGGCTAAGTGCATTGGATTCTCCAGCGCAACAAGAGATTCCTCGCTTTCAACTATCTTGTATCGCTTGTCCAGATTGATCGTTCTGGCAGTACCTAACTTGGCAAGTTGGATTCTGTTGGTGTATCTAGCCCATATGTCCGATATTTCGTGCCTTGCCCATTGAATGACAGTGTTGAGGTCCTTTTCGATTCTCTGGAACAGAATCTCCATGGCTTGTGTATCCGTCACATGCAATGGGACCGGGGTTAGTAGCTTTGTTTTAACTTCCGCGCCAGATGGATCTATTTTGATATGTGTATGGGCGGGGACGGGATGTCGCTTTGGGGGGCAGGGAAAATCACCCAAAGTGCGGGCAACAATCCCAGGGGCTTCCAAATAGTTTTTCGCGAATGAAACAAATCGGCGACGCCAGGTGGAAATGGCAACTACGACGCTTTGGCCCTTTTCGGCAACTTCACTGACAAAAAACAGTGCAAATTTCCTCCAAAATTCCGTCATGAAACTAGGAGACTTGAAGTGAGCAGGGGTAAGTTCGCCTTCGTAGGTTGAGATAAAACGAGCGAGTTCCTTAACCAAGAGCGGAGGGCTGTCACGACGTCCGCTGACAAAAAGTCGGTAGGCCGAATGCAACTGATCCGTGAACTCGCGTCCAAGTCTAAGATATATGGGGTGAAATTGAAAAAATGAGAGACGGCCGTTTCCATTCTGCGCCGCCCATCCATGCCAAACATACGCCCTTTCCTCAACCCACTCTATTTCTTCAAATTTCGCAACACACTCGATGAGGGACTGAGTAAGTGGGGCACGATATGTTCTCTTTATTTTCAGCGTTGGAATCGTCGGATATTGCTCTCGTAGCGCGTCAACATACCGTTCGAAGATCCGAAAAATAGCCGTACTTCGGCTGATTCGTACGCTTAAGAATCGCTCCGAATAGAGGGCTCCTGCGAATAAAACATAGATGCGCGCGAAATCTGGTGTCTGGAGTCGCGCAAGCGAGAGTTGACCACTTCCTGTTACCTGCAAAAAGCAGTCTAGAAGTCGAAGTACAACCTCGCACTCTAGAAGCCTATTGGGGTCTAGGCGTTTTGCGCAATCGTGGAATGCTGATGCCACTTCGTCATCAATGTTGCATCTTGGCATGTCTTTGGATGCGGGAATGAAACGGATGAGAGGGTGATAATTATTCATATTATCCATTGTGAAAAATCCATATTCCATAAGGATATTAAAGCTATGGACAAGTTATATCACAAAGCAAAAAGTATGGATCTTCGAGGGTGAGGATGTGTACCGGGCGGGTTTCATTGATGAGCCTGGCCATGGCCGCCAGCGTGCTGCTCTTGCCCGACCCGGTCGGTCCGCTCACCAGCACCAGGCCATGCGGGCGGGTGGCCAGTTCGGCACAGGCGGGCGGTGCGTGCAACTCGGGCAGTGCCGGCGGCTGCTGGCCCAGCGGGCGGATGGCGGCGGCCGGGCCGCGTTGCTGGTGGAAGGCGTGGATGCGGAAGCGGCCCAGTCCCGGCAGCGCCAGGGCGAAGTCGCAATCGGTCCCGGCGCGGTAGTGCGGCTGCAGGGGCGCGGGCATCACCGCCAGCAGGGATTGCTGCAGGTGAGCGCCGTCCAGCGGCTGCAGGTTGATGCGGCGAATGGCCCCGTGGACCCGCAGCAAGGGCGCGAGCCCCGCACAAAGATGCAGATCGGAAGCCTGATTCCTGACGGCAAATGCCAGTAGGGTGGCAATGTCCATTTATAATCCCGGCAAGGTTGGACCAACAATATCGTTATCTCCCTGCAGGCTGCCCCTTCCGGCTCCCGGATTATGTCGTCAATCGCTCAACACTTGCAACACGTGCAACAACAGATCGCCCAGGCTGCCGGCCAGGCCGGGCGGGCTCCATCCTCGGTGCAACTGCTGGCCGTTTCCAAGACCTTTGGACCGGAGGCGGTGGCCGAAGCAGTGGCCGCCGGCCAGCGCGCCTTTGGCGAAAATTATTTGCAGGAAGCGCTCGACAAGATCGCCGCGCTGCCCGCCCTGGTGCCGGATACGCCACTGCAATGGCATTTCATCGGCCCCATCCAGAGCAACAAGACCCGGCCCATCGCCGAGCACTTCGACTGGGTGCATTCGGTGGACCGTCTCAAGATCGCCCAGCGCCTGTCGGAACAGCGGCCTGAGGAACTGGGCGCACTTAACATTTGTCTGCAGGTCAACATCAGCGCCGAAGCCAGCAAGAGCGGCCTGACCCCGGAGGAATTGCCCGAGGTCGCGGCCCAGGTGGCGCAATTGCCCCGGCTGCGCCTGCGTGGCCTGATGGCGATCCCGGCCCCCAGCGACGATATGAAGCAACAGCGCGCCGCCTTTGCGGCGGTTCGCGGCCTGTATGAACAATTGCGCACAGTCGGACTGCCGTTGGACACTCTGTCCATGGGCATGTCGGCCGACCTGGAGGCAGCGGTAGCCGAAGGGGCCACCATCGTGCGGGTCGGCAGCGCCATCTTCGGGGCGCGGCATTACGCGTGACGGCCCGTGAGGGGCCGCGCGATTTGGCCCCTGTGAAGTTTTTTACCCAATCATCAAGCCTCAACACAAGACACAAGGAGCGGAAGTGAAGATAGCGTTCATCGGCGGCGGCAACATGGCAGCGGCATTGATCGGCGGACTGGCCGGCAAGGTCGCGGCGGCAGAAGACATCCACGTGGTCGATCTCAATGCCGATGCGCTGCAGGCGCTCAAGGACAAGTTCGGTGTGACGACCGCGCAGTCCATCGATGGCACCCTCGCCAACGCGGACGTGGTGGTGCTGGCGGTCAAGCCGCAGCAGATGCGCGAGGTGGTGGCCAGCTTGAAGCCCTTCATCGGTGCCCAACTGATCGTCTCGATTGCCGCCGGCATCCGCATGGTGGACCTGTCGCGCTGGCTGGACGGCCACCAGGCCATCGTGCGCGCGATGCCCAATACCCCGGCCCTGATCGGCAAGGGCATCTCGGGCGTGGTACCGCATGCGCAGGTCTCGACCCTGCAGCGCGCGCAGGCCGATTCCATCCTCAAGGCCGTGGGCGAGACCCTGTGGCTGGACAGCGAAGAAAAGCTCGACGCCGTCACCGCCGTCTCCGGCAGCGGTCCGGCCTACGTGTTCTACTTCCTCGAAGCGATGGAGCAGGCGGCAGCGCAATTGGGCCTGTCGCCGGAAGACGGCCTGCAACTGGCCAAGGCGACCTTCGCCGGCGCCACCGAACTGGCGCGCCGCTCCGATGAATCCGTGGCCACGCTGCGCGAGCGCGTGACCTCCAAGGGCGGCACCACCTATGCCGCGCTGACCAGCCTGGAGCAATCGGGCGTGAAGGGGGCCATCGTGCAGGCCCTGCAAGCCGCCGCCCATCGCAGCAAAGAGCTGGGCGACGAGTTCGGCAAGGCCTGATGGGACAGGCTGACCGCTTCCTGGGCCTGCTGGCGGCCTTGCCGCTGGCGTCCGTGCTGCTGCTGTCCGGCTGCGCCTCCACGGCCGACAGCGAGGGCTATTACACGGTCAAGCGCGGCGACACGCTCTACAGCATCGGCCGCGACTTCGACCAGAGCCCGGCCAACCTGCGCACCTGGAACCGCCTGCGCAATCCGGATGACCTCGAAGTCGGCCAGCGCATCCTGGTGCGCCCGCCGGCTGGAGTGGTGGCCCGTACCGGTGCCGGGCAGACGCCGCGTGCGTCCGCCTCTTCCGGTGCGGAGAGTACACCGCGCAAGAATGCCGGCAAGCCCGCCGCCAAACCAGCGCCCAAGTCGCAAGATGATGACGATGCCCCGGCCCCGGCCGATGCCAAGCTGGACTGGATGTGGCCGACGCAGGGCAAGTCCGCGCCCAGTGCTGACAGCTACAAGAAGGGCATCGACATCGCCGGCACCCAGGGCCAGACGGTGGTGGCCGCTGCGGCGGGCAAGGTGACGTATGCCGGGCATGGCATTCGCGGCTACGGCAACATGGTGATCATCAAGCACACGCCGCAGCTGCTGTCGGTGTATGCGCACAATGCGACGATCACGGTCAAGGAAGGCCAGATGGTCACGCGCGGCCAGCAGATCGCCACCATGGGCAACAGCGATACCAACAAGGTCAAGCTGTATTTCGAAATCCGCCGCAACGGCAAGCCGGTCAACGTGATGGCGCTGCTGCCGGCGCGTTGAGGCAGCGGCCGCGCATCTGCGCGTGCCGCCCTTGACGCCATCTCAAGAATCAGGAATTCACATGGCCAAACTGGAAGACATCGTGCGCCGGCAGAAGACCGGCGCCACCTTCGTCATCAGCGCACAGATGCTGCAGATGACTCCGCGCGAATTCGACGCCTTGGCCCAGGTCTGGGACGACGAGGGCGGCCCCGGCTTCAACGTGGCCGGGGTGCCGTTTCGGGTAGTGGTGGAGGGGGAGTTCCTCATCAGCCGGGTGACGGTGGTGAGGACGACGGCTGAGGTGTGAGGGGACGTCAGCCCTTGCGCTGCAAGCGATAAACCACCGTATCCAGCGCCCGCAATCCGCGCTCCAGGAACTTGGGTTCCTTCTCCAGGATATCGCGCCGGTCGATGGCCACTGCCTCGCTGTGCGATGCGTAGAGGCGCAACACTTCTTCTTCGGCCACCGAGAACGGCGGGCCTTCCATTTTTTCCTGATCGTATTCCAGCGTGATCAGGAGGCTGCGTGCCTGGGCTGGCAGCCGTCCATAGATTTCTTCCACGTAGCGCGCACGCATGTCCGGGGGCAGGGCGATGAGGGCGGCGCGGTCGTAGGCACCCGCACAGCTGGCCAGGGTGGCATCCTCCAGCGCGAAGATGTCGCCGCAGATCAGTTCGATCTGTCCCGCCACGTAATGGCGGCCCTGCGCGCTGTCATGCACCAGCGGGGACAGTTGATGTTCGCTGAAGAACTGGGTAATGGCCAGTTCCGACAACTCCACCCCCAGCACGCGATGGCCCTGTTCGGCCAGCCACAGCATGTCCAGCGACTTGCCGCACAAGGGCACCAGCACCGTGCTACTGGCCGGCAGCGCCAGTTGCGGCCAGTATTTCTGCAGCAGCGGCGTCACCCGCGACTGGTGAAAATGCGTGCGTCCGTCGCGCCAGCGTTCCAGCCAAAATTCCGCTTTCATCCCGTTTCCTTTGAATTTTCGCCAGGCAGCCGCAGGGCCTGCCTGGCATCAATGCATCAGCACATCAGCGCATCAGGTAATCGAGCGCGACACCGGCGAAGATCGCCGCACCCAGCCAGTTGTTGTTGTTGAAGGCCGCGAAGCAGCGCATGCGGTCGCGTTCGCGGATCAGGGTGTAGTGATACACGGCAAAGCCGCAGGCCACCAGCATGCCTGTCGTGAACCACAGGCCCAGTCCGTATTGCAGGCCGACCACCCAGATCAGCGCCAGCGCCGCCACGTAGCACAGCATGATGGCTGCGACATCGTAGCGGCCAAAGGTGATGGCCGAGGTCTTGATGCCGATCTTCAGGTCGTCGTCCCGGTCCACCATCGCATACTCGGTGTCATAGGCCACTGCCCAGAAGATGTTGGCCACCAGCAGCACCCAGGCCGCCAGCGGCACGCTGCCGGTCACGCTGGCAAATCCCATGGGAATGCCGAAGCCGAAGGCGATGCCCAGGTAAGCCTGGGGGATGGCGAAGAAACGCTTGAAGTACGGATAGCTGCCCGCAATGATCACGGCTGCCACCGACAGTTGCAGCGTCAGCGCATTGAGCGGCAGGATCAGCAGGAAGGACACCAGCGCCAGCACCCCGGCCACCATCAGCGCTTCCCACGATTTGATCTTGCCGGAGGTGAGGGGGCGCTGTTCGGTGCGCTTGACGTGCCGGTCGAAGTCGCGGTCGGCATAGTCGTTGATGGCGCAGCCGGCCGAACGCATCAGCACCGTACCCAGCACGTAAATCACCAGAATGCGCCAGTCGGGAACGCCGCCCGAGGCCAGCCACAGTGCAATGAGCGTGGGCCACAGCAAGAGCAGGATGCCGATGGGTTTGTGGGCGCGCACCAGCAGCGCGTAAAGCCTGAGCCTGTCCATGGAATGTCCGCAAAATCGAAAGTCCGCATTATAATTCGCGTCGCCGTTTCCGCACTGTCGTGCTTTTCAAGGCTTGTTTGCTGATGAGCTGACAAAGTGCTGACAGTGGATGCGGTGTGCTACACATCAGCAGAACTTATAAAAACGAATTCTTATTTTCCAAGACATCCCCCGGGTTTCGTGCTGCACGGCCACATGCATTTCTTTTGCCCAAAGCCGGCAGTACGGCTAATGTAACGCGGCTGTCATGGAGCGTTGTTAGCATCAAAACCCCTTTTTTCGAGAGGTCCCCTCTGATGAACATGATGAAAACGCTGATCGCGACCGGTGTCCTGGCGACGATCACTTCCTCTGCCTTCGCTGCAACCGAGATCACCTGGTGGCATTCCATGACCGGCGCCCTGGGCGAACGCGTCAATGCCCTGGCCGACGACTTCAACAAGACCCAGGGCGATTACAAGATCGTGCCGGTCTACAAGGGGACCTACGACGAATCGATGTCGGCTGCCATCGCCGCCTATCGTGCCGGCAATGCGCCCAGCATCCTGCAGGTGTTCGAAGTGGGCACCGCCACCATGATCTACGCCAAGGGCGCGGTCAAGCCGGTGTATGAAGTGATGCAGCAGGCTGGCGAGAAGTTCGACCAGAACGCCTACGTGCCTGCGGTGGCCGGTTACTACTCGACCCCGAAGGGCATGATGTCCTTCCCCTTCAACAGCTCCACCACCATCATGTTCTACAACAAGGACATGTTCGCCAAGGCCGGTCTGGATCCTGAAAAGCCGCCCGTCACCTGGCAGGAATTCGTCGGCATGGCCGCCAAGATCAAGGCCAGCGGTGCCTCGTGTGCTTACACCACGACCTGGCAATCCTGGGTGCATTTGGAATCGTTTTCAACCTGGCACAACGTTGAGCTGGCCACCAAGAACAACGGCTTCGGCGGCCTCGATGCCCGTCTGAAGATGAACAGCCCGCTGCACGTGCGCCACATCGAGAACCTGTCGAACTGGGCCAAGCAGGGCTACTTCACCTACGCCGGCCGCAAGGACGAGGCCAATGCCAAGTTCAATGCGGGCGAGTGCGCCATCATCACCGGTTCGTCCTCGGCCTATGCGGATATCCGCAAGAACGCCAAGTTCAAGTTCGGCGTGGCCACCCTGCCGTATTACAACGACGTGCAGGGCGCACCGCAGAACACCGTCATCGGCGGTGCCTCGCTGTGGGTCATGAACGGCAAGAAGGGCGAAGAGTACAAGGGCGTGGCCAAGTTCTTCAGCTACCTGTCCAAGCCGGAAGTGGCCGCCAAGTGGCACCAGGACACCGGCTACCTGCCGGTCACCAAGGCCGCCTACGAGCTGACCAAGAGCTCCGGTTTCTATGAGCGCAACCCGGGCACCGATGTTGCCGTCAAGCAGATGATCGTCAAGACCACCGAGAAGTCGCGCGGCCTGCGTCTGGGCAATTACGCCCAGGTCCGTACCGTCTTCGACGAGGAACTGGAAAACGTCTGGACCGGCAAGAAGACCGCCAAGGAAGCCCTGGACTCCGCCGTCAAGCGCGGCGACGAACTGCTGGCCCGCTTCGAGAAGGCCAACAAGGGCAACCAGTAAGTCTCATCAGCAACACCTCCCGTCCCGCCTGAACGCGGTGACGGGGCAGGAACCGGCGGTGTGCTCCGTGATCGCGGAGGGCAGCGCCGGCTTCCGTTTTGGGATGTCGGCAAGCTGACATCCGTTTCCGATTCATTCAACTTCTGCGGCCAGGCGATCCCTGGCTGGAACGATCGTGGAAAAACGCGCGCGATTCACTTCGAAGTGGTTGCCTTATCTGCTGGTGGCACCGCAGATCATCATCACTTTGCTGTTCTTTTTCTGGCCGGCCATCCAGGCTTTGTATCAGTCCATGCTGCTGCAGGATGCCTTCGGCGGCTATTCCGAATTCGTCTGGTTCGACAATTTCAAGACGCTCTTTGCCGATCCGACCTATCTCGAATCCTTCCGCACCACTGCGCTCTTCTCGGCGCTGGTGGCCTTCTTCGGGCTGGCGCTCTCGCTGCTGCTGGCGGTCTTCGCCGACCGCGTGCGCCGGGGCGCTTCGGTCTACAAGACCTTCCTGATCTGGCCCTATGCGGTCTCGCCGGTGGTGGTGGGGGTGCTGTGGATGTTCCTGCTGAGTCCCTCGCTGGGCATCCTCTCTCACGTGCTGGCCTGGCTGGGTTTGCCGTGGGATTACATGATCAATGGCACGCACGCCATGATCCTCATCGTCATTGCCGCCATCTGGAAGCAGATCAGCTACAACTTCCTGTTCTTCCTGGCCGGCCTGCAATCGATTCCCAAGTCGCTCATCGAAGCGGCCGCCATCGATGGTGCGGGTCCGGTCAAGCGCTTCTTCACCATCGTCTTCCCGCTGATCTCGCCGACCACCTTCTTCCTGTTCGTGGTCAACGTGGTCTATGCCTTCTTCGATACTTTCGTCATCGTCGACGCCACTACCCACGGCGGTCCCGGCAAGGATACCGAGATCCTGGTCTACAAGGTCTTCACCGATGGCTTCAAGGGCGGCGACCTGGGCGGCTCGGCGGCGCAATCGGTGGTACTCATGGCACTGGTGATCCTGCTGACCGTGGTGCAGTTCAAGTACGTTGAAAAGAAGGTGCAATACGCATGATGCCCATCCTCAACAACGCTTTCCTGATCTTCCTCACTGCAGAGGTGGCCGCATGATCGAACGCCGTCCCGTCCTCGATTTCCTCAGCCACGTGGTCCTGGTGCTGGGTGTGCTGATCGTGTTCTTCCCGCTGTATGTCGCCTTCGTGGCCAGCACGCAGACTGCCGAGCAGTCGGCCCTGTCGCCGCTGTCGCTGGTGCCGGGCGGTGAATTCATCAACAACTACAGCGCCGTGCTCTTCAAGGGCGCGGCCGGGCAGGTGACCGCACCGCCCGTGCTCAACATGCTGTGGGTGAGCCTGGCCACGGCGCTCATCATCGCCATCGGCAAGATCTCCATCTCCATGCTGTCAGCCTTTGCCATCGTGTATTTCCGTTTTCCGGGGCGCGGGCTGTTCTTCTGGATGATCTTCGTCACGCTGATGCTGCCGGTGGAAGTGCGTATTACGCCGACCTACCAGGTGGTGTCCGATCTGGGCATGCTCAACAGCTATGCAGGCCTGAGTGTGCCGCTGATCGCATCGGCCACAGCCACCTTCCTGTTCCGCCAGTTTTTCCTGACGGTGCCCGATGAACTGGCCGAAGCTGCGCGCATCGACGGGGCCGGGCCGCTGCGCTTCCTCAAGGATGTGCTGTGGCCGCTGTCGCGCACCAACGTCATCGCGCTGTTTGTGATCATGTTCATCTATGGCTGGAACCAGTACCTGTGGCCGCTCATCATCGCCACCGACACCAGCATGTATCCCATCGGCATCGGCATCAAGACGCTGATCTCCGGCGGTGATTCGGCGGTGGAGTGGAACCTGGTGATGGCCACCATGATCCTGGCCATGCTCCCGCCCGGGCTGGTGGTGGTGGTGATGCAGAAATGGTTCGTCAAGGGCCTGGTTGATTCCGAGAAATAATTTATATCATTCCGAGAGTTAGAGACTGACAATCATGGCAGCAATCCATCTCAAGCAAGTCCGCAAGACTTATGGCGCCGGCACCAAGGCCGTCGACGTGATCCATGGCATCGATGCCGACATCGCCGATGGCGAATTCATCGTCATGGTCGGGCCCTCGGGCTGCGGCAAATCCACGCTGCTGCGCATGGTCGCCGGGCTGGAAGAAGTCAGCAGCGGGCAGATCGTCATCGGCAAGCGCGTGGTCAATGACCTGGAACCCAAGGAGCGCGACATCGCCATGGTGTTCCAGAACTATGCGCTGTATCCGCACATGACGGTGTACCAGAACATGGCGTATGGCCTGAAGATCCAGGGCCTGTCCAAGACCGAGATCGACGAGCGCGTGCAGCGTGCCGCCGCCATCCTGGAACTGGGCGCGCTGCTGGAACGCACGCCGCGCCAGCTTTCCGGTGGCCAGCGCCAGCGCGTGGCGATGGGCCGCGCCATCGTGCGCAAGCCCGCCGTGTTCCTCTTCGACGAACCGCTCTCCAACCTGGACGCCAAGCTGCGCGTGCAGATGCGGCTGGAAATCCAGAAGCTGCATGCCAGCCTGCGCACCACCAGCCTCTATGTGACCCACGACCAGGTCGAGGCCATGACCCTGGGCCAGCGGATGATCGTGATGAATCGCGGCGTGGCCGAACAGATCGGCACCCCGGCTGAAGTCTATGCCCGTCCGGCCACCACCTTCGTGGCCAGTTTCATCGGTTCACCGCCGATGAATTTGCTGCAGGGCAGCCTGTCGGCCGACGGGGCCAGCTTCGAGGCCAGCAAGGGCGAGGCCACCGCTACCGTGCGCCTGCCGCAGCCGGTGACCGGTGCGGCCGGCCAGGAGCGCATCCTGGGCGTGCGCCCGGAACACCTGCTGCCCATCCTCGACGGCTCGGCTGCGCAGCTGTCATTGGAGGTGGAGCTGGTCGAAGCGCTGGGTGCGGAATTGCTGGTGCATGCGCGCTGCGGCGGACAATCGCTGGTGCTGCGTTGCCCGGCCAATGTGCCGGTCAGCACCGGTCAGCGCATCGGGGCGTCGTTTGGGGCGGGGGATGTGCATTGGTTTGATGTGACGACGACCAAGCGTTTGGGTTGAGCTGCTGGGGCGTTGTGGCGCAGAGCAGGGCCGGTTGCCTCTGCTCCGGGCTTCACCTATGATGAACGCCTTACCGAGGAAGATCACACCATGAAACCTTCTGAAGCCCTTGCCTCTCATCGCGCTGCCATCCGGCAAGTCGTGGAAGCGCATCACGCGCGCAACGCCAGGATATTTGGTTCGGTCCTGCATGGAGAGGATACCCAGAGCAGTGATCTCGATCTCCTCATCGATCCGACGCCGGAGACGACGCTCATGGACGTCGCCGCCATTCAGGTAGAACTGCAGCGCTTGTTGGGGGTGACGGTCGACGTACTGACGCCCAAGGCACTGCCCGAGGCTGCCCGCAGCCGGATTCTGGCGGAGGCCCGGCCGGTATGAACAGGTCCGGGCGTGTGCCCGATTATCTCGACCACATTCTTGAGGCCATAGCGCGCATCGAGCGCTATACGGCCGATATGGTGGAAACGGTCTTCCTCGACAGCGAGCTGGTACAGGATGCCGTCATCCGCAATATCGAAATCATCGGCGAGGCCGCCAACAACGTCATGCGGGTCGATCCGGAGTTCGCCACCCGCAACGACCATATTCCGTGGATGATCATGTACACGATGCGCAACCGTGTCGCGCATGGATATGACAAAGTGGATGTTGGTGTCGTCTGGAAAACCATACAGCGCGATCTACCCCCGCTGTATCGTGACGTCCATGCCTTGAGGACGGCGTTGTCAGCGCCCTGATGGCGCTGACATCTGATGGCGTGTGCGTGACAGCTCCTAGTTGGCCGCCGCCGCTTCGCCCACCAGCATCTCCACGCCATTGAGATCGCACGCCAGCACCGCCTGATGCACGGCATCGATGGCCGCCTGCCGCGTAAAGCTCTTGCGCCAGGCGATGACCACGCGGCGCGAGGGGGCCGGCGCCACGAAGGGCACATAGCGCACCATGCCTTCGCGCGTATCGGTATCGGGAATGGAGGCTCGTGGCAGCACGGTCACGCCGATGCCGGAAGACACCATGTGACGGATGGTCTCCAGTGACGAGCCTTCGAAGGTGCGGGCGATGCCATCGCCATTGGTGGAGAAGCGCGACATCTCCGGACACACTTCCAGCACCTGGTCGCGGAAGCAGTGGCCATTGCCCAGCAACAGCATGGTCTCGCTCTTGAGTTCACGGGCATCGATTTCCTTGCGCTCGGCCCACTTGTGCTGGCGCGGCAATGCCACCATGAATTCTTCATCGTAGAGCGGCAGCACATTCAGTCCGTGCTCGGGGAAGGGCAGGGCCATGATGGCCGCATCGAGTTCACCCTGGCGCAGCAGTTCGATCAGGCGCGTGGTGAAATTTTCCTGCAGGATCAGCGGCATCTGCGGCACGCGCTCGATCATGGTCTTGACCAGCGAAGGCAGCAGGTAGGGGCCGATCGTGTAGATGATGCCCAGGCGCAAGGGACCGGAAAGCGGGTCCTTGTTCTGGTTGGCGATTTCCTTGATGGCAGCAGTCTGCTCCAGCACGCGCTCGGCCTGGGCCACGATCTGCGCGCCCAGCGGCGTGACCGAGACCTCGGTGCCGCCGCGTTCGAAGATGACCACGCCCAACTCATCTTCCAGTTTCTTGATGGCCACCGACAGCGTGGGCTGGGCGACGAAACAAGCTTCTGCTGCATGGCCGAAATGCTTTTCCCGCGCGACGGCCACGATGTATTTGAGTTCTGTAAGTGTCATGCTGTTATGCCGGAATCGTTTTCGGGACTATAGCGTATTTTCGCCCGGCTGGTTCTGTGCGGCATCATGGCGCTTTCCCGCCAGATGGCGCAGGATGGAGGCGCATGCGCCAGCGCAGGCAGGCTTTGATTTTGATGTTATCGGCCTGTCATGTCTTGGTCACAATGGGCAGGTATGTTGTCACGCACTTTTCAGGCGAAGGGGAGTGCAGCGTTCGCCACTTTATCTTGGATACGAGGACATGATGGATAAGGAAGAACTGGTCAAGCGCGTCCACCGCGAACTGGCCGACAGCTACGATGAAGAAATGGAACTGGAGCTGGAAGACCGCACCGTCGATCCGGTCACCGGCGAATTTTCCAGCGCCCACGGCAGCGAGGAAAAAGAATACCGCCGCCTGTATTTCCGCGAACTGTTCCGCCTGCAGGGCGAACTGGTCAAGCTGCAGGACTGGGTGGTGCAGACCGGCCACAAGGTGGTGATCGTCTTCGAGGGACGCGATGCGGCTGGCAAGGGCGGTGTCATCAAGCGCATCACCCAGCGCCTGAACCCGCGCGTGGCCCGCGTGGCGGCGCTGCCGGCACCCAATGACCGCGAACGCACGCAATGGTACTTCCAGCGCTATGTATCGCACCTGCCGGCAGCCGGCGAGATCGTGCTGTTTGACCGCAGCTGGTACAACCGTGCGGGCGTGGAGCGCGTGATGGGTTTCTGTACCGACGAGCAATACGAGGAATTCTTCCGCTCGGTGCCCGAGTTCGAACGCATGCTCACGCGTGCCGGCATCCAGGTCATCAAGTACTGGTTCTCGATCACCGATGAAGAACAGCACCTGCGCTTCCTCTCGCGCATCCACGATCCGCTCAAGCAATGGAAGCTGAGCCCCATGGACCTGGAATCGCGCCGCCGCTGGGAGGAATACACCAAGGCCAAGGAAGTGATGCTGGAACGCACCCACATTCCGGAAGCGCCATGGTGGATCGTGCAGGCGGTGGACAAGAAGAAGGCCCGCCTGAATTGCATCAGCCATCTGCTGCAGCAGATGCCTTACGCGGAAGTGCCGCATCCGACCGTGCAGTTGCCCGAGCGTGAACGCCATGAGGATTACGAGCGCCATCCCGTGCCCGATTCCATGATCGTGCCGGAAATCTACTGATCGGCAGAGCAGGGCGCCGCAACGAAAATGGCCGGAGACTGAGCTCCGGCCATTTTCATTTGGAGAGTGCGGCGGGTTGCGCCGCGACTATCCCGAAGTGCGATCAGTCTCAGTCGAAGTACTTGGAAATGACTTCACCGAAGGCCTGTTCCGCCGACATGCCATTGAGCATCAGCTTGCTGATCTCATCGGAATGCTGGTTGATTTCATCGGGCAGCATGTGGCGGTTGGCCTTGAAGTAGGCGTACTTCTCGCCATCGACCGCTTCGCGCGCACGGGCGGCGGCAGTGGTCGGGCGGGCGCTGCCGGCGGCGCTGCGGGCCGAGGAGGCACGCGCCGAACGCGGCGTGCTGCGGGTGCCGCTGCCGCCGGTGGCGACGATGCGCTTGATCTGGTCGAGGGTGAAGATGGGCGTCACGTTGCCGGGACCGAATTCGGTTTCCTCGGCGCGGTGCAGGTGATGGTTGCCATCGAAGGCCATCTTCTTGTCGAAGCTGTTGATGACTTCATAGTGCGGCTTCTGCACCGAACCGAACATGCTGAAATGGACGCGGTCGCCGTAGGAGCTCATCTGGGTAATCACGCCGTTGAGGAATTCGGCCTTGATCGCCTCGACATTGCCATGCCAGCGTTTGGTTTTGCTTGAACTCAAAATAACTCTTCCAATGATGCAGGCGCGGCCTGGTGTCGATGCTCTTGCCATCGATGCGGCTGTCGCCGCCAAGGTCGCGCGAATTAAAAACGGGGGGATAGAGGCAATATTATCCTCCTCTGCGCGTCTTATTGCATACCCGCGGCGGACTTTTTCTTCATCTGACCATTTCTGCTGCCTGCCGATGAGCCATTTTGGGCAGGATTTACGAGGTTTTTCGCAGAAATTGCTTGAAAAGCATGTCTCAAGCCTTCATATGCTTGCTTTCCGGCAAGTTTGGTCCTGCCCCCGCAGTTCCGGGCAATGTGTCCTCTTTCAAAGGTTTTCCATGCGCCGTAGCCTCTTTTCGCTGTTGACCGTCCTCGGCCTGCTGGCCGCGCTGCATGCCTGGATAGGCTGGCAGCTGTTGCCGGCCCTGACCACCCACGCGGGCTGGATCACGTTGGGCGCAGCGTTGTTGCTGCTGTCCTTCCTGCTGATGCCGGTAGCGCTGACCGTGCCTTATCTCAAGCGGCGCGGCCTGTCCGAAATCGCCGCCGACCGCGTGGCCTGGGCCGGCATGCTGGCCATGGGGGCGTTCTCTTCGGCGCTGCTGCTCACGCTCTTGCGCGCGCTGGCGCTGGCCGCGCTACCGTGGCTGCACCTGCCGCCCATCCAGCAGCACGAGATGGTGGAACTGAGCGCCTGGCTGGTGCTGGCCCTCACCGCAGCGGCCACGGTCATCGGCTATCTCAACGCCCGCCGCACCGCTGCCGTGGTGGAGGTCAGCGTGCCCATCGCCAACCTGCCCGCAGCGCTGGAGGGCTTCACCATCGTCCAGATCAGCGACATCCACGTCGGCCCCACCATCAAGGCGCC
The DNA here is from genome assembly GCF_023952535.1 of Herbaspirillum sp. WGmk3. Taxonomy (NCBI): domain Bacteria; kingdom Pseudomonadati; phylum Pseudomonadota; class Betaproteobacteria; order Burkholderiales; family Oxalobacteraceae; genus Herbaspirillum; species Herbaspirillum sp. WGmk3. Next base: position 1,209,683 of record NZ_JAKYWT010000001.1, on the reverse strand, counting down.
CTATCTGCAAGCCATCGTCGACAAGGTCAATGCGCTGCAGCCCGACGTGGTGGCCATCACCGGCGACCTGGTCGATGGCAGCGTGCGCCAGCTGGCCCCGCACACCGCGCCGCTGGCGCAACTGCGGGCGCGGCATGGTGCCTACTTCGTCACCGGCAATCACGAGTACTACTCCAATGCCCACGAATGGATCGATGAAGTCCGTCGCCTGGGTGTGACCGTGCTGATGAATGAACACGTGGTCCTGCGCCATGAAGGGGCGGGTCTGGTGCTGGCCGGGGTGACGGACTACACCGCCCATCATTTCGACGAAGCCCATCGCAGCGATCCGCACGCCGCCATTGCCGATGCGCCCACCGGCCATCCGCGCGTGCTGCTGGCGCACCAGCCGCGCAGCGCCACGGCGGCCGTCGAGGCCGGTTTCGACCTGCAACTGTCGGGCCATACGCATGGCGGACAATTCTTCCCGTGGAATTTCTTCGTGCCGCTGCAACAGCCGTATGTGGCCGGGCTCAAGCGCCTGCAAGGCCTGTGGGTCTACGTCAGCCGCGGCACCGGCTACTGGGGCCCGCCCAAGCGGCTGCTGGCCCCGTCCGAAATCACCCGCGTGCGCCTGACCACCCGCTGAACCGAGTCACTCCTCGTCCAGCCGCGCCAGCCGCCGCATGGCTTGCGGCGGTTGGCCGAACAGCCGCAGGCAGGCGCGCCGCATGCGCTCGGCATCGCCAAAGCCGGTGGCGCGGGCGATGCTCTCCAGGCTGTCCTGTGATTGTTCGATGCGCAGCCGCGCCGCTTCTGCGCGCATCTGTTCGATGGCGCGCGCCGGGGTCTGGCCGGTCTCGGCCGCAAAGCTGCGATCGAACTGGCGGCGACTGAGACAGGCCACTTCGGCCAGCGTGTCGACGGTCACTTCCTGATGCAGATGTGCGCGCGCAAAACTGAGTGCGCGGCGGATGCGCTCCGAGCCCCCATCCATTTCCTGCAAGGCCGAGAATTGTGACTGGCCGCCCGGACGGCGGTGATACACCACCAGTTCGCGCGCCACCGATTTGGCCAGTTCCGCACCGTGGTCTTCCTCGATCAGGGCCAGCGCCAGGTCGATCCCGGCGGAAATGCCGGCCGAGGTCCACACCTTGCCATCGCAGGAATAGATGCGGTCGCTGTCCACCTTCACCTGCGGATGCATCTGTTGCAGCTTGGCCGCCATGCGCCAGTGCGTGGTGGCGCGCTTGCCATCGAGCAGGCCTGCGGCCGCCAGCACGAAAGCCCCGGTGCATACACCGGCGATGCGGCGCGAACGGTTGGCTGCGCGCAGGATGTAGCGGCGCAGTGCTTCGGACACCAGCCCCTCGCGCGGCGCACCGCCCCCCGCCACCACCAGCGTATCGAAACTCGCGCGGCCAATGCGCTCGGTCTGGATCATCGCCCCGGCCGAACTGCGGATCAGGCCGCCCGGCTCGGAATGCAGCGTGATCCGGTAGAGCGCGCGTCCGCTCACGCGGTTGGCGGCATCGAAGGCCGACAGCGGGCCGGTGAAATCGAGCATGCTGCAATCGGCAAAAATGAGGAAGGCGATGTCGCGCGCGGGCATGGTGCAGAAAACGTCAAATGGCCGGGAATGCCGGAATTATGACATTCAAGCCATGCGGCTGCACGCCACACTGCAAGGCCTGATCCTTACCGGAGACTGCCTTGTCCACGCTATCCACCCATCCCGCCACCGTCCCCGGCAGCCCGTCGGCCCATCGCTGGAAGGTCCTCGCTGCAGGCGTTGCCGCCAATGCCAGCTTCTCGGCCGTGTTCTCCGGCCTCCCCGTGACTTCGCTGGTGCTGCGCAGCGACTATCACCTGAGCAATGCGCAACTGGGCCTGGCGCTCGGATTGCTGAGCCTGGGCGTGGCCCTGGGCGAACTGCCCTGGGGCGTGCTGACCGATCGCCTGGGGGACCGCAAGGTGCTGCTGGCCGGACTATTGGGGACCAGCGCCGCGCTGTGCCTGTTGATGGCGATGGCGCGGCCGGGGCAGGGCGGTTCGGCCTTCGTGTGGCTATGCGTTGGTCTCACGCTGGCAGGATTGCTTGGCGGCAGTGTCAACGGCGCCAGCGGACGCGCCATCATGGCCTGGTTCGCAGAGGGCGAGCGGGGACTCGCCATGAGCATCCGCCAGACGGCAGTTCCGCTCGGCGGCGGTATCGGCGCCTTGCTCTTGCCCACGCTGGCTGCGCGAGCCGGCTTCGGTGCGGTGTATGGCTTCCTGATGGCCCTGTGCCTGGCCAGCGTCGCGCTGGTGTTGCTGTGGCTGCGCGAGCCGCACAAGGCATCGCACGCGCACGCGGCAACCCCGGTTGCGATGCCGGCCCTGCGCAGTCCGCTGGTGTGGCGGCTGGCACTGGGCACCGGCCTCTTGTGTGCGCCGCAGGTGGCGCTGATCAGCTTCGGCGGCATCTTCCTGCATGAAGTGGGGCAGGCCGGTCTGCTCCTCATCAGCGTGTTGCTGACGCTGGTGCAAGTGGGCGCAGCGGTGGCGCGCATCGCCAGTGGCCGCTGGACCGACCGGCGCGGCCAGCGCCGTCCTTATCTGCGCGCTTGCGCATTGGGCAGTGCGCTGCTGTTCCTGCTGCTGGGCGTGTCTTCGCTCAGCGGCCTCTCCATCTCTCTGCAATGGCTGGGCGGCGTGCTGGTGGTGGCGGGCGTGGTGGTCTCCGCATGGCATGGCGTGGCCTATGCCGAACTGGCCGTGGCGGCGGGTCCGGCACAGGTTGGCACCGCGCTGGGGCTGGGCAACAGCTGCGTGTTCGGCGTCTTCTTCCTCACCGCCCAGGCCATTCCGCTGCTGCTGCACTGGCACGGCTGGCCCGCCGTGTGGATAGTCACGGCAGGGGTGGCCTTGCTGGTGTGGCCGCTGTTTCCACCTGCGCGCAAGGCACCGGCATCAAGCTGATCTGGCGAAAAAGACCGGTCTTAGACGACCGGTCTAATTTTCCGTTAGAATGGGCCGCATGCGAGAACACTACGACCACAACAAGCGTCACATCCTGCAAGCCGGCCATGCGCTCATTGCGCAGAAGGGCTACACCGGCGTCGGCCTGGCCGAGATCCTGGCGGCGGCGCAGATTCCCAAGGGTTCCTTCTATCACTACTTCGGATCGAAGGAACAATATGGCCGCGAACTGATCGAGCATTATGTGGCAGGCTATCTGGACCGGCTGGATCACGTCCTGTCCGACCGCAGCCAAGGCGGCAGCGCCCGCGAGCGCCTGCTGACCTACTGGGGATACTGGCTGGAAAGCCAGTGCTGCGAAGAAGCCGAGCAGCGTTGCCTGGTGGTCAAGCTCTCCGCCGAAGTGGCCGACCTCTCCGACGACATGCGCCAGGTATTGCACGGGGGCACGCAGCGTTTCATCGAACGCATCGCCGCCTGCATCGAGGAAGGCATCGCCGAAGGCTCGCTGCACACTGTGCTGCAACCGCTGGCCACGGCCACCATGCTGTACCAGCAGTGGCTGGGTGCCAGCCTGCTGTCCAAGCTGGGCCGTGACCGCGCACCGATGGAAGCGGCCATGCTGGTCACGCGGCACGTGCTGGTCGCACCGCAGTAATCAAGCCATATCAGGCCAGAAGGATTCGATGGCGCGCCGCGCCTCTCAATGAACCGAATACGGAAAGGATTTCCATGACTCAATTGCCCAAGACCAACCGCCGCATCGTCCTCGCTTCGCGTCCCGCTGCCGCTCCCACTGCAGAAAATTTCCGCCTGGAAGAAGTGGCCATTCCGGAAGTACAGGAAGGCCAGATGCTGCTGCGCGGTGAATGGCTCTCGCTGGACCCCTACATGCGCGGCCGCATGAGTGATGCGCCTTCCTACGCACCGCCGGTGGAAATCGACGGCGTCATGACCGGCGGCGTGGTGTCGCGCGTGGTCAGCTCGCGCCATCCCGATTTCAAGGAAGGCGACCTGGTCATGGCCTATACCGGCTGGCAGGAATACGCCATCTCCGACGGCAGCGGTGCCAACAAGCTGCCCGCCGATTTCGCCCATCCCTCGCATGCGCTGGGCGTGCTGGGCATGCCCGGCTACACCGCCTACGCCGGCCTGATCGACATCGGCCAGCCGCGCGCCGGTGAAACCGTGGTCGTGGCCGCCGCTACCGGTGCGGTCGGTTCGCTGGTCGGCCAGATCGCCAAGCAGCGCGGCTGCCACGTGGTCGGGATCGCCGGTGGCGCGCAGAAGTGCGAATCGGCAGTCAAGGAACTGGGCTTCGATGCCTGTATCGACCACCGTGCGCCCGACTTCGCCGCGCAACTGAAGGCGGCTTGCCCGCGCGGCATCGACGTGTATTTCGAAAACGTTGGCGGCGCCGTCCTCGATGCGGTTATCCCGCTGCTCAACATTCACGCCCGCGTGCCGGTGTGCGGCCTGATCGCCCACTACAACGGCGGCGGCCTGGCCACCGAGAGCAGCGCCATTCTGCGCCGCTTGCTGACGCAGCGCATCCGCGTGCAGGGCTTCATCATCTTCGATTACTACGTCAATCGTCCCGACCTGTATGCGGCCTTCCAGAAGGAAGTCGGCACCTGGCTCAAGGAAGGCAAGCTGCACTACCGCGAAGACGTGGTGCAAGGCCTGGAGAAGGCCCCTGAAGCCTTCATGGGCCTGCTGCAAGGCAAGAACTTCGGCAAGCTGGTGGTGAAGCTGGACTGAGTCCGCGCACCGTCCACCGCACGCCTTTTCCGGGGAAGCTACCCGGCCACCGGCACGGCCTGTGAAGGCCGTGCCGACTCGACAAGGATTCCTGCATGATTCCGTTTTCCGTCCTAGATCTGTCGCCGATCAACCAGGGCAGCACCGCCGCCCAGGCCTTCAACAACAGCAAGGAACTGGCACAGCGCGCCGAAGCCCTGGGCTACAAACGCTACTGGCTGGCCGAGCACCACAACATGCCCGGCATCGCCAGCGCGGCCACGTCCCTGGTGATCTCGCATGTGGCGGCCAACACCAAAACCATCCGCGTCGGCTCGGGCGGCATCATGCTGCCCAACCACTCGCCGCTGGTCATCGCCGAGCAGTTCGGCACGCTGGAGTCGCTCTACCCCGGCCGCATCGACCTGGGCCTGGGCCGCGCGCCGGGTTCCGACCAGCGCACCGCGCGCGCCCTGCGCCGCCACATGGGCGGGGATACGGCAGACAACTTCCCGCAGGACGTCATCGAACTGCAGGAATATTTCGACGAACCCTCGGACTACCAGAACCTGCGTGCCGTCCCGGGCAGCGGTCTCAAAGTGCCGATCTGGCTGCTGGGTTCCAGCATGTTCAGCGCCCAGCTGGCGGCCGAACTCGGTTTGCCGTTCGCCTTCGCGTCGCACTTTGCGCCGGGCTTCATGAAGTCGGCCGTGCAGATCTACCGCGAGCGCTTCAAGCCGTCGGCGACCTTGAAGAAGCCTTACGTTATGCTGGCCTTGAACGTCTTCGCCGCCGATACCCAGCGCGAAGCCGAGCGTCTCTTCACCTCGCTGCAGCAGCAGTTCCTCAATCTCATCCGGGGCACGCCCGGCCAGCTGCGCCCGCCGGTGGATGACATCGATGCGCTGTGGCAGCCGGGAGAACAGGCCCATGTCGAGCGCTCGCTCTCCTGCGCCGTGGTCGGTGACCGCGAGACCGTGGAAGAAGGCCTGCAAGCCTTCATCGATGAACATGCGCCCGATGAGCTCATCATCACCGCGCAGATCTACGATCACGCGGCGCGCCTGCACTCCTTCGAGATTGCAGCACAAGCGCGCGAGGCATTGAAGGAATCGGTCACCATCTGATCGACGGTTTGCACGTAAAAATGGCGGCAGGGACTTCAGTCCTTGCCGCCATTTTTTCATCCCTGCGAGGTGATGCAGGTGATGCGGGTGATGACCTTATTCCATCCCCAGCATCCGCGCGAGGCTGTTGCCGCTCTTTTCGCTGACCAGATGAATGTGTTCCTCCAGCGAGACCAGATGCGCTTCCATGGCTGCCACCGCACCCTCGCTATCGCCGCGCTCGATCAGGTCGACGATATGCGTATGTTCATCGTGCTCGCAGGCTGCATATCCGGCCGGCTCATGCAGCGCCACGATCAGCGAGCAGCGTGACACCAGTTCGCCCAGATAGCGCTGCAGCGTGGCATTGCGCGACAGCTCGGCTACCCGCATGTGGAAGGACGAGGCCAGGCGCGCCCAGTGGGTCTGCGCATAGCTGTGCATGACCTGGTGCTCTTCCTTGAGCTGGCGGCGCAGCTTGGCCAGGTCGGCGCGCGTCGCATTGCGCACGGCCAGCCGCATGATGGCGCCTTCCAGTGCGCGCCGCGCCTCGAAGATCTCGCGGGTCTCTTCCGGTGTCGGCATGGCCACCACGGCACCGCGATTGGGCCGCAACTCGACGATGTGTTCGTGCGCCAGTTTCTGCAGCGCCTTCTGCACCACCGTGCGCCCCACGCCGAACAGTTCGCACAGCGCCGCCTCCGGCAGCTTGGTGCCGGGGGTGAGGCGCTGGCTCATCACGCTGTCGAAGACGGTCTGGTAGATGCGCACGATGATGTCCTCGCCCGCTTCGCCTTCCAGTACCAGGGGCGCGGTATCGGCCAGGTCGTCGTGCCGCACGCGCGGACGGCCGGGGCGGCTCTGGCGGGCCGGTGCCGCTGCCGGTTTGGTGGCGTGCTCCTGGGACTTGCCAGTTCGGGAAGTCGGCTTGGCCGTCTTGCGGGGAGAGAGGTCGCTCATCGTCTAGTCATGGGGTGGATCATGCCCGGTCTCACGGTGCTGCCTGCAGGCTGCGCCACAGGCGCGTCGCCAGCCCGATCAGGGCCAGGTCGCTGCCGGCCGGGCCGAGCAATGATACGCCGATCGGCAGTCCGGCGGGAGTGGTGAAGGGCATGCTCACCTGCGGCAAGCCCGCCAGTCCGGCCACGCAGGTCAGGCGGAAGGTGCGCGCACGCACCTGGTCGATCTCGGCCGCCGTGGCGTCACGCAAGGGCGCCACGCTGGATGCGGACGGCATCACCGCCACTCCGTCGGCGCCCAGCAGGGAGCGTACACGATGCCGCACCAGATCCTGTTTCTCGCGCGCGGCGCGGGCGGTGTCGGCGCTGATGTTCTGCGCCATGTCCCAGCGCGCCTGCACCGCAGGACCGAACACCGGACGCGCGGAACTGATCCACGCCCCATGGCATTGCCAGGCATCGAAGGCCGAGGCATGGATGTAGGCCTGACGCCACCTCTCCAGTTCGCCTTCGTCGCCCGACAGCCGCATGTGCTCGCCGGGCAGTTCGCTGCGCAGTGCGTCGTAGACCCGCTGCACGACCGGATGGAACTCGGCCTCGGCCAGTTCCAGCAGATCGAACGGCAGCAAGACCTTGCGTAGTTGCGCGGATCCGGTCTTGGGCAGCAGCACCTGCCCGACCCGTTCGAAGGTCCCCGCATCATGCGCCAGCCAGGTGGCCGTATCGAAGCTGGGGCACAGCGGCGCCATGCTGGCCGTGGAGAGCAAGCCGAAGCTGGTACGCAGGCCCCACACGCCGCAATAGCTGGCCGGTACGCGGGTCGAGCCGCCGGTGTCGGTGCCCAGCGCGAAGTCGCACAGGCGCGCCGCCACCGCAGCGGCCGAGCCGCTGGAGGAGCCGCCCGGCACGCGCTCCGGTGCGGCGCTGTTGACCGGCGTGCCGTAATGATGGTTGTCGCCGTGAATGCTGTAGGCCAGTTCATCGGTCAGGGTCTTGCCGACCAGCGTGGCGCCGGCCTGCAGCAACTGCTCCACCAGCGCATTGCTGCGCGTGGGGATGGGATGGCTGCGCAGCCAGTCCGGGTTGCCGGCGCCGGTCGGGTGGCCGGCCACGTCGAACAAGTCCTTGGCAGCGAAGCGCAACCCGGCCAGCGGGCCGCTGGCAGCGCCCGGCAGGGTGAAGCGGCCATGCGGCACGAAGGCGCCCACGTGGTCATTGATCTCGAAAGCGGTGGTGCGGGTGGCCGTGGCCTGGGCAGTGCTCAATTCATTCTCCTGGTGCGTCATGCCGGCTCAGAACGGCTGGCGTAATTGTTCGAGGCTGTCCACGTGGTCGCAGATCGCGCCGGGTGTGGTGAACCAGATCTCGCCGCGATCGCGCGCCGCCGCCAGGTGCTGCAGGGCGGTGCGCAGATGGCGCAGGCGATAAGGCTGGCCGACCAGGTAGGGATGCAGGGCAATGCCCATCACCAGTGGCTGGCGCAGCGCCTGTTCACGCATCTCGTCGAAGTTGTCCACGATCATGCGGGCGAAGTCGCGGCCATCCATCTGGCGCGCCACGATCATGGGGATGTCGTTCAATTCCTGCGGATAGGGAATCGACCACAGCGTCTCGCCGGTGCGGGTGCGCATGCGTACCGGCTGGTCGTCATGGGCCCAGTTCAGGTTGTAGCGATAGCCGGTTTCCTGCAGCAGGTCGGTCGTGACCAGGCTCTCCGAAATCCAGGGCGAGAGCCAGCCCGTGGGCTCTACCCCGCTCTCAGCCTGGATGCGGGTGCGGCAGTGGCGCAGCAGGGCCGCTTCGGCTTCCTCGTCCAGCGTGCCTTGCTGATGCGCATTGGTGTGGCCGTGACCAATCAGTTCATCGCCGCGCGCGGCGAAGGCTTCCACCAGTTCCGGGCAATGATCGTAGAGCGCGGTGTTGATGAGCACGCCGGCCGGCAGGCCCAGTTGCTCGAACAGTTCCAGACAGCGCCAGGCACCGACACGGTTGCCGTATTCACGCCAGGCATAGTTGAGGACGTCGGGCTCCGGACAGACCGGTCCCAGCTTGGCACCCAACCCTTCACCGAAGGCGAAGTGCTCAATGTTGAAGCCCAGGTATACCGCCAGTCTCGCGCCATTGGGCCAGCAATAGTCGGGCCGGCGATGGATGGGCGAATAGCCGAAGCGGCCATGCGAGCGCAGCACGCCATAGGCATCCCGTCCATCATCATGGCCCAGCGCTTCGCCCGCATTGGGCGGCAGGATCGTCGCTTGCATGCGGCCTCCTTACAGCTCGGCCAGGCCGGCGCGCACCAGCAGGCGTTCGGCACTGTCGTTCCACACATCCATCTGCACGATCAGCCCGTGGCGGATGACGTAGCGGTCCACGTAGCGATTGCCTTCGAAGGCCTCGCCATCGGGCCACACGCCAAACAGCGTGCCACGGTTGTAGACGATGGCTTGTTCGACCGTGGCACCGGCTACCACTTCAGTGCCCTCGAAACGCTTCTTGACCCAGCCATAGCGGGTGGCGTTGAAGGCTGCGCATTGCGCCGGGTCGATCATTTCCCGGCCGCCGGTAAAGCGGATCTTCAGCTCCGGCGAGACGAAGCGGCGCGCGGCCACGGGGTCGGGAATCATCAGCACGCGCAGGTATTCGTCCACCAGGGCGGCCGGATCATAGGGCAGGGGAGGCAGGGTTGTTCCCTGTCCGGTGATTGATGATGGTGCGGCGTGCATCATTTTCTCCATGGTTTGCACAAGCGTTGTGCATTATTGAATGCAAGTTAAATATCCGATCAGCAGCAATATGCCGTATTTAATGCCGCCACTATAAGAGAGATATTGTCGGCAAAAAATAATGCTTCCTGCTGCGCTTGGCATAGCCCTTGCATAAGTCATGCCGGGCAAAGCCACACACTCACTTCTCGGAACCTTATGGAGGCAACACCATGATTCGCCTGACCCGCCGTACCCTCATCGCCGCCGCAGCCGCGACCCTCGCCGCCGCGCTGTCGCCGCTGGCATTGGCCGCCGACCCCATCAAGATCGGCCTGGTCACGGCCCTTTCCGGCCAGTCGGCCCAGGCCGGCGAAGCCTTGACGCGCGGCATGAGCATCGCCATCGACGAGATCAACGCCAAGGGCGGCCTGCTGGGCGGGCGCAAGCTGGAACTGGTGCGCCGCGATGACGAAGGCAATCCGGCCAAGGGCGTGGTGGCCGCGCGCGAACTGATCTTCAAGGAAAAGGTGGCAGTGCTGTTCGGGGGCCTGGATACGCCGGTCTCGATGGCCATCGTGCCCATCATCAACCAGGAGAAAGTGCCCTTCGTCGGCCCCTGGGCAGCCGGCACCGGTGTGACGAAGAATGGTGCCAATCCCAACTACGCCTTCCGCGTTTCGGCAGTGGATGAACTGGTGGACAAGGCCATGCTCAACTACGCGCAAAAGACCTTCAAGAGCAGCAAGGCCGGCCTGATCCTGGTCAACAACCCGTGGGGCGAATCGAATGAAAAAGGCATCGTCGCCGCGCTCGCCGAGAAGGGCCTGAAGCCCGCCGGCATCGAGAAATTCGAAGCCAGCGACGTCGACGTGGTGCCGCAACTGAGCCGCCTGAAGGCGGCCGGTGCCGACACCCTCTATCTGGTCGGCAACGTCGGCCCCTCGGCCCAGGTGGTCAAGTCGCTCGACCGCATGGGCTGGAAGGTGCCGGTGGTCTCGCACTGGGGCCCGGCCGGCGGCCGCTTCACCGAACTGGCCGGACCGAACGCGAAGAACGTGCACTTCATCCAGACCTTCAGCTTCTTCGGCAAGCTCTCGCCGGTGGGCGAGAAGGTGGTGGCCGAACTGAAGGCCAAGTACCCCGCCATCAAGGGCCCGGACGACATCACCCCGGCCGTGGGTGTGGCCAATGCCTATGACGGCATGCAACTGGCCGCACTGGCCATCGCCAAGGCCGGCTCCACCAACGGCGATGCGGTGCGCGAAGGCTTCTACAAGATCGACCGCTATGAAGGCCTGATCAAGACCTACGTCAAGCCCTTCAGCCCGACCGTGCATGACGCCCTGCAAGCCGATGACTACGTCTGGGCGCAATTCATCGACAACCGCATCCTGCCGGTTGGCCTGGCCCAGTAACACCTTTTGCAAAGACGATGCGCCACCCTGCACGCGCGGGCAGGGTGGCGCCAGGAGAACGCGATGCTGCTGTTGTCGGCACTGATCAGCGGATTCGGACTGGGCAGCATGTACGGTCTGATGGCGCTGGGTTTTTACATGACGTATGCCGTCTCCGGCACCGTCAATTTTGCGCAGGGCAGTTCCATGATGCTGGGGGCCGTGCTGTGCTTCACCTTCGCCCAGACGCTGGGCTGGCCGATGTGGCTGGCCATCGTGCTGGCGCTGGCCGCCTGCGCGCTCTACGGCATGCTGGTCGAGGTACTGGCCGTGCGTCCCTTCGCGCGCCAGGGCTCCAATGCCTGGCTGATGTCCACCGTGGCCCTGGGCATCGTGCTGGACAACCTGGTCATGCATACCTTCGGCAAGGAACCGCGCAGCCTGCCTTCGCCGCTGGCGCTGTCCTCCATCGAACTGGGCGGCATGGGGCTGGGCGTGTATCCGCTGCACCTTCTCATTCCCGCCATCGGCCTGGCGCTGGCCGCACTGCTGCACACCATCTCGCGCCGCACGCGCTGGGGCACGGCCCTGCTGGCCGTGGTGCAGAACCGTGATGCGGCGCGCCTGATGGGCATCCCGATCACGCGCGCCATCGCGGTCGCCTTCGCGCTCTCGACACTGCTGGCCGGCGTGGCGGGCGTGCTGATTGCGCCGCTGTTCAACGTCAATGCCGACATGGGCACGCTGTTCGGCCTCAAGGCCTTTGCCGTGGCCATCCTCGGCGGCATCACCAGCGCCTGGGGCGTGATGATCGCGGGCCTGCTGTTTGGCATGGCCGAGGCGCTCATCACGGCCACCCTCGGTTCCGGCTATACCCAGATCATCACCTTCGCGCTGGTGATCGCGGTGCTGGCCATTCGTCCCAATGGCCTGTTCGGCCGCGCACAGGTGAAAAAGGTATGAATCGTTTACCCCATTCCATCGCCCGCAGCCTGCAGGCGGCGGCCCATCCGGCAGCGGCTCCTGCGCCAGGCAGGGTCAAGCTCGGGCTGGGCACGCCCGCTGCCCTGGCGTTTTCTGCCGTCGGCCTGATCGCGGCCATCACGCTGGCCTTGTCGATCAACAGCTACTACGTCTTCGTGCTGGCCGGTATCGCCCTGGTGGCCATCGTCGGCATCGGACTAAATGTGCTCATCGGGCTGACCGGCCAGGTTTCCTTCGGCCATGTCGGCTTCTACGCCGTCGGTGCCTATACGGTCGCCATCCTCACCACCAAGGCCGGACTCTCCTTCTGGCTGGCCTGGCCGCTGGCGGCCGTGGTGGCGGGGGCGCTGGGCGTGCTGCTGGCCTTGCCGGCGCTGCGCGTGAAGGGGCCATATCTGGCGATGATCACCATTGCCTTCAGCTTCATCATCCAGCACGCCATCATCGAACTGCGCGACCTGACCGGCGGCCAGAACGGCATCATGGGCCTGGCTGCGCCCGCCTTCCTGGGTTTGCAGGCGGAGCGTGCGATTGCGGTGCTGGGACTGATCACGGCCGCCGTCGTGCTGGCCGCCTACTGCTGGCTCTCGCGCGGCAGCTGGGGCGCGGCCATGCGCGCGGTGCGCGACAGCGAGACGGCCGCCGAATCCATCGGCCTGAATCCGCTGGTCATCAAGACCGTGGCCTTTGCACTCTCGGCGGCACTGGCCGGTCTGGCCGGCGGTCTCTTCGCACCGCTCTCCACCTTCGTCACACCGGATACCTTCAGCTTCATGCAGTCCATACTGTTCGTGCTGGTGGTGGTGCTGGGCGGCTCGGGTTCCATCCTCGGTCCGGTGATCGGTGCCGTCATCGTGGGGGCCTTGCCGGAATTGCTCTCCAGCCTGGAGGACTATCGGCTGCTGTTCTTCGGAGCCTTGCTGCTGCTGGTGCTGTGGGTGGCCCCCGATGGCGTGACCGGTCTGCTGGGCAAGCTGGCGGCACGCCTGCGCAAGCCGGTGGAGGCCGTTCCCGCTGCCGCCTTGCAGGAGGATGCAGAAGAGGTTGCGCTGCCGGTACGTGCGCGCCGCACGCTGGCTGCCGATGGCCTGACCATGGTGTTCGGCGGTGTGCGCGCCGTCAGCGATCTCGGCTTCGAGGTCCCCGGCGCTGCCGTTACCAGCCTCATCGGACCGAACGGTGCGGGCAAGACCACGGCGCTGAACATGCTCTCCGGTTTCTATCGTCCCAGCGCCGGCCAGTTCACGCTGGGCCAGACGCCGCTGGCAGGGTTGCCCGCCTTCCGCATCGCGCGCCACGGCGTGGCCCGTACCTACCAGACCTCGCAACTGTTTGGCAGCCTCACGGTGGCCGACAACGTGGCCCTGGCCTGTGGCCGTGGGCGTCTGGGCGGACTGCTGTCGGCGCGGGGTTTCGTCTCCGGCGAAGTGCGTGCGCGTTGCCGCCAGCTGCTCGATTTTTGCGGCTATCGCGGTGCGCTCGATATCCCCAGCGCCGATCTGGCCCACGTTGACCGCCGCCTGGTGGAAATTGCGCGCGCGCTCGCGGCCGATCCCGATGTGCTGCTGCTCGACGAACCGGCTGCCGGTCTCTCGCGCGAAGACAAGACCCTGCTGGCGCAACTGCTGACCCGCATCGCCGAGGCCGGCATCAGTGTGGTGGTGGTCGAGCATGACATGGAACTGGTGATGCAGATCTCGCGCCGCATCGTGGTGCTCGATGCCGGCCAGCGCCTGGCCATCGGCACGCCGCAGGAAGTGCAGAACGATCCGGCGGTGCGCAAGGCCTATCTCGGCGAGGGCACGCAACAGGCCGTAGCGGCCGTGCGCGCTGCCGTCAGCGGCGCGGACGAATTGCTGGGCGTGGGCGAGCTGGTCACCGGCTATGGGGCCGAACCGGTCCTGCACGGCATCAACCTGCAGGTGCGCCAGGGCGAGATGATTGCGCTGCTGGGCGCCAACGGTGCCGGCAAGTCCACCCTGATGCGCTCGCTGGCCGGGCTGCATCGGCCGGTGCAGGGCGGCATCCACGCCGGTGGCGTGAACCTCATGCACCTGCGCGCCGAACAGATCGTGCGCCACGGCGTGGTGCTGGTGCCGGAGGGACGGCAGGTGTTTCCCGAACTCTCGGTGCTGGACAATATCCGCCTCGGTGCCTTCCTCTATCCGCAGGATGTGGAGGCGCGCGTGGAAGAAATGCTGGGCCGTTTCCCGCGCTTGCGCGAGCGCCTGCATCACCGTGCCGGGTTGCTCTCCGGTGGCGAGCAGCAGATGCTGGCCATTGCGCGCGGGCTGATGTCGCGTCCGCGCGTGCTGTTGCTGGATGAACCTTCGCTGGGCCTTGCCCCCAAGGTGATCGCCGAATTGTTTGCCGCCCTCGATCAACTGCGCCGCGAAAACATGACCATCGTGCTGGTGGACCAGATGGCTGCACTGGCGCTGTCACTGGCCGACCGCGCCTACGTCATCGAAGGCGGACGCGTGGTGGCGCAAGGCACGGCCGCCGAGATCGCCGCCAATGATGCGCTGGCCAAGGCCTATCTCGGCGCGCATTGACACTGAGTCACAGCAAGGATTGCACATGGAATCGACCCAGCCTTACGCCGTCAACCTGCCCGACGTGGTGGCCGAAGTACGCCAAGCGTTTGCACGCTACGAAGTCGCGCTCACCACCAACCAGGTCGAGGTCCTCGATGAACTGTTTCTCGACGGCCCGCACACCGTGCGCTACGGTGCCACCGAGAATCTGGTCGGCACCGAGGCCATCCGCGCTTTCCGTCAGGGACGTTCACCGAAGAACCTGATGCGCAGCCTGCGCGCCACTGTCATCACTACCTATGGCCGGGACTATGCGGTGGCCGATACCGAATTCACGCGCGAGGGTGAACCGCGCATCGGCCGCCAGAGCCATACCTGGCTGCGTTGCCCGCAAGGCTGGCGCATCGTGGCCGCGCACGTTTCGTGGATGGATGCGCCCAAAGCGCCGGCCGCCTGAAAGCCCGGCCATCCGCAGGTATCATCCTCGCAGCAGTTTTTTCATCTCGACAAGAACATCAGGAGTCAGCCATGTTGTACAGCAAGACCTGTCTGGGCGGAATGGTCACCGCTCCCCATCACCTGGCCGCGCAGGCGGGCGCGCAGATCCTGCGCGAGGGTGGCAATGCGGTCGAAGCCATGGTCGCGGCGGCGGCCGCCATCGCCGTGGTCTATCCGCACATGAACGGCATCGGCGGCGATGGCTTCTGGGTCATCAGCGAACCGGGACAGGAACCGGTGGCCATTCGCGCCTGCGGTCCCTCGGCGGCGCTGGCGACCAAGGAGTTCTATGCACAGCACGGCCACAGCGCCGTGCCCACGCGCGGGCCGCATGCGGCGCTGACGGTGGCCGGTGCGGTCGGTGGCTGGGCCGCGGCACTGGAGCATGCGCGCCGCTATGGCCGCGCGCTGCCGCTGCCGGTGCTGCTGGCCGATGCCATCCGCCATGCGAAGAACGGTGTGCCCATCACCCGCTCGCAACATGAACTGACCCGCGACAAGTGGGACGAGCTCAAAGACCAGCCCGGCTTTGCCGCCACCTATGCCGCCGACGGCATCCCGGCCCAGGGCAAGGTGCTGAAACAGTCAGCCCTGGCGGACAGCCTGTCGCGCCTGGCCGAGGCCGGTCTGGATGATTTTTATCGCGGCGATCTCGCGCAACGCCTTGCTGCAGGCCTGGAAGCGGCTGGCAGCCCGGTGCGCCGCAGCGACCTGGAAGCCTTCCGCGCGCAGGTGGTCAAGCCGCTGATGGTGCAGTTAACGTCAGGCCGCGTCTACAACCTGCCACCGCCGACACAGGGCGTCTCGGCCCTGATGATCATCGGCCTGTTCGATCGTCTCGGCATCGCGCAGGCCGAAGGCTTCGACCACATCCACGGTCTGGTGGAAGCCACCAAGCGCGCCTTCATCCTGCGCAACCAGCACGTCACCGATCCGGCCCACATGAGCGTGGATGCTGCGCACTGGCTGCTGGCCGAGGCGCTGGAGCAGGAAGCCAAAGAGATCGACATGCAGCGCGCCGCCCCCTGGCCGCATCCCGCCAATCCGGGCGACACCATCTGGATGGGCGCCGCCGACGCGCAAGGCCGCGTGGTGAGCTACATCCAGAGCATCTTCTGGGAATTCGGCAGCGGCGTGGTGGTGCCCGACACCGGCATCGTGTGGCAGAACCGGGGTGCCAGCTTCACCCTGGATGACGGGGCCAACCAGCTGCAACCGGGCAAGCTGCCCTTCCATACGCTGAACCCTTCGCTGGCACGCCTCAACGATGGCCGCACCCTGGCCTACGGCACCATGGGCGGGGAAGGGCAGCCGCAGACCCAGGCAGCGGTCTTCACGCGGCACGTGCTGTTCGGCCAGAACCTGCAGGCGGCCGTGAGCGCACCGCGCTGGCTGCTGGGCCGCACCTGGGGCGATGTCTCCACCAACCTGAAGGTGGAAGGGCGGGTGCCGGCCGCCACCATCGACGCCTTGCGCCAGGCCGGCCATGAAGTGCAGGTGGTGGAGGACTACACCGACATGATGGGTCACGCCGGTGCCGTGTGCGTGCATCCGGACGGGCTGATCGAAGGGGCGACCGATCCGCGTGCCGATGGCGTGTGTGCCGGAGTCTGACGGGCTGCTCGTCCTTTCTGCATTGCCATCCTCTGCGCTCCCGGCACTGCCGCTGTGCGCGCCGCTTCTCGCGGAGGGCGAAGATCCTCACCAAGACTCGCCCTCCGTTGTCTTTTTGCATTTCCCGTTTGACAGGAAATGACGCTTATTGCGCTCTTTTATCGCTTTTGTCTCCACTTTGAATCGAGAGGATTGATGAGTTTTTTGCCGTAGAAAAAAATTCTCGAAGTTTTTCTGGAAATGCGATGAAAAACCATAGCTGTTCTGGCAAGATGCCGTAAACCTATGCGGTTCACAGGGGAGCCGTCATGCATCAAGCCGCGTCGCAATTTTGTCTGAATTGAACAAGAATAAAGCCCCATCCCCGCCCAATCTGTCGTCGCTGATTACGCTGGGGGTGGTCATTACCGTGCTCATCACGACCGTGTCGGTACTGATCCTGGTGGATCAGTTCACGCGCGGCTATGCGCGTTCCGAAAGCGAAACGCGCATGAAGCAGCTGGCCTGGCAGATGCAGGATGCGCTGGAGCGCGGCATGAACGAGCGCGAAATCGACCTGCGCCTGCTGGTGCAGCGGCCGTCGGTCCGTTCCGGCCGCGATCTGCCGCGCATCCGCCGGGTCTTCAACGAACTGCAGGCCAACGTGCCGCATTACGCCTGGATCGGCCTGGCCAATCCCGAGGGCATCGTGCAGGTGGCCACCAACGGCTTGCTGGAAGGGGCCAGCGTGGCGCAGCGCCCCTGGTTCCAGGAAGGCAGCAAGGGCGAGTACAGCGCCGACTTCCATCCGGCCGTGCTGCTGGCGCAGAAGCTGCCGCCGCAATCCAATCCCTGGCGTTTCGTCGACCTCTCGGCCCCGGTGCATGATCTGAACGGCCATTACCTCGGCGTGGTCGGCCTGCATCTGTCGTGGTCCTGGGCGCGCGACATCGCCGCCAAGCTGCTCGACCCGGCCGGCAACCGCTATGACGTCGACGTCATCATCGTGCGCGACGATGGCACCGTCATCCTCGGCCCCAAGGGCATGGAAGAGACCAAGCTCGATACCGCCAGCGTGCGCGCTGCGCAAGGCAGCGACAATGGCGGCTCGCTGATCGAGACCTGGCCCGATGGCCGCCGCTACGTCAGCGGCTATGCCCGCACGGGCGTCAAGGGCGGCATGAAGCTGCACTGGAGCGTGATCGTGCGCCAGCCCGAGACCGTGGCGCTGCAGGCCTTCCGTGATCTGGAAAAGCGGGTGATCGTGGTCGGTGCGCTCTCCGGGGCGATCCTGGTACTGCTGGCCTTCTTCCTCGCGCGTCGTCTGGTGGCCCCCATCAACGCGCTGTCGGCCGCGCTGGAGCAGCGTGCCGCGGGCCGTGGCGACCTGCCCATTCCGCAGGTGAACAGCTACCGCGAGATCCAGCTGCTGTCCTCGACCCTGGTCAACATGGTCGAGCGCGAAGAGACCTACCTGCGCGAAGTGCGCTCCCTCAACGAAAGCCTGGAGCAGCGCGTGGCCGAGCGCACCAGCCGCCTGCACGAGACCGCCAGTGCCTTGCAGGAAGCGCTGGACCAGCAGCAGGCCAACCAGATCCAGCTGGAAGAGAGCGCCGCCGAACTGCGCGCCATCCTGGAAAACGCCCAGGATGCCTTCATCGCCGCTGACGAACAGGGCCGCGTGGTCGAATGGAACCGCCAGGCCGAACTGCTGCTGGGCTGGCCGCGCGACCAGGCCATGGGACGCGACATGGCCGAACTGATCATTCCGCCGGACATGCGTGCGGCCCACAATCGCGGCATGGCGCAATTCCTCAAGGATGGCACCAGCGTCGTCATCAACAACCGCATCGAGCTGCAAGCCCAGCATCACGATGGCCACGAGCTGCCCATCGAGATCACGGTCGGCCACGTCAAGCGCCAGAGCGGCCACCTGTTCATCGCCTTCCTGCACGACATCACCGAGCGTCTGGCCTTCCGCGACCAGATGCGCGAGCTGGCCCTGACCGACGTGCTGACCAGCCTGCCCAACCGCCGCGCCTTCAGCGACCGCCTGCCCGAGGGCATGATGCGGGCGCGCCGGGCCGACCAGTTGCTGGCGCTGTTCTTCATGGACATCGATGGTTTCAAGGGCGTCAATGACCGCTACGGCCACGAGGCCGGCGACGAACTGCTGGTGGAGTTCGCACGCCGCCTGCAACGCTCGGTGCGCGATGTCGATACCGTGGCCCGCCTGGCCGGTGACGAATTCGTGGTGATCCTGGAAAACCTGCAGACCCAGGAAGACGCGCTGATGGTGGCGCAGAAGATCCTCAATACCATCCGCGAACCCTTCCAGCTGACGCACTCCACCGTCAACATCTCCAGCAGTATCGGCGTGGCGGTCTACCAGCCCAACCTGGACGGCGAAGTCGGCCCCGAGGAACTGCTGTCCATGGCCGACAAGGCCATGTACGCCGCCAAGCGCCTGGGCAAGAACCGCGTCGAGCTGGGACGCGCGGGCGACGTCTGATCCGCCGGGCGCGATCGCGCCCGGTTTCCGCTTTCCTTCCTTTCCCTTCTTTCTCTCTCCGGACTCGTCATAGCTGACGAGCCGCTCCGTCTCATTTACGGTTTGTTTACGCTCGCGCGCCAAACATTTACCGGGATTTGATGCTGCTTTCCCTATCGTTCGACTGTCTCGTTTTCCGTCCCTGGAAGCGAACAACAACGTCAACAATGGAGTGGGAAATGTTGCAAACGGATTTTCTCTACATAGGCATGCTGCTCGTCTGCGGCCTCTCGATGTGGGCCTTCATCGCCCTTTGCAGCCGTCTGGAACGGCAGGAAGGGGAGAAGAAATGAACCTCATGTATCTGCTGGGGCTGGTGGTCTCCATCGCCCTCCTGCTGTACCTGGTCTACGCCCTGATCAAGCCGGAGGATTTCTGACATGGACAGCAACAATTATTTCCAGCTCGGCCTCTACCTGGCCGTCCTGCTGGTCCTCTCCCTGCCGCTGGGCTGGTACATGGCCCGCGTGATGGAAGGCAAGTCCCGCGTGAACCGTCTCTTCGGCGGCATCGAGCGCGTCTTCTATCGCCTCTGCGGCATCAGCCGCGAGCACGAGATGGACTGGAAGCAGTACGCCATCGCGGCCGTGCTGTTCAATTTCCTGGGCCTGATCGTGGTCTACCTGCTGCAACGCGTGCAGCAATGGCTGCCGCTGAACCCGGCCGCGCTGGCCAACGTCAGCCCGGATTCGTCGTTCAACACGGCGCTCAGTTTCGTCACCAACACCAACTGGCAGGGCTACGTGGGTGAAGCCACCATGAGCTACCTGACCCAGATGGCCGCACTGGCCGTGCAGAACTTCCTGTCGGCCGCCACCGGGATCGCCATCGCCTTCGCCCTGATCCGTGGCTTCGCCCGCCACAGCAGCAAGGGCATCGGCAACTTCTGGGTCGACATGACCCGCAGCACGCTGTACGTGCTGCTGCCGCTGTCGGTGGTGTTCGCGCTGGTACTGGTGCAGCAGGGCAGCATCCAGAACTTCCGTGCGTATCAGGACGTGAAGACGCTGGAAGTGACCAACTACACCGTGCCCAAGCTGGACGCCGCAGGCCAGCCCCTGAAAGATGCCAAGGGCGAACCGGTGACTGAAGCGCAAAGCACCGACAAGCAGACCTTGCCCATGGGCCCGGTGGCATCGCAGGAAGCCATCAAGATGATCGGTACCAACGGTGGTGGCTTCTTCAACGCCAACTCGGCGCACCCGTATGAGAACCCGACGCCGCTGACCAACTTCCTGCAGATGCTGGCCATCCTCATCATCCCGGCAGCACTGTGCACCAGCTTCGGTGTGCTGGTCGGCGACCGTCGCCAGGGCTGGGCCATCCTCGCCTCGATGACGATCCTGTTCGTGGTGTTGACGCTGGTGCTGATGTACGCCGAGTCGCAACCCAATCCCATGCTCGCTTCGCTGCACGCTTCCGGCACCGGCATGATGGAAGGCAAGGAGACCCGCTTCGGCATCCCGGCCTCGGCGCTGTTCGCCTCCATCACCACGGCCGCGTCCTGCGGTGCGGTCAATGCCATGCATGACTCGCTCTCGCCGCTGGGCGGACTGGTGCCGATGCTGCAGATGCAGCTGGGTGAAGTGGTGTTCGGCGGGGTCGGCTCGGGCCTGTACGGCATGCTGATCTTTGCGGTGCTGGCGGTGTTCATCGCGGGCCTGATGATCGGCCGTACGCCTGAATACCTGGGCAAGAAGATCGGCGTGTTCGACATGAAGATGATGTCCATCGCCATCCTCATGACCCCGGCGCTGGTGCTGATCTTCACGGCCCTGTCGGTGATGGTGGAGGCAGGCCTGGCCGGTATCGCCAACCCCGGTGCGCACGGATTTTCGGAAATCCTTTACGCATTCAGCTCGGCCGCCAACAACAACGGCAGCGCCTTCGCCGGGCTCTCGGCCAACACGCCGTACTACAACATCACCACCGGCATCTGCACCTGGCTGGGCCGCTTCGGCATCATCGTGCCGGTGCTGGCCATGGCCGGTTCGCTGGCCGGCAAGAAGCGCCTGGCCGCCACCTCCGGCACCCTGCCCACGCATGGCCCGCTGTTCGTGGCGCTGCTGATCGGCGCGGTGATCCTGGTCGGTGCCCTGACCTATGTGCCGGCGCTGGCGCTGGGACCGGTGGTCGAGCACCTGCAGATGATGGCGATGTAAATGATTGGATGGATTCCGCCGGGCACTGCGCCCGGTGGAGCAACCCGCAACGGATACCCTTATGACTACCCCTTCCAGCAATACTCCGGCCAGCAGCACCCAAGCCGTGCCGGCCGATGCCATTCCTTCCGCCGCGCAGACTGCGCGCTGGATGTTCGATCCCAAGATCGTCAAGCCGGCCCTGGCCGATTCCTTCCGCAAGCTGTCGCCGCGCGTGCAATGGCGCAATCCGGTGATGTTCGTGGTCTACCTCGGCAGCATCCTGACCACGCTGCTGTTCATCCAGGCCATCACCGGCAAGGGTGAAGCCCCGGCTGGATTCATCTTCGCCGTCGCTGCCTGGCTGTGGTTCACGGTGCTCTTCGCCAACTTCGCCGAAGCCCTGGCCGAAGGCCGCAGCAAGGCGCAAGCCGCCGCCCTGCGTGGCGTCAAGAAGAGCGTGATGGCCAAGAAGCTGCGCAGCAGCGACCAGACACGCGGTGGCGTCGCCGCTGCCGCCGCCAAGTGCGAAGTGGTCGAAGGCGGCAGCCTGCGCAAGGGTGACCTGGTGCTCATCGAAGCGGGCGATACGGTACCCGCCGATGGCGACGTCATCGAAGGCGTGGCCACTGTCGACGAGAGCGCCATCACCGGTGAATCGGCCCCGGTGATCCGCGAATCCGGCGGCGACTTCTCGGCCGTCACCGGCGGCACGCGCGTGCTGTCGGACTGGATCGTGGTACGCGTCTCGGTCAATCCGGGAGAAGCCTTCCTGGACCGCATGATCGCCATGGTCGAAGGCGCACGTCGTCAGAAGACTCCCAACGAACTGGCGCTGACCCTGCTGCTGGTGGCACTGACGCTGGTGTTCCTGCTGGTGACGGTGACCTTGCTGCCGTTCTCGATCTTCTCGGTCACTGCCGCCGGTGCTGGCTCGCCGGTCACGGTGACGGCGCTGATCGCCCTGCTGGTGTGCCTGATCCCGACCACCATCGGCGGCCTGCTCTCGGCCATCGGCGTGGCCGGCATGAGCCGCATGATGCAGGCCAACGTGATCGCCACCTCCGGCCGCGCGGTGGAAGCCGCCGGTGACGTCGACGTGCTGCTGCTGGACAAGACCGGCACCATCACGCTCGGCAACCGCCAGGCCGCCGCCTTCATGCCGGCACCGGGCGTGGCCGAGCGCGAACTGGCCGATGTCGCCCAACTGGCCTCGCTGGCCGATGAAACGCCGGAAGGCCGCAGCATCGTGGTGCTGGCCAAGAACCGATTCAACCTGCGCGAACGCGAGATGGCCAACCTGGGCGCGGAATTCATTCCGTTCTCGGCCCAGACCCGTGTCTCCGGCATCGACATCGGCAACCGCCGCATCCGCAAGGGCGCTGCCGACGCCATCCGCAAGCTGGTGCGCTCGGCCGACCAGCGCCTGCCGGCCCAGGTGGAAAGCGATGTGGAAGCCATCGCCCGCCGTGGCGGCACACCGCTGGTGGTGATCGAATGGAACAACGAGGCGGCCGTCATCAACCAGGGCGCACCGATCCGCATCCTCGGTACGGTGGAGCTGAAAGACATCGTCAAGGGCGGCATCAAGGAACGCTTCGGCGAACTGCGCCGCATGGGCATCAAGACCATCATGATCACCGGCGACAACCGCCTGACCGCCGCGGCCATCGCCGCTGAAGCCGGGGTCGATGACTTCCTCGCCGAAGCCACGCCGGAACAGAAGCTGGCCCTGATTCGCCAGCACCAGGCCGAAGGCAAGCTGGTGGCCATGACCGGCGACGGCACCAACGACGCCCCGGCGCTGGCCCAGGCCGACGTGGCCGTGGCCATGAACAGCGGCACCCAGGCGGCCAAGGAGGCCGGCAACATGGTCGACCTCGATTCCAATCCGACCAAGCTGATCGAGATCGTCGAGATCGGCAAGCAGATGCTGATGACGCGCGGCAGTCTCACCACCTTCAGCATCGCCAATGACGTAGCCAAGTACTTCGCCATCATCCCGGCCATGTTCGTGGCCAACTATCCGCAGCTGGGCGCGCTCAACGTGATGCGCCTGACCAGTCCCGATTCGGCCATCATGTCGGCGGTGATCTTCAATGCGCTGGTGATCGTGGGACTGATCCCGCTGGCCCTGCGCGGCGTGCGCTATCGCGCGCTGGGTGCGGCCGTGCTCCTGCGCCGCAACCTGCTGATCTATGGCGTGGGTGGCCTGCTGGTGCCGTTCGTGGGCATCAAGCTGATCGACCTGCTGCTGACCGCCTTCGGTCTGGTCTGAACCCGATTACGACTCTCAAGGAAAGTCACATGAAAACCTCGACTCCCCATCCGCTGCGTCCGGCCATCACGCTTTTCATCCTGTTGGGCGTGTTGCTGGGCGGCCTGTATCCGCTGCTGGTGACCGGTCTGGCGCAAGCGTTCTTCCCGCAGCAGGCCAATGGCAGCCTGATCGAACGCCAGGGCCAGGTGGTCGGCTCGGAGCTGATCGGCCAGAACTTCACCAGTCCGGCTTATTTCTGGGGCCGCCCCTCGGCCGCTGGTACCTTCCCCAACAATGGCATGGCCTCCGGCGGCAGCAATCTGGGCCCGACCAATCCGGCCCTGAAGCAGGCCGCTGAAGACCGCGCCAAGGCCTTGCAGGAAGCCGATCCCGACAACAAGGGAGCCATCCCCATCGACCTGCTGACGGCCTCGGCCAGTGGCCTGGATCCGCACATCAGCCCGGCTGCGGCCGAGTACCAGGCCGGCCGTGTGGCCCGTGCCCGTGGCCTGACGGTGGCCCAGGTACGTGCCCTGGTGCGCGTCAACAGCGAGGCACCGCAATGGGGCTTGTTCGGTGAACCGCGCGTCAATGTGCTCAAGCTGAACCTGGCGCTGGATGCGGCGGCGCCCTTGCCCAAGACGGAAGCGGCCAAGTAAGTCCTTCGCTGTCTGCAGGATGGCCGGTGGCACGCAACCCGCGTGCCACCGGCTTTTTGCCACTACAATGCAGCAACCCTGAACGCCCGATATGAACGCCCGCCCCGATCCCGACGACCTGCTGGAACGCGTGATGCGCGACGAAGAGCGCCAGGCGCGCGGCCGCCTGAAGATCTTCTTCGGCTTCTCGGCCGGTGTCGGCAAGACCTTCGCCATGCTGGAAGCCGCCCAGGCGCTGGTCGCGCAAGGCACGGACGTGATCGCCGGCGTGGTCGAGACCCATGGCCGCGCCGAGACCGAGGCCCAGCTTGCCGGCCTCACGCGCCTGCCCATGCGCATGGTGCCCTACCGCGATCGCCAGCTGCCCGAGTTCGACCTGGATGCCGCACTGGAGCGCAAGC
Source organism: Herbaspirillum sp. WGmk3 (assembly GCF_023952535.1). NCBI lineage: Bacteria > Pseudomonadati > Pseudomonadota > Betaproteobacteria > Burkholderiales > Oxalobacteraceae > Herbaspirillum > Herbaspirillum sp. WGmk3. Next base: position 1,185,215 of record NZ_JAKYWT010000001.1, on the reverse strand, counting down.
CCGGCGTGATCCTGGTCGACGAACTGGCGCACTCCAACGTACCCGGCTCGCGCCATGCCAAGCGCTGGCAGGACATCGACGAACTGCTGCGCGCCGGCATCGATGTCTACACCACCCTCAACGTGCAGCACATCGAAAGTCTCAACGACGTGGTCGGCCAGATCACCGGTATCCGCGTCTTCGAGACGGTGCCCGACCATGTCTTCGATGAAGCCGACGATGTCATGCTGGTGGATATTCCGCCCGATGAATTGCTGGCTCGCCTGCAGCAGGGCAAGGTCTACCTGCCGCAGCAGGCCGAGAAGGCCGGGCGCAATTTCTTCCGCAAGGGCAACCTGATCGCGTTGCGCGAGATTGCCTTGCGCCGGACGGCCGACCGCGTCGATGCCGACATGCGCCAGTACCGCGCTGACCGCTCCATCGCCCAGCTGTGGCAGGCGCGCGAGCGCATCGTGGTGGCGGTCGGCAGCGGTGCCGGCGAGGAACGCCTGATCCGCGAAGCGGCCCGCCTGGCCGCCAAGCTGCAGGCCGAATGGCTGGCAGTCCACGTGGATCTGCCGGGCCAGCGCCAGGCGATGGAGGCGCGCGAACGCGTGGTCTCTTATCTGAAACTGGCGCAATCCCTGGGCGCGGAAACGGCCAGCATCAGCGGTGAGGAATTGTCCGCCGCGTTGCTGCAATTCGCCCGCAGCCGCAATGCCGGCAAGCTGGTGATCGGCCAGGAAGAGGGCGGCCTGCGCCACTTGCTGCGCTGGCCGCGCGGCACTCTGGCCCAGCGCATCGCGCGTAGCGGTGGCGAGATCGACCTCTACACCATCGCCCGCAGCCGCACCCGGGTGCCGCAGGAACAGACCCGCACCGACAGTGCCGCCAGCGCCGCCGAAGCCCTGCTCACGCGCCGGCGCCGCACGCGTGGCACGCTGTGGGCGGTGGCCAGTTGCATGGCCACCACGACGCTGGCCTTCGTGCTCGATGGCAAGCTGCATCCGGCCAACGTCATCATGCTGTACCTCGTCGGTGTGATGCTGGTGGCGATGCGCTATGGCCGCGCGGCTTCGGCGCTGGTATCGGTGCTGTCGGTGCTGTCCTTCGATTTCTTCTTCGTCGATCCGCGTTTTTCCATCACGGTGTCGGACGCGCAGTACCTGCTGACACTGGCCGTGATGCTGGCGGTGTCGCTGTTCATCAGCTCGCTCACCGCGCGCCTGCGCCGCCAGGCCAGCGTGGCCATGCAGCGTGAAGGACGCGCCGCCAATCTCTACATGCTGGGCAAGGAATTGTCGGCGCTGCTGACGCTCGACCAGATCCTGGAAATCGGCCGCCGTCATCTGGCCGCCGTGTTCGGGGCGCGCATCGCCTTCTTCCTGCCCGACAGCGCCGACCAGCTGCGCCTGGCCGAGCCCGAGCAGGACAGCGGCGGTCCGCACGTCCTCAAAAGCGTGGACGCGGGCGTGGCGCAATGGGTCTACGACAACGGCCAGGCCGCCGGCAAGGGCACGGCCACCTTGCCCTCCGCAGCGGCGCTGTACCTGCCGCTGACGGCCACCATGCGCACGCGTGGCGTGCTGGCCTTTGCCATCGAAGGTGCCAGTGAAGAGGAGCGCCAGCTGGCTGCCGCGCAACTGGCCCTGCCCGAGAATCGCCAGATGCTGGAAATTTTCTGCTCGCAGATCGCCATGGCCATCGAGCGCCTGCACTATGCCGAGGTGGCCCAGGATGCGCTGGTGACCATGGAATCGGAACGCCTGCGCAATTCGCTGCTCTCGGCCATCTCGCATGACCTGCGCACGCCGCTGACCTCGCTGGTGGGCAGCGCCGACGTGCTGGCTGCCAACGAGCGCCTGGACGAGGATGCTCGCGCCATGGCGCGCACCATCAGCGAACAGTCGCAGAAGATGGTCGGGCTGATGAACAACCTGCTGGACATGGCGCGCCTGCAGGCAGGCGTGGTGACCTTGAATCGCCAATGGAATGCGCTGGAAGAATTGACCGGCTCGGCCCTGCGCCTGCTCTCCAAAGCATTGGAAGGGCGCCAGGTGGACACGCGCATCGCGCCGGACCTGCCGCTCTTGCGCGTCGATGCGGTATTGCTGGAACGGGTGCTGGCCAACCTGGTGGAAAATGCCATCAAGTATTCGCCTGCCGGCAGCCCCATCGCCATCAGTGCGCACGTGGAAGACAGCGATGGCCAGCCCCAGGTCAAGGTCTGCGTGAGCGATCACGGGCGCGGCTTTCCGCCGGCCATGACGCAGCACGCCTTTGAAAAATTCACGCGCGGCGACAATGAATCGTCCACCCCCGGCGTCGGCCTGGGCCTGGCGATCTGCCGTGCCATCATCGAGGCGCATCAGGGCCGCATCTGGATCGCGCCGCAGGAAGCCGGGCAGGGTGCGACCGTCTGCTTCATGCTGCCGGTGGAAACGCAACCCGCCCTGCCGGAGGAATAAGGACACCCCATGCAAGAACACGCAGGCAACATCGTCTTCATCGAAGATGATCCGCACATCCGCAAACTGGTCAGGAGTGCGCTCGAACAGGAGGGCTTCATCGTCCACGAAGCCAAGAGCGCACGCGAAGGCGTCACCGAAGCGGGGACCCGCAAGCCTGACCTCATCATCCTCGACCTCGGTCTGCCCGATGGCGACGGCAAGCAGGTCATCAGCGAGATCCGCAACTGGAGCAGCGTGCCCATCGTGATCCTCTCGGCCCGCACGCAGGAGTCCGAGAAGGTGGAAGCGCTCGATGCCGGCGCCGACGACTACCTGGTCAAGCCCTTCGGCATGCCCGAGCTGCTGGCCCGCATGCGCGCGCAATTGCGCCGCCATGCGCGGGCGTCAGGCGCAGGGCAGTCCAGCGGCCGCTATCGTCTTGGGGATGTGGTGGTGGACCTGCCGGCCCGCAGCGTGAGCCGCAACGGCGAGGCGCTGCACCTGACGCAGATCGAATATCGTCTGCTGGCCACCCTGCTGCGCGATGCCGGGCGCGTCATCACGCACCGGCAATTGCTCGTGGCCGGATGGGGTCCTTCGCATGCGGAGGATGGCCACTACCTGCGCATCTACATGCAGCGCCTGCGCCAGAAACTGGAGCGCGATGCGGCCCAGCCGGTGCACATCCTCACCGAAATCGGCGTGGGTTATCGGGTGGCCGATGTGGTGGCCGAATGAAACTGAAGTGAACCGGCCTCAGGGCCAGTTCAGCAGCGGCAGGGCCAGCACCACCATCACGATGCAGCCCAGATTGAGCAGCAGACGCTGGCGCTTGAGCACGAACGAGAGCAGCCAGGCTCCGGCCAGAAAGACGATGAAGTTGGCCAGGTATTGCTTGCCGGCAGCGGCCACCGGCAGCTCCGGTGCATCGGCCAGTCCCGAGAATTTCCAGGCGCAGACCAGGGCGGCCAGCACGGCGCAGTTGAAATAGGTATTGACGGTCGGGAAGCTTTCTTCCAGATGATCGGAGACCTCCACGCTCTCGCAGCGGCCTTCGCGATAGAGCGCTTCCAGCCAGTGCCATTCACCACGCCAGCGATAGAGCAGGGTGCCGTCTTCGCGCGTCTCCTGGGCATGCGGGGTGCCGAGCCGCGCGTTCATGAACTCAGGTGCGGTGTTGCGCCATTCGGCGGTCTGGGCGGCGCGGAAGCGTTGTTCCAGCGCGCGCGCCTTGCGGCGTCGGCCCAGTTGCTTCAGGGCCAGCTGGGCCAGGGCCAGGGAATTGAACAGGTAGATCCACTGCAGGATGGTGGCGTAGTCGGCTTGCATGGGCAGGTCGGTCAGTAGGGGCAAGGATAAGGATGCCGCATCTTGCCGTCAGCCCGCCCGATTGTCCAGCCCGGCTGTGTGCCCAGACGGGAATGCCCGCCAGACGGCGGTTCTAGCGCGATATGAACCTAAAGATCCCCCCAGATATCGATCTGGCGGCGGATCTGGCCGGTGCGCGCATCGCAGATGAAGAGAACTTCCCGCAGAGCATGGCGCACCACGTAGCGGAAGTATTCGTGGTCGGTGCGGGCCACGAATTCCTCGCTCTCAATCTTGCCGGGCATGAAGTCGCTGATCTGGCGTCGGCACTCCTCGCGATGCTGCAGGGCCTGCGGCGAGGGGCCGTAGTCTTCCGGTGCGCGGTAGGGCGCAACGGCCTGGGTGAGCGGCGCGATGCTGGCGCAGAGCACGAAGATCAGCAGCGCCACCAGCACGCAGCGATAGCGCCGGCGCTGGGCGGTACGCAGGAACAGATGGCGCGGCGAGAGCGGGTGGAGGCGATCCTCGCCACGTTTCCAGTGCAGACGGCTACGCATGATGATGCACCTCCTTGTGATGTTCTCTTGTCAGAAGACGGACAGGGCTCAGAAGCTCTTGTTGACCGAAGCGATCCACTGGTTGCTGCCGATGTTCTTGCCACGCAGCGTGTAGCCGGCGTCGGGCGCATTGCTGCCGGTCCAGGCCAGCCCCAGCACGTAGCCGGAGAAGTCGCGCGTGAGCCCCAACTTCCAGTCGGTGTAGGAGAGGTTGGAAGCATTGGCGCCGGTATAGCGCTGGCGGCCGATGTGGGCCAGTCCGGTGATGCCGGCAAAGAGTTCATGCGTCACGGACAGGTCGGCATAGGTACTGCCGCGCGTATCGGCATTGCCGAAGGTATTGCCGGTGCTGTACGAATACTTGAAGGCGATCCACTTGGCATCCACGCCGAGGTAGACCTCGGTGGTATCGGGTTTGGTCATGCCGGCCGGATAGCTGCCGGGATAGGCGTAGTGCAGCACGCCGATGTCGCCGGTGAGCCAGTCGGTGAGTGCTGGTTTCCAGCCGCCGTAGAGATCGGCTTCGAGGCTGGCGGAGGCGGCCGGGTTGGTATCCGAGATCCAGCTGATGTTGGACATCCAGACACCGGCATACAGGCCATTGTCATGGGTCAGATCGAAGCCGCCTTGCAGGGCCGGTTTCTGGTTGGTCTGGGTGGTGCCGCGGAAGACGTACTGGCTGACGATGCCGATGTTGCCGGCCAGGTGCAGCGGGGAGGCGTTGGCCTCCGGGGTGGTGGGTGCGGCTTCCTGCGCCTGGGCCGGAGCGATCACGGCGATGGCCAGAAGCGCGCCGGCAGCGGCCAGGGTAGCCAGACCGGCCAGTTGCGCATGGCGCAGGCGACGCTGGCCCAGCGGTGCCATGTCTTGCTGTGCGGGATCCTGGATGTGTTGTTGTGTGTGGCGGTTCATGATGCTGGTGGCTCCGTGGTTGAAGAGCCGCAAGCTTAGATTTTGATGCGTTTAATCCGGGTAAAACTTTGCTGCCGGACTGTAAACGTCGCGTAAAGGAGGAGCGTCATTCCTGAGCGCCGGTAATCACTTGCATCGAAGTACTCCGCTCTTTTGCCATACATCAAAACACGGGCGCGCTGCCTCGAAATTTTTTGTTGTGCGTCCGAAGGAATTTCTAAGTTTTCCTGATTTGTCCCGGCGACTGATCTTTTCACGACTGATCGGTCGCATATTCCTGCCCTTGCGCTTGCATGCCGCTTGCGCTGTTCTGGCAGGAGCTTGTATGGACGCACCCCCGACATCAATCCGGACATCGATTCCGCCCACGGCCGAGGCCTTCCGGCAATGGGTGGCCGAGCCGCAGCATCGGCGTTTCATGCGCCTGCGCTTTCCCCATGGCGATGGCCCGGATGCGCCCTTGCTGGTGCAGCGGCTCGATGCCGAGGAGTCGCTCTCGCGTGACTTTTCCTTTGTCGTGGAACTGCTCACCGATGATGCGCACCTGCCCCTCAAGTCCATGTTGGGCAAGCTGCTGGTGATCGAGCTGGTGCGGGAAGATGGTCACCTGCGTTACTTTTCCGGGTACGTGTTCGCGTTCTCCCGGCAACGCGCCGATGGAGCGGTGGTGGTCTACGAAGCGCAGCTGGGGCCCTGGTTCAGACTGCTCTCCTGGCGGCGCGATCACCATCTTTTCCATGACAAGACCCTGCATCAGCAGACCGCCGACATCTTCGCCGACTACCCGCTGCATGCACGCTGGCAGTGGCAGGTCAGCAGTGGCGATGCCACCATGACCGACGCCTTCCAGTACGGGGAGAGCGATCACAATTACCTGAGCCGCCGTTGGGAAGCCGCCGGCTGGCATTACTGGTACGAGCACGATGCCAGCGGCCATACCCTGATCGTGGGCAGCGACAGTTGCCAGCAAGCCGCCATCGATGGCGAACAAAGCGTGCGCTTCCACGCGAACGGCGGCAGTGCCGAAGACGATGCCATTGACCGCTGGTCGCCGCAGCGCGAGATGGCGGCGAGCAGCGTGGTGCTGGGCAGCTTCGATTTCAAGTCGCCGACACCGCGCTGGATGGAGGTGCCGACGCTCAATCGACAGGGCGTGGCACCGTCCATCGAGCACTATCTCTACACCGGCCACCATGGCTATCGTGACAGGGACGATGGCGATGCGCAGAGCCGCTTGCGGATCGAGGAGATCGAGGCCCGTGCGCGGCAGGTGGAAGGGCAGGGCAACTGTCGCACCATGATGCCGGGGCGCTGGTTCCGGCTGGTGGGGCATGTCGAGTGTCCGCGCTTTTGCGGGCCATCGTCCCGGGGGCGGGACGAGTTCCTGATTCTGAGCGTCCGTCATCGCATCCACAACAATTACTTTCCTCTGGCGGCGCAGGATGCCGTGCCTCCTTACCGCAACGAATTCCGCTGCATGCGCCGCCAGATCCCCTGGCGTCCAGGTCCCGGCTACAACAGTCAGGTGCCCATTGCACGTGGCGCACAGACCGCTACGGTGGTGGGCGTGCCGGGGCAGCCGGCGCTGTGGACCGATGAATACGCACGGGTCCGCGTGCAATTCCACTGGGATCGCGAGGGGCGTCATGACATTGGCAGTTCCGCCTGGATCCGCGTGGCCAGTCCCTGGGCGGGCGCGCAGCTGGGCGCGCTGGCCTTGCCCCGGGTTGGCGCGGAAGTGCTGGTGCAATGGCTGGATGGCAACCCGGACCGGCCCGTCATTGTGGGTAGCCTCTACAACGCTGACCATCTGCCGCCCTGGGCGCTGCCTGCACAGCGCGCGCTGACCGGCCTGCGCAGCCGCGAGCTCACCGACGATGGCGGCAACCGTGCACTGGGCCGCAGCAACCATCTGATTCTCGACGACACGGCCGGACGCCTGCAGGCGCAGTTCAGGAGCGATCAGTATCACAGCCAGCTGTCACTGGGCCACCTGTGCCGCATCGACGACCAGCAAGGCCGCCAGGAGGCACGCGGCCAGGGATGGGAATTGCGCACCGATGCCTGGGGAGTGCTGCGGGCCGGACGCGGCATGCTGGTCACTACCGAAGCCCGGCCCCGCGCACGCCGCCACGCCAAGGACCTGGGCGAGACCCTGGCGCGGCTGGTGCGCGCCCGCCAGGAGCAACAGGCACTGGCGCGCCTGGCCCAGCAGGCCTCGGCGCAGGAGGCCGATGCGCAGCAGGCGCAGGTAGCCGCCGCCTTGCATGCGCAGAACCAGGCCCTGCGCGGCAACGATGGGCCGGATGAGGAGGAGGCTTTCCCGGAACTGGCCACGCCGCTGCTGGTGCTGGCCAGCCCGGCCGGCATTGCCGCCAGCAGCGGACAGGATATGCATCTGGCCAGCACCGCAGACACGGCGGTCACGGCTGGCCGCCACCTTGCCCTCAGTGCGGGTGGCGGCTTCTTTGCCAGCGTTCGCGAGAGCCTGCGGCTGTTCGTGCAGAAGGCCGGGCTGCGCCTGGTGGCGGCGGCCGGGGACATTGATTTGCGCGCGCTATCGGACGGCATTCATCTGCTGGCCAAGCTGAAGATCACCCAGAGCGCCGATGAAATCGTCCTCAGTGCGCATCAGCGCATCCTGCTCAATGGCGGCGGCAGTTATGTGCGGCTGGATGCGCAGGGGATAGAACTGGGGACGCGAGGGCAGTTTCAGGTGCGGGCGAGCGTGAAGCATTTTGAAGGCGGGAATGCGATGCCGGCGCCGCAGGTGGAGGGGGCGGGGATGGCGGTGTTTGATGAGCGTTTCAGATTGGTGGATGAGCTCAAACGACCGCTAAAGAACGTCCGCTACCGGGCTCGTAGCAGCAGTGGAAGAACCTGGGAGGGGAGGAGCGATGTCCAAGGATGGACACCGTATTTCAGTACTGATCGGCCGGAAAATCTGGAGATCGAGATTTTGCATGAGGTAGAAGAGGAGACAAATGATGCAGCCGTTGATGCAGAAAAAGAAAAGGAAGAAAAGGAAGCTGAGCCGCAAGATAGCCAAGAGCGCCGGGACGACGAATCGGACGGAGGGGTCTGGCGTCGAGGTAATCGTACACAAGGATGATGCTGGAGAATGGATCAAGCCGACGACTGGAGAAATTTTTTATATCAATGAGGATGCGCTATTTCCAGACTTGGAATTTGAATTCATGACTGATGTGCCAGGACCTTATGTGTGGAAATGGGTGATGATCTGGAGCGCTCAGGTAAGCAGCCTGAGCGAAAAGGCGAGAGGGAGAACTGTCAAGAATCTCAGCAAGTCAGGAACATTCACACAGGACGACAGACATTGGGATGCCCGAAAAATTGGCGCTGTTATTGGCGGCACGCTGAGGGTAGTCGTACAGGTCGGTCAAAGGGAATTCATCCGAACGGTAAAGGTGTTGGCAAAGCAGCCCGGTGCGGATCGCATCAAAGCCTACATTCGGACTCGCGATGAGCCACTAATGGAGAGGTTGATCCAGCAGGAGTCCCGGTTCAAGCACGTCATCAACAAGGACCTGGAACCCATTGTTGCCGGAGATAGAGGGTTTGGTGTGGTTCAGCTTACCAACCCGATGCCGGGTTATTCGCAGATATGGAGCTGGAAAGAAAACGTCGATGCCGGGATTGCCCTGCTGCGGAAGAAGCGGGCTGCAGCAAAAAGAGATTTTGAAAAAGAAAAGCCTGTTTCATACACAGAGGAGATGCTGGATACGGAAACTATCACGCGATGGAATGGCGGAAAGTACCACGAATGGGATCAAGACAAGAAGAAGTGGGTCCGTCAGAAAAGCATCCTATGTGATACGAAGACGGGAAATATCGGATGGGATATGACGCTGGAGTCGAATTCCGGAAAAACGGAAAGTGAACTGCACGACCGAGATAAATTGACTTATTCAAAGATGAAGGCGGGACAAGATGAAGAACATGCTTGGAAATATTCGGGAGTTTGTTATGCGGACCATATCGCTGCGAAATAAAATTTTTATTCTCTTGTTGGTCCTGCCGTGGTCTCCCTTTGCAGGAGAGCTTCCCAAGATCAGTGAAAAAATCCTTTCTCAATATCGCGAGCAATCCAAAGAGGGAAATCCGTCATGGAAATATGTGCTGGTTCATGCGGACGGTTCGGAGGCGAATACCGGTAGTTCGGCGCGGCCAGTCTATTTGCTCAACATCAGCGCAGACCCCGCGAGCAACTTGATTTCTTCATCCGAGATCGACAAGCTCGTCAAGGGGGAGTTCAGCCTGGAACTTCAATCCGACACGCTCCTGAGTCAGGGGCAGACGGACTACATCGTTCTTGCCATGTCACGACCTGCACAAAACAACCCACGCTATGTCCCCTGCATGATCGGTGCTGGCGAGGATCGAGCCTATCTGTTGGCCATCTCTTCGGGAACGCTGAAGGTCGTCAACCGATTCTTTGGGGGCTGTGCAACCAGTTATGAGGTGATCCGAGAGGGCGCTGACCTTGGATACCGGGTTGCCGAGGAGGGGCAAACACGCCGAACGGTGCGATACATGTTGCGTGGCGATAGCATCGTCAGGGAGCCTGACTATCGCAAGACAGGCGACTCAAAATGAACCTGCCCTCTCGGAACCTGATTCATGGATTTTCAAATCGATCCTGTATGCGCAGTATTGATGTGGACGCTTCGGAATTCAATCAATAATTTTAGAACTACGGGACAGGAGCTTTGTATGCGTATCAGTTTCAAGACGGTGTGTTTCGGGATGGTCTTCTTGTTGGGAGTGGCGAGCGCTTGTGCTGCGGTCGTGTTACCAGAAGAGAAATTGGCGAAAATAAGAAAAACGCATTTCTTGCGTAGTGATGGGCTTCCGCAATACGCCTTTGTGTATGAAGACGGTGGTAACTGCTGCGAGATGCCGCCGCTAACGCCGGTGTATTTGCTTAATCTGCTGGTCCATGGGCCTCTTGAGCTGCTGTTTTCGGAAGAGATCAATGCCTTGCTCAGCAAGAAATTCGTCCTGGAGATCGATAACGATAGTCTCATCCGATCAGGCAAGACACATTACGTCCTAATGACCATCGCTCCTTCGGAGCAACAAAGCGACGCCTATCCGCGCTGCTCCAGTGGCGATCCGGAGAAGAAGGCTTATCTTCTCAAACTGACCAGGTCCAAGGTGGACATCATTCATCGCAATATGCTTGGCTGCGACACAGGGTACTCGATGGTGATGGATGGAAAACCACTCGGCTATGAGGTGAATCATGTCGGGGAACCAGTGGAGTTTTTGCGCGTGCGTGACGGAAAAGTGATTCGTCAGATCATGCCTGTGGAGTAGCGCGGACTACCTGCAGAAAGAGCGCTCGCCTCTCACTTGACTCGCCCTGATGACAAGAAGGAAGTTCCTCATGTTCACCCCGCCGAACCTCGACATCGAATCCATCCCCGACGATTTCATCCGCGCCGTCCTCTTCCCCTTCGCCATGGCCGACTACGACGGCGAGCAAGCCATCCGCCTGAGCGCGGTGCCGGATTCCGATGTGCTGCAGGGACTCCCCATCGACCTGGTCAACGAGGCCTTGTCGGCCGCCCAGGAAGCGGGCCTGATCGAGATGGTGGAAGAACGTCCCGGTGCCATCGCCATGACCCCGCTGGGCAAGAAGAAATTCCTGCTTGTGCGCGACGGCTTCTACGACGACGATGCCATCGACGATCTGCGCCGCATCCTGGCAACGCTGGACCTGCGAGCCTTGCGCCTTTCCGGTGACTACCGCCAGCACCGGCAGAGCTGCACGGCGCTGGCCGCTTGTCCGGATCAGCCTTGCCCGCGCACGGGCCGCTGGCTCGCAAGGCGGCTGGAACAGCGGCAATGCGAATTGCGCGAAGGGGATGCCATGCCCTTGCCCGAAGTGGACGCGCAGGACCGGCCCGTTTTCTGGTATCTGATGAAGACCTGATCAATATCCCCGTCCAGCCCAGTTGGGCGGCCGCTTCTCCAGAAACGCCTGTATCCCCTCCATCGCCTCCGCATCCATGATGTTGCAGGCCATCACCTCGGCTGCATGCGCATAGGCATCGGGCAGCGCCATCATCTGCTGGCGGTACACCATGGCCTTGCCGCGCGCAATCGAGATGGCGGGCTTGCTGCAGATCTCGCGCGCCAGCGCTTCGGTGGCCGCATCGAGTTCATCCGCACGCACCGCCTGGTTGATGAGTCCCCATTGCGCGGCGGTGTCGGCATCGATGAATTTGCCGGTCACCAGCATCTCGAAGGCGCGCTTGATCGGCAGGTTGCGCGTCAAGGCCACCGCCGGGGTGGAACAGAACAAACCGACGTTAATGCCCGAGACCGCAAAGCGCGCAGCCTCGCTGGCCACTGCCAGGTCGCAGGCCGCCACCAGCTGGCAGCCGGCTGCCGTGGCCAGTCCCTGTACCTTGGCGATGACCGGCACCGGCAGCGCGCGCAAGGACTGCATCAGGCGGCTGCAACGATCAAACAATTGCTGGTAATACGCCTGCTCGGGCGTGGCGCGCATCTCGCGCAGGTCATGGCCGGCGCAGAAGGCGCGGCCGTTGGCGGCCAGGATCACGCAGCGTACCTGCGGGTCCTGCGCCAGTGCATCGAGCTGCGCCTGCAAGGCCTCCAGCATCGCTTCGGAGAGCGCATTGAATTGCGCCGGCCGGTTCAGGGTGAGGGTGGTGATGCCCTGCGCGTCATGGCGCAGCAACAGGTCCTGGCTTGCGTCTTGCATGGTGTCTCCTCCATTGGTGATGGGCACCGTGTGTTGCCTTACACCATGCCCAGCAATGCTTCCAGATCTTCGTCCTCGCCCTGCGGCGCGGACATGTCGAGCACGCTTTCAATGTGATGCAGGTGCGCCAGCATGGTCGCCACGGCGTCTTCGGTGCGGCCGGCGGAGATGGCGTCGATGATGTCGCCATGGTCGTCGTGGGTGCAGGCCGGCACCGTCGGCGAATCGTACAGCACGATGATGAGACAGGTCAGCGATGCCAGCTCGCGCATCATCTTGCTCATCACCGGGTTGTCCACCATGTCGGCGATGCGGATGTGGAATTCGCCCGAGAGCCGGATGATGGCGCGCCGGTCATTGCTGGCGCGGGCTTGCGCTTCTTCGGCCACGTGGGCGCGCAACAGCGCGATGTGCTCGGGCCGCGTGTGCTCGCACAGGTGGCGCAGCAGCGCCGGTTCCAGCAGGCGGCGCGCGGCAAAGATGTTGCGCGCCTCTTCCGGCGTCGGGCTGGCCACGAAGGCGCCGCGATTGGGGATGGTCGTGATCAGGCCCTCATGCGCCAGCCGCGCCAGCACCTCGCGCACCCGCGTACGGTTCACGCTGAAGATGCCGGCCAGCTTCTCCTCGACCAGCTTGGTGCCCGGCGTGAGGCGGTGTTCCATGATGGCCCCGACGATGCGCTCATAGATGGCGTCGCCGGCCAGCGGGCGCACGCTGAAGGCCTGGCCGGGCAGGGGGCTGGTGTCCGGATGCTCGTGCTTGCTGGTTTTCTTGCGGGGGCTGCTGGCGGAAGTCGGGCGCATGGGTCTCTGTGATGACATGGGTTTGCCCGCCATGATAGCGGAAAATTGTGGAAATGGATTGTCACAAAATGGGGTGATGAATGTTGCACTCTTGCGGGGCGGATTTGTGCTCCGGCTTGGCTGGATTGGATTGCTTTGGTGCGTGCGCTCTCGTTTCTCGTCGGCAATTGAAGTCGGAAAATTCTATGGAAAAGCCCGTTGCAAAAGGGATTTGGGACGATTTCCCAAACCGTGCGACGGGCGTTTTTCAAGCTGGCACAGGCTTTGCATAAACGGTGGCAATAGAAAAAAGGATTGTCACAAAATAATTCGTTCCGATTGTCCACCTGGGAGAAAACCATGCAACAGCAAGTCCGCAAGTCCCCCTCCGGCCTGTTCTTCAAGGCGCTTGCCCTGGCCGGCCTCGTGGCCTGCAGTACCTTGGGCGCCGGTTCGGCCATGGCCCAGGCCAAGCCCAAGATCAAGCTGGCCTATGCCAAGTGTGCGCACTGCATGTCCATGGCCATGGTGCCGGGGCTGGCGCAGAACGTGGAGATCGAAGGCATCAACTTCACCGCCGGCAGCGATGCGCTGACTGCGCTGGTCTCCAAGAGCGTGGACATCGCCCAGGTCACCTACCTGGCCTACGTCAGCGGTCTGGACAAGGGCTTTGACCTGGTGGCCGTGTCGGGCCAGGTCAACGGCGGTTCGGAGATGCTGGTCGGCAAGGACAGCAAGCTGGCCTCGGATGACTGGGCCGGACTCAAGAAGCTGATCGCGCAATACAAGGCCGAAGGCAAGCCCTTCCGCATCGCGGCCTCGCGCGGCAATGCGCAGGACCTGCACATGCGCGGCGAACTGGCCGGCCACGGCATCGATCCGTCCAAGGACGTGCAGTTCGTCAACATCCCCAACCCTTCCGACCACGCCGCTGCACTGTCGCGCGGCGAGGTGGAACTGATCTGTTCGGTCGAGCCCTTCGCATCGCAGATCCGCATGACCGGGGTTGGCAAGCATTTTGCGTATCCGTATGACCAGGCGGCGGGGCGTCTGACCAACCTGATCGTCACCCGTTCGGATGTCATCAAGGAGCATCCTGCCGAGGTCAAGGAAACCGTGGCCGCCGTGGTCAGGCTGGTGGATGGCCTGCAGAAGGACAAGCAGGGCTGGATCAACAGCATCGTCAAGGGCACCGGCCTCGATCCCAAGATCGCCACCGAAGCCCTCAACAATGCCTATCCCGACTACCGCATGTACCGCACGCAAACCAAGGCCATCGCCGGGATGATGAAGGATCTGAAATACGTTTCTACCGATGTGTCTGCGCTGGCCGAGAAGAACATGGACTACAGCTTCCTGATGAGCGTGACCGGCAAGCCCAAGACCGAACTGGGTTATTGATCCAGCACCCCACAGCATTGAAGGAATCATCATGAGCGGATGGAAACAATCCCTGTCGGAAGCCAAGTGGCGCTTTGCGGTGCCGCTGTTGCTGGTGCTGTTCTGGGAGGCCTTCTCCCGCTCGGGCGTGATTCCGGCGTCGCTGCTGCCGGCACCTTCGCGGGTGTTCGCCACCTGGATGGACTGGATCTTCGGCATCAATGAAGCGGCCCAGGACAGCAGCGGCAAATGGATCTACGACGCCATGGCCAGCTGCCTGCGCGTGACCGCCGGCTACCTCATCGCGGCGCTCTCGGGCATCGCCCTGGGCGTGGCCATCGGCTGGTGGCGCTGGGTCGAGCGCACCATCGAACCGACGGTGCAGATGCTGCGGCCGATTCCGCCGGTGTCGTGGATTCCGCTGGCCATCATCTGGTTCGGCATCGCCAACAAGCCGGCCATCTTCCTGGTGTTCCTGGGGGCCTTCTTCCCGATCCTGATGAATACCGTCCACGGCGTCAAAACCGCCGACCGCAATCTGCTGCGCGCGGCCGCCATGGCCGGTGCAAAGCAGAGCCAGTTGCTGCGTTTCGTGATCCTGCCGGCGGCCATGCCCAGCATCTTTGCGGGCCTGCGCATCGGCATCGGCAGCGCCTGGATGCTCACCGTCACCGCCGAGATGGTGGCCGTCAAGAGCGGGCTCGGCTATGCGCTGTGGGATTCGTATTACTTCCTGCGCTATGACCTGGTGATCGCGGCCATGATCAGCATCGGCCTGCTGGGTTTCCTGGCCGACTGGATCCTCAAGCAGATCATGCATTCCATGCTGCGCTGGCAGCACGTGGCCACCGTGCAGGGCAAGGCCTGAGCACGCATTCAACCATCAAGGACATCGCATCATGGCATTCATCGAATTGAACGATATCGTCAAGGTCTTCAAGGACCGCAAGCGCGGCACCGACATGCTGGCCATCGACCACGTGAGCCTGCGTCTGGAGAAGAAGGAATTCCTCTGCCTGCTCGGCCCCTCCGGTTGCGGCAAGTCCACGCTGCTGAACATGATCGCCGGTTTTGAATTCCCGACCAGCGGCGTGGTCACGGTGGCCGGCAAGCCCATCACCGGCCCCGGCGCGGATCGCGGCATGGTGTTCCAGCAGGCCAACCTCATGCCCTGGCTGCCGGTGTGGGACAACGTCGCCTTCTCGCTCAAGCTGCAGGGCAAGAGTGCGGCCGAGCGGCGCGCGGCAGCCCAGCCCTTCATCGAGACGGTCAAGCTCAAGGGCTTCGAGAACCACTATCCGAGCGAACTCTCGGGCGGCATGGCGCAGCGTGTCGGCATTGCCCGCGCGCTGTTGCAGAACCCCTCGGTGATCCTGATGGACGAACCCTTCGCCGCCCTCGATGCGCAGACCAAGATGGAGATGCAGGAAGAACTGGTGGCCCTGTGGCAGCGCTATGAGGGCACCATCGTCTTCGTTACCCATAGCGTGGACGAAGCCCTGATCCTGGCCACCAAGGTGGCGGTGATGACGCATCGTCCGGGTCGCATGCGCGAGCTGATCGACATCGATCTGCCGCGTCCGCGCGATACCACCACGCCCGAATTCAACCAGTACAAACGCCACGTGCTGAGCCTGATCCGCGAGGAATCGGCGCTGGCCCATGCCGACGCTGCACTGCTGGCAGCCTGAAAGGAAACAAGATGATCCCACGCACCCTGCTCGGCATGCTCACGCCGTCCTCCAACACCACGCTGGAGCCGGTCACCACCGCCATGCTGGCCGATATCCCGGAAGCCAGCGCCCACTTTGGCCGCTTCCGCGTGACCGAGATCGCGCTGTCCAACCAGGCGCTGGCGCAGTTCGATGACAGCGAAATCCTGCGCGCCGCCGAACTGCTCTCGCATGCCAAGGTTGGCAGCATCGCATGGAATGGGACGTCCTCGGGCTGGCTGGGTTTCGATGCCGATGAGCGCCTGTGCCGCCGCATCACCGAAGCCACCGGCATCCCGGCCTGCACCTCGGTGCTGGCCCTGAACGAGATCTTCGATCTCACCGGGGTGAAGCGCTTCGGGCTGGTCACGCCTTACCTGGACGACGTGCAGGCCGCCATCATCAAGAACTATGCGGCCTCGGGCCTGGAGTGCGTGTCCGAACGCCACCTGCGCAAGCAGGACAATTTCTCCTTCTCCGAAGTAGGCGCGCAAGAGCTGCGCGCCATGGTGCATGAGGTGGCCAAAGACAAGCCGCAGGCCATCACCATCTTCTGCACCAATCTGCGCGGTGCGCCGCTGGTGGAAGAACTGGAGCGCGAGGTCGGCATCCCGATCTACGACACCATCTCCACCGTGGTGTGGAAATCGCTGCAGCAGGCCGGGGCCGATCCCTCGCGCATTCGCGGCTGGGGCAGCCTGTTCCGCGACGTGCGCTAACGCTCACGCTGGCGCGGGCACCGGCCGCAGCGGCGGCCTCTTCCATTTTCATCTTCAGTCTCACGCCCCGGCGCATGCCGGCGGCGCGGGGTGATACACGCTTGTTCGAAAGGAATACGGATGGACAGCTTTGACCTGGTGATCCGCAACGGCACTGTTGCAACGGCCTCCGACATCATGCAATGCGACGTCGGCATCAAGGACGGCAAGGTCGCCATGCTGGGACGGGGCCTGCCGCCCGGCCGCGAGGAGATCGATGCCAGCGGCAAGCTGGTGCTGCCCGGCGGCGTGGATGCGCATTGCCACCTGGACCAGCCGATGGAAGAGGGCCTGCGCATGGCCGACGATTTCCGCAGCGGCACCATCTCGGCCGCCTGCGGCGGCACCACCACGGTGATCCCGTTTGCGGCCCAGGCCAAGGGCGGCTCGCTGCGCGCGGCCGTGGAGGATTATCATCGCCGCGCCGAGGGCAAGGCGGTGATCGACTATGCCTTCCACATGATCGTCAGCGACCCCAGCGAAGAGGTGCTCAAGAACGAACTGCCGCAACTGGTGCGCGAGGGCTATACCTCCTTCAAGATCTACATGACCTATGACGATCTCAAGCTCAATGACCGCCAGATCCTCGACCTGCTGGCGCTGGCCCGCAGGGAAGGGGCGCTGGTCATGGTACACGCGGAAAATGCCGACTGCATCGGCTGGCTCACCGAGCAGCTGGAAGAGGCCGGCCTGACCGCGCCCAAATATCACGCCCACTCGCGCCCGATGATGGTCGAGCGCGAAGCCACCCATCGCGCCATTGCGCTCTCGGAGCTGGTGGATGTGCCCATCCTGATCGTGCATGTCTCCGGCCGCGAGGCCATCGAACAGATCCGCTGGGCGCACGGCCACGGCCTGCGCATCCACGCCGAGACCTGCCCGCAATACCTGGTGCTGACGGCGGATCACCTCGATGACGGCTACCACGGTGCCAAGTGCGTCTGCAGCCCGCCGCCGCGCGACAAGGCCAACCAGCAATATGTCTGGGATGGCCTGGCCAGCGGCCTGTTCACGGTGTTCTCTTCGGACCATGCGCCCTTCCGCTATGAAGATCCGCAAGGCAAGAAGCCGGGCGGCAAGGAGGTGCCGTTCCGTTACATCCCCAATGGCACGCCGGGACTGGAGACGCGCATGCCCATCCTGTTCTCCGAAGGCGTGGGCAAGGGCCGCATCGATCTCAACCGCTTCGTGGCCCTGACCGCCACCGACCCGGCCAAGATGTATGGCCTTTATCCGCGCAAGGGCACCATTGCCATCGGCGGCGATGCCGACATCGCCGTCTGGGATCCGCATCGCCAGGTCACGGTCAGCAACAGCATGCTGCATCACGACGTCGACTACACCCCCTATGAAGGCATGCAGCTGACGGGCTGGCCGGTGCTCACGCTCTCACGCGGCGAGATTGTCTGGCGCGATGGTGAGGTACTGGGCACACCGGGGCGCGGGCAATTCCTCCCCTGCGGCTTGCCGGATCCGGCCCGGCCCAAGGTGCAGATTCCTGACTAACAGGAATTTATAAATAATTTATCGATTAATTGTCAGTTTGGCCTTTAGCGCGCGTGTTGCAAGCCGTAATGTGCATGGGGGGAGGATCGCCATGCATTGCCTGGCGGCAAGCTGGGGCCGCGTGGTCGTGTCATTCCCGCCAATGACGTTCCGTTCGACATTTCCGACAACGACCACGCCTCCACGCCCATGATGAATCGACTCTCGCTGAAGAAAAAACTCTGGCTACCCCTGGTGTTTTCCTGGATAGCCTTGCTGTTCCTCTCCGTCTGGCACGCATACCAGACCCGTGACCTGCAGATCGCCGAACGCCAGCGCGGCCTGGAGGACGTGACCGAAATGGCCTATACCACCGTGGCCGGCTTCGCCAAGCTGGAGGCCGACGGCAAGCTCTCCCGCGCCGAGGCGCAGCAGGGCGCCATCGCCCGCGTGCGCGACCAGCGCTATACCGGTGACGGCTACGCCACCCTGGTGGGTGCGGACTCCACCATCGTCATGCATCCCATCAACACCAAGCTCGATGGCCGCAACATGCTCTCCTTCAAGGATGCCAAGGGCAACGAGCTCTACAAGATGATCGCCGCAGCCGGTGCCTCGCCGGCCGGCAAGGGTTTCCTCGAATACTGGTGGCCGCGCCCCGGCAGCGACAAGCCGAGTCCCAAGATGGGCTTCGTCAAGCGTTTCAAGCCCTGGAATTGGGACCTGATCTGCAGCGTCTATTCCGATGACATCGAGGCCGACTTCCGCCGCGCCCTGGTACAGGCCGTAGTGGTACTGGTGGCCTTGGGCGTGCTGCTGTCCATCATCGCCGGACTGGTCTCGCGCAACATCTTCCGCTCCATCGGCGGCGAGCCCGCCGAAGCCGCCGAGATGGCCCGCAAGATCGCCGGCGGCGACCTCACCGGCACCATCCGCACCAGCGGCGGCGACCAGCACAGCCTGGTGGCGGCCGTGGCCTACACGCGTGACCGCCTGGTCGATACCGTGCAGGGCATCCAGGGCGCGACCACCTCCATCAAGACCTCGGTCGATGAAATCGCCAACGGCAACATGGACCTCTCCAACCGCACCGAGCAGCAGGCCGGTTCGTTGGAGGAGACCGCCTCCGCGATGGAAGAACTGACCTCCACCGTCAAGCAGAACGCCGCCAATGCCCAGCACGCCAACGAGCTGGCCTCGGGGGCTGCCAAGGTGGCGATCCAGGGCGGCGAAGTGGTGGGGCAGGTGGTGCAGACCATGGCCTCCATCAATGCCTCCTCACGCAAGATCGTGGACATCATCAGCGTCATCGACGGCATCGCCTTCCAGACCAATATCCTGGCCCTGAATGCCGCCGTGGAAGCGGCGCGCGCCGGTGAGCAGGGGCGCGGCTTTGCCGTCGTCGCTTCCGAAGTGCGCTCGCTGGCCCAGCGTTCGGCCGCAGCTGCCAAGGAGATCAAGCAGCTGATCGATGACTCGGTCGGCAAGGTCGATGCCGGTACCCACCTGGTGCAGCAGGCCGGGGAGACCATGCAGGAAGTGGTGGCCAGCATCCAGGGCGTCTCCACGGTCGTCAGCGAGATCGCCACCGCCAGCCACGAGCAGAGCGCCGGCATCGAACAGGTCGGTGAAGCCATCACCCAGATGGATGAAACCACCCAGCAGAATGCCGCCCTGGTGGAACAGGCCGCCGCCGCCGCGCAGTCGCTGCAGGAGCAGGCCGACAAGCTGGTCAATCTGGTCGGCGTCTTCACCCTGGATCGACAGGGGCAGGGGGGCTTGGCCGTGCGCTGAGGCTGGGCGGCCGCCTGGCCGCTTTTTCTTTCACATCGACCAAAAGCGGGGCGGTTGCTGCGGGACGGCAGGCCGCCCTTTTTACATGGGGCGCTCGCCGGCCCGCAGTGGTGCATGCTGCACCAAATGCGTTATCGCGGATAAATAATTTTCAAAAATGCGATTTGGCAGCAGGAAGTGCTGCCAAGAGCGTTTCCTGCCATCAAATACGGCAGCACTATTGGCCGCCTCTTCTCTACCATGGGAGCCGTTTGGATGCGCTGCAGCATGCCTGCTGCAACGCGCCGTGTCCCCTCTGGAGCCCCTGATGTCCACCGCCATTGCCGCACCCGCCCGATCCGCCAGCCCCGCTTCCTCCCGGCCGCAGCCGATGAGCCGGCTGTTCCTGGTGTGCGTGGTGGTGGCGATCTGCATCTGGGGCGGCAACTGGCCGGTGATGAAGTTCGGCAGCCAGTTCATCCCGCCGCTGTGGTTTGCGGCCAGCCGTTTCCTGTCGGCGGCCATCCTCAGTTTCATCATCGCCGCAGCCCTCGGCAAGCTGCGCCTGCCCACCCGCCAGGAGTGGCCGGTGGTGGCCGGGGTGGGCGTGCTGCAGATGGGCCTGTTCACGGCCCTGGTGACCGGCGCGCTGCACTTCGTCATGCCGGGCCGCGCTTCGCTGATCGCCTATGCCACCTCGATCTGGGTGGTGCCGGGCGCAGCGCTGGTGTTGAAGCACAAGCTGAGCACCCAGCAATCGCTGGCCACCGTCTGCAGCTATGCGGGCATGGCCGTGATCGTGCTGCCGGCACTGCTGCATGCAGACATGCACAGCATGATCGGCTACCTGATGCTGGGCGCGGCGTCGCTGTCCTGGGCCATGAACATCCTGCAGATCAAGATGACGCCGGGCGTGAAGCTGGACTTCGACCTGCTGCCCTGGCAGACCCTGGTGGCCGCGGTACCGCTGTGCGTGCTGGCGCTGCTGGTGGATGGCGCGCCGACCTTCCTGGCCGATCCGCACTCCTGGGGCGTGATTGCCTACACCGGTCCGCTGGCTACTGCGCTGACCTTCCTGATCGTGCTGCAGATGACCCAGCGCCTCTCGCCGGTGACGGTGTCGGTGTGCATGCTGGGGGTGCCGGTGGTGGGCCTGACGCTGTCTTCGCTGATCTTCGGCGAGACGCTCTCGGCGGACCTGCTGCTGGGCATGGGCCTGCTGTGCCTGGGCCTGGTGTTGCCGGCGCTGCCGTCGCTGGGTTTGCGCCGTGCCCTGAGCAAGGCCTGATTTTTCGGACTAGCGATCAGTGAGATAACGCGCAACGCGCTCACCGAGCAATTCGCGCAGGGCACGCACGGTGGGCGAGAGGCTCATCCGGTGCGTGCACACCAGATTCAGCGGCGAGGCCTCGCCCTGGTAATCCTCCATCAGCGCTTCCAGTTTTCCGTTGCGCAGGTCGGCCAGCACGTCCAGCCGCGACTTGTAGGCAATGCCCCGGCCCTCCACGGCCCAGCGGTGTACCAGTTCGCCATCGTCGCAGACGCGGTCGCCGCTCACTTGCACTTGTACCGGTGTGCCGTCCTTGAAGAAAGTCCATTGCGAATGCAGCATGTCCGACAGCAGATAGCGCAGGCAATTGTGCTGGCGCAGGTCGGCCGGCGTGCGCGGGCGGCCGTGGCGGGCGAGGTAGTCGGGCGAGGCGCACAGCACGCGGCGGTTGTCCGGGGCCAGGGGCAGGGCTACCAGGCTGGAATCTTCCGGCGGGCTGTAGCGGATGGCCACCTCCACCGGCTGGCGGAACATGTCGGCCACACGATCGCTGATGCGCACCTGCAGGCTCACCGCCGGATGCTGGGCGAGGAATTCATCGAGCCACTGGCACATCAGGTTGCGCCCGAGATCGGAGGGCACCGACAGTGACAGGTTGCCGCCGACCACGCGCCGGCCATGGGCCACGGCATCGCGTCCGGCATTGACTTCGGCCAGCACGTTGCGGGCGTATTGCAGGTAGCGTTCGCCATCGGGTGTCAGGCGCAGGCTGCGGGTGGAGCGCGCCAGCAGGCGTGCGCCGAGTTCGCCTTCGAGGCGTTTCATGGCGGCACTGGCCACGGCCGGGGTGACATCGTGTTGACGGGCGGCAGCGGAGAGGCTGCCGTTGTCGGCGGCACAGACGAAGATGGCAAGGTCTTCCAGGCGGATCATGAGCGGGAACGATGAAGAAGACGAATCAAAGCGCTCATTCTACTTTCAATTTATTTTTGAAAATGTTTCTGCCACGCTCCGCTTTTTTGAAACCGCATCCTGCCCGATGATGTCATTCAAGCCGCAGTCGATCATTGATGCGCATTTCAGAGCATTAAGCAAAATTGAATGCTCAACGCCAACACCATTAAACGCAAGGAACCCCCATGAGCCTGCTCCACGCCGCCCGCAAACGCCACTCCACCAAGGCCTTCGATCCCAGCCGCAAGGTCCCCGAGAACATCATCGCCGAACTGCGCGAGCTGCTGCGCCTGGCCCCGTCCTCGGTGAATTCGCAGCCCTGGCATTTCGTGGTGGCTTCCAGCGATGCCGCCAAGGCCCGCATCGGCAAGGCTGCCGAAGCCGGTTATCCCTACAACCTGCCCAAGATCCTCAACGCCTCGCATGTCCTGGTGCTGTGCGCCCGCACCGGCATCAGCGAACCGCACCTGGAAACCCTGCTGGAGAAAGAAGAAGCCGACGGCCGTTTCGTCAACGCCGAGGCCAAGGCCGGCCAGCGCGGTTCGCGCCTGCTCTACAGCAACCTGCATCGCTATGAACTGAAGGATGCCCAGCATTGGATGGAAAAGCAGGTCTACCTGGCCCTGGGCACGCTGCTGCTGGGCGCGGCCGAACTGGAAGTGGATGCGGTGCCGATGGAAGGTTTCAATGCCAAGGTGCTGGACGAAGAACTGGGCCTGCGCGAAAAGGGTTTCACCAGCGTGGTGCTGGTGAGCCTGGGCTACAGCGGTGCCGATGACTTCAACGCCAAGCTGCCGAAGTCGCGCCTGGCGGCCGAGACCGTCTTCACCGACCTGTAATCGGCAGCACGCGCTGGTCCCTCACACCTGATGGATCAGCGCATTGGCTGCCTGCTGCAAAGCGGGCAGCACGCGTGCCAGTGTTTGTTCCTGCGATTCCACCGCCAGCGGAAAGCTCAGACTGAGCGCACCCACCACCTTGGCATGCCGATTCTTGAGCGGCACCGCAATGCCACGCACACCGGTCTGCAATTGCTGCTCCACCAGCGCATAACCCTGCTGGCGTGCCTGCGCGATCAATTCGTAGAGGCGATCCGGATCGGTGATGGTGTGGGGCGTGAAGGGCGTCATGGCACAGGTGGCCAGCCACTCGCGCACCTGCTGCTCGGGCAGCGCGCCCAGCATCACGATGCCGGGTGAAGCCAGTTGCGCCGGCACCCGTGCGCCCAGCACGAAGCCGGTGGTCATTACGCGTGATGTGCCATTGCGCGCGATGAAGACCAGGTCCCAGCCATCGAGCACGCTGGCATAGACGGCCTCGCCGGTCTGCCCGGTGATCTGCTGCAGGTGCGGCTGCAGGATGCGCGGCAGCGGTGCCGAATCGAAATACGACCAGCCCACTTTCAGCACCCTGGGCGTCAGGGCGAAGGTCTTGCCTTCGCTGTGCAGGTAGCCCAGGTGTTCCAGCGTGAGCAGGTAGCGCCGCGCCGCCGTGCGCGAAAGCCCGGTGCGGGCCGCCACTTGCGCCGAGGTCATGCGCTGGTTGTCGTAGTCGAAGGCTTCCAGGATCAGCAAGCCCTTCTCCAGTCCGGCGATCCAGTCGCGCCGGGCCAGGCCGCCTTCGCCGGCCTCGCTGCCATCTTCCGGCGCGTCGATTTTCTCTACATCGCTCATCGCGGATTCCTCTTGTGCATGCTCCTCATACCCACATCATCAGCGTGTTGGCCGTGGTCTGCAGGGCCGGGACGCCGCGCGCGATGGCGTCCTCGCGCGAGCAGGCGGCGATGTTGGAGGTCACGCTCAGGGCGCCGATGACGCGGCCATTGCGGTTCTTCACCGGGATGGCGATGCCGCGCATGCCCATCTCGAACTGGTTCTCGGTAATGCCGTAACCCTGCTTGCGCATGGTGACGATCTCGGCAAAGAGCGCGGCCTTGTCGGTCATGGCCATGTGGGTGTGCGGGATCAGGGTCACGCGGTCGAGATAGGCGGTGATCTCCGCATCCTCGCGCATGCCCAGCAGCACCCGGCCGGCCGTGGTGGTGTAGGCCGGCAGGCGCGTGCCGGGTTCGAAACCGGCATTGACCAGCTGCGCGGCCGTGACGCGGGTGACGTAGACGATCTCGTCGCCATCGAGCAGCGAGAAGTTGGTGGACTCCTGCAGCTGCTGCGTCAGTCGCTGCAGGAAGGGCACCACCGCGCGCGGCACCCGCGCCGATTCCAGATAGGACTGGCCCAGGTTCAACAGGCGCGGCATGAGCCAGAATTTCTTGCCGTCCGAGGCCGCCATGCCGGTATGCACCAGCGTCAGGAGATAGCGGCGCGCAGCGCTGCGGGTCAGGCCCACGCGCTCGGCCACTTCGCTGGCGGTCAGCTGCGGCGACTCGCTGGTGAAGGCGGTGATGACGTCAAAACCCTTCATCAATCCTTCGATCAGGTCTCGCTTCTGGATGTCCAGTTCTACCGAGTTTTGGTCGATCATCGTAAAAAAAGTCCAGAAATGAGTGATTGGCGAACAAGTTGCGCGATTATCGCACGCTTTGCTTCATATCGGCCTTTTTGCGGGGGGTGGGCTTGGCTATACTCGGCTCCGAGACAAATCATCGGGATCATGATGAACACCATAGAAAACAATCCTGTCCCCACCAATCCGCTGGGCATCGATGGCATCGAGTTCATCGAATACGCCACCACCGAGCCGCTGGCGCTGGGTGCCGTGCTGGAGCGCATGGGCTTCGAACAGGTCGGTCGCCATCGCTCGCGCGAAGTGGTGCTCTACACCCAGGGCGAGATGAACGTGATCGTCAACGCCGACGTATCGGCCTGGTCGGGTTTCGACCATGAGGTGCAGGCCACCAACCTGAGCGCCATCGCGCTGCGGGTGCGCGATGCCAACGAGGCCTATCGCCGCGTCACCGAACTGGGGGCCTGGCCGATTCCCACCCGCGCCGGGGCGATGGAACTGAACATCCCGGGCGTGCATGGCTGTGGCGACTCCATCATCTACTTCGTCGACCGCTATCGCGACTTCTCCATCTACGACGTCGACTTCAAGCCCTCCAGCCAGGAGCGGCGCAAGACCACGGCGCTGTCGGGCATGCATTTCTTCGGCCTGGTGCAGGCCGTGGGGCCGGAGCGCACGCGTGAATGGATCGACTTCTATTCCTCGTTGATGGGATTTTCGGTGCTGCCCGAGGGGCAGTTCTTCGGCATCCTGCCCAAGGGCAACCTGCTGGCCAGCCCCTGCCGCCAGTTTTACATCCAGCTGGTGGAGCCGCCCGAAGGCACCGAAGACATCCAGTGGGAAGAAGAGTGGCTGCGCCTTGGCCTGGGCACGCCCGACGTGCTGCAGGCGGTGCGGCAATTGCAGGAGCGCGGCGTGATCTTCGTCGACCGCGCGCCTACCCAGATCAGCGAGCGCGGTGCGCTCACCCAGCTTTACAAGGGCGGCGTCAGTTTTGAACTGGTCCGCAGCCAGAAAGACAAGAACTGAGACCATGAAGGAAATCACAGGCACGACCCGCACCTTCCCCGTCATCGGCTGGCCGGTGGAACAGGTGAAGGCACCGACTCTGTTCAACGCGTATTTCAAGCGCCACGGGCTGGATGCGCGCGTGATCCCGTTCAAGATCGAACCGGAGCGCTACTGCGAGGCCGTGCGCATGTTCATGAAGACGGAAAACGTGGGCGGCATCTTCGTCTCCATTCCGCACAAGCCCATGACCCTGGAGGCGGTCGAACAGGCCACCCTGCGCGCCCGTGTGGCCGGTGCCTGCAATGCGGTCTATCGCGATGCCGAGGGTGTGGTCTGGGGCGACCTGATCGACGGCGAAGGCTTCATCCGCGCACTGGCGCGCACCGCCGCCGACCGTCCGCTGGTGTGGAACAGGACGCGCGCCCTGGTGGTCGGTACCGGCGGTGTCGGTTGCGCCATCGTCGCCTCGCTGGCGGCGCAGGGCGTGGCCGAGATCAGCGTCTTCGATACCAATCGCGCCGGGGCCGAAGCCTTGCTGGCGCGCGTGGAGGCGGCCTATCCGGCGACCCGCGTGCGCTTTGCGCAGCCCGACGCCAGCGGTGTCGACCTGCTGGTGAACTGCACGCCGCTGGGCATGCACGTGGGCGACCCGATGCCCTTCGCGCTGGAAGGCGTGAGTACGGAGGCCATCGTCGCCGACTGCGGCATGAAGATCGAGATGAGCCAGTTGCTGGTGCAGGCGCAGGCCAAGGGCTGCCGCATCCAGAAGGGCAAGGAGATGCTCATCGAGCAGGCGCCGCTGTATCTCGAACTGTTCGGCTGGCCGGGTGTGGCCGCGGACGACTTCCGTCATCTGGAGGCATTGTGAACCTCGACAATTTCGGCATGGATACCATCACCCTGCCGGGTGGACTGGAATCCAAACTGGCCGCCTCCAAGGCGGCTGGTTTCTCGCAGCTCATGCTGTGGTCCAAGGACCTGGTCGGCTATCCCGGCGGACTGGAGGCGGCCGTCAAGCTGGTGCGCGAAAGCGGCGTGCGCGTCACCGGCATCCAGGTCATGCGCGATTACGAAGGCCTGCAGGGCAGCCTGCACGACTACAAGGTGGACGTGGCCCGCAACCTGCTGCAGATCTGCAAGGCGGTCGGTGCGCCGCTGCTGATGGTGTGCTCCTCGACCTCGCAACACGCCAGCGGCGACACCCGCCACATCGCGCGCGACCTGGCCAAGCTGGCCAACCTGGCGGTGCCGCTGGGCATCCGCGTGGGCTTCGAGGCCTTGTCCTGGGGGCGTCACATCAATCAATACATGCAGGCCTGGGAAGTGGTGGAGATGGCCGATCACGCCAATCTCGGCGTGGTCATCGATTCCTTCCACATCCTTGCCAATCGCGGCGCGCTGGAAGACCTGGATGCCATTCCCGGCCGCCGCATCGTCATGGTTCAGCTGTCCGATTTCATGTGGCGCGAGATCCGCACGCCCGAAGAACGGCTGGAGACGGCGCGCCATCTGCGCGTCTTCCCCGGCGAGGGCGAGCATTCGCTGGAGCTCTCCGACATGGTGCGCCGCCTGCATCGCGGCGGCTATCGCGGCGACTACAGCTTCGAAGTGTTCAACGACGATTACCTGCAGATGTCGCCGGCCGTGGTGGCCGAACGCGCGCGCCGCTCGGCCAAGTGGGTGACCGACCAGGTGCTGCGGCGCGGCCTGCGGGTGCGTGAAGCGGTGGCCGCGTAAACGCACAAACCGATCCTTAACCTGCATTCAACAATCAGAAATCAGCATCAGCAATCGGCATCAGCAGCACCACCGGCTCGCCACAACAAAACCATAGCGAGCGGGTTTGACGATGCGACACCGTCCTTCAGGGAGCGGGCCGCATGATCACAACAGAGGAGACCCCATGACACCGCAGCGCCCTTCATCCTGATCCACCGGCCCCTTCCCTGAACACGCCAGGGTGCAGCGGGCCCTCCGTTTCCTCCCGTTCGGAACATGCCGCGCAGCGCGCCGGCAGGGGACGCATTGCGTGTGCCGGGAGTCACGCTCCACCACCATCACCACAACCACAAACACAACAGAGATCCGAGACATGACACCACGATCCACCCGCCCGACAAGCGCACTGCGCACGCCCGTCGCCATGGGCCTGCTGCTGGCCGCCTCCACCACGGCCCTGGCGCAGAGCACCAGCAACGTCACTCTGTATGGCACGGTCGACCAGTACCTGGGCTACATGCACAGCAGCAGCGGCAAGAGCCTGTGGGCGCTCAACGATGGCGCGATCCTGCGCAGCCGCATCGGCCTCAAAGGCTATGAGGATCTGGGCGGCGGCTATGCCGCCACCTTCACGCTGGAAAACGGATTCGCCGGCGACACCGGCGGCCTGGCCAACAGTACACGTTTGTTCGACCGCCAGTCCTGGGTCGGCATCAAGACCCCGGCCGCAGGGGAATTCCGCGTGGGCCGCCAGAACAGTGTGCCCTTCTTCATCGGCGGTGCCATCGACTACACCGAGCGCACCACCTATGGCTCCATCATCAATACCTTCGGCGTGCCGTCGCGCTTCGACAATGACCTGTCGTGGAAGTCGCCGCGCTGGGCCGGCTTCCAGTTCGATATCCACTACGCCATGCCGGAGACCGCAGGCGAGGGACTGGGCCGCCGTGGTGTCTATCAGTTCGGTCTGGATTACACTAACGGCCCGTATCGCGCAGGCTATGCCGGCCTGGTGGCAAAACCCAATGCCGGCGGCCTGTACAGCAATACGGTGCAATACCATAACGTGTATGCCGACTACGACTATGGCCCGGGCAAGATCTACCTGGCCTACGTACGGAGCAACAACACCACCGCCAACGCCAATGGCAACAATGCCGCGACCATCCTCAACAATGTCAGCAATCCCAACAATTTCTTTGCCGGTAACGATCCGAATATCCAGCGCTTCTACAACGTCTACCAGGTCTCGGCGGACTATCGCCTGACCCCGCAGCTGCGCATCGGCGCGCTGTATGGCGTGATGGTCGACACCTCCCACAAGGATGGTGGTGCACAGGGCGGCAACGTGGGCGCCTACTATGACCTCTCCAAGCGCACCACGCTCTATGGATTCGCCAACTACATGAAGAACCAGGCCAATGCCGGCTGGCGCTTCAGCGGCTCGGCCGGACCGGGCAGCAACCTGGCCGGGGCCGACATCAATGGCAAGAGCCTGATCGGACTGCAGATGGGTATCCTGCATCGCTTCTGAGTTCGCCCCTGAGCCAGCCATTTCTTAATATCGGCAGGCCGTCATCGCATCAGCATGACGGCCTGCCCGGCAACACCACGGAGACACCATGCAATCCTCTCATTCCAGCGATCACTCGCAGCAGAGCAAGAAGGCCGCCGCCAGCGGCTGGATCGGCTCGGCGCTCGAATACTATGACTTCTTCATCTACGCCACGGCTGCTTCGCTGATTTTCCCGCAGCTGTTCTTCCCCAAGGGCGATCCGACCACCGCCATCATCGCCTCGCTGGCCACCTATGGCGTGGGCTATGTGGCACGTCCCATCGGCGCCTTCGTGCTGGGCCACCTGGGCGACACCCACGGCCGCAAGAAGGTGCTGCTGTGGTGCATGTTCCTGATGGGTTTTTCCACCATCGGGGTCGGGCTGTTGCCGACCTATGACCAGGTCGGCCTGTGGGCACCTGCACTGCTGGTCATCATGCGCCTGGCCCAGGGCTTTGCCGTGGCTGGTGAAATCTCCGGGGCCAGTTCCATGATCCTGGAGCACTCGCCCTTCGGACGGCGCGGCTACTACTCCAGCTTTACCCTGCAAGGGGTGCAGGCCGGGCAGATCCTGGCGGCCGCGGTGTTCCTGCCGCTGGCGCATTACATGCCGGCCGAGCAGTTCAATGTGTGGGGCTGGCGCATTCCCTTCCTGCTGAGTTTCCTGGTCATCATCGCCGGCTGGATCATCCGCCGCACCGTGGATGAGACCCCGCTGTTCAAGGCCACCGACAAGAATGAACTGAAGCGCCGCTCGCCGGTGGTGGAAGCCTTCCGCGACAGTTCGCCCAACATGCTGCGCGTGGTCTGCATGGCGCTCATGAACGTGATCCCGGTGGTGGCCACCATCTTCGGCGCGGCCTATGCGGTGCAGCCGGCCTATGGCATCGGCTTCGCCAAGGATGTCTACCTGTGGATTCCGGTGGTCGGCAATATCGTGGCGGTGCTGGTGATTCCCTATGTGGGCAAGCTGTCGGACCGCATCGGCCGCCGTCCGCCCATCATCGTCGGTTCCTTGCTGGCGGGCCTGTTCGCCTTCGCTTACCTGTATGCGATCAGCATCCGCAACGTCGAACTGGCTTTCGTGATGTCGATCCTCATGTGGGGCGTTGTTTACCAGGGTTACAACGCGGTCTTCCCCAGCTTCTATCCGGAACTGTTCCCGGCCCGTTCGCGCGTCTCGGCCATGGCCATCGCGCAGAACGTGGGCACCGCCATCACGGCCATGCTGCCGGCACTGTTCACCGCCGTGGCACCTCCGGGCTCCAGCAATATCTGGCTGACCGTGGGCGGCATCGCCTTCGGCATCACCATCGTGTCGGCACTGGCAGCGCTGTCCGCCCGCGAGACCTATCGCATCCCGTTGGAAAAACTGGGCGAGCGTGATGCCCAGCCGATGCCGCTCAACGAGTATGAGCGTCTGCGTGCGCAGGCTGATCTGGAAGGGCGTTACGCCAAGTCCTGATCCGGTCTGGCTGTAGAAAAGAAGTAAAAAAAGCGCTGTTCCTTGTGAGGGGAACAGCGCTTTTTGTATGGCAGGTAAATTATTTCCAGTCGTGCTCGGGATCGATGCGCTTGCGTCGCAACAGCATCAGTGTACCCAGCAACAGCAGCAATACCACCACCACCGCGCCCACGCCCATGCCGATGCGCGCCACCAGCAGCAGCGGCGAACGCGGGCCGCCCTGGCGGATCACGGCCACGTCCTCGGGTTTTACCTTGAGCTCAGGGTTGCCGTAATACTTCAGCAGATAATTCGACAGCGCTGCCACATCCTCGTTGGAGAGTTTGTTGAGCGCATTGGGCTGGTCACCGAAGGGCGGCATGAAGACATGGCCGCCGTCTTCGGTCTCGCGTTCCACACCATAGAGGATGGTGGCGATCAGGTTGTTGGCATTGACGCCCGCCGTGGCCGAGTTGTGGAACAGCGAAGGATAGTAGCCATCGCGCGTACCTTGTCCGTTGTAGCCGTGGCAGGAAGCGCAGCTGGCCGAGAACAGGCGCGCACCGCGGATCTCCTCGGGACTGTCGGCGCCCAGCGTGCGGCCACGGAACTGCGCCAGCGCATTGCCGGCCTTGCCCTGTTCGAAGCGCGTGCCCAGCGTGGGCGGCGTCGACGAATCCGGGCCGACGGCCGGGGTCTCCTTGAGGTAGACGGCGATGGCGCGCAGGTCCTCGTCGGTCAGTTTGGAGAAGCTGTGCGTGATCGCCTCGGCCATGCTGCCGGCGGCCTGGGCACGGCCTTCCACGCGGCCGGTCTTGAGATAGGCGACCAGCTCATCCTGGCTCCAGGTGCCGATGCCGGCCGTGGGATGCGGCGTGATGTTGGGCGCATACCAGGGGCCGACCTGGGCACCGGAGAGCGCGAGATTGGTTTTCTCCTGCATCAGGAAGCCGCGCGGTGTATGACAGCTGCTGCAATGCGCCGGGCCTTCGGCCAGGTAGCGTCCGCGCAGCCATTGCGCAGAACGCTGCGGGGCCGGGGCCAGCGGCTGGTCCTTCAGGAACAGCGCATTCCACACCTTCATCGACGCCCGGATATTCATCGGGAAGGGCAGGGCGGTCTCGCGGGTGGCGGTATCGACCGGTGCCACGCCCTTCATGAAATACGCATATAGCGCATGCACGTCTGCATCGTTCAATGCGGCATACGCGGTGTACGGCATGGCCGGATACAGGTTGGCGCCATCGGCGCGCACGCCGCGCCGCAGGGCGGCGGCGAATTGCGCTTCGCTGTAGTTGCCGATGCCGTGCGACTTGGAGGGCGTGATGTTGGTCGCGATGATCTCACCGACCGGCGAGGCGATGGCCAGGCCACCGGCCATGGGTTTGCCGCGCGGCGCGGTGTGGCAGGCGATGCAGTCGGAGGCCACCGCCAGGTAGCGGCCGCGCTCGATCAGTGCCGCTTCGGGCGAGACGGCCGGAGCCGGTGCTGCAGCGGGCACATCAGGTGGCGCGCTCGCCGGCTCGGGTGTCTGCGCCATTGCAGACGTGGCCAGCAGGGCAGCGGCGAGGGCGAGGAGGTTCAATGGTCGCATGCTCGTCCTCAGGCTTTCTGCAGTTGACGCACGATGGCATCGGCCGCCTTCAGGCCCAGTGCCGCCATGCTCAGGGTGCTGTTGCCGCAGGCGGTGCTGGGCATGGCCCCGCCACCGGGCAGGAACAGGTTGTCGTGATCGTGCGCGCGGCAGTCGGGATCGACCACCGAATTGGCCGCATCCAGTCCCATGATGGTGCCGCCCATGATGTGCTTGCTCTGCGCAAAGGCGGGGCTGACCTTGATGTCGGTGGCGCCCATGGCTTGCGCGATCTTGCGGCCGATGGGCAGCGAATACTGTTCGGCCGACTTGCGGGTGTAGTCGCCCACGTCGTAATGGATGGACGGACGCGGCAGGCCCAGCCAGTCCTTCTTGGCCGAGAGCGTGAGGCGGTTGTCGGCATCGGGCAGCACTTCATGCGCCAGCACGACGTCGGCGGTGCAGGCGGTCATGCGGCGGATTTCTTCGTCCAGCGCCTGGCCGACCAGTCCCTTCTTCAAGGCGGCGAACGTGACGAAACGATTGCGCGCGAAATTGTTGTAGCGGAAGTAGGCGCCCGCATGTTCGGAACGGAAGCTGCCCTGCGAGGTTTCCATGATGCCGCTGTTGACCACCGGACCGACACCGGACCAGTAGGGTTCGGACAGCGTGAGCGTCATGGTCAGTTGCGGATGGTCCATCATGTTGCGGCCGACCTGGTCGGAGCTGTTGGCCAGTCCGTGCGGGTTGCGGCTGTTGGCCGACATCAGCAGCAGCTTGGGCGTTTCGATGCCGTTGCAGGCCAGCACGAAGATCTTGCCGGTGACGCGATGGCTGACCTTGTTGGCATCGAAGTAGTTGACTGCGTTCACGCGGTTGGCCTCATCGGTCTCGACCCGGTACACCACGGCATCGGTGAGGATGGTGGCACCCTTGGATTCGAGGCGCGCCAGTGCGGTGGCGGCGTCGTACTTGGCACCGACCGGACAGACCGGCACGCAGTTGTTGTTGGCGCAGCAGGCCGGGCGCTCATCGTAGGGCATGCCGCTGTTGCGCGCCTGGGCCGTCGGGATGTTGTGGTAACCCAGTTCCCGGACCACGTCGGTGAAGCGTTGCTCGCCCGGGCTGAAGGGCAGGGCCGGCATGGGGTAGGGCGCCGAGCGTTGCGGCGGCCATTGCAGGGCCGGGTCGGACGGACCGCAGATGCCCAGCTTGTGTTCGACGCGGGTGTAATACGGTTCCAGCACGTCGTAGCCGAAGGCCCAGTCGCGGCCCACGCCATAGAGCGTGTGCAGCTGCATGTCTTCCGGCGTCAGGCGCCAGCAGGTGCCGGCCCAGTGCCAGGTGGAGCCGCCGGCATAGCGGATGAAGGTCTGGGCGTATTTGTCGGGACCGGAGAGTTCCAGGTAGTGATCGTCCGGATTCTCGCTGGAGGGCATGGGATGCGGTGCCCACGGACGCGGCGGATAGCAGGAGGAAGGATCGCCCTTGAGCGCCAGCGGCAGGTTGCGGAAGTTTTCCACCACCTCGGCGCGCGCCACGCGCGGGCCGGCTTCCAGCATCAGTACGGGGATGCCGGCATCCAGCAGTTGTTCGGCGATGAGCACGCCCACCACGCCGGTGCCGACGATGACCACCTCGGCCTTGTTGTTGCTGTTCATACGTTGATTTTCCACAGGTTGCAGGGATCAGAAGCGCGGCATGTCGGCCAGCGGCACCGTGACCTGGCGCCAGCGGTTGGGACCGCTGATGCCGTAGGAGGGGATGGCGACCACGTCCAGCGTGGTCTGGTAGGTCAGCGCTTCTTCGTAGGTGAAGACCGTGGCATTGCGCTTGGGCGAAGAGCAGCCGGTATACCAGGCGAAGATGATCCAGTAGGCCAGCGTCTGCTGCGGGCCGGCGGGGATATCGGCGAAGAAGTCTTCCACCTTGCGGGCCTGCTTCTGTTCGGCGATGGCCAGCAACTGGCGCATCAGGGTGTCGAGGTCGGCGTGTTCGCGCGCGGCCACTTCCAGCATGCGCGCGCCCACCGCCGGATTGAGGCGGTGATTGACCAGCAGCGCGGACAGGCGCATGAAGGGGGCCAGTTGCGGGCTGTCAGGCTGCGGGATGGCCCAGGAAGGCAGGCTGGACAAGGCGACGTAGCTGCCCAGCAGGCTCACGCCGGTCAGCAGCAGGCTGCGCCGGGACATGGTGACTTGACGGGGAAATCGGTTCATTGGCGGCGTTGGCATGTGCCTGGTGCGAGGAGGGCCCGAAGGCGGCGGCCTCGATGGCCAAGACGATGCGGATTGTGGTGGAGAGGGAGTGAAGCTGTCTGTCGGCTGTATTGCTGGTGTTTGCGCTGCTGTATCGGTGCTGTATCGGGATATCGGTGCGACTGTATTGCTTGCGGATCGCTGACTGTTTGCTGACGTGATACTGCAGTTTGATCGCTGCGCATGTTAACAGGGTTTGCCCCGGCGTGCAGGGCGCTGTTGCAGCAAGGCATCTGCCGGGTAAAACGCCTTCTCTTCCGGCGATTGGTTGGCGGGAGAGTTCGTGATAATCCCTGCGGGGAATGGCAAGCCCTGCGCAGGATCGGCAGAGCGGGCCACGATGACAGGCGTGACATTCAATACGATCAGGGGCGGTGACGATGGGGTGGTTCAAGAATCTGAAGATTGCCAGGAAACTGCAGCTGGCATTTCTGGCAGTGCTGTTGCTGATGGCGGTGCTGGGTATCTTCTCGATCAGCCAGCTGGCCAAGGTCAAGAATGCGTCCTCTGAAATCTCGCGTGACTGGATGCCGGCACAGAAGAAGCTGGGCGACATCAAGCTGTACTTCGTGCGCCTGCGCGGCACCGAATCGCAACTGGCGATCTACGACGGCGATGTCGAGGCGATGAATGGCCTGGTCTCGCGCAGCCAGGCCATCCTGACCGGTCTGGACAAGACCATGAAGGATTACGCCGCCACCCTCGATACCCCGCAGGAGCGCGAGATCTATCCCAAGGTCGCGGCGCAGATAGCGGAATTCCTGGCCGAGCACAAGAAGATCGTGGCCGCCTTCCTGGCCAAGGACAATGCGCAGGGGCGCGATCTCTTTCTCGGCTACTCCAACAAGCTCTATCCGCAGATCCTCGCTGATCTGGAAAAGCTCATCAAGATCAACCAGGAGGGCGGCGATGCCGCCACCGCCGGTGCCGATGACACCTTCAGCCAGTCGCGCGTGGGCGTGCTGGGACTGCTGATCGCGGCCCTGGCCATCGGCATGGGCCTGGCGATCACCATGGGGCGCATCATCGCCGCCCCCTTGCAGGATGCCGTGGGCATCGCCCGCCGCGTGGCCGGGGGTGACCTGGGGGCCGAGATCAGCGTGCACAGCAAGGATGAAACCGGCCAGCTGCTGCAAGCCCTGCAGACCATGAACGAGGGCTTGCGCCAGGTGGTGGGCCAGGTGCGCAATGGCACCGACAGCATCGCCACCGCCTCCACCGAGATCGCCACCGGCAACCTGGACCTGTCGCGCCGTACCGAGCAGCAGGCCACTGCCCTCGAAGAAACCGCTTCGGCCCTCGAAGAACTGACCTCCACCGTCAAGCAGAATACCGACAACGCCCGCCAGGCCAACCAGCTGGCCATGGCCGCCTCGGGCGTGGCCGCGCGTGGCGGCGGCGTGGTGGGCGAGGTGGTGCAGACCATGGAAGCCATCAACGATGCCTCCAACCGCATCGTCGAAATCATCAGCGTGATCGATGGCATTGCCTTCCAGACCAACATCCTGGCCCTGAACGCCGCCGTGGAAGCGGCCCGTGCCGGCGAGCAGGGGCGCGGCTTTGCGGTGGTGGCCTCCGAAGTCCGTTCGCTGGCCCAGCGTTCCGCTTCCGCTGCCAAGGAGATCAAGCAGCTCATTGACGATTCGGTCAGCAAGGTCGGGGCCGGTACCACGCTGGTGCGCCAGGCCGGGTCGACCATGTCGGAAGTGGTGGAGAGCGTCAAGCGCGTGACCGATGTGGTCTCCGAGATCTCGGCGGCCAGTACCGAACAGAGCGTGGGGATCGACGAGATCAACCGCGCCGTCTCGCAGATGGACGAAGTCACGCAACAGAACGCGGCCCTGGTGGAGCAGGCCGCCGCCGCCGCGCAATCCATGCAGGAACAGGCGGCCGGCCTGGCCAATACGGTCAGCGTCTTCAAGCTGCGCTGATTCCCCGCAGTCCGTGGCCGGGCCTGGCTGGCCGGCCACGCGTACTGATGAGCTTGCGGCCACCCCCCTACCTCCCGCCGCCTTCCCGGCCCCTGCGGCCTTCCTCCCGCGATTGCGCGCGGCGCAGCTATTTACCTCCCCAAGGTGCAACTTTTGCGGTGTATGACAACCTTAGTCATACCGTGGGCAATCGTATAATGACGAAAAACTCGTCAGAACTCATTTCATCAATAGGCGTGAGATGCGTTCTGTCCAGAAAGGGCGCTGGCAAGGAGCGCAACGCGGCCAGCGCCCTTTCTGGACAGAACCCGGAGGGAGCGGCCCGTTTGGGCGAATTGCTGCGTTACGAATTTGGGTCAAGACGCCCAGTCTTGACCCAAATTCGCGCCTTGCACTTCATCCCAAACGGGACTCGCTCGCACTCACGCCTATTGATGAAATGAGTTCTAAATCTTTGCACAATAATAAGCACCGAGCCTTCATCCACATGAGCCATCTCCCGCAGTCTCCCTTACCTGCTGCCGCTGCGACGCTGCGGCCCAGCCGCATTTCGTTGATCAGCACGGGCATTGCCGGTTTCGACGAAATCCTGGGCGGCGGCCTGCCGGCGGGCAGCCTCTATCTGATCCAGGGACTGGCCGGGAGCGGCAAGACCACGCTGGCCTCGCAGGTCGGTTTTGCGCAGGCACGCAGCGGCAACAAGGTGATGCTGCTGACGCTGATCGCCGAATCGCACGCCAAGATGCTCAATCATGTGAGCAATTTTGACTTTTTCGATGAGAGCCTGGTCGGCGACCAGATGCAGATGTTGAGCGGCTACGGTGCGCTGGCCAGCGAAGGCCTGCGCGGCCTGCTGCGCCTGATCAGTGCCGAACTGAATCGCCATCGCCCGGCCATGCTGATCATCGACGGGTTCCGCTCGGTGCGGGATTCCGGTCCGTCGGACCTGAACCTGTCCGAATTCATGCATTCCCTGAATGCGCTGGTGTTCACCATGAATTGCACCACCCTGCTGCTGTCGCCGGTGGAAGGCAACATGCCCGAGTCCGAAAACACCCTGGTCGATGGCGTCATCGAACTGAGCCAGCACGAGTCCGGCATGCAGCTGGAGCGCGAGATCAAGGTCTTCAAGCTGCGCGGGGCCAATCACCTGCTGGGCAAGCACGTCTTCGAGATCAACCAGAGCGGGGTCGAGATCTTCCCCCGCTTCGAAGCCACCGCCACTCGCGCCGGCAAGGTGCCGGGTACCTCGGATCGTTATGTCAGCGTCGGTATCCCGTCCTGGGACAAGTGCATCGGCGGCGGCGTGGTCAGCGGTTCGCTGACCTGTCTGCTGGGCAGCCCCGGCGTGGGCAAGACGCTCATGGGGCTGCACTTCATCGAACAAGGCTTGAAGGACGGCCAGCAATGCCTGATCCTGGGCTTCTACGAATCCCCCGAACGCCTGCTGGCCAAGGCCCGCAAGGCCGGCATGCAGCTTGATGAACATATCGATAGCGGCGCGCTGCAGGTGATGTGGCAGCTGCCGCTGGAAATGCTGTGCGACGACCTCGCCAAGCGCATGCTGGACAACATCGCGCGCCGTGGCGTGACGCGCCTGTTGATCGATGGCGTGGATGGCCTGCGCAGCATCGTGGTGCAGCAGCAGCGCATGCGTCCCTTCCTGGTGGCGCTGACCAATGAACTGCGCGCGCGCGGCGTGACGACTTTCATCACCGAGCAACTGCCGTACTTCCGCGAATCGCAGCCCCAGGTCGACCCCAATTCCTCGCAGCTGTACGAAAACATGATGCTGCTGGAATACGTGGTGAAGGACAGCGTCAACCGCCGCCAGATTTCCGTGATGAAACTGCGCGAGAACGGCTACGACGGTGCCAGCCGCCTGATGAACATTTCGGATGCCGGCATCGAGATCGATGGCCTGGTGACCCCACTTGCCGCGCCGGTTGCGGATGGACGTTGACCATGTCCGGAGCGTCACCCCCACAGCAGGCGGCACTGCCCCTGCTCCTGAT
Organism: Herbaspirillum sp. WGmk3; assembly: GCF_023952535.1. Lineage (NCBI taxonomy): Bacteria > Pseudomonadati > Pseudomonadota > Betaproteobacteria > Burkholderiales > Oxalobacteraceae > Herbaspirillum > Herbaspirillum sp. WGmk3. The sequence goes on along the minus strand of NZ_JAKYWT010000001.1, from coordinate 1,147,172 downwards.
CGTCGACGATGAGATCGATATCACCGATACCTATGCCATGCTGCTGGAGCTGCATGGCTATCGAGTGGTGACCGCCATGCACGGGGCCGACGCGCTGGCCAAGGCGCAGCAGGCCTGGCCGGACCTGGTCATCTCGGACTGCATGATGCCGGTGATGAACGGGCTCGAGCTGTGTGCGGCCCTGCGCGCGTTGCCGGGAGGCGCCACGCTGCCCATCATCCTGTGCAGCGGTGCTCCGGAACGTCACGATCTGTCGCAATCCAGTCACAACCTGTTCCTGCGCAAGCCGGTCTTCTTCGAGCAAATGCTGGCCGAAATCCAGCGCCTGCTGACCCCTCGCCCCTGATCCTTCCCCCCGCCTGAGTCCGCCTGCAGCCAAGCTCTGCCTTGGCCGGGCGCGGCCTTGCGTCTTGCTTCCCTTCGCTTTTGCCGGCACGCACCTGGCGGCGTGCCGGCCCCGCCTGTGCCTTGCGTTTGCGCAATGTTGTCCAAGTTTCAGGAATTTCCTGATATCGCGTTTTGTCGCCAACCATCACCATCAGTCACAACAAGTCACCGTGACATCTGGTGCGGGACAGAGGGCAGGAGGGAGACGTGGTGGCAACTATCAGCAAGGCACCGACCGTGATGGTCGTGGAAGATCATCCCGAGTCGCGCGAGATGCTGTGCGGCATCTTGCAGCAGGGCGGACTGCAGGTGGTGGCGGCAGCCGATGGCGTGGATGCCATCGCGCAGATGCAGGAGCAGGCCCCCAGCCTGGTGCTGACCGACCTGCGCATGCCGCGCATGGATGGCATGGAGCTGGCGCGCTACATCAAGTCGCATGAACGTTTTTCCTCGATTCCGGTGGTGCTGATCAGCGCCCACCTGCCGGCGGCCAGTGCGCGCATTCCCACGATCGCCGCTTTCCTGCTCAAACCCTGTTCGGTCGACCACCTGCTCGGGACGGTCACCGGCCTCTTGCGCCAACACGCGCAAAGCCAGGCCCAGTGGAGTTTTCAGGTGTAAGGCATCTGCGAGTTTTTATGATTTTATCCGCAGATATTTTCTGTATAACGTTGTGATTATGGAAAGCATTTCCACGCCTGCAGCTGGCTCCGGGGTCAGGTTCCGGAGGGGGAGCGGGGATGCTCCGGCAGTCATAAAAACAGGTTTCGTCCGGAACATAAGAGTGATGAAAGTACTTATCGTAGAAAGCGATCTCGACTGGCGTAACACGTTGAGCGCACATGTGGGGGAATTGGGTTACGAGATCTCGGTCTGCTCGGCACTGGGCCAGGCCAGGGACATCCTCAAGAGTCGTCAGCCCGACATCCTGTTATCCGACATCGGCTTGCCAGACGGCAGCCTGCTGCCCGAACTGGCATCGTTGCGGCAGAATTTCCCGTCCATGGGCATCATCATCCTGACCGCTGCTACCCGCAGCGAGGAACGGGTGCGCTGTATGAGCGACGGGGCCGATTATTACCTGGTCAAGCCGGTCAAGCTGGAAGAAGTCTCGGCCACGCTGACGGCCCTGGCGCGCCGCATGAAGACCGCGCCGCACCAGAGTTCGCCGCAGTCGGAGAAATGGGCCTTCAACCGCCGCTCGGGACGCCTCTCCAGTAATGGCGCGGTGGCACTGCAATTCACCGACAAGGAAAGCACTGCCCTGGCGGCGCTGCTGCAAAGCCCCAACTATCCGGTCTCGCACGCGCAATTGTTCGACCTGCTGCGTTCCGGCGGCGAGGAATACGATGCGCATCGCATCGATGCCCTGATCTACCGCGTGCGCCAGAAATTGCGCTCGCTGGAGGAAGCGCCCATGCAAATCCGCAACATCTATGGCGAAGGCTTCCTGATGCTGCGCCGGTCCTCGGCGGTCGATATCGTGCTGGAATCCTGAGGCTGCGCTGCTGCTGCCGGCTCGCATGGGCGGGGGGCGGGCAGGGCGCTCCCGGATTTTGGTCAGTTGCTTCACATTGTCATGAAGCTCGCTTTGCAGCAGTGGCTGCCTGGCGGGCTTCTTTGCTTTTCCAGGTCAGGAAACTTCATATCGGCCCGGAACCGGCAGGGATGCTGCCAGCGCCTGCCCGGGCAGCAAGAAATGCTGCGTTGCGGAAGCTTTGCCGGTTTTTGGGGTATCATTAAGCAAGTTTCGACGCTAAATCGTATTTCTTCGCTTTACGTTTTCCGCTGAATCTGTCCTTCGCAGACATGTCCTGATCTTTCCTGGCATGCCCTCTGCGGCCACCCGAACGAACAAGTTGAAGCAGGCCATCCGGCCCGCTGCGGCATTGCCATGGGCGTCATTGTCCCGGGGCGATGTGGCGGCGGACCGGATCGCCGCTTTGCCGTTAGTGAACCATCATGACCACTTCCGCTGAATCTGCTGAATTTACCGGGGCTCTGAACGAGTCCCAGCACCGACCGCTCACTTCCTCCGACTACCGCACCCTGGGGCTGTCCGCCCTGGGCGGCACGCTGGAGTTCTACGACTTCGTCATCTACGTGTTCTTCGCGGCGGTGGTCGGCAAGCTGTTCTTCCCGGCCGACATGCCGGAATGGCTGCGCATGCTGCAGACCTTCGGCATCTTCGCCGCCGGTTACCTGGCGCGTCCGGTGGGTGGCATCATCATTGCCCACTACGGCGACGTGATCGGCCGCAAGCGCATGTTCACGCTCTCGATCTTCCTGATGGCGGTGCCCACGCTGGTCATCGGCCTGTTGCCGACCTACGCCAGCATCGGCGTGGCCGCGCCCATCCTGCTGCTGTTGATGCGTACCCTGCAGGGCGCTGCCATCGGCGGTGAAATGCCCGGTGCCTGGGTCTTCGTGGCCGAACACGTGCCGGCCAACCGCTACAGCTTCGGCGTCGGTTCGCTGACCGCCGGCATCACCGGCGGCATCCTGCTGGGTTCGCTGATGGGCATCTTCATCAACAGCGTCTACGCACCGGCTGAAGTGGCGGGCTACGCCTGGCGCATTCCCTTCATCCTGGGCGGCGTGTTCGGACTGGTCTCGGTCTACCTGCGCCGCTATCTGGAAGAGACCCCGGTGTTCCGCGAGCTGGCGGCGCGCCGCAAGGAATCCAATGAACTGCCGCTCAAGACCGTGCTGCGCGAACACCGCGCCGCCAGCGTCCTGACCGCGGGCATGACCTGGTGCCTGTCGGGCGCGGTGGTGGTGGTGATCCTGATGACGCCGTCCTACCTGCAGACCGTACACCACTTGCCGGCCAAGCTGGTGATGCAGGCCAATTGCGCCGGCACCCTGATGCTGACCATCGGCTGCCTGGCCATCGGCTGGCTGTGCGACCGCATCGGTACCCGCGCCAGCATGATCATCGGCTGGGGTGGCCTGGGCCTGTCGACCTGGTGGTTCTACGGCCAGCTGCCGGGTTCGCCCGAGTCGCTGATCTGGGGCTATGCACTGGTGGGCCTGTTCGTGGGCAGCATCTCGCTGACCCCCATCGTCTCCACCCGTGCCTTCCCGCCGCCGGTGCGCTTTACCGGCCTGTCCTTCGCCTACAACATGGCCTATGCCGTCTTCGGCGGACTGACGCCGGTGCTGATCTCGCTGTGGATCAAGGCCGACCCGCAGGGCCCGGCGCTGTACGTGATCGGCCTGTCCATCCTGGGCGTGCTGCTGGCCTTCGTGCCGATGAGCAGCAAGGGCTACAAGGCCTGATCGCTCCCCTCCTGCAAGGCTGACCAGGCCCGGTGACCGCAAGGTGCCGGGCCTTGGTTTTTTGGGCGTCGGCTCGCGTACAATGCCGCCCAACCGGAACTCCACCTCGCCGACGACCATGCCCCTCGCCTTCCTGCCCGCGCGCTTTGCCAGGCGCAGTTGCCTGTGTCTGATCTGGATGCTGCTGGCCGTGCTGCTGGCGGCGTGTTCCCGCCATCCCCTCCCTGCCGAAAAGCTCTCCCAGGACGTCTACATCTGGCAGCGCCAGTGGACTCCGTCCCTGCGCACCGCACTCTCCGCTTCCAATGCCCAGGTGGCGCGCTGGCACGTGCTGGCGGCCGAACTGGGGGCCTCCGGCCGCTGGATCGACATCACGCCCGATGCCGAGGCGCTGGCCAATACCGGCCGCCCGCTGCTGATGACGGTGCGCATCAACGGCCAGCTGGCGCGCTTCGATGCGGCCGCGATCCAGGATCATCTGCTCGCACTGCTGGCCGCCTGGCGCCAGCGCGGCCTGCAACCGGCTGCGCTGGAAATCGACTACGACTGCGCCACGGCGCGCCTGCCCGAATACACCGCCTTCCTGCGCAGCCTCAAGGCCCGGATTGCACCGACGGATCTGACCGTGACGGCCTTGCCGACCTGGCTGGCCAGCCCGCAGCTGGCGCCACTGCTGGCCGTGGCCGATGCTTCCACGCTGCAGGTCCACGCCGTGCTCGATCCGCGCCTGGGCCTCTTCGATGGCGAGCGCGCCCGCGACTGGATGCGCCAGTACGCCGCGCAGACGCGCCGCCCCTGGCACGTGGCGCTGCCGGCCTATGGCTCGCGCGTGAGCTGGGACAGCCAGGGCCGCATCGCCGCAGTCGAAAGCGAACGTGCGCTCCTGACCGGCGGCCTGGGGCGTGAACTGATGGCTGAACCGCAAGTGATGGCGCGCTTCGTGGCCGAAGTGGAAGCGGCCCCGCCGCCGGGACTGGCCGGGCTGATCTGGTTCCGCCTGCCGACCGGCGATGACCGCCGCGCCTGGAGTCTCTCGACCTGGCTGGCCGTGCTGGAACGCAAGCCCCTCAAGGGCGGCCTTGCCGTGCAACTGGTCGCCGGACAGGGCAACGACGCGCCCGCCGATATCCGCATCGACAATGCCGGCAATGCCGACGCGCCCTTGCCGCTGCGCGTGCGGGTGAACCTCGCGCCACGGGATGCAGCGTCTTCAGGGAACGTCTGCAGTGGTGACGGCATCAATGGCTACACGCTGGAAAGCGATGCCCGGGGACGCTACCTGCGCCTGGGCCAGGCCGGCCTGCTGCGCGCCGGCAGCAGCCGTACCATCGGATGGCTGCGCTGTGCCGACGGCACGCCGGCCCCCGAACTCACACTGGAAATGGGATCCTGATGACAAACATGAAGTGTTCTGCCGCTGCCCCCCGCGCCACGGGCCAGCGCAGCCTGCCCCGCCTGGGCCGCATGACCAAAATCGCCTGCGCCGCCAGCAGCCTGCTGGTGCTGGGTGCGGCCACGGTGGTGGCCTGCGGGCCGGATTTCCCGCTGCAATTGCTGGATGACCGCGCCGGTACCCTCAGCAATACGCCCGCCAATTCCTTCGCCTGGGAAGCTGCGCACCTGGTGACGCCGGCCGACAAGCTGCAAGCCGATGAGCGCAGCGGCTACGAACAGGCCGCCGGCCAGCCTGACGATCCGCGCTCGCTGCGCATGATCGAGAAGGGCCAGCTGGAGGGCGCCCAGTGGGCTGCCCTGCAGGCCATGCGCGCCGCTTCCGATGGCGAGTCCGCCTATGCGGCCGGTGCGGCCCTGCCGCCTGCCATTCGTCTCTACACGGCAGGGGCGCAGGACTTTCGCGCCAATGCCCTGGCAGCGGCACGCCAACGTTTCGAAGCGGTACTGGCACTGCCGCCGCAGCAGGCCAGCGAACGCGCCGTGTGGGCGGCCTTCATGCTGGGCCGTCTGCACGCCATCGAGGGGCGGCGTGCCGAGGCGATTGCCAGTTTCACCAGAGCGCGCACGCTGGCCGCGGGCGGCGCGCCCGATCCGCTGGGGCTGGCCGTGGCCAGCTACGGCGAGCAGGCGCGGCTGATGCTGTCGGGGCAGAGCGGTCCCTGCAACTGGTCCGATTTCAATGAAGGGCGGGATTGCGGCGAGACCATCCCGCCGGCCGATTTCAAGCAGGCGATCCGCTTGTATGCAGAGCAGGCGGCACGCGGGTCAACCAACGCGCAGGATTCGCTGACGGCACTGGCCTCATGGAGCCTGGGACACGCCGACATCAGCGCGGCGCTGATCGATGATCCGGTCGCACAGCGCCTGCTGGTGGCCTATGCGCTGGCGCGCGTGGGCGACATGGCCGAAGGCAGCGGCAACGGCGACAGTTACTACGATCCGTCCGCGCCCAACAGCGGTTCGTCCGGCTATCCCGATGCGGCGCGCAGTGCCAAGGTCAAGCCCAACAGCGTTCTGGTGACCCTGGTCGATGCCCTCAAGCGGCGCGGCCTGGAAAAGATCGAAGGGGCCGACCGCGTGGCCGCGCTGGCCTATCGCACCGGCCGCTACGACCTCGCTGCCACGCTGGCGAACCGGCAGGAGACCGCCTTGTCCTGGTGGGTACGCGCCAAGCTGGCGCTGCGCAAGGGGGACACCGCCGCCGCCGTGCAAGCCTACGCGCGCGCTGCGCAGGCCTTCCCGCGCAATGACGCCAGCCTGGACCCATCCAATGCCAGCCTGCTCATGGGCGAACAGGGCGTGCTGACGCTCTCGCGCGGGCAATATGTGGAAGCGCTGGCGCAGTTCCACCAGGCTGCCAGCGACAGCGCCCGCCAGTCACGCGGTGGCTACTACGGCGACTATGCCTACGCCAATGACATGGCCTATGTGGCCGAGCGCGTGCTGACCACCGATGAACTGAAAACCTACGTCGATGCCCATGCCCCGGCCTCGCCCATGCCGGCACCGGAGGCCGTGGCCAAGGCGGTGCAGAAGCAGGGTGGAGGACCGCAGTCGGTGCGCTGGGTGGCCGTGGGCCTGTCGGCCATAACCGTCGAAGACAACCTGCGCCAGCTGCTGGCGCGGCGCCTGGTGCGCGACGGGCGCGTGGAAGAAGCGCTGCCCTACTTCCCGGACGATCGCGACGAGCGCTTCATCCAGAGCACCTACGATGCTGAGGGCCACGAAGTCCCGGCCGGCTGGCGCATGCGCGCCAAGGCGCGCGAGTACGGCCAGGCACTGGACCGCGGGCAGCATGCCTGGCGCGCCAGCAGCCGTGCCCAGGGCTGGTACGAGGCCGCCGTCATTGCGCGCCGCCAGGGCATGGAGATCATGGGCTATGAACAGGGACCGGACTATGCCGTCTACGGCGGCAGCTATCCGGGCGGTGCCGGACGCGGCATGGGTATGTATGGCAACGAGGACAAGCCATTGCCGGACAACCCGCAAGCCAGAGCCCAGGCCGATCTCCCCGGTCCGCTGGTGACCGACGGCGAGCGCCAGCGCTATGCCGCCACTGAAGCCAAGCCCTACAAGCGTTTCCATTACCGGGATATCGCGGCGGACTACGTCATGAAATCCGCCGATGCCTTGCCCGCGCGCTCGCAAGCCTTCGCGGCGGTGCTGTGCCAGGGGGTGAATTTCGTCTATTACGATCAGCCGCGTGCAGAACAACTCTATCTGCGCTACGTGAAGGAAGGGGCGGCGGTGCCGTTTTCGGCCGACTTCGGCCAGAACTGCGTGGAGCCGGATTTTGCCGCTGCCGCCCGCTTCCCGTACGTGCAGGCATGGCGCACCACGCGCCGCTGGGTGGCGCAGCATCGCGCGTTGAGCGCGGCGCTGTTGCTGGCGGCCGTGGCGGGCGCAGGATTGGGCGTGGCGCAATGGCGCCGCCGCCGGCGTGCGGCAAAGCCGGTCGCCTGAGTTTCAGTTGACCAGCTCGCGCTTCAATTCGGAGATGAGGGCGGGATGCAGCGAGCCGGCACAGAGGAAGGCCGGCCACTGCCCCTTGACCAGATCCATCTCGCGCTCATCGCGGCATAGCAGGATCACCGGCACGTCGGCCAACTGCTCCTGCGCCTTGAGGTAATGCGCCAGGCGCAGGCCACTCATGCCTTCCATGGCCAGCTGGGCCAGCACCACGTCGGGCCGGTCCAGGGCAATGTGCTCGATGGCGTCAGTACCGCTGCTGGCGATCTGGATGTCGATGTCGTTGATGGCCAGCCATTCGGTCAGCGCACGGCTGACTTCGGGCTGAGTGGTAGCGATCAGGGCGGTCTTGTGCATGAGCGGGCTCTCGCGAAGTCGTGGGGGCAAGCTCATCATGCACCGGCGGCAACATGCCTGCCATCGGGTTTTTCCTGAGCCCGGCCGCGCTACATGCTGCTCATGGCTTCGCAGCTTTCTGCGCAACGCTGGCAGGCAGCCGCACATTCCTGCATGCCCTCATTGTCGTTGCAGCGGTCCTGGCATTGGCGGCAAACTTCGGCGCAGACAGCGCAGATCTGCCTACAGTATTGTGAACCCGCCAATTGCCAGTTCGCCGAGAGCTGGCACAGTTCGGCACATTCCATCAGCAAGCGCACATCGTCCGCAGCCAGCTCCTGGGCGCCAGCCGGGCTGAGGCCAAAGGCTGCCTTGCGACAGGCGTCATGGCATTGCTGGCAGGCCTGCATGCAGGTCAGCATGGAGGAAGACGAGGAGCTCATCTGCTGGCTCTGTCTGGCTTGCGATGGGCTCGATTGGCCGACATTGCCGGTATCGAAGACGGTACGGGTGTCCTGGGTGGTGGTCATGATGCTCTCCTTGTATGGGTTGAGCCTGGCGATGTTTGCAGACATGCTCAGGTATTGACGATCTCCCCGCCATTGGGATGCAGCACCTGACCGGTCATGTAGGAGGCGCCTTCGGTGGCAAGAAAGACATAGGCCGGTGCCACCTCATCGGGCTGTCCCGGCCGTCCCAGCGGCACGTTCTTGCCGAAGCTGGCCACTTCTTCCTCACTGAAACTGGCGGGAATCAGGGGCGTCCAGATCGGCCCCGGTGCCACTGCATTGACGTGGATGCCGGCCGGTGCCAGCTGCTGCGACAGCGAACGCGTGAAGGCCACGATGGCGCCCTTGGTGGCGGCATAGTCCACCAGATGCTTGCTGCCGCGATACGCGGTCACCGAGGTGGTGTTGATGATGCGCGCGCCCCGCGTGAGGAAGGGCATGGCTTCCTTGACCAGATAGAACATCGAGAAGATGTTGGTGCGGAAGGTGTGCTCCAGCTGCTCGGCCGAGATCTGTTCGATGCTTTGTGCGGGGTATTGCTGGGCCGCATTGTTGACCAGCACGTCCAGCCTTCCATAGGCATCCATCACGGACCGCACGGCGCTGCGGCAGAACTCCGGCGAACCGACGTCGCCGGGGATCAGCAGGCAGGGTGCATCCATGGCCTGGATGTCTTTCTGGGTCAGTCGCGCATCCTCTTCCTCATCCAGATAGACGATGGCCAGCTTTGCCCCTTCGCGCGCATACGCCAGCGCCACGGCACGGCCAATGCCGCTGTCGCCGCCCGTGATGAGCGCGACCTTGCCTGCCAGCCGCCGTCCGGGTTGGCCGGCCGGTGCGCTGTGCGGGCGCGGGTGCATCTCTTGTTCGCTGCCGGGTTGATGGGTTTGGTGCTGGGGCGGAAGGCCTTCGGGTTTGGTATCGCTCATGCTGTCCTCCATGTATGGATGGCTTATAGTAAAAAGTCCATACGAGCCGGTCTGTAGTCCCGCACCGTGATGTGGGTGCGGTCGCTCACTGACGGTGATGACGGAGAGGCTGAAGATGAGGTGCGTGCCGACCTCTAATGCACGAAGCCGCCCTTGATGAAGCGTACCGGTTCGGCATCCATGGCAGCGATGAGCTGGTCGATGCCGCCGGCCGCTTCTGCATTCGCGGGCTTGGCCGCTGCGCCTGCCAGGGGAGAGCGGCACAGCATGTCGCTCTGCGACCAGGCCCCGTCGCTGCTGCGCGCACGCAGCCAGCCGTCGCGGTCGGCGATCAGTTCGGTGCCGGGCAATTGCGACACCGTCAGGCCCGTGAGGATGGCGATGGCGCGCAAGGCGCTGGCGTCATGGCTGGCGCAATCGATGGTGCCGACCGCGCTGCGCGGCGCACCAGCATCGCTGCCCAGCAGCACCGATTGCAGGCGCGGATCTTCCGCCGGTGCGCTGGCCCCCGCCACTACCAGCCGGATGCGCTGGCCCTGCCATTGCCGTGCATGCGTCACGCTGGCGCGGCGGCAATCCAGCGCCAGGTCGGGCAGGGCCACCGGACGCGGCCAGGTGCCGGTCTCGCGGGCCGCCACGCCGGCGGCATTGGCTTTCATGAAATCGATCAGGTCCCAGCGCTCGGTCACGCTCAGGCGCTCGGCATAGCCGGGCATGCTGCCCTTGCCATGACGCAGGCTCCAGTAGAGGTCGCCGTCGAAACGCCGCCACAGCAAGCCACTGGACAGGTTGGGCGGGGCGATCGGCAGCGACAGGGCAAGGGGCGTGTTGCCGCGTCCATCGGCGCCATGGCAGGCCAGGCAATGGCGTGCATAGACTTGCTCACCGCGCACGATGCTGGTGGCTGAAAAAGGCGCAGGAGAGGTCTGGAAACTGGTCGGCGTGGCCGCCGTGGTGAGCAGCGTGGCATCGGGCCATGGCGCGCACCAGCCCAGCGCCAAGGCGACGCCCAGCAGCGGCCAGCGGCCGCGCCGCCAGCGCCAGGCCAGGGCCAGCAGCAGCAAGGCTGCGCCCTGCCAGGCCAGCGCGGCGAGCAGGGCGCGCACCACGTTGCGGTCGATCAACATCACTTCGCCGGACAGGCGCAGTGCAAAGGGCCAGGCCGGCTGGCCATCGATGGTTGGCACCAGATGCAGCCAGCCCAGCAACTGCAACAGGCCTAGCTGCAATGCCTGCATGGTCTGCAGGATCAGGTTGATGCAGGCTTCCCAATCGAGCTGCAGGCTATTCGTCCACGACATCGCTTACCAGCTGTCATCCAGGCCCAGGTGGCGCAAGGCTTCGTGGCGCAACTGCGCCAGCTTCGGATCGCCGCGATGGCGCGGGTAGGGCAGGTCGACCTGGATCTCGGCGCGGATGGCGGCCGGCCGCTGGCCGAAGATGATGACCCGCTGCGCCAGGAACAGCGCCTCTTCCACATCGTGCGTCACCAGCAGCGAGGAGAAACCGCGCCGCTGCCACAGCGCCACCAGTTCGCTCTGCATGGACAGGCGCGTGAGCGAGTCCAGCTTGCCCAGCGGTTCATCGAGGATCAGCAGTTGCGGATCATTGACCAGCGCCCGCGCCAAGGCCACGCGCTGGGCCATGCCGCCGGAGAGCTGATGCGGGAAGACATCGGCAAACTCCTCCAGGCCCACCAGCGTGAGCGCATCGTCCACGCGATGGCGCTGCTGCTTGAGCAGGCCGCGTGCCTGCAGGCCCAGGGCGACGTTGTCCCAGACGGTGCGCCAGGGATAGAGCGTGGGGTCCTGGAACACCACGATGCGCGAGGGATCAGGCCGGGTGATGGGCTGGCCGTCTTGCCGGATGTGGCCGGCCGTGGCCGGTTCCAGCCCGGCCACCAGGCGCAGCAGGGTGGACTTGCCGCAACCGCTGGGACCGAGCAGGGCGACGAATTCGCCGGGCGCAACCTTGAGCGAAACCTCGTCCAGCACTTGCAGCGGGCCTTGCCCGCCCTTGCGCTCGAACCAGTGGCTGACCTGTTCGATATCGATCTGCGCGCCGGTCACGCCGGCCTCGGTAGTGGCCGACGAAACGGCGGCGGGAGAAGTGATGCTTACCATTTGACGGTGCCTTTCTGCCACGACAGGGCGTGATCGCGGACCTTGAACAAGAGCGTGATGAGTCCCGAGCACAGGATGGCCATCACGAACAGCGCCGCATACATGTTGCTGTAGGCGGCCCAGCCCTGGGCCCATTGCAGGTACCAGCCCAGCCCGGCTTTCACGCCCATCATCTCGGCCGTGACCAGCACCGAGAAGGCCGCGCCCAGTCCCATGAAGAGTCCGACGAAGACCTGCGGCAGTGCCGCCGGAATCGCGACCCGCAGCACCAGGAAGCGTTCCGACGCGCCCAGCGTGCGGGCCACGTCGTAGTAGCTCTTGCTGACGGCGGCCACGCCTGACCACGTGAGCACGGCAATCGGGAAGAAGCTGGCCAGTGCGATCAGGAACACCGCGGCGGCATAGCTGGAGGGCGCGAAGAAGAAGGCCAGCGGCAGCAGCGCCGAGGCCGGCACCGGCCCCAGGAAGCGCAGCACCGGATGCACCCAGTAACCGGCGATGCGCGACCAGCCTATCCATACACCGACCACGAAGCCGACCGTGGCACCGCTGGCAAAGCCGTGCGCCAGCAGCCGCAGCGAATGCGCGGTGGACAGACCCAGGCGCGGCCAGTCCTCGCCATAGACTTCGATGAGCGCTTGCGGCGGGGCGAAGAAGGGCGTGGGCAGCACGCCCAGCTTGGCGGTCAGGATTTCCCACACGCCCAGCAGCAGCGGCAGGGCGATCAGCCATTGTGCCGCCGGACGCAGCAGGAACACCACGCGCGCCGTCCACGGGCCGCCCACCGACAGCAGCGCCAGCACGGCCGCCACCGTCAGTGCGGCCACGCCGAATTCATCGGTATAGGCCCAGTCGGAAAATCCGACTTCCTTGTTCGGCCATTGCAGCACCAGCGTACCCAGTGCCAGCCAGGTGACGGCAGCCAGCAGGCCGCCGCGCCATAGATTCAGGCGGGCAACGCGTTGCAGAGCGGCCGCTGGCGGCGCAGCGCCAGCTTGCCCGGGCAGGTGATCAGTGGTGGTAGTCATGTCATGCTCCGTTGTAGAGGGCGGGCTGGCGATCAGGCCAGTACATCGACCGTCACGTGATTGGCGAAGCGCGCCGGATCGGTGCTCTTCTTGAGCACGCCTGCGGTGTGGAAATCACGCGCGAAGTATTCGACTTCAGAGCGCAGCACGGTGCCGGTCGGATGGTTGTGATAGGTGAGGTCGGTGAGCAGGGCGCGCAGGTCTTCCACCGGGATCTTGGGGGAATATTTGGCGTAGAGCTTGGCGGCTTCGTTGGGGTTTTCCGCCACGTAGTCCGAGGCCTGGATGATGGCGCGCACCACGGCTGCGGCCGCCGGCCGGTTGTTGCGCACGAACTCGCCACGCGCACCGGTGATGCAGCAGATCTTGTCCTGGTATTCGCCCTTGGCGTTGTTGCCGATCTCGGCGAAGACGCCGCGATTGCGCTTTTCGATCAGGTAGAGATTGGGGTCGCCGTCGGCGATGGCTTGCACTTCGCCTTTCTTGACGGCCACGTCCAGCAGGTCGGCCGGATAGACGCGCCACTCGACGTCCTTCTCCACATTCACGCCGCGCTTGGCCAGGTGGATGGCAAAGAAATTCTTGGCCGGGCTGTTGATGTCGGACACGCCGATGGTCTTGCCCTTGAGCTGCTTCCAGTCCGAGACACCGGCCTCCTTGACGCCCAGCATGCGCAGGCAGCCGCCGTGGGCCGAGCCGATCACCTTGACGTCGAAGCCCGATTCCAGCGGCTTGAGCCAGCGGTGGATCAGCCCCACGCCGACGTCGGCCTTGCCGGTGGCCAGGGCTTCGAGCAGCTGGTCGGTGGAGCCGCCCCAGTTGAGCAATTCCACCTGCAGGTTGTTCTTTTCGAAGAAGCCCTTTTCTTGCGCCACCACCACCGGCGAGAGGCAGAAGGCGACCTGGCTCCAGGCGAAGGTGACCTTCTGTGGCGGGCCGGCCGACCAGGCCTGGCTGGCCGCCAGCGTGCCGCCCACACCGGTCAGTGCGGCCAGCGCGGCACCGCCACCGGCACGCAGCAGGCTGCGGCGTTTGGGGCTGGCGAGATCGGCGTGGAGGTCTTGGTCGGGCAGCAGGATGTCTTGGGTCATGGTGGCGTGGCTCCGCAAATGGAAGGAAGGGGGCTGGGACCGGCATGGACAATGCACGCCCAGCTTTGTCAGAACGCCAATATGCAATAGCGCCGCGTGATCGCAAACGAACAAGATCGACAATGGATATGCGACAGGAAATGGCTATCGATATGCGGATTGCTTCCTTGCTCGCGGCCGTGGCGTGGCGGGACACTGGCTGCCTTTTTTCGCCTCATCCACCCTTGCCTGCAGGAGGACGCCATGACATCCCTGAACCATTACCTGAGTGAAAAACGCAGTGCCGTGCTGGCGCGTGAAGCCCTGATCGCGGCCGGCAATGCCGGCCCCAACCAGCTGGCTGCGCGCGTGAGCGCCGAGGGCCGCAGCGGCGTGCGCCGCATCCGCATCCGCGACCACCAGGTCATCAGCGACAGCCCGCCGGACTTCGCCGGCTACAACCTGGGACCGAGTTCGCCGGAGCTGCAACTGGGCGTGCTGGGTTCGTGCGTCACCCACATCTTCCTGATCCAGGCAGCGCACCGGCAGGTCCCCATCGATTCGCTGGAGGTGGAAGTCAGCGGCCGCATCGACCCGCGCGGCGGCCGTCCCGGCCATGAAGACATTCCGGTCTGGCCGCATGACATCGGCTATGTGGTGCATCTCGACTCGCCCGCGTCAAAGGAGGAAGTGCAAGCCCTGTTTGAAGCCGTGGAGGCGACTTGCCCCATCCTCAATCTGTTGAGGAACCCGCAGCAGATCCGCGCCGAAGTGCGCCATCGCCAGACCGAGGCCGCCGAGGCCAAGGCCGGCGGCCATGGTGCAGAAAACGTCATCGCCTGAAACGCCGCCTGCCTGCGCTGGCGACGCCGTGCAGGCCGGGTCGCAAGCGCATGGCGCAAATGATTTATAGTCTGGGTCTGAACCGGCGCAGACCGGTTGCTGCGGACCGCAGCCATCCGTTGTCCACAGAGAGGGAGACATGTCCACACCCGATTCATCCACCCGGCAGCTCTGGCGCTTGCGCGAGTTCGTGACCGGGTTTGCCGGGCTGCTCGATGCGCGTGCTGACCAGGCCGCCATCCTGCATGGCGGCGCTGCCTTGCTGCGCAACCTGGTGGCCCACGATGACTGGCTGCCGGATGCCTATGCCCAGCCGCATCCCGAGCGCTACCAGCAGTTCCTGCTGCATGCCGATTCGGCGCAGCGTTTCTCGGTGGTGAGCTTTGTATGGGGACCGGGCCAGCGCACACCCATACATGACCACACGGTCTGGGGTTTGATCGGCGTGCTGCGCGGGGCCGAGCATGCGCAGTCCTTCGCCTGGCAGGAGCAGCAGCTGCAGCCCGTGGGGGAACGCGCGCTGTTGCAGGCCGGGCAGGTCGAGGCAGTGTCGCCGGATCTGCCACCGCTGCACGATGTGCATCAGGTCAGCAATGCCTTTGCCGACCAGGTCTCGATCAGCATCCACGTCTATGGTGCCAACATCGGTGCCGTGCGGCGTTCCGTCTACCATCCCGATGGACGGCGGGTGCCGTTCATCTCCGGTTATTCCAATTCCACCTTGCCCAATATCTGGGACCAGTCCACCGACGCTGCCACACCATGAGTCAAGAACACGCTACTGCTTCCCTGCCCGTGAGTTCCTATGCTGAAGTCCGCGCCGCCTTGCTGGCGCGCGAGGAAATCGCCCTGCTCGACGTGCGCGAGGAAGCGCCGCATGCGCAATCCCATCCGCTGTTTGCCGCCAATTTTCCGTTCTCGCATCTGGAGTTGAATGCCTTTGCCCGGCTGCCGCGCCGCGATGTCCGCATCGTCACGCTCGATGATGGCGAAGGCCTGGCGGTCCGCGCCGCGCTGCGCCTGCGTGCGCTCGGCTACACGCGCGTGAGCGTGCTGGCCGGCGGCGTGCGGGGCTGGCGCGAGGCCGGGGGCGAGCTGTTCCAGGACGTCAACGTGCCCAGCAAGGCCTTTGGCGAACTGGTCGAATCGAAGCGTCATACACCGTCGCTGGCGGCCGAAGAGGTCAAGGCCCTGCTCGACAGCGGTCAAGACGTGGTGGTGGTCGATGCGCGCCGCTTCGACGAATACCAGAACATGAACATCCCCGGTTCCATCAGCGTGCCCGGTGCCGAGCTGGTGCTGCGCCTGCCCGCCATTGCGCCCGATCCCAGGACGCGCGTGATCGTCAACTGTGCAGGCCGCACGCGCAGCATCATCGGTACGCAGTCGCTGGTCAATGCAGGCCTGCCCAATCCGGTCCATGCATTGCGCAATGGCACCATCGGCTGGACGCTGGCGGGGCAGACGCTGGAACACGGACAGGCACGCCGCTTCCCGGAAACGGTCGAGGCCAGCCAGCGCGAACAGGCGCGTCGGCAGGCGCGCAGCGTGGCTGATCGTGCGGGCGTCAAGCGCATTGCACTGGCACGCCTGGGTGAACTGGCGCAGCCGGACCGCACCGTCTACCGTTTCGATGTACGGACGCCCGAGCAATACCGATCCGGACATCTGCCGGGCTTCCTCTCCGCGCCTGGCGGGCAGCTGGTGCAGGAAACCGAGATGAATGCCCCCGTGCGCGGTGCCCGCATCGTGCTGGTGGATGACGATGGCGTGCGCGCTGACATGACTGCCTCATGGCTGGCACAGATGGCGTGGGAAGTGTTTGTGGTCGACGGCGTGACGGCGGCCGATTTCACGGTCAGCGGCGACGCCCCGCGCGAGCTGCCGGTGGCGGCACTGCGGCCCGAGCAGCGCATCAGCGCGCAGCAGTTGCAGCGCTGGCTGCAGGCCAATGACGGTACGGTGGTGCTGGATGTGGCCCTGAGCGCGCGCTATGTGGCCGGACATGTTCCGGGGGCCTGGTTCGTGTTGCGCTCGGAGATGGCGGCGGCAGCGCGCCGCTTCCCCTCGGCCACGCGCTTCGTGATCACGTGCGGCAGCGCCTTGCTGGCGCAGTTTGCGGTGCCGGACCTGCAGGCGCTGGTGAGCCAGCCGGTGTTCCTGCTGGAGGGCGGCAACGCGGCCTGGTCACAGGCCGGCCTGCCGCTGGAGAAAGGCGAGACCCATCTGCTATCGCCGCGCATCGACCGCTATCGCCGTCCCTATGAAGGGACCGACAATGCGGCCAGCGCCATGCAGGCTTATCTCGATTGGGAATTCGGCTTGGTGGAACAATTGGGGAGGGATGGGACGCATGGGTTCTTCGTGATCTGAAGAACGCGTGTCGTCTGGAAGAAATTTGATCGTTCAAGCTTGAAATGAAAAACGGCCCACCGAAGTGGGCCGTGTTCCATATCATCTGTCCTGTGGGGGAGGCTGACGCCCGCGTGTCCACAAGCTCACCGAAAAATGGTAGCACACGTGGCAATGGATAGGAAGATGGAACATGGGCAATACCTTGACGGCATCGCAAATCGACAACATCATCGGCGCGCTTTCAGCCACCCGACTGGCGACTTTCCAGGGCGCGGCGGGTTTCTCCGCCAATACCCATCCCATCGACAAGTACAGCTGGCATGCCTTGATGTCTGCGGCCTTCTTTGCGTCATTGCATGTGTGCGAGGTCACTGTCAGAAATGCCGTGGACAGCGCCCTTTGCAGTACCTATGGGAAGGACTGGCCATGGAATCGCAATTTCGAGCGCAGCCTGCCCAATCCCAAAGGACCGCATTTTCAGCCCCAGTCCGAGTTGATGCGTGCGCGGGGAAAAATGCAGAGCGGTGCCACAGGCAAGGTCATCGCCGAGCTCAGGTTCGCTTTCTGGTGCCATCTGTTCACCGTGCGCTATCAAGGACGTATCTGGGACAGTCAGATCCTGCATTGCTTTCCCAATTTTCCGCATCCGGTTCGGCCCGCACAAGCCCGGCAGGTGATTCACGCGGAACTGGAGCGCTTGCGCAGGTTCCGCAACCGTATCGCTCATCACGAGCCGATTCTGGCCGATCCGCTGGCACATCTGCAGTCGAGCATCCAGTCGCTGCTGCATTGGCGTTGCGCCGATCTCGCTGGTTGGCACGCGCAGTGGGAAACGGTCACTCGCCATTTGCAGTGCAAGCCGTGAACGCGGATCGCGATGCGATGCGATGAGACTGTCCGTCTCGTTTGCAAGATAACTTGTCGCTTAACAGCGTCACATTGTTGTCACAGGAATGAAATATGATCCGCGGTCTATCCAAAAATCACGACGCGGGCGAGCACGGTGGAAAGTCATTTCAGTCTGACTCCGGCGACAGGGAGCAAGTTGTTCCAACCGACAGCGGGAGCGCTGGCGGTCCAGGTGCCGGTGGTGCAGTTCGATGAGAACAACGCTACCGTCCTGGAGATCTTCGGCCAGCACAAGGAGCTGGTGAGCCTGCCCGTGGTGGAGCGGCAGCGGCCCATCGGGCTCATCAGCCGCCACATCTTCATGTCCCAGATGTCCAAGCCGTATCACCGCGAGCTCTACGAGCGCAAGAGCTGCATCGCGTTCATGGACAAGGACCCCCTCATCGTCGAAGCCGATACCCCCATCGAAACTCTGGGTGCGCTGGCCGTGGCCTCGGGCGACAAGACCCTGGCCGATGGTTTCATCATCGTCGACCAGGGCCAGTTGGCCGGGCTCGGTGCGGGCCTGGCCCTGATGCGCGAACTGGTGGCGATGCAGGAAGAGAAGAATCGCCAGGTCATGCAAAGCATCGACTACGCCAGCGTGATCCAGCGCGCCATGCTGAGCGCCTCGCGCGCGGCCATGACCGAGGCGCTGGCCGATGCCTGCCTGGTGTGGGAACCGCGCGATGTGGTCGGCGGCGACTTCTATCATTTCGAACCGCATCCCGGCGGCTGGTTTGCTGCGGTCGCGGACTGCACCGGCCATGGCGTGCCGGGCGCCTTCCTGACCCTGATTGCTTCCTCGTCACTGAAGCAGGCGCTGGAACTGCACGGCCCGCACGATCCGGCACGTCTCATGCGTGAAGTGAACCGCAGCATGAAGCGCGTGCTGGGACAGCACGGCCAGTCCGGCAAGCCCTCCGAATCGGACGACGGCATGGATGCCTGCTTCTTCTGGTTCGACAGCGCCACCCGCACCCTCACCAGCAGCAGCGCCAAGATGCCGCTGTTCCTGCTGGTGGCCGATGGCACCGAGGTGCTGACCATCGAAGGCAAGCGCGTCGGCTTGGGCTACGTCGATACGCCCGACGACATGCAGTGGGACAACCACAGCCAGCACCTGGCGCCGGGGTCCATGATCTTCGTCTGCACCGATGGCGTGATCGACCAGATCGGTGGCCCCAAGCACATCGCCTTCGGCAAGCAGCGCCTGCGCCGTACCCTGCTGGAACACGGCAGCCTGGCCATGCCGGCACTGGGCCGCGTGGTGATGGACATCCACGGGCATTACCAGGGCACGCAGCGGCGGCGTGACGACATCTGCTTCTTCGGCGTCCGCCTGGATGCCGCGCAGCCAGGCTCTCAACCAGATTCTCAACACGGAACACACGCATGAACGGTATCCAGCAGGAGTGGGCGGAGTTCCACAGCTATGTCGCACGGCGCGACATCGTCTTCTACTACGTCGGCTATTTTTCCCAGACCATCATCGCCGCCATGGCCGAGGCCGTGAAGCTGCGCGCCGAGCATACCGGCGCGCTGGCGCAGACCCGGCGCAAATTGTTCTCTTCCTTCATCGAGATGGCGCAGAACATCGTGCACTACTCGGCAGATCTGCATGAGAAGGAAGGAAAAGTCACAGAGCCGCCAATGCGCCATGGGGCGGTCTACATCACCCAGACCGATGGCCGCTACTTCCTGCATTGCGCCAATCCGGTCGATGCCGAGATGGCCGACAAGCTGCGCGAGAAGCTGGAACACCTGCGCTCGCTGACCAATGAAGAAATCAAGGCGGCCTACAAGGAAATGCTGCGCGCCGAAACACCGGCCGACAGCAAGGGTGCGGGCCTGGGTTTCCTGACGGTGGCGCGCGATGCCAGTGCACCGCTGGACTTCGAATTCTCCCAGCCCGCCGCCGATGGCGCGCAGACCTTCTATCTCCGGGCCACCATCTGAGGGCCCGCTGCCTCTGACACACGACACCATGGACAATTTATTCATCGCCGCCAGCGCCAGCTCTCCCGAAGTGGACTTCCGCTTCGACCAGCGCACGCTTTCGCTGAAGGGCGAATCCTATCCCGAGAATGCCGCCCAGTTCTGGGGCGAGATCATTACCACCTTGCGCCGCTTCCTGGCCGACGATGAGCAGGGCAGCACCATCACCGTCAACGTGGCGCTGGCCTACTTCAACAGCTCCAGCACCAAGATGCTGTTCTCGCTCTTCGATGCCCTGAACGAGAAGGCCGAGAGCGGCACCGAAGTGGTCCTCAACTGGTACCACGACGAGGAAGACGACACCATCTTCGAATTCGGCCAGGAGCTGCAGGAAGATTTCGCCGCGCTGGTCTTCCACGATCACGCGGTCCAGAGCTGATGGACGGCGGCGACCTTTTCGCGGCCGAAGCCGAAGCCCTGCACCGCGCCAATGCGGTGCTGGCCGATCCTGCCAGCGAGCCGGCCAGCCATCGCGCAGCGCTGGAAGAACTGGTACAGCACTATGGCCAGCTGATGCGACAGAGCCGCCGCCTGATTTCGCGCAGCGACCGCACCGAGCGCGAACTGAACCTGCTCAATGCGCGCCTGAAGCAACTGAGCGATGAGCTCGATTACAAGGCGCGCCATGACAATCTCACGGGTGCGCTCAATCGCGGCGCTGTGTTCGAGCAGGCGCACCAGATCCTGCAGCAATCTCCGATGTCCCTGATCGTGCTGGACATCGATTTCTTCAAGCGCATCAACGATGAATTCGGCCACCCGGCCGGTGATGCGGTGATCCGCGAGCTGGTAGCGCGCCTGCGCACCACGCTGGCAGGCAATGGCGTCATCGGGCGCGTCGGCGGCGAGGAGTTCACCATCCTGCTGTCCGGCGTGGCGCTGGAGCAGGCCGTGATCCTGGCCGGACGGATTCGCCAGGCGATTGCCGGTGACCGCTTCCAGTGCCTGCCGGCGCGGCCGGTCACCTCCAGCTTCGGTGTGGCCTGGGCCGCCGCCGGCAGCGATTTCGAGGAAGCCTACGCGCGCGCCGACCAGGCCTTGTATCAGGCCAAGCGCGGTGGACGCAATCGGGTGGAGTCGGAGGAATCGGTCACCGGCTGAGCTCCGGTGACCGTGATGGAGCGGGGGCAGGGCAAGTGGGCGGTATCGGCCGCCCCGTCAGTTTTCTTCACTCAGTAGCGCGTCATCGCCGCCACCAGCGCGGCCAGCGAGCCCGCGTTCATCTTGCGCATGACCTGCTGGCGATGGGCCTTCACGGTCCGTTCCGAGGTCCCCAGTTCGGCGGCGATCTGCTTGTTCAGCCGTCCTTTCACCAGACGTTCCAGCACTTCGCGTTCGCGACGGGTGAGGGTCTTGAGGCGCTGGTGATGCTCCTGCCGCTGCTGCATCTGCGGGCCCGATTCATCGAAGGGCATCAGCGCCCCGCGGAAGGCTTCCACCAGCTGCTGGCGCACCATCGGCTGGGTGCCGGCATCGCCGGCCGGACCGCTCATGAGGCGCTGGCCGGGGTCGTGCGGGCCGTAGCGCTTGTCCTCCGGGGAGGAGGCCGGCGGTGCGCCGGTGATGACGATCAGTGGCCGGCCCAGTTCACGTTCATCCAGCAGCGAGCGCAGACGTGGCGCGTCGAGGTTCTGCATGTGGACTTCCAGAACCAGTCCGCCACGCGCGGTACCGGTGGTGTGCTGCAGAAACTGGTCGGCCGAGGGGTGATGGGCGACATGGAATCCGGCGGCTTCCAGCAGCCGGACCAGCGGTCCGCCGTGAGAATCTTCACCACCGACGATATGAGCGAGATGTGCAGTTGTCATGTTTTTCTTCCTTGACCGATAGGGACGCATCGAACGGGTTCAATGGGCTTCACCGCTCCCTTGCCGGGGAAACTGTTGCAGTTGACAAGGACATGCGGGAAGAAAAACGCAGTTTTACCGGGATGTCGAAAATAGTCGACGAAGCTTGAAATTCAGGCCGGTAAGTTCAAATTTATTCGGAAATTTCCTCGTTATTTTTCGATATCGTGTTGCGGCGCAGTGGCCGATGAGGGCAAGCGGCCGAAATGCCGGCCTGATCGCCATCAGGAAGACGGCCCTCGTCCTCCTGGCATGCGGCTTGATGCGCACCGCCAACTCCAGCGCCAACGCCAACAGCCGGCTCATTGCCGGCTGCGTTGTTCGGACGGTGCTGCAGCGGGGATCAGGACGCTGAGGACTGCAAGGCTGCGTCCTCGACGGGGGGGGCGCAATACACCTGCGCCCGGCCGTGCGCTTTGGCCTGGTACAGGTTCTGGTCGGCCAGGGCAATCAGCGCGGCCGGCGTGCTGCTGTGACCGGGTACATCGACCGAGGCCACGCCGATGCTGAGCGTGACGAATTCGCTGGCTTCGGAGCGGGCATGCGGCAGGTGCAGGCGGGCCACGGCGTCGCAGACGTCGCGTGCCAGTTTCAAGGCCTGCTCGCGGCCTGCCATGGGCAGGATGCAGGCAAATTCCTCGCCGCCGTAGCGCGCCACGCAATCATAGCTGCGGTGGAAGTTGCTGCGGATGGCGTGCGCCACTTCGGCCAGGCAGTGGTCGCCGGCCTGGTGGCCGTAGTGGTCGTTGTACTTCTTGAAGTAGTCGATATCGATCATCAGCAGCGACATGGCCTGGCCGGAGCGCTTGCACAGCTCCCATTTCTCGGCCAGCTCGCTGTCGAACTTGCGGCGGTTGAACAGGCCGGTGAGCGAATCGGTGACGGCGATGTTGCGGTAGAAATCGGATTGCAGTTTCAGCGTCAGGTGCGTCAGCACGCGCGCCTTGAGCACCGTGCCGTTGATCGGTTTGCTGATGAAATCCACGCCGCCCGCATCGAAGCCCTTGACCTCGTCTTCCTCGCTCTGCAAGCCGGTCAGGAAGATCACCGGAATGCCCAGCGTGGCGGTGTTCTGCTTGAGCCGTTCGCAGGTCTCGTAGCCGTTCAGGCCGGGCATGTTCACATCCATCAGGATCAGGTCCGGCACCACCTTCTCGCACAGCTCGATGGCCTGCAGGCCGCTGGTGGCCATGAAGATCTCGTAGTCACCCTTGAGCAGGGCATTGGCGAGACGGATGTTGATGGGCTGGTCATCGCACAGCAGTACGCGCGGACGGCTGCCGCGCAGGGATGAGAGTTCTTCCAGGATGCGTTTCAACGAGGTTCTCCGAAATGGTCATCGAGATGGGCCAATGCCGCCGGGAAGTCGAGTTTCTCGATCAGTTCCCACAACTGCTGGTAGCGCGTCTGCTGCATCAGCCCATGGCGCTTGCCGATGGCTTCGGCCAGGTCCAGCGCTTCGAGGTTGCTCGACAATAGCAAGGCCCGCAGCGCCTGCCTATCAGGAAAATCGGAAGCCTCTGCTGTCGCTGTCGCCGTCGCCGGCTCCGCGCCGGCCTGCGGCGCAGCCGGCCCCGGTGAGCCGGAAACACCCTGCAGCGCCTGCATCGCCAGTTGCTGCAAGACCACACCCGCATCGCGCCGCACCGCGACCAGTTCTTCGCGCCAGGCCGGGAAAAGACGATCGGACGGCACTCCTTCGCCAGCGCGGCACACGCGCTCGCTCCCGGCGAAATACGCCGCCAGGCCGCTGGCCCCGATGGTGGCGCACAAGCCCTTGAGCGCATGGGCGGCCTGCTCGATGCCGCCCTGCGAAGCCTGCGCCAGCGCCGCGTCGTAGTCCGCGAAGAGGCGTTCCAGTTCCGGCCCGGCGGCATCCAGCGTGGTGCGATAGACGTCGCTGGCCTGACGGTAGCGGCGCATCAGGTCAGCGTAGACGTCGACCTGCTGGCGGTCGGCGGGCTGTATGTCCACGCGCGTGGCCTCGGCGGGCAGCGTCTCTTGCGCAGCGATGCTGCGCTCATGCTGGAGATGCGCCAGCAGTGTCGGCACCAGCGTACTTACGTCGATGGGCTTGGCGATGTGTCCCGCCATGCCGGCATCGATGCAGCGGCGGCGGTCTTCCGGCGAGGCATTGGCGGTCATGGCCAGGATCGGGATGTGGCGCAGATCCTGCTGGCGGCGGATGCGCCGGGTGGCTTCGATACCGTCGATGCCGGGCATCTGCAGATCCATCAGGATCAGGTCGTAGTGGCGCTCCGGATCGCAGGCCATGGCCACGCCCGTGCTGCCATTCTCGGCGCAGCTGATGTGCGCGCCATACAGGGACAGCAGGCCGGTGGCGACCTGGCGATTGACGGCATTGTCTTCCACCAGCAGGATATGCACGCCTTCCAGTTCGCGCGCGGCCTCGCCGGCGGGCGCATGCTCGGCCTCGGCAGGCTCGTCCGCTGCACGCGCCTGCGACAGCGGCGTGGCGTCCTCGATTTCCATGGGAAGGTCGAACCAGAAGCGGCTGCCGCGTCCCGGTTCGCTGCTCACCTGCAACTGGCCGCCCATGAGCTGCACCAGATGGCGGCTGATGGCCAGCCCCAGCCCGGTGCCGCCATAGCGGCGGGTGGTGGAGGCTTCGGCTTGGGTGAAGGCATCGAAGATGTCCTGCAGCCGTTCCGGGGCAATGCCGATGCCGGTGTCGCTGACTTCCACCCGCAGCATCACTTGCCGGGTGCTGTCCGCCGCCAGCCGCCGCAGCTCCACGTCAATGCGGCCCAGATGCGTGAACTTGAGCGCATTGCTGATCAGGTTCACCAGCACTTGCTGCAGTCGATAGACATCGCCTACCACGCGCTGCGGCAGGTCGCCATCCAGCTCGATGTGCAGGCTGACGCCCTCCTGCGGCGGGTTGCCGGCCAGGATCGCGGTCAGGTCGTGGCGGAAATGCTCCAGCGAGAACGCCTGCATATCCAATTGCACCTGCCGGGCATCCATCTTGGAGAAATCCAGCAGGTCATTGAGCAGGTTGAGCAGGGACTTGGCCGAGATCTCGGCCTTGTTCAGGTAGTCGCGCTGGGCCGGTTGCGGTTGCGTTCTCTGCAGCAGCTGGATCATCCCCAGTACGCCATTCATGGGGGTGCGGATCTCGTGGCTGACGCTGGCCAGGAACAGGCTCTTGGCGGAGTTGGCCTGTTCGGCCTTCAGACGCGCCTCGACCAGGTTGTTTTCGAATTCGATGCGCTGGGTGATGTCCAGGTTGATGCCGATCACGCGCACCGGCGCGCCCATGCCGTTGCGGTCGACGTGGGCACGTGCCTGCACGAAGCGGATGCTGCCGTCGGCGCGCACCACGCGAAACACCGGCTCGAATTCTCCGGTACCGGCCAGCGCCGCCTGCAGGGCCGATTCGACATAGCCGACATCGTCGGGATGCACGCGCCTGCGCCAGCCCTCATAGGTGGTCACCTGCCCGCTGCGGCCATCGCCGATGCCGTAGATCTCGGCGATCTGGCGGTTGAACTCAAAGGTGTCCCCGGTACGGTCCCAGACCCACACGCCCAGCTTGGCCACTTCGGCGGCCAGCATCAGCTGGTCGCGGGCGGCCGCCAGTTCGGCTTCCTGCTGGCGCTGCAGGCTCATGTCCATGGCGATGTAGAGGTCGCCGATGTGGCGCTGGCGGTGATCCAGCATGGAGGTCTGCTGACGCGTGACCGGCAGCGTCACGCCATCCTTGCGGCGGTAGCGCAGGTCGCTGACGGCCTTCTCGTCCAGTGTCGCCTGGGCGCGGATGGCGGGATGGTTGAGGCGGCCCGAGAAGGCTTCCTCCTTCATCTGCCCGATCACGTCCTCGGCGCGATAGCCCAGCATGCGTTCGGCCCCGCGATTGAACAGCGTGATCACGCCGTCCGGTGCCGTGGCGATGATGGCTACGCCGGTGGCCGAACTGAGCACGTTGTTGAGCAGGGCGTTGGACTGCTGCACCTGGTCCAGCAGCGACTGGTTCTGGGCCAGTGCCTCGCTGAGCTGGTTGCGGTTGTGGGTGATCTCGGTGACGTCGTGCGCCACGACATAGAAGCCGTTGACTTCACCTTGTTCGTTGACGTCGGGGATGTAGGTGGTGAGGACGTGCTTGTAGCCGTTGACGGCATCGGTGAAGGTGCGCTCGAAGGTTTGCTTCTCTCCGGCCAGCACCGCGTCAATATGGGGCAGGGCGCTTTCATACAGTTCCGTGCCGACCAGATCCAGCATGTACATGCCGGTGATTTCCCCATGCTCACGCCCGAAGACACGCTCGTAGGACGCATTGGCGAAGCGGTTGATGAGATGCTTGTCCCAGTAGCCGACCAGCGAGGGCATGACGTTGAGCACGGTCTGCAGCATGGTTTTGGCCTGGTGCAGCGCATGGGTGCGCTGCTGCACGGTCAGCTCCAGTTCCTCGTTGATGCGGTGCAGCTGGCGCTCGATGCGCTTCTCGCGGGTGATGTCGCGCAGCATGAAGGCCTTCCCGATCTGCCGGCCTGCACCATCGCGCAGCGGGAACATCAGGGCCGAGGCGTAGCGTATCGACTCGCCCTGCAAGCTGATCACGTGGGGCTCCTCCTGCTGGCTGGTGCCGGGACTGAAGCCTGGGGAAGTGGAGCGTGTACTGCCCTGCTGGTCCAGCTCGCGCAGCGCTGCGTGCGTGGAGAGGGCCGTGCCCAGTGCACGTCCTTCGGGCAGGCCCAGGGTGTCGCTGGCCCCCCGGTTCCATGAAGTGATCAGTCCCCGGGCATCGGTGGTGACGATGGCGTCGGGCGAGCTGTCCACCACGGCAGCCAGCAGGGCACGGGCTTCCTGCAGCTTGCGTTCACGGGTGGAGAAAACCTGATAGGCCAGCGCGCTGGCCAGGATCAGCATGGCCAGCGTGATGCAGGAAAGCAGCGTGGCACGATCACTGATGAACTGGTGGGCCTGCGCGTATTCGGGAGCGGCCCGGATGCTCAGTTTCCAGGCCCGGCCATAGAGAGGTACGGCCGTTTCCAGACTGACGGCACCCTCGATCTGGTCAAAGCCGCTGCTGCGGAACAGCTCGACGGCTGCGGTATTGCTGGCGACGTCCTCCACCAGAATCTCCAGCGCATGCATGTTCCAACGCCGGCTCAGTTCGGAGAGGATGTCATGCACCGACAGCGGCGCGTAAGCCCAGCCGAGGATTCTTTCCTGACGCTGCTCCATGGTCGGCGGCGTGACCGAGCCGGCATAGATGGGCAGCAGGAACAGATAGGCATTGGCCGTCCGGCCTTCCTTCTGCACCAGCCTGATCGGTGTGGTCAGTTCCGCGCGGCCGGTCAGCATGGCGTGATCGGCGGCCGAGCGGCGTTCCGGCGACGAGGCGATGTCCAGGCCCAGGGCCGGCCGGTTGGGGGCGAGGGGCTCGATGTATTCGATTACGTAGCGGTCGCCGGGGTTGTCGGCGAGCTGGGTGATGCCGGAAAACAGCAGGCGGTCTTCGCGCATCTTCTTCTCGTAGGCGGGCAGCGCCGCGAGCGGAACGTGGCGGATGAAGCCGAATCCGCCGGCCCAGGGAAATTCCTGAGCCAGATCGCGGCTGTCCATGTAGCGCAACAGTTTTTCGCGGCTCAGGTCGTCCGCACCGATGGCCAGGATGGCCCCCCGGGTACCACGCAGGCCGTGTTCGTAACGGCGCAGCAGGGATTCGATGTCGTCGCGGATCCAGCGGCTGTCCAGCGCCAGGCTGTCGCGTACCTCCTTCTGGTTCAGGTGCGACAGGCCGGCCACGCCGGCCAGCAAGAGGCTGAAGGCGATCAGCAGGAACAGGCAGGTATTTCGGGTGATTCTTGTCATGGTGTCATTTTTTATAGTGGAACAGCATCGCGTCCCCCAACGCGAACGGGCGCAACGCGCCCGGTCATGCTGATTGCACCAGCCCTGAGGCGGCCGGGCAATCGGGAAATTCCCGGGTCCGCCTGCCGGCTGACAGGTTTCCCCTCAAGCCTTTTGCGGACCGACAAGCACCGGTTGCATCAGTGCAACACGATCCTCGCCTTCAGCGGCATCTCATCGATCTGCTCGAAGCGCCGCAAGCGTGCCAGGATGGCTTCGTCCAGTACGTGTTCCTTGTTCAGCAGCAGCACGCCGGACTTGGTGCGCAGGTCCTCGGCCAGCTTCATGCCGACCCGCAGCTCGGCCGGGGACAGCAGGCGGGTCTGCTGTTCCAGCGCCATGCGCTGCTCTTCCATCATGGCGATGAAGGTGTTGACCACCACCGGGTCATAGCGATGGCCGGCATGCGTGCGCAGCATGGACAGCGCTTTCTCGGGACTCACGTTGTGGCTGGTGATGCCGCCATTGCACAGACCTTCGAAGTCGCGCACCACGGCCAGGATGCGCGAGCCCAGCGGGATGGCGTCGCCTGACAGGCTTTCCGGCACGCCCCGGCCGTCATGGCGCTCGTGCTGGTGGCGGATGATCTCGCCGGTCTCGGCCAGGGTCGGGATGGGTGTCAGCAGCATCTGGCCCTTGACCGGATGCCACAGGAACCGCTGCAATTCATCGCTGCTCATCTTTTCGATGGGCTTCTTCACAAGTTCATCGGACAGGTCCAGCTTGCCGATGCCGTGCAGCATGCCGGCCATCATCATCTCCTTGGCGTGATGGGCGGTCATCCCCATGCGCAGCCCCAGCTGTTCGCACCAGCGTGCGATGCGGGCGGACTGGCCGTTGGCCAGGCCGGCGCGCAGTTCACTGATGTCGGAGAACACGTGCAGCATGGAGAGGAAGGCCTTCTGTTCCTCTTCCTGGGCGTTCTCCAGGAACAGCACGGTCTGGCGCAATTCTTCCGTACGCGCCTGCACCTGACGTTCCAGTTGGCGATTGAAATCGGCCAGTTGCAGGTTCTGTTCGCGCACCTTGCGTTCCAGCGACATCTTCTGCTTGCGCAGCTGCTGTTCCTCCAGCGCATGGGTCACGATCATGAGCAGCTCGCGGTCTTCCCAGGGTTTGGAGAGGTAATGGTGGATGCCGCCATCGTTGATGGCCGAGATGGTGCTGCCGATCTCGGAATACCCGGTCAGCAGGATGCGCATGGTGGCCGGCCATTGCTGCTTGACCTGGGCCAGGAACTGGGCGCCGTTCATACCGGGCATGCGCATGTCGGAAATGACCAGGTCGACTTCGGCGCTGGCCAGGATATCGAGCCCGGCCTCGGCGCTGGTGGCGGTCAGCAGGCGATAGCCCTGCGGCCGGAAGGTGCGTTTCAAGGCCGACAGGATGCTCTGTTCATCATCGACCAGCAGCACGCAGGGCGGC
The DNA here is from genome assembly GCF_023952535.1 of Herbaspirillum sp. WGmk3. NCBI lineage: Bacteria > Pseudomonadati > Pseudomonadota > Betaproteobacteria > Burkholderiales > Oxalobacteraceae > Herbaspirillum > Herbaspirillum sp. WGmk3. Next base: position 1,118,351 of record NZ_JAKYWT010000001.1, on the reverse strand, counting down.
GGCAGGGCGAACGGGTCGGCTTGTTGCAGGGTCTGGAGTTCCTGGCTGTGGATGGCGGTCATGATGCTTCTCCTGGTTCGCCCGATGCCTTGCACGGCGGCGGGGCGCTGGCGGGATCGATGGGCAATTCGATCCGGAAGGTGGTGCCTTTGCCCGGTGCACTGCTGACATGAATATCGCCGCCATGCTTCTTGATGATGCCGTAGGACAGCGACAGTCCAAGCCCGGTCCCGCTGCCGACCGGCTTGGTGGTGAAGAAAGGTTCGAAGATGCGGTTGATGTGTTCCGGCGCGATGCCGTGCCCGGTATCGCTGATGGAGACGGCGACGCGTTGGCCGCAGCGTTCGGTGCGGATGGTCACGCTGCCGCGCTCCTGGATGGCCTGGGCGGCATTGACCAGCAGGTTCATGAAGACCTGGTTCAGTTCCGAGGCCAGGCACTTGATCATGGGCAGCTCGCCGTATTGCTTGATGATGGTGACCTTGTACTTCAGTTCGTTGTTGGCGATGTTGAGCGTGCTGTCCAGGCCGCGATGCAGGTCGGCCATCTGCCAGTTGCTCTCGCCGGTGCGCGAGAAATCCTTCAGCGACTGCACGATGTTCTTGACGCGTTGCAGGCCTTCGTTGGATTCGGCCAGCAGCTCGGTCACGTCTTCGCTGAGGAATTGCAGGTCGGCGCGCTCCTCGAAGGCCTGCACCTCCGACTGCGCCACGCTGGAGGGCAGGCTGCCGTTGGTGACGCACTGGTACAGTTTGATGCCTTCCAGCAGCGTGGCCACATAGTTGCCCAGGGTGTTGAGGTTGGCGTTGACGAAGCCGATCGGATTGTTGATCTCGTGCGCCACCCCGGCGGCCAGCTGGCCGATGGAGGCCAGCTTCTCGGACTGCATCAGCTGGGCCTGGGCCATCTTCAGCTGTTCGATCAGGGCGCGCTGTTCCTCGGCCTGGCGCTGCAGGGTGTCTTCCATCTGCTTGCGGCCGGTGATGTCGGTCATCAGGCCGATGACTTCCAGCGGCGTGCCCTCGGCATCGCGGATCAGGCGCAGGGTGTCGTGCATCCACAGGTAGCTGCCGTCGTGGGTGCGGAAACGGTATTCGTAGATCTTCTGGTCCTCCACGAACAGCATGGCCAGGCTGGAGAAGATCGCTGCCGTGTCGTCGGGGTGGATGTGGTTGAACCAGAAGTTCGGGTCGTCCAGCATTTCCCAAGGCTCGTAGCCCAGCACGCGGGAGGCGTTTTCGCTCACGAAGGTGAGCTGGAAATCGCCCGAGGGCACGCTGCTGTAGATGATGGCGGGGGTGTTGCCGATGATGTGGCGATACCGTGCATTGGCCTTGACCAGCGCCCGGGTGTCGGGCGCGTCATCGGCATGGGTGCGTTGGCTGGCGCACTCGTTGGCCATCAATGCTTCGCTGTGTCCCATGTTCGCCTCCTCAGCGATGGCTCCGGATCAGGGGCTGGAGCCGCGCCCTCCATATCAGGCAGCGCGGGGCAGGGCCACGCGCTTGTTTTCCTGCGTGGGCAAGGCCACGGCCGTAGCTGCCATGCCGTCCAGGTTGAACACGCTGATGGCCTGGATCATTTGCTGCGTCGACTCCTCCAGGCTGCCGGCGGCGGCCGCTGCTTCTTCCACCAGCGCTGCATTGCGCTGGGTCACTTCATCCATCATGACCACGGCTTCGTTGACCTGGTGGATACCGGTCTGCTGTTCGCCCGAGGCGGCGGTGATCTCGGCCACGGCGGTGGCGGCCTGCGTGACCGAGCGCATGATGCCGCCCATGGTGTCGCGCATGTCACCGGCCAGCTTCACGCCGGCACCAACCCGCTGCGAGGATTCGTCGATGAGCTGTTTGATTTCCTTGGTGGCCTGGGCCGAGCGTTGTGCCAGGTTGCGGACTTCACCGGCGACCACTGCAAAGCCGCGTCCCTGTTCGCCGGCGCGCGCTGCTTCCACGGCGGCATTCAAGGCCAGGATATTGGTCTGGAAGGCGATACCGTCGATCAGTCCGGTGATCTGCTTGATCTGCTCGGCGCTCTTGTGGATGGCATCCATGGTGTCGTTGATGTGGTGGATGGAGGCTTCGCCATCGCGCGTGGTGGCCAGCGCTTCTTCCACCAGGCGGTTGGCCTGACGGGCGTTCTCGCTGTTCCGGGTCACGGTGGAGGCCAGCTCTTCCATGCTGGCAGCGGTTTCTTCGAGGCTGCTCGCTTGTGATTCGGTACGCGAGGAAAGGTCCATGTTGCCGCGTGCGATCTCGCCGGTGGCCTGGGCAATGTGCATGCCGCTGCGGCGCACGTCGCCTACCGATGCCACCAGATTGACCCGCATCTGCTCCATGGCCTGCAGCAGGGAACCCATTTCATCGCGGCGCGCCTGCAGGTCGGCGGCCGACAGATCGCCGCCCGCGACCCGGCGCGCCTGCGCCACGGCACGCCGCAAGGGGTTGAAGATGCGCGTAGCCAGGGTCATGCGCAGGAGCGCCAGGCTGCCCAGGGCGACGCCGGTAGCGGCCAGGGTCGGCAGGCTGCTGGCGTGTTCGGCACACTGCCCGTTGAGGAAGGCCAGCGCACAGATGCCGGCGGCCGCAGTGCCCAGGCCCAGATCCAGCCGTGTCTTCAGCGATACCTGCGATACCTGGCGCAACTTGCCGCGCAGGCCGGTCGGCACCACTTCTCCGCGATGCACCGCGATGCGGGCGCTTTCCTTCTTGAGTTCCTTGTAGGCCTGCTCGGCGGCGGTGATCTCGGCGCGCGTGGGCTTGGTGCGTACCGACATGTAGCCGGTGCATTTGCCGCGTTCCCAGATCGGCGTGACGTTGGCCTTGACCCAGTAGAAGTCGCCATTCTTGCAGCGGTTCTTGACCAGTCCGGTCCAGGGCAGGCCGGCCTTGAGCGTGCTCCACAGGTCGGCGAAGGCCAGCTCCGGCATGTCGGGATGGCGCACGATGTTCTGCGGCGCACCGATCAGCTCTTCTTCCGTGAAGCCGCTGATGTGGATGAAGGTCGGGTTGACGTAGGTGATGCGGCCTTTGATATCGGTCTTGGAGACGATCGAGGCATGGGCATCGATCTCGCGCTCTTGTTGAGTGACGGGCAGGTTGAGACGCATGATCGATTCCTGAAAAATTGATTGATGGAATCATTAAAACACAAATTCATTGAAATCGCTAAAAAAATGATTCTTTGTGGGAATAACCGTTAAATTCGTTGTTGCGGCCCCACTGTGTTATCAAGGCGAAAACGCTTTTTCAATGCGCTTGAAATATCTCATTAGTCATTGATTTATAAGGGTAATCGTAGTTTATTCAGGCGTGGTTCACGGACTTTCCCCAAGCCATGCAAAGACGATTCACTCATTTATAAAATGATTAAATTGATTTAATCGGTTAATCGCGATCTAATGATGAGCATCAGACAGAAATTCCGGGGCAAACGGGCCGCGAAGCAAGCGGCAGCACAAGGGGGTGATGTGAACAACAAGAACAAGGTGGTGGTCCTGACCGTCATTGCCACCATCGTGGCGGCCACTGTGCCGGTGATCGGCATGCTGTGGCTGTCGCGCCAGGCGGTGATCGATGCCGAGCACGAGCGCCTGACGCGCTATGCCGAGTCGGTCGTGGATCGCGCCGAGGCCACTTTCCAGAATACCCAGCGGGCGCTGAAGTCGATGTCGCCGCTGCTGCTGTTTCCCTGCTCGGATGAGCACATCGCGCAGATGCGCCTGATCGCCGTCAGTTCCGGTGCCATCGAGGAAATGGGCTACTACGAATACGGCCAGCTCAAGTGTACCTCCTGGGATCGCCGCGCGCAGGCGCTGCGCCGTCCGCAGCCGGAGGCGGTGTTTGCCACGGCTGACGGCGTCGGTGTGGCGCTGGAGCAGGCTTCCTACGTCACCGATGGTCCCAGCATGATGTCCATCCAGTACGGTGCCCATGCAGCACTTGTGCATCGCGAACGCTTCGTCGACGTGGTGCTGGAAGATGGCGTGCACGTGGTGCTGGCACGCAACGGTTTCGGGCTGGTCGCGCAATACGGCATGCCCATCGCCAGCGGCATGGCCGGTCGAGCCTTGCGCGGCGTGGGCAATCAGGATTTCGATGGGTTCTTTGTCTCCACCATCAGCCGCGACGGCTGGACCGCCGCCGCCATCATTGACGGCCAGCATGTGGTGGAGACCATGACCAGCGAGCAGCGCTGGTTCCTGCCGGTGGGCGTGCTGCTCGCGCTGGGACTGGTGATGCTGGTGCTGCGGGTATCGCAGGCGCGCCTGTCGCCGCTGGCGGATTTGCAGCTGGCGGTGCGCAAGAAGGAATTCATTGTCTACTACCAGCCCATCATCGAGCTGGCCAGCGGCCGCTGCATCGGTGCCGAGGCACTGATCCGCTGGCGACGGCCGGATGGCAGCATCGTGCGGCCCGACCTGTTCGTGCCGCTGGCCGAGGAGAGCGGACTGATCCTGCCCATGACCGATCAGGTCATCGCGGCCGTGGTGCAAGAACTGGGCGATACCCTGCGCGCCGACCGGGCCCTGCACGTGGCGGTCAACGTCGCTGCCCACGATATCAAGACCGGCCGCATCATCGACGTGGTCAGCCAGACGCTTGCCGGAACCGATATCCGCACCGAGCAGTTGTGGATGGAAGCCACCGAACGCGGCTGCATGGACATTGCCTCGGCCCGCGTGACGCTGGCGCGGGCGCGCGAACTGGGGCATTCGATGGCGCTCGATGACTTCGGGACCGGCTATTCCAACCTGCAATACCTGCAGGGCCTGCCCATGGACGCGCTCAAGATCGACAAGTCCTTCGTCAGCACCATCGGCACGGGCGCAGCCACCAGCGCCGTGATCGATCACATCATCGCCATGGCCAAGAGCCTGAATCTGTTCATCGTCGCCGAAGGCGTGGAAACCCTGGAGCAGGCCGCCTATCTGGGCCAGCACGGGGTCGACTTCGCCCAGGGCTGGCTGTTCGCCAAGCCCTTGCCGGCAAACGAGTTCATTGATTTCTACCGGGCCACGCTGGCCGATTACGGTACCGGGCCGGAGAGCATTCGCAGCGACCGCACGGACCTTGCGTCGACCCCCTTGAATGCCTGAGCGCCACAGGGTGAATTTTCCGGCCTGATCCGTGCCGGGCCGTGCTCAGTTCAGCATGGCCCTGCTGCAGTGGCTCGCACGCGCAAGGCCAGCGCCAGTGCCTGATCCATCCCCGCCATATGGCGTACCAGCATGGCCGGGATCATGCCCATGACGATATCGGCCAGCGGCGCGTTGCCATCGTCCAGATAAGGCCGCAGCCGGTGCAGCAGCGCCAGCAGTTCCGCATGGTCGCGGCGATGGGCGCGCAGATCGCTGTAGCCCATCTCATCCATCATCTTTTCTTCTTCCCGGAATCCTGCCTCGATCTGCGCCACCAGGGCTGCATAAGCGCTGGCAAAACCGGCTGGCGGCACGATCGCCAGCGCGGCCACGCTCTCAAGTACCTCACGGTGCTCGGCATCCATCTCCGCCAGCAGGGCCGGAATGCGCTGGGCCAGTCCGTTGCTGTCGTCAGACGGGGCGAGGGAAACGACACGATCGGCAGTGGGAATCATGGCCAGCCTCCTGATACAGGGCGCGACCGTACGCAGGTCGGGGCGGAGACATCCGCATCGCCGGCAGGGCGCGGGCGTGCCGGAGGGATGTTCACTGCCGATTCTAGGAGCCTGGCCTCGAAATAATTTGAGATAGCTCAAGCCAGCCCGGATTGGCGGGGTGCTGCACCGCGGCCATATGAAGAAAAGCCCCACGGCACCGTCAGGGTGGCGTGGGGCCGGTCTTGCCGGCCGACGGGGTGTCGGCCGTGCGCTTGTAAAAAGCGCCGTTCCTGGCTCTGCAAGTAGGTGCCGTCAGGGGGGCAGCACCTTGCGCAGCATTGCTGCCAGTTCAGGCGGGGAAAACTTGGCGACATAACCATTGGCGCCCACCGAACGCACATGGTCTTCGTTGGCGGCACCGGTCAGTGAAGAATGGATCACCACCGGCAATTGTTTGTAGAGGTCCGAGGCCTTGATCTTGCGGGTCAGGGTGAAGCCATCCATCTCCGGCATTTCGAGGTCGGTCAGCACCATGGCGACCTTGTCGGTGAGCGACTTGTGTTCCTGTTCCGCTTCGCGGGCCAGCTCCTGCAGTTTCTTCCAGGCTTGCAGGCCGTCGGTCATCATCACGTAGGGCAGCTTGAGATCGTTGAGGCACTGCTCGATGAGGGCACGCGCCATGCGCGAGTCGTCCGCAGCCAGGACCACCGAGCCCGGCTTGATCTTCAGTTCGTTGCTGCCCGGCGGGGGCGGCTGCATCTGTTCCTTGACCGGCGAGACCATGTTGAGGATCTGTTCCACGTCCAGCACCTGCACCAGGCGGCCACCATCCTGGGCCGAGTCGAGGCGGGCGATGCTGGTGACCACGTTGCCGGAGGCATTGGAGTCGGCCGGCAGGACCTGGCTCCAGTCCAGGCGCACGATCTCTTCCACCGATTCCACCGCGAAAGCCTGGGTGTGCCGGGCGAACTCGGTGATGAGCAGGATGTTCAGTCCATGGCCCGGCTTGCAGCCGGCCACTGCCGGCAGGTCCACCACCGACATCACCTGGCCGCGGATGTTGACCATGCCCAGCATCGGGGAGCGCATGCCGGCGGCGGCGGTGATGTCCATCATCGGGACGATCTCGCGGATCTTGAAGACGTTGATGCCATACAGCTCGCCCGGCTTGTCGGTGGTCCCTTCCGGGTTGCCGAGGCGGAACAGCAGCAGTTCAAACTTGTTGCTGGAGGTCAGGTTGGTGCGTTCGTCGATTTCTTTTTGAAAGGCGTCCATGTCGTCCCCGAGGTTCAGAATTGTTCCCAGTCACCGTTGTCGGCGCTGTCGTGCTGGCTTTTGGCCGGTGTGGCCGGGCGTGCCGCCGGTGCCGTCTGGCCCAGGCTTCTGGCATGCGGTGCGGCTACTGCCGGACGGGCCGGAGTGATGTTGCGCGCCGCGGCGGCGGCCATCGCCGGCTTGGCATGCACCGTGGCCGGAACGTCGCTGGCATCGAGGCGGAACACACCCACCGTCTGGCTCAGGCGCGCCGCCTGTTCCTGCAGGGCCTTGGCGGCGGCAGCAGCCTGTTCCACCAGAGCGGCGTTCTGCTGGGTGTTTTCATCCATCTGTACCACCGCATTGTTGATCTGCTCGATGCCCTGGCTCTGCTCGGCCCCGGCGGCGGTGATCTCGGCCACGATGTCGGAGACGCGCTTGACGCTGGCCACCACCTCGTTCATGGTCTGGCCGGCTTCGCCGACCAGCTTGGTGCCGGTATCGACCTTGGCCACCGAATCGTCGATCAGGGCCTTGATTTCATGGGCGGCCGAAGCGCTGCGCTGGGCCAGCGACCGCACTTCCGAGGCGACCACCGCGAAACCGCGTCCCTGCTCCCCGGCACGGGCCGCTTCCACGGCGGCGTTCAGGGCCAGGATGTTGGTCTGGAAGGCGATCCCGTCGATGACGCCGATGATGTCGGCGATTCTGCGCGACGATTCATTGATGGCATCCATGGTGTGAACAACCTTGCCCACTACCTGGCCTCCGGCTTCGGCCACCTCCGAGGCAGAGACCGCCAATTGGTTGGCCTGGCGGGCATTGTCGGAGTTCTGGCGCACGGTGGAAGTCAGTTCTTCCATGGCCGAGGCGGTTTCTTCGAGGGCACCGGCCTGCTGTTCGGTACGCGAGGACAAATCCATGTTGCCGGTGGCGATTTCGGCCGAGGCGGTGCTGATGGTGTCGGTGCCGGTACGGACTTCCTGCACGATGTTGAGCAGGTTGTCGTTCATCTGTTTCAGGGCGGCCATCAACTGGGCGGTTTCGTCGCGGCCGCCGTCGGCGGGGATGCGGGCGGTGAGGTCGCCTTCGGCCACCTGGCGGGCAATCGAGACGGCCTGGGTCAGCGGACGCGAGACCAGGCGGGCAATCCACCAGGACAAGGTCAGGGCCAGCAAGACACAGATGGTGATCAGTACGAAGATGGCCATGCGCGCTTGCTCGTACACCTTGCCCGCTGCCAGTTCCGAGGCCGCAGCGCCTTTGGCGTTGACCTCGGTCAGTTCATTGATCATGTCCTGCAGCTTGCGATAGACGGGCGTGGAGTCGGCAGTGAGGACCGTATAGGCTGCCTGCTTCTGGCCATCAATGAACAGCTTTTCCATGCGCTCGTGGGCGGCCTTGTAGGCGGCGATGTTGCGTACGATTTCGGGTTGCAGCTCCTTTTCGCGCGGATCCGAGACCAGAGTGGCATAGCGCGCCATTTCCTTTTCGAGCAGCGCCATCTGCTTGTTGCCACGTTCGCGCGCAGCCTGTTCTTCCTTCTTGTCGTCGGTCAGCACCTGCTGCATGTCGAAGCTGCGCGAACGGGCCAGCGCCAGGCTGATCTTGGACAGGCTGTCGATGCTCGGCAACCAGTCACGCGCCAGCTCGGCAGAACTCTTGTTGACTTGCTCAAGCTGGATCAGCGAGAAGCCCCCCAGACCCACAATGAACACCAACACCACCAGGAAACCGGCGTTGAGCTTGTGGGCGATCTTCAGATCGTAGAACCATTTCATGATGACACTCCTGATCAAGGCGCTGGATTTGGAATAGTGATGTGCGCTCAGGAACCATCATAGGACGGCCAAACAAATAAATCAAATAAAACAATTTAAGCAGTTGTTTTATTTCCTTAAGGATTTTCCTGAATCCTGAGGAAATTTGGCGTTTTCATGCTTTCTGCAGCCACTTTTCGACGGCATTCATCAGCCCGACCTGGGTGAAGGGTTTGCTGAGGTAGTCGTCCATGCCGGCGTCGAGGCAGCGCTGGCGGTCGCCTTCGATGGCGCTGGCGGTCAGGGCGATGATGGGCGTGCGCGGGCGGCCGTTGGCCTGTTCAAAGGCGCGGATTTCGGCGGTGGCCTGGTAGCCGTCCATGATGGGCATCATGCAATCCATCAGCACCAGGTCATAGCTGGCACTGCGGAGGGCATCCAGGGCCATCTGGCCGTTTTCCACCTCTTCCAGGATGCAGCCGCGGCGCGCCAGCAGGATGCGCAGCAACTGGCGGTTGATTTCGGTATCTTCGGCCACGAGGATGCGCGCCCCGGTAAGGGGCGAAGCTGCACCTGCAGGCGCAGGCGGCGGCGTCAGCGCCGACAGCGGGGGCAGCTGCGCGGGAGGCGCTGGCGGGAAGGAGGCTGCGCTGGCGGGGGCTTCCGGGGCAAGTGAAGCCTTATTCTTCATTACCGTCTCCGGGGCCGCGTCCGGGCGGGCTGCAGCCACCCCTTCCGGGCAGAGGATGTCGAAACTGAATTTGGTGGACTGGCCCGGCACGCTCTGGCAGGCGATCTTGCCGCCCATCAGTTCCACCAGATTCTTGCTGATGGCCAGGCCCAGCCCGGTGCCGCCGAAGCGGCGCGAAATCGAGGTGTCGGCCTGGGTGAAGGGCTGGAACAGCTGGGCCAGCGCTTCCGGGGCAATGCCGATGCCGCTGTCGGCGATGGCGAAGAAGAGCCGCCAGCGCTCCGGACTTTCTTCTTCACGTTGCGCCGACATGCTCAGCCGCACATAGCCGGCCTGGGTGAATTTGATGGCATTGCTCAGCAGGTTGCCCAGCACCTGCTTCAGGCGCGAGGGGTCGCCGACCAGACAGAGCGCGTCTTCGCAATCGATGCGCACGTCCAGCTGCACGTCCTTGTTGTGGATCGAGGGCCGGTACAGTTCGGCCACCTCACGCACCAGCCGCGCCGGGTGGAAGGCCACGCCCTCCAGATCGAGCTTGCCGGATTCGATCTTGGAAAAATCGAGGATGTCGTTGATGATGCGCACCAGTCCGCCGGTGGCGTTGTGGATGCTGTCGGCATAGTGCTGCTGTTTGCTCGACAGGCCCGATTCCATCAGCAGTTCGGACAGGCCCAGGATGCCGTTCATCGGGGTGCGGATTTCATGGCTGACCATGGCCAGGAAACGCGACTTGGCCTCGTTGGCATGGTCCGCTTCTTCCTTCAGTTCCAGGGCCAGCTGCGCATCCTGCTCGCGCCGCTGGACCTGGCGCAGGGCCACGCCGAAGCCGCCGATGAGGCCGACCAGACTGATGGCCGCCACCAGCATCAAGGGATACATCGATTCCAGCCATTCGCTGAAATAGACCTTGTCGGTCACACCGATTTCCAGATACATCGGCGCATTGCGCACCGGCCGGTGGATGCCCAGCCAGTGGGCTTGCATGAAGTAGTAGGGTTGCTTGGCGTCGGTGCCGGGCGGGCGCGGCAGGTGCAGGTCGGCCAGCGGCTTGATGTCGCGCCGCACGGTGGTGTCGTGCACCAGGGAGGTGGCGATCAGGGGTTTCTCGTCCTCGCGTGCGAGCAGGATGGAAAAGGGTTTGTCCTTGGTCACCGCACTGAAGAAATCTTCAAAGAACGCGCAGGGCAGCGCCACCACCACGATGGCCAGCATGCGGCCCTGGCGATCATTGATGCGGCGGGTCAGATAGAAGGTCGGCACCCCGGCCGCGCGCGAATTGACCGTTTCGCTCAGGAAGTCTGCGGTCGAGCCATTCTGGCTGTGATGAAAGAAGTAGTCGCGGTCGGTGAGGTCCAGCGGCGGCGCCGGGAATACCCGCGAGAGGCTGATGATGCGGCCCTGGGCATTGCTGATGCCGATGCCCGAGATGAAGGGCAGGCCGCGGATCTTTTCGCGCATGGTCTGCGAAAACTCGGCGGTACTGACGTGCGCGCGCAGCTGGACGTCGTCATTGATGTTGGCCGCTTCAATGTCGTACTGGATGCTGTCGAGTACCAGCCGGGCCGAGGAGATGGTCTGGGCGGTGCTTTCGGCCAGCACCGTGGACAGCGTGGCCAGGTCGTTGCGCCAGTCGTTGAGGCTGGCGCGGTACAGCAGGCTGCCGGAAATGATGACGGTCGCTGCCAGCAGCCCCAACAGCAGGGCACCGAGCGTGACGGCGGATTTGCGGATGCGCGGCGGTGCGGGCGGCGAGCCGGGAGCGGGCGTGGATGGCGTCATGGGCAGGGCGGGCAGGGAAGATGCGCCCGTGCAGGTCAGGACTGGGGAAGGGAGCGCGCGCAGCGCCCGATTTCATCCAGCACCAGCGCAAAGCTGGCCTGCAATTGCGCCAGTTCTTCCGGACGCGGCGTCTGGCCATTGCGGGCGGCCTGTTCGGTCTGCTGCAGCAGCATCGTCAGCGCCTGGGCCTGGAACATGGCACTCATGCCTTTGAGGCTATGGCTTTCGTGCCGGCTGCGCTCGGCATTGCCATCCCGGGCGGCCTGCTCCAGCCGGGCAAAGATGGCCGGCGCGCTGTCGGCGAAGGTGCGCGCCAGTGAGGCGACGGTGCCGGTGTCCCCGCCCACCGCTTCCAGCAGTTGGCTCGGGTCGATGTGGTGATAGTCGGTCAGTGACTGGCCCAGTTGCACGGTAATCCCCTCTGTTCTCATGGCTTGGCGGCCGATTTACTTCGGCTCTTGCAGCGGCAATGTGAAGCTGAACGTCGATCCTTGATGTTGTTTGGACTGTAACATGAGTTGGCCCCCCATGAGCGTCACCAGCCGTTGCGCGATGGTCAGCCCGAGGCCCGCGCCGTCCTTGGCGCGGCGCTCACTGTCATCGGCCTGGGTGAACTTCTCGAAGATGGTATCGAGTTGCCCGGCGGGAATGCCGATGCCGGTGTCCTTGATGCGGATCGCCAGCTGGTCGCTGCTGCGGTCAACTTCGACCAGCACGCGCCCGGTGTCGGTATAGCGCACGGCATTGCCAATCAGGTTTTCCAGCACGCGCAGAACCTTGCGCTGGTCGCATACGATGATCTGCGGGACGTCGTCGCTGATGCGGCATTCCAGCTGCAGGCCCTTGGTCTGGGCTGCCTGGTAATGGCGGGCGATGGCCTGGCTGACCAGTTCGCGGATGTTCTCCGGTTCCCGATGCACGGCCACGCGGCGGTCTTCCAGGGCCGTGACCTCGAGGATGGATTCGACCAGTCCCAGCAGGCGGTTGCCGCTGTCGTTGATGGCGGTGGCGTATTGCGCCAGCGGCGACTCGCCCAGTTCCTCACGCAGCGCATCCGAATAGCCCAGCACGCCGTTGAGCGGGGTACGGAATTCATGCGACATGTTGGACAGGAAGCGCGACTTGGCGTGGCTGGCCTGCATGGCTTCCTGGCGGCTCCTGACCAGCGAGCCGGCCAACCAGATCAGTGCGGCATTGAAGATCAGCACGGCCAGGGTGATCAGCGAGGCCAGCGTCAGGGTCCGGTTGCGTTCACGGTAATAGGGGGCCAGGCGCTCTTCGATATCGATGCCCACCGAGGCGTAGAGCGGATAGTCGCGCAGCTTGTGGAAGGCGTAGATGCGCTCGCGGCCATCGATGCGGCTGGCAGCCTCGATCACGCCGTTGCCTTGTGCCAGCATGGCCGCGAGGACCTTGCTGCCGTTGACCTGTTCGCCCATGGAATCCATGTCACCGGTGCGGCGTACGCGTGCCACACCGTCGGCACCGAGCAAGGTGATCACGCCATGGTGCCCGACATCAATCTGGTGGTACAGGCTGGTGAAATATTGGGGATCGATGGACACCACGATCACGCCGCCAAAGCCGCCGTCAGGACGGTTGATGCGGCGGGTCAGCTGCAGCGACCATTTCTTGGAGACGCGCCCGAGCACCGGCTTGCTGATGAACAGCTTGTCCTCGCCACCCTGCATGTGCACCTGTACGTGCTCGCGGTCGGCCAGGTTCAGCGGAGTGAAGGGCTTGCTGGAGAGCACCACGTCACCCTTGGCATCGACGATGGTGAAGAGGTTGTAGACATTGCGTGCCACCAGGCCTTTGGAGATCTCGGTGGCCAGGTCCAGCGACTGGCCGCGCTCGGCATAGCGATAGCGCAGATAGAGCGCGGCCTGGTCGGCGGCCTCGATGGTGCGGTAGGCATGTTCGAGGAACAGCCGCGACAGCGACTGGGCATCGCGGCGGGCATCCTGCAGATGGTTCTCGCGGCTGGCGTTGAGTTCCTTGAACGCCCCCAGCCAGAGACCGCAGATCAGCAACAGCGAAAACAGGCCCAGGGCCAGGCGCAGGTCGATGCGCGCGAACCGGAGGGGGAGAGGGGGGTGTTTCCGGTCATCCATGGCACTGCTGGCCTTTCCTGGTTGATCCCTTAGCGGGTCTCGCGCTCCCTGCGGGCACAGCAGGCCCGCATGTAACCGCGCAATTCATCAAAATTGACCGGTTTGGGGAAGAACACCACCCCGGCCGGAATACCGCCGCGCATGGCCATCTCTTCCGCATCCAGGCTGCTGACGATGGCAATGCTCACATCCTGCAGCTCCGGATCGTGGAGGATGGTCTTGACCACTTCGTAGCCATCCATGCCTTCCATCACGATATCGGCCAGCACCACGTCGGGTTTGCTGCGCGCGATCTCCAGCAGCGCCTTGTAACCGTTGTCGCAATACACCAGATCCAGCGGCAAGCCCCAGGAACCGAGGGCACCGGCATACAGCTCGCGCTGCAGGCGGTTGTCCTCGATCACCAGTACGGCGGTGCGGCCGTTGCCGGGACGCGCTGCCGGACTGCTGCGTCCGTGCTCGGCCGTCTCGCCGGACGACGAGGAGCCCGGTGTGGACTTGTAGGCATGCACTGCCGCCAGCGGAATGCGGCGGTGCCCGCCCTTGGTCTTCCAGGCCTCAATGATGCCGGCCTCCACCAACTGCTGGACGGAGGACACCGAGATGCCCAGGATGTGCGCCGCTTCCTGCGTGGTGCACACCTCGGAGCTGGTTGTCTTTGCGGTTTTCATAAATTCATTATCGGTATTTTACACAAATAAATCAAATTCATTAGATAGAATTTGAATTCGGTATAATCGTTTTTCGACGAAAAGCAACAGTGCTGCACATGGGCAAGCCTTTGACGGCCCATTATGCAGAGAATTTCGTGAGTTCGTCAGATTTTGTGTATTTTGCCTGCGTTTACCGCAGGCGGCAGCAATTATCGCGCGCTGGGAGCGCCTGCCGCTGCGGTTTCAGAGGGTATCGAGCTGGCTGCGCAGGTCGGCCGCGCGTTGTTGCAGGGCCTGGACATCGTCGGGCTGCATTTTTTTGATCTGCTGATAGGCCATGCCCATGCGCGGGTTGTTGCCGAAGGTGGATTGATGGCGCAGGAAGAAATCCCAGTACAGGGCATTGAAGGGGCAGGCGTCGGCGCCGGTTTTCTGCTTGGGATCGTAGGCGCAGCCTTGGCAATAATCGCTCATGCGGCCGATGTAGGCGGCGCTGCTGACATACGGTTTGGTGGCGATGATGCCGCCATCGGCCCACTGGCTCATGCCGAGGGTGTTGGGCAGTTCCACCCACTCGAAGGCATCGATGTAGATGCCCAGGTACCAATGGTGCAGTTCCTTGGGATCGAGCCCGGCCAGCAGGGCGAAATTGCCGATCACCATCAGGCGCTGGATGTGATGCGCATGGGCCGTCTCCAGCGACTGGCCGATGGCGTGGCGCAGGCAGTTCATGCGGGTTTGTCCGGTCCAGAACCAGGCTGGTAGCGGCAGGCGGTGCGCCAGTGCGTTGCGCTCGTCATAGCCGGGCATCTGCGACCAGTAGATGCCACGCACATATTCACGCCAGCCGATGATCTGACGAATGAAACCTTCCACCGCCGCCAGCGGCGCTTTGCCTTCCCGCCAGGCCTCCTCGGCGCGGCGCACCACTTCCAGCGGATGCAGCATCTTCACATTGAGCGCGAAGGACAGCAGCGAGTGAAACAGGCGCCGGGCCTTGCTGCTCATAGCGTCTTCATAGTCGCCGAAGTGCGGCAGCACGGTGGTGATGAAGTGATCCAGGTGCTGCAGGGCTTCGGTACGGTCCAGCGGCCAGCGCAGCTGCGTGGCCTGGGGCTCGCCGAAGCTGCGCACACCTTGTGCCTGCAGCATCTCCCACAGGACGCCATGGTCGTGCGGCTGGCGCCAATCCCGGGGCTCGGGCGGATTGCCGGGCCAGCGCTTGCGATTGTCGTGGTCGAAATTCCATTGGCCGCCTTCGGGCTTGCCGTCGGCATCGAGCAGCAGTTCGAAGCGGCGGCGCATCTGACGATAGAAATGCTCCATCAGCCATTGCTTGCGGCCTTCAAAGAGGCGCGGCAATTCATTGCGCGCAGTGAGGAAGTGTTCACTGTCGACCACGGCGGTCTGGCCCTGATGGGCTTGCGCCCAGGTGTCGCCCCATTGCTGCAGGGCCTGGTCGACGCGCCATTCATCCGGTGCCTGCCATTCAACGCGGCTGGCCTGGTAGTGCGCGGCCAGGGCATCGAGATTGTCTACCAGCGACTGGCGGTTGCTGGGATCATCCAGACGGATATAGCGTACCCGGTGTCCGGCCGCGCGCAACTGCTCGCCGAAGGCCCGCATGGCCGCGAAGATGGCCAGGATCTTTTGCGCGTGATGCAGCACGTAGTCGGTTTCGGAACGCACTTCCATGAGCAGATAGACCACCTCAGGATAGGCGTGGTCGAACCAGGAATGCTGCGCATTCAACTGGTCGCCCAGGATCAGGCGGAGGGTGGAGGCGGGAGTGGCGTGCGTGTCGGTCTTTTTCTTCATGATCTGCGAACGGAAAATCGCTCAGGCAGCGTGCTGACGGCCATAGCGCCCCAGCGCCACGAACGCCGCCAGCTTCAGCACGCAAGGCAGGGCCGCGTAGACCAGCGGCAGGCTGCTGCTGGGCCCTTGTCCGGGTTGGTAATCGAGGGCTGACAGCAGTGGCAGGGCGATGCCCGCCAGTGCCAGGGCCAGCTTGCCCAGCATGGTCAGGATGCCGAAGGCGGCACCCACCGAAGCGCGCTGCGTGACCACCCGCGCCAGCAGGACGGGGGGCAGCAGCAGGTCGGCACCCAGTGCTGCACCGGTGGCCAGGCACACCAGCAGAAACGCCCAGCGGTCGCCCGGCCCCAGCAGGACCGCACCGACAAAGCCGGCAATGGAGAGCAGCATGGCCTGACGCCAGCAGGCGATGGTGCCGAAGCGGCGTGCCAGCGCGCTCCAGAGCGGCAGTCCCAATGCGGCGGCACCGAAGTAGGCTGCAAGAAAGCCGCCGGCCAGCGCGCGTTCCTGTAATTGATCCTCGATGAAGAACAGCGCCAGCGTAGCCGGGATCGCGGCCGACAGGGCATTGAGCAGATAGGGCGGCAGCAGCGAACGAAACGCCCGGTTGGCCCACAGCCCGCGCAGCGATACGACCCAGCGCTCGCCCTGCGCCATCATCGGCGGAGCCGGCTGGCGCAGCAGCAACAGCAGCGCCACGCCCAGGACCGCGCCGAAGAACAGGCAATACCAGGTAATGCGCTGGTCGATCAGCGCCGGATCGGCGGCCAGGATGCCGACCGGCACCACACTGGCCAGGATCACGCCGCCCAGCCCCGCACCTTCACGCCAAGGGACGGCGCGCATGCCTTGTTCCGGCAGGCGCGAGCCCCACGACAGATAGGCGATGCTCAGCATGCTGTGCGCGCCATAGGCCAGCACCAGCATCGCCACCAGCCACACCATGGCCGCCTGCGGCGTGGAGGGTGGCTTCCAGAGACAGATGAAGGCAACTGCAAGCACTACCCCGGCAGCCGCCATCCAGCGCTTCTGGCGTTGCGCCGAGCGATCCAGCAAGTGACCAAACAGGGGATCCTGCAGCATGTCCAGCAGGCGCGCGGCGAACAGCACCCAGCCCAGCGGTGCCAGGGCCACGCCGACATGGCTGGCGTAGTAAGCCGGGATCTGCACGAACAGCGGCAGCGCGGCCATTGCCAGCGGCGCGCCCAGCAGGCCGTAGGCGGCATTGCTCAGGCGCGCGGAGGGGGGCGTTGCGGGCTGCGCGGCTGTGCTCAAGGCGTTTCCCCGAGCAGGCGGCGGCGCAGGCTTTCATCGCGGCTGGGCTGGCCCAGCCAGATGTTGAAGAAAGAGCGGGCCAGTTCGGGATCGGCGATCTCGGCCAGCATCTTGTCGCGGTCATACAGGCGCATGCCGCGCTGGGGCAGGTATACACCGACCAGCTCGTCGCCGTCGGCGACGTCGACGAAGGCGCGGTTCAGTTCGCTTTTCCAGCGCGCCAGTGTCGGGCCGGCGATGGGGGCCGGGCTCATGCGCTGGATCTCTTCAATGGAGGTGGAGGCCAGCTTGTCGCGGCTGATCTTGACCTTGTAGTCGAGTTGCAGCGCAAAGGGCTGGCTTTCATCCAGCGGCTTCTGCGCTGCCCACAGCGTGGCCTGATAGATGCGGAAACCCAGCCAGGTCATGGTGCCGCTGCCCACGGTCTGGATCTGCGCGGGCAAGGCTTCGCGCCAGGGTTGTGCAGCGTGTGCGGCGCGGCCGGGCCAGAGGGTGAACAGCGCCATCAGGAACAGGGCGCAGCAGGTGAGATGCAGGCGCCGCTTGCGCAGACCTTGGCGCAGATCGAGGGAGCGAACGGTGGCATTGGGCATCGGGGGTCTCCTCATGGGCAAGAAGCAGCATCACAGTCTTGTCAGCGAGCAATACAGTGCGCTGCATGCCGCCAATACAGTCGGCGGTGTTCTTCAGTACACGCTGAGAGCCTTGGCAATACAGTCTGCAAGGCGATCAGCAATACAGTGACGAGGTGTCAGCAACACCTCCGACAACAAGATTACTACCAGTATAAGATAAAAGATACTGATCGGTATTTAATATTTACCAATCGGTATTGGTGGTGGGGTGTACGGAAAAAATCGTGCGCAGCGCTGCTCATCGTGTCCACTTGCGCTCATAGTCCATTTCCTCGAAATGCTGCAGCAGGAAGTCGATGAAGACGCGCACCCGGGCCGGCAGATGCTTGCGGCCCTGGTAGGCGATGTTGATGGTCAGGCGCGGCAGGTCCCATTCGTCCAGCACTGGCACCAGGCGGCCGGCGACGACGTCGTCATAGATGATGTAGTTGGGCTGGATCAGGATGCCCAGGCCTTCCAGTGCTGCTGCGCGGATGATCTGGCCATCGTTGGACTGCATCAGGGCAGTGATGTCGAGCTGCCGTTCGCGGCCATCGCGATGGGTGAAGTGCAGCAGGTTGGGATGGTTGGAGTGGCTGTACACCAGCAGGTCGTGCGCGGCCAGGTCATCGAGCGCGCGCGGCACGCCGCGAGCGGCGAGATAGCCGGGCGAAGCCGCCAGGATGCGGCGCGTGGCGGCCAGCCGGCGCACGGCGATATTGGAATCCGGCTCGAACTCGCGGGTGCGGATGGCGACATCGATGCCGCTGTCGAGCAGGTCGACGTAGCGGTTGGCCGCGACCACCTCCAGCGTGATGTCCGGATAGAGACGATGAAAGCGCGGCAGCAGCGGGCTGATGTGCTTCATGCAGAAGGACAGCGAGGAAGTCACCCGCAGCAGGCCGCCGGGGGCGACGCTGTTGGCATTGACCAGGGCTTCGGCTTCCTTCATTTGCGTGAGCGCCGCCTTGCAGTGGCGATAGAAGGCCTCGCCCGCCTGGCTCAGCCCCAGCCGGCGCGTGCTGCGTTCCACCAGGCGCGCGCCCAGGCGCTCTTCCAGCGCGGCCAGGCTGCGGCTGGCGGCAGCATTGGACATCCCCAGCGCCTCGGCGGCGCGCGAAAGGCTGCCCAGCTCGGCCACCTGCACGAAGAGTTCGAATTGATTCCAGCGGTCCATGGGACGGGCTTTCCGGGAAGGGGGAGCAGGCCGAAGTGGAAAACAGTTTTCCACTTTCGTCATATATCTGCGAAAAGATAAGACCTATATTACCGCTCAGCGGAAAAATCAGTCCAATCACAACACACACGCACAACACACAACAGCGACGAGGAGACCATGCTCAATCTCAATGAAGACACCATCACCCAGGCCGTGCTGGCGCGCCATGCCGGCATGCCCGATGAACGGCTGCGCCAGATCATGACCAGCCTGGTGCAGCACCTGCACGCCTTCGCGCGCGAGGTACAACTGACCGAGGAGGAATGGTTCGAGGGCATCCGCTTCCTCACCGAGACCGGGCAGCTGTGTTCCGACAAGCGCCAGGAATTCATCCTCCTGTCCGATACCCTGGGACTGTCGACGCTGGTGATGGCGCAGCAGAATCACAAGCCCGCCGGCTGCACCGAGGCGACCGTATTCGGTCCCTTCCACGTGGAGAATTCGCCGGTCTATCCGCTGGGTGCGGATATCTCCAACGGAGCCAAGGGCCAGCCCTGCTTCGTCAGCGGCAGCGTGCGCGGGCGCGATGGCCAGCCCGTCGCGCATGCCAGGATGGAAGTGTGGCAAGCCGATGAGGATGGCTTCTATGACGTCCAGTATCCCGACCTCGACCAGTTGCAGGCGCGCGGCACGCTGCATACCGATGCGCAGGGACGCTACCACTTCCGCAGCATCCTCGCCAATTCGTATCCGATCCCGCATGACGGACCGGTCGGCAAGATGCTGGAGACGCTGGGCCGTCATCCTTGGCGGCCGGCGCATCTGCATTTCCGCATCCAGGCCGAGGGATATGAGACGCTGATCACCCATGTCTTCCGCCGCGGGGACGCGTATCTGGAGTCCGATGCCGTCTTCGGCGTGCGCTCCACGCTCATCGCCGACTGGCCGCGCCATGAGGCCGGACGCGCGCCCGATGGCAGCACCTGTGAGCAACCGTTCTACACGCTGGACTATGATTTCATCCTCAATCCTCAGCGCACCTGATCCTGCCATGTCCCTGCCTGCCAACAACAGTTTTACCTATACCAGTTCCGCCGCCCGTGTGATCTTCGGTGCCGGCAGCCTGCAGCACCTGGTGCGCGAAACCGACCTGCTGGGCGCGCGTCGCGCCCTCGTGCTGTGCACGCCCGGCCAGCGCGCCGAGGCCGAGCGCGTCGCCGCCCTGATCGGTGAGCGCTGTGCCGGGATATTCGACCAGGCCGTCATGCACGTGCCCATCGAGACCGCGCGCCATGCCCGTGAAGTCGCACGCGAACTCGGTGCGGACTGCGCCATCGCCATCGGCGGCGGTTCCACCATGGGATTGGGCAAGGCGATCGCACTGGAATCCGAACTGCCCATCCTGGCCATCCCGACCACCTATGCCGGCAGCGAGATGACGCCCATCTATGGCATCACCGAAGCCGGCCTCAAGAAGACCGGGCGCGATGCGCGCGTGCTGCCGCGCACGGTCATCTACGATCCCGAACTGAGCGCGGGTTTGCCGCTGAAGCTGTCGGTGACCAGCGGCATCAATGCCATGGCGCATGCAGCCGAAGGCCTCTATGCGCCGGATGCCAACCCCATCATGTCGCTGCTGGCCGAAGAGGGGTTGCGCGCACTGGCGGAGGGCTTGCCGCAGCTGGTGGCGCGCAGCGCTGATCTGGCCGCGCGCAGCCAGTGTCTGTATGGGGCCTGGCTGTGTGGCACGGTGCTGGGCAATGTCGGCATGTCACTGCATCACAAGCTGTGCCACACGCTGGGCGGCAGCTACAACCTGCCGCATGCCGAGACGCATACCGTGATCCTGCCGCACGCGCTGGCCTACAACGCACCGGCGGCACCGGAAGCCATGCAGCGCATCGCGCGCGCCCTGGGGACCGACGATGCCGCGCAAGGTGTGCATGCATTGGCTGCCCGGCTGCAGGCACCGTTGTCCCTGCGCGAGCTGGGCATGCCGCATGAGGAGCTGGATCGCTGCACCGACATCGCCCTGCAGAATGCCTATGCCAATCCGCGCCCGCTGGAGCGGACGGCATTGCGGGCCTTGCTGGAGAATGCCTGGCAGGGGCGTGCGCCTGAGTGACGTATAGTGTGGCGGTGCAAGCGTTACGTAGACAACGTTGAGACCATCAGGAGACCGCCATGCCACGAACCACCCGCAGGCCCATGCTGTATCCGGCCTTGTTGAGTCCTTGCCTCATCGCGCTGCTCGCCGCATGCAGCAGCGCGCCCGAGAAGCCTGTCACCGACACGCCGGTGAGCACGCCGCAAAGCTGCACCGCCTTGCGTACCTTCACCCTTCCGGCCGCAGCCATCGGCCTGCCCACGCGCGGCGCACGCGTGACGGCCATCGAGAGCGTGGTTGCGAGCGGCGACGGCGCCAAGGCTGTTGGTGCTTACTGCAAGGTGAGTGGCGAGATCAGCCCGGTCGATCCCGCTGCACCGGCGATCCGCTTCCAGGTGGACCTGCCGGCGCAGTGGAATGGAAAGGCCCTGATGTTCGGTGGCGGCGGCTATGACGGCACCATTCCGGACGTGGCCGCCAACGTCCCTGCCGGCGCGGCCACGCAGCCCGGTCCCTTGGGGCGCGGCTATGCCACCTTCGCCAGCGATTCCGGCCACCAGGCCAATGCCACCACGTCGCGCGATGGTTCGTTTGGCAGCAACGACGAAGCCTTGCGCAATTTCGCGGGCGATGCCTTGAAGAAGACGCGCGACGCGGCGCTGGCCATCGTCACCGCCCATTATGGACAGCGGCCTGCACGGGTGTATTTCGCCGGCGGCTCCACGGGCGGACGTGAAGCCCTGGCCATGGCCAGTCGCTGGCCGTCTGATGTGGATGGCGTGATTGCCTTGTATCCGGCCTGGAATGCCGTCGCACTGAACCTGCAGTTTGGCCGCATGACGCAGGCCATGGCGCAGCCGGGGGCTTATCCCGATGCGGCCAAGCGCAAGCTCCTGTTCGATGCCGCCATGGCGGCGTGTGACCGTCTTGATGGGGTGGCCGATGGCGTCATCAGCAACGTTGATGCCTGCAATGCGCGTTTCGATCCGGCCACGGCCTCGCTCAACGGCAAGCCCTTGCGTTGCGAAGGCGGAGGCGAGGGCGGCGACGGTTGCCTGTCGGACGCGCAGATTGCTGCCTTCAAGGTCTTCAGCACGCCGCTGGAGTTGCCTTATCCACTGGCCAGCGGCGAGACGCGCTATCCGGGATTCAACATCTGGGGCACGGATTGGGGCATGGGCACGGGCAGTCCTTTCCAGGCCATCATCCAGACACTGGGACTGGGCACCGAGCAGCCCGCCAATCCGATGCCGGGCGTGAGCAGCAAAGGCAGTCCGCCGTATCACAGCACCTTCTGGGATCAGTGGGTGCGCTACTTCGTTACGCGCGATGTGAACTTCAATCCGCTGGCGCTGGATCCGCTGCGGCCGGGCGGATATCAGGCGCGGGTGGTGGCATTGAACGGCTTGCAGGATGTGAATCAGACTGATCTCTCGGCCTTCCGCAACAAGGGCGGCAAGATCCTGATCGCGCATGGCACGGCCGATGCGCTGGTCAGCACGCAGGCCACGCGGCAGTATCTGGGGCGCTTGCAGAAGGCGATGGGGGAACAGCAGCTTGAGGGCTTCGTGCGTTATTACGAGATCCCCGGCTATGGGCACGTGTTTGGTACGGCTTTCAATGCGTCCTGGGATTCACTGACTGCGCTGGAGCAATGGGTGGAGCAGGGGAAGGCCCCGGTGGATCAGATCGTGGTGGATACCACCGTGGTACCGGGCCGCAGCCGGCCGCTGTGCCGTTATCCGGCCTGGCCGCAGTATCGCGGGAGCGGGTCCGTGAATGAGGCGGGGAGTTTTGTTTGTGTGGGGCGGTGAGGCATTGATGCATTTACGCATCAATGTTTGGCATAGAGTCTGGCGACGACCATTCCAACGCGGCTGACTTTACCCGTGATGACCTCTTGGTCGCCCTGCGCCAGGATCTGCAACAAGGCCCGGACTTCCGGGTTTCTCCCGTGCTGGCCGATGAGAAAGCCGACGGGGTTGGCGTATAAGCGGTAGCGCATGACCATGCTCCAAATAGATGAGGGCATACGCTAGCTTTTTTGCGGTCCGGCCACAAGATGTACATGAAGAGGAGGCCGGCTTGAACCGGCCCGTTCATCTCCATGCCAGACGTCAATCCACCTCAGGCCGCAACTCATCCTGGAACTGCGCCACTTGTGCACCGCGCACCGAGCAGCCGATGCGGCTGCCGGGGAAGGCGGGGTCGCGCGAGGGTTCGATGACCAGGGTCCGTTCCCCCAGCACGTTGGACTGGCCGCGGTAATAGTCGAAGCGCGTCGTGCGGTGCCAGCCGCCGCGATCGAAGATTTCCATGCGCACGTAGTTGCCGTCCAGTTCGCGGCTGGTGCGCTTGAAGTTGGGGATGGCCGCGCCCAGCACCTTGGCCAGCTGTTCCGGCGCGGCCGGGCTGTAGAAGCCCCAGCTCATCTTCTGCAACTGGCCGTTGCTTTCCGTGCGCTCATCGTAATAGCCGCTCAGGGTCTGGCCGTAGGCCTGCGCGCTGCCAGCGGCCGCAATGCGGTTGCTGCCGGGTGTGCGACGGTCCGGCACATCGATGCTGGCTACCGGGCCCTTGAGCGTGACTACGAAGGCCGGCGGCAGGCTGCCGGAGAACTGGCGCAAGGTGGCCGCAAAGCTGGCGTCGCAGCTGGCCAGGGCCTTGATCACGTTCTCGTACGGTCCGCGCTGGTCGGTCACTGCGCTTGCCTGAACCTTGTTGCGCAATTCATTGCGGGCCTCGTTGCGCTGTGCTGCTTGCTGCGCCTTGATCTCCAACCGCTGCTGCTTGATCTGCAGCTTTGCCATCCGCTCTTCCGGCGTGGAGCAGGCGGTGGTCAACAGAAGTGTGCCGGCTGCGAGCAGCCAGGTGCGTGATGCGGACATGATTTCCCCTTGAAGTGTCTGCTGGTTGTAGGTCTTGTGTGTTGCTCCGGAGTGCCACTGTATTGCTCGCGCCATGCGAAGGTGTATTGCTCCGGTTTGCTGCTGTATTGCTTTGGTCTTGCTTGTGTATTGCCACTGTATTGCTGGCTTCTGGCTACGCTCCCAGCGCCGTACTGCTAGCCGCCATCTCCAGCAGCGCCTGCAGCGCAAGGTCTTGGGTACGATGCTGCCGCGCCGGCCTTGCAGTACATACGCACAGGTGATAGTGCGTCCCTTGCTCGTGATGCAGAAACGGCGTGGCATCGGCGGCCACGGGACCTTCGTGCCGGGCGGCATTGTGACGAAATTTGTAATCGGCCTCCTTGCCACACCACAGGCGATAGAAGGCGGCTTCCCGTTCATCCCCGCTGAGCTCTGCCAGGCCAGACAATTCTTGCGGCGTGAAGGCGAGATCGGCCAGTGAAGACAGGTCGCGTGCGGGAGCCGGTGCTTCGATGTCCACTCCGATCTGCGTGCCTACGCTGACGCCGCAGGCGATCCAGCCACGGCTGTGCGAGAGGCTGGCCGCTGGCTGTGTGATGCCATCAGCGGGCGCGCCGGCGATGCGCACCAGCGGGGCGGCACCGTGCCGTTCGCTCACTTCGATATCGTCCAGGCGGCAACCGCTGGCCTGCATCAGCGCATGCCGCATCAGCAGCCGCGCCAGCAGGAATTCGCAGGCGCGCTGCGGGCGCAGGAAGCCTTGCAGGCGCGTGCGCTCATCCGGAGACAGGACCGCAGCCAGCCGGCCCAGCGTGGCCGGGCACGCGTCCGCGCCGACGAAGGCGCGGCCATCCACGACCCAGGCCACGGTGGATGGCATGGCGGCTTACTGGCCCAGCTTGACGATGTCACCCTTGAGGGCGACACCGGCCATGGTGGCACCGGCGTGGCATTCGAACTGGGTGGCGCTGGCCATTTCATTCTTCTTGTAATAGCTCACGATGTTGACCACGCCATTGCCGCCCAGCTCGCGGGCCTTCTTGTGCAGCTGTACCAGCGCCGAGAGGAAGACCCACTTGCAGGCCTCTTCATCACTCTTGCCGACGGCATTGGTCTTCTGGTTGGTGACGTCGGTGGCGATCTTCTCCAGCACTGCCGGGTGCGCCTGGCCGGCAAAGTAGAACTTGACCGTGCCATCCAGGATTCCTTCCTTGTCCTTCATGTCGGCGGTACTGTCCAGCGGCAGCAGGTGCTTGGTATCGCGCGCCTGGGCCGGCAGGGCGGCGGCCAGCGCCAGGGTGAGTGCGAGGGTGAGGGAAATTGTCTTCATATCGCTTGTTTTCCTTGTCATGAGTGGATGCAGAGGGAGGGGCAGGAGGAGGTCAGGGCCAGCGCCTGAAGATCAGCGAGGTGTTGATGCCGCCGAAGGCAAAGTTGTTCGACATCACGTACTCGCACTGCAGCGCCCGGCCATCGCCGGTGAGGTAGTCCAGGTCGCCGCACTCCGGGTCGGGCTGCTGCAGGTTGATGGTGGGGGCGAACCAGCCGTGGCGCATCATCTCGATGGACAGCCAGGCTTCCAGCGCTCCGCAGGCCCCGAGGGTGTGGCCCATGTAGCTCTTGAGCGAGCTGATCGGCGTACCGTTTCCGAACACGCGCGCGGTGGCCTGGGTTTCGGCCATGTCGCCCTGGCGCGTACCGGTGCCGTGCGCATTGATGTAGCCGATGGCCGAGGGCGGCAAGCCGGCGTCGTCCAGCGCCATCTGGATGGCTGCCTGCATGGTGGCCGCATTGGGATTGGTGACGTGGGCACCGTCGCTGTTGGTGCCGAAGCCGACGATCTCGGCATAAATACGGGCACCGCGTGCCTGGGCGTGTTCCAGGTCTTCCAGGATCAGGCTGCCTGCCCCTTCGCCCAGCACCAGGCCGTCGCGGTCGCGGTCGAAGGGGCTGGGGGTGAGCAGCGGCGTGTCGTTGCGCACGCTGGTGGCGTAGAGGGTGTCGAAGACGGCAGCCTCGGTGGCGCACAACTCTTCCGAACCGCCGGCCACCATCGCCACCTGGCGCGCGCTGCGGATGGTTTCATAGGCATAGCCGATGCCCTGGCTGCCCGAGGTGCAGGCGCTGGAGGTGGTGATGATGCGGCCGGTGATGCCGAAGAACACGCCCATGTTCACCGGTGCCGTATGCGCCATCATTTTGAGGTAGGTGTTGGCATTGATGTCGCGGGTGTTCTTCTCGGCGAACATCATGGCGAAGTCGGCAATGGCATTGGGCGTACCGGCCGAAGATCCGTAGGCGATACCCAACTGGCCGCTCTTGAGCAGCGGATCTTCCAGCAGCCCCGCATCGGCCAGAGCCCATTCGCTGGCGCGCGTGGCCATCAGGGCGACCCGGCCCATGCTGCGGGTGGTCTTGCGGTTGTAGCGTTCGGACAGCGAGAATTCCACGGCCGGGGCCCCCAGGCGGGTGTGCAGGCCGATGTATTCATCCCATCCGGGCATGCGCTGCACGGCATTGCGCAGGGTCTGCAAATGCGCCAGCGCGCTGCTCCAGTCGGTGCCGATGGGGCTGATGCCGGCCATGCCGGTGACTACCACCCGGCGCTCGTTGCGGGGGCGCGTCATGCCAGGCCTCCGTTGACCGAAATCACCTGGCGGGTGATGTAGGCTGCATCGGGCGACATCAGGAAGGCCACCGCTGCCGCCACTTCCTCGGGTTTGCCGGCGCGGCGGGCGGGGATCAGCTTGAGGATCTCGTCGACGGGGGCGTCTTCGGTCATGTCGGTATCGATCAGGCCGGGCGCGACGCAATTGACGGTGATATCGCGCTTGGCCAGCTCCAGCGCCAGTGCCTTGGTGGCACCGATGACACCAGCCTTGGCGGCGCTGTAGTTGACCTGGCCGCGATTGCCGATCAGGCCCGATACCGAGGCCAGGGTCACGATGCGGCCGGCCGCGCGCCGCCGCACCATGGGCATGACCAACGGATTGAGGACGTTGTAGAAGCCATCGAGGTTGGTGCGCAGCACGCTGTCCCAGTCTTCGCCGGGCATGGCGGGGAAGGCGTTGTCGCGGGTGATGCCGGCATTGCAGACCACGCCGTAGTAGCAGCCGTGCTGTTCCACATCGGCCAGCAGGGCTTGCGCGGCCTGCTCACGATGGGCCACGTCGAATTGCAGCACGCGGGTCTGGCGGCCCAGCGCGGTGATCTCGGCGGCGACCTGGTCGGCAGCGTCGCGCCGGGCGTGGCAATGCAGGACGATGTCATATCCCTCGCGTGCCAGGCGCAGCGCAATGGCGCGGCCGATGCCCCGGCTTGAGCCGGTAACGAAAATGCTGTGTGCTCCCGATGTGGTCATGCCATGCCTTCTTGAAGATAGTGTGTTGCATCGTGCGGCTGGAATACCGACACGGTGGCTTGCGCCAGTTCTTGTTGGGTCGCCAGGTCGATGAGGCGGCACTCGAAGGAACCCAGTCCGTTCTCGGCCTGCAGCAGCAACTGCACCGACACGCCCAGCCGCATGCCGGTGGCGAACTCCGGCACGCTGCAACCATAGCGGCGTGCCCCCAGCAGGAAACCGATCTTGGCCTGGCCGCCCTTGATCCGTTCCTGGTAACCAGCCCAGGCTGCGATGCTCTGGGCCATGTATTCGATGCCGACCCAGGCGCCTACGCCAGTGCCGTTGTGGAACAGGCTCTCGGGACGGATCTCCAGCTCGGCCTGCAGCCGGTCTTCACTCACTGCGACCACGCGGTCGATGAGAATCATCGGCGCGGCGTGCGGCAACAACTGCTCTACCGGCGGGATGCTGTGCGGGAGCGAGCTCATGCGTTTTCCTCGCGCGAAAAGACCAGCGCGACATTGCTGCCGCCAAAGGCGAATGAATTGGAGAGTACGTGCTGCAGTGGCCTGCCGAGGCGCTGGCCGACCACGACCGGAGCCAACGGCGGCAGCGCCGGATCGGCAACGCCATCCCACAGGTGGGGCGGCAGCAGGCCCTGCGGGTTGTCATCCTGCATCAGCAGCCAGCACAAGCCGGCTTCTATGGCGCTGGCCGCACCTAGGGTATGGCCGGTGAAGGGCTTGGTCGAACTCACCGGCACCTTGAGCCCGAACAGTGCCTGCACCACCCGTGACTCCATCGCATCGTTCTGCGCCGTGGCCGTCCCGTGCAGGTTGATGTAATCGATCTGCGCGGCATTGAGTCCGGCGCGGTGCAGGGCCTGGCCGATGGCCAGTTGTGCGCCCCGGCCTTCGGGGTCGGGGGCCGAGATGTGATAGGCATCGGAAGACTCGCCCCAGCCACTGAGCCGCACCGGTGCGGGTTCGCGCGTGAGCAGGAACAATGCAGCACCCTCGCCGATGTTGATGCCGCACCGATGCAGCGAGAGCGGATTGCAGCGTTCGCTGCTTACCGATTCCAGCGCCGTGAAGCCGGAGATGGTGAATTCGCACAAGGTATCGACCCCGCCGCAGAGGACGGCATCGCACAGGCCCATGTTGAGCAGGCGCGCGGCGCTGGCGATGGCCTTGCCGCTGGAAGCGCAGGCGCTCGATTGCACGTAGGCCGGGCCGCTCGTGCCCAGCGTCAGTTGCAGCGCGGCGGCCGGCGACCCCAGCTCCTGCTGGCCGTAGTGGTAGCCGGGCGGGAAGCTGCCGCTGGCGGCACGCGCTGCAAAGGCGGCTTCGCCCTCGGCGATGCCGGAGGTGCTGGTGCCCAGCACGATGCCGATGCGTTCTGCACCGTAACGGGCGATGGCGGCATCGACCTGGGGACGGATGCGGTCCAGCGCGGCCAGCGCCAGGCGGTTGTTGCGGCTGCGCTCGCGCAGCGGCAGGTGGTCGCCTGCGGGAAAGAGCGTGTCATCGGTCACCGCGCCCAGGGCCAGCGGCGCACCTTGGGCGTCGCGGTAGCGCGCATCGGCGTGCAGGCCGCTGTGGCCGGCCAACAGGCGCGCGCGGATGGCCCCATGCGTGCTGCCGAGCGGACAGACCATGCCGAGGGCGTTCAGATAAAGGCTCATGCGTGTGGCGATGTCATTCAGAGGTCACCACCGACTGTATGGTCAGCTTGTAGTGGTAACGCAGATTGTTCAGGATCACTTTGCCTCCCCAGCGGCGCTGGTCGGGGTAGTCGATCACGGCAATCGTTTCGCCGTGGAGCAGGAGGGTACGTTGAGCCCGGGCTTCGCGCAACTCCCAGCCCTCGGGAAGGGCCTGGCGGATGGCGTCAGCCGGCCACAGGGTCAGCTGGACGTCCTGCAGTACATCTTCACCTTGCACGTGGCTGGGCAGCATGGGGTGGCGCCAGACCTGCAATTGCTGGCCGTCATAGTGAAGCGACATGACACGCTGGCCAAACGCCAGGCCGACCAGGTCGACATGGCTGGCATCGATTTCCAGCGCCGTGTCGAGCTGGTCGACACGGTTGCCGCGCTCCACCGTCAGGTGTTGCTGCAGGCTGATGTCCTGGCCCAGCGCGGCTGGCGGCAGGCGCAGGGACAGGCGCGCCGACGGCCGCGTATCCGGGGGTAGCGGGCTGGCACAGGCGCCCAGCAGCAGGACGATGGCGGCGCTCATGGCGGCCAGCAGGCGGTAGGGCTTCATGCGGATTCCTTGTCCGGCTGTGCGCGCTGAACCTGGAGCGGTTCGCGGCCGGGATGGGTGAACAGAGGGGCCAGCAGCCATACCAGCAGCATGCCGCACAGCATGGTCAGGCCGAAAGCGTGCAGCGGCGGGCTGTGGCTCAGGGCCAGCAAGCCGAAGGACAGCAATGCGCTGGCTGCCGACAGGCCCACGGTCAGCCAGGCGTGGGGACGCTGGTGGCCGGAGGCTTCCAGCAGGAAGATGCCGTAGTCCACGCCCAGCCCCAGCACCAGCAGTCCGGCCAGGACGTGGAACAGCTGCAGCGGCAGGCCCAGCCAGCCGAACAGGCCCAGCGTCAGCAGCGAGGCCAGCAGCGGCGGGGCCAGCGCGCGCCAGGCGCGGCGGCGATAGCGCAGCGCCAGCAGGGCGAAGATGGCGGCGTAGGCACACAGCAGCGCCCAGCCCATGGTGATGCGGTATTGGCGCAGTACGGCCGAAATGTCGCCCACCTTGTCCACCCATTGCACGCCCGGCAGTCCATCGGCCACGGCGGCCAGGCGGTCCAGCTGGCGATAGTCGGTCAGGCCGCGCAGGGCCACGATGCTGGCGTACTGGCCCTCCACTTGGCCCAGCCAGAGGTGGCGCGAGGTGGCACCGGCCGGGGTGGCCAGGAATTCTGCGGGGGTGAGCGGCTGGGCGTTGTCCAGCATGCGCTGGCGCAACGCTTGCGCCCATTGCGGGCTCTCATCGATGGCTTGCGCGGTGAGGATGACGGCGTCGGGCGCTGTACCTTGGGGCTCCAGCAGTGCGCGCCGCAGCAGGGTCAGGTTGTCCTGCTGGCGCTGTTGCGAGGGGACCCAGTTGGACACGGCCTGTACGCCGCTGATGAGCTTGCCTTTTACCAGGGGTTGCAGCTTCTCGCGCAGGGCTTCTTCCTGCCGCAATACGGCCTCGGGGGAGGCGCCGCGCACCAGGTAGAACTGGACCGGGGCGGCCATGTCCAGCAACTGGCTGATGCGGATCTGGTCCTGCAGCAAGGCCGGCGGACTGTTCTGCAAAGCGCGGATGTCGTCGCTGCTGTGCAGGCGGGTGATGCCGGCGAGGGCCAGCCCGATCAATGCCACCGCCGCCGGCAGAACCAGGTGCCAGGCCGCGCCGCCCAGCAGGTCAGGCCAGCGGGCGATGCTGCGGCCGAAGCGTTGCGCTTGCGGGCTGGCACGCAGGCTGTGCGGACCGATCAGGCGGGGGAACCAGCAAGCCACCGTGAGCCAGGCAAACACCAGTCCCAGGGCCGAGAACACGGCCATTTGCTGCAGGCCGGGGAAGGGCGTCAGGGCCATGCCGAGATAGCCGATCAGTGCCGCCAGCAGCATCAGCGCCAGCCCCGGCAACAGGCGGCGCAGCAGGGTTGTCGAGTCCTGCGTGGCCGGCGCGGCCAGGCGCGCGCAGAGAAAGTAGATCCCGTAGTCCTGGGCGATGCCGATCAGGCTGGCACCGAATACCAGCGTCAGCAGATGGATCTTCCCGAACAGCAGCATGCTAACCGACAGCGCACCGAGGCAGCCGACGGCGATGGACAGGGCGATGTAAAGAATCGGCTTGAGCGAGCGGAAGCTCAGCCACATCAGCAGCAGGATGCCCAGCAGCGAGCCGGCACCGATGGTGGCGCTTTCGCTGCCGGCCTGGGCGCTGGCAGCGGCCGCATGCAGGATCACGCCGCCGGTGATGACCTCGCCGGCCTCGCCGTGTGCCGCCTGGCGCGCCTGCGCCAGCAGCGGCACGATCTGCTCCTGCGCCTGCATGGAAAACGCCGGGGCCTTCAGTTCCAAGAGCAGCAGGGCGTAGTTCACGCCATCGCGCTCGACGAAGAGCTGGCCGTCGCGCGGGCGCACGGGCGTCTCCCTGGCGCGTTCCTGCACCCAGTCGCTGAAGAGTCCGAAAGGATCATCCTGCCAGGCACCCAGGCGGGGTCCGCCGAACGCGCCGTACAGGCCGCTCAAGGCGCGCTGGCTCCATGCCTGCGGCGTGCCGCTTGCCAGCTGGGCGCGCTGGGCCTCACTGAGCAGCAGGCTGCGGCTGCCCGCCAGGCTTTCGAGCCATTGGTTTTGCCATTGCGCGTTGTCGCCGCTGATCGGGGCGATCAGGCCGGAGTGCGCGCGCAAGACCGTGAGGTAAGCCTGCGCGCCGGCCTGGGCCCGGCTCCAGTCGCGGTCGCCCACCAGCACCACCAGCTTCTGCTGGGCCGCATCGACCATGTGCGAGAAGGCTTGCTGGCGTACCGCATCGCGGCCACTGGTGCCCGGCAGCAAGGCCAGGATGTCGGTATCGGGACTGGCGCGCTGGCCCAGCCACAGCCAGGCATTGTGGCCGGCCACCAGCAGCACCGCCAGCAGCCAGGCCAGCGCCAGCAGGCGCGGCAGGCGGCGCGCGGGCTTAGTCAAACAGGGCTCCTTCGTCGGCCGTCATCGCACCCTCGCCGGTCTTGACGGCCGAAAAACGGATCTCGGTGCGGTCGCCGCTGGCTTCCTTCATGTCGACCTTTTCCACATAGCCGGCACCGGCCAGGCTGATGTCGCCGATGGCCTTGGCCAGTGCCGGCTGGCGCGCCTTGAGCGCGACCTGCCAGTGGCCCTCGCGCAGGCTGCCATCGAGTTCGAAGAGCGTATCGAGCTGGCTCAGGTCGCCTGCCAGCAGGGAGAACAGCACGCTGTTGATCATCTTGACCACCGGCTCCTGTTGCGCATCGAGCTTCATGGCCACGCGGCCATCCTGGATCTGCACGATGGCCTCGCGCGTGATGCGCAGGGTGCTGGGGAAGGGCTGCAGTGTCTGCCACAGGATGCCCCGGCCCTTGAGCACGCAGAAGCGGCCCTGGGCCTGCAGCGGCTTCTTGATGCCGGTCAGTTGCTTGGTCTGGTCGAAGCGTCCGCACATCACGGCCGGCTTGGCCAGGGTGGCCTGGATCTGTTGCACCGGGGCGGCGGCGTGAGCGGGCAGCGCCGCCAGCCAGGCCAGGGAGACGAGGAAGGTTCTTGCGTTCATGGGGCAGGAGGCGTCAGTCCGAGCTTGTGCCACAGTACCGGGGGCGATACGAAGCACATCTCGTGGTTGTTCATCTGCACCGCCACCTGGACGGTGGAGGCGCGGGTCAGGCGTGCGCCGCTGGCGGCATCGCTGATGAGGTAGTCGATGCGCAGGCGGTTTTCCCACTCGACGATGGCGGCACTGACGCGGATGCGCTGGCCGAAGCGGGCCGGTGCGGCATAGCGCAGGTGCAGATCGATCACCGGCCAGCCATAGCCAGATTCCTTCATGGCCGGATAGTTGTAGCCGAGGCCATCGAGCAGGGCGCAGCGCGCGGCTTCCATGTATTCGACATAGCGGCCATGCCAGACGATTTCCATCGGATCCAGGTCATAGAACTGGATCTGCAATTCGACTTCGCCGCGCCACGGGGAATTGGCCAGGGTGACTTTGCCCGCCGGCAGGACGGTCTCACTCATACAGGCTCCAGGCCTGGGCGCGGATACGCTGCAGCAGCAGGCGCAGGTCGGGCTCCAGCATGCGGTCTTCATCGACCACGGCAATGTCTTCGGCCAGCGCGGCCTGCATGGCGGCCAGGCGGCCGGCGGGCAGATCCTGCAAGGGCGTGTCGCCGGCCTGCTGGCGCTGGCTGCGCAGCCAGACACCCTGGCGTACCGTGATCAGCAGGGCGGCGGCGACCTGTTCGGTCAGCTCCAGCACGCGCAGGCAATCGCGTGCGGCAATCGTGCCCATGCTGACCTTGTCCTGGTTGTGGCATTCGGTGGAACGCGAGAAGACCGAGGCCGGCATGGTCAGCTTGAGGGCTTCGGCGGTCCAGGCCGAGGCGCTGATCTGCAGCGCCTTCAGGCCATGGTTGATGGGGGCGCGCGGGCCTCGGGCACCGGACAGATTGGCCGGCAGGCCGTTGTTGTAGCGCTGGTCTACCATCAACGCCATCTGGCGGTCGAGCAGGTCGGCGATGTTGGCCACGGCGGTCTTCATGCTGTCCATGGCGAAGGCGATGTGGCCGCCATAGAAATGGCCGCCATGCAGCACGCGTTCGCCGTCGGGGTCGATCAGCGGGTTGTCGTTGGCACTGTTGAGTTCGTTCTCGATGAACTGGCGCAGCGACGGCAGGGCGTCATTGAGCACGCCGATCACGTGCGGCGCGCAGCGCACCGAATAGCGATCCTGCAGGCGCTTTTCGTTACGGTGCGCCTGGCCGCACGGCAGGTCGCGCTGCAGCCAGCCGGCCACCTGCTGCTGGCCCGGATGCGGCTTGGCCGAGAACAGGGTGGCATCGAAATGGTGGGCATTGCCGTCCAGCGTGAAGCTGCTCATGGCCGTGATGCGGGTGGCCAGCTGGCACAGGTAGCGGGCGCGGTCGAAGGCCAGGCAGGCCAGCGCGGTCATGACGGCCGTGCCGTTCATGATGGCCAGGCCCTCCTTGGGACGCAACCGCAGCGGCGTCATCCCCGCTCCCGCCAGTGCCTCGGCGGCCGGCACCGTAGAACCGTCGCGCCAGACCTGGCGTTCACCGCACAGCACCGCCGCCAGGTAGGACAACGGCGTCAGGTCGCCGCTGGCACCCACCGAGCCCTCGCAGGGAATCTGCGGCAGCAGATCATGGTGCAGCAGGCCGGTGATCTGTTCCAGCAGCGCCACGCTTACGCCCGAGAAACCCTGGCACAGCGAATTGAGGCGGGCGGCCAGGATGGCGCGCGATTGCTCCGGCGTGAACAGCGCGCCCAGGCCGCAGCCGTGGTAGGTGTAGAGGTGGTGCGGCAGTTCCGGGACCAGTTCGGGCGGGACGGTCACCGTGCAGGAATCGCCATAGCCGGTAGTGACGCCATAGATGGTGCCATCCTCGCGCAGCAGGCGGTCCAGGAAATCGGCGCCGCGCGCGATGCGCGCACGGAAGCTGTCGGCATCGTGCAATTGCGCCGTGCGCTCGCGCCGCGCCAGTGCCACGACATCCTCGATGGAGAGAGGCTGGGCACCGAAGCGGATGGGGCTGCTGCTGGCGGAAAAGGAAACGTCAGTGTGAGGCATGGTGTTCGTCCAGGGCCGAGTCGGCCCAGAAATCATAGAAATTGAACCACTGGTAGGGCGCTTGCAGGCAATGCGCTTCCAGTCGTGCGGCGTAGGCGCTCGCCAGTTCGGCCAATACTTCGTCGCGCTGCTTGCGCGGCAGGACGATGCGGTCGCGGAAGGCTTCGAAGCTCACCTCCGCGCCCTCGGCGCTGCGGCGCGAGAACATCAGGTAGACCGGACATTGCAGCAGTGCCGCCATCACGTAGGGCCCGATCGGGAAAGGCGCGATCCGGCCCAGGAAGGATGCGCGAGCTACCCGAGGCTGCGGCGAGACCGGGACGCGGTCACCGGCGATGACCACGAACTCGCCCTGCGCCACTTTCTCGGCCAGCACCATGGCGGTGGCCGGGGACATGTCGGTGACCTGCATCAGGTTCAACTGGCTGCCGGGATCGAGCTGGGCCAGCATCTGGTTGAACGCCTGGGCATGCCGCGTGTGCACCAGCACCGTGAGCTTCAGAGCCGGATGCTGGCGGCCGATCACGCGGCACAATTCGAGGTTGCCCAGGTGGGTGCAGATGATGAGTCCGCCGCGTCCGGCGGCGATGGCATCGGTGATATGGGCGCTACCGCTCAAATGAACTTTATTGATCGGGAACAGCCCGCCCCACAGCAACATCTTGTCCAGCAGGCTTTCGCCGAATGCGGCGAAGTGAAGGAAAACGCCAAAAAGTCCGGACCGCAGCGGCAGTTGCGGACGGTAGCTGCGGACTTGCGCCAGGAAGCTGCGCGAGGCCTGGCGGGCGCGGCCATTGGCGGCGATGTACCAGCACAGCACCGGATAGAGCATGAGCCGGAAGGGCAGCCGGCCCAGCAGGCGATGGACCGCGAACAGCAAGCGCATGCCGGCCACGAAGCTGACTTCGTTGATTTGCGCCCAATGGCGCGCGCGGGGTGGCTGGCTCATGCGCTGCGTCCGCCCAGCCGACGCCAGCTGCCGCGCGCCAGCAGCACGGGCGCACGCAGCAGCATGCCGAAGAACAGGCGGGCATGCATGCGCGAGATCAGGACATTGTCCAGCCAGACCTGGAAATGCGACACGCCGTCGGCCGGATAGCGCACCCGCGTGGCGAGGTTCTGCACGCGCAGACCGCGCCAGTAGAGGCGTACCAGGATCTCGGTGTCGAAATCCATGCGCCGGCCGATGTGAGCCTGGTCCATCAGCTGCAGCGTCGGAGCCAGCGGATAGAGCCGGAAGCCGCACATCGAATCGGCAATCTCCAGTGAAAGCGTGTTGATCCACACCCAGACGTGGGTCAGGTAGCGCGCATAGAGCCGGCCCTTGGGTACGCTCTCGTCGTAGATCGGCTTGCCGTTGATCACGGCGGCCGGCGCTGCCTGCGAGGCCGCCAGAAAGCGCGGGATGTCGGCGCTGTCATGCTGGCCGTCGGCATCGATCTGCAAGGCGTGGGTGTAGCCGGCTGCTGCAGCGTGGCGCAGGCCGGTCATGACGGCACCGCCCTTGCCCTGGTTGTGCGGATGGACCAGCAGCGTGATGTGCTGCGGATCGGCTGCGGCCAGCTGCTGCAGCACGGTGGCGCAGGCGGGACTGCTGCCATCGTCAACCAGGATGCAGGGCAAGCCGTGGCCGCGCACGGCGGCGACCACCGCGCCGATGGCGTGTTCGTGGTCATAGACCGGGATCACCACGATGGTGCTGTGTGAGATGCCGGTCTTCATGCCGCCCCCAGCAGGAAGCGGCCGCTGGCATGCTGCCCGGCCTCCGAATGCAGACGGAAGGCCAGTTGTGACTTGGCCGCATCGTGTTGCAGTTCCAGCACGACGCGCATGCCGGGCGTGATGACGCGCTGGAATTTCAAGGCCTGCAGGCCCAGGAACCTTGGTGGCAGGCTGAAATAGCGTCGGCCCAGGATCAGCGACCACTCGGTCTGCACCACGCCGGGCAGGATGGGCGAGCCGGGAAAGTGGCCCTGGAAGTAGAGCAGGTCGGCGGGGATCTCCAGCCCCAGTTGGACCTGCTCGGCGGTGCGTTCAAGTTCGGTCACCCTGGGCAGGGTCGGCGGGCTGGTATTTGCCGCGCCCGTGTTTTCCAGGAGTGCCGTCAGTGCCGAGAGCGTGACCTTGCCCTGCGGGTTCAACGGTAGCGCGGGCAGGTAACGCCACAGGCGAGGCAGGGCGATGGCTTCGACGGCATCGGCCAGGCTGGCCTTGAGGGCGGCATTGAGGGCCAGTTTGCCCTGGCCATCCAGCACGGCCTGGCCTTGCGCCGTCGGCACCACGAAGGCGGCGATGAACTGGCGCGCCCTGCGGCCCTGGTGCACGATCACGCGCACGTCTGCCACCAGCGGGCTGGCGGCCAGTCCTTGTTCGATGCGGGTCAGAGAGATGCGCTTTTCTTCGAGCTTGACGATGCGGTCGCTGCGTCCGCGCAGTTCGAAAGCCGCCGGCAGGCCATCCACCAGCACCGCGCGGTCAGCCATGCTGAACCACTGTTCATCGGGCAGATGCGGAGAACGGACTTGCAGCGCGCCTTCGGCACCGATGCGTACCGACACGCCGGGCATGGCCTGCCAGTGTTCGAGGCGTTGCAGCAGATCACTCTCCGGCTGCCGCCAGGCGATGCCACCGGTCTCGGAGCTGCCATAGATTTCCAGCGGACGGTGACCCAGCAGGCGGGCGGCATCGCGCGCGGCCTGTGCCGGCAGTGGACCGCCGGACGAGAAAATGGCGCGCAACTGCCGCGCGTCCGGCTGCGTGGCCTGCTCGGGCAGACGCGTCAGATGCGCCGGGCTGGACAGCAGCAGCCAGGGACGCGGACCCGTCATGCGCTGCAGATCCTCCGGGAAGAAGGCGCTGCCGGCATGGATGGGACGTCCCGCACAGAGTGCCCAGAGCACTTTGAACAGCAAGCCGTAGATGTGCTGGTGCGAGATCGTGGCCACCACGTCGGCCTGGCCCACGATGCTGCCGAAGAGCGCCTCCAGCGTGGCCACTTCATTGGCCATCTGGCCGAGCTGCTTGGGGATGGCCTGCGCCTGGCCGGTACTGCCGGAAGTGTAGACCACCAGCCCGGTGAAATCGGCGCGCAGGGCAGGCCAAGGTGCGAGAGCATCGTCAGGGATGGTATCCGCAGCCGGCCACAGGGCCGGCCAGTGGGCACCGAAGTCTCCCGCGAATGCATCGACCTCGGTACGCAGCTGGCGGCAGGTCTCGGGCAGGGTATCGCTGGGCAGGTAGGCTGTCTTGCCGGCCAGCCAGATACCAAACAAGGCGGCGGCGAAATGCAGTGTATCCGGATGGAACAGCGCAATACGCTCGCCGGGCGTGGCCATGATCAGATGCCGCCAGCGCAGCACCTCGGCGCGCCAGGCGGTGTGCGTGAGTGCGGCCCCATCGCGCCACCCGATCACGCGCTCACCGTCGAAGGCCTGGAAGGGGAGCTGCAGCAGATCCAGCCGCGTGGTCGTGTTCATGGCGGCCACCTCACGCATGATGCTGGCGGCGTACATACAGACGCACCAGATATTCGCCGGCGAACAGCACGCCCATGGCGACGTAGGAGATGACTCCGGTGTACATCGACCACACCGCAGGGGAGGCCCACAGGGCGGTGCCCAGGGCGATGCTGCCGTTGACCGCGAAGAACAGGCACCAGACCTGGGTGACCCGGCGCGTGTAGGCGACGACGAACAGGGGCAGGTCCGGAGAACTCAGGCGCGCCATGCGTTCGATCACCGTGGGCGGCTTGTAGAGGCTGTAGCCGAACAGCGCCAGCATGCCGGCGCTGATGGCCACCGGATAGAGCTTCAGCGGCAGCAGCGCGTTCCAGAGCAAGGCCGGTGCGGCCAGCGCCAGCGCGGCCACGCCCATCCAGCGCAGGGGGCGGCCAGTGCGGCTGGTGAACAGGCGCACGGCGGCGATGAGCACCAGCAAGAGGGCCAGCAGGCGCGGCTCAAGCTTGCCGTGGGCATACCAGATCAGCAGGGGATACAGCAGGATCAACAGCGGGCCGGCCAGGCTGGCCAGCCGGGACATCGCAGGAGGCTTCATGCCTTATGCGTGCGCTTGTTCGCGCATCAGGTTCGCCAGGATCTCGACCACATCCTGCACGGTACGCACGCTACGGAAGACGTCGGGCTGGATGCGCTTGCCGGTAGTCTGGTTGAGTTTGACGACGATGTCGACGGCATCAATGCTGTCGATGTCGAGGTCGGTGTAGAGGTTGGACTGGGGCGTGATGGCGGCTTTGTCAAGCTCGAACATCTCGTGCAGCATATCGACGATCCACACGGTGATTTCGTCCTTGGTCATGTCAGGTGTGAGAGTGGTCATGATCTGCTTCTCTTGCAAGTGGCTTGGCGGGGTCGTTATTGAAATGTGCAGCGTGGAGGGCTGCTCAGGCGGTGGCCTGGTGGCTGGCTACCAGCGCAGCCAGCGCCTGAACCGAGGCGAAGTGCTTGCGGGTTTCTTCGGAGTTGGCCGAGAGCTTGATGCCGTAGCGTTTCTGCAGGCTCATGCCCAGTTCCAGCGCGTCGATCGAATCCAGCCCCAGGCCATCCCCGAACAAGGGCGCGGCGCTGTCGATATCGCCGGGAGTGAGGTCCTCCAGGTCGAGGGCCTCGATGATGAGTTGCTTGATGTCTTGTTCCAGATCGTGCATCGCCTAGTTCTCTTTCGTGAAGTACTGTTGCAGGTAAGTCGTCAACTGGCGCGCCGCCAGAGTCGGTTGGTCGGCGCCGGCTGCTTGCTCGCTGGCGATGATGTGGTCGAGATGGAGGTCTTCGCCGATATGCAGCCGGAAATGTGCGCGCGTAGCAGGTACCTTCCACCATTTCTCGCCCTTGGCGAGGGTGCCGGGCGTGCAGCGGATGCGCACCGGGGTGATGGCCCATCCGCCGCGTACGGCCACATTGGCTGCGCCGCGCTTGAGGCTGATCCGGCCATCGCTGGGCGTGCGGGTGCCCTCCGGGAAAATGATCAGGTTGCCGCCGCTGCGCAGGGAGCGGATGCAGTCCTCGATCAGGTCAGGTCCCTGGGCATTGCTGATGTAACCCGCCGCACGGACCGGGCCGCGCGTAAAGGGATTGCGCCATAGTGCGCCCTTGACGATGCAGTCGGCATGGCGCACGAAGGCCATCAGCAGCACGGTATCGATGAGCGTGGGGTGGTTGGCCAGGATCAGGAGACCATGGCGATCCAGCCGTTCGAGTCCGGTAATTTCATAGCGGATCACGCCGCTCATGTGCATGACCTCGACGAAGGCGCGAAATGCCAGGCGGATGATGTGGCGTGCCCACTTGACGCGCTGCTGCGGATCGCGGACCAGGCACTGCAGGATGGGGAAAACCACGAGCCGCAACATCAGCCCGCCCAGGCCGAAGAGCGCAAAGCACATCCCCGTGGCCACGATGCGCCAGCCACGGTCGATCAATGCCAGGGCCCGTTCAAGCATGCCGCATCCAGTGCCAGCGGCGGCCATCGGCCTGGCGGTGCAGGGTGGACGTGGACGCGTCGAGGAAGAAGCGCAGCACCGCGGCCGCGCCAGCGGTGGCATTTTCAGAGGGGAGGGTGCCGTGGCCCGGCTGAATCGGTTGCCATTGCAGAGACACGGTCGGAAGCGCGCCGTGTTCGTCGGCGGCCTGCATCAGCCAGGACCAGCCGCAGGGCTCTTCGTGTTCATCGGCGAAATCGGAAAAGAGCGTGGGGAGCGGTGCATCGGCGACCACCAGCAGGACCTGCCGCGCGCCATCGGCCAGCAGGCCGCAGGCTTCGATGACGGCATGTTCGACCGTACTCTGGCCGGCTGCGATGGCCACCGTATTGGCCTGGCTGCCACGGGCGATGGAGAACAGGCCGGCGTTGGCGTTGTGTACCGAGAGACTGAAGGCGGTGGGCGACATGGGCGCAGCAGCGGCCAGGGCCATTTGCAATTCCACCGAACGGGCGCATTCGCCGTGGCGCGAGGCAAACACGACCGGCATGTCTTGCGCGTCCTTGCTGGCGTCGTCGGCGGGGCTGGATGCAATGGCAGGCGAGGCCGCACTCAGTGCGCCATAGGCCGCCTCGAGCGCCAGCTTGCCCACTGGGCTGGTCCGTCGACGCAGCATGGGCGGCATGGACTTGACTGCTGGTTCCCCCGAACCAGCGGCCTGGCGATCATCGCTGATCCAGCGTTGCCAATCGGCATGGGATTCGATACCCGGAACCCACTGCGCGTGCGACGCGATTGAAAAACTGACATCCCCTGAATACATATCTTGAAAAGCCCGAGGCTTCTGCTTGGCGGTGTTATTTACCGGATCCCCCTACCAGTTCGGACCCCATTCATCGGTGCGGCCCGCGGTCAACACGCTGTTTTCTTGTTGATTTACAGCGTTTATCCGGTGTCTTGAAACGTTACAATTTGTAAGACCGGGTAATGGTACGACAAAACCTCATTGAAATAACACGAAATTTTCACGAAGAATCGCGGAGAGCCATGACCCAAGGGCTTATGCACTGAGTGGACGTTGTCGTTTGGGTACGCGCTCTGTCGTCCTGCAGGGTAAAACTGTGCTGAATTTTGTGCCTGATTCTCTAACAATTTTTGACATGCTCGATCCAAATTGGGCCGCTACAGTTCAAGAGATTGTTCATTCAGCAAGATCAGGAGGGGGGTACCCGTCCGGGATTCGGCATCGTCAAGACGGCAAGTCCATGCAATCGCTGAGGACAGAAAGACAAAACCACCAGGAACCGGCGTGATGCCGATTGCTGATGGTCGTGATGTTGGTGGAGCCGGCGGGAATTGAACCCGCGTCCAGAAGCACTCTACAGACAGTTCTACATGCGTAGTGCAGTCAATTGGTTTTAACCCTGGCGACGCGGACGCACACGCTTCGACAGGACGAGTTACCTTGGATTTAATGACGTATGAAGTAACCCCATACGCCACGATTCCCTGTAAATGACTCTACCGCTGTTGCCAGCACACCCCAGGGAAGAAGTGCTGTAGAGCTAGAAGTTTCTTAGGTTTCTAGGTGCGATTTACGCTGCGAGAGCGTAAGATTCGTCGTTTGCATTTAAGCAGTTCCGGATGGATTAACGAGGTAACCAGTCCTCGGCATGCCCTGTTCCGCTTTGCAACCCCTGTCGAAACCAAGTCGGCCCCGTGGTGTTGAAGCTTCGCAAATCCCGCTGGGCGCGTGAACTTGCGTATTACGCTTGCCTCTCTCCGAGTCTCTTCAAGAGGCGCCCGCTTGTTCGGCGGGAGGTGAATTATAACCTACTCCCTACTGTATGGGCAGCGTATGGCTTTTCAAGAGCCGCGCCGCCCGCTGGCGCATCGCCTGCTCACTGGATGGTCAGCTCGACCCGCGCCTTCGGTTCCTTTTCAGGAATGCCCGCGCCATCCAGCTTGGGTGCGATCAGGAAGATGCGCGCCGGATCGATCACGCTCTGTTCCTGCAAATAATTTCGCACCTGGTCGGCCCGGCGCTGGGCCAGGTTGCGCAAGTCATCCTTGGTCACCTCGGTGTGATCGAGGATCAGCTTTTCCATCTCGGCTTCGGGCAGGCTCTTGCTCAGGCCGATCATGTTGCGCGGCTTGTCGAACTTGGCATCCTTGTAGACGCGCTCCAGGTACTGGGCGCGCTCGGCCGCGCTCACGCGCACCGGGCCGTCCGGCTGGCCTTCCTTGGCGATCAGGTCGGCACGCTTGAGGCTGCGCATGGCACGTTCCAGCGCTTCGCGGCGCAGGCCCTGGTCATCGACCTGGGGATCGACGCGACCGGTGATGTCGAGCTTGATGCCCGGACGCTCATGCAGCGCGTAACCCAGCGCATCCAGTTTCTTGCGCACCTCGTCGGTGACTTCCGAGGAGCCCGGCGAGAACTCGATGTAGCGCAGCTCGCCAATGTGCTCGTCCGCGCGGAACATCGATCCGATCAGCGCGAAGGGCGAGGTGACGGCCTTGACGATCAGGTTCACGAATACCCGCACGATGATGCCGCCGACCGAAAACTCCGGATCCGACAGCGAGCCCGAAATCGGCAGGTTCAGGTTGATGTTGCCATCGCGGTCCTTCAGCAGCGACACCGCCAGCATCACCGGCAGATTGGTGGCATCCGGGCTGTCCACGCGTTCGCCGAAGCTCAGCTGTTCAATGCGCAAATCGTTTTGGGCCACCAGCTTGTCGTTCTCGATCTTGTATTGCACATCCATCGAGAGCTTGCCCTTGGTGATCGGATAGCCGGCGTACTTGGCCGAGTAGGGCGTCAGGCGCGGCAGCTGCACACCGTTGGCGCTGGCCTTGAGATCCAGGTACATGGGCTTGAAGAGCGGATTGAGCGAGCCCGAGATCTGCAGGGGAGCATCATTGTCGATCTTGCCGCTGATGTTGACCGGTGCCGATTGCGGTTTCTCCGAAGAGATCTGCCCGATGCTGCCGGACAGTCCCGTCATGTTGGCGGTGTAGTTGGGTTTGACGAAGTTGTCGGTGTAGTTGATGTTGCCGCCTGCCAGCACCACCTGGCCGACTCGCACGATGGGCG
Source organism: Herbaspirillum sp. WGmk3 (assembly GCF_023952535.1). NCBI lineage: Bacteria > Pseudomonadati > Pseudomonadota > Betaproteobacteria > Burkholderiales > Oxalobacteraceae > Herbaspirillum > Herbaspirillum sp. WGmk3. Next base: position 1,075,481 of record NZ_JAKYWT010000001.1, on the reverse strand, counting down.
CATCGGCGGGCGCGGTCGCGGGCGTGACCGGGGTGGCGGACACGGTCTTGCGCGAGCTTCCCGTGTTGGCAGGCTTGTCGGTTTTCTTGCTGTCGTCCGTGATCGAGCCCTGTTCCTGCGCATCAGCCACCACGATGTCCTGCAAGTTCAGGCGGCCCTTGTCGGAAAGGATGGCGCGGGCGTAGAAGTTGGACAGCGTCACCTTCTCCAGCGCCACTTGCGGACGTCCGCCCAGCTTGGCCTGGATGCCGGCCAGTTCCAGCGTCCGCCAGCGCAGGAAGTCGGTGGAGGTCTGCTTGTCCTGCATGCGCAGGTTGGTGATGGCGGCGCTGCCCTTGTAGTCCAGCGCCAGCTTGCGATCGTCCAGCGGGGGCGTCAGCTCCAGCTTGCCCTTGGCGCTGGCCAGGCCGCTGCTGATGGTGACATTGAGCACATCGGTGAAATAGTGCTGGAAGGGCGTGATGGGCAGATCCTTCACCTCCAGATCCAGCGCCACGCTCCTGAAATGCGCTGCCGCCTGCCCGGCCAGATCGGCGCTGCCGTTCTTGTCGAAGCGCGCCTGCAGCTTGAAGGGGATGGCCTGGTCCAGCGTATCGGTGAGCGTGGGTGCCTGCAGCGAGAGCGATTCCAGCGCCAGCGGCTGTGCGCCCTTGCCCGGGGGCGTCAAGCGCAGGTCGGCCAGTTGTACCTTGCTGTCGTCGAGCTTGAGATGGCCGTCACGCAGCTGCAGTGTGGTCTGCCCGGAGAGTTTGCCGGCTACGCCGCTGATGGGGGCGCGTGACAGGTAATTCTGGTAGCCGGCGAGGTCGATGTTCTCCAGCGTGATCTTGCCTGCCACGCCGGGTTTGAGCGGCTGCAGCTGGCCGTCGAAGGCCAGCTTGCCATGGCCGTTTTCCACCGCCGACAGGGCCAGGTGCGCGGGCTTGGCATCAGCGGCGGTAGAGAGCTGGGTGGCGTTGATGTCGATCTTGCTCAGCTTGATCGCTTGGGCGGGCGTCGCATTGGCTTCGTCGCGCCAGTTCACTTCTCCGCCGCGCACGGTCAGTTGTTGCAGCACGATGGGGGGCGCCGGCTGGGGTGCGCTGGCCGCAGGAGCGGGGACATCCTTCTTCGCGGTACCTGCGCTGTTCTTGCCGCCGGCACTGCCGCCACCGGCCAGCGCGCGCTGCCAGTTGATCTCGCCGCGTGCATTCATGCTGGCCCAGACTTGCGGCTGCTCCAGCGTGAGCTGGGTCAGTTCGCCGCTGGCGGCCAGTAGGTCAAATTGCTTCACCTGCAGCGCTACCGACTTGGCTTTGAGCAGCGGCGCGCGGGCCTTGTCCTGCAGAGCGATGTCATCCAGGCGCACATCGCCGGCCAGGGTGACGGTGGGCCTGTCGTCCTTGCGGGTAAAACCCAGATCCAGCTTGGTGCTCAGCTTGGCACTCTGGATGACGACCGGTAATTCGGCAGGGACGAAGGGCAGGTAGCCCACCAGGTCGAGCTGGTCGATATCGATGGCGAAGGCCGATTCCTGTGTCGAGGCGAAGGGTTTGCTGCGGCCCTTCAGGTGCAGCGGCGTACCGTTGATGGTGGCCGACAGTTGCGGCTGCACGAAGCTGTCAATGTTGCCCGGCAGGTTGGAGATGAAGGGCAGGCCCACCTGCAGCGCGGCGATGTCGATGTTCTTGCCGCTGACCTTGTCCTCGAAGCGGATCTGTCCATCCTGCAGTTGCACGTTGGCCAGCGAGAAGCGCGCCTGGCCTTCGCTCTTGGGCTGCGCGGCCAGGCGATCAAGGATGTCGGAGAAGTTGTAATGGCCGCTGCCCTCGGTATCTACCCGCACCACGTGCAATTGCGGCGTACTCAGCCTGATCTCGTCCAGCACCGGTGCCAGGCGCAGCAGCGAGGCGGCCGAGAGGTCGGCCAGCAAGCCCTTGGCGCTGAAGAAGGGCTGCGTGCCATCGGCTTCATAGAGTGTGATGTCGGAGGCGCGCAGGGCCAGCTTGAAGGGGTTGAAGGCGATCTCGCCGATTTCCAGCTTGCGGCCGATCTGGGCCTGGGTCTGGTCGACGGCGATCTTGCGCACCAGAGCAGGCAGGGCGGCCCAGCTCAACGCGGCCAGGACCAGCAGGACGGCCAGCGTCCAGCCGGCCCAGCGCAGCGGGCGTCTCATTCGTTGCCAGGCGAGGTGCTGGGTGAGTGAGGCGCGGTCCGGCTTGCTCATGACGGTTTCCCTTGTCGGTGCCGGTCCGTCCTGGGGCGATGCCTGCGCAGGTGGCCGGTTCTGGTTGTGATGGTGTGTGGTGCTGCGGCGTGCGCCGGGTTGTCGCCATTCTAATGCGAGGCGACATGGCACTGCTAGGAGGGAAATGGCGCGCTCAAGTTTCCTTGCGCGCGCCAGCAAAGGCGGGAAAGCGGATCAGTCCAGCAGGGTCAGGATGTCCAGCGGTGCATGCAGCAGCGCATCGGCCTGCCACGCAGCCGGTTCGGTATGGCCGCAATAGCCCCAGGCGGCGGCAATGGTCGGCATGTTGGCGGCGCGCCCGGCCTGGATGTCGCGCAGGTCGTCGCCGACGTACCAGCAATCCTCGGGGGGCAGCCCCAGGCGCTTGGCAGCTTCCAGCAATGGCGCGGGATGCGGCTTGGGATGCGGGGTGGTGTCGCCGGAGACGATGCATCCGGCATGGCCCAGCCCGATCTGCGGGGCCAGCACGTCGGTGAAGCGTGCCGCCTTGTTGGTGACGATACCCCAGGCGATGCCGCGCGCTTCCAGTTGCGCCAGCAGTTCCGGGATGCCGTCGAAGAGGCCGCTGTGGGTCGTCATGTTGGCCTGGTAGCGGTCCAGGAAAAGTACGCGCAAGTCTTCATATTCCGCATCGCCCGGATGGATGCCCAGTGCCGCACCGATGAGCCCGCGGGCACCGGCCGAGGCGACCGGACGCAAACTTTCATAGGGGGCATTTTCCAGGCCCCTTTGCTGGCGCAGGTAGTTGGCGGCGGCCGCCAGGTCGGGGGCAGTGTCGGCGAGCGTGCCGTCGAGGTCGAACAGGATCGCGCGGGGAGGGCGGAGTGGCATGGGCTTCAGGATGGCAGGAAGAAAAGCGCCGCAGCGGACAGCTGCGGCGAGGGGAACGAACCGGCGAGGCGCGAGCGAGGCGGCTCAGCCCAGCTTGGTACAGGCCACCAGGTAGTTCACGCTGGTGTCGTCGTTGAGCGAATAGATCTTGGTCAGCGGGTTGTAGCCCATGCCCTTGAAACCATCGATCTGCAAACCGGCTTCGCGCGTGTAGTGCGCCAGCTCGGCCGGGGTGATGAACTTGGCATAGTCATGCGTGCCCTTGGGCAGCAGCCGCAGCACGTATTCGGCACCGATGATGGCCATGACGTAGGACTTCATGTTGCGGTTCAGCGTGGAGAAGAAGAGCTTGCCGCCCGGCTTGGCCAGATTGGACGCAGCGCGCACGATGGCGGCCGGATCGGGGACGTGTTCCAGCATCTCCATGCAGGTCACGACGTCGTACTGGCCGGCTTCACGCGCGGCCATGTCTTCGGCGGCGATCTTTTCGTAGCGCACCTGCACGCCGGATTCCATGCTGTGCAGGTCGGCCACTTTCAGGGCCTTGTCGGAGAGGTCGATGCCGGTGACGTCGGCCCCTTTCTTGGCCATCGATTCCGCCAGGATGCCGCCACCGCAGCCGATGTCGATCACCTTCTTGCCGGCCAGCGGGGCGCGGGCGTTGATCCACTCCAGGCGCAGCGGGTTGATTTCGTGCAGGGGACGGAATTCGGAACCCGGGTCCCACCAGCGATGGGCCAGTTCACTGAATTTCTGGATCTCTTGGGGATCGGCGTTCATGGTCGCATTGGTCGTGTTCATGGGGCCTAATGATAGCCCAATCCGACGCAGCGGGTAGCCTGCGCCAGGTCAAGATGCGCCGCAATGAAGGGGCAAGTGCTTGCAAAAGCCTGCATGACCAGCAAATGAAACAGGAATAAAAAAACCCCGCCGAAGCGGGGTTTTCATAACAGCCTTGTAGCAGCAATCGATTACTTGCGGGTACCCACAACTTCGATTTCCACGCGACGGTTCTTGGCGCGGCCAGCAGCGGTCTTGTTGTCAGCGACCGGTTGCGACTTGCCCTTGCCTTCGGTGTAGACGCGGTTGGCTTCAACGCCCTTCGAGACCAGGTAGGCCTTGACGGACTCAGCACGGCGAACCGACAGCTTCTGGTTGTAGGCGACGGAGCCGATCGAGTCGGTGTGGCCGACGGCGATGATGACTTCCAGGTTGATCGCCTTCAGGTTGCCAACCAGTTCATCCAGCTTGGCCTTGCCAGCCGGCTTCAGGGTTGCCTTGTCGAAATCGAAGAAGGCGTCAGCAGCGTAGGTGACCTTTTCCGAGGTCGGGGCAGCGACAGGAGCAGGAGCCGGAGCAGGAGCAGCAGCGGCAACCGGAGCCGGTGCGGGCGGTTCTTCGCACGGACCGTTCACGTAAGCGGTTTGCCAGCACAGACCGTAACCGCTGCGGGTCACGACGTCACGGCCATCTTGCAGGTACAGGCTGCCGGGACGAACCTTGATGTCCTTGGTTTCCTGAGCGGTGGCAGACAGTGCGATGGCTGCGGACGCAGCAGCGAAGACGAGTTTTGCTAATTTGTTCATGTTTCTCCTCTCGGGTGAGATATCCGCAGATAAACTGCGCTACAAGATTACGACATCAAAAAAATGAATAATATCATGTGTTCAGGTCGTCACAGGCCCTTGTTCCATGGGGCTAGTAATGAACTTAGCCGCCATTCTGCCACACGGATTGACCTTCAGCGATGCTTGCCAATTGGTCCAGACAACGTTTTTGGGACTGTGTTGTTTCTTCGCAACGCGATATTTTCGGGCCGTTTTTGTTCCTTTAAGGCTGAAAAAAGCCGGATTTTTTAAAGAAAATCCTTATATTTCATACAGTTCGCGCATTTTCACTCGGGCAAGTAGTTGCCATTTTCTCCGCAGCATCGCGATTCCCGGTCCCTCCGAATTCTCCTGATGGCGTGCACCGGGAAAGTGAGTTTCGGAAAATTTTCCCCAAATTGGTCATTTGACAGCAACCTGCGGCGGAGAAACATTCGATGCCGGGCGGCAATGCCGGTCGCTGAGTTCGGGCGCTCTAATATATATAGGCGTTCGGACCTGGCATTTCGTCGCTCCCAGGCGCTGGGAGGAGCTTTGCGGCGCTTGCGGTGATGTCCGGCACCGGGCCGGGTGTCCTCGCGAAGCATGCCGTTGCAGGGTCATTGAGGGCGTTTGACGGGCTTTTGACCCTCCTGGCGTGCTAGAATGCGCTGTTCTGATCAGTCCAAGGGCCACGCCCGCCCGGCACGATTTTCTGGCCGGGAAACATCTTTCGACTCTCCAATGGATCAATTCGCTAAAGAAACCATCCCCATTTCCCTCGAAGAAGAGATGCGCAAGAGTTACCTCGATTACGCCATGAGCGTGATCGTGGGTCGGGCACTGCCGGATGTGCGCGATGGCTTGAAGCCGGTGCACCGCCGCGTGCTGTATGCGATGCACGAGATGAACAACGTCTGGAATCGCCCGTTCGTGAAGTGCGCGCGCGTGGTCGGTGAAGTCATGGGTAAATACCACCCGCACGGCGACGCCTCCATCTACGACACCCTGGTGCGTATGGCCCAGGACTTCTCGCTGCGCTACACCCTGGTCGACGGCCAGGGCAACTTCGGTTCCATCGACGGCGACGGCGCTGCGGCGATGCGTTACACCGAGTGCCGCCTGGACAAGATCTCCAACGAATTGCTGGCCGATATCGAGAAGGAAACCGTCGATTTCGTGCCCAACTACGACGGCAAGGAAAAGGAACCCTCGGTCCTGCCGACGCGAATCCCCAACCTGCTGGTCAACGGCTCCTCCGGCATCGCCGTGGGCATGGCCACCAACATCCCGCCGCACAACATCACCGAAGTGATCAACGGCGCGCTGCACCTGCTGGCCAATGAACACTGCACCATCGATGAACTGATCGAACTGGTCCCGGCACCGGACTTCCCGACCGGCGGCATCATCTATGGCGTCTCGGGCGTGCGCGATGGTTACCGCACCGGCCGTGGCCGCGTGGTCATGCGCGCCAAGACCCACTTCGAAGAGTATGGCCGCGAAGGCCGTATCGCCATCATCGTCGATGAGCTGCCCTACCAGGTCAACAAGAAGGCACTGCTGGAACGCATCGCCGAGCTGGTGCGCGACAAGAAGCTCGAAGGCATTTCCGACCTGCGCGACGAATCCGACAAGTCGGGCATGCGCGTGGTCATCGAACTCAAGCGCGGCGAAGTGCCTGAAGTGGTGCTCAACAACCTCTACAAGCAGACCCAGCTGCAAGACACCTTCGGCATGAACATGGTGGCGCTGGTCGATGGCCAGCCGCGCCTCTTGAACCTGAAGCAACTGCTGGAATGCTTCCTGTCGCACCGTCGCGAAGTGGTCACCCGCCGCACCGTGTTCGAACTGCGCAAGGCGCGCGAACGCGGCCACGTGCTCGAAGGCCTGGCCGTTGCACTGGCCAACATCGATGACTTCATCGCCATCATCCGCGCCGCACCGACCCCGCCGATCGCCAAGGCAGAACTGATGACGCGCGCCTGGGATTCGTCCATGGTGCGCGAGATGCTGGCCCGCACTGGCGAAGGCAATCCGGGCGGCATCGAAGCCTTCCGTCCGGAAAGCCTGCCGGCCCATTACGGCATCCAGTCCGACGGCCTCTACAAGCTCTCCGACGAACAGGCGCAGGAAATCCTGCAGATGCGTCTGCAACGCCTGACCGGTCTGGAGCAGGACAAGATCGTCAATGAATACAAGGACGTGATGGCGCAGATCGCCGACCTGCTGGATATCCTCTCCAAGCCGGCCCGCGTCACCGCCATCATCACCGACGAACTCAACGCCGCCCGCAATGACTACGGCATCGGTGCCAAGGACGAGCGCCGCTCCACCATCGAGCACAACGCCACCGACCTGGCCACCGAAGACCTGATCACCCCGCAGGACATGGTGGTGACGCTGTCGCACACCGGCTACATGAAGTCGCAGCCGGTCTCCGAGTATCGCGCGCAGAAGCGCGGCGGCCGCGGCAAGCAGGCCATGGCGACCAAGGATGACGACTGGATCGACCAGCTCTTCATCGCCAATACGCACGACTACATCCTGTGCTTCTCCAACCGTGGCCGCCTGTACTGGCTGAAGGTCTGGGAAGTGCCGCAGGGTTCGCGCAATTCGCGCGGCAAGCCCATCGTCAACATGTTCCCGCTGCAGGATGGCGAGAAGATCACGGTGATCCTGCCGGTGTCGGGTGCCAATCGCAGCTTCCCGGATGACCGCTATGTCTTCATGGCGACCAGCCTCGGCACGGTCAAGAAGACCCCGCTGTCGGACTTCTCCAACCCGCGCAAGGCCGGCATCATCGCCGTGGACCTGGACGAAGGCGACTTCCTGATTGGTGCCGCCCTGACCGATGGCGCGCATGACGTGATGCTGTTCTCCGACGGCGGCAAGGCCGTGCGTTTCGATGAAAACGATGTGCGCCCGATGGGCCGTACCGCCCGTGGCGTGCGCGGCATGAATCTGGAAGAAACCCAGCAAGTCATCGCCCTGCTGGTGGCCGAGAACGAACAGCAGTCCGTGCTCACCGCCACCGAAAACGGCTTCGGCAAGCGTACCCCGATCACCGAGTACACCCGTCACGGCCGTGGCACCAAGGGCATGATCGCCATCCAGACCAGCGAGCGCAACGGCAAGGTCGTGGCCGCCACGCTGGTCGATTCCAGCGATGAGATCATGCTCATCACCACCGGCGGCGTGCTGATCCGCACCCGTGTCTCGGAGATCCGCGAGATGGGCCGCGCGACCCAGGGCGTGACCCTGATCGCAGTGGAAGACGGCACCAAGCTGTCGGGCCTGCAGCGCGTGGTCGAGTCCGATGTGGAAGACGTGATCGAAGGCGAAGGCGCAGAGGCGGCCGGCGGCGAAGCACCAGCCGCAGGCGAGTAAAGCAAGTCCAGGGCGGCGGGCCGCGTGCCCGCCGTCTTTTTTGATGGCGAACGCAGACATGGTTTATAACTTTTCCGCCGGTCCGGCGGTATTGCCCAAGGAAGTGCTGCAACAGGCAGCCGACGAGATGCTGGACTGGCATGGCAGTGGCATGTCGGTCATGGAGATGAGCCATCGCGGCAAGGAATACATGTCCATCATCGAAGCCGCGCTGGCTGATGTGCGCGCGCTGATGAACATCCCTTCCAACTACAAGGTGCTGTTCCTGCAGGGCGGGGCCATCGCCGAGAACGCCATCATCCCGATGAACCTGGCGGCGCTGCGTTCGCCGGCAGGCAAGCATGAAGCCGGTGTGGCCGACTACATCAACACCGGTTCCTGGTCGACCAAGTCGATCAAGGAAGCGGGGCGCTACTGCAGCGTGAACGTGGCAGCCTCCTCGGCTGATCACAAGTTTTCCAGCATCCCGGCACGTGCCGACTGGAAGCTCTCGCGCAATGCCGCCTACGTGCACATCTGCAGCAACGAGACCATCGACGGCGTCGAATACCAATATACGCCCGAGGTCGCCGCCGACACCGATGGTGCACCGCTGGTGGCCGACATGTCCTCGCACATCCTCTCGCGCGAGGTGGATGTCTCGCAATACGGCGTCATCTATGGTGGCGCCCAGAAGAATATCGGCCCGGCCGGCGTGACCATCGTCATCGTGCGCGAAGACCTGCTGGGTCACGCGCTGCCGTTCTGTCCCTCGGCCTTCGACTGGAAGATCGTGGCCGACAACGATTCCATGTACAACACCCCGCCGACCTACGCGATCTACATCGCCGGCCTGGTGTTCCAGTGGATCAAGCGCCAGGGTGGCGTGGCCGCGCTGGAAGCGCGCAACATCGCCAAGGCCGAGCTGCTCTACGGCTACCTGGACAGCACCGATTTCTACAGCAACCGGATCGCAGCGGACTGCCGTTCCCGCATGAACGTGCCGTTCTTCCTGCGCGACGATGCGCTCAATGACACTTTCCTGGCCGGCGCCAAAGAGCGCGGCCTGCTGCAGCTGAAAGGCCACAAGTCGGTCGGCGGCATGCGTGCATCGATTTACAACGCGATGCCGATCGAGGGCGTACAGGCTCTCGTCGATTATCTGAAAGACTTCGAACAGCAGCACGGCTGAGGCCGCATCTGGCCGGGCGTATCATCGCCCGCGCAGTGCTGGCCGTGGCCGTGCGCCAAGCCAACGCCATGCCCGGTGCGCCGCCGGCCGCTCGTAGCGCCCGTGCGCCGTGCAGAACCTGAAAGAGCAAGATGAGTGACGACAAGTTGCTGCCCCTGCGCCAGAAGATCGATGCCATCGATGCGCAGATCCTCGACCTGCTGAACCAGCGCGCCCGTGTCGCGCAGGAAGTGGGCCACGTCAAGGCCGAGACCAATGCCCCGGTGTTTCGTCCCGAGCGCGAAGCGCAGGTCCTGCGCCGCGCCGCCGACCGCAATCCCGGCCCCTTGCTGGGCACCGATATCCAGACCATTTTCCGTGAAGTGATGTCGGCCTGCCGTGCGCTGGAAAAGCGTGTGGTGGTGGCCTATCTCGGCCCCGAAGGCACCTTCAGCGAACAGGCCGTGTACCAGCAGTTCGGCCATGCCATCGAGGGCTTGCCCTGCGTGTCCATCGATGAAGTGTTCCGCGATGCCGAAGCCGGTACCGCCGATTTCGGTGTGGTGCCCATCGAGAATTCATCCGAAGGCGTGATCAACCGCACGCTCGATCTGCTGCTGCAGACCACGCTGACCATCAGCGGTGAAGTGGCGATCCCTGTGCATCACAGCCTGATGACCGCCAGCGGCAACATGGAAGGCATCACCCGCATCTGCGCGCATTCGCAGGCCCTCGCCCAGTGCAATGCGTGGCTCAATCAGAACTATCCTGCCATCGAACGCCAGGCGGTGGCCTCCAACGCCGAGGCCGCGCGCATGGCAGGTGAAGACAAGAGCGTGGCGGCCATTGCCGGTGAAATCGCGGGCCAGAAGTACAACCTGCAGACGGTCAACGCCCACATCCAGGACGATCCGCACAACCGCACTCGCTTTGCGGTGATCGGCCGCCTGCGCACGGCACCGTCGGGGCGCGACCAGACTTCCATCGTGCTGTCGGTGCCCAACAAGGCCGGAGCGGTCTACAACCTGCTGGCACCGCTGGCGCGGCATGGCGTGTCGATGACGCGCTTCGAGTCGCGTCCGGCCCGCATGGGCGCGTGGGAATATTATTTCTACGTCGACCTCGAAGGTCATGAGCAGGATGAGAAGGTCGCCAAGGCGCTCGAAGAGCTGCGCCAGAACGCCGCCTTCTTCAAGCTGCTGGGCTCCTATCCGCTGGGCCTGTGAGCGCCTGCCGTCCCGCCATTCTTCAAGGCTGAGTTCAACGTGTTCAAGAAAGTCGTCATCTTCGGTGTGGGTCTGATCGGCGGCTCGTTCGCCCTGGCGCTGCGCCGTGCCGGCCAGGCCGCGCACATCGTCGGCGTGGGCCGCTCGCTGGCCAGCCTCGAGCGAGCGCGCGAGCTGGGCATCATCGATGCCATTGCCACCGATGCGGCCGCCGCCGTTACCGGTGCCGATCTGATCCTGGTGGCCGCGCCAGTGGCGCAGACCGAAGCCATCCTCGCTTCCATCAAGCCGCATCTGGAGGCCCGGGCCATCGTCACCGATGCCGGCAGTACCAAGAGCGATGTGGTGGCCGCCGCCCGCAAGGCGATGGGGGAGCGTATTGCGCAGTTCGTCCCGGCGCATCCGATTGCGGGCCGTGAAAAACATGGTCCGGAAGCCGCGCTGGCCGAATTGTATGAAGGCAAGAAAGTGGTCATCACCGCCTTGCCCGAGAACAGCGAGTCCGATGTCGAAACCGTGGCCGCCGCCTGGCGCGCTTGTGGTGCGATCATCCATCGCCTCTCGCCGCAGGAGCATGACGCGGTGTTCGCTTCGGTGAGCCATTTGCCGCACGTGCTGGCCTTTGCGCTGGTGGATGACATCGCCGCCAAGCCGCATGCCGGGACCCTGTTTCAGTATGCCGCCAGCGGTTTCCGCGATTTCACCCGCATTGCTGCCTCCTCGCCCGAGATGTGGCGCGACATCACGCTGGCCAACCGTGATGCCTTGCTCACCGAGGTCGATGCCTATCTGGTGCAATTGCAGGGCATACGCGCGATGATTGCCGACAGCGACGGCGCGGGCCTCGAAAAGATCTATGCCAACGCCCAGCATGCCCGCCAGCAATGGGCGGCCGCCATCGAGGCGGCCGAGCGCAAGGCCAACTGAACATTCTTTCTTGGCCACATCGTCAAAGCCGCCTGGGCGGCCCGATTCCATCACCGCATCATCCACAGAAAAGCAAGCAAGATGAAACAGCCTTCCTACCCCCGCCATATCGACCTGAACCCGGTCCCGCACGTGCAAGGCACGGTCAAGCTGCCGGGCTCCAAGAGCATCTCCAACCGCATCCTGCTGCTGGCGGCGCTCTCGGGCGGCACCACCCGCATCTTCGACCTGCTGGCTTCCGACGATACGCTGGTCATGCTGATGGCCCTGCAGACCCTGGGGGTGAAGTGGGAGCAGATCGAAGGTACCCAGGATTACATCGTCCATGGCGTCAACGGCGTGCTGCCGGTGCACCAGGCTGATCTCTTCATGGGCAATGCCGGTACCGCCATCCGTCCGCTGACGGCGGCCCTGGCCGTGCTGGGGGGCGACTACACTCTGCATGGCGTGCCGCGCATGCACGAGCGGCCGATTGGCGACCTGGTGGATGCCTTGAATGCCGTGGGCATGCGCATCGAGTACACCGGCAATCCCGGCTACCCGCCGCTGCATATCCGCCGTGGCCAGCTGACATCGGCGCGCATGAAGGTGCGCGGCAACGTCTCCAGCCAGTTCCTGACGGCCTTGCTGATGGCCGCGCCCCTGATGGCGCGTGAGGAGGTCATGCAGATCGAGGTGGTCGGTGAACTCATCTCCAAGCCTTACATCGAGATCACCCTGAACCTGATGCGCCGCTTCGGCGTCGAGGTCGAGCGCGACGGCTGGCAACAGTTCACCGTCAAGCCGGGCCAGCATTACCGCAGCCCCGGCAGCATCCACGTCGAGGGCGATGCGTCGTCGGCCTCCTACTTCCTGGCCGCCGGTGCCATCACCGGCGGCCCGATCCGGGTCGAGGGCGTGGGCCGCGACAGCATCCAGGGCGACGTGCGCTTCGTCGAAGCGCTGGAGCAGATGGGCGCGACCATCACCATGGGCGAGAACTGGATCGAGGCCTCCTCCAATGGCCCGCTCAAGGCCATCGATGCCGACTTCAACCACATTCCGGATGCAGCGATGACCATCGCCGTGGCGGCGCTCTACGCCGACGGTCCCAGCACCCTGCGCAACATCGCCAGCTGGCGCGTCAAGGAAACCGACCGTCTTTCGGCCATGGCGACCGAGTTGCGCAAGCTGGGTGCGCAGGTGGAAGAGGGCGCTGATTACCTCACGGTGATCCCCCCGGCCGAGATCGGTACGGCCGCCATCGATACCTATGACGACCATCGCATGGCCATGTGCTTCTCGCTGGCGGCGCTGGATGGTGCATTGCGGCGCGGCAACCGTATTCGCATCAACGACCCCAAGTGCGTGGCCAAGACCTTCCCCGATTATTTTGACGTTTTCAAAAAGATTGCCGAGCAAACCTTGATCTGATACACCCTGTCTCTGAAAGTAAAAGCACTAAATTATTCACAGATAAAGGGTTCAGGCCATGGAAAAAGCAAAGATACCGGTCATCACCATCGATGGCCCGACCGCCTCCGGCAAGGGCACCGTGGCGCAGAAGGTGGCGCGGCAACTGGGTTTCCATTACCTGGATTCGGGCGCGCTGTACCGCCTGACGGCGCTGTCCGTGCTGCGCCGCGGCGTAGCCCTGGATGACGAACACGCCCTGGCCAAGGCGGCCGAGCACCTGCACTGTCATTTCGATGGCGGCCACATCTTCCTGGCCAATGAAGACGTGACCCAGGCCATCCGCGCCGAAGAGGTCGGCAATACCGCCTCCAAGATCGCGGCCCTGATCACCGTGCGCCAGGCCTTGTACGGCCTGCAGTTGTCATTCAGGAAACCTCCCGGCCTGGTGGCCGACGGCCGCGACATGGGCACCGTCATCTTCCCCGGTGCCCGTCTGAAGGTGTTTTTGACCGCCAGTGTGGAAGCTCGCGCTACAAGACGCTATAAGCAATTGATTGACAAGGGTTTTTCTGCTAATATCGAAGACCTCTCCAGAGATTTGAAGGAGCGCGACGAACGCGACATGAATCGCTCGTCGGCCCCCTTGAAGGCTGCGGAGGGTGCATATCACCTGGATACATCCGACATGACCGCTGACGAAGCGGTGCAGCAGGTACTCAGCTGGTACGCTGCCCTGGGACACTGAAATCCGTTGCAATCCGCTTGAAACGGCCCGTTCAGTACCCATCATGGGCAAGTCCTTGTTGTACCCGTAGTGCCATTGGTGCCCGGCAGATGCAAAGTCTGACGGGTGTTGATAAACCTAACCCAGTACCCATGTCGTCGGCGGCAACGAAGACGGCAGTGCAAGTCAGCCTGATTGCATCACACGGATACCGGCCAATCTTTCTTACTTTCTTTTATGTCTACCACTACCGTTATCGCTGCAGGTGTTGATACCTCCAGCGAATTTGCTGCTCTGTTCGAAGAATCGCTGTCGCGTCAGGACATGCGTTCGGGTGAAGTCATCTCGGCAGAAGTCGTGCGCCTGGATCACAACTTCGTGATCGTCAACGCCGGCCTGAAGTCCGAAGCGTTCATCCCTGTTGAAGAATTCAAGAACGACAACGGCGAAGTCGAAGTCAACGTCGGCGACTTCATCTCCGTTGCGATCGAATCCCTGGAAAACGGTTTCGGCGACACCATCCTGTCGCGCGACAAGGCCAAGCGTCTGGCATCGTGGCTCTCGCTGGAAAAGGCGATGGAGTCCGGCGAGATCGTCACCGGTACCGTCAATGGCAAGGTCAAGGGCGGCCTGACCGTTCTGACCAACGGCATCCGTGCCTTCCTGCCGGGTTCGCTGGTCGACACCCGTCCGGTCAAGGACACCACCCCGTTCGAAGGCAAGACCCTGGAATTCAAGGTCATCAAGCTGGACCGCAAGCGCAACAACGTCGTTCTGTCGCGCCGTGCCGTGATCGAAGCCTCGATGGGCGAAGAGCGCGCCAAGCTGATGGAAACCCTGAAGGAAGGCACCGTCGTCACCGGTATCGTCAAGAACATCACCGACTACGGTGCGTTCGTTGACCTGGGTGGCATCGACGGCCTGCTGCACATCACCGACCTGGCATGGCGTCGCGTACGTCACCCGTCGGAAGTGCTGTCGGTTGGCCAAGAGATCACCGCCAAGGTCCTCAAGTACGATCAAGAGAAGAACCGCGTCTCCCTGGGCGTCAAGCAACTGGGCGACGATCCGTGGACCGGCCTGTCGCGTCGCTACCCGCAAGGCACCCGCCTGTTCGGCAAGGTCACCAACCTGACCGACTACGGTGCATTCGTGGAAGTCGAACAAGGCATCGAAGGCCTGGTGCACGTCTCCGAAATGGACTGGACCAACAAGAACGTGGCCCCGAACAAGGTTGTCCAGCTGGGCGACGAAGTCGAAGTCATGGTTCTGGAAATCGACGAAGAGCGTCGTCGTATCTCCCTGGGCATGAAGCAGTGCAAGCCGAACCCGTGGGACGACTTCGCCATGAGCCACAAGAAGGGCGACAAGGTCAAGGGTTCGATCAAGTCGATCACCGACTTCGGCGTGTTCATCGGCCTGCCGGGCAACATCGACGGCCTGGTGCACCTGTCCGACCTGTCCTGGACCGAAGCTGGCGAAGAAGCCGTGCGCAAGTTCAAGAAGGGCGACGAGCTGGAAGCCGTTGTGCTGGCCATCGACGTGGAACGCGAGCGCGTCTCCCTGGGCGTGAAGCAACTGGAAGGCGACCCGTTCAACAACTTCGCAGCCCTGAACGACAAGGGTGCGATCGTGACCGGTACCGTCAAGTCGGTTGAGCCCAAGGGCGCCGTGATCCAGCTGACCGACGAAGTCGAAGGCTACCTGCGCGCTTCCGAAATCTCCCGCGACCGCGTGGAAGATGCCGGTACCCACCTGAAGGTTGGCGACGCCGTCGAAGCCCTGGTCATCAACATCGACCGCAAGGCTCGCAGCATCCAGCTGTCGATCAAGGCCAAGGACAACGCCGAGACCCAGGAAGCCATGCAGAAGATGTCGGCTGACTCCAACGCTGCTTCGGGCACCACCAGCCTGGGCGCGCTGCTGAAGGCCAAGCTCGACAACAAGAACTGATCTTCCGGTCACGATGACAAAGTCGGAGCTGATCGCCCGTCTGGCTGAGCGTTATCCGCAACTTGTTGCCAAGGATGCGGATTACGCGGTCAAAACCATCCTCGATGCCATGGTCGACGCGCTCGCGACCGGCCAGCGCATCGAGATCCGTGGCTTTGGCAGCTTCGCGCTCAACCGCCGTCCGCCGCGTATCGGCCGCAATCCCAAGTCCGGCGACAAGGTGATGGTCCCTGAAAAACGGGTCCCCCACTTCAAGCCGGGCAAGGAATTGCGCGAACGCGTCGATGCGATGGTCGGCCAGCCAATCCGCGAGGATTGACCCGGCTGGGCCTGTGACCAGGCAGTTCTTGCGGTGCGCAGATGAAGTTTTCTGCGCCCGCGAGCAGTAAGAATGGTTGAAAGCTGCACACTCGCGCACCGCGAGGTGAACGGGTGTAAAGGCAGATCAACAAAATGAACGGCATCTTTGGATGCCGTTTTTTTTCACGTACAATCCCGATTTACCCTGGATTGACCGGGAATGCGCGCGAAATCGACGCGATTTTTCCGGCCAGCGCAATAATGCCGCGGACCGGCACCGCCCTCGCGCATCGCCCTTATCGTCATGGGTGTTGCGCATCGCTTGCCGGCGAGCTTGGCCTTCGGGCCTCCGGGCTAACCACGACCCGCCAGAAAGGATTACGCCATGAAAATACTGTCCCGATTGATCGCGGCCATCCTGTTCGTGTTCTTCTTTTTCTTCGCCCTGCGCAATACCCAGGAAGTGACCATGCATTTCTTCCTCGGTTATGAACGCACCGACCCGCTGGTACTGGTGCTGCTGGCCTTCTTCGTGATCGGCGCGATCCTGGGCGTGCTGGCCATGGTGCCGCTGGTGATGCGCCACCGCCGCGAAGCCTCGCGTTACAGGAAAGCCCTGTCGCAAGTCCAGAAGCAGCAGGAAGAGATCGCCCAGGTGCAGGCCCAGCCGCCGCAGCCTGACAGCGTGATCACCGCGCAGCACATCCTCTAATTGCCCCTCACTGTTTATGGAATTTGAATTTTGGTGGTTGCTCGGCATCCCGGTCTTCTTCGGCCTGGGGTGGATTGCCGCGCGGGTGGATATCAACCAGTTGCTGTCCGAGTCGCGCACACTGCCGCGCGGCTACTTCAAGGGGCTCAACTTCCTCCTGAACGAGCAACCCGACAAGGCCATCGACGCCTTCATCGAAATCGTCAAGCTGGATCCCGAGACGGTGGAACTGCACTTCGCCCTGGGCAACCTGTTCCGCCGCCGCGGCGAGACCGAGCGCGCCATCCGCGTGCACCAGAACCTGCTGGCGCGTCCCGACCTGCCGGCCGAGCACCAGGGCCATGCGCTCTATGAACTGGGCCAGGATTACCTGAAGGCGGGCTTGCTGGACCGCGCTGAAGAAACCTTCAACAAGCTCATCGACACCCCCTACAGCGCCCAGGCCGGCCGCGCCCTGCTGGAGATCTACCAGCGCGAGAAGGAATGGGAGCGCGCCATCTCCGCCGCCGAAATCCTGCAAGCCACGGGTGCCGGCGGCCGCCAGCGCGAGATTGCCCAGTTCTACTGCGAACTGGCCGCTGATGAACTGGTGCGCACCAACACCGATGCTGCCATGGCCCTGCTGGACAAGGCCCTGGCCGCCGACCGCAAGAGCGTACGCGCCACCATGCTGATCGGCGATGCGCTGCGCGCGCGCGGCGACATCGAAGGCGCGCTGGAAACCTGGCGTCGGGTCGAGCACCAGAGCGTGCCGCACACCGCCCTGGTGGCGCAGCGCCTGATGGATGGCTACATCGCCGTCGGTCGCCCGCAGGAGGGCATCAACCTGCTGCGCGCCTACCTGGCGGAAGCCCCGTCGATCGATCTGCTGGAAGTGGTCTTCAAGGCCGTGCTGGACGCCGACGGCATCGATGCCGCCAATGTGCTGGTGAGCGACGAACTGCGCCGTACGCCGACCCTGCTGGGCCTGGACAAGTTCCTGGAAGCGCGCATGATGAGCGCGCCCCAGACCGTGCGCCCCGAGCTGGCCGTGGTCAAGACCCTGGTGCACGGCTATACGCAGAAGCTGGCGCGCTACCAGTGCAGCCATTGCGGCTTCAAGGCGCGCCAGTTCTACTGGCAATGCCCGGGCTGCAGCCAGTGGGAAACGTACCCGCCGCGCCGCACTGAAGAATTGAATGTCATGAATTGAGGCCCTCGCGGGCCGTACTTGAACTCTGGATCTACCATGAAAATCACCATCATCGGCACCGGCTACGTAGGCCTGGTGACCGGGGCCTGCCTGGCCGAACTGGGTAACGACGTGTTCTGCCTGGACGTTGACCAGCGCAAGGTCGACATCCTCAACAACGGCGGCATTCCCATCCACGAACCTGGCCTGGAAGAAGTGGTGGCCCGCAATCGCGCTGCCGGTCGTCTGCACTTCTCCACCGATGTGGCAGCCAGCGTGGCCCATGGTGACATTCAGTTCATCGCCGTCGGCACCCCGCCGGATGAAGATGGTTCGGCGGACCTGCAATACGTGCTGGCGGCGGCCCGCAACATCGGCCGCCATATGGAAGGTTTCAAGGTCGTGGTCGACAAGTCCACCGTGCCGGTCGGAACTGCCGACCGCGTCACGGCAGCAATCAGGGAGGAGCTGGCCGAGCGTGGCAAGACTGAACTGAGCTTCTCGGTCGTCTCCAATCCGGAATTCCTGAAGGAAGGCGCGGCCGTCGAAGACTTCATGCGTCCTGACCGCATCGTCATCGGCCATGACCAGACCGCCGAAGGCCTGCGTGCGCAGACCCTCATGAAGAAGCTCTACGCACCCTTCAACCGCAATCACGAACGCACCTACTGGATGGACGTCCGCTCGGCCGAGTTCACCAAGTATGCGGCCAATGCCATGCTGGCCACGCGCATTTCCTTCATGAATGAACTGGCCAACCTGGCCGATCGCGTCGGTGCCGACATCGAATCCGTGCGCCACGGCATCGGCTCCGATCCGCGCATCGGCCACAGTTTCCTGTACGCCGGCTGCGGCTATGGTGGCTCCTGCTTCCCCAAGGATGTGCAGGCGCTGGAACGCACTGCGCGGGACTATGACCAGTCGCTTCTGATCCTGCGGGCCGTGGAGCAGGTCAACGACCTGCAGAAACACGTGCTGGGCAAGAAGGTCGTGACGCGCTTCGGCGAAGACCTCGCCGGCAAGCATTTCGCCATCTGGGGGCTGGCCTTCAAGCCCAATACCGACGACATGCGCGAGGCCTCTTCGCGCGTGCTGATCGGCGAACTGGTGCGCCGTGGTGCCAGCGTGGCGGTCTATGATCCGGTCGCCATGAAGGAAGCTGCGCGCGTGCTGGAACTGGACTTCGCCGACGAGTCCGACCGTCTGCAGCAGATCCGCTTTGCGGCTTCGCCGATGGATACCCTGCAGGGTGCCGATGCACTGGCCATCGTTACCGAATGGAAGGCTTTCCGCAGCCCCGATTTCGAACGCGTCAAGGCAGCGCTGAAGCATCCGGTGATCTTCGACGGCCGCAACCTGTTCGATCCGCAGCTGATGGCCGACAGCGGCATCGAGTACTACGGCATCGGCCGTTCTCTCCAAGCCCGCGCGCAGTAAGCTGCCGCGCCCCTGAACCTGAAGACGGACAAGATCGTGGACAAGAACATCGCGGCAGCCTGGGATTCCGCCCGCATCCTCATCGTGGGCGACGTCATGCTGGACCGCTACTGGTTCGGCGAAGTCAATCGCATCTCGCCGGAAGCCCCGGTACCGGTGGTGCGCGTGGAGCGCAAGGAAGAGCGCCTGGGCGGTGCCGCCAACGTGGCCCGCAATACCGCCAGCCTGGGTGCGCAGACGGCGCTGCTGGGCGTGACCGGCGACGATGAACCGGCGCGCGTGATGGAGAGCATGCTGGGCGAGATGGGCATTCGCAGCCATCTCAACCGCGATCCTGGCATTTCCACCATCGTCAAGCTGCGCGTGATCGGCCGCCAGCAGCAGCTGGTGCGCATCGATTTTGAAGAAGCGCCTACCGATACGGTGTTGCGCGACAAGCTCACGCAATTCAATTCACTGGTGGCCGATTACGATGTGATCATCTTTTCCGATTACGCCAAGGGCGGCCTGGTCAACGTTGCCGAGATGATCGCGACGGCCAGCAAGCTCGGCAAGCGTATCCTGGTCGATCCCAAGGGCGATGATTTCGCGCGCTATGCCGGGGCCTCCGTGCTCACGCCCAACAAGTCGGAACTGGTGCGCATCGTCGGCCAATGGAAGAACGAGGAAGACCTCACCGCACGCGCCCAGAAGCTGCGTGCCGAACTCAACCTGGAAGCGCTGCTGCTGACCCGCTCGGAAGAGGGCATGAGCCTGTATCGCGAGGGCGAGGTCACGCACTTCCCGACCATGGCGCGTGAAGTCTTTGACGTCTCCGGTGCCGGCGATACCGTCATCGGTACGTTGGCCGTGATGCTGGGCGCAGGTGCGTCGCTGGTCGATGCGGTGACCATGGCCAATCGTGCCGGCGGCATCGTGGTCGGCAAGCTGGGCACGGCCACCGTCACGCGCGAGGAGTTGCTGGCGGCCTGATTTGAGGACTGTTTCTAGCGGAATTTCGGTCAACAGGCGGGTTCGGTTTTCGTTGAGCAAGGGCAGTCCATTTTCCGGTGGACTGCCCTTTGTTTTTTCCTCCAACCGAACGTTGAAAGTCGAAAGGACACATCATGTTGAAGAAAACCCTGCTATTCATCCTCAGCTTCTTCGCCGCCACCGCCCTGGCCTGGGCCGAGGTGGACGTCAACAAGGCCGACCAGGCCGCCCTGGATGGGGTGCGCGGCATCGGACCCTCGATGTCCAAACGCATCCTGGAAGAGCGCCAGAAGGGCGGTGCCTTCAAGGACTGGGCCGATCTGGAGAAGCGCGTCAAGGGCATCAAGGACAAGGCGGCCGTGAAGTTGTCCGCCAATGGCCTGACCGTCAACGGCCAGGCCAAGGCGGGAGCCGCTGCACCGGCCGCCAAGGAAGGTAAAGCCTCACGCGCTGAGAACAAGGGCAAGGAGGGCGCGGCCAAGTCCGGCAAGAGCGACGACAAGACGGCAGAGAAGAGCGCTGACAAGGCCCAGGACAAGGCCGGCGGCAAGTGATGCAAAGGCAGGCCAGGGAGTTGGGGAGCCTGTCGTTTCCGGCGGTGCAAGCGTCAACGAAAGTCGGTTCTCACTATTCATATTGGTATATGCAATTGTGAACAACTATTTCTTGTTTCTGCAAAAATTTGGGGTTAAAGTCGTCCGAAGCCTGTCGTTAACGTCGGCAACAACGTCCATTCTGCGCTGATGACCATGAGAATCGCCGAGCTACCCGCCAATGAAGCCGCCCGTATCGACGCCCTGCATTCGCTGCGCATCCTCGATACGCCCCGCGAAGAGCGATTTGACAGGCTGACGCGCCTGGCGCGGCGACTGTTCGACGTGCCGATGGCGGTGGTGACCATGATCGACGTCAACCGGCAGTGGTTCAAATCCTGCGTGGGCATGGGCGACGCCTCGGAAACCTCACGCGACATTTCTTTCTGCGCTCATGCCATCCTGCATGAAGGCATGACCATCGTGCCCGATGCCAAACTGGATGAGCGTTTTGCCGAAAATCCACAGGTCACCGGCGAACCCTTCATCCGTTTCTACGCGGGCTGCCCCATCCGCAGTGAAAGCGGGTTCACTCTGGGAACCCTTTGCCTGGTCGATCTCAAGCCGCGCGCCTTCGATGCGGATGAACAGGCCCTGCTCAAGGATCTGGCCGCCATGGTGGAACAGGAGCTGGCCGCGGTGAAACTGGCCACCATCGACGACCTGACCGGTGTCTCCAACCGGCGCGGCTTCGAGGCGCTGGCGCGGCACGCCATGGCCACCACAGCAAGCGCACCGGGCGCCCGGCCTGCATGCTGGGATTCGACCTGAATCACTTCAAGCAGATCAACGATCGCTTCGGCCATGCCGCCGGCGACCTGGCGCTGGCCGATTTTGCCGGCCTGCTGCTGACGACCTTGCGCGAGTCCGATGTCGTCGGCCGCCTGGGCGGGGATGAATTCGCGGTGTTCCTGACCAATACCGCCGAGACCGATGTGCCGGTGGTCCTGTCGCATCTGCAGAAGGCCGTACAGGCGTTCAACCAGAACGGTGGGCGCGAGTACCAGCTGGATTACTGCGTCGGCGTGGCCCAGTACGATGCGGCCAGCCATGCCGATCTGTCAGACCTGATGGGCAGCGCGGACCACGCCATGTATCAGCGCAAGAAGGCGCGCAGCGCCCCGGCTTGAAGGGACGGCAGCGCAGTGGATGCAGGCAAAGGCGTTGGCGGCGGCGAAATAGCTTAAAATGCCCCCCTGAGCCAAAAAGCCCACAGCAGCCACTCCATGTCCTATCAAGTTCTCGCCCGTAAATACCGTCCCCGCAGCTTCGACACCCTGGTCGGCCAGGAACACGTCGTGCGCGCGCTGACGCACGCGCTCGAACAGCAGCGGCTGCACCACGCCTATCTCTTCACCGGGACCCGCGGCGTGGGCAAGACCACGCTCTCGCGCATCCTGGCCAAGTCGCTCAACTGCGTCGGCCCTGATGGCACCGGCGGCATCACCGCTGCACCCTGCGGCGTGTGCGAAGCCTGTGTGGCGATCGATGCCGGCCGCTTCGTCGACTACATCGAAATGGATGCCGCCTCCAACCGTGGCGTGGACGAGATGGCGCAGTTGCTGGAGCAGGCCATCTATGCACCGTCGAATGCACGCTTCAAGGTCTACATGATCGACGAAGTGCACATGCTCACCAACCACGCCTTCAACGCCATGTTGAAGACGCTGGAAGAGCCGCCGGAGCACATCAAGTTCATCCTGGCCACCACCGATCCGCAAAAGATTCCCGTGACCGTGCTGTCGCGCTGCCTGCAGTTCAACCTCAAGCAGATGCCGCCCGGCCACATCATCGGCCACCTCGACAACATCCTGAACCAGGAAGGCATCGAATTCGATCCGCCCGCGCTGCGCCTGCTGGCGCAAGGGGCCTCGGGTTCCATGCGCGATGCGCTGTCGCTGACCGACCAGGCCATCGCCTATGCCGCCGGCAAGGTCACCCTGGAAGCGGTGCAGGGCATGCTGGGTGCGCTGGACCAGTCCTACCTGATCCGCGTCCTCGATGCGCTGGCGGTGCAGGATGGTGCCGCCTTGCTGGGTGTGGCCGATGACATGGCCACCCGCAGCCTGTCGTACAACGCCGCCCTGCAGGACCTGGGCACGCTGCTGCACCAGATTGCACTGGCGCAGGCAGTGCCGGCGGCGCTGGCCGATGACCTGCCCAATCGTGAAGATATCCTGCGCCTGTCCGCTCAGTTCAGTCCGGAACATGTGCAGTTGTTCTACCAGATCGCCGTCCACGGCCGCAATGAACTGGGCCTGGCCCCCGATGAATATGCAGGTTTCAGCATGACGCTCCTGCGCATGCTGGCCTTCCGCCCGGTCAGTTCCAGCGCGAGCGGTCCGGTACCGGCAGCGCCCGCGCCGGGTGGTGCTCGTCCGGCCACGCCGCGCCAGGCTGCCCCGTTGCTGGCGCCGCAGGCGGCCGTGACCAGTGCGCCGGTCAGCCGCGCGCAACCGGCCGCTGTATCCGCTGCTGCGCCGGCCGCACCGGCGTCAGCGCCTGCCCCAAGCCCGATGGCAGCAGCGGCGCCCGCACCAGCAGCACCGATGCCTGCAGCCCCCGCAGCCCCCGCGGCTCCGACATCCGCCCGTGAAGCTGCACTGATGGCCTTGCGTGGTGGCAAGGGCGGCAAGGGCGCTGCCCGACCCGCCGCGGCTACGCCAGCCCCGGCACCCTCAGCGGTCCCGGCAGCAGCTGCGCCGATGGCCAGCGCGCCGGCCGCCGCTCCAGCTGCCGCAGCGGCACCGGCTCCCAAGGCTGTCCGTGCCGCCTCCGCCATGCCGCCGGACATGCCGGAACCGCCGCCGTTCGATTCCATCCCGCCCTGGGAAGATGACACCGGTGCGTCCGCCATGCCGCCGTCCGCCCCCATGCCGGAGTTCGCGGAGCAACGCATGCAGGCTGCTCCCGCCGCTGCCCCAGCGCCAGCCGCACCGGCCTCCGCAGAACCCCCCGCGCCCCAGCGCCCGGCCGCCACGCCCGCACAGCAGCAGGAAACCGCGCGCATCGCCGCCGAACTGGGCTGGGATGGCCACTGGCCGACGCTGGCTGCCAGCCTCACCACGCTGCGCGGCGTGGCGCACCAGATGGCATTTCAGAGTGAACTGGTACGCTGTGAAGCGCTCAATGGAGGCAATGTGTGCTTCCATCTGCGTATCCCGCTGGAAACCTTGCGCTCCTCGGGCAGTATCGAAAAACTGATCGCCGCCCTGTCCGAGCGTTTCGGCAAGGAAATCCGCGTCGAGACCGAGATCGGTGCCGTCTCCGATACCGCCAACGCGGTGGCCGAGGCCGAACGGGCCGAGCGCCAGCGCAAGGCCGAACAGAAGATGAAGAGCGATCCCTTCGTGATGAGCATGATGCGCGAGTTCGGTGCCACCATCGTGCCGGGGTCGATCCAGGCGTTGTGAGACGTGCACGGCGCTGCTGGCGAGATTGCCGGCCGCCGAGCCAAACGCGATAGAATTCCGTGAATTGAAACAAGGAGCAATGAGCATGATGAAAGGTCAACTGGCAGGTCTGATGAAGCAAGCACAGGCCATGCAGGACAACATGAAGAAGGCCCAGGAACAGCTGGCCAGCATCGAAGTCGAGGGCCAGTCCGGTGCCGGCCTGGTGAAGGTGGTGATGACCTGTAAAAACGACGTCAAGCGCGTCTCCATTGACCCGTCGCTGCTGGCTGACGACAAGGACATGCTGGAAGACCTGGTCGCTGCAGCCTTCAACGACGCCGTCCGCAAGGCCGAAGCCACCGCCCAGGAAAAGATGTCCGGCGTGACCGCCGGCATGCCGCTGCCCCCGGGCTTCAAGATGCCGTTCTGATGCTGTGCCGGCCCGGTGGCTGCGACCGCCGGGCGCAGGCAGCATCGCGCAGGACAGTCTGATTCTGATGGAATGCAGGATTGCTTAGTGGAGGCACCATGTTCATCGTCTCGATCACGTACACCAAGCCGGCAAGCGAAATCGATTCCTTGCTGACCGCGCACAAGAAATTCCTCAACCAGCAATATGCCGAAGGCGTATTCCTGATGTCCGGCCGCAAGGTGCCGCGTACCGGCGGCATCATCATTGCCGACTGTGCCGACCGTGCCGAGATCGAAGCCATCATGGAATCCGATCCCTTCTTCATCGGCGGCGTGGCCGAATACGAGATCATCGAATTCGTACCCTCCATGACGGCCGAGGCACTCGAAGCCTTCCGCTATTCCGTAGACCGCAATTGAAAACGCCCTCCAGTCTCACCCTCCTGACCGAATCGCTGCGCCGGCTGCCCGGCATCGGCCCCAAGACCGCGCAGCGCATGGCTTTCCACCTGCTGCAGCACGACCGCGACGCCGCCGCCGGCCTGAGCCAGTCGCTCACCAAGGCGCTGGAGACCATTCGTCACTGCGCCCTGTGCAATACCTTCACCGAGCAGGTGGTCTGCGAGACCTGCCAGGACAGCCAGCGCGACCACACCCAGCTGTGCGTAGTGGAGTCGCCCTCGGACCAGGTCATGATCGAGCAGACCCTGACCTTCAAAGGCCTCTATTTCGTGCTCATGGGCCGGCTCTCGCCGCTGGACGGCATCGGCCCGCGCGACATCCATCTCGAAAAACTCATCACCCGCGCTACCGATGGCGTAGTCAGCGAAGTGGTGCTGGCCACCAACTTCACCAACGAAGGCGAAGCCACCGCCCACTACATCAGCGAAACGCTCAAGGCCCGCGGCCTGAAGGTGAGCCGCCTGGCGCGCGGCGTACCGGTCGGGGGCGAACTGGAATACGTCGACGCCGGCACCATCGCCCGCGCCATGCTGGATCGCCGTTCGACCTGAACCCGAGGCGACCGCAAGATTCGCACGAATCGCGGACGAGATCGTTTTCAGATGAAAAACTTGCAGGCATGACGTCGCCCATGCAGGTCAAAATGCGCGACATCGCGCGCATGCTGCAATAGAATGTGGACTTGCCGGCGTGCACGTACGACGTCAGGCCAGGAGCCGCAAGGGGGTGACCCACCCACATACCGCGCACTGCTCTTCGCCCGCCGCGCAGCATCACCCGAATCCATCGCATTCCAGGACACTGGCCAATACCCCACAAGAGCCCGGTCCGCAGCATCGACCAAGAGGAGAACACCGGAGCGCCCGCGCAGGCCGCGCCTGCCAGGTATCCGGTGCAAGCACGATGAGCACAGCCACATCCAAGCCCGGCCCGCTGGCCGGCATCAAGGTTCTTGAACTGGGCACGCTGATTGCGGGTCCTTTCTGTTCGCGCATGCTGGCCGAGTTCGGTGCCGAGGTCATCAAGATCGAAGCGCCCGGCGATGGCGATCCCCTGCGTCACTGGCGCGTGCTCAAGGACGGCACCTCGCTGTGGTGGTCGGTCCAGGCGCGCAACAAGAAGAGCATCACCCTGAACATGAAGGATGAGCGCGCCCAGGAGATCGCCCGCCAGCTCGCGCTGGACGCCGATGTCATCATCGAGAACTACCGCCCCGGCGTGCTCGAGAAGTGGAAGCTCGGCTATGAGGACCTGAAGCAACTCAATCCCGCCACCATCATGGTGCGCCTGTCCGGCTACGGCCAGACCGGTCCGCTGCGCGACCTGCCGGGCTTCGGTGCCATCGGTGAATCGATGGGCGGCATCCGCTACGTCTCCGGCCATCCGGACCGCCCGCCGGTACGCATTGGCATTTCCATCGGTGACTCCATCGCCGCATTGCACGGTGTGATCGGGGCCATGATGGCGCTGCGCCATCGCGATGTCAGCGGTGGCCGCTGGAACGGCAAGTCCGGTGCGGACTGCGTGGCAGGGCAGGGCCAGATGGTCGATGTGGCCTTGTACGAAGCGGTCTTCAACATGATGGAATCGATGGTGCCCGAGTTCGATTTCGCCGGCGTGGTGCGGGAGCGCACCGGCGGTGCGTTGCCCGGCATCGTCCCCTCCAACACCTACACCACCGGCGAAGGCATGAACATCGTCATCGCCGGCAATGGCGATGCCATCTTCAAACGTCTGATGAGTGCCATCGGCCGCGACGACATGGCCAATGATCCGGGCTTGGCACGCAACGATGGCCGCGTGCCGCGCACCGAAGAAATCGATGCCGCCATCCAGCAGTGGTGCAGCACGCAGACCATCGATTCGGCCCTGGCCACGCTGCAGGCGGCTGACGTCCCGGTCGGCAAGATCTACTCCGTCAAGGACATGATGAACGATGCCCAATTCCTGGCGCGCGACATGTTCGAGCAGCACCAGTTCGCCGATGGCACGCCGGTCAAGCTGCCGGGCATCACGCCCAAGATGTCGGAAACGCCCGGCCAGACCCGATGGCTGGGCCCGGAGCTGGGTGCCCACAGCGATGAAATCCTGCAATCGCTGGGGTATGATGAGGCCCACATCAAGAAGCTGCGGGACGCAGGCGTGGTCTGAAGCAGCATGACAAAGGCGGGCACCGGCACGGGGTCGCCTGCAAGAAGCTGGACAACAAGCAGCACCCCCCATCCACACACGGAGGAGACACAATGAAATTGAGCTGGAAGCAATTGCTGATCGCCGCTGGCCTGTTCCTGGCCGGCTATTTTTCATTCAACGGCAGCGCCGGCGCACAGGCGCTGGAAAAACCCAAGGTCTCCATCGCCGTGGGTGGCAAGAACCTGTTCTACTACCTGCCGCTGACCATTGCCGAGCAGCTCGGCTATTTCAAGGATGAAGGCCTGCAGGTCGAGATCTCCGACTTCGCCGGCGGTGCCAAGGCGCTGCAGGCCATGGTGGGCGGTAGCGCCGATGTGGTCTCGGGCGCTTTTGAACACACCATCAACATGCAGGCCAAGAACCAGCCCATCGTCGCCTTCGTGCTGCAGGGCCGGGCCCCGCAGATCGTGCTGGCGGTCAACAACAAGACCATGCCCAACTACAAGACCGTGGCCGACCTCAAGGGCAAGAAGATCGGCGTCACCGCACCGGGTTCTTCCACCAGCATCATGGCCAGCTACGTGCTGGCCAAGGCGGGCCTGAAGCCTACCGACGTTTCCTTCATCGGCGTGGGTGCGGCAGCCGGCGCCATCTCTGCGATCCGCTCGGGCCAGATCGACGCGATCGCCAACCTCGATCCGGTCATCTCCATGCTGGAGCAGAACAACGAGATCAAGGTCATCGCCGACACCCGAACCCTGAAGGACACCAATGATGTCTTCGGTGGCCCGATGCCGGCGGCAACCCTGTATGCACCGGCGGCCTTCGTGCAGAAGTATCCCAACACCACGCAAGCCCTGACCAATGCCATGGTGCGCGCGCTGAAGTGGATCCAGAAGGCCGGTCCCTCCGACATCATCAAGGCCGTCCCGGAAAGCTATCTGCTGGGCGACCGTTCGCTCTACATCGATGCCTTCATGAAGGTGCGCCAGGCCATTTCGCCGGACGGCTACTTCCCGCCGGGCGGTCCGGATACGGCGCTGCGCACGCTGAAGGCCTTCGAGCCCTCGCTGGCGGACAAGCAGATCGATCTGTCCAAGACCTTCACCAATTCCTTCGTACAGAAGGCCAACGCCAAGTACAAGTAAGCACAGGCAAGGCGCTCCCGTCCCGTGCGAACGCACCGCAAATGCCCGGCAACGGGCATTTGCGCATCTTGGGCCGGGAGCGCTGAGCTTCCTTTCAAGTTCTTTCGTCTCCTCCAACCGGGCTGCAACCGCCCGCACCACCATGACGCCAGCACTCCAGTTCGACAACATCACCTGCACCTTCGTCTCCAAGGACGACCGTTCCCAGCGCTATACAGCCGTGGCCAATACCGATCTCTCGATTGCACCGGGTGAATTCGTTTCCGTGGTCGGCCCCACCGGCTGCGGCAAGTCCACCTTGCTCAATGTCGGGGCCGGATTGCTGCAACCGTCCTCGGGCAGCGTCAAGGTATTCGGTGAGGAACTCAAGGGCATCAACCGCCGCGCCGGCTACATGTTCCAGGCCGAGGCGCTGATGCCCTGGCGCAGCGCGCTGCAGAACGTGATCGCCGGCCTGCAGTATCGCGGCCATGAGGAAAAGGCGGCACAAGAATTGGGCGAACAATGGCTGGCGCGCGTGGGCCTGCAAGGCTTCGGCGACCGCTATCCGCACCAGCTCTCCGGCGGCATGCGCAAGCGCGTGGCGCTGGCGCAGACGCTGATCCTGGACCCGGACATCATCCTCATGGACGAACCTTTCTCCGCGCTCGATATCCAGACCCGCCAGCTGATGGAAAACGAAGTGCTGGACCTGTGGAACGCCAAGAAGAAAGCCGTGCTCTTCATCACCCACGATCTGGATGAAGCCATCGCCATGTCCGACCGCGTGATCGTATTGGCGGCCGGCCCCGGCACGCACCCCATCGGTGAATTCAGGATCGACCTGCCGCGCCCGCGCGACGTCGCCGAGATCCGCATGCATCCGCGTTTCGTCGAACTGCACCAGCAGATCTGGGATGTGCTGCGCGATGAAGTGCTCAAGGGCTATCAACAACAAAAGCGCGCAGCGTAAGCCGTACCGAACAGATCAGGGAAGAGAATCAGCATCATGTGGAAATTATTTAAACCGAATCACAAGAACATCCGTTTCTGGCAGTTGATGGTGTTGGCCATCGTGCTGCTGGTCTGGCACGTGGCCACGCGCAATCCGCAGACCGCCTTCTTCTTCGGCGAACCGCTGAAGGTGGCGCAGCGCATCTGGGAATGGTTCACCGTCGGCAGCGGCTCGCTGGAAGTGGGCATCGGCGACACCACCTTCTTCACCCTCAGCTTTCCGGCAGAAATCTATTCACACCTGTTGATTACGCTGACCGAAACCGTGCTGGCCTTCCTCATCGGCACCGTCTTCGGCCTGGCCATCGGCCTGTGGCTGGCGCTCTCGCCGACTGCCTCGGCCATCCTCGATCCCTATGTGAAGGCGGCCAACTCCATGCCGCGCGTGATCCTGGCACCGATCTTCGCGATGTGGTTCGGCCTGGGCATCTGGTCCAAGGTGGCGCTGGCGGTGACGCTGGTGTTCTTCATCGTGTTCTTCAACGTCTACCAGGGCGTCAAGGAAGTCAGCCCGGTGGTACTGGCCAATGCCCGCATGCTGGGGGCCAATGCGCGCCAGCTGCTGCGTACGGTCTACCTGCCCTCGGCTACCTCGTGGGTGTTTTCCAGTCTGCACACGTCCATCGGCCTGGCCTTCGTCGGGGCGGTGGTCGGTGAATACCTGGGCTCGGCGCGCGGCGTGGGCTACCTGATCCTGCAGGCCGAGGGCAGCTTCGACATCAACACCGTCTTTGCCGGCATCGTCGTGCTGACCGTTTTTGCGCTGGTACTGGA
Organism: Herbaspirillum sp. WGmk3; assembly: GCF_023952535.1. Taxonomy (NCBI): domain Bacteria; kingdom Pseudomonadati; phylum Pseudomonadota; class Betaproteobacteria; order Burkholderiales; family Oxalobacteraceae; genus Herbaspirillum; species Herbaspirillum sp. WGmk3. The sequence continues at coordinate 1,045,571 of NZ_JAKYWT010000001.1, read as the reverse complement.
CCTGGCCGTGGGGGTGATCGAGAAACGGCTCATGAAATGGCAGCCCAAGAGCGGCGAGACCGAGAAGCTCTGAGCCTGTCGCGAAGGGGCGTGGGTTTGGGGTGATATGAAGCTTTTGGCGCAAGATTCGTCGCAAAAGGGCAGCGGTAGCGATACCGCTGCCCTTTATATATTCAGATAGTGACGTTTTGTGTCCAAAAGCGGGAGAAATCCCGGTTGATCTCAGCAATAGGGAGTAGCATGGCCGCCTATTGCAGGTTTCACGTACATAAAGGTCAGCGAAGTGGACGAACAACAGTCGGAATTCAGCTGGCTCTCCGGTGGTGGCGAGATGGGGAAACTGATCCGCGCGATGGACTGGTCGTCCACCCCGCTGGGTCCCCTCGACAGCTGGCCACAAAGCCTGCGCACGGCGGTCAGCCTGTGCCTGTCTTCCACCTTCCCCATCCTGATCGCCTGGGGGCCGCACGACATCCAGATCTACAACGACGCTTATCGTCCCATCTGCGGGGCCAAGCATCCCGAGTCGATGGGCCAGGATTTCCGCATCTGCTGGGCCACCGCCTTGCCGGTGGTGGGCGATGCCTTCGACCGCGCGCATCAGGGAGAGGGCACCTACATCCGCGACCAGCGCATGTTCCTGGATCGTTACGGCTATCTGGAAGAAGCCTTCATGACCTTCTCCTTCTCCCCGATCCGGGTCGAGTCGGGCGAGGTCGGCGGCGTGTTCCACCCGATCTCCGAATCCACCGACAAGGTGCTGGGCGCGCGCCGCACTGCCGCCTTGCGTGAACTGGCGACCGCACTCGGCAAATGCCTCTCCATCGACGATCTGTGCCTGGGACTGGAACAGCGCCACGCCGCCATGGAACTGGACTTGCCCTTCACGCTCTTCTACCAGCTCGAAGGCGATGTCCTGCAGCGCCGCGGCTTGGCCGGCATCGCTGCCGACAGTGCGCTGGCACCGGCCAGCGTGCGTCTGGATGATGTGCAAGCCTGGCCTTTCGCGCAGGCTCTGGCCGAACAGCGCATGGTGCAGGTCGACGATCTGGCCGCGCGCTTCGGCCCCTTTGTGGCCGGGCCGTATGAAGAAGCCCCGGTGCAGGCCGTGGTCCTCCCGGTCACCGTGGCCGGGATGGAACAGCCCTTCGGTTTCGTGGTGGCGGGCGTGAGTGCGCGCCGTGCGCTGGACGCCGAGTACCAGGATTTCTATGCCCTGCTGGGTGGAGCACTCAGCACGGCTGTCTCCAACGTGCTGGTCTACCTGCATGAACAGCGCAAGGCCGAGGAGTTGGCCCAGATCGACCGCGCCAAGACCGCCTTCTTCTCCAACATCTCGCACGAATTCCGCACCCCGCTTACGCTGATGGTCGGCCCGCTTGATGATGCCCTGGCCGATCAGGCCGAGCCGCTGGGGCCGGCGCAGCGCAAGCGGCTGGAGGTCACGCACCGCAATTCGCTGCGCCTGCTCAAGCTGGTCAATGCGCTGCTGGATTTCTCGCGCATCGAGGCCGGACGCGCCAAGGCCAGCTTCGTCGCCACCGATCTGGCCAGCCTCACGGAAGATCTGGCCAGCGTATTCCGCTCGACCCTGGAAAAGGCCGGACTGCACTACGAGGTCAAGACCACGCCGCTGCCCGAGCCGGTCTTCGTTGATCGCGACATGTGGGAAAAGATCGTCTTCAACCTGCTCTCCAATGCCTTCAAATTTACCTTCGAGGGCAGCATCACGGTGCTGCTGGAGCCGCTGGCGCAGAGCGTGCGCCTGTCGGTCACCGACACCGGCTCCGGCATTGCGCTGGACCAGCAGGCGCGCGTCTTCGAGCGTTTCCATCGCATCGACAACGCGCACGGCCGCACCTATGAAGGCACCGGCATCGGCCTGGCCCTGATCCAGGAACTGGTCAAGCTGCATCACGGCCAGATCGGCGTGCACAGCGTGCCGGGCGCGGGCTCGACCTTCTTCGTCGAGATCCCGTTCGGCACCGCACACTTGCAGGCCGATGACGTGATCCGGGCCGACGCCGTGGCGATCAGCCAGGACCGCCAGCCCGGCCAGGCCTTTGTCGAGGAGGCGCAAGCCTGGCTGCCTGCAGCCACCTCAGCGCTGCTCTCCACGACGGCCGCCGAACCCGTCACCGCGGCGGCCCCGGCCTTGCCTCCGGCAGGCGACGCGGCGCATCCGGTACGCATCGTCATTGCCGACGACAACCGCGACATGCGCGACTACCTGCAGCGCCTGCTCGGTGACTACGCCGACGTGCAAACCTGTCCCGACGGCGAGGCCGCCTGGGAAGCCGTATGCGCCGCGCCACCGGACCTGGTCCTGAGCGACGTGATGATGCCGGTGCTGGATGGCTTCGGCCTGCTGGCCCGAATCAAGCGTGATGCGCGTACGCGCGAGGTGCCAGTGATCTTGCTCTCGGCACGGGCCGGTGAAGAAGCGCGCATCGAGGGCATCGCCGCCGGTGCCGATGATTACCTGGTCAAGCCCTTCGCGGCCACCGAGCTGTTGATACGCGTCAAGAGCCAGGTGGATGCGGCACGTCGCCGGCAAGCTGCGCGCGAGGCGCTGCAAGCCAGCGAGCGCTATTTCCGTTCGCTGGTCGATGCCTCCACGGCCATCATCTGGACCACCGGCCCGGATGGCCGCACCAACTATTTCAGCCGTCGCTGGCACGCCTTCACCGGCCTGCCGGCCAGCGCCATCGCCGATGGCGGCCACATCGCCTGCATCCATCCGGAGGACCGCGAGGCCGCCCTCGCCGAGTTCGTCCGCTGCCAGCAGACACGCAGCGCCTTCCACGCCGTCTATCGCTTGCGCCATGCCGATGGCGGCTATCGCTGGGTGATCGATTCAGGTACGCCCTTGCAGACAGAGGACGACCAGCCCGGTGGTTTCGTCGGTGCCATCGTGGACGTGCATGAGGAACGGGAAGCCAAGCGCAACCTGGAGTTGCTGGCGCAGGACCTGACCACCATCAACCGCCGCCAGCGCGAATTCCTGGTGACGCTGGCGCACGAGTTGCGCAATCCGCTGGCCCCGATCCGCAACGGGCTGGAAGTGATGAAGCTGATGGGGGCCGGCAACGAGCGCCAGCACAACATCCACCAGATGATGGATCGCCAGATCCGCCATCTGGCGCACCTGATCGAAGACCTGCTCGATATCTCCCGCATCACCGAGGGCAAGATCAAGTTGAGGAAGCAGCACATGTCGGTCAAGTCGGCGCTGGCCAGCGCGGTCGAGATCAGCATGCCGCTGATCGAGAAGAATCGCCACAAGCTGGAACTGGAAGCTCCGGAAAGCGACCTCTTCCTGCAAGCCGATACCCATCGCGTGGTGCAGGTGGTCAGCAACATCCTCAACAATGCGGCGAAATACACGCCCCCGGGCGGCCTCATCCGCGTGATGGCGCGCATGGATGGCGACGATGTCCTCATCAGCATCAGTGACAATGGCGTGGGACTGGCCGCCGAGGATATCGGCACGGTATTCGACATGTTCACCCAGATCCAGTCCGAGGTGGATCGCGCTCAGGGCGGCCTGGGCATTGGCCTGCACCTGGTCAAGCGGCTGGTGGACCTGCATGAGGGCAGCGTCTCGGTCACCAGCCCCGGCCCCGGTCTGGGAGCCACCTTCGCGGTGCGCCTGCCGCAGACCACGGCGCAGGACCGCAGCGAGGCGGCCGGCGAGCTGCCCCAGGCGGAGAGCGGCAAGGGACTGGACATCCTGATCGTGGACGACAACTTCGACAATGCCGACATGCTGGCCATGCTGCTCAATTATCGCGGCCATGCCACCCATGTAGCCGGTAACGGGGCCGAGGCCTTGCGGCTGGCGCAGGAGGTCAGCCCTGATGTCGGCTTCATCGACATCGGACTGCCCGACATGTCGGGCTATGCACTGGCCACGCAGTTGCGCGCGACCGAGGCGGGCGCGCGCATGAAGCTCATCGCGCTCACCGGCCGCGGTGCCGAGTCGGATCGCCAGGAAGCGGCCGCCGCCGGCTTCGATCACCACCTGACCAAACCGGCACCGCTGGAGCGGCTGGTGGCGCTGCTGGCGGAGACGGGGCAGGGCAGCTGACCCAGGTCCGGAACGCGCTTCATCGAACCAAGCCAGGCAAAAAAAATGCTCCTCATCGAGGAGCATTTTTTCTTGCACCGGCGTTGCAACTTTCAGGTTAACGCCGGCGCAGCGCGGTGACGAACTGATGCGCGGATGCATCGCTTAATTAAATGCCGATGCGTCCTTGCATCATCACATCAACGCTTCAATGCAGGCTGCGAGCCCTTGCCCAGGATCAGGTTGGCGATGACGGCCACCACCACGTTCAGGGCCAGCGCAATGAGGCCGGTATAGAGCGTGTAGGTCTCGCCGCCGATCAGGAAGCTGTGGACCGGCTTGATGCCGTCACTGAAGGCCAGCCAGCTGCCGCCGACGATGCCCACGGCCCAGCCGCACAGCAGTGCGCGGGCACCGAACCAGCCGACAAACAGACCGAACACCAGCGCCGGGAAGGTCTGCAGGATCCACACGCCGCCCAGCAATTGCAGGTCCAGCGCGAACTTGGTCGGCAGGAACAGGATGAACACCAGCGCCCCGAACTTGACCACCAGCGACACCACCTTGGCCACCTTGGCTTCGCCTTCATGGCTGATGCCAGGATTGACGTAAGGCTTCCAGAAGTTGCGGGTGAACAGGTTGGAGGCCCCGATGGACATCACCGCCGCCGGCACCAGCGCACCGATGGCAATGGCCGCAAACGCGAAGCCCGCGAACCAGCCCGGGAACAGTCCGTTGAACAACGCCGGCACCACGTCGTTGTTGGCCTGCACCTTGATGCCCGCCGCATACGCCATGTAGCCCAGCAGCGCAATCAGACCCAGCAGCACCGTATAGGCCGGCAGGAACACGGCGTTCTTGCGGATGGTATTGGCATCCTTGGCCGCGAAGATGCCGGTCAGCGTGTGCGGATACATGAAGGCCGCCAGTGCCGAACCCAGTGCCAGTGAAGCGAAGGGCAGGAACTGCGTGGGTTTCAGGGTCAGGCCGGTAGCGCCGCCCTTGACTGCGAACGCCTCGCGCGCCGAGTTGAACACGGCACCATAGCCGCCCAGCTTGGCCGGCACCACCACCACCGCCACCAGCACCACGATGTAGATCATGATGTCCTTGACGAAGGCGATCAGCGCCGGTGCCCGCAGGCCGGCCGAGTAGGTGTACAGGGCCAGGATCACGAAGGCCGCCAGCAGCGGCAGTTCACCGGTCAGGCCCAGGGCCTTGATGACCACTTCCATGCCGATCAGCTGCAGGGCGATGTAGGGCATGGTGGCGACCACGCCGGTCAGCGCAATGGCGAACTCCAGCGGACGCGACTGATAGCGTCCCCACACCACATCGGCGGCGGTCACGTGGCCGGCCTTGTGCGCCGCATGCCACAACTTGGGCATGATCACGAACACGATCGGGTAGACCAGGATGGTATAGGGCAGGGCAAAGAAGCCATAGGCCCCGACCGCATACACCAGCGCCGGTACCGCGATGACGGTATAGGCGGTATAGAAATCGCCACCGACCAGGAACCAGGTGATCCAGGTGCCGAAGTTGCGGCCACCCAGGCCCCACTCATCGAGATGGGCGCCCTTGTTGCTGGGACCGGCCATCCATTTGGAGGCCAGGAAGCCCATCACGGTGACCAGGACAAAGAAGAACAGGAAGACCCAGAGCGCGGTCCAGTGGATGTTGGACGTCTCCATCATTCGACTCCCTTCTTCAGGCCATCACGATAGACCAGCCAGATGATGAGCGAGGTCAGCGGTACCCAGGCGAACTGGTACCAGTAGAAGAAGGGGAAGCCGAACAGGCTCGGCAATTCGGCGTTGTAGAAGGGGACCCAGAGCAGGCCGATGAAAGGCAGCAGAAGTAATAGCCGCATGATTGATGCTCCTCGAACTTTTGGCGGAAGAATTTTTATGTCGGCGCTGGCCCGGCCTTGCGAGCCGGGTGCGCCTTGAAAGTTGCACGGGAATTATAGGGAGAATCGGCAAATCGCGTCCGCCGCCCCCTGGCAGGAGCGGTCCTCGCGGCTGCAGGCTCGGCCGAATTCGCGTAGTCTGCCGTGTGTGATCCTCCCGCCAATCTTTGCCATGAGCCCGAGTCTGTCCGTTCCGCGTGATGCCGCTTTCCCTGGTGCAACTGACGTGAGCAGCAATGCCGATACCGACCTGCTGCCCGCATTGGCGCAACTGTTGCAGCGTCATCGCCAGGTGCTGGTCCTGACCGGGGCCGGCATCAGTACCGCGTCCGGCATTCCCGACTACCGCGACGACAGCGGCGTGCGGCGCGGCCGGCTGCCCATCCAGGGCACCGAGTTCCGGCAGTCGGAAGCGGCCCGCAAACGCTACTGGGCGCGCAGCATGCTGGGCTGGCCACGCCTGGCGCAGGCCGCGCCCAATGCGGCGCACCGCGCGCTGGCGCAATTGCAGCAGGCCGGCCATCTCGGCGGCATCCTGACCCAGAACGTCGATGGCCTGCACCAGCAGGCGGGCAGCCGCGACGTGATCGAACTGCATGGCAGCATCCATGCGGTGCGCTGCCTGGCCTGCGACACCGTCTATCCGCGCGCCGAGATCCAGCAGGAGCTGGCACGCTGCAATCCCTCCTTGGTCAACCTGCAGGCCGAGGCCTTGCCCGATGGCGATGCCCGCCTGGAACCGGAGGCCGATGCCGCCTTCCATGTGCCGGCCTGCGTGGCCTGTGGCGGCATGCTGCAACCGGACGTGGTGTTCTTCGGCGATGGCGTACCGCCCGCGCGCACGGCCCAGGCCGAAGCGGCGGCCCAGGCCTGTGATGCCATGCTGGTGATCGGCTCTTCGCTGATGGTGTTGTCGGGCTTCCGCTTCCCGCGCACGGTGGCTGCGGCCGGCAAGCCAGTGGTGGCGATCAACCGCGGCGTGACCCGTGCCGATGACTTGCTGGCCTTCAAGCTGCGCGAGGATGCCGAGTCGGTGCTGCCGCGCCTGGCCACACTGCTGGGTGCGGACCGGCCCTGAGCTACTCCTGTGCTTGCCCAGGCGAGCAACGATCAACTATCGACATGCGGATTGCTTCGTTCAGTTCCGTGCCGCGCATCCCTACACTGGCGGGCGACCCTTCTTCTCCCGGAAAGCGAACCTGCCATGTTGAAGTCCCTGCGGCCCCTGCTGCGCTTGTCGCACATCGTCCTCCTTGCCACCGTCCTGATCGGCAGCGCACAAGCGGCACCGCCCGTGCGCGAACTCAAGCTCGGCTTCGTGCCCGGCCCTTACATCGATGAATTCAAGCTGGGCGTGCAGCCCCAGCTGGAGCAGAAGGGCTACAAGATCCGCTACTACGAATTCTCCACCGGACTGGAAGCCAACAGCGCCGTCTTCAAGGGCGACATCGATGCCAACGTGATGCAGCACTCGGTGTTCCTGGCCTCCTACAACGAACGCAACAAGACCGACCTGGTCGGCATCGTGCAGGTGCCCACGCCGCCGATGGGGCTCTATTCGCGCAAGCACAAGAGCCTGGACAATCTCAAGAAGGGTTTTACGGTGGCCGTGCCCAATGACCCGGTCAACCTGCAGCGCGCGCTGTGGATCCTGCAGCGCCTGGGCTGGATCCGCATCCGCGAGAACAAGCCGGTGGACGTGACCGAACTGGATGTCGTGGAAAACAAGGTGGGCCTGAAACTGGTCCTGCTGGAAAACGCCCAGGGACCGCGCGCGCTGGATGATGCGGATTTCGCGGCGATCCAGGGCAACTTCGCGATCTTCGCCAAGTTGAAGCTCTCCGAAGCCTTCATCCTGGAAGACATGAAGCCGCCCTACATCAACGTGGTGGCCGTCAAGAAGACCAAACAGGACGAGACCTATGCACAGGACATCGTGCAGGCTTATCGTTCCGAATTCTTCCAGAAGGCCATCCGTTCGGAACCCTTCTATGACGGCTTCACCTTGCCCGATTATTTCAGCGCCACCAGCGCGCTCAAACTCGGCAAGAACTGACCCCTGCACCTGAGCCGGACCGCGCTGGAGTCTGCAGCGCGGTCCGGCTTTTTTGTCCATGTCTTCACAGTGGCGGGCTCATGCTGCCCGTACTGTTTGCTCCCCCCCCTGCAGACGCCAGTGGACGCGGCAGTCCGAGGTGCTCGCGCAAGGTGCTGCCTTCATAGTCATATCGGAATAAACCCCGGCGCTGCAGCAGCGGTACCACGCCATCGACGAAGTCTTGCAAGCCGCCTGGCAGGGCATCGGGCATCAGGTTGAACCCATCGGCGGCACCCGCCTTGAACCAGCGTTCGATCTCATCGGCAATCTGCTCGGGCGTCCCGACCAGCACGCGATGTCCGCCGCCACCGCACAGCGCACGGATCACGTCGCGCACGGTATGCGTGCGTCCGCGTACCAGCGACAGCGTGGCCTGGAAGAAGGTGTGGTTGCCATTGCCGCCATTGGGCAGGGCGAGCTTGTCCGGCAGGGGACGGTCCAGGTCCAGGCTGGCGACCGGCACCCCCAGGATGCCGGCCAGGCGCTTGAGGCTGTAGCTCCAGGGAATCATGTCGATCAGTTCGTCACGCCGTTGCAGCGCCTGCGCCTCGGTGGCACCGATGATGGTGGCCAGTCCCGGCAGGATCTTCACCGCCTGCGGCCGACGTCCCAACGCGGCGGCGCGGGCGTGGATGGCCAGGCGGTAGGCGCGCGCTTCCTCGATGGTGTGGGCGGCCGAGAACACGGCCTCGGCATGGCGTGCGGCCAGTTCCCGGCCATCGCCTGAACCGCCGGCCTGCACCAGCACCGGCTGGCCTTGCGGCGTGCGCGGCAGGTTCAGCGGCCCCTGCACCTGGAAGTGGGCGCCGCGATGGGCAATCGGATGCACGCGCGTATCGTCGATGAAGCGGCCGCTGGCAGCATCGCCGACGACGGCATCGTCTTCCCAGCTGTTCCACAAGGCCTTGACCACCTGCGTGAATTCGTCGGCGCGGGCATAGCGCGCCGCATGGTCGGGGACTTGCTCCAGCCCGAAATTGCGCGCCGAGGGCAGGTCAGCCGTGGTGACGATGTTCCAGCCGGCGCGGCCGCCGCTGACGTGATCCAGCGAGGCGAAGCGGCGCGCGATGTTGTAGGGCTCGTTGTAGCTGGTGGAGGCCGTGCCGATCACGCCGATGCGGGTGGTGGTGGCAGCGATGGCGGCCAGCAGCACGGTCGGCTCCAGCGCCGTGATCGGGCGGAAATCGATCTGCTCGATGATGGCCGCATTGTCGGCCAGAAAGACCGCATCGAACTTGGCCGCCTCGGCGATGCGCGCCACCTCGACGTAATGCGAGGCCTTCACGAAAGCATGCGGATCGGCCCCCGGCAGACGCCAGGCGGAGGGGATGAAACCTGAATGCAGGATGTTGACGTTCAGGTGCAGTTGCTGCGGCGGCTTGGGCGGCTGTGACATGCGGATTCCTCGGAGAAGACAAAGCGGGTCGTCGATTGTGGAACGCGCCCGCCGTGACGGCCACGAATGCTTTCGCATGAACTTATGCGGACAAGGCCGCTACAATGCGGCTGGACCGAACCGAGACAAGTTGAGGATGTTGCCGATGGCTGTTGTGCATGCTGCGATGATGATGGTGCTGGGCCTGCTGGCACTGGGCCTGGCCGTATGGGGCGGGTTTGCGCTGTGGTTCCAGCTGCCGGGCGCCGCCTGGCTGCGCATCGCCGCCATCGTGCTGTGGAGCTTGCCGCCTGCAGCGACGCTGGCGCTGGTGGCCGGGGTGCCGGGCCTGCCCGGCCTGCCTCACTCCTGGCGCTGGGGCCCGGTGGCCCTGGTGCTGGCCGGTATTGCCATGGCCGGCTGGTGGAGCAGCATCCGCCCCAGCCACGCGCGCGACTGGGCCGATGATGTGGCGCGCATGCTGGTGTCGCAGGTGCAAGGCGATACCGTCACGCTGGACAACGTGCGCAACTTCAACTGGCGCACCGAGACTGATGTCGACATCCGTTGGGAATCGCGCCAATATGATCTCGCGCAACTGGTCTCGGCCGACTTGCTGCTGTCCTACTGGATGGGGCCGGCGATTGCGCACACGCTGGTGTCCTTCGGTTTTGCCGATGGACGGCGTCTGGTGTTCTCGCTGGAGATCCGGCGAGAACGCGATGAAGCCTTCTCGGCCCTGGGCGGCTTCTTCCGCAAGTTCGAGACCGTCATCGTTGCCGCCGACGAAGCCGACATCATCCGTACCCGTACCAATGCACGCGGGGAGGATGTGTATCTGTATCGTCTGCAATTGCGCCCGGACCAATTGCGCCGCGTCTTCCTCGGCTACCTCGAACGCGCGGCGCAATTGCGGGAGCGTCCGCGTTTCTACAACACCCTCACCAGCAACTGCACCACCATCGTCTTTGAACTGGCGCGCCGTCTCTCGCCCTCTCTGCCGCTGGACTATCGCCTGCTGCTCTCCGGCTACTTCGCCGATTACGTGTTTGACCATGGCGTGCTGACACCGGGATACAGCTTCGCGCAATTGCGCGAGGCCGGGCGCATCACCGAACGCGCCCTGCAAAGCGGGCCGGAACCGGACTACAGCAAGCGCATCCGGCAGGGTGTACCGGGCGTGTCCACGGCCGAGCTGCGCTGAGTCACAGGGCCTGTTCATACTCAATCTCGCAGATGAAGCGTGAACAGGCCCTAATCCGTTTACCGGATATCCAAACACAAAATCATTCGTATTCCCTCGCCGCGAAGCTGATTACGATTTCCTTCTTTGCACGACCCGGCGGCCTGCCGGGTGCGTCCTCGCTACCACCGAGAAGGAAACGCCATGCCCGAAGCGGTCAATCATTTTCCCCTGCCGGCGGCGGGGGCTGACTCCGCCTCTGCTGCGCCGGACAACACGTCGCACAGCCCGCGCGTGCTCACTGCACGCAGTCTCTTCTTCATTTCATGGACCGCACCGCTGGTGCTGCTGCTGGCCTGGGAAGCGCTGGCCCGTGCCGGCGTGCTCTCGCCGCAGGTGCTGCCCGCGCCCAGCAAGGTCTTGCAGACGGCACTGAACCTGATCGCCCAGGGCCGCCTGCTGTCGGACCTTGGTGCCAGCCTCTTGCGCGCCGCTGCCGGGTTTGCCATCGGCGGCAGCATCGGCTTCGTGCTCGGTACGCTGGTGGGCTTCTCACGCTTGGCCGAGGCGCTGGTGGACCGCAGCGTGCAGATGGTGCGCGCCGTGCCTTTCCTGGCAGCGTTGCCGCTGGTGATCGTGTGGTTCGGCGTGGGCGAGGGCGGCAAGGTGTTCCTGGTCTCGCTGGGCGTGCTGTTCCCCATCTACATCAATACCGTGCTGGGCATCCGCCAGGTCGATCCCAAGCTGCTGGAACTGGGCCGCGTGACAGGGCTGTCCAACTGGACCCTGATCCGCCGCATCGTCCTGCCCGGTGCACTGCCATCGATCCTGGCCGGGGTGCGCTATGCACTGGCCGTCGCGTGGCTGGCGCTGGTGATCGCCGAGACCATCGCCGCCAATACCGGCATCGGCTCGCTGGCCATGGATGCGCGTGAATTCCTGCAGACCGACGTGATCGTGCTGACCATCGTCATCTATGCCGGCATCGGCGTGGTGTCCGATGGCATCGCCCGCCTGCTGGAGCGCCGTCTGCTGGCCTGGCATCCCAACTACGCAGCCAAGGGGAAATGATGAGCGAGACCTTGTTTGAGCGCCATACCCTGCACCCCGCCACGGCCGATGAACTGGCCGTGAGCGTGGCCGGCCTGAAGCGCCGCTACGGACAACGCACCGTGATCCAGGGCCTGAACCTGCGCATTGCGCGCGGTGAATTCGTGGCCCTGCTGGGCGAGAGCGGTTGCGGCAAGACCACCTTGCTGCGCGCGCTGGCCGGACTGGATCCCATCGATGGCGGCCGCATCGACGGACCGGCGCAGCCCGCCGTGGTCTTCCAGGAACCGCGCCTGATCCCGTGGGATCCGTTGTGGCGCAATGTCTCACTGGGCCTCGATGACCGCCGGGGCAAGCCGCTGGCGCACGCCGCCCTGGAAGAGGTGGGCCTCGGTGACCGGCTCGACGACTGGCCGCGCAATCTCTCCGGTGGCCAGGCCCAGCGCGTGGCGCTGGCACGCGCCCTGGTGCGCGAGCCGCGCCTGTTGCTGCTGGATGAACCCTTCGCCGCCCTCGACGCACTCACCCGCATCCGCATGCATGCCCTGGTGCGCCAACTGCTGGCACGGCATCGCCCCGGGGTGCTGCTGGTGACGCACGATGTGGATGAAGCCATCGTCCTGGCCGATCGCATCCTCGTCATGCGCGAAGGGGCCATTGCCAATGATGTCCGCGTCGCCCCCGAAGCGGCCCATGACCGCAGCCATCCTGCTGCCCAGGCCCTGCGTGCGCAATTGCTGGCAGAACTGGGCGTGGTGGCCGCCCAGGCTGCGTAGCGGCGGCATTAAGTTTTCCTGAATGCTGTTTTTTTCCTCATTAAATCCTGCTTAATGCTCATGTCCCACGATTCCAAGCCTGCCAATCTCCATCGTCGTCAACTGTTGCAAGCCGCGCTGGGTGGTGCGGCCCTCGGCGCCAGCGGCCTGCCGCTGCTGGCGCGCGCCGCCGGCAAGTCGCGCACTACCGATACGGTGCGCCTGGCCTGGGGCAAGGGTGGTTTGCCCGGTATCGCCCGCACGCGCGGCGAGTTCGAAAAGACGCTAGCCCGTGATGGCATCAAGGTACAGTGGATCGGCCCTTTCCCCAACCATGCGCCGTCGTTGCAGGCCGTCACCGGTGGCAGTGCCGACTTCGGTTTCGGTGGCAGCACCACCCCCGCACTGGCGGCGATGATCGCCGGCTCGCCGCTGGTATTCACGCAGTTCGCCGTGGTCGAGCCGCGCAGCACGGCCATCATCGCCAAGGATGGGTCGGGCATCAACAAGGTCAGTGACCTGGTGGGCAAGACGGTGGCAGTCAATCGCTCCGGGCTCGGAGAATTCCTGCTGGTGGCCGCGCTGGAAAAGCACGGCATCGCGCGCGACAAGGTCAATTTCGTCTATCTCAATCCGCCGGATGCGGGCCCCGCTTTTTCGCAGGGCAAGGTCGATGCGTGGTCCATGTGGAGCCCGGGCGTGGACATCGCGCGGGTGGAGTACAAGGCGCATGACGTGTTCTTTGAAGGACGTGACCTCGATTTCCTGATCGACTTCAACTCCTACGTCACGCACCGCAAGTTTGCCGAAGAGAATGCCGACATCGTGCGCGCCGTCAACGCCGCCTATCGTGCCGAGGGCGAGTGGATCAGCAAGAATCCGCGCGAGGCCGAAGCGCTGGTGCAGAAGGATGCCGGCTATTCCGACGCGGTGCGCGATTCGCTCATCAAGCTGGCGCGCCGCTGGGAATTCCACGGCACCGACGACGCCAAGTTCATCGCCACCTTCCAGGGCGCGGCCGACTGGCTGGCCGCACGCAAGATCCTGCCGCAGAAGGTGCAGGTGAGCGACTACATCGTGAAGGTGTGAGCGTGCCAGTCGCATTCATTTCACGAGGACTCACTGCATGAAGCGTCGCCACTTTCTCACTGGTCTTTCCGCCCTGGGCATGGCCGCGCTGGGCAGCCGGGCCGCAATGGCCGCCCCTTCCGGCACGCGCCTGATCGTGGCCGACCAGAACGAATTCCTGCGCCAGCTGCTGGAGGCCAGCGGCGAGCGCAAGTCGCTTGATGTCGCACTGGAATTGCCCAATTTTGCGGGCGGCCCGGCCATCTTCGAGGCCATCCGTGCTGGTGCGCTCGATGTCGCGTATGTCGGTGATACGCCGCCCATCCAGGCGCGCGCAGCGGGCGTGAAGCTGCCCATCATCGCCACCTTCACCCGCGAGCTCTCGCAATACCGGCTGGTGCAGCGCGCCGGTGCGGGCGTGGAGAAACTGTCCGACTTGCGTGGCAAGCGGCTCAGCTATGTGGAAGGCTCGGGACGCCAGGTGTTCCTGATCGATGCCTTGAAGCGTGGTGGCCTCACGCTGGCCGATGTGCAACTGGTCAACCTGCGCGTGGCCGATCTCAACGATGCGCTGCGTGCCAAGGCGGTCGATGTGGCCGTCCTGCTGGAGCCGCATGTGACGCGTCTGGCCAAGCAGATCGGTGCCACCACCGTCCCCGATCCGGAAGTACGCAAGCTGCTGCCCTCGACGTCCTATCTCTACGCCCGTCCCGAGGTGCTGGCCGATGCGCAGAAGTCGCAGGCCATCGCCGCCTTCATTGCCGCCTTCGTGCGCGCCGGCACGTGGAGCAATGCCCATGAGGAAGAGTGGGGGCGCTTTTACTTCACGCAGTTCCAGCGCATCGATGCGGCCGGCACCGCGGCCATCCTTGCGGGACAGTCGCCGCTGAAATTCCAGACCGCCGCCGAGGCCATTCCGCATCACCAGAAACTCATCGACATCCTCTACGAAGCCAAGGCCGTGCCGCAGCGTTTCGACGCCGCCGGCGCCTTCGTCTCCACCTACGACAAGCTGATCGTCGCCAACCGCTGAGGCCCTCATGAGTGCACACGCCCGCCTGGATTCGCCTGCTGATGAATTGCCGCTGGCTGCACCGGCGGCGGCGTCCTCCATCGCACCTTCGCCATCGCTGATGCCGGCGCGCCTGCCGCCGCGTGCGCTGCTGTTGGGGCCGGCACTGCTGCTGGCGATCTGGGAAGCGGCCTCGCGCCTGGGCTGGCTGTCGCCGGAAACGCTGACCGCGCCTTCGCAGGCGCTGCTGACCGGCCTGCAGATGCTGCGCGATGGCAGCCTGCTGCCGCATTTGCTGGCCTCGGCCGCGCGGGCCTACAGTGGCCTCTTCATCGGGCTGGCCACCGGCGTGGTGCTGGCGCTGTTGTCCGGCCTCACCCGCAGCGGCGAGGCGCTGATCGACGGGCTGGTGCAGGTCAAGCGCGCCATTCCCACGCTGGCCCTGATCCCGCTGGCGATTCTGTGGCTGGGCATCGGCGAGGCCATGAAAATTTTCCTGATCGCCACCGCCGTCTTCGTCCCCATCTACATCAACACCCACGCCGCCCTGCGCGGCATCGACATCGGTCACGTGGAGCTGGCGCGCACGTTGCATCTCTCACGCGCTACCTTCCTGCGCAAGGTAGCGCTGCCGGGGGCCTTGCCGGGCTTCTTCACCGGGCTGCGGCTGGCAGTCTCGCTGTGCTGGACGGCACTGGTGGTGCTTGAACTCATCAACACCCAGACCGGCATCGGCTACCTGATGAACCGGGCACGCGACTGGGGCCAGACCGATGTGATCGTGGTTGGCATCCTGATCTATGCCGTGCTGGGCCTGTTGTCGGACCTGGTGGTGCGCGCCATTGAGGCGCGCGTACTGCGCTACCGGAGGACCGCATGAGTCCGCAGGTATTGAGCACGCCGGGCGCCATCCACGCGCGTCACCTGAGCCGCCGCTTCGGCAGCAAGACCGTGCTGGACCAGCTCGACCTGGACGTTGCGCCGGGCCAGTTCGTGGCCCTGCTGGGCGAATCCGGTTCCGGCAAGACCACCTTGCTGCGCGCGCTGGCCGGGCTGGACCAGGACGCCACCGCCACAGGAAAACTGGCGCTCACCGGCAACGTGAGCGTGCTGTTCCAGGATGCGCGGCTCCTGCCCTGGCTCAGTGTGCTGGAGAACCTGACGCTTGGCCTGGAGGCCGCTACCGCCAGGCCGGCGGCACTGCAGTTGCTGCAGGAAGTGGGCCTGGCTGAACAGGCGCACGCCTGGCCTGCGACCCTGTCAGGCGGACAGAAGCAGCGCGCGGCACTGGCCCGTTCGCTGTTGCGCACGCCGCATATCCTGCTGGCCGATGAACCCTTCGGCGCCCTTGATGCGTTGACCCGCCTGCGCATGCAGGGCTTGCTGCGCCGCCTGGTGGAGCGCACCCGTCCGACCGTGATCCTGGTCACCCACGATGTGGATGAAGCGCTGCTGCTGGCCGACCGCATCCAGGTGCTGGAACAGGGCCGCATCGCCCAGGACCACGCGGTGAACCTGTCCCATCCCCGGCGCGCCGACGATCCCGGTTTCGCCGCCCTGCGCCAGGTGCTGCTGCAGCGCCTGGGTGTCGATTCCCTCGCCTGAAGACCACTACAAGGAGCCGCCATGTCGCGCCCACGCCAATTGCACCTGAACCTCTTTCTCATGAGCCGCGGTCACCATGAAGGCGCGTGGCGCCATCCCGGTGCCAATCCCAAGGCGCTGACCGATCTGGAACTCTATGCAGACGCAGCGCGCCTGGCCGAAGTCGCCAAGTTCGATGCGGTGTTCCTGGCCGATACCCTGGTTGGCCCGGAGGGCGGCCAACAAGCTACCTCCGGCCTGCTCGACCCCTTGCTGCTGCTGACGGCGCTGGCCTTGCGCACCGAGCGCATCGGTCTCATCGGCACGGCCTCCACCACCTACAACCACGCCTACACGCTGGCGCGCCAGTTTGCCTCGCTGGACCATATTTCGCGCGGCCGTGCCGGCTGGAACATCGTCACCTCCTGGGCCCCGCGCGCGGGCCAGAACTATGGCCTGCCCGAAAACGTGGACCATGGCAGCCGCTATGAAATCGCCGAAGAATTCGTGGCCGCCGTCGATGCGCTGTGGCGCAGCTTCCCGGCGGCGGCCGTGCTGGATGACCGCGCCGGTGGCCGCTTCCTCGATCATGCGGCAGTGCAGCCGGTGCACTTCGAGGGCAAGCATGTACGCACACGCGGTCCGCTCAATGTGCCGGGCAGTCCGCAAGGGCGGCCGGTCTACGTGCAGGCTGGCCAGTCCGAAGCGGGCCGTGCGTTTGCGGCGCGCTGGGCCGAAGCCATCTTTACCGCGCACGGCCATCGCGCCTCTGCGCAGGCGTTCTACCAGGACATCAAGGGCCAGGCAGCACGCCTGGGACGCGCCGCCCAGGACATCGTGATCCTGCCCGGCATCAGCGCCGCCATCGGCAGTACCGAAGCCGAGGCACAGCAGGTCTGGGAAGAACTGGATGCGCTCACCAGCATCGAGACTGGCCTGGCGCGTCTGTCGGCGCGCTTTGGCGGCCACGATTTTTCTGCCTTGCCGCTGGACCGCAAGCTGACCGCCGATGACTTTCCCGACCCAAGTCTGGTGCAGGCCTCGCGCAGTCGCGCCGTCGGTTATGTCGAGACCACGCTGCGCGAAGGACTGACCCTGCGCCAGCTGCTCAAGCGCCTGGCCGGTGCGCGTGGACACCTGGCCGTGGCCGGTACGCCCGAACAGGTGGCGGACCTGATCGAGGACTGGTTCAACGCGGGTGCGGCCGATGGCTTCAACGTCATGCCGCCCATCATCGGCCAGCAATTCGAATTGTTCACCCGCGAAGTGGTGCCGCTGCTGCGCCAGCGCGGACTGTTCCGCGAAGACTACGAGACCCATACCTTGCGTGGCCACTTCGGCCTGCAGGAGGTGGCGGCCCAGCCCGGCTGGCAGGCCGGCGCGAACAAGGTTGCGGCCTGATGCCCGCAGTATCCGATCCCGAATTCCTTACTGAAGAGAGTCCAACATGAGCGTCAATTTCATCGGCATGGTCACCACCCACAAGAACTCCGAGATCCATCCCTCGGTCGGGCAGGCCATCGATACCGACTACCTGCTGCGCTTTGCGCGCGCCCACGAAGAGGCCGGCTTTGACCGGGTGCTGGTGCCGTATCATTCCAATGGCCCGGATGCCATCCTTACCATCGCGCAAGTAGCTGCCGCCACCCGGCGCATCCAGCTGATGCTGGCGCATCGCCCCGGTTTCGTCGCGCCCACGCTGGCGGCACGCCAACTGGCGACACTGGACCATTTCAGCGGCGGACGGCTGGGCGTGCACATCATCTCGGGCGGCTCCGACATCGAACAGCGCCGTGACGGCGACTACCTCGATCATGACCAACGCTATGCCCGTACCGATGAATACCTGCAGATCCTGCGCCAGGTGTGGACTGCCGACAAGCCCTTCGATCACCAGGGTGCGCACTATCGTTTCGAGCAGGCGTTCTCTGAAGTCAAGCCGCTGCAGCAGCCGCAACTCCCGATCTTCTTCGGCGGGGCCTCCGAGGCCGCCATTCCGGTGGCCGGCCGCCATGCCGATGTCTATGCGCTGTGGGGCGAATCGCTGGAGCAGGTGCGCGACCTGACCGGACGCGTGCGAGCAGAAGCAGCACGGCATGGACGCGAGATCAGTTTCTCGGTGTCCTTCCGCCCCATCCTGGCGGCCACCGAAGAGCAGGCCTGGGCACGTGCCGAACGCATCCTCGATGAGACGCGCCGCCTGCGCTCGGGCAATGGCACGCGCCATCCGGCCTACACCGGACCGCAAGAGAGCGAAGGCGCGCGCCGTCTGCTGGCTGCCGCCGAGAAGGGCGACCGGGTCGACAAGCGCCTGTGGACGGCCATTGCCAGGGAGACCGGTGCGCGCTACAACTCCACCGCACTGGTCGGCACGCCCGAGCAGGTGGCCGAGGCGCTGCTCGATTACTACGATCTGGGCGTGACCACTTTCCTCATCCGTGGCTTCGACCCGCTGGAAGATGCCATCGACTATGGCCGTGAATTGATCCCGCGTACGCGTGAGCTGGTGGCACAGCGTCTGCAGCAACGGGCAGCGGAGAAGCAGGCCGCCTGATTTATCCACTGCCTGAAATGAAAATGGCTCCGCATGCGGAGCCATTTTTTGTTGAAGGACCGATCAGATCACGCCGACTGCAAGGCCTGTTCCAGGTCAGCCAGCAGATCGTCGATATGCTCGATGCCGATGGACAGGCGCACCGTGTCTTCGGTGACGCCCGCCTTCTCCAGTTCGGCGGGCGACAACTGACGGTGCGTGGTGGAAGCGGGATGCGTGGCCACTGACTTGGCGTCACCGATGTTGACCAGCCGCGTGAACAGTTGCAGCGCATCCTGGAAGCGCGCGCCGCCGTCGCGGCCATTGGCCACGCCGAAGGTCAGCACGCCCGAGGCGCGGCCCTTGAAATACTTCTGCGCCAGCGCATGGTCGGGATGATCTTCCAGCCCGGCATAGTTGACCCAGCGTACCTTCTGGTGACGCTTGAGGTATTGCGCCACGGCCAGCGCATTGGAGGTGATGCGGTCCAGCCGCAGTGACAGGGTTTCGATGCCCTGCAGGATCTGGAAGGCGTTGAAGGGGGAGAGCGCGGCGCCGGTATTGCGCAACGGGACCACGCGCGCACGGCCGATGTAGGCAGCCTCGCCCAGCGCCTCGGTATAGACCACGCCGTGATAGCTGACGTCGGGTTCGTTGAGGCGCTTGAAGCGTTCCTTGTGCTTGGCCCACGGGAACTTGCCCGAGTCCACGATGGCGCCGCCCAGCGTAGTGCCGTGCCCGCCGAGATATTTGGTCAATGAATGGACCACGATGTCGGCCCCATGCTCGAAGGGACGCAGCAGATAGGGCGTGGCCACGGTGTTGTCCACGATCAGCGGGACGCCATGGCGATGCGCGATCTCGGCCACGGCAGCGATGTCGGTGACGTTGCCCAGCGGGTTGCCGATGGATTCGATGAAGATGGCCTTGGTGCGCTCATCGATCAGCGGGGCAAAGGACTCCGGCTGGCGCGGATCGGCGAAGCGCGTCTGGATGCCGAACTGCGGCAGCGTGTGGGCGAAGAGGTTGTAGGTACCGCCATACAGGGTGGAGGCCGAGACGATATTGTCGCCTGCTTCGGCAATGGTCTGGATCGCGTAGGTCACGGCGGCCTGCCCGGAGGCCAGGGCCAGCGCGGCGATGCCGCCTTCGAGTGCGGCCAGGCGTTTTTCCAGCACGTCCTGGGTCGGGTTCATGATGCGCGAATAGATGTTGCCCTGGACCTTCAGGTCGAACAGGTCGGCACCGTGCTGGGTATCGTCGAAGGCGAAGGCCACGGTCTGGTAGATCGGCACGGCCACGGCGCGCGTGGTCGGGTCAGGATCGTAGCCGCCGTGGACGGAGAGGGTTTCGAATTTCCATTGTGGGTTGTCTGGCATGTTGTCTCTCTTTGTCTTGGATGGAATGCGCAAAGCAGGGGGAAGCCCAAGCGCCACGCTAGCGCGAGCCTGCATCCGGTGCCAAGAAATGTTTTCTCATAAGCATATGCAGGCGAGGCCAATGCCGATGCTGGTGACGATGTACTGATTCGCAGGCAGCAAGGCAGTTGTGCTGGATGTCATGCGACCTATGGTGCGCTTGTCATTGGCATCGAATAGTTTCGGCAGTCACTGCAAAGATCGCGGCGATCCGTGTCGGCCAATGGCGACACGCCGATACTGGCGCGCTCGTTCATCTCGCTGGTGCTGCCTGCTCATGAGCCTCTTCGATTCGCTGCTGCGGCAGCCGCAGTCCCGTCGCCTGCTGCGACTTTCCTTTCCGCATGACGATGCGCCTGCCTGTGCGCTGGTGATCAACCGCTTCGAGGGCAGCGAGGCGATGTCGCGCGATTTTCGTTTCGTGCTGGAGCTGCTCAGCGACGAGGCCGCGATTCCGTTGACCTGTCTGCTGGGCAAGCTGCTGTGCGTTTCCTTGGTGACGGCCGACGGGAGCCTGCGTCCTTTCACCGGGCATGTCATGTCGTTTCGCTTCGTGAGGACCGATGGCGGGATTGCCTTCTATGAAGCGGTGCTGGTGCCATGGTTGCATTACGCGCATCTGCGGCGGAACTGCCGGCTGTTCCATGACCAGACCATTGAACAGCAGACCGAATCGATCTTGCGGGACTATGCCGGCTTGGCGCACTGGCGCTGGCAGGTAAGCGAGGAGGAGGTTCCGAGCTCACTCTGCACGCAGTGGGAAGAGACTGACCACAACTACCTCGCCCGGCGCTGGGAGGCCGAAGGCTATTGCTACTGGTACGAGCATACGGCGCAGGGCCATACGCTGGTGATCTGCGATGACAGTACCCGCGCGGAGGCGATTGAGGGGTCTTCTGCGGATATCCGTTTCCATAGCGCGGGAGGAGCCGAGGACGAAGACGCCATCGCGCAATGGCAGGTCGTGCAGCAGGGGACGACAGCGCAGGTAGCGGTGAGCGGGTTCGATTTCAAGCAGCCATCGCCGCGTCATGTGGAGATCATGACGGTGGTGGAACAGGGCGAGATCGCACGCAAGGAGATCCACCAGTACACCGGTCATGATGGCTTTCGCACCTTCCTGGAGGGCGACCGGCTGGCCCGTCGGCGCATGGAGGAGATCGAGGCCGGCAGTCTGCTTTTCGAGGCGCAGGGCAATCACCGGCAAGTGGCACCGGGGCGGCGATTTCGGCTGCTGGAGCATTTTCACGCGAAGGCTGGCGATCCGCAGTTCGTGATCCTGGAGGTGGTCCATGAGGCCAGCAACAATTACCTGCAGGATGCAGATGTGCCGGCGAGCTACGCGAACCGCCTGCGTTGCCTGCCGTGGGACACGCTCTGGCGGCCGGGCCCGGGCTTTGACAGCCAATCCACTACGCTGCTGGCATTGCAGACGGCGACCGTGGTCGGGCCGGAAGGGCAGGGGAGTCTGCACGTCGATGCGTATGGACGCATCCAGGTGCGCTTCCATTGGGATCGCGCACGCAGTGGCAGTTGCTGGATCCGTGTGGCCACCCATTGGGCGGGTGCGCACAGCGGCTGGAGTTCGCATCCGCGTGTGGGCTCGGAGGTGGTGGTGCAATGGCTGGACGGCAATCCGGATCATCCGCTGGTTACCGGCTGCGTCCACAACCAGGACAACATGCCACCGTGGGAATTGCCGCAGCAGCGAGCCTTGAGCGGATTGCGCAGCCGTGAGCTGACGCCGGAGGGCGGCAATGCGGCCGGTGGCCGCAGCAATCACGTGATTCTCGATGACAGCTGCGAGCGCATGCAGGTCCAGATCCGCAGTGATCATCTGGCCAGCCAGCTCAGCTTGGGTCATCTGACGCGCATCGAGGGACAGGCGGGACGCAAGGAGGCGCGTGGCGAGGGCTTTGAATTGCGCAGCGATGGCCACGGCGCGCTGCGGGCGCAACGCGGTCTGTTGCTCACGACGCATGCGTGCGCAGAAGCGGAAGGGCAGCTCACCGCGATGGAAGAGACGACGGCCGATCTGCAACGAGGCGGCCAATGGCAGGCCGAACTGGCGCAGGCGGCCGTGCAGGCTGGCGCACAAATGGCGGGCGAGCAGGAGAACGTCGCACAAATCCTGCAGCAGCAGTGCGCTGCGATTGCGGGCCAGACCAAGGGAGCGGTGCTGGAAGAAGGCGTTCCGGCATTTCTGGCTCCACATCTGGTACTGGCCAGTCCGGCGGGCATCGAGACCGCCACCGCAGGGTCGACGCATCTGTTGAGCCAGCAGCACACGGCCATCAGCAGTGGTGGCCATGCCAGCCTGAGTGCCGGAAAGAGCCTGCTGGTCAGCGTGCGCGAGGCGGTGCGCCTGTTCGCTTGCAAGGCGGGCATGAAGCTGGTCGCCGCAGCCGGTGACATCGACGTTTCCGCGCTTGCCGCGAGCGTGAACATTCTTGCGCGTCTGAACATTACGCAGACGGCCAATCGCATCAGCATCGAGGCCAAGGAAGAGGTCGTCATCAATGGCGGCGGCAGCGTCATGCGCTGGCACGCCGGCGGTATCGAACAGAGTACGTCGGGCCAATGGCGAGCCCATGCCGCCGGGTATGCGCATGACGGTCCGGTCAACGGGCCGGTCCCGGTCTTACCGGATCCCCCCGCCCTGGGCGAACTGAAGCAGCAGCGGCGGCTGGCCTTGGTGCTGACCTCGCACGCCGTGCAGGGCAAGGTCTTTGCGCATGAGCCCTATCAGCTCTTCAAAGCTGGCAACCGGGTCGCCGAGGGTGTGACCGATGCCCACGGCCAGGTGCTGATTACGGTGACGGACGAGGAGACGGCCAGCTATGAGGTCAGGCTCAGCAACGGCCATGTCTTTGAGCTGCCGGTCAGGGCGCGGCTGGACGATATGGACGCACAACTGGCTGCACGAGGCTATCGCGCCCGCGAGGACGATGCTCGCGATCGTGAGCGCAACCGGGCGATGCGCGAGGGTTGAGCGGCGCGTCTGCATTTGCCTGAACTTGATGCACTTCACCAGAGAGGATTCATGAGCACCACCCAACAGGCCAGCACGGTCCCGCTCAGCCAGGCACATCCTCGCAGCCGAGGCAGCGCGCAATGGTTGCTGGAAAGCGCGCAGGACAAGGACTGTCCCATCCATCGCTGTAACCGGCTGCAGATGCTGTATTGCGGCGAGCAGGCGTTTGCACGGATTTGCGACGACATCCGCCGCGCAAAAGATAGCGTCGAGATCATCTGCTGGGGCTTCGATCCGGCCATGGAATTGGAACGGGGCACAGGAGCATGGCCACGTGGTGAGACCTGGGGTGATTTGTTGCGCGATGTGGCAGCGGGCCGCTACAACGAGGGCAAGCCGGTGCAGGTGCGCTTGCTGTCGTGGTATGGCGTGATCGGTAGCGCACTGGCGCACAACATGCCGGGCTACCAGCGGCCGAGTGATTATGAGCAGAGGCAGGGGCCGATGCGTGGCGAAGCCAGCGTGATACGGCCGGATGCGGGCGGCATGCCGGATCCTGTGGCCGTGCGTGATCGGCGTGAAGTGTTCAACGCAAGCTGGTATCGCGCGGCAGAAGCGGGCGCCATTCCGAATTTGAATTTGCGGGTACGTGATGGCGATATGCGTGCGGTATGGGGCAGCCTGGAGAAGGAGGCGGGCAAGCGCAGCTTTCTGGAGACGGCGGGGATGGTGCTGGTGGCCACCGATCATCAGAAGAGCATCCT
Organism: Herbaspirillum sp. WGmk3; assembly: GCF_023952535.1. NCBI lineage: Bacteria > Pseudomonadati > Pseudomonadota > Betaproteobacteria > Burkholderiales > Oxalobacteraceae > Herbaspirillum > Herbaspirillum sp. WGmk3. The sequence goes on along the minus strand of NZ_JAKYWT010000001.1, from coordinate 1,021,776 downwards.
GATCGACTATGAATATGAGGGAGGAGCGCAGGCTGTGGGATATGTGATGGGCCTCAATGCCGTTACCGATTATTGGGATACGGAAGCACACCTGTATCACGACCCGCGGCGTGGCGAAGGATGGGAAGGGCGTACGGAAGATGGCCGTCCCGGATTGAAGCCCTATCAAGATTACGCTTGCCGCATCGAAGGGGAGGCGTTGGTCAGCATCAGCAAGAATTTTACGGATGCCTGGAATCGGGCAAAAGGCAAAGGGGGACCGCTCGCGCGCACGCACGACGTACACCAGCCGCCGCCTGGCTTGTGTGCCGCACTGAAGGGTGAACGCAGCGTCAATGCGCAGATCATCCGCACTCAACCGGAAGAAAATGACAAGAGCATTCAACGACTGTATCGGCAAGCCAGCAGCTTTGCACGTCATTACCTGTATGTGGAAAACCAGTATTTCCAGTACGAGCCGTGGGTGCGGCAGATCAAGGAGGATCGTCGCAAGTTCATGGAATGGTGGCAGCGTGCGGGGCAGAGCGTGGACGATCTGCCCAACCTTCACGTGATGGTGGTGATGCCGACGCCGGAACTTCCGCAGATGGTGCCGCGTACGTATGACGCGGTGCGCTCATTAGGTCATGGGGACTCCATGCCGAATCAGGACAAGCTGGTGGAAGAGGATAAAAAAGGGACGCTAGGACAAAGTGCCGCTGCCGTGGGCAGCAAAGAAGACGTGGCGCGGGAACTGGATGGATTGGGCATACGCACCTTGGTCGGCACCTCATGGACTTATGACCATGATTGGCGAGGACGAGCGCCGCTGAAAGAGGGCGTGGCACCGACGATGGCGGACCGGTACCGCGAGATCTACATCCACAGCAAGCTGATGGTGATTGACGACGCGATGTTGACGGTGGGCAGCGCGAATTTGAATTTGCGATCAATGGCAGTGGATGCGGAGATGAATGTGGCTTGCGATGATCCGGTGTTGAGTGCGGAGGTCAGGAGGCATGTTTGGGGGAGGCATACGGGAGGGATGCTGGATGGAGGTGGGGGAAGTCCGAGGGAGATCGCCGTCACGTTTGAAGAGTGGATCAAGCTGATGAAGGCGAACGCCTTTAAGAAAAATAATGGTGGTCTACCGATCGGCTTTCTTTTCCCTTTCAGGGATGAGCGCGTGAGCAGAACTCGTTTGGCCTAGTTCTATGATGAATTATCTTTTTAAGGCGCTGATGTTAAGCATGCTTCTTCTCAACACGAGTGCGTACCCGATGAAAAATTTGCCACGTAACATGCCCTTAAGAGCATTTGATCCACACCGCAGTGATTTCAGTTGCCGCTATGAGGAAGATGTTCTTCCGCCAATCGAGGAAGAAGCAGAGCAATGGTTTCAAGAAGCACTTGCTCTGACCAGCCCGTCTCTATGGCCGAATCAGCGTGACTATTCCGGAGCGGCGGTTCTATGGGAAAAGTCCGCTGATCGAAACCATTGGAAAGCGATACTGAATCTGGCCAGCGCGTACACACACGGACAAGGTGTGAAACGGGATACTGAACGGGCAGTGCTGTTGATAGAACGGGCCATGTTGATGGGGATTCCCTCTGCCTTTGATGTCATGGGCACCTACCACCAACAGGGAATAGGTGTGAAGCAAGACACCAGCCGTGCCTATGCGTTTTGGCAATTGGCCGCAGAGATGGGCAGTCCCAGCGCGCTCGGGTATTTGGGAGGAAAACTGGATGCGCTTTATGACAGCCCGCCAGCATTCTGGGGTAACCGCACGATCGCGCGCAGGATGCTGGAATGCGGGCTGAATCAAGGGAACGCCGAGGCTGCTTTCAATCTTGGTGGCGCGAGTGTTGGCGACAACGTTGAATTTGATCAGGACAATGATCGAGCCCGCATTGTTCTTCAGGAGGGTTTAAGACTCGGTAGCTACCTGTCAGCAATATTTTTGGCTAGCGCTTTCCGACATGGCGACCCATTATCCGTTATCGGTATCGACAAGGCCCGTGAAGACCGCTACAGGATTTTCTCCGATGCACTCCAGCGCAACCCCGACCTGCGTTTCCCCAATCTCGACAAGGTACTTCCCCTTCCTCCGGCCAAGCTGCCCATGTGGAATGGTGATCGCAAGACTTTGCTTGAGGCTGCCAGGGCAATCTTGCAGAAGCCTGCAGGGCTTACACCCCCTATACCCGATCCAGCTTGGCTGCGCACCGGCCGTGCACGGATCCCGGATGGCCAGCAATTGCCGACGCACCCACAGAGACAGATTGCACCGCAATTCGAAACTACCGCAGCTCCGGAAACAGGGTACTGGCAGGCCCGCCTGATGCGCCCCATCACGGAGCGCCACCGCACATGGAACGCCGAACAACTGCCCTTGCGTTATGAACAGGGAGAACTGTTTGATCGCAGCCGCGCCGGTTTGCAGGATGAGGACGGCCGCATCCAGTTTCATTACCTTGGCATGCCGGTCGATCTTCTCGCGCCGCCGCCGGTGGTCGAAGATCCCCGAGTACGAAGACGTGTTGCGCGTTACGCAGAGATTCCCCAGACCGAGCGCCGCTACCGCAGCCATTCGCCTTGTCCGCACAGCGGCATCTGGCGACCCTATCTACCGGAAGATCATCCCAAACATCAAAGTTTCAACCGCTGGGATCGTCAGGTGTATCTGAGAAAGGGCATGCCCTTCCCGGATGTCATCCGTCAGCGTCCCGGCATCAGCGAGAAAGATCTCCTGTGGCAGTGGCTGGGCAATGCCAATGAAGAACGCGAGGGACTCGAACACATCAGCCTTGATCAGAAAAGCGGCCCGGCCAGTCCGGAGGGGCAGCATTGAGTCCATCCAGATCGTCTCCTTGCCTTCTTTACTGCACCTTGACGATCACATAGGCGGTTGCAAACACCCGTCCCGCTGCCACGGCTTGCCCGGGCAGCCGTTGCAGCGTAGCGGTCAGCCGCTTTTCTACCGTGAACTGATACGCGGGGGCAGCAGGCGCCGGCGGCAGGCAGCGTGACGCATTGCTGGCGTCGAGCCGATACCATCCGGCGTTGCGGCCCGCTGGCAGCGGTCTGGATAAACCTTGTCCGGCCAGCGGCGAGCTGAGGAATTGCATCGGCTGCTGGCTGTCGCTGTCGCTCAGGCTGATGCCCACACCCTTGGCCAGAGAAGGATCCAGGCCGTAGTAGTCCGAGAGCAGATACCGCACGCCCTGATCCTGATTGACATACCCCAGCTGCCGCGCTGCCGCCAGTGCGCCCGGTGAGACCTGAATGCCAAAGGCAGTCTGGTTGTCGTCAGTGCCGGCGGTGTTCGGCGGTCGGGTATTGACGCCCTCGTCACAGCGAAAGGCCAGCGTGAATTCCACCTGCCGTGTCTCGCCCTGGTTGAGTTCCTCTTCCGAGATCGTCGGAAAAACCACTTCCGGCGTCACGTTCTGCACCACGCACGAGGGCAGCACGCTCAGGGTGGCCGCCTGGCGCATGCCGAAGGCGATGCCGTTGGCGGCACCGAAGAAGAGGAAGCGCGTCGCGTGATCTTCACCATCATCATCCATGTCGCCGCTGGCGCGGTTGTACCCCGGACCCCGCAACATCAGGTATCCATTGGGCTGCAGACAGCGGTAGGGAACGGCCGTCTGCAAACGGTTGTTCGGGCGGTCGCCGCACCAGTTGCTGGTGCCGGTGCCGGGACTGAGATCGGAGACACGGGCGATCTCTGCCTTGACCGGACTGAGATGCCTGGCGCGGATCAGGATCTTCTTGCTGGCTTCATCGACGTCGTAGTTCTCAAGACGGGCCGATTGGTAATAGCGCGAAAACACCTTCCCTGAGCGCAGATGCGTGAGCCGGATCGCCACACCGGGAAACCAGGTGCGGTAGAAGCCCGGCAAGCCATCCTGCGTGCCGATCTCGGCAAATCCGCCCACGCGGTCATCGCCATTGGTGGAAAACACTTCGGATATCTGTCCGGCATCGGCCAGATCACAGGTCCACAGCAGCGTATCGCCGCTGATGCCGGAGGCCTCGGCGGCCGTCGCCACCGCACTTCCCAGCAGTGTGCCGGCCGGCTGCAGGACGGTACTGGCGAGATTGATGCGGCCGAACCAGAACTGGGCCGAGCCGCCATCGCTCAAGGGCGTAAAGGGATAGGCGATGCGATTGTTGCGCTTGCAGATGGCCTCTGCCGGCACCGACAGCAGGCATAGCGCCAGCAAGGCAAGCAGCAGGTGCAAAGGGCAGGGCAGGACCCAGGGCGCAGGTACGCCGGGCCTGGCGTGATCGGGCGGGCGAGCAGACAAGGGAAAACTCCGGCAAGGATGGGAAGCCCTGCATGTTCGCGCAAGCGCACCTGTGCGCGACATGGGCCAGCTCTGCAATGTGCATGGGCCAAATCCCATTGTGCGGCGATGCCCGCGTTTGGGATTTTGCCCATTGCTGAATCAGCGATTGCCAAGGGCTGCTTGGGGGAGCGCCGATTCTGCTGCGCCACCTGCCTGCCTATGATTCGTCTGGTGCCGGACACATCGGTTGGTGTCGGCATTCTTCGTGGATCGACCGAATTCTCCTTGGGGGTAAAAATGAAAAAGCATCTCGCAATTCTGTTGCTGGTCTCGCCGTCGGTGGTACTGGCGGCAGGCAGTACCATCAATTTCCGTGGCCAGGTCAACAGCCAGACCTGCCAGGTGATGGTCGACGGTGCGGCCAATCCGGTGGTGCTGCTGCCCACGGTGGCCACCGGCGACCTCGCGGCGACAGGCGCTTCAGCGGGCGAGACGCCCTTCGTGGTCAGTGTCAGTGGTTGTACGGCATCTGCCACCGATAAACTGAAGGTCAAGACGCAATTCCTGGCCAGCGCCGCCACCAGCGGCAACAACATTCCCAACCTGGGCAGCGCCAAGAACGTGGCGCTGCAATTGCGCAAGAGCGTCGGCGGCGATCCGATCAGCCTGGTGGGGGGCAGCGGCGTGTCGGTCGAGGGGCTGGAGATCGCCGCCGGCAGTACCAGTGCTTCTCATACCTTTGCCGTACGCTACGTCGCCGAAGGCGGCGCGGCCGAAGCGGGCTCCGTGATTGGCTCGGTGCAGTACGCCCTCGACTACTTCTGATGCGCCTGTCCGGGCGCGGACTTCCGTTTCCCCGTTGGTCTCACCCCTGTCGCTGCCGGGATATTTCCCGGCGGCGCATCTCCGTTTTTGCCATGAACAGAACAAGCTTGCGCGCAGGTCTCCTCATGTTGCTGGTCTTCCTGCTGAGTGCGCACGCCAGCGCCAGCGTGACCATGCTCGGTACGCGCGTCATCTATCCGGCCGACGCCGGCGAGCAGGTGCTGCGCTTCAGCAACCCTGATGATCATCCCAATCTGGTCCAGTTGTGGCTGGATGATGGACACGCCGGCCGGCCCGATGGGCAGGCCTCGCCCTTCCTGGTCATTCCGCCGGTGTTCCGCATCGAGCCGCATGGCGGCCAGGTGGTGCGGCTCTCCTACATCGGCGCAGCGCTGCCGCAGGACCGCGAGTCGCTGTTCTTTCTGAATTTCCTGCAGGTGCCGGCCCTCAAGGCCGATTCGGTCAACGACAATCAGCTGGTGCTGACCGTGCGCAGCCGCATGAAAGTCTTCTATCGTCCCCCCGCCCTGGCCAGCGAGGCCGATGCGGCGCGCGCACCCGCGGCGCTTTCCTTCGCCATCGACAGCAGCGACGGGATGGCCAGCATGGTGGTGCGCAACGGCAGTGGCTATCACCTGATGGTGCAACAGGCCGATCTGGTCTTGGGTGACCAGGCGCAAGCGCTGGCCAGGACCACGGTGATCCGGCCTTTCCAGGAACTGCGCTGGCCGCTGGACCATGTGCCGGCCGACCGTGCAGGCATGCGCATGCGTCTGCGTCTGCTCAACGATGTGGGTGTGGAAGTGCCGCGCGACTATTCCGTGCAGTGAGGTGATCACGGTGAGTGTGCATCCCTCGCCTCTGCGGCGCGTGGCCCGGTCTGTCCTGTCGCTCGGGGCCGGGCTGCTGGCCTGGCCGGTGGCCGTGGCCGGCCCGGCGGAGAACAGCTATCGATTCCTGGAATCGCTGGAGATGGCCTCGCCCATCAACAAGGGCAGCCTGTCACGTTTCAATCGCGTGGGCAATGTCGAGCCCGGCATCTACAGTGTGGATGTGTTTGTCAATGGCAGCTACAGCCACCGCCGCGCATTGCGCTTCGACCTGGTTGAAGGGATGGGCGCGGCGGCCTGCTTCAAGGCCGAGGACGCCGTCTTGCTCGACCTGCGGCAGGATCTGGTCGCGCAGCTGGGCCAGCGCGAGTGCGCCCGCATCGACGAGCTGGCGCCCGGGGCGCAGGCCGTGTTCGATCTCTCACGCCTGCGGCTGGATGTCAGCCTGCCGCAGGCGCAACGCAACCATGTCGCGCGGGGCTACATCGACCCCGCGCTCTACGATGCCGGTGACAGCATGGGTTTCCTCAACTACAGCATCAGCCAGTATTACGCCCATACCGCCCAGGCCAGCAGCAGTTCGGTCTACGGTTTTACCAACAGCGGCGTGAACCTGGGCCTGTGGCGTTTGCGCCAGCAAGGCAGCCTGGGCTATGACAGCCGCAGCGGACTGCGCTGGAATCCGGTGCGCACCTATGCCCGCCGCGCCTTGCCCGACTGGACCAGCGAATTGACCGTGGGCCAGAGCTATACCTCCGGCAAGCTGCTGTCGGGATTGGCCTACCAGGGACTGGAACTGAGTTCGGACGAGCGCATGCTGCCCGATTCGCAGCGCGGCTATGCACCGGTCATTCGTGGCACTGCGCGCAGCAACGCTCAGGTCATCGTCAGCCAGAAGGGGCGCGATATCTACCGCACCACCGTCGCTCCGGGCAGTTTCGTGATCGACGATCTGTATCCGACCAGCTACAACGGCGATCTTGATGTCACCGTCATCGAGGCCGATGGCACCCGGTCCCGCTTCAGCGTGCCTTACTCGGCGCTGCCGGAATCGATGCGGCCTGGCAGTGAGCGTTACAGCGTCACACTGGGCCGAACCCGCGATACCGACAGCAGCTTGCCGTTCGTGGATGCGCTCTACCAGCGCGGGCTGAGCAACAGCATGACCGGCAGCCTCGGACTGCGCCTGGCGCCGGCATACCAGTCGGCGGTGCTGGGCACCACCCTGGCCGGGCCAGCCGGTTCGCTGGGCTTGTCGCTTAACTATTCGCATGCCGATACCGGTGGCGGTGCGCGTGGCGGCTGGATGATGGGCGTGTCTTATTCACGGGCCTTCGATGTCACCGGCACGCAGTTCTCCATCGCCAGCTATCGCTACTCCACGTCCGGTTACCGCGAACTGGCCGACGTGATCAGCGAGCGCCAGGTGCGGCGTACCGGATTCTCTTCGCTGGCCAGTTCCACCAGCTATCAGCAGCACTCGCGCATCGATCTCTCGCTCAGCCAGCAACTGGGGAGCCTGGGCTCGCTCTATCTCTCCGGCCTGACCCAGACCTTCCACCATGACCGCAGCCGCATCACGCAATTGCAGTTCGGGTATTCGACCTTGTGGCGCAACGGCGTGAGCCTGAACCTCGCCTTCCAGCGGCAGCAGGTCAGCAGTGTGGCCCGGACCGCCAATGATCTGGACGGGCGGCTGGCAGCGGTGGCGCAACCGGGCTCCTCGTTGATGCTGTCGCTGTCGATCCCGCTGGGGCGCGAGGGCGGTGAGCGGCCTGTCGCCAGTACGTCGGTGGTCCGGGCGGCGGACCAGGACCTCTATCAGACCCAGGTGTCCGGCATGCTGGCGGGCGAGCGCCAGCTCAGCTACAGCGTGGGGGCCAGCCATGTGCCGGGCGGCCAGCAGGACAGCGTCAACGGCAACCTCGGCGCGCGTTTGCCCAAGGCCAACCTCAATCTCAATCTCACGCACGGGCGCGACTACTGGCAGGTGGCCGGCAACGTGCGCGGCGCGCTCGCCGTGCATGCCGGCGGTATCACCCTCGGTCCCTATCTGGGCGATACCTTTGCCCTGATCGAAGCCAAGGGGGCGGAAGGTGCGCGCCTCTTCAACGGCCAGGGGGCGGTAATCGACAGCCACGGCTACGCCTTGCTGCCCTCGCTCTCGCCCTATCATCGCAACGTGGTCGAACTGGCGGCCAGCGGCAAGCGCCACAAGACCGAATTGCTGGAAAGCCAGCGCACCGTCATCCCGTATGCCGGGGCCACGCTCAAGCTCAGTTTCGGGACGCGCACCGGCCACGCCTTGCTGATCCGCCTGCAACGCGATGGCGCCTCGCCCTTGCCGATGGGAGCCGATGTGCTCGATGCGCAAGGCGGCGTGATCGGCATGGTCGGGCAGGGCAGCCAGGCTTATCTGCGCACGGACCAGCTGCAGGGCGAGCTGCTGGTGCGCTGGGGCGACGGCCAGCAGGAGCGTTGTTCCGCGCGCTACGATCTGCAGGGGCAGGATCTGGCGCAGGAGCTGATCCGGCTGGAAGCGGCCTGCGTGGCCGCACCCCGCCGTGCCGAGTTCCTGCCGGCAGAGGCCGCACAACCGCGCCTACCGGGAGCGCCGCAATGAGCCGCTGCCGGATCGCTCGGCTGGCGCGCTGGGTGCTGCTATCCATGCTGCTCTGCTGCACGCGAGCCGAGGCCGGGCTCATGCCCGAGCGCACGCGCCTGGTCTTCAGCCAGGGAGAGCGCGAACTCAGCCTGCGCCTGGCCAACACCAACCCGCATGCCGTGGTGGTGCAGAGCTGGGTAGACCAGGGCGAGGGCAGCCAGGCACCGGACACGGTCCAGTCTGCGCTGTTCGTCCTGCCTGCCGTACAGCGGCTGTCGCCGCAGGCCATCGGCCAGGTCCGGGTGCTGACCACCGGCGAGCCGCTGCCGACCGATCGCGAATCGGTGTTCTGGCTCAATCTCTACGAGATCCCCCTGCTGGCGGATGCGCCGCAGGCAAGCGCGCCGCGCTTGCTGCTCGGGCTCAACACCCAGATCAAGGTGTTCCATCGTCCCCACGGCCTTGCCGATCCGGGGCCGCAGTGGAGCGATGCGCTGCACTTCCGGCTGCAATGGCAAGCCGGGCAATGGGTCCTGGTCTGCCGCAATGACAGCCCATATTTTGCTTCCCTTGCCAGCCTGCGGGTCAGCGACGGTCGCCGCGAACTGGTGCCGCGCGCCGCCCCCGACCAGATGGCACCGCCCTATGGCGAACAGGTCTTCGTGCTGCCCGTGGACGATGCCACCCTGCCGTGGCAGCAGCCGCGCCTGAGCTTCCAGCTCATCGATGACGACGGGCGATCCAGCGAGCACGCAAGGTCCCTGATGCCGCCCAACCTGCCATGAAGGAAATTCCCATGCATGCCGCCGCTCAATGCGCCCACTCTGCCGCCGTCCCGCCCATGGATCGCAGGCACTTGCTGCTGGCCTTGCGTCGCCGTCAGTTCCAGCCCTTCCTGCAGCCTATCGTCGGCGAGGACGGCGACTGGCAGGGGGCCGAGATCCTGATGCGCTGGCAGCATCCGCACGCCGGTGTGCTGGCACCGGCGGTTTTTCTGGAGCGCTTGTCCGAGGAGGGCCTGCTGGCTGCCACCACGCGCCAGATGCTGCATCAGGTGCGGGCGGCGTGGGGTAGCGCACCCGCCTGCCTGGGGCAGCCCTTCGTGCTGTCCTTCAATGCCTGTGGTGAGCAGTTGCAGGGTGAGTCGCTGGTGGCCCAGTGCCAGGCCCTGCTGCGCCGCCTGCCGTGGCCGCAGTTGCAGCTGATGATCGAGATGCCCGAGCGCGGTGCCGACCTCGGACCGGAGCGCTGCCGCCGCCTGTTCGCCCAGTGCGAGCGGGCCGATATCGCCATCGCCCTGGATGATTTCGGCATCGGCGACGCGCGCCTGCACCAGCTGGCCTGTGGCCGCGTCAGTTGCCTCAAGCTCGATCGATCGTTTGTTGCTGCCATGCAGGGCAATTCCCTGTACAGTCGCCTCATCGAAACCATCGTCAGCCTGGCCGCCGAGTTCGATGCGACCGTCACCGCCGAAGGCATCGAGACCCGGGGGCAGTGGCAGCGCTTGCGCCGGATGGGGGTGCGGCGTTTCCAGGGATATTATTTCGCCAGGCCGCTGGCGATGCCGGAGTTCTTCCGGCAGATGCAGCGCCGCCGGGACCAGGCGGCCACCAACTGAGCAGCGCGGAAAGGGAATGCCAACATGGCGACCAAGGGGACATTGATACGGGTCGGGATCGCAGATGATTATCCGGTCGTGTTGCGGGGCATCGAAGCCATCCTGGCCACCTGCGCCGACCTGGCGCTGGCCTTCTCGGCCGAGAGCATCGCGCAGCTGATGAGCTGCCTGGAGCGTGATCCGGTGGACGTACTGCTGTGCGACTATGCCTTTGATGATGACCCCCAGGCCGACGGGCTGGACCTGCTCAAGCGCCTGCGCCGCCAGCATCCGGCGATGAAGGTGATCTTCCTCAGTGCCCATGCCCAGCCGCAGATCATTTCCAGCGCCCTGGAGCTGGGGGCGGCCGGTTTCATCGGCAAGAACCGCAGTGATTTCGTCAACCTGCCGCAAGCCGTCTGCAGCGTCCATCACGGCCAGGTCTATCTGCCGCAGTCGCTGTCGTCGGCCTTGCTGGGCAGTCTGTTCAATGTCAACGCACGCCAGACCGGGCTGGCCCAGTTGTCCGAGCGCGAGCTGGTGGTGGCGCGCATGATCTGCCAGGGCATGTCCATCAGCGACATCGCCGAGCGCCTCAACCGCAGTCCCAAGACCATCAGCAACCAGAAGGTGGCGGCCATGAAGAAGCTGGGGGTGAGCAATGACGTCGAACTGAGCCGGATCTTCCAGAACCTGGGCCACTGAGAGCCGCGATGCCGCGCCAGATCCTTGCCCTGTCGGAGCGCTACTATCGCCGGCTCCTGTATGGCTGCGCCACGCTGTTGTCGGTGGCCATCGTCTGCGCGGTGATGTTTCTGGGCTACAGCGCCTTCACGCAATTCCGCGAACGGCAGATCGGCAGCTTCACCAGCAAGCGCGAGCAGATCAAGTCCGAGGTCGATCGCCTCACCGCGCGGGTGGTCCAGTTCGCCGAGATGTATGCCCGCCTGCAGCATCTCTACAAGAAGGAACTGATGGTGCTCGATACCTACAGCGAGCGCGTGGATCCCGGCGAGATCACCCGCAGTCCCGAGAGTCTGACGGTGGTGCCTTTTTCCCTCGTGATACGCGGTGACACCGCCGCCGACCGCCTGCGCCTGGCCACGCTGCTGCTCCTGCTGCGGCAAGCCTCGGCCTTGCCGATGTTCAATCCGGCCGAGCCCGGTGTCACGCTGGACGGCTTCATCTATACCGCCGAGGCCGGCTTCCTGGCGGTCTCGCCGCCGCTGTCCGGCGCGGAAGAGCAAGAGGTACGCCGGCTCGGCATCTCGCCCTACATCAGCGCCATCAGCGCGCCGGTCGATGCGGCCTTCGCCGCCGAGCGCGAACGGGCGGCGCGCGCCCAGGGCAGCACCGGGCAGCGCGTGCTGTGGATGAGTCCGGCCTTGAGCGCACCGCTGCAGCGCTCGGCCGTGACCCGGCTGGCCGTGCGCATTGCGCTGGACAAGGGCGATCAGGCAACGGCCGTGTTCTCGGTGCCGGCCAGCCAGTTCCGCCAGTTCTTCATGAAGAACGAAGAGATGCCCGGCCTGATGGTGTTTGAAGGGCAGGGCAGCACACGTTTGCTGAGCAGCCCCGATCCACACGTCAATCCGCTGCTGATGCGCCACATCCAGGAGCATGTGCGGCATGCCACCGATCCGCACGATCACGTCGGCCACTTCCACGATGACGGCAGTTTCTTCATTGCCCAGACCATCGAGGGGCCGGAGTGGGTGGTGGTGCTCACCTTCACCTGGCGCGACGTGCTGGCCGGCTTGCAGGGCGACTTCACGACGGGGGCCGTCTGGGGTTTGTTTGCGTTGCTCTTCGTCTGGGTCGCTACCCTGTATTTCGACCGCTGCGTGATCGGGCCGCTGCAGAAGAAGGCGCTGGCCATGGTGGAGAGCCGTCAGTTCAGCCAGACCATCATCGATACCCTGCCGGTCGGCATCGCCGTCTATGCGCCCGGCTCGGGCGAAGTGGTACTGCGCAATGCGGTGGCTTCGCGCATGCTGGAGCAGTCGGCGCTGCCCTGCGCGGCCTTCTACGCGCAGATCCTCACCGCAGTGCGGGTCGGCGACAATCTGCGCCAGGCCATGATCGAAGCCGAACTGCCGCTGCGCGATGGCGGCATCAGCCATCTGGGCGCGGTCTGGTCGCGCACCCGCTTCTCGGGCCAGGATGTGCTGCTGCTGGGCATGATCGATCTCAACATGCAGAAGGCGCACGAAGCCCTCATGCGCGAAGCCAAGAGCATGGCCGACCGCGCCAACCAGGCCAAGTCCATGTTCCTGGCCCAGGTCAGCCACGAGATCCGCACGCCCCTGCATGGCGCCATCGGGCATATGGAGCTGCTGGCGCGGGAAGAGCTGTCGTTGCCGCAGCGGCAACGCATTGAGCTGATCCGTCATGCCTTCGACATGCTCATGGGGCTGGTCAACGACATCCTCGACATCACCAAGATCGAATCGCAATCCATCACGCTGGCCTCGGAAACGCTGCAGCTCAACGACTTGCTGGAAGAGTGCGCGCAGCTGTTCGCACCGCTGGCACTGGACAAGGGACTGGCCTTCTCCTGCCTGCCCGCCGTGGCACTGGAAGCACCGGTGCTGGGCGATCCGCGGCGGCTGATGCAGATCCTGCACAACCTGGTCGGCAATGCCGTCAAGTTCACTGCGCAGGGGCGCATCCGCTTGTCGGTGCGGCTCCTGCGCCGCGAACCGGCGCGCATGGTGGTGCGCTTCGACGTCAGCGATACCGGCATCGGCGTCTCGCCCAGTGCCCGGCAACGCATCTTCAAGTCGCTGCAACAGGCCGATGACAGCATCAGCCAGCGCTTCGGCGGCACCGGTCTCGGTTTGTCGCTGTGCCGCCGCCTGGCCGAGCTGATGGGAGGCGATATCACCCTCGACAGCGAGCCGGGCCGGGGCAGCGTCTTCGGTGCGGAAATCACGCTGGCGCTGGTGGAGGGAGGCGGCACGCTGCCGGTCTCGCGCCCCTTGGCAGGCAAGACCGTGGCATTGCATTGTCACGATGCGGACATGGCAGCCACGCTCCGCGACTATCTCGCCGCGTGGGGTGCAGCGCGGCGTGACAGCGCCAGTGCGCCCGGCGCTGTGATCCATCTGGTCGCACCGGATTGCGTGGATGATTTCATCGCCTGCGCGCAACACCAGTCCGTGCCGGCCGTGCTGATCTGTCCTGACGTGGCCATGCGCGCCAGCCTTGCGCCTGGCTGGCAACAGGTCAGCGCCTTCGACCGGCACGACTGGCTGCGCGCGCTGGCCAGCCAGCCTGCTGCTGTGGAGCCGCAACCGGTGGCAGAACTCGTCAGTGTGGCCGCCGGACTCGACGTGCTGGTGGTCGAGGATGACTATGTGAACCTGACCTTGATGCAGCAACAATTGCAGGCGCTGGGCTGCGCCTCTCCGCGGCTGGCCCGCGATGGTCTGGATGCACTGGCGCAATGGCAGGCGCACCCGGCCGATGTGCTCATCACCGATCTCGGCATGCCCGGTCTGGATGGCGTGGCGCTGGCCACGCGCGTGCGCGAGCAGCAGCCGCACGCCCGCATCATCGCCACCACGGCGGCGGGGCCGGGCAGTCTGGGGCAACTGCCGGCAGCGCTGTTCGATGCTCTTCTGATCAAGCCAGCCTCGCTGCAGCAGATGCAGGAGATCCTGGCGCGCCTGGTGCGCACGGTGCGCACGGTGCGCACGGTGCCTGCGCCATCGTTGCAGGCAGTGCAGACGGTGCCGGTCGATCCGTTTGAACGGGTAGTGCGGGAGGCATTCCGGCAGAGCTGGCCGGCAGAAAAAGAGAAGCTGCAGCAAGCCATCGATCGCGATGAGCATGAACGCGTGCTGCGCATCCTGCATCGCCTGCAGGGTGGACTGCAAGCCATGGGGCTGGATGACCTGGCCGCGCGCAGTGTCGAACTCCAGCACGCCATCACGGCGGGCGAGCCCTCGGCGCTGACGGCCTGCAGGGAATGGATGCAGGCCATGGAGTCTGCTAGCTGAGTGCGAACAAGTTCTTCATGTTCATCCCACATTTTCTGTCGATTGAGTGTTCGGGGCTGTGCACACCACAATGGCCGCTCTGCAGATCCTGAAGCGGGGTGGTAACAAGCACGGATGAATTTCCCGACAGGCAGCGTGCGTGGATATGCGCATGCCCATGCTTGTTGCGGCGATCTTGGTGAAGGAATTGACCAAAAAATATCCGCCGCCTGCATCATGCAGCCGCGGATTTTCCCGTTTTTTTCACAAGGGAGGCACGCGGTGTGAGCCTTGCTGCGCGCTGGTGCAAGAACGGGCGAGGATGCCGTCGCGTGGTGCAGGGCCAAAAAATCAGCGCGTGACGCTGCGCGTCTGCTTGGGCAATTCGCCAAAGCGCTCGCGATAGTAAGCCGAGAACCGTCCCAGATGCCCGAAGCCGAACTCGAAGGCGGTATCGGTGATGTTGGCACCGGGATGCGTGAGCAGGCGCTCGCGCACGGCATCGAGCCGGATGTTGCGCAGCAGGTCCATCGGCGCCACGCCATATTGCTGGTGGCACAGCGCATTGAGCGCGCGCACGCTCACGCCGGCCGCACCGGCCAGGTCGGCCAGCGCCAGCGGCGCGCACAGGCGGCTGCGGATGTAGCGCTCCAGCATGTCCAGGCGCTGCAGCTTGCCGGCACCGACCAGGCTGTCGGCCGATTCGCTGGCCGCACGCTGACCGCTGCTGGCGGCATGCACGGGCTCCACCGTGGACGTCAGTTGCGAGAGCAGGAATTGCGCAGCGCTGCGTTCGAAGTGCTGCACCCATTCTCCCTGTCCGGCCCCTTGGCCGGGCAGGGCCAGCACGCGCAGCAGCGACTGGATCAGCAAGTCCCAATAAGGCGCGGCCTGCTGCGGCAGCAGGAACACCGAGGGAACCTCCATCGGCCCGCGCTGGCCGACCGCACGCAATTCCTCGAACAGGGCCAGCGGCACTTTCAGGATCAGTTGCTCGGAGCCTGCCTGCCACCACAGGCGCAGATTCTTCTTTGGTGCAATCAGCGCCGTATGGCCTTGCGGGATGCACACCTTGCGGCCATCGGATTCGATCTCGGCGCTGCCCGAGAGCGTCATGTGGACCAGCGCAAAACCATTGAACAGGCGCGGCCGCACGACGACCTCGGCACCATACTTGAGCATGAAGATCTGCAACTGCTGGATTGCCGCCTTGAAGAGCACGGTATCGACATCGTCGCCCTTCCAGAACAGGTCATGTTCCGCGAGTTCGTTGGCGACCTGGGCGTGACAGTCGACCTTGCGGGTGGAGTGAAAAACGCGGCGACGATACAAGGGCTCCAGACTGAGCGCATGGACAGTGTTGAGCATGTTAACCTCTTAACGCTGCCCTTCCGCACGGGCCGGTGGCGGAAGAGCGGTGGTACCGGGGTGGGGTGCGGCTGCGTGCAGACGGCGCGGGAGCCGGTCTGCCATGCACCTTCATGGACGATGCGAACGAAGTGCGCGCTGTCTGCTTTCCCTCAGCCAGCGGCGGCTGCGTTCAGCGTCATGCAAGTGCAAGTTTCATGCCCGGGATGGAAGCTCGTCGGCGGTGCGCAGAACAAAGCGCGCCAGCATGGGCGGGGTGGATCATGTCGGTCTCCTCTACGGTCTTCTGGTCGGACCCTGCTGCCGTGGACGCGGGCCTCGTTGCTGTGGGGCACGGCTCTGCGGCCGGCTGATCGCCGATTCTATGCGTTTGCCGGGTGAACGTACAATATCAAATCAGCATCATGGTATGCCTCGGAGGTATAGTGGAACTGCGTCATCTCAAGTATTTCAATGCCGTCGCCAGCACGCTCAGTTTCAGCCGTGCGGCCGAATTGCTGCACATCGCCCAGCCGCCCCTGAGCCGGCAGATCCGCCAGCTCGAGGAAATGCTCGGGGCCGAGCTGATCGACCGCGCCTCGCGTCCGATTGCGCTCACCATGGCAGGCAAGTTTTTCTATGAACAGACCTTGCAGGTATTGTCCCGGCTGGAACAGATCGAGGAAGGAACGCGCGTCATCGCCCACGGACAGCAGCACTGGTTCAACATCGGTTTCGTGCCCTCGGCGCTGTATGGTTTGCTGCCGGAGATGATCAAGCGTTTCCGCGCCGACATGCCGGACATCGAAATCGGATTTTCCGAGATCGTGACCATGGAACAGATCGAGGCACTCAAGTCCGGACGCATCGATGTAGGCTTCGGACGCCTGCCCATCAGCGACCCTGACATCCTCTGCGAGACCATCGTGGAAGAACCGCTGGTGGCGGTGTTCCCGCTGGGCCATCCGCTGCTGGCGCGCAGCAAGGTGACGCTGGCGCAGCTGGCCGAGGAACGTTTCATTCTCTATCCGGCCAAGCCCCGTCCCAGCTATGCGGACCAGGTGCTGGACATTTTTTCCAGCCGCGCCCTGCGGCCGGCCATCGTCAAGGAAGCCAACGAGATGCAGACCGCCATCGGCCTGGTCGCCGCCGGCGTGGGCGTGACCCTGGTGCCGCGTTCGGTGCAGGGGCTGCATCGCTCAGATGTGGTGTACCGGCCGCTGTCCAACAAGGGCGTGCATTCGCCGGTGATCATGAATTTCCGCGCCAATGACCGCTCGCTGTTGCTGCAAACATTACGGTCGACAGCGGCCTCGATTGCGCGCATGCATGCCGAGGAGTACGCCTGATCGCAGACCTCCGAAGGGCGAGATGCAATGCACACGGGCCATGCAATCGCATGGCCCGTGGTCGTTCAGTTCAGCGCAGGATCACGCGGCCAGACGCGGACGATTGATATCGGCCTTGGGCAGGTCCTTCTGTTCCGGCAGCAGGTTGAAGTTGAACTCGATGGCATAGAAGGGCGCATCGACTTCATGCTTGCGGATCTCGGCCGGATCGGTGACGTGCTTCAGTTCCGGCACCAGCCCTTCGCGGGTGGCGAAGGCGAAGTCATCCCACAGGTACGGATCGCCGGCGATGTTGATCTGCGTGGTCAGCTTGCGATAGCCCGGCACGGTGACGAAGAAGTGGATGTGCGCAGGACGGCTGCCATGACGGCCCAGCTTGTTGAGCAGGCGGTCGGTGGCGCCACCCGGCGGCACGCTGTAGCCGACCGGCACGCGGCTGCGGAAGCGATAGCGGCCTTGTTCGTCGGTGCGGATGGAGCAGCGCAGGTTGAACGGGCTCTGGTCCGGATCGAAGAAGGAATAGCGGCCCAGGTGATTGGCGTGCCAGACTTCCACCAGCGCATTGGCCAGCGGCTTGCCGTGTTCGTCGAAGACCTGGCCTTGCATGAAGAGGGTGTCGCCCGGCTGCGGGTCCTTGTCCATGCGCGCAAAGCCCTTCTGCTCGGGCGCACCCGACACGTACAGCGGTCCTTCGATGGTGCGCGGGGTGCCGCCCTGCACGCCACGGCGCGCTTCGGCTTCATCCATGCGCAGGTCGAGGAAGTGCTCGAAGCCCAGGCCGGCGGCGATCAGGCCGAACTCGCCCGACTTGCCCGCCGAGGTCAGATAATCCACGGCAGCCCAAAATTCTTCCGGCTGCACATCCAGCTCTTCAATCGTATAAAACATGTCGCGCACGAGGCGGTTGACGATGGTCTTGACACGCTGGTTGCCCTCCGCGAGTTCGGTGCTTTCGATTTTTTGCAGTACGGCGTCGATGGCTTTCTTGTCCACGTTGTCTCTCCTGTCTCTGGTTGGATATGTGTGGGGGTGAGTGCGGTTGGTCCGGGCCGATGGATCAGGCCACGGAGACCAGCGGGGTCTTGCGGTCGCGGCGCAGCGCGTTGACGCGATCTTCATCCAGGGTGATGCCGAGGCCGGGGCCGGTCGGCAGTTCCAGGGCGAAGTCGCGGTAACGCAGCGGCGTGGCCAGGATTTCTTCGGTCAGCAGCAGCGGTCCGAACAGTTCGGTGCCCCAGGCCAGGGTGCCGAAGGTGGCAAACAACTGGGCCGAGGCCATGGTGCCGATGGCGCCTTCCAGCATGGTGCCGCCATACAGTTCGACCTGGGCTGCAGCGGCGATGGCCGCGACTTGTTGCGCACCGGCCAGTCCGCCGGATTGATTGATCTTCACGGCGAATACATCGGCTGCACCCACGCGGGCCAGTTGATAGGCATCCTGCGGACCATGCAGGCTTTCGTCGGCCATGATGGCGATGCGGTTCTTCTGGCGCAGGCGGCCCAGGCCATCGTGATGGCTGGCGGCGATGGGCTGCTCCACCAGGTCCACGCCGGCATCGGCCAGCAGCTGCATGCCCAGCATGGCCTCGGTCTCGGTCCAGGCCTGGTTCACATCCACCCGCACGCTGCCGCGCTCGCCGAGGGCGCGCTTGATGGCGGCCACGTGGGCGCAATCCTGCTGCACGGTGCGCGCGCCGATCTTGAGCTTGAAGATGTTGTGGCGGCGCTGGGCCAGCATCTTCTCGGCCTCCTCGATGTCGCGCGCCGTGTCGCCGCTGGCCAGGGTCCAGGCGATCGGCAGGCTTTCCCGCACCCGGCCACCGAAGAGCGTCGACAGGGGCACGCCCAGGCGGCGCGCCAGTGCATCCGACAGCGCGGTCTCGATGGCGCATTTGGCGAAGCGGTTGCCTTGTACATGCTCGGCAATGTGATGCATGCGTGCGGCGACCTGATTGGCATCGGCGCCCAGCAGCAGCGGCGTGATGTAGGTGTCGATGTTGACCTTGATGCTTTCCGGACTTTCTTCGCCATAGGCGAGGCCACCGATGGTGGTGGCCTCGCCCCAGCCGGCCACGCCATCGTTGCCGGTGATGCGCACCAGCACCAGGGTCTGGCGGTGCATGGTGGTCATCGACAGGCGGTGCGGGCGGATGGTGGGAACGTCCAGCAGCAGGACCTCGACGGTTTCGATGGAGGTGGCGGGCAGGGTGGAATTCAAGATGCAGTCCGTAGAAAAGAAGAGGGCGAAAACTGACGATGTCTGACTTGGGATGGATGATAGGAACAAAGCCGCCCGGGTGTCCAAGACCGATTCGGGCATGCTGCATACCTTTTGGGTATAACGTGGAGGGTATGCAAAAAACGGACAAGACTGCCCCGCAACTATGCAAATGGCGGATATTCGTCCTTGCGCAGTCTGCCTAAGATGGCTCATCGTCCAGGCCCCGCCTGGCATCCAACGATGAGGACCGTCGCATGAGCACATCCACCGAACTCGAACAGCAAGGCTATGCACCGCTGGTGCAATTCCCCCGCACCGATGGTGCGCGCACTCCTTACAAGGTATTCAGCTCCAAAGAGGTCTATGACCTGGAGCAGGAACGCATCTACCGTGGCGAGACATGGAGCTTCCTGGCGCTGGAAGCCGAGATTCCCAATAACGGCGATTACAAAAGTACCTTCGTCGGCGACACCCCGGTGGTGGTCACCCGCACTGAAGATGGCACCCTGGCCGCCTGGGTCAACAAGTGTTCGCACCGTGGCGCCATCGTCTGCCGCACCCCGCGCGGCAATGCCAGTTCGCACAGCTGTGCTTATCACCAGTGGAGTTTCGACTCGCGCGGCAACCTGCTGGGCGTACCTTTCCGCCGTGGCCAGAAGGGCGCCACCGGCATGGCCAAGGATTTCGATCCCAAGTGCCACGGCCTGCGCCAGTTGCGCGTGGACAGCTACAAGGGCCTGGTCTTCGCCACCTTCAGCGAGACCGTGGAATCGCTGCCGGACTACATCGGCGCCGAGATGCGCCCGTGGATCGACCGCATCTTCCACAAGCCCATCGTCTACCTCGGCTGCACGCGCCAGTATTCCAAGTCGAACTGGAAGCTCTACCTGGAAAACGTCAAGGACCCGTATCACGCCAGCCTGCTGCACCTGTTCCACACCACCTTCAACATCTTCCGCGTGGGCATGAAGGCGCGCTCGCTGGCCGACAAGCATCATGGCCTGCACAGCATCATCACCGCCACCAAGAATGAAGTGGAGACGGCGGATGCCTACAAGCAGCAGGAGATCCGCTCCTTCGACGAGGGCTTCTCGCTGCAGGATCCGTCGGTGCTGGGCCAGATCAAGGAATTCGAGGAACTGACCACCAACCACATCCAGCCCATCTTCCCGCAGCTGGTGGTGCAGCAGATCCATAACACCCTGGTGGCGCGCCAGTTGCTGCCCAAGGGACCGAGCAACTTCGAACTGGTCTTCCACTTCTTCGGCTACGAGGACGACACCCCCGAGCTGCGCGCGCTGCGCATCAAGCAGGCCAACCTGGTGGGCCCGGCCGGCTACATCTCGATGGAAGACACCGAGGCCACCGAACTGGTGCAGCGTGGCACTGCACGCGATCCCGACCACTGCTCGGTGATTGACATGGCGCGCGACAACCCCGACCAGGAAGACACTTTGATTACCGAAAGCCTGATCCGCAAGTTCTGGATGGGCTACCAGAAACTGATGGGCTTCCCGTCCATCGAGAAGGCATGAGCGAGGCAAAGCAGATGCAAAACATGGAACAGATGAGCTTGTGGTTCGAGCTGCACCAACTGCAGGAGCGCTACGTGCATGCGCTCGACAACGACCGCCTGGAACAGTGGCCGGAGTTTTTCACCGACGACTGCCTGTATGAAATCGTGCCGCGCGAGAACGCCGATGCCGGCCTGCCCATCGGCATCATCCATTGCGACAGCAAGAAGATGCTGCAGGATCGCGTGCTCTCGCTGCGCCACGCCAACATCTACGAGGCGCACACCTATCGCCACATGACTTCCGGGCTGGTGTTCACGCAGAACGCCGACGGTTCGGTGGATGCGCAATCGAGCTACGTGGTGGTGCAGACCTTGCAGAACGGCGAGTCCTTCGTCTACCAGGCCGGCCGCTATGAGGACCGCGTGGTCAAGACCGAGGCCGGCTGGCGCTATGCCCGCCGCCGCGTGATCTACGACACGCTGCGCGTGGCGACCCTGTTGGCCACTCCGATCTGAGGCGGCCATGAGCGAGTGGTTCGATGTCGGCCATGCCGATGATTTCGCCGAGGGCGAAGTGGCTGCGGCCCGCGCGGGCAGCCAGGCGGTGGCGGTGTTCCGCCTGGGCGAGGAAATCTTTGCGCTCAAGGACTTGTGCACCCACGGCAATGCCAAGCTCTCCGATGGCTATGTCGAAGATGGCTGTGTCGAGTGTCCGCTGCACCAGGGGCTGTTCGACATACGCAGCGGTGCACCGCGCTGTGCGCCGGTGACCGAGGCGGTGCGCAGCTTCCCGGTGCGCGTGGTTGCAGGCCGGGTCGAGATTGGCGTGGGCGGGGAGGGCGACGCAGCCGCCATCGCCAGCGCCGAACCGGCATTGCAGCCAGTGCAGGCCACGCTGGAAAACATCACACGCGCAGCCCCGGACGTGGCCATCCTGCGCCTGCGCTGTGCAGCGCCGCTGTCCTATCGCGCCGGCCAGTACATCGATCTGCTGCTGGAAGACGGCCAGCGCCGCAGCTATTCCATGGCGACCTATGCCAGGGACGGTAGTGATGTGCTGGAGCTGCATGTACGCCACCTGCCCGGCGGACTGTTTACGGACCGCCTCTTCAACGGCATGCAGCCGGGGCAGCAGTTTTCGCTCGAAGGACCAGCCGGCAGCTTCTTCATGCGCGAGGGCAGCGAGCCGGTGATCCTGCTGGCCAGTGGCACAGGATTTGCTCCGGTCAAGGCACTGGTGGAAGAGGCCATCGCCACCGGCAGCACGCGTGCGATGCGCCTGTACTGGGGCGGTCGCCGTGCCGCCGACCTGTATCTCGATGCACTGTGCCGCGACTGGGCGGCGAGCCTGCCCTGGTTTGAATACGTGCCGGTGCTGTCCGAGGCCGATGCCGCCAGTGGCTGGAGCGGACGCACCGGATTCGTCCACCAGGCCGTGATGCAGGATGTACCGGCGATGCAGTCGTATCAGGTCTATGCCTGTGGCGCGCCGGTCGTGGTAGAGTCAGCGCGGCGCGATTTCACGGCCACCTGCGGCCTGCCGGGGACGGCTTTCTTTGCGGATGCCTTTGTCTCGAAAGCCGACCTGCGTAAATAGTTTTTCCCGGCCGGGCTTGCGGTGAAATCCAGGTTTCACGCGCCGCTGCGCTTCCAGCTTCACACCGAATTCAAACCAAAGAATCTAGAGGGGAATCCAGGCATGAATCGACTCACTAAAGTGGCAGGTGCGGTAATGATGGCGATGGCGGCGGGCGCAAGCCTGTCCGTGCAGGCGGCCGATGTGGTGAAGGTGGGTTTCCTGACCACCCTGAGCGGCCCGGCCAGTGCGCCCGGCGTGGATGAGCGCGAAGGCTTCATGCTGGCCATGAAGATGCTGGGCAACAAGCTCGGCGGCGTGCCCGCCGAAGTCATCGTGGTCGATGACCAGTTCAGCCCCGATGCCGCCAAGCAGGGCGCGGACCGCCTCATCAAGCGCGAGAAGGTCGATATCCTGAGCGGCTTCGTCTATTCCAACATCCTGCTGGCCGTGGCCCCGGCGGCCTTCGCCAGCAAGACCGTGGTGGTCAGCGCCAATGCCGGTCCGGCGCAACTGGCCGGTGCAGGCTGTAATCCGTATTTCTTCAGCGCCAGCTACCAGAACGACGCCACCCATGAAGCGGCCGGCAAGCTGATGGCCGACAAGGGCTACCAGCGCGTGGCCATCATCGCCCCCAACTATCCGGCGGGCAAGGATGCCTCGGCGGGCTTCAAGCGTTTCCTCAAGAAAGACCCTGCGGTCGAACTTTTCCCCAAGCTGGGCCAGCTCGATTTCGCTACTGAGATCGCGCAGTTGCGTGCGGCCAATATCGATGCCCTGTATTTCTTCCTGCCGGGCGGCATGGGCGTGAACTTCGTCAAGCAATATGCGGCCGCCGGCATGGACCCCAAGATCGTGCGCGTGATGCCCGCCTATGATGCGGACCAGCAGATGCTCTCCAATGGCGACCTGATCGCCGGCGTGGCCAACACCGGCCAGTGGTCGGCCGATCTGCCCAATGAACAGAACCGCGCTTTCGTGGCGGCCTACGTCAAGGAATACGGCCATCAGCCTTCGATGTTCGCCTCCCAGGCGTATGACGCAGCCATGCTCATCGACAGCGCCGTCAAGGCCATCGGCGGCAAGGTCGAGAATCGCGAGGCGCTCATTGCAGCCATCAAGGCGGCCAACTTCAAGTCGGTGCGCGGCGGCTTCAAGTTCGCGGCCAATCACTTCCCGATCCAGAATCAGTATGCGCGGGTGGTGACCAAGGGCGCGGACGGCAAGTACGTCAACAACATGACCCAGACGCTGCTGCCCGATCACGTCGACGCCTATGTCGGTCAATGCAAGATGCCTTGAGGACGGTGCACCTTGGGTAATCTGATCTTCGAGCAGGTGCTCAACAGCCTGCAGTTCGGCGTCATGCTGTTCCTGATCGCCTCGGGATTGACGCTGATCTTTGGCGTGATGAACTTCGTGAACCTGGCGCACGGCAGCTTCTTCATGATCGGCGCCTACGTGGCGGCGGTGGTGGCCGGGGCCAGCGGTTCCTTCTGGCTGGGCCTGCTGGTGGCCCTGCCGGCCACGGCAGCGCTGGGCTTCCTGCTGGAGTGGCTGGTGTTCCGGCGGCTCTACAAGAAGGACCACATGGTGCACGTGCTGGCCACCTTCGCCTTCATCCTGATCTTCAACGATGGCGTGCGCATGATCTGGGGACCGCAGCCCCTGCCGCTGAACATGCCGCCGGCCTTCGCCGGGCCGGTCAATCTGTTCGGGCTGCCGTATTCCAGTTATCGCCTGCTGGTCATGGCGGTGGGCGTGGTGGTGGCCGTGGCGCTGTACTTCCTCATCAACCGCACGCGCATCGGCATGTGGGTGCGCGCCGGCGCCAACAACCTGGAAATGGTCACGGCCATGGGCATCAACATCCGCCTGCTGTTCCGGCTGGTGTTCAGCTTCGGGCTTCTGTTGGCGGCGCTGGCGGGCATCATGCTGGGGCCGCTGGTGGCGGTGCAGGCCGGCATGGGCGATGACGTGCTGATCCTGGCCTTCGTGGTGGTGGTCATCGGCGGCATCGGCTCGGTGCCGGGCGCGGCCATCGGCGCGCTTATCGTAGGCGTGGTCGATACGCTGGGGCGCAGTTTGCTGCCGCAGCTCTTCGCGCTCTTCCTCAGTGCCGATGCGGCCGCCTCGGTCGGCCCGGCGCTGGGCTCGATGATGATCTACCTGGTGATGATCGCGGTGCTGTTCTGGCGCCCCAGCGGTCTGTTCCCTGCCCGTACCTGAGGAATCCCATGCAACGTCTGTTCGTTCCCCTGCTGCTCGTCCTGGCGGTGCTGCTGCCGCTGCTGGCGCAGGCCAGCGGGATGGAGTACTACATCGGCGTGGTCACCCGCATCCTGATCTTTGCGATGGTGGCGGCCAGCCTCAATTTCATTCTTGGTTACGGCGGCATGGTCAGTTTTGGTCATGCAGTGTTCTTCGGGCTGGGTGCGTATGTCACGGCCATCGCCAGTTTCCATGGCGTGACCAGCGCCTGGCTGATCTGGCTGCTGGCCGCGCTGGTGACGGCCCTGGTCGGTCTGGTGATCGGCGTGATCGCACTGCGCACGCGGGCGGTGTATTTCATCATGATCACCATGGCGCTGGCGCAATTGTTCTACTACTTCTTCGTCGGCTTCCGGTATTACGGCGGCGACGATGGCCTGCAGGTGACGGCGCGTCCGCTGCTGGGCTTCGGTCTCGACATGAGCGGCGACAACGCCTTCTACTGGGTCGTGCTGGCCTGGCTGGTGGCCAGCTTCGTGCTACTGCAGCGGCTGCTGGCTTCGCGCTTCGGGCTGGCCTTGAATGCCATCCGCCAGAACGAGCGGCGCGCCCAGGCCATCGGCTATCCGGCGCTGCGCTACAAGCTGGCGGCCTTCGTGATCGCCGCTGTCATCGCGGGACTGGCCGGCAGCCTCATCGGCATGAGCAATCTCTTTGCCAGCCCCAAGCTGCTGCACTGGTCGCAGTCCGGCATCCTGCTGGTGATGGTGGCGCTGGGCGGGGTCGGCTATTTTTACGGCGGCCTGCTCGGTGCCGCGGCCTTCCTGTTGCTGGAGGAAGTGTTGTCCACCCATTTCGAATACTGGCAGATCTATGTCGGCCTGATCCTCTTGCTGGTGGTCATGGTGGCACCGCGCGGCGTGAGCTCGCTGACCACCATCGGCAAGACACTCAAGCAGGGAGAGCAGCATGGGGCATGAACAGGCAGCGGTGGCCCTCTCGGTCAAGGGCCTGAAGAAAAACTACGGCGGCCTGGCGGCCACGCGCGATGTCGATCTGGAGATTGCAGCGGGCCACGTGCACGCCATCATCGGTCCCAATGGCGCTGGCAAGACGACCTTGCTGTCCCTGCTTTCCGGGGCGCTGGCAGCCGATGCGGGCCAGGTCCACCTGTTTGGCCAGCCCATGCATGGCCACGCGGAACAGGCGCGGGTGGCGGCCGGGCTGGTGCGTTCGTTCCAGATCACCAGTGTCTTCGATGAACTGAGCGTGCTGGACAACCTGCAGGTGGCCGTGCAGCGCGGGCAGCATCGCAGCTATGGCTTCTTCCATGCCAGCGCGAGTGATCGCGCCGCACGCGAAGCGGCCATGACGGTGGCGCGCCGGGTCGGATTGGAGAAGGTCGTGCATCAGTTGTCGTCGCAGCTTTCACATGGTGCGCGGCGCCGGCTGGATGTGGGCCTGGCCATCGCCTGCGGTCCGCGCGTGCTGTTGATGGATGAACCGATGGCCGGCATGGGCCATGAGGAATCCGGCGACATGATCGCGCTGATCCAGTCCCTCAAGGAGGAGCTGACGGTGGTGCTGGTGGAACATGACATGGAGGCCGTCTTCGCCCTGGCCGACCGCATGACGGTGCTGGTGCAGGGGGCGGTGCTGGCCACCGGCAGCGTGGACGAGATCCGCGCCAATGCCGAGGTCAAGCTGGCCTACCTGGGCGAGGAGGAAACGCAATGAGTGCTTTGCTGGAAGTGGAAGGCCTGACCGGCGGCTATGGTGCGAGCCAGGTGCTGTTCGGGATCGACATGCAGGTCAGGGAAGGCGAAGTGGTAACCCTGCTGGGCCGCAATGGCATGGGCAAGACCACTACGCTGCGCACCATCCTCGGATTGAATCGCCCGACCGGCGGCGTGGTGCGCTTTCGTGGCGAAGCCATCCACAGCGCCAGTGCCGATGCGATTGCCCGGCGCGGCATCGCCATCGTCCCGGAGGGGCGGCAGATTTTCAAAAACCTGAGCGTGGAAGAAAATCTGTCCGCCTTCGCGGCGCGCCGCAACGGCCGCGACAATCCGTGGACGCTGGAAAAGATTTATCAACAGTTCCCGCGCCTCAAGGAGCGCCGCCACAATGGCGGCGGCCAGCTCTCGGGCGGCGAGCAGCAGATGCTCGCCATCGGCCGGGCGCTGATGACCAATCCGCATCTGCTGATCCTGGATGAAGCCACCGAAGGGCTGGCGCCGCTGGTGCGGGAAGAAATCTGGACTTGCCTGAAAGCCTTGCGCGAATATGGGCTGACCATCATCGTCATCGACAAGTACATCAAGCGTCTGATCGGCTTTGCCGACCAGCACACCATCCTCGAAAAGGGCAAGGTGGTCTGGCAGGGTGATTCGGCGCAGCTGTCGGTGCAGACGGAATTGTGGGATCAGTATCTGAGCGTGTAAGGTGCTTGTTCGCGGATATTGATCCATTAACGCAGGTTTAATGCTGTTGCAAACAGCGTTAAGGAAAACTGAATGCTCCCCCATCAAGTCAAGACGGACGCTCGGCGCGTTCTTTGTCCCGTCGCCGAGTGCGAAGCGGGTTACAACCTCAAGGCCGCCTTTCCGGATTTTCCGCAGGTGCTGCAGCAATGGCAGCAGGCGACAGCGGCCATTGCCACTACCTTGCTGACCGAGTCCGACATCGCCTATGGTGATGCACCGCTGCAGCGCTTCGATTTCTATCGTGCGCAAGGGGCGCAGCGGCCTTTGCTGGTGTTCATCCACGGTGGTTACTGGCAGGGCGGCGACAAGCGTGACATCGGCTTCATCGCCGCGCCTTACGTCAAGGCGGGCATCAGCGTGGCAGTGATCAATTATTCGCTGGCCCCGCAGGCAGGCATCGAGGACATGGTGGCGGAGGTACAGGCGTTGCTTGCCACCATTGCGCAGCAGGCGGATCGCCTGGGCATCGATGTGAATCGTGTCTCGCTGATGGGGCATTCGGCGGGCGGCCATCTGGCGGCCTTCGTGGCCGCGCAGGCGAGTGCCTTGCCGGTGCAGGCCGTCTTTGCCATCAGTGGCGTGTTCGATCTGGTGCCGTTGATCCCGACTTCGCTCAACAAGGCACTGACGCTGGACGAGCAGCGTGCGGATGCGCTCTCACCGGTGCTGCAGGCCGGGCCCACTGGCACGCGCATGCATACCATCATCGGCGAATTGGAGACCGCGCAATTCCATCTGCAGGCGGCCGTGATGGCCAACTGCTGGCCGCAGGTGGTGGCGCATCATGTGGTGCCGCAGACGCATCACTACACGGTGCTGTTCCCGCTGGCTGATGGAGACACTCCGGTGTGCCGTGCGGTGATTGCGGAGATCGGTGATGCAGGCCGCCGCTGAGGACGACCTGCAGGGAGGCGTGGGGCTCAGGAAACGGTCGATGAAGACAGCATGCGCTCCACATAGCGCGCAATCAGGTCAATCTCCAGATTGACCTTGCTGCCCGCCTTCAAATGCTTGAGCGTGGTCACTTCCACCGTATGCGGAATCAGGTTGATGGAGAAGCGGCAGGCATCGGCCAGGTCTTCCACGCGGTTGACCGTCAGCGACACGCCATTGACCACGATCGATCCCTTGTAAGCCAGGTACTTGCCCAGCGCCTTGGGGGCATCGACGATCAGCTCGCGCGATTCACCCACGGGCTCGAAGGAATGCACCTGTCCCAGGCCATCGACGTGGCCGGAGACCAGGTGGCCGCCCAGGCGCTCGGCCAGGGTCAGGGCCTTTTCCAGATTGACTTCGCCAGGGGCGTCCAGCCCGGCCGTCAGGCGCAGGCTTTCCCGCGAGACATCGACGGTAAAGCCGCTGGCGGTCTTCTCCACTACGGTCATGCAGGCACCATTGAGCGCAATCGAATCGCCCAGGCCGACATCGGCCATGGGCAGGCTGCCCGCATCGATGGTCAGGCGCACACCGGCGTCAGGGCCGGCTGCCAGGGGGGTGACGGAGGTGATGGTGCCGACGGCGGCAACGATTCCTGTAAACATGATTCAGTCCTGATACAAAAAATCTGAAAGAAAAAGCAAAACGCTTACGCGAAACGGGCAAGGATACGCAAATCCGGCCCGACCTGCTTGACCTCGTGGAAGTGGATGCCGATCTTGCCCGACAGGTCCTCCAGCGGCGGCAGTTCGAACATGTTGCGGCCATCGCCGATCAGGGCCGGGGCCAGGTAGACCAGCAGTTCATCCACGCAGCCTGCGCGGATCAGCGCGCCATTGAGCTTGGCGCCGGCTTCCACGTGCAATTCATTGATCTGGCGCTGGCCCAGTTCACGCACCAGGCCCGGCAGGTCCACCTTGCCTTCGGCGTTGTCGAGCAGGATGACTTCGGCCCCCTCGGCTTCCAGCGCGGCGCGCTTTTCGCGGTCATCGGTGGCGGTGAAGACCCAGGTATTGCCGCCCTGGATCACGCGCGCTTCGGGCGAGACGATCAGCTTGCTGTCGACCACGATGCGGCGCGGCTGGCGCGGGGTGTCGATGGCACGCACGGTGAGTTGCGCATCGTCCTTCTGGATGGTGCCGATGCCGGCCATGATGGCGCAGGCGCGGGCGCGCCAGATGTGGCCGTCGTCGCGCGCGGCCTGGCTGGTGATCCACTGGCTCACGCCATTGTGCAGGGCGGTCTTGCCATCCAGGCTGGCGGCGCTCTTCATGCGTACCCACGGACGTCCGGTGCGCATGCGATGCAGGAAGCCGATGTTGATCTCGCGCGCCTCTTCCTCCAGCAGTCCGCAGGCGACCTCGATGCCGGCCGCCTGCAGGCGGGCCAGGCCCTGTCCCGCGACCAGCGGGTTGGGGTCGGCGATGGCGGCGACCACGCGCGCCACGCCGGCGCGCACCAGCGCATCGGCACAGGGCGGGGTGCGGCCGAAATGGCTGCAGGGTTCCAGCGTGACGTAGACGGCGGCGCCGCGCATGTCGTGGCCGCGCGCGGCGGCGTCGGCCATGGCCTGGATTTCGGCGTGGTTGCCGCCGGGCGGCTGGGTGAAGCCGGCACCGATAATGCGCCGGTCCTTGACGATGACGCAGCCCACGCGCGGATTGGGGGTGGTGTCGAGCATGCCGAAGCCGGCTTGCAGCAAGGCCAGGGCCATGGCTTGCTGGTCATTCTCGATGTCGAACAGGTAGAGCGGATCTGCAGTGGAAGTCATGGTGTGCTAACACGAAATAGGCGGCAAGGCCTGCCAGGGGCGAGGCCGGATGCCCGTCAATATACACGGCTTTGCCGGATCGCCCGCAAGGCCGGCGGCACCGGCGATCTACTCGGGCGCGGCCAGGCTGCACTGGCTATCGAGGATGGGATTGCAGATACGTACCCGCCCCAGGAAGTTGATCACCACCGCACGCGAATTCATGCCGCTGCTGAAGTACCAGCTGCCGCGCGTGACCGGCTGGCCGTCCGGCTGGTAGGCCACCAGTTCGCCGCCGGTGGTGTAGGCCACGGCGATGCCGACCTCCAGTGCGCGATGATGGGCGACCACTTGTTGTCCGACCCGGATCTCCCAGCCGCTCTGCCAGTCGCGGCCATCGCGCGGACGCATCTCGGCGCGGCGGCCGGCGCGCAGGGCTTCGGAACGGGTCAGTTGCACGCCGTGGAAGAAATCGCTGCCGGCCGCCGCCAGCTGGTGTTCGGTGGAGAGCTGTTGCAGCGCCGGGATGCCGGCGGCCAGCACCAGGGCCGCGATCAGCAGCACCACCATGAGTTCGATGAGCGAGAATCCGGTTGCGCGCATGAGGTCACCAGCACTCCTTGCCGTCGGCGCGGCGATTGCCCCGGTTGTCGGCTTGCAGCACGGCGCATTGGGCATCTTCATAGGCGGTGTTGACGCCGCTGCCGCCCGGCGTGGCGATGACCAGCACGCAGCTGGCCAGATCCTCATCCTCGCAGGCCCTTGCGGACAGGGCATAGGCGCTGGTTTGCGGCGTGGCCCCGGAATACCACTTGAACCCCTGGGCCGCGCTGCCCGGCTGGAAGGGCCGGTAGCGATGCTGGTAGGCGTAGTGCCGTTCCTGTTGCAGCAGCACGTGGAGGATGGCCGCGCGTCCTTCGGCGCGGCTGGCTTTCTTGACGATGTGAAGGTAACCGTTCCAGCCGAGCCCGGCCAGCAGGATCACGATGGCCAGGCTGACCAGGATTTCCAGCAGTGTGAAGCCATTTGCCGGAGCGGGAGAGGAGCGCAAGGGAGGGTGCATGGTCATTCCGTCAAGGGAAGATAGAGAGGACGCCAGGCCCGCAGCGGGCAACTGGCGGGCATGCTGCCGGGCCGGGCTGGCAACTGCACCAGCGCCTGCAGCGCCACGATGGCACCCTGCCGGCCGTAGCCGACGGCGCTGAGGCGATAGAGGGTGGGAGCCTCTTCGTCGTCGGGGAGCTTGCTGGGGCTCTTGTCGGACTTCGGCGCCAGACGTTCGATCAGATAACGCGGCGTCGCCACGCCGGGCAGGGCGCGATAGCGCCGTCCGGTGAACTGGCCGTAGGTGGCCGAGAGGGCGTCGGGCCCATGCAGTTGTGCAGGCTCCCAGCCGGCGCGGTCGTGTTGGCCCACGCACAGGCCGGCACCGGCGGCATCGCTGCGGCAGGCGCGCCTGGCAGTGAATTGCCCGGGATCGATCTGGCGGTGGTAGCGCAGGTCGTCGCAGGCATCTTCCAGCGCCGCCTGGGCGGCCAGCCTGGCCTGGGCACGTTCGCGATGGTTGCGCGCGCCGCGTTCCTCCAGCAGGAGCAGTGAGGTGGTGGCCGCACCCAGCAACAGGATCACGCTCAGCAGCATGAGCGTGATCATCAGCGTGGCACCGCGCTGGCGCGGGTGACATGGTGGCCTCTTCATTTCCCGGCCTCCGCCATGGACAGGTTGCGCAGCATGACGCTGCCTTGAAAGACCGCACGCCGCCGCTGCTCCTGCCCGGTCTCGGTGACGCGCCACGCCGGATCGCTGCGTCGGCCGGGGAGGAACAGGTCGTAGCTGCGGGTTTCACTGCCCGGCGCGGCCGGCCGTCGCTGTACGCCGCGCACCAGCAGCGCGATGCGCACCAGGATCACCCGGCCCCAGGCCTCGCCCGGCATGGCCGAGGCATCCAGCCAGCGATCTGGACGGCCATCGCCATCGCTGTCGATGGCATAGCGCAATTGCATGGCTTCCACTGCACGGGCGATGGCGTCCGAGGTCCAGTTGCCGTTTTTGCCCTGGTAGCGGCAGCGCAGCTCGGGCTCGTCGCCGGTGCCGGGTGCGATGTAGTAGATGACCCAGTGGCGCGCGGCTTCTTCCGGCTTGCCCACCGGAGCTTGCGCGCCGCTGCAGTGGCTGATTTCGGCATGGCTGCCGCGCGGGGCACCGAAGAAACCGAGCATGAGGAGATCGCTGTGGTTGACGCCGTCACCGGTACTGCTGCCGAACAGTCCGGCGGCGGGATCGAGGGCGTCGGCCTGGCGGCTGTCATCCAGCCCGCGCAGGCCCGGCAGCAGGGCGGGCGAGCTGCCGTCGGGCAGGCTTTCCAGCGGCAGATGGCCGGCTTGGCGCAACACTTGTTGCAGGTGATCCAGGGCCACGCGGCCGGTTTCCTCGACGCGGCCGGCATCGTCCATCTCCTGGTAAGCCTCACGCGCCTGCTGCAGCAGCGTACCGGCCACCAGCACCACCAGGAGGCCGATGGCCAGCGCAATCATCAGTTCGACCAGGGTCAGTCCGGCCTCATGCAGATGCATCGCGCGCGTCGGGAAGAGGGGCCGGGCCGGCATCGTCAGCGGCCCAGGTTCAGGCTCACCAGCGGCGCGGCGGCAACGGCCATCCCCTTGGCCGCGCCGGGGCGATGCCAGGCCATCTTCAGGACGGCAGGGCTGCTTTCGAGGCCGTCGCAGCGCCAGTCTTCGGGGGGCGGGCGCGGGCCGTCACGGCAGACGGTGACGCGCGCTTGCGGGAAATCGCGGACCAGCCGGCCGCTCCAGTCGGCCAGGCTGGCCCGGGCGAAATCGGCCGGGCTGCAGGCACTCTGTTCGCAATCGGCATGGGCCGTGAACGGCTTGCCCGCCGCGAGGGAAAACAACAGGGGATCGGCGACGCCAGCGCTGGCCGGCAAGGCTGCGCGCAATTCGGCCAGTTCCTGCGCCAGCAGGGTGGCACGGGCGTGCAGGCTGCTGTCCTGGCTGCTGCGCAGCGCGTGCAGTTGCAGCATGGCGATGGCCAGCGCACCGGTGCCGATGACCAGCATGGCCACCAGCACCTCCATCATCGAGAAACCTGGGGAGCGACCGCGCATGGGAAATCCTGGAAAGGAAAGCCCGCGAGTCTAGGGAAAAAGAAAATGCCGCTCCAGCAAAACCCCGAATCAGTGCGCTGCTATCGAAAACTTCAGAAGGAAGAGCCCGGTTGCTTGAGGAAGTCGACTTCTTCCGGCGTGCTCTCGCGCGCCAGGATGCGGTTGCGGTGGGGGAAGCGTCCGAAGCGCGCGATCACGGCATGGTGTCGTCGCGCATAGTCGGCATAGCCGTCAAAGGTCGCCTTGTCTTCGGCGCTGGCCGCCTTGGCCAGTGCGCCCATGAGCTGTACCACGTACTCCTGGTCGTCGAGGTCTTCGGCGTGTTCCAGCGGCAGGTAGAGGAACACCCGGGCCAGCGGCGGCAAGTCTGCATCCAGGCCCATGGCCAGCGCCAGATGGCTGCACTGGCGTGCCAGTTCATCGTGGGCGAAGGCCTGGGCGGTGTCGCGGTAGATGTTGCGCGGCATCTGGTCCAGCAACAGGACCAGGGCCAGCATGCTGCGCGGGGATTCGGTCCAGTCATCGAGCTGGTTGGCGGCCGCCTGCTGCACCAGGGGGGCGAAGCGGGTGCGGCATTCGGCGTCGATGTCGGGGTTCTTGCTCCACCAGAGTTTCTTCTGGCGTTCGGCCACCTGATGCGGGGGGAGCTGCTCCCAATCGGGGCCGAACCAGAAGTCCAGTATCGCGTCGACGCCGGCGTGCGGGCTCATTCGGCCAGCACCGTGATCTGCACGTCGCCCAGGGTGACTTTCTGGCCGACGGTGATCTTGCAGGTCTTGCGGGTTTCCAGCTTGCCGTCGACCTTGACCTGGCCGTCGGCCACCAGTTGCTTGCCGGCACCGCCGCTGTCGCACAGGCCGCAGAGTTTGAGCAGCTGGTTCAGTTCGACGTAGGGATGGCCCTGCAGCGGGAAGGTGATCTTTTGCATGTGCTTTCTTTCGGAAACCCCGGCCGCAACAGGCGGCACGGGGGACCGGTACGGTACGCCCGGCGCGGCCATTTGTCCAGCCGCCCCGACGTTCAGGTGGCGCTTTCCAGCGTTTGCTGCGCCTTGTCCAGCCAGGTGGAGAGGCTGTCGGTCAGGTCCTTCTGGCTGAAGGAACAGCTTTCTTCGGTGAAGAGGCTGCCCGCTTCCAGCCGGCCGAGCAGGTCTTCGGCGACCTGGCGATAGCGCGGCGGCAGGGCGGTCATGACCTCTTCCTGGGCCCGCCAGGTACTGCACAGGCTGGCGATATTGCCTTGGCCGGTGCGCAGGGCATCCAATGATGCACGCATGAAATGCAGTCGGGAAGCGGCAGGATGGCTCATCGAAGCTTCCCGTCTCAGGCGCGCGCAGCGATGACGAACAGCGCAATCACGCTCAGGTAGCCGATGATCCACACCGCCGAACGGGCCGAGGGCTTGTCCGTCAGGTACAGCACCGTGTAGAGGATGCGGGCGGCGATGAAGACCAGCGCGGCGCTATCGATCTGTCCCTGCGCTGCGCCCACTTGCTGCGCCACCAGCACGGCGGCAGCGAAGAAGGGGAAGGCTTCGAAGTGGTTGCGGTGCGCATAGTCGGCGCGGCGGCGCACGCCGGTCTGCTTGTCCAGCCAGGCGCGCGGTTCGGCATTGTCGAAGTCGCGCCGGCCATACTTGGCCACGGCGATGGTGAACACCGGCATCAGGCCGGCAATCAGGATGCACCAGTAGGATAGGGTCATGCAGGAGGTCTCCTCGTTGTGATGTCAGTTGTCAGTGAATCAAAGTTCCTTGGCAGCGAAGGTGTTGCAGGCGCTGACCTTGCCTTCGGAAATACCGCGCTTGAACCAGGTCACGCGCTGCGCCGAGCTGCCATGGGTGAAGGAATCCGGTACGACCACGCCGCGCGCCTGGCGTTGCAGGGCATCGTCGCCGATGGCCGAGGCGGCATTCAAGGCATCCTCGATATCGCCTTCTTCGAGGATGTGACGCGCCTGGTTGGCGTGATAGGCCCAGACTCCGGCGAAGCAGTCCGCCTGCAGTTCCAGCCGCACCGACATGGCATTGGCCTGCTTTTCGGTGGCATTGCGGCGGGCAGCATCGACCTTGTCGGAGATGCCCATCAGGTGTTGCACGTGGTGCCCCACTTCATGCGCGATCACGTAAGCCTGCGCGAAATTGCCGGACACCTTGAAGCGCTGCTTCATCAGTTCATAAAACGACAGGTCGATATACACCTTCTGGTCGCCGGGGCAGTAGAAGGGGCCGGTGGCGGTCTGGCCGGTACCGCAGGCGGTCGGCGTGCTGCCGGAAAACAGCACCAGCTTGGGCCGCACATATTGCTTGCCGTTGTTGGCGAAAATCTGGCCCCAGGTATCTTCGGTATCGGCCAGGACGGTCGAGACGAAGCGCGCCATCTGGTCATTGGGCGAAGGCTTGTGGGCCGGTGCCTGCTGTTGCACCGGCGCAGGCGAGCCGCCGCCGGAGAGCAGGTTGAGCATGGTCAGCGGGTTGATGCCCAGGAAGTAGGAGGCCACCAGCGCCACCGCGACCGTGCCCAGCCCGATGGAGCGCCCGCCGAAGCCAAAACCGCCACCCCCGCCGCCACCCTCGCCACGGCGGTCTTCCACGTTGTCGCTTTCGCGATTGCCTTCCCATTTCATGATGTGTTCTCCGGTGCTGCAGTCTGCAATGGCGCGATTGTAATGGATGGCATGGGCCGCGGCATGTCGGACGTTGTCTGACCGTGTGAGGTTGCTCTGTCCGATTCCGCCGGATGAGCTGGCGGTGTAGGTTGAGGCAGCAGGAGGGTGACAAAGCATGGAGCGGCTTGGCGCTGTCGGCAATCGATGCCACACTGTTCCCGGCAGCCTGCATTCCTAACGCTCACAACGACAACAGTACAGGAGACGACATGATCATCTGGCTCATTCTTCTCATCGCCGGCGCGCTGGCCCTCATGATGATGCGCGCCAGCGCCTGGGTCTGGCTGGTCGCTGAAGCGGTCCTGATCTGGCTGGGCGCGCGCCTGGCCGATATCGAATTGCCGGTGCTGGTGCTGCTGGCCATCCTTTTCTTCACGCCCACGCTGCTGGTGGCGATCAAGTCCGTCCGACAGTCGCTGATGACACGTCCGGCGCTGGACCTGTTCCGCAAGATCGCCCCACGCATGTCCGCCACCGAACGCGATGCCATCGAGGCCGGTACCGTCTGGTGGGATGCCGAACTGTTCTCCGGCAAGCCGGACTGGAAGCGCCTCTTCGACCTGCCCGCGCCGCGCCTGACGCCGGAAGAGCAGAGCTTCCTCGACAACGAGGTCGAGCAATTGTGCGCCATGGTCAGCGACTGGGACACCAGCGTGAAGACCCAGGACCTGCCGCCCGACGCCTGGCAGTTCATCAAGGACAAGGGTTTCCTGGGCATGATCATTCCGCGTCAATACGGCGGCAAGCAGTTCTCGGCCTACATGCATTCGCAGGTGGTGATGAAACTGGGCTCGCGCAGTTCGGCTGCGGCCATCGCGGTGATGGTGCCCAATTCACTGGGTCCGGCCGAATTGCTGCTGCATTACGGCACCGACGCCCAGAAAAATCATTACCTGCCGCGCCTGGCGCAGGGGCTGGAGATTCCCTGCTTTGCGCTGACCAGTCCCTATGCGGGTTCGGATGCGGCCGCCATTCCCGATGTGGGCATCGTCTGCAAGGGCGAGCATGAGGGCCGCGAGACGCTGGGCTTTCGCGTCACCTGGAGCAAGCGCTACATCACCCTGGCACCGATTGCCACCGTGCTGGGCCTGGCCTTCCGCGTGCGCGATCCGGATGGCCTGCTGGGCAGCGATGCCGAACCCGGCATCACCTGCGCCCTGATCCCGACCGACCATCCGGGCGTGATCACCGGACGCCGTCACTGGCCGCTCAATGCCGTCTTCCAGAACGGGCCGACCGAGGGGCGCGATGTCTTCATTCCGATGGAATGGGTGATCGGCGGTGCCGGGCAGGTCGGACGCGGCTGGCGCATGCTCATGGAATGTTTGGCGGCAGGGCGGGCGATTTCGCTGCCGTCCTCCAGCGTCGGTTTTTCCAAGCTGGCCGTGCGTGGCACCAGCGCCTACACGGCCATGCGACGCCAGTTCAAGATCGAGATCGGCAAGTTCGAAGGCGTGCAGGAGGCCCTGGCGCGCATGGGCGGGCATCTCTACATGATGGATGCCACGCGCCGCCTGTCGGCGCTGGCAGTGGATGCGGGCGAGAAGCCCTCGGTCATCTCGGCCATCTCCAAGTACCACGTCACCGAGCGCGGGCGCATGGTGGTCAATGACGGCATGGACGTGATCGGCGGCAAGGGGATCTGCATGGGGCCGGGCAACTTCCTGGCGCGCGCGTATCAGCAGGTGCCCATCGCCATTACTGTGGAAGGGGCCAATATCCTGACGCGCTGCCTCATCATCTTCGGCCAGGGCGCGATCCGCTGCCATCCCTACGTCCTGCAGGAGCTGGCCACCGCCGCCGATGAAGACCGCGAGCGCGCCGTGCAGGAATTCGACCGCCTGCTCTTCGGGCATCTCTCCTTCGTGGCTGCCAATGCCGCGCGCAGCTTCGTGGGCGGCATCAGCCGGGGCTGGCTGCTGCCCTCGTCCAGCCATGCCGCACGTGCCACGCAGGGCTATTTCCGTGCGGTGGTGCATCTGTCGTCGGCCTTTGCGCTGCTCACCGATGTGAGCATGGGCGTGCTGGGCGGAACGCTCAAATTCCGCGAACGGATATCGGCACGGCTGGGGGATGTGGTTTCGCAGCTTTATCTGGTGTCGGCGGTACTGAAGCGGTTCGAGGATGACGGCCGGCAGGAAGAAGACCTGCCCTATGTGGACTGGTCGGTGCAGGATGCCTTGCATCGCGCCCAGGAAGCCATCATCGATGTCTTGCACAACTTCCCCAATCCGTTCATCGCGGTACTGCTGCGGGTGCTGATCTTCCCGCTGGGCCTGCCGTATCGCAAGCCTTCCGATGTGCTCGGCACGCGCGTGGCCCAGGCCATGCAGACCCCGGGTGAGAGCCGCAACCGCCTGGTGGCCGGTGCCTACCTGCCGCGCGAGGGCGATCCGCTGGCCTGCGGCGAGAAAGCCTTCGTGCTCGCGCCGGTGGTGCAGCAACTTGAGCATCGCCTCAAGTCCGACATCAAGGAAGGCAAGCTGCCGCCGATGCCGCAGAGCCTGCTGGAAGTCCCGGCCTGGAGTGCGCTGGCGCTGGAACGCCAGCTGATCTCGCAGCAGGAGAAGGAAGCGGTCGATGCCTTTGCCCACTATGGCGACCAGAGCGTGCAGGTCGATGACTTCGGCGCAGATTTCGACCGTGCGGAGATCGTGGCGCAGCAGCGTTCATAAGGAGATGAAGGTTTGCGTTATCCTGCCGGTTCCCGCGTATTCCACAGGATGAACCATGACCCCGCAGCCCCGCATCTACATGGCCGGCCCCGACGTCTTCCAGCGCGACTATGCGCAGCACAAACTGCAGATCAAGCAGTGGTGCGCCGACCTCGGGCTGGTCGCCCTGTGCCCGGGTGATGACGAGGTCAGCGGCGACAGCAAGGCCGAGGTGGCGCGCCGCATCTACGAGATCAACGTGGCCCTGATCGACTCCGCCGATTATGTGGTGGCCAATGTGTGCGATTTCCGTGGCCATGAGCCG
The DNA here is from genome assembly GCF_023952535.1 of Herbaspirillum sp. WGmk3. Lineage (NCBI taxonomy): Bacteria > Pseudomonadati > Pseudomonadota > Betaproteobacteria > Burkholderiales > Oxalobacteraceae > Herbaspirillum > Herbaspirillum sp. WGmk3. The sequence goes on along the minus strand of NZ_JAKYWT010000001.1, from coordinate 983,497 downwards.
GACTCGGGCACGGTCTTCGAGATCGGCTATGCCGTCGGGCGCGGCAAGAAGGTGTGGTGCTACAACACGCCTGCGCAAGACTTGCTGCAACAGGTGCCGCAGGCTGAACCGGGCGTCTGCCATGACGGCATGTTCATCGAGGACTTCGGCCTGCCGCGCAACCTCATGCTGGCGCATGCCGCCGAGCTGGTACAAGGCGACGTGCATGACTGCCTGCAAAGGGTAGCGCGCTGGCACGCGGGCCAGCGCTGATCGCCACCGCTTTCCTGCTTCACTGCTGGGGCAGGCGCCCCAGCAGGTAGAACTCTTCATTGGGCCGCATGCTGGTCACGTTGGCCAGCCGGTTCGACATGCCGAAGAAGGCCGCGATGGCGGCCATGTCCCACGCATCTTCCTCATTCCAGCCATGCGCCTTGAGCGTGGCGAAATCCTCTTCATTGACAGCCCAGGCGCTGGCCGAGACCTTCATGGCGAAGTCCAGCATGGCCTTCTGCCGCGCGCTGATATCGGCCTTGCGGTAATTGATGGCGATCTGGTCGGCCAGCAGCGGGTCCTTGGCGCGGATGCGCAGGATGGCACCATGCGCCACCACACAGTACTGGCACTGGTTGGCATTGCTGGTGGCCACCACGATCATCTCGCGCTCGGCCTTGGTGAGGCCGCCGGGTTTGTCCATCAGCGCATCGTGATAAGCGAAGAAGGCGCGGAATTCATCCGGACGATGCGCCAGCACCAGGAACACGTTGGGGATGAATCCGGACTTTTCCTGCACGGCCAGGATGCGACTGCGGATGTCCTCCGGCAGGGTATGAAGATCGGGGATGGGAAAGCGGCCGATGGGCGCATCGGGAGCGGTGGCTGGGGTCATGCTTGTCTCCTTGTTCATTTGTTGTGGATGCTGCATCAAGAACTTAGCACTTCTGGCCCACAGGTAATGTCGCCGGACTGACGGTGAAGCTTTTTGCTTTAGATTTCCTTTTTGGAAACCTTTCTGAAATATTATTAAGATATATCTTGAAATGCGGCGAATTAAGATATATCTTGGCTATATCGATCGACCCGCAGCGTGCGTCAGTCGCTGCCTCAGCCACCTGACAATAAGGAAATACCATGTTCAAGCATTTATTCAATCAACCCGGCGAACCCGGCCACGGCCCCAAGCACCAGCGTCACGACCGCCCGCATCATGGCGGCGGCCTGTTTGAAGATGACGAGCCGCGCGGTCCGCGTGGCCATCATGGCCCCGGTGGCCGTGAAGGCGGCGGCGGACGCGGTGCGCGCATGTTCGAGCAGGGCGCGTTGCGCATCGTGATGCTGCATCTGCTGCAGGAAAAGCCGCGCCACGGCTACGACATGATCAAGGCCATCGAGCAACTGGTCGGCGGCGGCTACAGCCCCAGCCCCGGCGTGATCTACCCGACCCTGACGCTGCTGGAAGAAATGGGCCATGCCTCGGTGCAGGGCGAGGATGGCGGCAAGAAGCTTTACACCCTCAGCGCCGAGGGCAAGGCCTATCTGGAAGAAAAGGAAAACGCCGAGCTGCTGCAGCAGGTGCTGCGCAAGTTCGAATTGCGCCGCCAGGAGCGTCCCGACGCCGATTCGCCCGAACTGCGCCGCGCCGTGCAGAATTTCCGCATGGCCCTGCATACGCGCCTGGCCAAGGGCAAGCTGGCCAAGGAAGAACTGCACGCCATCATCGACATCATCGATCGCGCCGCCGTGGCGGTGGAACGCGCCTGATCCGGCGATCCGGGATTTTGGAAAGGAACTTCACATGAAAGAACATCGCTACCGCATCACCCTGGAGCATCTGGCCACCGCCTCGGAGGGACAGCCTTTGCACGCGCCCCTGAGCTTCGAGGCCGGCAACCATGACGATATCTTCAGTATCGTCGCCCGCCTGCGTGGCAACGGGCAGTTCGACAGCGACACCAGCGCGCAGCTGGCGCTGGGTTTGAAACTGTTCTCGGAGGTGATGCTCAAGAATCGCAAGCATCCGCTGTTTGAGGACATCCAGCCGGCCTTGCGCGACTTCATCATGAAGCTGAAGTCGCAGGGCAAGGCCGCTGCCGCAGCGCAGGGCGAAGCCGCCTCCGAATAAGATGCGCGCCGGACCTTACTGATTGGCCGGCGCAATCATCTCCGCATAGTCATACAACGCACCGAGGATGTCCTGGGTGCGTTCGTCATCCGCCTCCTCCTGCAACTGGTCGATCTGCTCGAACAGTTGCGCGACGGTACGCGCACCGCCAGCGCCTTCAAACAGGCGCGCAGCGCGGTGTTCTTCCCAGTGCTGCGCTTCCTCGGGGCTCAAGGTCTCGGGGAAGTTGCGTGCGCGATAGCGGAACAGGATTTCATTCAAGCGCATATCGTCAAAGGCTACGCTGGCCCCGGCCAGCGCCTGTGGCGGCAGGGCACGCAGCTGCGTCAGCTGGCGGCGGTCGCCGTTGCCGATGAAGCCGCCGTACAGATCTTCATCCACGTCCGGCGACGCCTCGTGTTCGCGCTGGTAGACCTCGCGCCACAGCGGGCCCAGGTCGGGCAGGGCGGCGGCCTTTTCCGCGTGGCGCAGGGCCAGGTCGACATCGATGTTCAGCTGCGCGGCGCGCTCGGCAGACAGCGTCTTGAGGCTGCCGACCACCATCGGCGACTTGTTCAGGTGAATGCTCTTGACCGGCAGGCGGACCATGCCTTCAGGCATCTCGTCGCGCTTGGTGAACATGCGTTCACGTACGGTGGCCGCATCCATGCCCGCCAGTACGCTCGGGTCATAGCCGAGATCCCAGGCGATCACTTCATTCTTGTTGGTCGGATGCATGCCCAGCGGCCACATCAGCGCCAGGCAGCCATTGGCTACCGGGAACATGCCGGAGACGTGCAGGAAGGGTTTGGCGGCCGGCAGGCCGATTTCCGCTGCGGCCTTGTCCTTCTTGTGCAAGGCCAGCGCGAAGTCGAACAGGCGCGGATTGTTCTGGCGGATCAGGCGTGCCAGGGCGATGGTGGCGCGCACATCCGACAGCGCATCGTGCGCCGCCTCATGCACCAGGCCATTGGCCTTGGACAGATGCTCCAGCTTGAAGCTGACGCTGCCGTCTTCCTTGGTCGGCCACTGTATGCCCTCGGGGCGCAGCGCATAGGTCAGGCGCACCACGTCGAGCAGGTCCCAGCGGCCGCAGCCGTTGGCCCATTCGCGGGCATAGGGATCGATCAGGTTGCGCCAGAACATGAAGCGCGTGACTTCATCATCGAAGCGGATGGTGTTGTAGCCCACGCCGATGGTGCCGGGCTCGCCCAGCGCCTGCTCGATGCGGGCGGCGAACTCATGTTCGGGGACGCCGTGCGCCAGGCAGTGCTGCGGGGTGATGCCGGTGATCAGGCAGGACACCGGGTCGGGCAAGTAGTCCGGCGCCGGCTTGCAATACAGCATGATGGGCTCGCCGATCTCGTTGAGTTCGGCATCGGTGCGCACGGCGGCGAACTGCGAGGGACGGTCGCGGCGCGGTACTGCGCCAAAGGTTTCGTAGTCGTGCCAGAGGAAGGTGTGATTGGACATCGCGGACGGCTTCTAAGGGAATCGCGCGATTATAGAGCCTTGCGCTGCCCTTGCCGTCACGCAAAGGGCAGGCGGCGTGATGAAGCCGTTCTTTTTTGAAGGCCTGCGGCCCGGGGAGGGGCCGTGACCGGCCTGAACTCACTTCGCTGGCGCAGGCGCAGCGGCGGGGGCCAGCGGCACCATGGGGGCCGCGTCGCGCTTGAGGACCTTGCGCATCGCATCCTGCAGCGTGCCGCTGCGCATGGGGGCGTTGCCGCCGGCGTACAGGATGTTGTCGATCACCCAGCCGCGCGCATCGCGGGCCAGCGTGACCTTGTCGGTCCATTTGGCGGGCGACTGCAGCTTGGCGTCACTGAAGATCAGTTCCACGGCGCAACTGGCTTCGCGCTCCTGGGCCTCGCACTGGACCACGCGGAAGGTGGAAGCGCCATTCGGGTTGCCGGTGAAGACATCGCCCTGCACCAGCGGCGGCAGGGGATCGGCATCGGGATCGGCTGCCACTTCGGCGGCAGACTGCGTCGCACGGGCTTCGTCAGCCACCGAGACATCCTTCAACAGATCGAACAGCGGCACCGACAGGAAGCGGCGGAAGGTAATCAGTTCCTTCAGCGTCAGGGCGCCCGAGGGACGGTTCGAGGCATGGGTCTGGTAGAACTCCGTCACCAGTTCCTTGGCCTTGCCCTCTTCATTGGCCGAGCATGCTGCAAGCAACAGGCTGGCGGCGACGACGAGTGTCTTACCGATCCGCTTCAATCCGATTCTCCCTGGTCCAGCCGCGCGTGCGCACTGGCGTGTTGTTTCATGATGCCATTGTCATTTTGATATTTCCTGCCTGCCGGTGCGCAGCGGGACCCGAGGGGCGCAACACGACCAGCCTGACAGAGCGGCATCTTACGCGCTGCGGCTCAGCAGGAAGACCGGGAACACACCGCCAAAAAGCCGCCAATTCCGCAGCGCACCGGCCCCGGCGAGCCGGGCCGGCTCATTCGGCCTGCTGGATGGCGTCGGTGAGGTTGTCGCTGAGGTATTCGCGCTGGGAGGACTGGTCGTTGCCGATGAATTCGATATCGTCGATGCGCCACTGGCGCTCTTCGCGCACCAGCAGGATCTTGTCGTTCCAGGATTCATCCGCGCCATCCTTCTGGTAGCGGAAGCTGACCTGGCAGGAAGCCCGGTCGGCCTCGCTGTCGCAGGATTGCACGGCAAAGGAGGTGGCCCCTTCATACAGCGAGGTGAACAGGTCGCCCTCGATGATGGGGGCGGCCTGCGCACCGGCCACGGTGTGGTAGCGCACGTCGGCGGCTTCGGCGCGGGTCAGCAGGGCGTACAGCGCACGGCTGACCAGTGGCTCGAACTGCTTGAGTTCGTCTGCCGACGGCAGGCCGGGAGCGTGGTTCTTGAGATGGATGCGGTAGAAGTTGCCGATCACCTCGGCCTGCTGCTGTTCGTCACCACTGAAGTTGTTGCAGCCGGACAGGGCCAGCAGCAGGCCCAGCGCACAGGCGGTGGCGCGCAGAGGGCGAGCGGAGGGGGAGGCTAAACGGAGCAGTGTGGTCATTCTGGTGTTCCTGCGCGCGGTGCGGACCGGCGCTGTTGTCATGGCGGCACATCATCGTCGTGAGGCCGGCAGGGGCGGCCGGTTCGGCCAGCCCCCCGGGCCTGCCCTTTAGTCAGGGGAAGGCCGCAAACGTTCCGCTGCGCCAGGTCGGGTAGCGCGGCGGGTCTCCGTTGTTCGGCGGGCGCGGTCAGCGCACATCGGTCTTACGCGGATTCGGTCAGCAGCGCGAAGTGTTCCACCACCGGCGCACCGGCGAAGAAGGGGCCGACGATGCCGCGCCATTCGGTGAAGGCGGGCGATTCACGGAAATCCACGGTATGGTTTTCCAGGGTGGCCCAGTACACCATGAGCAGGTAGCGCTCGGGCGATTCGATGCCTTTCTGGACCTTGTGGCCGAGATAGCCGCGCGCCTTGCTGATGGTCTGCGCCAGGCCGCGCTGGATGGCTTCGTCGAATTCTGCTTGCTTGCCGGGTTGGATGCGGATGTCCGCCAGTTCCAGGATCATGTAGGTCTCCAGTGCATAGTCGAGGGGTGCCCGGCACAAACCGGGCGGCTCGATTATCACATGTTCGTCCGAAGCGGGCGTTCAACGGAATTGAACCCTGCCTGAAAAGCTTTCACTCGACCAGGATGTCGCGCTTCTCCAGTTTCTGCGCCATGTCTTCCAGCGTGATCTCGATGGCGCGCGTACTGATCATGATTTCCCACAGCGACACCAGCAGCGATGCCACCAGCAGCATCAGGCTGATGCCGAAGAACACCTCGGCCCAGCGATTGAAGTCGACGAAGATCAGGTACATCGAGACGGCGCACATGATGAAGCTGGAGACCCCCAGCGCCTGCATGTAGCGGGTCAGCACGATGCGTTTCCTGAGATTGAGGATCTGCCGGATCACCAGCCCGCGTTCATCGTTCTGGCCCTGGTTCTGCAGGTTGCGGATCAGCTGCGCCAGCACCAGGAAGCGGTTGGTATAGGCCAGCAGCAACAGCGAGGTCGCGGGAAACAGCAGGGCAGGGGTGGTGAGGTTGATCATCGACATGGCAAGCAGCAATCGGGGACGTGATTCTAACCTCTCCCGAGGCGCAAGAAACATGCCCGGGAACGGTCGCCGGCGTTTGCGCAAACGGGCGGTCTGTTTTGGGGCGCCAGCCTGGTGCAGTCGCGCTTTTTGCACCGCCGGGCAGCAGCGCGCCGGGCGGCCGAAATCTTTTACGGATTTTTTTTGCGGGGCAGCGCCGCAGCAATTGTTATTTGTGCGGTCGCTCAATACACTAGCCCCCGTTCCACATCCACGTACAAATCAAAACAAATCCACAACGAAAGGGATCTCCATGTCGGGTTCGTATTTCCCCCAATGGCGGCTGCGCCAAAGCACCAACGACGGCCAGGGGGCCGTGATCGCCGCCGATGAGCGGCTGCCTGCGCCGCAGACGCTGGCCATGGGCGTGCAGCACGTGGTGGCCATGTTCGGCTCGACCGTGCTGGCCCCGCTGCTCATGGGCTTCGATCCCAACCTGGCGATCCTGATGTCGGGCGTCGGTACCCTGCTGTTCTTCCTGCTGGTGGGCGGGCGCGTGCCGAGCTACCTGGGGTCGAGCTTTTCCTTCATCGGCCTGGTCATTGCCGTGACCGGTTATGCCGGCTCCGGCCCCAACGCCAACCTCGGCGTGGCACTGGGCGGCATCATCGCCTGTGGTGCCGTGTATGCGGTGATCGGCCTGATCGTCTCCGGCGTGGGCACGCGCTGGATCGAATCCCTGATGCCGCCGGTGGTGACCGGCGCGGTGGTGGCGGTGATCGGCCTGAACCTGGCACCGATCGCGGTCAAGGGCGTCTCCGGCAGCAGCTTCGACAGCTGGATGGCGCTGGCCACCATCTTGTGCGTGGGCTTCGTGGCGGTGTTCACGCGCGGCATGCTGCAGCGCCTGCTGATCCTGATCGGCCTGCTGCTGGCCTATGTGCTCTACGCGGTGCTGACCAATGGCATGGGCCTGGGCAAGCCGATCGACTTTTCCACCGTGGCCAATGCCGCCTGGTTCGGCCTGCCGCACTTCGCGGCTCCCGTGTTCCAGGGCAGCGCCATGGCACTGCTGGCTCCGGTCGCGATCATCCTGGTGGCCGAGAACCTGGGCCACATCAAGGCCGTCTCGGCCATGACCGGCCAGAACCTGGACCGCTACATCGGCCGCGCCTTCATCGGCGATGGCCTGGCCACCATGCTCTCGGGCAGCGTCGGCGGTACCGGCGTGACCACCTACGCCGAGAATATCGGCGTGATGGCCGTCACCAAGATCTACTCCACCCTGGTCTTCGTGGTGGCGGCTGTCATTGCCATCCTGCTGGGCTTTTCGCCCAAGTTCGGCGCGGTCATCCTGACCATTCCGGGCGCGGTGCTGGGCGGCGTGTCGATCGTGGTGTTCGGTCTCATCACCGTGTCGGGTGCCCGCATCTGGGTCGAGAACAAGGTCGATTTCTCCAACAATACCAACCTGATCGTGGCTGCCGTCACGCTGGTGCTGGGCGCAGGCGACTTCACCCTCAAGATGGGCGGCTTCGCCCTGGGGGGCATCGGGACTGCCACCTTCGGTGCCATCATCCTGCATGCCCTGCTGAAACGTCGCGGATGATTTCATCCTGACAAGACACCGATGCAACAGCGGCAAGGCCGGTCCTGGTGACCGGCCTTTTTTGTTCTACCATGATGTGAGGAGAGTGAAGATTTCCGTTGAGCAATCCTCAGTGGCTGTCTATACTCTGTCGCGTTGCAGCGCAGCGTCGCCGCTACGGCCCCGGGGAAGGGCCGGCCGGAGGCGCATTCCGGCCGCTGCCTGTCGCGGGCCTGGCCCGCCTTTCAGGGGAATCACCGCATGAACTCCGCCCTCCGCCTGCCAGCGCTGCTGTGCATCGCCCTGCCTTTGCTGTCGGCCTGTGACGCCGTGGCCGGCAAGAAGGATTACGCCTATTTCCGCAAGAACATCGAGGAGGCCAAATCGGTCTCCGACCAGTGCCAGCTCAACGGCACTTCGGGCATGAACGAGGAACAGATCCGTGTCTGCGGTGCGGCCCGCGAAGCCTGGGGTAACCGCAACTTCAATTACTGAGCCGGCGCGGCTGTGGGCAGCGGCCGTCACGGCGCTGTCACAAATTTGTCAAAAGCGGTGGTTAGAATGCGGGGTCGTTCATTGCCCCTGGCCCATTCCCGACCCGCCCGCCCATGCACAATCCGCCGGACACCCCGCAAGCCCTGCACCTGCTCTATGAGCCGGCCGGATTCATCTGCGCCTTCCGCTTCGAAGACGGCCATGCGCGCCAGATGAACTGGAATGAAGTTGTTGACTATCATCCGAGTGCGCCGGATTTCACCTGGCTGCACGTCAAGACGGCCGATGTGAAGATCCAGCAATGGCTGGCCCATCACAGCGACATTCCCGAGTACATCACTGAATTCTTGTTGAGCAGCGACACCCATCCGGGCCTGCATGCCACCCCCGAGGGGGTCTATGGCACGCTGACCGATATGAAGATGGAGATCGGCGACACCGGCACCGAGAAGGGCGCGCTGCACTTCTACCTGGATCGCACGCGCCTGTTGACGCTGCGTACCCAGCCGCTGATCTCGACCAACATGCTGCGCCAGAAGGTGCTCGACGGCGGCGACTTCGACAATCCCATGGACCTCTTCGCCGAGCTGCTGCGCTGCCTGGCCGATGGCTTCAATGCGCGCCTGGACAAGCTCAACGACAAGGTCGACGACATCGAATTCTCGGTGCTCTCGGACCGCCGTGCCGAAGACCGTGCCGAGCTCTCCGGCATCCGCCGCCAGCTGGCCGAACTGCGCCGCTTCATCGCGCCGGAACGCCGTATCCTGGCCCAGTTCCAGCGGCTGCGCCCGGCCTGGGTGCCACGCGAGGCGCTGGAAGACCTGACCCATGCGCTGGATGAACTCAACGAACTGCATTCCACCGTGGAAGCCGTCTATGAACGTGCCAAGCTGCTGCAGGAAGAGATCGCCTCGCAGATGTCGGAGCAGATGAACCGCAACCTGATGGCACTCTCTGTCCTGACCGCGCTGCTGATGCCGGCCACGTTGGTGTCAGGGATTTTCGGGATGAACGTGGCAGGTCTGCCGGGCCTGCATGACGAGACCTCGTTCTGGATCGTGATGGGATTGATGGGCGGCCTCGGTGTCGCCACCGTGGCCTTCCTGAAGTGGATGAAGATCTTCTGATGCCCTGATCTTCTGAACCGCAGCCGGGCGGCGGCGGTGGCGGCCCGGCGCGAGGCTGCTCAGTCGCGCGTGGCCATGGCCTCTTCGCTCTCGCGAATGAGCTTGTCGATGTCCAGGTTGTCGACCGGTTCCACCTTCAGCGACAGCGGACGCCAAAGGGAATACAGCCACAGGCCGATGCAGCACATGGTCCCCATGAAGAGGGTGATGAAGGCCGACAGGAACAGGCCGATGAAGGGCGAGGCGATCAGGCCGTCATAGCCGATCAGGTGCTTGCCATCCCAGGTGATGGTCTGTGCGCCGAACAGCGAGAGCACGCCCATCAGCGTCGAAAACGGTACCAGCGAAAACGTGGTCCCCACGGCCAGCAGCTTGTAGATGGATGACATCGACAGGCGCTGGATCTTGATCTGCTCGAACATGCGTTCCCCTTGCTCCGCTTGTGGCCTGTGCCATCAAGCTGCGCCATCCCGTTGGCACGGGCGGCTGGCGCACTGCCGCCCGCGTGGCCTTGCGGCCGTATTCCCCTGCCGGACCCCTTCCGGGTCGGGTCTTGTCCTGCCTGCGCTGAGGCTTACTTGCCCCAGCTGTCCTTGAGCGTCACGGCCCGGTTGAAGATCGGCTGGCCCTCGGTCGAATCGACGCGGTCGGCCACGAAGTAGCCGTGGCGTTCGAACTGGTAGATCTCGCCGGGCTTGGCGGTCTTCAGGGTCGGCTCCAGGTAGGCGGTGATGACTTCCTTGGAGTTCGGATTCAAGGCGGCCAGGAAGTCCTTGCCGCCGGCGTCCGGATGCGGGTCCGAGAACAGGCGGTCGTACAGGCGCACTTCAGTGGCAAGTGCGTGCTCGGCGCTGACCCAGTGCAGGTTGCCCTTGACCTTGTAGTTGGAGCTGCCTTCGGTGCCGCTCTTGCTGTCTTCGAAGTAGTTGCAGTGCACGGCGATGACGTTGCCGTGTTCATCCTTGTCGCAGCCGGTGCATTCGACCACGTAGCCGTAGCGCAGGCGCACCTTGTTGCCGGGGAAGAGACGGAAGTAGCCCTTGGTCGGTTCTTCCATGAAGTCTTCGCGCTCGATCCACAGTTCCTTGGTAATCGGGAAGTGGCGGTGCGCGGTGTCATGTTCCGGATGCGCCGGCGGATAGACCGGGGCGCTGCAATCGATGGACACGCCTTCCGGGAAGTTGTCGATGATCAGCTTCAGGGGACGCAGCACGGCCACGGCACGCGGGGCCTTGGGATCGAGGTCTTCACGCAGCGCGCCTTCGAGCACGCTGAAGTCGATCCAGCTGTTGTTCTTGGAAGCGCCGGTGCGGTCGCACATCAGGCGGATCGCTTCGGGCGTGTAGCCACGGCGGCGCAGGCCGACGATGGTGGGCATGCGCGGGTCATCCCAGCCGGAGACGATCTTTTCGTCTACCAACTGGCGCAGCTTGCGCTTGCTGGTGATGATGTAGGTCAGATTGAGGCGGGCAAATTCATATTGATGCGGCAGCGGCTTCTTGAAGAAACCTTCCTCGGCCAGCTGTTCCAGCAGCCAGTCGTAGAACGGGCGCTGGTCTTCGAATTCCAGGGTGCAGATGGAGTGCGAAATGTTTTCCAGCGCATCTTCGATGGGATGCGCAAAGGTGTACATCGGGTACACGCGCCACTTGTCGCCGGTGTTGTGGTGGGTGGCGTGGCGGATGCGGTAGATGGCCGGATCGCGCAGGTTCATGTTGGGGCTGGCCATGTCGATCCTGGCGCGCAGGATCATGGAGCCGTCCGGATGCTTGCCGTCGCGCATTTCCTCGAACAGGCGCAGCGACTCCTCTGCCGGACGGTCGCGCCACGGCGAATCCTTGCCGGGTTCGGTCAGGGTGCCGCGGTTTTCGCGCATTTGTTCGGCGTTCTGCTCGTCCACATAGGCCAGGCCCTTGCGGATCAGGGCCTGGGCACAGGCGTACATGACGTCGAAATAGTTGCTGGCGTAGTACAGGTGCGACTTGCCTTCATGCTCCCAGGAGAAGCCCAGCCACTTGACCGAGTCCAGGATGGTGTCGACGTATTCCTGCTCTTCCTTCTCCGGGTTGGTGTCGTCGAAACGCATGTGGCAGCGGCCGGCGTAGTCGGCGGCCAGACCGAAGTTCAGGCAGATCGACTTGGCGTGCCCGATGTGCAGATAGCCGTTCGGCTCGGGCGGAAAACGGGTGACCACCTGCGGCAGGGCCTCGCCATCCTGGCTGTTGCGTTCGGCATAGGTACCCGAGACCAGGTCGGATTCGATGATGCCGCGCAGGAAATTGGTGGAGGGGGCAGGGGTGTGACCGTTTTTCAGTTCGTTGCTCATGGGATGAATCGGGAGGAATGCCTGTTTATTCAGATGGCAAGCATTTTACCGCAGCTGCCCGGTTCCACGGGCGTTGCGGCCGTTCCTGCGGGAATTTTTGCTCGTTGGCAAGGCGGCTGGAGCCGATATGAAGCTTTTTTACCGGGTCTTGTTACAGAAGATACGCCCATGCATTACCTGTCAGGCATGGCGGCTGGCACTCTGCGAGCGTGGCCTGGCATCCCGCCGGGCGCAGTGAACAAAAACGCCAAAACACAAGGAGTGCATCATGAGCCGTTGGATCAAGCTGATCGTCGCCGCTGCGGTGGCTGCTGCCACGCTGTCGGCCTGCGTGGTGGTGCCGGTGGGCCCGCCGCAGCCGCATTACTACCGTCCTTATTACGGACCCGGTTATTACTATGGCCGCTGATGGCTGACGAGGGATGGCCTACATCTGCCTGAACAGATGGGCGAACAGGCGGCTGACCGCCAGTTTTTCCGGGCGGTCGCGCAGGGTCACGAAGAGCTTGCCGCTCTCTTCCCGCAGCGCCGCCTGGATCTGCCGCACCTGGACCACGGTGCCGCGATGGATCTGCCAGAACTGGCGGCCATCGAGCTGGGGGATCAATTCCCGCAGGCTGGTCCGGATCAGCGCGCTGCCCTCGGCGCTGACCACATTCACATACTTGTCGGTGGCTTCGAAATAGATCACCTCGTCCACCGGAATCAACTTCACCTTGTTGCCGACCGCCGCACGGATGTAGTCCAGCCGGGGCGGCGCGTCTTCCACGGCGGGCGCGGACAGCGCACGCAGCTGCGCCAGCGCGCGTTCCAGATGGCTGTCCTGGTCGCTGGCGGCGCGCTGGGCCAGCAGCCCTTGCAGGCGCGCCACCGTCACCGCCAGCCGGTCCTGGCTGATCGGCTTGAGCAGGTAATCGATGGCTGCCCGCTCGAAGGCTTGCAGGGCGTAGTCGTCATAGGCCGTCACGAAGACGATGAGCGGGAAGGCCCGCCCGGCAGGCCACTCCTCGGCCAGGTCGCCGGCTACCTCCAGCCCGCTGCGGCCGGGCATCTTGATATCCAGGAACAGCACATCCGGCAGCAGGGCCAGCGCCTGCTCCAGCGCTTCATCGCCATTGGCGGCCAGGTGCGGCGCGGGCAGATCCGGCCAGCAGCGCGCCAGGGCTTGGCGCAAAGCATTGGCCAGCAGGGGTTCGTCTTCGGCGATCAGGGCAGTGGGCGCGGCCATGGTGGACTCCGGACAAAGCGGCAGGGGACTCAATGATGATCCAGCAGGCGGGTGTTCTTGCTGCTGCGGTGCGCCGCCTTGAGGGCCTTGAGCGGGATGGTGATCTGCGCCATCGCGCCGGCTGGTACGTTGTGGGTGATGATGAGTTCGGCCAGCGGGCCGTAGAGTGTCACCAGGCGCTCGCGGATGTTGTCCAGCCCGAAGTGCATGCCGATCACCGGTTCCTTCTGGGCGGGCGGCTGGTTCAGGCTCACGCTGGTGGGCAGGCCGACGCCCGTATCGAGCACGCTCAAGACCAGCATGTCATTGTGCACCGCGGCCCGCACGGTGCAGTTGCCGCCGGCCACCTTGGGCTCCAGGCCATGCTTGATGGCGTTTTCCACCAGCGGCTGCAGCAGCATCGGGGCCAGGCGCAGCTTGCCCAGGTGTTCCGGCAGTTGCAGGGTGTAGGAAAGGCGCAGCCCCATGCGCAGCGACATCAGTCCCAGGTAGGCCTTGATGAGGTCGAATTCCTTTTGCAGCGAGGTGCTGTCGGCCCGCGAGGCCGACAAGGTCGTGCGCAGGTAGTGCACCAGCTGGTTCAGCATCAGCTCGGCCTGCAGCGGATCGGTGCTGATCAGCGACTGCAGCGTGGCCAGCGTGTTGAAGAGCATGTGCGGCTCGATCTGGGCCTGCAGCATCTGCAGTTGCGCCTGCACCGCCTGCTTCTCGACCTGGCTGGCGTGGGCTTGCAGGGCGGCCATCTTCTGGCGGTTCCAGAAGAAGACGGTAGCGCCGAAGCACACCAGGAAGGTCAGCACGATCACCGCAATGATGTTGTCGCTCTGCTCGGGGACCATGTTGAGGATGGGCTGGTCCATCAGCAGGCTGGCCAGGATGCGCCCCAGCAGCACCGCCAGCGGGGCCATCACCGCGATGATGGCGAGGAAGCCCAGCTTGTTGGGCTCGCCATCGCCCCAGATCGCCAGCCGCGAGCCGTTGATGAACAGCATGGCCAAGAGGCCGATGCACATCGAGACCTGCAGGTTTTCATAGAACGTGCCGCCGATGCGCATCAGGTAAGTCACGGCCAGCGCGCACAGCAGGTTGATGACCAGCGTGGGCAGCAAGGCCAGCGCCAGCTGGCGCAGCAGGACGATCAGGCGGGGCGGAAGGGCGGTGTCGTGTTGGGTCATGCGTTTCCAGGGATGAAGCAAGCAAGCGGCCCGGCGTACCAGGCCCTCTCTTTAGCGGCGGCGCAGTTCACGGGCGATCAGCGCCTGCTTCCAGCCGGCGGGAAAACGCCCGAATACGCTCAAGGCGTGGAATAGTACCCCGATTCCCCAGCCAAGGAGAGGCCCCAGGCTCCACCAGTGGCGGTGCTGGCCCATCAGGTTCAACAGGATCAGGCCGGTGTTGACCGCCAGGTAAATGCCGAAATGATGGAAAAAGCCGACCTGGCGCGCTACCCGCCGCTCGGCACGGGCCAGCTCCTCGGGCGAGGCAGCGGTGATATGAAGATTCTGGTCAGAAAGGGAGGAGGGGGCAGTGTCGCGCATGATGGCCTCGCAGTGGTGGGGTGAATGATGGCGCAAGCATGCGCCGCCGCGCCGGCTCCGGCGAGCCACTTGCGACGGGCGGCATTCTGGCGGGTGCCAACGGCTTGTGGCGCGGCGTGATCTGCTCTACCTTATGCGCCGATCGCCTTGATCCTTCTGCAAGGCCTACCCTCGGAGAGAACATCATGTGGCCCTATCCCCGCATCCTCGCCCATCGCGGCGGCGGCACCCTGGCACCGGAAAACACCCTGGCCGGCTTTCGCTGCGGCCTGGAACACGGCTATCGCGCCGCCGAATTCGACGTCATGCTCACCCGCGACGAAGTCCCCATCCTGATGCACGACCCGCAGCGCGGCCGCACCCTGCCCGGGGCCGGCAAGATCGCCGAGACCGACTGGGCCGATCTGCGCGACCTGGAAGCCGGTGCCTGGCTGGATGCGCGCTTCGCCGGGGAACGCCTCTGCACGCTGGAGCAGGGGCTGGATTTCTGCCTGGCCGAAGGGATCTGGATGAACGTCGAGATCAAGCCCGCCGCCGCCGAATTCGCGCGCCGTACCGGTGAGCTGACCGCCCAGGCCGTGGCGCGGCGCTTCGCAGGCAAGAGCGGGGCGGCACTGCCGGTCTTGTCCTCGTTCTCCTTCGAGGCGCTGCTGGCGGCCAAGGAAGCGGCGCCCGCCCTGCCGCGTGGTTACCTGGTGGATGTGATTCCCGAGGACTGGCAGGCGTGCTTGGAAAAGCTGCAGGCCGTGGCCCTGCACACCAATCACAAGCACCTCACTCCGGCCCTGGCGGCTGCCGTGAAGACGGCGGGCTATGGCCTCTTCTGCTACACCGTCAACGACATGGCGCGCGCCGAGGAAATCCGCCAGTGGGGCGTGGATGCCTTCTGCACCGATCGCATCGATCTCATCGCGGCCGACGCCTGGTAAGCCACGTCATCCCCACGCTGCCCGCATTGTTCATCTCGCGCAGCGTGGAAATGAATGGCAAATTACGCTCTTACCGGCGGACTGAATCCTCACACGCTAGCTATGATTTGCATGCGGACAACAATAACTGGAGGGCAGTCGACAGTTGTTGTCAACGCGTCGCGAAAATCTTGCGTTAAGGAAGCACAAGGCCGGCGCCCGTGAGCACGCCGGTGGACTTGTGGAAGCACACAACACTGAGAGATAGAGGAAAACGATGAAGATCAACAAACTGCTGGCTGCCGTACTCGTCGCCGCCTTCGCCATGCCGGTCCTGGCCCAGCCCGCACCGGCTCCGGCTGGCGCTCCCGCCGCTGAAGCCCCGGCTGCCAAGCCTGCTCACAAGAAGCACAAGAAGCATGCGAAGAAGGCCAAGAAGCACAAGCACAAGAAGGCCAAGAAGAACAATCCGGTGCCGGCCAACAAGGGCGCCTGATCGTCCGGTCTTCTGGTGGCGGACCGCACAGCGTGGCCCGCACTTGTTTTTACCGGAAGGTTCGGCTGACGCAGTTAAGGTCCGGCGGCGCAGGTTAGCGCGCCATGCCGGGTCAGCCGGGCCTGTAACCCGCGGGGATTTTCCCGGCGGGTTTTTTTTCGCCTGCAGCGCCCTGCTGCCGGCCGGGCTGGCAAGGCGTTGCGGCGGGGCGGGCAAGCCTGCGTATCCGGGCCGGGATCACGTATAATCATCGGTTCGCAATCGTTTTTTGCACCGACTCCCATCCGGGCCGGATCTGCGCGTTAGCGGCGGCATCAGGCCCATTTATCCGTCTTCGAACATGAACTCAGCCGAAATTCGCGACAAGTTTCTGAAATTCTTTGAATCCAAAGAACACACCATCGTCCGTTCCTCCAGCCTGGTGCCGGGCAATGACCCGACCCTGCTGTTCACCAATTCCGGCATGGTTCAGTTCAAGGACGTGTTCCTGGGTACCGACAAGCGCAACTACGTGCGCGCGGCCTCCGTGCAGCGCTGCCTGCGCGCCGGCGGCAAGCACAACGACCTGGAAAACGTCGGCTACACCGCGCGCCATCACACCTTCTTCGAGATGCTGGGCAACTGGTCCTTCGGCGACTACTTCAAGCGTGAATCGCTGAAGTGGGCCTGGGAACTGCTGACCCAGGTCTATGGCCTGCCGGCCGACAAGCTGTGGGCCACCGTCTACCAGACCGACGATGAAGCCTACGACATCTGGACCAAGGAAATCGGCCTGCCGCCGGAGCGCGTGGTGCGCATCGGCGACAACAAGGGTGCACCCTACGCCTCCGACAACTTCTGGCAGATGGCCGAGACCGGCCCTTGCGGTCCTTGCTCGGAAATCTTCTACGACCACGGTCCGGACATCTGGGGCGGCCCCCCGGGCAGCCCCGACGCCGACGGCGACCGCTACATCGAGATCTGGAACAACGTGTTCATGCAGTTTGACCGCCAGCTCGATCCGGCCACCGGCGAATACACCCTGACCCCGCTGCCGGCCCCTTGCGTGGATACCGGCATGGGCCTGGAGCGCCTGGCCGCGATCCTGCAGCACGTGCACAGCAACTACGAGATCGACCTGTTCCAGGCACTGATCAAGGCCGCGGCCCGCGAAACCGGCATCAGCGACCTGTCCAACGCCTCGCTGCGCGTGATCGCCGACCACATTCGTGCGACCTCCTTCCTGATCGTTGACGGCGTCATCCCCGGTAATGAAGGCCGTGGCTACGTCCTGCGCCGCATCATCCGCCGCGCGCTGCGTCATGGCCACAAGCTGGGCCAGACCAAGCCATTCTTCCACAAGCTGGTCAAGGACCTGGTGGTGCAGATGGGCGCAGCCTATCCGGAACTGCCGGAAGCCGCCGAGCGCGTCGAGATGGTCCTGAAGCAGGAAGAAGAACGTTTCGGCGAAACGCTGGAACACGGCATGAAGATCCTGGAAGCCGCGCTGGCTTCCAACAGCAGCAAGCTCGATGGCGAAACCGCCTTCACCCTGTACGACACCTACGGCTTCCCGCTGGACCTGACCGCCGACATCTGCCGCGAACGCAATGTCGAGCTGGATGAAGCCGGCTTCACCGCCGCCATGGAACGCCAGAAGAGCGCCGCCCGCGCCGCCGGCAAGTTCAAGATGGCCGCCGCCATCGAATACACCGGTGACAAGACCCGCTTCGTCGGCTATGAATCCCTGGCGCAGTCGGCCAAGGTGGTGGCCCTGTACGTGGCCGGCAGCCCGGTGCAGAAGATCGAGGCCGGCCAGGATGCCATCGTGGTGCTGGACACCACCCCGTTCTATGCTGAATCCGGTGGCCAGTCCGGCGACGCCGGTGCCCTGGAAGCAGCCAATGGCCTGTTTGCCGTGGCCGATACGCAAAAGATCCAGGCCGAGGTGTTCGGCCATCACGGTCAACTGATCAAGGGCAGCCTGGCCATCGGCGATGCTGTCGAAGCCAAGGTCGATGCCGATCAGCGTGCCCGCACCATGCGCAACCACTCGGCCACCCACCTGATGCACAAGGCCCTGCGCGAAGTGCTGGGTTCACACGTGTCGCAGAAGGGTTCGCTGGTCGATGCCGACAAGACCCGTTTCGACTTCAGCCACAACGCCCCGATGACCGCCGACGAAATCCGCCGCGTGGAAGACATCGTCAACCGCGAAGTGCTGGCCAACGTCGCCACCGGCGCCCAGCTGATGGGTTACGACGATGCGATTGCCGCAGGTGCCATGGCCCTGTTCGGCGAGAAGTACGGCGACCAGGTGCGCGTGCTCTCCATCGGTACCTCCACCGAACTGTGCGGCGGGACCCACGTCACCCGTACCGGTGACATCGGCCTGTTCAAGATCGTCTCCGAAGGCGGTGTCGCGGCCGGTATCCGCCGTGTCGAAGCCGTTACCGGCGAAGGCGCGCTGGCGCTGGTGCAGTCGCTGTCGACCCGCGTGGCCGAAGCCGCTGCCGCCCTGAAGACCCAGCCGGAAGAACTGCTGCCGCGCATCGGCCAGGTCCAGGACCAGGTCAAGGCGCTGGAAAAGGAACTGGCTTCGCTGAAGTCCAAGCTGGCCTCCAGCCAGGGCGACGAGCTGGTCAACCAGGCGGTCGACATCAACGGCATCAAGGTGCTGGCGGCCACGCTGGAAGGCGCTGACGTCGCCACCCTGCGCGAGACCATGGACAAGTTGAAGGACAAGCTCAAGACCGCCGCCATCGTGCTGGGCAGCGTCAAGGATGGCAAGGTCAGCCTGATCGCGGGCGTCACTGCCGATGCCACCTCCAAGGTCAAGGCCGGTGAACTGGTCAACTTCGTCGCCCAGCAGGTGGGCGGCAAGGGTGGCGGCCGTCCGGACATGGCCCAGGCCGGCGGCACCGAGCCGGCAGCCCTGCCGGGCGCGCTGCAAGGCGTGGCGGGCTGGGTCCAGGCCAAGCTGTAATTTCCACAGGCCCTGGTCCGGAGCGCCCATGAGCGAATTCAAGTTTTGCCCGGTCTGCGCAGCATCGCTGGTGCTGCGCGCCGATGAAGGCGAAGCCGGCAAGGTCCGGCTGGCCTGTCCCGAGGGTCACTGGACGCATTGGGACAACCCTCTGCCGGTGCTGGCCGCACTGGTGGAGATCGACGGCAAGATGCTCACTGCGCGCAACGCCGCCTGGGCCGAAGGGCGCTTTGCGCTCATCACCGGTTTCATGGAACGCGACGAGACCCCGGAACAGGGAATCGCCCGCGAACTGAAGGAAGAGACCGACCTGGACGCCGAGCAGATCGAACTGATCGGCGTCTATGAATTCATGCGCAAGAACGAGCTGATCATCGCCTATTACGTCAAGGCGAGCGGCACGATCAAGCTGTCGCCGGAGCTGCTGGAATACCGCCTGAGCGAACCCGCCGACCTGCGCCCCTGGCCGGCGGGTACCGGCCATGCGGTGGCGGACTGGATGCGCCAGCGTGGACTGCCGGTGCAATATGTCGAGTTTGCCGGTTCGTCTACGCCGATTGAAACCCCGCAGGTCCTGAAATAAGCGTGCGGTCAAGACGCAGCGTTCCATCTTGGACCGTGATTTTCTTGCTTTTGCACAAGCCTAGTGCGGCGAAAACAACAGAACTTGTGCAATGCATCAAGTCGGCGCGTTTTGCAGTAAAATCGTTTTCGTCGTGATCCATTTTGAGTCGAAGTAATGGCCATTCAATTTCACCGGGAACTTGATGCGCGCGGTCTGAACTGTCCGCTGCCCATCCTCAAGACCAAGAAAGCCCTGGCCGACATGGCCAGCGGGCAGGTGCTCAGGGTGACCGCCACCGATACCGGTTCGGTGCGCGATTTCCAGGCCTTTGCCAAACAGACCGGCAACGATCTGCTGGAGCAATCGCAGAATGATGAACACGAGTTCATCTTCTTCATGAAGCGCAAATAAGCAGCATCCCTGTCCATCCCGGAAAGATCAGGCTGGCAGCATTGAAAAACCCGCAGCTCGGATGAACTGCGGGTTTTTTGTTGTCTTTCGATTAATGAAGTTGTCGTTACAGCTCCGGATGGAAGCTCTCGGCACGTGCAATCGGCCAGAACTTTTCATAGACCCGATAGCGGTAATTGCCTTCCAGTAAATCGTTGGGCTGCAGATATTTCAGCACGTTGGACATGAGCTGAATCTCGTGGTCGTTGATGCGCCGCACGATGTGATGCGGGCGCAGCGCCGACGTATGCGGCAGCCCGGCCGCCTGTACCAGCTCCTGCAGCGCATGCAGGGTGCTCTGGTGGAAGCGGTAGACGCGCTCGGCCTTGTCCGGTACCACCAGGGCGCGGGCGCGCTGGGCGTTCTGGGTGGCCACGCCCGTGGGACAGCGGTCGGTATGGCAGCTCTGCGACTGGATGCAGCCCAGCGCAAACATGAAGCCGCGCGCCGAATTGCACCAGTCCGCGCCCAGCGCCAGCGTGCGCGCCACGTCGAAGGCGGTGATGATCTTGCCGCTGGCACCGATCCTGACCTTGTCGCGCAGGCCGATGCCGGTAAGCGTGTTGTGCACCATCACCAGGCCTTCCTGCAGCGGCATGCCCACGTGGTCGACGAATTCCAGCGGGGCCGCGCCGGTGCCGCCTTCGGAGCCATCCACCGTGATGAAGTCCGGCACGATGCCGGTCTTGAGCATGGCCTTGGCGATGCTGAAGAATTCCCAGGGATGGCCCACGCACAGCTTGATGCCGACCGGCTTGCCGCCGGAGAGGCCGCGCAGCTTCTCGATGAATTCCAGCAGCCCGACCGGTGTGGAGAAGGACGAGTGCACGGCCGGCGAGATGCAATCCACCCCCATCGGGATGCCGCGCGTAGCGGCGATCTCCGGCGTGATCTTGGCCGCCGGAAGCACGCCGCCGTGGCCGGGCTTGGCGCCTTGCGACAACTTCACCTCGATCATCTTGATCTGTGGCGACTGCGCCTGGGCCGTGAATTTTTCTTCATTGAAGCTGCCGTCCGCGTTGCGGCAGCCGAAGTAACCGGAGGCGATCTGCCACACCAGGTCGCCGCCGAATTCGCGGTGGTATTCCGAGACCGAACCCTCGCCGGTGTCGTGGGCAAAATTGCCTTTTTTCGCCCCCTGGTTGAGTGCGCGGATGGCATTGGCCGAGAGCGAGCCGAAGCTCATGGCCGAGACGTTGAAGACCGACATCGAATACGGCTGTGCCCGCTCGCCACCGACCACCACGCGGAAATCGTGGCTGGCGATCTTGGTCGGGGAGAGCGAATGGCCTATCCATTCATGGCCGGCCTGCTGCATGTCCAGCTCGGTGCCGAAGGGGCGGCTGTCGACATCGGCCTTGGCACGCTGGTAGACGACGCTGCGCTTCTTGCGGGAGAAGGGGCGGCCATCCATTTCATCTTCAAAGAAGTACTGGCGCAGTTCCGGCCGGATGGCCTCGAACATGAAGCGGAAGTGGCCGATCAGCGGATAGTTGCGCAACACGGCGTGCCGCCGCTGCACCAGATCGTGGACGCCGACCACGCTCAAGACCAGGGGAATGAGCGGCCACCCCCAGCCGATACCAAGGGTCGCCGCCAGGACCACCAAGGCCAGGGTCAGCGCGATCACCGCCCAGAACACGAAATACCGATTTGCCCACATAGAAGAGTCCGCTAGTTGTCAGGATGGAACCGGCACCGGCCGAAGGCCATGGTCGGGTTTGCAAGGATTCTACCGCCCGGGCTCAACAGTCGTGCGCGACGAAGTGAAGGGTTTTTCCTGCCGATATGGCGGGACTGGCCGCGATACTGCCCGGCAAGCCCGCTGCTTGCGCAGTGGCATCCTTATTGCTTTGACGTATCTTCCTGCCAGGCAGCGTGGGGAACCGCTGCCCTGTGCATCAATGAACTCCACTATCACAGCGCGCCTGCTTGTCCGAGGCCGGAGACACGATGTCGTTATGAAAACAGTTGCTTCACGAGGCGCATCGGCGGCCTCTTCCTCCTCTTCGCGCCCTGCGGCGCGGGCGCTGTGCCGCCAGGATGCCGCGCAGAGCCAGGCGGTGCTGGCCATGGCGCGCCCGCCGCGCCTGCTGGAGACGCTGCTGGCCAATCTCGACGGCATGGTCTACCGCTGCCGCGATGATGCCCACTGGACGCTGGAATTCGTCAGCGAAGGCTGTCATGCCTTGACCGGCTATGCCCCCGAGGACCTGTTGCTCAACAGCCGCATCTCCTTCCTGCAACTGACCCATCCGGAAGACCGCGCGTTGGTGCGCAGCCATATCGACACCTGCATGCGCGAGCGGCGTCGCATCGACATCGAATACCGCATCGTCCACGCCGATGGCAGCCTGCGCTGGGTGTGGGAGCGTGGCGTCGGGCTGTATAACGCGGCCGGCAAGGTGGAGGCGATGGAAGGCTTCCTGCAGGACGTGACCGAGCGCAAGGAAGCGGCCCAGGCGCTGCAGGAGGCCGAGCGCCGTTATCGCAGCATCTTCGAGAACGCCATCGAAGGCGTGTTCCAGACCACGCCCGATGGCACCTACATCGCGGTCAACCCGGCGCTGGCGCGCATCTACGGCTATCACTCGCCGGAAGACCTGATCGTCGGCCTGCGCGACATCAGCCACCAGCTGTATGTCGAACCGGAGCGCCGTACGGAATTCATGCGCCTGATGGAGCAGCATGGCTCGGTCTCCAATTTTGAGTCTCGCGTGTACCGGCGCGACGGCGACATCATCTGGATCTCCGAGAACGCCCGCGCCGTCTATGACGACAGCGGCGCGCTGGTCTGTTACGAGGGTACCGTGGAGGCCATCACCGAGCGCAAGCTTTATGAAGCCGAAATGCGCCATCAGGCGACCCACGATGCACTGACCGGATTGCCCAATCGCAACATGCTGCATGAGCACCTGCAGCGCGCCATTCAGGTGGCGCGGCAGAAGGGTGGACTGACGGCGGTGGTATTCGTGGATCTTGACCAGTTCAAGTTCATCAATGACAGCCTGGGTCACCAGGTCGGCGACGAATTGCTCAAGACCGTGGCGCAGCGTCTGCAAGCCTGCCTGCGGGATACCGACATGGTGGCGCGCCAGGGGGGCGACGAATTCGTGCTGGTGCTGCAGAACCAGACCGGTGGCGAACTGGGCATCGCCGAGGTGATGCAGCGCATCCTGGCCGCCGTGGCGCGGCCCTGGCAGGCGGGCGACCGCGAGTTTCAGGTCACGGCCAGCATCGGCGTGAGCCGCTATCCGGTCGATGGCAAGGATGTCGAGACCTTGCTGAAACAAGCCGATTCGGCCATGTACCGGGCCAAGGAGCAGGGGCGCAACAACTTCCAGTTCTTCGCACCGTGGATGGACACACAGGTCAGCAACCGCCTGGAGATGCTCATCAACCTGCGCCGCGCGCTGGATCAGGAAGAATTCAAGCTCTATTACCAGCCCAAGCTGAGTTTGAAAGATGGCAGCGTGATCGGTGCCGAGGCGCTGATCCGCTGGCAGTCGCCGGAGCAGGGCATGGTGCCGCCCGACCGCTTCATCCCCTTCGCCGAAGAAGCCGGGCTGATCGTGCCGATCGGAGAATGGGTGCTGCGTACCGCCTGCCACCAGAACAAGCGCTGGCAAGAGGCCGGATTGCCGCCTATCCCGGTGGCGGTGAACCTGTCGCCACGGCAACTGAACCAGAGCCTGCCGGAATTCGTTTCCGGCGTGCTCGAGCAGAGCGGCCTGGCGGCCTCCTGCCTGGAACTGGAAATCACCGAGAACGTGGTCATGAAGGATGCCGAGAAGAGCGTGGCTACCCTGC
Source organism: Herbaspirillum sp. WGmk3 (assembly GCF_023952535.1). Classification (NCBI taxonomy): domain Bacteria; kingdom Pseudomonadati; phylum Pseudomonadota; class Betaproteobacteria; order Burkholderiales; family Oxalobacteraceae; genus Herbaspirillum; species Herbaspirillum sp. WGmk3. Next base: position 959,870 of record NZ_JAKYWT010000001.1, on the reverse strand, counting down.
ACGCCCTGAAGCGCCTGGGTCTGCAGATTTCTGTCGATGACTTCGGGACCGGTTATTCCAGCCTCTCGTACCTGCGCCGCTTCCCGGTGGATGCCCTGAAGATCGACAAGTCCTTCGTGCGCGACATTGCGCGCGATGCCGACAGTGCAGCCATCGTCAAAGCCGTCATCTCGCTGGCCCATATCCTGAACTTGCGTGTCATTGCCGAGGGCGTGGAGGATGAGCAGCAACATGCTTTCCTGAAGGAAAATGCTTGTGACGAAGTGCAGGGTTATTTCTTCGGCAAGCCCATGGCGGTAGAGGATTTCACCGCCTGGATGAGCCGGCAGGCGCAAAGCGGTCAGGCATGCAAATAATTGTCCGCAGGCTGCAACAGGCTGCATCCCCGCAAATCTTTGTGCTACACTCCGCGCAGTACTTTTGATGCCTTGCGCCCCGACCGCCGCAGCCTGTGCGGCCAACAAAGGCTCCATGACGCAAGGCCGGTAGTTGAAAAGGTGCAGGTCGGCCGTCCGCAACCCCGCGACATGACGGCTTTGCGAAAGCGCGAGTCCTCCGCGACGCCGATTTGCCCGGGTCTTAGATTCCAGCTCATTCAATCTCCAAACACCGGAAGGCAGCGCCGCCGCATCCAGCACTGCGCAAGACTTGCCGTACCTGGCCCGTTTCAGTTTTCGCTGCAGGCCGGACTGGCTGCAGCCGTAGCGCCGGAGACCAGCTGCAAGCCGAACTTTGTTAACAACAAGACGCACAAGAGTGGTACATGAATATTGCTGAGGCCAAGAAAGTCCTCGAAACTGCATTGCTTTGCACGCATGAGCCCCTGTCGATCAATGATCTGAAGAAGCTGTACGTCGATCCCGAGAGCGAAGAGAGCAGCGACATCAATGCCGAGATGATCCGGCAGATGCTCGATGAACTGCGCACCGAATGGGCCGACAAGGGGGTGGAAGTGGTCAGCCTGTCGACCGGCTGGCGCTTCCAGAGCCGCAAGGAGATGAAGGTCTACCTGGAGCGCCTGAATCCGGAAAAGCCGCCGAAATACACCCGGGCCACGCTGGAAACGCTGGCCATCATCGCCTACCGCCAGCCGGTCACGCGCGGTGACATCGAGGAGATTCGCGGTGTGGCGGTCAATACCCAGACCATTCGTATGCTGGAAGACCGGGGCTGGATCGAATCGATCGGCCATCGCGACGTACCGGGCCGGCCGGCGCTGTTTGCCACGACCCGCAAGTTCCTGGATGACCTGGGCCTGAGTTCGCTGGAAGAATTGCCGCCGCTGCAGCAGGTCAGTGGCGAAGCTGCCGCCCAGGGCGCGCTGCTGGAATTGCAGGCGCTGGAAGGCGGCGTGGCGGCCCTGGCCGAAGCGGAGCAGGAAGAGGGCGTGGGCGAAGATCTGATCGGCGGCGACGCTGAGGAAGCAGGCGAGGCCGCAGCGGCCGAATCTGCCGCCACGGCAGAAGCAACTGACGCAATTGCAACAACTGAAGCCGCCGAGGCAGAGGTGCCGGCACAGGGTAATCCTGCTGACGACCTTGAAACGCCCGTGGCCCGAGAGCTCGCCACAGAGGAGCTCCAGCAGACCGATATCGAAGCAGCCGCCGCCGGGGAAGAGCGTGCTGCAGGCAGTGAAGACGCTTCCCCAGAAGCGCAAGAACCTTTTGAGCAAGACGTTGCCGTAACTGGCACGGACGCCACCGAAGCCGCCGGCGAAGCGGCAGGCGAGCACAACGACACCACCGAGCGGGCCGATCAGCGGGAAGATGACGCGCGTCCGCCACATCCAGATTCGAAGAATGAAGCCAACTAGTTCCAAAGACGAGACCCAGGTCGACCTGGCCGCGGCCGATGCCGCCGCATCCGACAAGCCGGTGAAAAAGCGCACCCGCAAGCCTGCGGCCAGCGCCGCGCCGGCCGAGGCAGTCGCATCCGCGCCGCAAGCGGCTGCTGACGAGGCTGCGCCGAAGAAGCGTGCGCCGCGTGCGAAGAAAGCCGCCGCCGATGAAGCTGCCCCGGCCCCGGCAGCCGCCGTCGCCGAGTCTGCATCCGCTCCCGAAAAGAAGCCGCGCGCCACCAAGCCGCGTGCCAAGAAGGCCGATGCGGCAGACGCCCCGGCCTCCGACGCACCCGCCCAGATGAGCCTGGCCATGGAGCCTGCACCGGCCGCTCCGGCCAAGCCCAAGCGCGCTGCCAAGCCCAAGGCTGCAGCACCCGAGGCGGCTGCGCCTGCACCGGTTGCGCCTGAGCTGCCCAAGGTCATTGTCACCGTTGGTGAAGAAGTGGTTGCGCCGCCGGTGCTGCTGGATGCGCCCGTTGATCCGAATCGCGCCAAGCCCGCCCGCCGTGGCGTGCGCGGTCCGCGTGCCCTGCGCAACAACCGCGCTGCCCAGCGCGCTGCGGCCGGAGGCGGTGATGCTGCTGCCCCTGCACATGGCAAGCACGAGGGCGATGCCGCTCCTGTTGCCGCCGTTGAGCGCCAGCCGCGCGGCCAGTTCGGCAAGAACAATGGCCAGCCCGGGCAGCAAGGCAAAAAGAATTTCGAGAAGAACGGCAAGAAGCCCAAGGCCCCGCAACTGGGTCTGCGCTCGGCCGAACCGGTCGATGACATCTTCTCCTACGTGACCTCCGAAGCGTACGACCGCGACGAAGGCGCCAAGGCCGGTGGCCGCCAGCCGCACCAGATGCGCGGCAAGAACGGTCGCCGCGACCTGACCGCCGAGGACGATGCCCCCAAGCTACACAAGGTGCTGGCTGACGCCGGCCTGGGTTCGCGCCGCGACATGGAAGAGCTGATCGTCGCTGGCCGCGTTTCGGTCAACGGCGAGCCGGCCCACATCGGTCAGCGCATCCTGCCTACCGATGCCGTGCGCATCAACGGCAAGCTGATCCAGCGCAAGGTGAGCAAGCGCCCGCCGCGCGTGCTGGTCTATCACAAGCCTTCGGGCGAGATCGTCAGCCATGCCGACCCGGAAGGCCGCAGCTCGGTGTTCGACCGCCTGCCGACCATGAAGGCCGGCAAGTGGCTGGCCGTGGGCCGCCTGGACTTCAATACCGAAGGTCTGCTGCTGTTCACCACCTCCGGTGACCTGGCCAACCGCCTGATGCACCCGCGCTACAACATCGAGCGTGAATACGCCGTGCGTACCCTGGGCGAGCTGGAAGAAGGCATGCGCCAGAAGCTGCTGTCGGGCGTGGAGCTTGATGACGGTCCGGCCCAGTTCTCGCGCATTGCCGATGGCGGTGGCGAAGGTGTGAACAAGTGGTATCGCGTGACCATCGGCGAAGGCCGCAACCGTGAAGTGCGCCGCATGTTTGAAGCGGTCGGCCTGACCGTGTCGCGCCTGATCCGTACCCGCTACGGTGCCATGACCCTGCCGCAGACCTTGAAGCGTGGCCGCTGGGAAGAGCTGGAAGAAAACGCCGTGCGCAACCTGATGGCCGCCTGTGGTCTGGAAAAGCAGGCCGGGGAAGCCAAGTCCGGCAACGGCGGCAACGCCGGCCAGGCCAGCCGTGGCCAGGGCAATGGTCCGCGCGGCAACGGCATGCAGAACAAGGGGCCGCAGAAGGGGCGCCAAGGTGGCAACTTCGGCCAGGGCGGCAACGGGGGGAATGGCGGCAACGGCGGCAACTACGGTAATGGTGGTGGCTATGGCGGTGGCAACAAGGGTGGCCAGCCCAAGAGCCGCCAGCCGGATCCGCTGCAGACCGCACTGGGCTTCCCGGATGCCGGCAACCAGCGGCGCGGCAATCGCCCGCAACGCGGTGGCAACACCGCTGCGAACTACATGCTGGGCGGCCTGCCGGGCATGAATCGCCGTCGCGGCGGTCGCTGAGGCTTTTCCTTGCTCGTCGGCAATGCTGCTGGCGAGCAAGGTGTCCCTCGCAAGGCCAGCGGCGCGTGAAATGCACCAATGACGTTTTTTATGAACGTTTTTGTCGCTGCGATCACAATTGACATCATTCCGGATTTGCTGTGAATAGCTGAATCGGTTATAATGTGTTAGTTAAACGCAACCTGCCGCGAATCGCATATGTGATAAATCATTGATAGATCCGCCTGCGCCATGATGGATGGAAGGTCGGTGGTTCGCGTGATGTGTGATCTCGCGTTGCGTGGGATAACAAAAGATGGGCAGATGCCCATTTTTTTTTTGCTGATCAATTTTAGATGTCCGTCTACCCTCGCTGGCCAGGCGGCATCCTGATGGAGAAATAGTCTTGCAATTGCTGGAACTGATCGAATCCACCCTCGCGGGCCTGGGCTACGAACTGGTTGAGTTCGAGAAGGCGCCGCGCGGTCTGGTGCGCGTCTTCATCGATTTCCCGTTCGACCCTGAAGCAGAAGAAGCGCGTTCGATCACTGTCGAGGATTGCGAGAAGGCGACGCATCAGTTGCTGCACGTCTTCACCGTGGAAAACGTGCTGTATGAACGCCTGGAAGTCTCCTCGCCCGGGCTGGACCGCCCCCTGAAGAAGTTCACTGACTTCGTGCGTTTCGTGGATTGCGAAGCCGTCGTCAAGTTGCGCGTGCCGCTGCCCGGCACGTCCAACCGCAAGACCTATGAAGGCGTGCTGCGCGAGCCGGAAGGCGAGGAACTGGTATTGGAATTTGAAGCAAACGATGGGTCGGCTGCCGTGTTGAATTTCACGCTGGCCGATGTGGATAAGGCACACCTGGTGCCGCAGGTCGATTTTAGGAGTCGCAAAGGATGAGTCGCGAAATTTTGTTGTTGGTCGATGCGCTGGCGCGCGAAAAGAACGTCGATAAGGAAGTCGTCTTCGGCGCACTGGAGCATGCGCTTGCGCAGGCTACCAAGAAGCGCTATGAAGGCGAGGTCGACATTCGCGTCTCGATCGATCGCGAAAGCGGCGAGTTCGAATCCTTCCGCCGCTGGCACGTGGTGCCCGACGAAGCGGGTCTGCAATTGCCTGACCAGGAAGTGCTGCTGTTCGAAGCCAAGGATCAATTCCCCGATATCGAAGTCGACGAATACATCGAAGATCCGATCGAGTCCGTCGAATTCGGCCGCCGTTTCGCGCAAGACACCAAGCAGGTCGTCCTGCAGCGCATCCGCGACGCCGAGCGCGAACAGATCCTGGCTGACTTCCTGGCCCGTGGCGATGCTCTGGTGACCGGCACCATCAAGCGCATGGAGCGCGGTGATGCCATCATCGAATCCGGCAAGATCGAAGCCCGCCTGCCGCGCGACCAGATGATCCCCAAGGAAAACCTGCGTATCGGCGACCGCGTGCGTGCCTACATCCTGCGCGTGGACCGCGGTGCCCGTGGCCCGCAGGTGATCCTGTCGCGTACCGCGCCGGAATTCATCATGAAGCTGTTCGAGCTGGAAGTGCCGGAAATCGAACAAGGCTCGCTGGAAATCAAGTCGGCTGCCCGTGACCCGGGCGTGCGCGCCAAGATCGCGGTCTACACCGCCGACAAGCGCATCGACCCCATCGGTACCTGCGTGGGCATGCGCGGTTCGCGCGTGCAGGCCGTGACCGGCGAATTGGGCGGCGAGCGCGTGGACATCGTGCTGTGGTCGGAAGACCCGGCGCAGTTCGTCATCGGCGCGCTGGCCCCGGCCAATGTGACCTCCATCGTGGTCGATGAAGAAAAACACGCCATGGATGTGGTGGTGGATGAAGAAAATCTCGCCATCGCTATCGGCCGCGGCGGCCAGAACGTGCGTCTGGCAGCCGAGCTGACCCGCTGGCAGATCAATATCATGACGGCCGAGGAATCGGCCGACAAGTCGGCGGCCGAGACCGCGCTGATCCGTACGCTGTTCATGGAAAAGCTCGATGTTGACCAGGAAGTGGCCGACATCCTGGTCGAGGAAGGTTTCTCGACCCTGGAAGAAATCGCCTACGTGCCGATCACCGAGATGCTGGAGATCGAATCGTTCGACGAAGAGACCGTCAATGAGCTGCGCAACCGCGCCCGCGACGCCCTGGTGACCGAAGCGATCGCCTCCGAAGAAGGCCTGGAAGGCATGGAAGAGGAGCTGATCAACTTCGAAGGCCTGGACCGTGTGCTGGCCGGCAAGCTGGGCCTGGCAGGCGTGAAAACGCTGCCGGCCTTCGCCGGCCTGGCTTATGACGAATTCGGCGCGATCCTGGCCCTGCCTTCCGAGCGCGCGCGCCAACTGATTGAAAATGCATTTGAAGATGTGACCGACGATGAAATGAAGCTCATCGATTCCAAATACGATGAGCGCGCCAAGGCCCTGCAGGCCAAGGCATGGAGCGCAGTCGAAGGCCGCTGAGAAGCGGAGCGTCTCCACATCATCTGCCGAGCCACATAGAAAAGAGGACTGAATGGCGAGTAACAACGTTGCCCAATTTGCCACCGAGCTTAAGATGCCCGCTGACCTGCTGCTGACCCAGCTGCGTTCGGCCGGTGTCGAGAAGAGCTCTGCATCCGACTCCCTGTCGAAGGAAGACAAGGACCGCCTGCTTGAACACCTGCGCCGTTCGCGCGGAGCCGCGCCGGAAGGCGAGAAGAAGAAGATCACGCTGACCCGCAAGGAAACCACCGAGATCAAGCAGGCCGATGCAACCGGCAAATCGCGCACGATCCAGGTGGAAGTGCGCAAGAAGCGCACCTTCATCAAGCGTGACGAGCCCGGTGCCGACGAGTCCGCAGCGCGTGCTGCGGCCCCTCAGCGCGACCCGGCCATCGAAGCGCAGGAACGTGAGCAGGAAGAGGCTCGCCGTCAGGCTGAACTGAAGGCCCAGCAAGAACGTCTGGCCCAGCTGGAGGCCGAACGCGCCGCCCAGGCCAAGGCTGCCGAGCTGGAACAGCAACGTGCCCGCGAAGAAGCCGAAGCCGAAGCCAAGCGCCAGGCTGCTGAAGCCGCCGCTGCGGCGGCCGAAGCCGAGAAGGCCAAGGCTGCTGCTGCGGCCAGCGCGAAGGCGCCCGCTGCGGCTGCCGCACCGGTCCCCGCCGTGGATCCGGCTGCGGAAGAAAAGAAGCGCGCTGCTGCTGAAGAAGCGAAGAAAAAGGCAGAAGCTGCCGCCAAGGAAGCCGCTGACCGTGCCGCCGCCGCTGACCGTGCGCGCAAGGCCGTGGAAGACGAAGTGGCCCAGATCAAGGCCATGATGAATGCGCCGCGTCGCGTCATCAAGGCACCGGAACCTGCACCGGCCCCGGCCAAGACTTCGGAAGGCACGCTGCACAAGCCGGCCACCGCGGCCAAGCCGGGTGAAAAGAAGGATGACAAGAAGCCCGCCGTGGCGGCAGACAAGAAGTCGATCAAGTCGGCCAATGTCTCCTCCACTTGGCAGGATGATGCCAAGAAGCGTGGTGCCGGCGGCATGAAGTCGCGTGGCGCCACCGGTGGTGGCGGCCGTGACGGCTGGCGTGCCGGCCCCAAGGGCCGTCGTCACTCGCATGGCGATGACCAGCGTGAAAGCAACTTCCAGGTGCCCACCGAAGCGGTGGTGCACGATGTCTACGTGCCCGAAACCATCACCGTGGCCGAAGTGGCCCACAAGATGGCGGTCAAGGCCTCCGAAGTCATCAAGCACCTGATGAAGCTGGGCCAGATGGTCACCATCAACCAGGTGCTGGACCAGGAAACCGCGATGATCGTGGTGGAAGAAATGGGCCACCGCGCCCACGCCGCCAAGCTGGACGATCCGGAAGCGCTGCTGGTCGAAGGCGAAGAACACGCCGACGCCGAAGCCACCCCGCGCGCACCGGTGGTCACCGTCATGGGTCACGTCGACCACGGCAAGACCTCGCTGCTGGATTACATCCGCCGCACCAAGGTGGCCTCGGGTGAAGCCGGTGGGATTACCCAGCACATCGGTGCCTACCACGTGGAAACCCCGCGCGGCATGATTACCTTCCTGGATACCCCGGGCCACGAGGCGTTCACCGCCATGCGTGCCCGTGGTGCCAAGGCCACCGACATCGTGATTCTGGTGGTGGCTGCCGACGACGGCGTCATGCCCCAGACCAAGGAAGCGATTGCCCACGCCAAGGCCGGCGGTGTACCGCTGGTGGTGGCCATCAACAAGATCGACAAGCCGGGTGCCAATCCCGACCGCGTCAAGCAGGAACTGATCGCCGAAGAAGTGGTGCCGGAAGAATACGGTGGCGATGCCCCGTTCATCCCCGTCTCCGCCAAGACCGGCGAAGGCATCGACTCGCTGCTGGAAAACGTCCTGCTGCAAGCCGAAGTGCTGGAACTGAAGGCGCCGGTGGATGTGCCGGCTCGTGGTCTGGTGATTGAAGCCAAGCTGGACAAGGGCCGCGGCCCGGTCGCCACGATCCTGGTGCAGTCCGGTACCCTGAAGCGCGGCGACGTCGTGCTGGCCGGTTCGGCCTATGGCCGTGTGCGTGCGATGCTGGACGAAAACGGCAAGAACATCGCCGAGGCAGGCCCGTCCCTGCCGGTGGAAATCCAGGGCCTGACCGAAGTGCCCTCCGCCGGTGAAGAAGTGGTGGTCATGACCGACGAGCGCAAGGCGCGCGAAATCGGCCTGTTCCGCCAGGGCAAGTTCCGCGACGTGAAGCTGGCCAAGCAACAGGCCGCCAAGCTGGAAAACATGTTCGACCAGATGACCGAAGGCGAGGTCAAGAACCTGCCGATGATCATCAAGACCGACGTGCAAGGTTCCCAGGAAGCCCTGGTGCAGTCGCTGCAGAAACTGTCGACCGCCGAAGTGCGCGTCCAGGTGGTGCACGCTGCAGTGGGTGGCATCAGCGAAAACGACGTCAACCTGGCCGTCGCTTCGAAGGCTGTCATCATCGGCTTCAACACCCGTGCCGATGCCTCGGCGCGCAAGCTGGCCGAAGCCGCTGGCGTGGACATCCGTTACTACAACATCATCTATGATGCGGTGGACGAGGTGAAGGCCGCGATGTCGGGCATGCTGTCCCCGGAAAAGCGCGAACAGGCGCTGGGCCTGGTGGAAATCCGCCAGGTGTTCGTGGTCAGCAAGGTCGGCTCGATCGCCGGCTGCTACGTGCTCGAAGGCCTGGTCAAGCGTGGCTCGCAAGTACGCCTGCTGCGCAACAACGTGGTGGTGTGGACCGGCGAACTGGACTCGCTCAAGCGCTTCAAGGACGACGTCAAGGAAGTCAAGTCGGGCTTCGAGTGCGGTCTCTCGCTCAAGGGCTACAACGACATCGAAGTGGGCGATCAGCTCGAAATCTTCGAAGTCCAGGAAGTCGCCCGTACCCTGTAATGCAATACGCCGGCGTATCGTTCGCGATGCGCCGGCTTCACTGGCAAGATCCGTCGCAGCAACGCGGGAATCCTCCCGCCACGCCCTCGGCGGATTGTTTTTTTAAAGCATGGCAAAACACAGCAAATCCATTCCCGGACGCGGCTTGCGCGTCGCCGACCAGATCCAGCGGGACCTGTCGGAGTTGATCGCCTTCGAGCTGAAGGATCCGCGGGTGGGCATGATCACCATTACCGAAGTGCAGGTCACCCCGGACTACGCGCACGCCAAGGTCTTCTTCACCACGCTGGTGGACAACCCGGACGCGATCAAGAACACCCTGGCCGGCCTGCGCAAGGCGGGCGGTTATCTGCGCACCCAGCTGGGCCGCAGGCTGACCATCCACACCCTGCCGGAACTGCATTTCGTGCACGACAACTCGACCGCACGCGGCATTGAAATGTCGCGCCTGATCGACGAAGCCAACGCCACCCGCGCCAAGGATTCGGACGACGAGGCTTGATGACGGGCGGTTCTTTTCCCGTTGCATTGCAGTTTTCTTCACACTTTTCACGCCGGTCTGCGTTTCCCTTCAGCGGGGCGTGGGCCGGTCTTGCATTTCATGGCCGACGATACGATGGCGGACATTGGTTCCGCTTCCCCTGAACCGCAGCAGCCGCGCGCCAAGCGCGGCCAGCAGGCCCGCACGCCGCGCCCCCCGCGCGTGCCGGTGCATGGCGTGCTGTTGCTGGACAAGCCGGTCGGCTTGTCCTCCAACGACGCCCTGATCCGCGCCAAGCGCATGCTCAATGCGCCCAAGGCGGGTCACACCGGTACCCTGGACCCGTTTGCCACTGGCCTGTTGCCGCTGTGCTTCGGCGAAGCCACCAAGTTCTCGCAGGACTTGCTGGAAGCCGACAAGACTTACGAGGCCCTGGTCCACCTGGGTGTGCGCACCGATACCGGCGACACCGAAGGCCAGGTCATCAGCGAGCGCGCCGTTGAGGTCAGCTTGTCGCAGATCGAAGCGGCGCTGGCGCAGTTCCGTGGCCCCATCAGCCAAGTGCCGCCCATGCACTCGGCCTTGAAGCGCGACGGCAAGCCCTTGTACGAATATGCGCGCGCCGGCATCACGCTGGAGCGCGAAGCCCGCAACGTCACCATCCACGCCCTGGACCTGCTGGACTACCAGGCGCCCATGCTGCGCATCCGCGTCACCTGCAGCAAAGGGACATATATCCGCGTGCTGGGTGAAGATATTGGCGAAGTACTGGGCTGCGGGGCGCACCTCAATGCCCTGAGACGCACTGGAGTCGGCGCTCTCACGCTCGATGGCGCAGTCACGCTGGAGACCTTCGATGCCGCCGCTGAGCTGGAGGCCCGCAAGGCCTTGCTGCTGCCGGTGGACGGCCTCTTGCGCAGCTTCCCGGCTGTGGAGCTCAACGATGAGCTGGCGCGCCGCTTCCTGCACGGCCAGCGCTTGCCGCTGGGCAAGGAAGGCGTGGCGGTGCCGGAGCAGAGCGGCCGCGTCCGCGTCTATCGCAGTTCGGACGCCGCCTTGCTGGGCACCGGACTGTTGCAGGAATACGCCATCCTGGCCCCCGAAAGGCTGGTGTCCACCGCCTGAGGACAGATAGCGTCAAACGGCTCGCAGCCGAGCCTTGCGGGGTAGCCCGCAAGGCTCGGCAAGCCGTTGATAACACAGGTTTTTCCAAAGTTCATGCGTCGCAACATGCTATAATGCGCGCCTCCCGAGATTCGGCATTCCCAACCACATTCACCATGTCAAACAATATCCGCGCAATTCGCAACATCGCCATCATCGCCCACGTTGACCACGGCAAGACCACCCTGGTGGACCAGCTGCTGCGTCAGTCCGGCACCTTCCGCGACAACCAGCAAGTGGACAACCGCGTGATGGACTCCAACGACATCGAAAAGGAACGCGGCATCACCATCCTGTCGAAGAACTGCGCGGTGGAATACAAAGGCACCCACATCAACATCGTCGACACCCCGGGCCACGCCGACTTCGGCGGTGAGGTCGAGCGCGTGCTGTCGATGGTGGACTCGGTGCTGCTGCTGGTGGATGCGCAGGAAGGCCCGATGCCGCAGACCCGCTTCGTGACCCGCAAGGCACTGGCCCTGGGCCTGAAGCCCATCGTCGTCCTGAACAAGATCGACCGTCCGGGCGCACGCGCCGAGTGGGCCATCAACGCCACCTTCGAACTGTTCGACAAGCTGGGCGCCACCGAAGAGCAGCTGGACTTCCCCGTGATCTACGCCTCGGGCCTGAACGGCTACGCCAGCCTGGATCCGGAAACGCGCGAAGGCAACATGGAGCCGCTGTTCGACGCCATCCTGAAGTACGTCCCGGCCCGCAAGGATGACCCGGACGCACCGCTGCAACTGCAGATCACCTCGCTGGAGTACTCCTCCTACGTCGGCAAGATCGGCGTCGGCCGTATCCTGGCTGGCCGCGTCAAGGGCGGTCAGGACGTGGTGTGGATGAATGGTCCGGAAGACAAGCCGACCAAGGCCCGCATCAACCAGGTGCTGACCTTCAAGGGCCTGGAGCGCGTGCTGGTCGATGAAGCCCTGGCTGGCGACATCGTGCTGATCAACGGTATCGAAGAAATCGGCATCGGCTCCACCATCTGTGCGCCGGATGCCCCCAACGGCCTGCCGATGCTGAAGGTGGATGAACCGACCCTGACCATGAACTTCATGGTCAACACCTCGCCGCTGGCTGGCCGCGAAGGCAAGTTCGTCACCACCCGCCAGATCCGCGACCGCCTGGAAAAGGAACTGAAGTCCAACATGGCCCTGCGCGTGGTGCAGGCCGAGAACGACGACTCGACCTACGAAGTGTCGGGCCGTGGCGAATTGCACCTGACCATCCTGATCGAAAACATGCGCCGTGAAGGCTTCGAGCTGGCCGTCTCGCGTCCGCGCGTGGTGTTCCGCATGGTTGACGGCGTGCGCGAAGAGCCGTACGAAAACCTCACCGTCGATGTCGAAGAAACCCACCAGGGCGGCGTCATGGAAGAACTGGGCCGCCGCCGTGGCGACCTGCAGAACATGGAACCGGACGGCAAGGGCCGTGTGCGCCTGGAATACCACATCCCGGCGCGTGGCCTGATCGGCTTCCAGGGTGAATTCATGACCCTGACCCGCGGCACCGGCCTGATGAGCCACGTCTTCGACGACTACAAGCCGGTCGACACGACCAAGGGTGAACTGGCCGGCCGTCGCAACGGCGTGCTGATCTCCCAGGACGACGGCGCTGCCGTGGCCTACGCACTGTGGAAGCTGCAGGATCGCGGCCGCATGTTCGTCAGCCACAACGACCCGGTGTATGAAGGCATGATCATCGGTATCCACTCGCGTGACAACGACCTGGTCGTCAACCCGATCAAGGGCAAGCAGCTGACCAACGTGCGCGCTTCCGGTACCGACGAAGCAGTGCGCCTGGTGCCGCCGATCGAACTGTCGCTGGAATACGCGGTGGAATTCATCGAAGACGACGAACTGGTCGAAGTGACCCCGAAGAGCATCCGCCTGCGCAAGCGTCACCTGAAGGAACACGAGCGCAAGAAGGCGTCGCGCGAAGAATCCATTTGATTCGTTAGCAGGGAAGGGCAGTCCGTGAATGGACTGCCAGTTGTGGAGAGCGGGAAATGGCAGGCTGGGCTGGTAGTGATATCTGGTTGGTGAATAACTGATATCAGCATAAAAAAGCAGACAGCCATGATGCACTGCCATATAGTTACACCTGTCTCCTCCAATTTCCTCCTAAAGAATTGGATTCAAGCCCGCAACTTCGGTTGTGGGCTTTTTTTTTGCCGTTCGGCGCGAAGGCTTGCTGCTGTGGGTGTCAGGCTTGCCGGGCGGGGGGAAATGAAGCTGTTTGCTTCCGTTCACCGGTGTGTGAGATGAACGTTTGTCCAAGATCGTTTGCGATGCGCTGTTTTTGTGCATTGCGAAATGACGGCTGCCGGATTGTGGTGCAGAATCGTGTCCGTTGTACGAAAAATCCTATCTCGAAGAGGATAGAGGGGACACCAGCCCGCAATGCGCAAGCCTTGCGGGCTTTCTATTTGCCGCTGCGGCTGATCCGGGGCGCCAGGAGGGGGATGTGAACCTTCCTTCGTCTCCGGCGCCGCATAGCCACCTGCCATCCGCTTTCCGGTGCGCATCCCAGAACCTTGAATGAAGCATTTCGTCAGTTTATGAAGAAAGCCCTGCCTCCGCGTACGCTGTCGGTCGCTCCGATGATGGACTGGACCGACCGCCACTGCCGCGTCTTCCATCGCCAGATCACCCGCCACACCTGGCTGTATACCGAGATGGTCACCACCGGTGCGCTGCTGCATGGGGATGTGCCGCGCCATCTGGATTTCGACGAGCAGGAACATCCGGTCGCCCTGCAGCTGGGCGGCAGCGAGCCGTCCGACCTGGCGCACAGCGCCAAACTGGGCGAGCAATGGGGCTATGACGAGATCAACCTGAACTGCGGCTGCCCGTCCGAGCGCGTCCAGAAGGGGGCTTTCGGCGCCTGCCTGATGGGCGAGCCCACGCTGGTGGCCGATTGCGTCAAAGCCATGAAGGATGCGGTCTCCATCGACGTGACCGTGAAGCACCGCATCGGCATCGATGACGTGCAATCCTATGACTTCGTGCGCGATTTCGTCGGCCAGATCGCCGAGGCCGGCTGCAAGACCTTCATCGTGCATGTCCGCAATGCCATCCTGAAGGGCCTGAGTCCCAAGGAAAATCGCGAAATCCCGCCGCTGAAGTATCACTACGCCTATCAGCTGAAGCAGGATTTCCCGGAGCTGGAAATCCTCATCAACGGCGGTATCAAGACCCTGCCCGAGATCGATGAGCATTTGAAGCATGTGGACGGCGTCATGCTGGGCCGCGAGGCGTATCACAACCCCTATCTGATGGCGACCTTCGATGCCCGCTACTACGGTGATCTGGACGGCGGCCGCCAGCCCAGCCGGGCCGAGGTGATCGAGGCCATGTTGCCCTACATCAAGCGCCAGCTGGAATTGCACGGTGACAATGGCCGCGGCCTGCGTTTGAACAGCATCACCCGTCATATGCTGGGCCTGCTGACCGGCATGCCAGGTGCGCGCGCTTTCCGCCAAACCTTGTCGGATTCCAAGCGCCTGGCCCTGGGCGACCCGGCTCTGTTGCTGGAAGCGCTGCAACGCACGCAGGCGGCCCAGGCGGCGCAAATCGCCTGAATGGCCTGAATAGCCGGATTGGCGTAATTGGCCAGCGGAAGAGGCCCGCAATCCTTTAAAATAGCGGGTTCCAATTGGGAAAAGAGCGCGAACATGCCACTTGCTACAACCGAAGAAATCGTCGCCGAACTCCGTGCCGGCCGCATGGTGATTCTGGTCGATGAAGAAGACCGCGAAAACGAAGGAGACCTGGTGCTGGCCACCGACTTCGTCACGCCCGAAGCCATCAATTTCATGGTCACGCATGCGCGTGGCCTGGTCTGCCTGACGCTGACCGAAGAACACGTGGACCAGCTCGACCTGCCGCTGATGGCCACTCGCAACGGCACGCCCTACGGTACCAATTTCACCGTCTCCATCGAGGCCGCAGAAGGCGTGACTACCGGCATCTCCGCCGCCGACCGCGCGCGCACCATCCAGGTAGCCGCCTCCAAGGGCGCCAAGCCGTCGGATCTGGTGCAGCCGGGCCACATCTTCCCGCTGCGCGCACAAAAGGGCGGGGTGCTGATGCGCGCCGGCCACACCGAAGCCGGTTGCGACCTCACTGCCATGGCCGGCCTGACGCCTGCTTCCGTGATCTGCGAGATTCTGAAGGATGACGGCACCATGGCGCGCCTGCCGGACCTGCTGGAGTTCGCCGAAAAACACAATCTGAAGATCGGTACCATCGCCGACCTGATCCATTACCGCAGCCGCAACGAAAGCATCATCGAGCGCGTGGCCGAGCGCGAGATGCAGACTGCCCACGGCAGCTTCAAGGCCATCGCCTACCGCGACACCCCCTCGGGTGGTGCGCACCTGGCGCTGGTGCGTGGCGACATCCAGCCCGGCCGCGAAACCCTGGTGCGCGTGCACCAGCCGGTCTCCATCCTGGACCTGCTCGAAGCCGGCGTGACCACTCACTCGTGGAACCTGGCCGCCGCCATGAAGGCGGTGCAGGAAGCCGAGTCCGGCGTGATCGTGCTGCTCAACTGTGAAGAATCGGCGCAGCAGATGTTCGACCAGTTCGGCGCACTCAACAAGGTCGGCACGCCCGAGGCCGCCAAGCCCAGCCGCGCCGACCGCATGGACCTGCGCACCTATGGTATCGGCGCGCAGATCCTGAGGGATCTCGGCGTGTGCAAGATGAAGCTGCTGGCCAGCCCGCGCAAGATGCCGTCGATGACCGGCTTCCAGCTGGAAGTGACTGGTTACCAGGCGCGCGAAGGCGCGTGAGCGTCCAGCCCCAGATATCAAGAATTACGCAAGTCAACCTATCAAGAAGGAACAGCCATGACCATCGGAACCTATGAACCAGACTTCAATGGCGAGAGCTTGCGCATCGGTATCGTCCAGGCGCGCTTCAACGAAGACGTCTGCCACGGCCTGCTGGCCGCCTGCCTGGCTGAGCTGAAGCACCTCGGCGTGGCCGACGAGGACATCCTGCACGTGACCGTGCCGGGTGCCCTGGAAATCCCGCTGGCGCTGCAGAAGATGGCCGAGACCGAACAGTTCGATGCCCTGATCGCCCTGGGTGCCGTCATCCGTGGCGAGACCTATCACTTCGAGCTGGTCTCCAACGAATCCGGTGCCGGCATCACCCGCATCGGCCTGGATTTCGGCCTGCCCATCGCCAACGCCGTGCTGACCACCGAGAACGACGAGCAAGCCGAAGTCCGCATGGCCGAGAAGGGCGCTGACGCGGCCCGCGTGGCGGTGGAGATGGCCAACCTGTCCATCGTGCTGGAAGAACTCGGCCAGGCCACCGAAGAAGAATAATTCACGGGCAGTGGCGGGATGCACATCCCGCTGCCGCCCCCGCCGGCCCGCGCCGGCACTCGCATTCATTTGTTTCAGTTATCCAAGGCTCAGGCCGCATTCATCATGTCGAACAAAACTCCACACGCCAATTCGAACAAGAACCGCACCCCGCGTCACCGCGCGCGCGAGTTCGCGTTGCAGGGCTTGTACCAGTGGCTGCTCAACCACGAGGACGCGGGTGCCATCGAAGCCCACATCCGCGAAGCCCACGGTTTCGACAAGGCCGACGCCGAACACTTCGATACTCTGCTCACCGGTGCGATCCGTGACGCCGAAAAGCTGCGTGCAGCGCTGGAGCCACTGATCGACCGTCCCATCAAGGAGCTGTCGCCGGTGGAACATGCCGCGCTGCTGATCGGTGCTTACGAGCTGCAGAACCACATCGAGATCCCCTACAAGGTGGTCATCAACGAAGCCGTTGAACTGACCAAGTCCTTCGGCGGCATCGATGGCCACAAGTACGTCAACGGCGTGCTGGACCGTTTCGCGGCTCAGGCTCGCGCCACCGAAGTGGAAGCGGCCGGTCGCCGCTGACCGGCTCCGTGCCGGCGCTTTGCTCGTTTTTTGGACGGCATCGCAGAGGCGGTCGCCGTCTTGTCTTTTTTGCCCATGTTGTCTGGAATTAGCGCATGAACCTGAACCAGCTTGCTTCACGTTTGCAGCACATCGCTCCCTTCCATGTGATGGAATTGTCCAAGAAGGCCGATATCCTGGCCCAGCAGGGACGTGACCTGATCCACATGGGCATCGGCGAGCCCGATTTCACCGCGCCGCCCGCCGTGGTCGAGGCCGCTACCCGCGCCATGGCCGAAGGCAAGATGCAGTACACCTCGGCCACCGGCCTGCCGGCCCTGCGTACGGCCATCTCGCAGCACTATCGCAGCGTCTACGGCCTGGAGATCGCGCCGGAACGCATCGTCATCACCGCCGGGGCCTCGGCCGCGCTGTTGCTGGCCTGTGCCGCGCTGGTGGAGCGCGACAGCGAAGTCCTGATGCCCGACCCCAGCTATCCCTGCAACCGCCATTTCGTGGCGGCCTTCGAGGGACGCGCCAAGCTCATCGCCAGCGGGCCGGAACATCGCTTCCAGCTGTCGGCGCAGATGGTGCGCGAGCACTGGGGTGACAAGACGCGCGGCGTGCTGCTGGCTTCGCCTTCCAATCCCACCGGCACGTCCATCGAACCTGATGAGTTGCGCGCAATCCTGGGCGAAGTACGCCAGCGCGGCGGCTTTACCATCGTCGATGAGATCTACCAGGGCTTGTCCTATGAAGGTGCGCCGTTCTCGGCGCTGTCGCTGGGCGAGGACGTGGTGGTCATCAACAGCTTCTCCAAGTATTTCAACATGACCGGCTGGCGCCTGGGTTGGCTGGTGCTGCCGCCGGCCCTGGTGCCGCAGGTCGAGAAGCTGGCGCAGAACCTGCTGATCTGTGCATCCTCGATTGCCCAGCATGCCGCCGTGGCCTGCTTTACGCCCGAGACCCTGGCCATCTACGAAGAACGCAAGGCCGAGTTCAAGCGCCGTCGCGACTACATCGTGCCGGCGCTGGAAAGCCTGGGCTTCACGGTACCGGTCGTTCCCGACGGTGCCTTCTATGTTTATGCTGATTGCAGCGCGCTGTCCGACGATGCCGACCAGCTCAGCCTGGACATGCTCAACGAGGCCGGTGTGGTGCTGGTGCCGGGGCTGGATTTCGGGCCCTTCACGGCGCGCCGCTACATCCGCCTGTCCTATGCGACCTCGATGGAAAAGCTGCAGGAAGCCGTGGCCCGTCTGCGTGTGTTCTTCGACGGGCGTCGCAAGGCGGCCTGAAGCACGGAACGAGAAGACGCAAAAAAAAGGAGCCCGAGGGCTCCTTTTTTCATGCGTTCTGAATACCGGTAATATTCACATCGCAACACGCCAAACTGCACAAACAATATTACAGGGCAGCGAGTTGTTCTTCCGTCTTGGGCTTGGCCGCCGAGGCTACGTTGTTGGCCGTTGGCTTCGGCTGATCGGCGCTGGCCGACACACCCGAGGCCGGCGGCAGCTTGACGGTGGCCGTGGTGTAGATGGAGACGTTCTTGCCCATCGCCACTTGCTTCAGGTTCTGGTATTCGGACAGCACCTTGATGCCATAGCCGCCATCATTGGCCATGTCAGCCGCACCCACGTAGCTCTTCAGGCCGGCTTCCACCGAACCGCCACGGGTGACATATTCCTTCAGGATCTGCGAACCGACACGGATGTTGGCCACCGGATTGAGGGCCGCCTTGATGCCGCCCAGTTCCTGGAATTTGTCGTGGTGCACCTTGGACATCACCTGCATCAGGCCCTGCGCACCCATCGGGCTTTCGGCGAAGGGATTGAAGCGCGATTCGATGGCGATCACCGACAGGATCAGCAGCGGATCGAGCTTGATGTCGCGCGCCGTCAGGTAAGCCGCCGACACCAGCATGTCAGCAGCATCGCTTGCTACGCGATAGCGCTTGGCCAGCCAGTTGGTCACCAGCTTCTGCTGGCGCGGATTGCCGATCAACTGGCGTTCCTCAGGCGACAGGGCCTGGGCGGGTGCGGGTGCCGTAGCCTGCTGCACCGAGCTGGCAGCCGCTGCGCCCGCCAGGGCGCTCACGGTAGCCACCGGTGCGGTGGGTGCCATCAGGTCAGCCAGGGCCGGAGCGGCGGGAGCTTCGGCTTCCGCGACCTCTTCAGCAGCATCCGAGAAGGGCGACATGCTGATCAGCTTGTCGGCCAGGTCGGGGTTGAAGAACATCAGGCCCAGTACGAACAGCGCGGCGATACCCAGTATCGTCAGCAGACGATGGGCGATGCCGAAAAATTGAGCAATGCGCGGGTTCCCGGAGAGATTCCGGAAATCCACGCGGCGAACCATCTGCGAGGTGCCCGCTAAAGGCGCCTCGGAAGCTTGGTTGGACATTGAACCTCCTGCGTTATTGCGGCAAAAACAGGGCGCGCCTGGCCAAGAAGTGAAGACCAAACGGCTGAACTGTCGTCGCTGCAATCTATTACGTTACCGTCGCAAGGCGTTACGGCAAGGCCATCCGCGAGGCCTGCTGGCCCTGCCGTCGGATGGCATGTTTCGGGGGGTAGGGCTGACGCCCTGGACACACTTCTTGAGTTGCTGGGACCCCGGATCCCTGGATACCTTGCTTGGCTCGACTGTTTTCGATCAAGCCTCTACGAGCCCACGGCTCACCTCTTCGGTTTAGAGTGGGCGCATTGTAGAAGCCACTTTATATCGAGTCAATACTATGAAAATAGTTCTTTATAACTTTTGTGTATCATATTGCGCGTGGCCTTCCTTCAAAAATCAATAGAATCAAGCGTTTGCCGGGGTTACTTGAGCCGGCTGTGATGCAAAAAGAAATTTGTTAAAAAGTATGAAATACACTGATTTACGCGATTTTATTTCTCAGTTGCAACAAAAAGGTGAGCTCAAGCGTGTCTCGCACCCGGTGTCGTCGCATCTGGAGATGACCGAAATCGCCGACCGCACCCTCCGTGCGGAAGGTCCGGCGCTCCTTTTTGAGCAGGTCGACAAGAAAAATATCCCGGTGTTAGCGAATCTTTTCGGTACACCGCATCGTGTGGCCCTGGGAATGGGGGCCGACAGCATCAGCGAACTGCGCCGCATCGGCCATCTGCTGGCGCGCCTGAAGGAGCCGGAGCCACCCAAGGGCATCAAGGATGTGCTGGATCTGGGCGGGCTGGTGAAGTCGCTGTGGGACATGGCCCCCAAGGAGCGCGGCTCGGCCCCCTGCCAGGATGTGGTGTGGGAAGGCAGCGATGTGGATTTGTCGCGCCTGCCGATCCAGCACTGCTGGCCGGGCGACATCGCGCCGCTCATCACCTGGGGCCTGGTCATCACCAAGGGCCCGAACAAGAAGCGCCAGAACCTGGGCATCTATCGCCAGCAGGTGCTGGGACCGAACAAGGTCATCATGCGCTGGCTGGCCCATCGCGGCGGTGCGCTGGACTTCCGTGAGCACTGCATTGCCAACCCCGGCAAGCCTTATCCGATCGCCGTGGCCTTGGGTGCCGATCCCGCCACTATATTAGGTGCAGTCACGCCGGTGCCGGACAGCCTCTCCGAATACCAGTTCGCCGGCCTGCTGCGCGGCAGCCGCACCGAGCTGGTCAAGGCCATGGGCAGCGATTTGCGCGTGCCGGCCTCGGCGGAGATCGTGCTGGAAGGGCATATCTATCCGGATGAAAAACACGCGTCGGGATTCGAGCATGCGCTTGAAGGTCCGTATGGCGATCACACCGGTTACTACAATGAGCAGGACTGGTTCCCGGTCTTCACCATCGACCGCATCACCATGCGGCGCGATGCCATCTATCACTCCACCTATACCGGCAAACCGCCCGATGAGCCGGCCGTGCTGGGTGTGGCGTTGAATGAAGTTTTCGTTCCGCTGCTGCAGAAGCAGTTCGCCGAAATCACCGATTTCTACTTGCCGCCGGAGGGATGCAGCTATCGCATGGCGGTGGTGCAGATGAAGAAATCTTACGCAGGCCACGCCAAGCGGGTCATGTTCGGAGTGTGGAGCTTCCTGCGCCAGTTCATGTACACCAAGTTCATCGTGGTGGTCGATGAGGATGTCGACATCCGCGACTGGAAGGAAGTGATCTGGGCCATCACCACCCGCGTGGACCCGGTGCGCGATACCGTCATGGTGGACAACACCCCCATCGATTACCTGGACTTCGCCTCGCCCATCAGCGGCCTGGGCAGCAAGATGGGCATCGATGCCACCAACAAGTGGCCGGGTGAAACCAGCCGGGAATGGGGTACACCCATCGTGATGAGCGACGATGTGAAGAAACGTGTCGATGCCATCTGGCAGGACCTGGGTATCTGAGCGGGCAGGGTGCACACGCCGTTGGATGCGCCAATCGCCGAAGTGAAGCTTCAGGCAAAAAGCCGCGTAAATTGTTTAATCAATTTGCGCGGCTTTTCGCTTTCTGATGCACTGCAATGATTTCTCTGGCAGCAAGTGTGTGATCTGGGATACAATGCACCCCGGCGGGCCCCTGCGCATTGTGGCATGGTCAACCTGGTCAGGTCGGGAACGAAGCAGCCACAGCCATTTCCCGCAAGTGCCGCAGACAAGGCTCGCCTCTTATCTCTCTTCTGTTTCTTCTTCTGTTGTTCCGGCAGATATTCCCTCTCGTTTTATCTCTTCCGATGTCGTCCCTGCCGTATCGTCATTGCGCGATGCCATGAAAAAAGGCTGACGCGAACTTGCCGCATCAGCCTCCCGCAAAACCTCCCGGCCTCGCCTTTGATTACTCGTGCGGATCCAGCCGGTCAGCCAGGATCGCCGACACACCCGTGAAGGCCGGATATTCCGCCGTGATGACATAGGTCGGAATGGCCTTGGTCAGCACCGACATGCGGCCCTTGTTCTCGAAGCGTGCGCGGAAGGGCGAGCGGGCGAAGTACTCGCCCAGGTGCGGTACCACGCCGCCACCAATATAGATGCCGCCAAGCGCACCCAGCGTCAGCGCCAGGTCGGCCGCGACGGTACCGAGCATGCTGCAGAACAGGTCCAGCGTTTCCATGCACACTGCATCGCCTTGTTTGAGTGCGCCGTCCACGATCTCGGCGGCCTTCAGTTCGGCGGCGGGATGGCCATCGATGGCCAGCAGGGCGCGATGGATGAATTCGAGGCCGGGCCCCGAGACCAGGCGTTCAGCCGAGACATGTTCATGGAATTGCCAGGCGTAGGCCAGCACGGCCGCTTCACGCGCATTGGCCGGAGCGAAGGCAACGTGGCCACCTTCGCTGGCCAGCGGCAGCCAGTGGCCATCGCCGCGCACCAGCCCGCCCACGCCCAATCCCGTGCCGGCACCAACCAGGCCGACCGGCTGGCCCGCCCTGGGTGTGCCGCCACCGATCTGCTGCAATTCATCGGCGCGCAATTGCGGCACGGCCATCGACAGCGCCGTGAAGTCATTGACCACCAGCAGCAGGTCAAAGCCCAGCAACTGGCGTGCCGCTTCAATGGAGAAGGCCCAGTCGTGGTTGGTCATCTTGATCTGGTCGCCTTGCACCGGATTGGCGATGGCCACCACCGCGTGTTTCACGGCGGGTTGGCCAGCCAGCTGGAGGTAGGCCTGCACGGCATCGGTGAATTGCGGATAGTCGGCACCGCGCAGGACCTGCACTTGCTCTATATGGCCCGGTGAAGTTTCCAGCGCGAAACGGGCATTGGTGCCGCCGATGTCGGCCAGCAGGCGCGGACCGCCGGCGTGGGGCGGCTTGCTCGAAGAGGGAGTGGGGGCGTGCATCGTCTTGTCCTTGTTTTCTTCATACCAACAGGCGGCAGGGCGCGTGGCCGTGCCGCCTGTCGAATTGCAATGGAGTTCGGGCGGATCCTGGTGCGGATGCGTTACAGGGTATGAGGCGAAGCGGCGCGCCAGGTTCCGGCGGATGAGCTGCTCATCCGCATCGGCGCGCATGGTAACAGCATCAGGCCAACTGTTGTAGCAGCGCGTTGCGCACTTCGGCGACGACCTCGCTCCAGTCGCCGGTCTGCTTCTGGCGGAACAGGTGCATGCCCGGATACCAGGGCGTATCGCTGCGTTCCAGCTGCCAGCGCCAGCAGGTGTTGGCGCGATTGAGCAGCCACACCGGCTTGCCCAGGGCACCGGCCAGATGGCAGACCGAGGTGTCGACGCTGATGAGCAGGTCGAGATTGGCGATCAGCCCGGAGGTGTCGGCAAAGTCCTGCAATTCCGCAGAACAATCACGCACATGGCTGGCCAGCGGATGGTTGCGCAGCTGGGCCACCGCGGTCTCGCCAACCTGGACGGAATAGAATTCCAGTTGTGCATGCTCCTGCGCCAGTTCCACCACGGGAGCCAGCGCCTCGAAGGGCAGGGAGCGCTCGCCGTCGATGCGTACTGCATCCGGATGTGTCTGGGCCGAGCTGCCGGCCCAGACCAGGCCGACGCGCAGGGCGCGGTTGCGCGGCAGGCGCTGCAGCCAGGCCGCCCAGGCGTCGGCGTCGGGCAGCAGATAGGGGGCGCGCGGAATGTCGGCTTCGCTGAAGGACTTGCAGGCCAGCGGCAGGCTCATCAGCGGGCAGTGATAGTCGAAACCGGGACGCATGAACTGGTCGCTGCTGATGACCTGGGCCGCGCCCGGCACCTTGGCCAGCAGGCGGACCAGCGCCGGTGGTACTTCCAGGATCACGCGTGCCCCGAGAGCGGCCACCTGGGGCAGGTAGCGCACGAATTGCAGGGTGTCGCCAAAGCCTTGTTCGGCGTGGATCAGGATGGTCTTGTCCCGCAGGGATTGCTGTCCCAGCCAGAGCGGCTGCAGGAATTGGCGGACCTGCGTGCGCATCTGTTCGGTCGCCCAGCGCGACTCGTAGGCGGGCCAGCCATTGGCGAAGTCGCCCTGGCGCAGTTTCAGCAGGGCATCGTTCCAGGCGGCTGAGCTGGCATCGGGCTTGAGCTCGCGAGCGCGGCGGTAGCACTCGGTCGCTTCGCTGAAACGATACAGCTGTTCCAGCGTCGAGCCGCGGTTGAACCACAGGTCCGGCGAGCTGTCGTCCAGCGCCATGGCGCGGTCGTAGGCTTCCAGTGCTTCCATCGGGCGTTGCATCTTGAACAGCACGAAGCCGCGGTTGGACTGGGCCTCGAAGAAGTCCGGCTGCACCTCCAGCGCGTGGTCGTAGGCGCGCAGGGCCTCGTCGAACTGGTAGCTGTCCTTGCAGGTATTGCCCAGGTTGAACCAGGCTTCGATGAAATCGGGGCGCAGGGCGACGGCGCGCTCATAGCTGGCGCGTGCATCGCGATAGCCGTAGAACTCGTGCTGGAGGTTGCCCAGCTGGAACCAGGCATCGGGGTTGTCCGGCGTCAGCGCGGCCGCACGCTCGATGTCGGCCAGGGCTTCGCGGCTGCGTTTGAGGCGGCGCAGGGCAGTGCCGCGTGCCAGCAGCGCGTCGGCGAAGTCCGGCGTCTGCGCCAGGATCTCGTCGTAGCGCTGTACGGCTTCGGCATCGCGGCCCAGGTGGACCAGCGCACCGGCATGGTCGAAATAGGTGTCGCGGTGATCGGGATTGAGTTCGATGGCATGCGCCAGCTGGGCTTCGGCCGCCTCCCAGTCCTCCTGATGGAGCTTGAGCATGCCGTAGAGGTAATTGGCCTCAAAATGATCAGGAAGCTTGACCAGGACCTTCTTGTAGAGCTCTTCGGCGGGGGCCAGATCGCCCTTTTGATGCAGGGCCAGGGCTTTTTGCAGCAGGATGAGGGAGGCGTTTGCTTGCTGGTGCATGATCTTGTTCTGGACAGAGAAAGGGGCCGGCGCAATACCAGCCAGTTGACCTGCAAGTGTCCCCAAATCCGCGCAGTTTTATTCAGCAGATTACAGCCCGAAATCTCACCTATATCTCTCGCTGGGGGCCGCAAGCGGAGTCGCGGCTTTTCTTTTACACTAGCCGGACATCAGACAACTGATGCGCAAGCCAAGCCGGCATTGACCGGTTCCTCATCCACCGCATGCAGTTGCATGCACGTCGCCACCACGGAGTCTTCCCGATGAGTTTCGCCATTCCCGCCCCCGCCCAGGCCACCGTCCCGGTGGTCGGCGGTGCGCCGTTCCCGGTTCGCCGCATCTATTGCGTGGGCCGCAACTATGCCGCCCACGCCCGCGAAATGGGCCATGATCCCGACCGCGAGCCGCCGTTCTTCTTCATGAAGCCGGCCGACGCCGTGGTACCCACCGATTCCGTGGTGCCGTACCCGGCCGCGACCGCTGACTATCATCACGAAATCGAACTGGTGGTGGCACTTTCCGGCGGTGGCCGCGATATTCCGGTGGAAAAGGCGCTGGAACTGGTCTACGGCTACGCCGTCGGGCTTGACATGACCCGCCGTGACCTGCAGGCGCAGGCCAAGAAGCTGGGCCGTCCCTGGGACATGGCCAAGGGCTTCGACCAGTCCGCCCCCTGCGCGCCCATCGTGCCCGTGGCCCAGTCCGGACATCCCGACAAGGGGGCCGTCTGGCTCAAGGTCAATGGCGAAGTACGCCAGCAGGGCGACCTGTCGGACCTGATCTGGAACGTGGCCGAAACCATTTCCTATCTGTCCGGCCTGGTGGAGCTGTTCCCCGGCGACCTGATCTATACCGGGACCCCCGAAGGCGTGGGCGCGGTGGTCAAGGGTGACCAGTTGCAAGGCCATGTGAACGGCTTGCCGGACATCAACATCACCATCGGCTGAAGCGCTCGCAGGCCGGGTGCAGCCGGTTTATGGCGGTCCCGGCCCGGCTCCCGCAGCCAGCTTCCTGCACCGGTCCCGGACCGGGCGCAGGGGGCCGAAACCAAACTGTCATGAAGCCGGCGGCGATGCGGCGTATAATACGGAGTTCCGCAAGGAATGCCGGGCATTGCAAGTCGTCCGTCCGGCCAGCATCGTTGTTAGCGTTTGCATCATCCGAAGCGCCCGGCCGAGCAGGTTTGGCCGGTTCGCCCGTAACACATCAACACAGAAAGCAATCAGAACCCGTGCGCATGCACCCCATGCACCGGAGCCGCCTGGCGGCTGCCGCGGCGCTGTCGCACCGTTCGCAATAAACCATGTCCGACACCACGTCCGCGTCCGCAGCACCGGCTGCCCCTGCCGTCCGTTTTGAAGATTTCGGCCTTTCGCCCGATATCCTGCGAGCCTTGTCCGAACAAGGCTACGTCCATCCGACCCCGATCCAGGCCCAGGCCATTCCTGTGGTGCTGCAAGGCCGTGACGTGATGGGCGCCGCCCAGACCGGCACCGGCAAGACCGCCGGTTTCTCGCTGCCGATCATCCAGCGCCTGCTGGCCCATGCCAGCCACAGTGCCTCGCCCGCCCGCCACCCGGTGCGCGCCCTGATCCTGACCCCGACCCGCGAGCTGGCCGACCAGGTTGCCGACAATGTGAAGGCGTATTCACGCTTTACCCCGCTGCGCTCCACCGTCGTCTTCGGCGGCGTGGACATGGCACCGCAAACGGCCACCCTGCGTGCTGGCGTTGAAATCGTCATCGCCACCCCGGGCCGCCTGCTGGACCACGTGCAGCAAAAGACGGTGAACCTGTCACAGACCCAGATCCTGGTCATGGACGAAGCCGACCGCATGCTCGACATGGGCTTCCTGCCAGACCTGCAGCGCATCATCAACCTGCTGCCCAAGCAGCGCCAGAACCTGCTGTTCTCGGCCACCTTCTCACCCGAGATCAAGAAGCTGGCCGCCAGCTTCCAGAACAACCCGGTGACCATCGAGGTCGCGCGCAGCAATGCCACGGCAGAAAACGTCAGCCAGACCATCTACAAGGTGGAGGAAGCTGCCAAGGCGGATGCGGTCAGCTTCATCATTCGCCAGCGCGAACTGAAGCAAGTGATCGTCTTCTCCAATACCAAGATCGGCGCGTCGCGCCTGGCGCGCACTTTGCTGGCCGAAGGTGTGAAGGCTTCTGCCATCCACGGCGACAAGACCCAGTCCGAGCGCATGGCCGCCCTGGAGGCCTTCAAGCAAGGCCAGATCGAAGTGCTGGTGGCCACCGACGTGGCCGCACGCGGGCTGGACATCGCCGAACTGCCCTGCGTCATCAATTACGACCTGCCCTACAACGCCGAAGACTACGTGCACCGCATCGGCCGTACCGGCCGTGCGGGTGCCTCGGGCGACGCCATCTCGCTGTTCTGCGACAAGGATGAGCGCCTGCTGGTCGATATCGAAAAGCTGATCAAGAAGAAATTCGAGCGTGCAGAGCTGACTGGCTTTGCGCCGCGCATGCGCGCTGACCGGGGTGAACGCGGTGAACGTTCGGAACGTGGCGAGCGCAGCGACCGGGGCGAACGCGCCGAGCGTGGCGAACGCAGTGACCGTGGCGAGCGCAGCCGCAGCAGCCGCGACGGCGCAGCCCCGTCGGGACGCCGCGAGAAGGTTGATCCCTGGTTCCTCAAGCCCTATGAGCCCAGCGCCACCGAGACCGTCTCCACCAAGCCGGAACTGCCCAAGAACAACCGTCCCAAGCCCAAGGTCGCCGCCTTGCTGGGCGGCATGCCCAAGCGCTGATCCGGCAAGCGCTGATCCGTTTTCTCAGCGCGGACCGAAACGCGCTCGCCAGCCGGTGAGCGCCAATGTCCAGAATCCTTCCCTGTCGCGGGCCGCGCCCGTGTCCAGTCCAAGAAAGGCCGCCGCCTGCTGCAAGGCTTGCAGCGGCTGGCCCAGGTCCAGTGCCTGGGCGCCGTTCTGCTTGGAAAACTTTTCCCCCGACGCATTCATCAACAGCGGCACGTGCAGGTAGCGCGGCGTCGCATAGCCCAGCAGGCCCTGCAGGTAGATCTGCCGCGCCGTCGAGTCCAGCAGGTCGGCCCCGCGCACGATGTCGGTGACGCCCTGTTCTGCATCATCCACCACCACCGCCAGCTGATAGGCCCAGAAGCCATCGGCCCGCTGCAGCACGAAATCCCCGGCTTCCGAGGCCAGGTGCTGGGCCTGCGGCCCCAGCCAGCGGTCCGTGAATTGCACCAGTTCGCCCGGCTGGCCGGTATCGGGCACGCGCAGCCGCAGCGTGCGCGGTGTCTTGCCGGGGGCCAGCCCGTGGCGGCAGGTGCCCGGATAAAGCGCAGCACCGTCACTGGCCGTGCCCACCCTCGAATCGGCGATTTCCCTGCGGCTGCAGCCGCAGGGATAGGCCAGTGCGCCCAGATGCTCGCGTGCAAGCTGGTAGCGTGCCTTGCGCTGGCTCTGCACCAGAATCGGTCCGTCAGAGTGCATATCCAGTGCCGCCAGGGTGGCGATGATGTCGTCTGCTGCGCCGGGCACGGTGCGGGTCTCGTCGATGTCTTCGATACGCAGCAGCCAGCGGCCGTTGTGCACGCGTGCATCCAGGTAACTGGCCAGTGCCGCCACCAGCGAACCCGCATGCAGCGGACCGGAAGGTGAGGGCGCGAAGCGTCCTGTATAAGCTTCGCCGCTCATGCCGGATCCCGCATGGATATCGGTCCGATCAGCGATTGCCGCACGTGCGGCTGTGCCAGGTGCTGAATGAACCACTTCAGCGACTTGCCCTGCTCGGCCTTGGGCCAGGCCACCATGAAGTTGTCATTGGGTTTGGCTGCCAAGGTCTGTTTTTCTACCAGTGCGCCGGTGCCGAGATAGGGCTCGGCCCAGATGCGCGGCAGATGGCCGCAACCGAGGCCTGCCAGCTGGGCTTGCAACTTGTCGGCCACGGTGGCCACCGTCAGCGTTTCCTGGCCGGACAGCAGGCCCATGGTCAGTGTGGGGAGGGACTGGCTGTTGTCGCCCACGGCAATGGCGCGGTGGCTGCGCACCAGCTCTGCCGACAGCGGTTCGGTGGCCGAGGCCAGCGGGTGCGTCGGCGCCACTGCAAACACCCAGTCCACCGCCCCCAGCTCCTGCATCTGGAAGCGCCCGCTGGTGCGCACCACTTCCGGCCCGTCCAGGGTCACCCCGATGACCAGGTTGGCGCGGCCCTCGATGAGCTTTTCCCAGGCCCCGGTCAGTACACCGGGAGTGAAGCGCAGGCGGGTGCCGGACTCTTCACGGTCAAAGGCTTCGATCACCGGCAGCATCTTGTCGAAAGGAATCAGGCTGTTGAGCACGATGTGCAGTTCCGTTTCGCGCCCGGTGGCGGTGCGCTTGACGCGCTGCTCCAGGTCGCTGGCAGCCAGCAGCAGATGACGGCCTTCCTGCAACAATTGCAGGCCCGCCGGTGTCAACTGGGCCCGGTGACCGCGGCGGTCGAAGAGCAGCACATCCAGGTCATCCTCCAGCTTGCGCACGCTGTAGGTCAGGGCCGAGGGCACCCGGTCCAGGGCCACGGCGGCCGCGGCAAAACTGCCCTTGCGGTCGATCATGTCAAGGATCAGCAGGGATTCCAGGGTCAGGTTCACGTCTTGCTCCGCTTGTTTAAATTTTTTGAACGAACACTACGGATTTTAGACCTTATCTGCATAAAAGTTAGCCACTATAGTGACGCCATCGACAAACATTTTGACCAAATCAATTCCGGTTTGGTCCCACTCAAGAAAGAGGTGTTGACATGATGGAACTTCGCAAAGCGAACGATCGTGGCCACGCCAACCACGGTTGGCTGGATTCGTATCACAGCTTTTCCTTCGCGGACTACTATGATCCCAAGCACATGGGCTTCGGTCCGCTGCGGGTGATCAACGAAGACCGCGTGGCCGCAGGCCAGGGCTTTGGTACCCATGGCCACCGTGACATGGAGATCATTTCCTATGTGCTCGAAGGTGAACTTGCGCACAAGGACAGCATGGGCAATGGCAGCGTGATCCGTCCCGGTGATGTGCAGCGCATGAGTGCCGGCACGGGCGTGCGCCACTCGGAGTACAACCACTCCCAGGATGGCACGACGCACTTCCTGCAGATCTGGATCATGCCGGACCGCGCCGGCGCCGAGCCGGGCTATCAGGAAGCGCACTTTTCAGCCGCCGACAAGGACGGCAAGCTGCGCCTCGTGGCTTCGCGTGATGGCCGTGAAGGTTCGGTCAGCATGAACCAGGATGCCCAGCTCTACGCCGGTCTGTTCGACGGCGCACAAGCGGCCGAGTACACCTTGCCGCAGGGCCGCCTGGGCTATGTGCACGTGGCCCGTGGCAAGATCAGCGTCAATGGCCAGGCCCTGCAGGCGGGCGATGCCGTCAAGCTCAGTGCGGTCGACCGCATCGAGATCAGCGGTGGCGAGAAGGCTGAAGTCCTGTTGTTCGACCTGCCGCGCTGATCTTGAGCGCGCCGTACTCAGTAATGCAGTAGGCAGTTTGCAGTAGCAACCCGCCGGTACCGATCACACCGGCGGTTTTCCCCGCGTCACTTCACTCTCTAGAGAAGGAATTTCGTCATGACCAAAGTTGCCATCGTTTACCACTCCGGCTACGGCCATACCAAGAAGCAGGCCGAAGCCGTGCAGGCTGGCGCGGCCGGCGTTGCCGGTGCCGATGTCGAGCTGATCGCCATCAGCGCTGAAGGCACCATTACCGATGAACAATGGGCCAGCCTGGACGCGGCCGACGCCATCATCTTCGGTTCGCCGACCTACATGGGTACCGTGTCCTGGCAGTTCAAGAAGTTCGCCGACGCCTCCTCCAAGCCCTGGTTCAGCCAGAAATGGAAGGACAAGGTCGGTGCCGCCTTCACCAACTCGGCCACCATGAACGGCGACAAGCTCTCGACCCTGCACTACCTGTTCACGCTGGGCATGCAGCACAGCATGATCTGGGTCGGTACCGGCCTGATGCCTGCCAACAGCAAGGCTGCCCAGCGCAATGACATCAACTTCGTCGGTTCCTTCTCGGGCCTGATGGCGCAAAGCCCGTCGGACTCCTCGCCGGAAGAAGGCCCGCTGCCGGGTGACCTGGAAACCGCCAAGCTGTTCGGTGCGCGCGTGGTTGAAACGGCTGCCAAGTTCAAGAAATAATCTTCATCTCATCGACGCAAGTCGTGAAGATGTAAAAAAGCCGACCTCGCAAGGGGTCGGCTTTTTCGTTGCCAGAGCGCGCTGCAATCAGGCTGCTGCAGAGCTGGCTTCCTGCGCCGCCCGCTGTTTGGGCGCGCAATGCGGACAGGACTTGCCCGGCACATAATCCGGCGACAGCTGTTCACGCGGGGTGACCACGGCGCGGCAGGCGAAGCATTGGGCGGTCTGGGTTTCCTTCAACTCCGGGCTCAGCGCGGTGCGATAGTCGAAGACGAAACAGTCGCCGTTGTAATGGGCACCGCCGACATCCTCGAAATACTTCAGGATGCCGCCTTCGAGCTGGTAGACATGGTCATAGCCGATGTTCTGCATATGAATCGCGGCCTTTTCGCAACGAATGCCGCCGGTGCAGAAGGTGACGACCGTCTTGCCCTCGAAATCGGCCTTGTGCTCCTCGATCACCTGCGGGAATTCCGTGAACTTGCTGATGCGGTAGTCCACCGTGTTGTCAAACGTACCCACATCCACCTCGAAGCCATTGCGGGTATCCACCATCACCACCGGACGGCCTTCGTCGTCATGGCCCTGGTCCAGCCAGCGCTTGAGTTCCTTCGGCTCCACGAAAGGCGCACGGCCCAGCTCCGGCTTGATCAGCGGATGCTTCATGGTGATGATCTCGGCCTTCAGTTTCACCAGCATGCGGGTGAAGGGTTGCTTCTCGGAAAAGCTCTCCTTGACCGTGAGATCGGCAAAGCGCGCATCGGCGCGCAGCCAGGCCAGGAAGGCGTCGATTTCATGGCGCAGGCCGGCCAGGAAGAGGTTGATGCCTTCCGGGCTCAGGATCACGGTGCCACGAAGATTGTTCTTCTGGCAAATTTCGAGGAAGGCCGGACGCTTTTCAGCGGTGTCATCGAAGCTGATGAACTTGTAGGCGGCGATGTTGACGTAGGGGGTCTGCGGGGACTGCATGATGGCGTACTCAACTGTAAGTCTTTGAATCGTCAGCATTATAACCGTGCACCCCGGCTCGCCGCAGTTATTTGGCCGGAGCCTGCGGCTTCTCTGATGCAGATCAAGGCACGCCGGGAGGATCTGGCAGAAAGGGCAGGTGTAAAGTCTTCATATTTCTCACAAATCGGGAGCAATCGGAATCGGTCAGGGGCACAAGCTCCGGTAAAATGGCTACCCTATGACTACCCCGCAATTTGTACACCTCCGTATGCACTCGGAGTACTCCATCGTGGACGGCCTGGTGCGTATCGACGACATCGTCAAGGCCGCCGCCAAGGATGGACAGGCCGCCCTGGCGGTGACCGACCTCGCCAACCTGTTCTGCATGGTGCGTTTCTACAAGGAAGCGCGCGGCAAGGGCGTCAAGCCCATCGCCGGCTGCGACCTCTGGATCACCAACGACGCCGACCGCGAAAAACCCTTCCGCCTGCTGGTTTTGATCAAAAGCCGTCATGGCTACCTGCAGCTATGTGAAGTCTTGTCCCAAGCCTGGCTCACCAACCAGTACAAGGGCCGTGCTGAAGTCCGCATGGAATGGCTGGATGCACTGCGCCACCAGGAAGGCGGCAATGGCTTGATCGCCCTGTCGGGTGCGGCCATGGGCGACATCGGCCAGGCCATCGACAATGGCAACCTGGCCCAGGCCGAAGCCTGCGCGCGCCGCTGGTCCGAGATCTTCCCCGGTGCGTTCTATCTGGAACTGCAACGCGCCGGCCAGGCCAACATGGAACTGCAGGTGCGCCAGAGCGTGGCCCTGGGCGCCAAGCTGGGCTTGCCGTGCGTGGCTACGCATCCGATCCAGTTCCAGAGCCCGGAAGAATTCATCGCGCACGAAGCCCGCACCTGCATCGCCGAAGGCGAGATCATGGCCAATGCGCGCCGCGTGCGCCGCTTCAACGAGCAGCAATACTTCAAGTCGCAGGCCGAGATGGCTGAGCTGTTCGCCGACCTGCCCGGCGCGATTGCCAATACCGTGGAAATCGCCAAACGCTGCAACCTGGTGCTGCAGCTGGGCAAGCCGCAACTGCCGGATTTCCCTACGCCGGACGGCATGACCATCGACGACTTCCTGGTGGCCCAGACCAAGGCCGGGCTGGAAGTCCGCCTGAAGGAACTGTTCCCCAACGAAGCCGAACGCGAGAAGCAGCGCCCGCGCTATGAAGCGCGCCTGGAGTTCGAGAACAACACCATCATCAAGATGAAGTTCCCGGGCTACTTCCTGATCGTGGCGGACTTCATCCAGTGGGCCAAGAACAATGGCGTGCCGGTCGGCCCCGGCCGGGGTTCCGGTGCCGGCTCGCTGGTGGCGTACTGCCTGTTGATTACCGATCTGGACCCGCTGCGCTACAACCTGCTGTTCGAACGTTTCCTGAACCCCGAACGCGTCTCGATGCCCGACTTCGACATCGACTTCTGCCAGGAAGGCCGCGACCGCGTCATCCAGTATGTGAAGGATCGTTACGGCAAGGAGGCGGTCTCGCAGATCGCCACCTTCGGTACCATGGCCGCCAAGGGCGCGGTGCGCGACGTGGGCCGCGTACTCGACCTGGGTTACAACTTCTGTGACGGCATCTCCAAGCTGATTCCCTTCAAGCCGGGCAAGCTGGTCACGCTGGCCGACGCCATCGAGGAAGAGCCTCTCCTGAAGGAGCGGCTGGAGAACGAGGAAGAGGTCAAGCAGCTGATGGGCCTGGCCCAGCAGGTCGAAGGCATCGCCCGCAACATCGGCATGCACGCCGGTGGCGTGCTGATCGCACCCGGCAAGCTGACCGATTTCTGCCCGCTCTACACCCAGGGTGGCGATTCCGGCGTGGTCTCGCAATACGACAAGGACGACGTGGAAGCCGTCGGCCTGGTGAAGTTCGACTTTCTGGGCCTGACCACGCTGACCATCCTCGACCGGGCAGTGCGCTACATCCGCATGCTCGATCCGGCCATGGCCGATTTCGACCTGGCCAAGCTGCCGCTGGACGACCGGCCCTCCTACGAACTGCTGACCAAGGCCAAGACGGTCGCCGTGTTCCAGCTGGAAAGCCGCGGCATGCAAGGCATGTTGAAGGATGCGCGTCCTGACCGCTTCGAGGACATCATCGCCCTGGTGGCGCTGTACCGTCCCGGCCCGATGGACCTGATCCCCGACTTCTGCAAGCGCAAGCACGGCGAAGCCTTCGACTATCCTGACCCGCGTACCGAGGGCATCCTCTCCGAGACCTACGGCATCATGGTCTATCAGGAGCAGGTGATGCAGATGGCGCAGGTGATCGGCGGCTACTCGCTGGGCGGCGCCGACTTGCTGCGCCGGGCGATGGGCAAGAAGAAGGCCGAGGAAATGGCCAAGCACCGTGAACTGTTCCGCGAAGGCGCGGCCAAGAACGGGCTGGACCAGGCCAAGGCCGATGAAATCTTCGACTTGATGGAAAAGTTCGCCGGCTACGGCTTCAACAAGTCGCACGCCGCCGCCTATGCGCTGCTGTCCTATTACACTGCCTACCTGAAGGCGCATCACCCCGCCGCGTTCATGGCCGCCAACTTGTCGCTGGCCATGGAAGACACGGACAAGGTCAAGATCCTGATCGAAGACTCGATCGACATCTGCAAGCTGGCCATCCTGCCGCCGGACATCAACAAGTCCGATTACCGCTTCATGCCGGTGGGCGAGCCGGGCAAGAAGGCCACCCAGATCCGCTATGGCCTGGGCGCCGTCAAGGGGGCCGGGCATAACGCCATCGAAGCCATCCTGGAGGCGCGCCAGAGCGGCCCCTTCAAGGACCTGTTCGACTTCGCCAAGCGGGTGGACAAGAAGCAAATCAACCGCCGCACCATCGATTCGCTGATCCGCGCCGGTGCCTTCGACTGCTTCAAGGTCGATCGTGCCATCCTGCAGGCCTCGGTCAACCTGGCCTGGGAAAGTGCCGAGCAGGCCGAGAAATCGGCCAACCAGGTCAGCCTCTTCGGTGGCGACGACAGCGACCTGGAAGCGCCGCTGGAATACGTGCAGGTGCCCGCCTGGAGCGACAAGCAGCGCCTGACGGAAGAAAAGGGCGCCTTGGGCTTCTATCTCTCCGGCCACCTGTTCTCGGCTTACGAAAAGGAAGTGCGCCGCTTCGTGCGCACCAAGATCGCCAGCCTCGAACCCTCGTGGGAACCGCGCAGCCTGGCCGGCATCATCACCGGCGTGCGGGTGCAGATGACCCAGCGCGGCAAGCTGGTGATCTGCACGCTGGACGATGGCACGGGCGTGATCGAGGCAACGATCTACAACGAATTGTTCGAGCCCTTCAAGCACCTCATCAAGGAAGATGAATTGCTGGTGGTCTCGGGCAAGGTGTCGGAAGACCGTTTCAACGGCGGCCTGCGGGTGGCTGCCGACAAGGTCATGGACCTGGGCGCGGCGCGTATCCAGTACGGGGTACGCATGGTGGTGTCGATCAACAAGGCGGTTGACCCCAGCCACCTGCGTGACACGCTGGCCGCGCATCGCCAGGAGCAGGGCCTGCCCTTCGTGATGAAATACCGCCAGTCCGATGCCGCCTGCGAAGTGGTGCTGGGCGATGCCTGGCGCGTCAATCCCAGCGACAGCCTGCAGTCGACGCTGGTGGCCTCGTTTGGCAAGGAAGCGGTGGTGGTCGAGTATTGAACCTGAACCAAAGCCGGCCGCAGGGGGCAGTCCCTTCCGCTGGCGATGCAGGCCCTGCGCGCAGGGCCGCAAGGCGGAACTGCCGGCTGTCTGGGGGGATAGCCGGTGATCCGCTTGATGTGCAGGCGGGCTTCAGCGCGTGAGCCGTTTCATGCAGTCTCGCGATGCAGTCCGCAGGCCGATGCAAGAAAAATCGATCTTGGATAACTCATAATTACACTTGTATGAAATTCGGTCTCAGCTTGTTCGATGCATTTGTCACACTGTTGCTGTTGCTGGTCTTTCCTGCCCTGTTGATGATGACGCGGGGTGGCAACGCCGGTTTTTATCTGTTGCTGGTCTGTGCGCTGGTTCACGTATTCCTGGTCCGCCGCCATCGTGTCCCGTTCAAGGAACTGATGAGGCGCTACTGGTACGTGCATCTCGGCATGGCTGCGCTGTTCATCGCCACCGTGATCGGCGCCGGTT
This sequence comes from Herbaspirillum sp. WGmk3, assembly GCF_023952535.1. NCBI lineage: Bacteria > Pseudomonadati > Pseudomonadota > Betaproteobacteria > Burkholderiales > Oxalobacteraceae > Herbaspirillum > Herbaspirillum sp. WGmk3. Next base: position 924,060 of record NZ_JAKYWT010000001.1, on the reverse strand, counting down.
TCAATGGCTTCAATTCGCCCAAGGTCTTCGATGAACCTTCGCGGCTGGCGGTGTTTCCGCTGATGCTGTGGATGTTGCTCTCCCTCTCGCCGCGCCAGGTGAAGGTGGCGCAGGCGGGCTATGTACTGGGGGCCATTGTGGGGGCTGTCCTGATCTTCGTGGCAACCAAGGGGGGCGAGAACCGCAACAACATCCACGGTGCGCCCATCATCGTCTTTTCCAATATCGTGCTGCTGCTGGGCATGCTATCAGTGGCTACGTCAACGTCATCGCAGTCCGAATCATGGCCCTGGCGCGTGCTGCGGATCGTGGCGGCACTGGCGGGCATGTATGCCTCCTATCTGTCGCAGGCGCGCGGCAGCTGGATCGCCATTCCTTTCCTCGGACTGTTTGCCAGCTACTTGTGGCAGCCCAACAAGCGCTACGTGACGACGGTGGTGGCGGCAGTGCTGCTGACCGGTGCCCTGGTGCTGGCCTGGTCCAGCCCCATGGTGAAATCCAGATTCCTGCAGGTTGAAACGGAGACCGCGAGTTTTCGCAGCGGAACCGATCTGGATACCTCGCTGGGCACCCGTTTCCAGCTGTGGCACGGTTCGATGGTGCTGTTCACGGAGCACCCGCTGCTGGGCGTGGGTCCCGGCAAATTCACCGCCGGCCTGAGGGAATTGAAGGAGCGCAAGATCATCACCCCGGCCGCCGCGAGCGGCTTCTATCATTCGCACAATGACGTGCTGTTCAACATGTCCACCATGGGCCTGCTCGGGCTGCTGGCGATCCTGATGACCTATCTGGCACCGGCCGTGCTGTTCTGGCGCTACCTCCGGCATGAGGATGCCTGCTTGCGCCGTTATGCCGGCGGGGGCGTGATGCTGATCATGGGCTACGTCATCTTCGGGCTCACCGATTGCTTCTTCTGGGGCCTGAGCTATACCTTCTACTGCATCGCATTGGCGACATTGGCTGCGCCTCTGATACAGTCCACGCTGCAGCAGCGTGCCGCCACCCGCCAGGGTAGCGCTCGCGATGCCGCTGATTCCCGTCCATCCGGTGCTTTGGCCAACACATGAATACCTCCAATACGCCTGCCGTCCACTGCTTCGTCATCAATCTCGCCACCGACATGGCGCGGCGCGAGACCATCTCGGCCCAGCTGGATCGCTTGCAGATCCCGCATACCATCTTCCCGGCGGTCGATGGCCGCCTGTTGTCGGAGGAAGAGTTGAGCGTGCGCTATGACCGCGCCCGGGCCATCGAGGAATCGCACGACCTGACCCGGGGCGAGATCGGATGTGCGCTCAGTCATCATGGCGTGTATTGCGAGATGGTGCGCCAGGGCATCAGCCACGCGCTGGTGCTGGAAGATGACGCCCGTCTCAATGACCAGGTACCCGGCCTGCTGCCGCGGCTGGCGCAGATGTATCCGGCCGAGGTATCACAGGTGGTGATGCTGAACTACGTGGAAAAGTATTCGCGCAATCGCATGATCCAGCTCGATGACAGCCACAAGCTGGTCAGCACCTATGGCGGCAACAAGAATGCGCATGGTTACTTCCTCACGCTGGGGGCGGCGCGCAAGCTCTCGGAGAACCTGTTCCCGATCTGGCTCGTAGCCGATCGCTGGGAGCGTTTCAAGGAAAAGAAATTCATCCGTCTCAAGGCCTTGCTGCCGTATTGCATCGGCCTCACCACGCTGGCCCAGGATTCCAACCTGAACACTGACCGCGTGGCCCGGATGGAACTGTATCCACGCGGCGGGCTGATGTATTACCTGCATCGCTACCTCTACAAGAAGTTCATCTATCAGCTGTTCGTCCGACCCTTCCTGCGCGTGGCCACGCAAAAGGAAACCTGGTAACCGGCCCTTGCCCGGCCGCTGCGGGAATTCATGCAACAAGAGCCTATGAGCACTATCGACCAGATGCCGGTGTCGCCCGCGCAGTCCGGGGACGCACCGTTCCACATCGCCTTCGGCATCGACGGGCGTTACTTTCGCTATGCTGGTGTCACGATCACGTCCATCCTGGAAAACAACCGCGACCAAGCCTTCGTCTTCCATGTCCTCGCGCCCGATGTGCCGGAGGCCGTCAGGCAGAAGTACCAGGCGCTGGAGCAGCGCTATGGAACGCAAATCGTCTTCCACCTGATCGATGAAGACCGCTTCGCCGAGTATTACCAGTTCTCGCGCCACTCCCAGTATTCGCCGGCCGTCTTCACGCGCCTGCTGATTCCGGAAGTGCTCAAGGACACGGCGCGCGAAGTGCTGTACCTGGATGCCGACATCCTCTGCACGGGCAGCATCGCCGGCCTGCGGGCTCTGGACTTGCGCGACGATGTGGTAGCCGTGGTCAGCGACCATCTGGAGACCACCGTGCGCAACCGCTGCGCCGCGCTGCAGCTTCCGGCCGATCAATACTTCAACTCCGGCGTGCTTTACATCAACGTCGCCAACTGGATCGCCAATGACATCACCGCACAGGTGATGCAGGCCATCGTGCAGCATGGCCAGAAGCTGGTATTCCCCGATCAGGATGCACTCAACATCGTGCTGGCCGGGCGTGCGCGTTACATCGAGCCGTGCTGGAATTTCCGCTACAACCTGGAGTTCATGCTCAATGGCGGCCAGTTCGATACCTGGCTGCCCGGTCCTGCCGTGTTCCTGCATTTCACCGGACGCGTGAAGCCCTGGCATGCCTGGAACCTGCATCCCTCGCGCGAACTGTTCTCCAAGTATCTGGCGCTGTCGCCCTGGGCCGGCACGCCGCTGGACGCGCCGCGCCATTACAAGGAGATGCGCATGTATGCCGGCTTCCTGAGGAAGAAGAAGCAATGGGGTGGCTGGCTCGCATGGTACGCGACCTACCTGGCCCACAAGTTCGGCCTTGCCGGCCGGGCGGGCAAATGATGACGCCTCTGCGCCGGCGGCTTCCGGCCCTCCCTCTCCGGTTCCGGTGCGCGTGCCGGCCGTCGTGATCCCCTGTGATCCCTCGCGAACCCTTTTGAGCAAGCCTATGCCACAGACTCACATTCCGCCGCAGTTGCTGCAGCAGAGCGACAAGATCCTCATCATTGCGCATCTGGCGCTGGGCGATTTCACCTACCTGCAGAATTCGCTGCGCGCCCTCGCGCAGGCCTATCCGCATCTGCGCATCCATGTCTGGGTGGACGAGCTGCGCCGCACCGACGATGCTTCGCAATGGCCCCACCTGAAACGCTATGCGATCTATGACTGGCTGCGCGAGTGCAGCTTCATCGAGCGCATCTACGACGAGACCTACAGTCCCGCGCTGCTGGAACAGTCAATCGGGCGTGCGCAGGCCGAAGCCTATCCGCTGGTGGTCTCGCTGGGCTTGCTGCGGCGTCCGGCCTATGCGCGCCTGGCGCGCAAGCTTTCGCCGCACGGCTTCGTGGCCGGCCAGACCAAGCCCGTGCATTTCATGGATGTGCGGACATATCTCGCCTACCGCAAGCTGGATGCCGTGATCCCGGCCTATCCCAAGAAAGAGAAGGGCGCACGCCACATCAGCGATATCTATGCCGGCTGGTTCGAGACCCTGTTCGGGATCACCATTGCGCCGGCGGAGCGTTTTCCGTTCGTCGACATTCCGCCGCAGTGGCACGCGTGGAGCAGCGAACAACTGCAGCAGTGGGGTGTCGGCCCGCAGCAGAAGCTGATCTTCGTCAACGGTTTTTCGAAGGCCCCCGAGCGCAGCTGGTCACTGGACCGCATCCTCGATCTGGCCCGCCGCCTGCAATCCAGGCCGGGATGGGAGGAGGTTCACTTCGTCGTCAATGTGGTACCGGAAGCGCTGGCCGACGCCGAACGCCGCCTCGCCGCCGTGCAGTCGCCGCGCCTGCATCTGTTCAGCGCCGACCAGAATTTTTTCCAGCTGCCGGCCATGCTGGCGCGCTGCCAGCTGGTGATTTCGGTGGAGACCGCCGTCATGCACCTGGCCAACGCGGTGCACGTGCCGGTACTGGCGTTGATGCGCCGGACCAGTCCCGAGTGGACGCCCATCGATCAGGACAACAGCACGGTGATCTGGGTTGCCACGCCCAAAGGCGGGGTGGAGGAAATCACCACCGAGCAGGTCATCGACCATCTCGCCGCCTGGCCACCGGTGCAGCAGCTGTTCGCGGCCTGATACGGTGTCATGCAGGCAGTTACGCTGCATCACGCCAGCATCAAGCCGGCATTAAGCCCGCATTAATGCTGTTCAAGACAGCGTTAATGCGGGCTTAATGTTGTGTTGAGGGGTGTTTGATGTGGCGTTGAGGCGGCGGTGACGGGATGACCGGTCTGCCGACGCGGCCCCGCCGCTCAGCGCTTGCGCGAATGCTTGCGCAGGTAGCGGACGAACCAGACCAGACTTTGCAGATACTTGCCCTGGCGATAAAGGAAGCGTGAATGCATGCGCCTTTCCGTGCTGTTGGTGGGCGCTTCGTCGGCGGGCATCTGCCGCCACGGCGAGAGCTGGTGGTACTGCGCGAACAGGCGCGTGGCTTCGTGCCCGGTCCAGGCCGACCAGGGCTTGATCGGTCCGGCGAAGTGGATGATGACAGCCTTGCCCACCGGCCGCATGCGCGTCTCGTTGCTCTTGAGATCGTGCACCATGTCGTAGAGATAGTTGTAGTTGCGGCTGATGTAGCGGGCGCGTCCGTTGAGCACGATATTGAGCACGTCCTGATCGATGAAACGCAGCGTTTGCGTATTGTCCAGCAACACCTGCATCACCTGCTCGGTGATCTTCGCTTCCTGCCAGCGCGGGATATTGATGTAGAGCATGCCGCTGTTGAAGTAGCGCGGATCGGCCAGCTGCAGGGCGGCACAGCGCTTCTCGGTGGTGGCCGGATGATCGGGGGCCACCGCGACGATGTCGTCCTGCATGTCCAGCTGGGCCAGCCCGTCGAGACTGCCCACGCACAGCATGTCGGCGTCCAGGTAGAGCACGCGGTCGGTGACGTCCTGCAGTACCGTGGGGATGACCAGACGGGTGAAGATCGACAGCGAATAATAGGACGACTTCAGAAAGTGCTCGAACTGCGCAAAGTCGCTGGTCTCCAGAAGATGCAGGCGGGTCTGCACCAGCGGGTTCTGCTCCAGTTCCTGCAGGCGCTGGCGATGCTGCTCGGAGGCGGCAAAGGTGAGCACGTGGAAGGTGAAGCGCCGCTGCGGATTGTTGGCGATGATGGAGGCGATCGTCGCGCCCATCGCGCGGAAATAATTGTTGTCCACACAGAAGGCGATGTGGAACGACGGGCCCGCGTCGGCGTGCTCGGACTGGCTCATGCGATGGCTTTCAGGACTTGTTCAACGGAGATGCGCTCGACCCAGTCGCGCCGCGCCTGCGTGGTGACCACGGTGCTGTGGGCCGCATCATAGGGCACCCACTCCGGATTCTTCTGGCGCATCAGGGCGATCACCGGCACGTGGACCGCATTGGCCAGGTGCATCACGGCGGTCTCTACCGAGATGATCAGATCGGCCTGCTCCAGCAGTGCCGGCAGCTGGAAGAAATTCTCTTCGGCACTGAACAGTACGGTGCGCTCCAGTTGCTGGCGCGCGATCTCCTGCCGTGCGTGCGGCAATTCCTGCGGCACGGCGTTGATGACGAAATCGCTTTGCGCCCATTGCGGCAGCGCCTGCATGGCCTTGATCAGCTGGCCGACCTGGGCCAGGCTCCAGCAGCGCTTTTTGGTCTTGGCATAGGGATTGATGACTACCAGCTTGCGCTGCCCGTCGTCAAAGCCCCAGCTCGCCAGGCGTTGCTGTGCTTCCTCGCGCCACTGCTGCGGAATCTCCACGAAGGGCATGCGCGCAGCGGCATCCACTTCCAGACCGCTCAGTTGGCGGAACCAGTGCGCATACACGTCGGTGATGTGATGCTGCCCGTCCGCCGCGCGGTAGCGGGGGATCGCCGCATCCAGCTTGCGGTAGGCGAGGACGTGATGCGGCTGGTAGAAACGGATGCGGTCCTGCATGCCGATCACCATGCCCTGCGGCGACAGACGGCGCGCCAGCGCAGCGTACTGGTGCGGCCGCAGGGTGGCCAGCGAGACCACGATCGGATAGTGCGCCGCCTGCGCTTCGGCCACCGACTCCTCCAGCAGGGCCGGGCTGTAGGTGCGGGTGTAGACCTGGTTGAAGAAGGGGCAAGCCGCCAGCCAGTCGTAGAGCGAATACTTGCGCAGGAACTCCCATTTGGACGCATCGCCGGTGCGCCTGACTTCATCGACCCACAGGTCGATCTTGAGCTGCGGGTTCTGCGCGGCGAAGGCCTTGAAGAAATTCTGCAGATAGGTGAAGTCGCCGATGGCAAGGTGGGCGACGAAGAGAATCCTGTCCGATGAGCGAAGCAGGTCCTGGGGAATCAGTTGAGTGGGCATGGCCGTCGGCACGGATCAGGCTTGTTGTGAAAACTGCAGGCGGTACAGGTTGGCATACACGCCATCGCGTTGCAGCAGCTGCTGGTGATTGCCGATCTCGGCAATCTGTCCGTGCACCAGCACCACGATGCGATCGGCCCGCTCGATGGTCGACAGGCGGTGCGCGATGACGAAGGTGGTGCGCCCTTGCATCAGGCGTTCCAGCGCGGCCTGGACCGCGCGTTCGGATTCGGTGTCGAGGGCCGAGGTGGCCTCGTCGAGGATCAGGATGGGAGCATCCTTGTAGATCGCGCGGGCAATCGCCACGCGCTGGCGCTGGCCGCCTGACAGGCGCGAGCCATTGTCGCCGATGCGGGTCTCCATGCCTTGCGGCAGGCCTTGCACCACGTCGGTCAGGTGCGCGGCTTCCACGGCAGCGAGGATGCGCGCCGGATCGGGCGACTGGTCGCCATAGGAGATGTTGGCCGCCAGGGTGTCGTCGAACAGCACGGTGTTCTGGTTGACCATGGCGATCTGCTGGCGCAGGCTCAGCAGCGAGATCGATTCGATGTCGCGGCCGTCCAGCAGGATCTTGCCGGCGGTCACCGAATGGAAGCCGGGAAGCAGGCTCACCAGCGTCGATTTGCCGCCACCGGACATGCCGACGAAGGCCACGGTCTCGCCGGCGCGTACGCGCAGGTTGATGTTCTTGAGTGCCTGCTGCTCGTGGCCGGGATAGGAGAAGCTCACATCGACCAGCTCCACCTCGCCCTGCGCACGCTGCTGCAGGGCCTCGCCGGTGACGCGCTCGGGAGTCTTGTCGATCAGCTTGTAGACTTCTTCGGCAGCGGCCATGCCGCGCTGCAGGGGGCCATTGATTTCGGCCAGCTGCTTCAGCGGGGCCAGCAGCATGAGCATGGCGGTGATGAAGGAGACGAAGCCGCCGACGGTGATCTGGCCATTGCCGGACTGGATCAGCGCCATCACGATCACGATGGCCACGGCACAGGCCGTCATCAGCTGCGTGATCGGCACGGTCGAGGAAAATGCCGCAGTCATGCGCATGGTATAGCGGCGCAGGTTTTCGGCACGGTCGTGGAAACGCTTCTTTTCGTATTCGTGGCCACCGAAGATCTTGATCACTTGCTGGGCGCGCGTGGTTTCCTCGATCAGTTGGGTCAGTTCGGCGTTCACGGCGAGGGAATCACGGTTGAGCTTCTTGAGCCGCTTGCCGGTGGCGCGTACCACGATCGAGACCAGCGGCAGCAGGACCAGGGTCACGATGGTCAGGGTCCAGTTCAGGTACAGCAGCCATCCCAGCAGGCCCAGCACAGTCAGGGCGGAACGCAGGATGGAAGTGAAGACCTTGGTCACCATGTCGATGATCTGCTGCACTTCAAACATCATCGAGTTGATGACCTTGCCGACCGTGTTGGTGGCATAGAAGTGAATGGGCAGGTCCAGCATGCGCGCAAACATCTGGCGGCGCAGCTCGTTGAGGATGCGGGTCGAGACCCAGGTCATCATGTAAGTACTGGTAAAGGTGGCCATGCCGCGGATCAGGAAGATGCCGATCACCGCTGCCGGCACCAGCCACAGCGAGAACGTGGGTTTGCCCACGAAGCCCTTGTCCAGCAGCACCTGGAAAATATACGGCACCACCGGTTCGGTGGCGGCGGTCACGATCATGCCGAGGAAAGCCAGCGCCAGGCGCTTCTTGTAGGGCCAGTGCAGCGCGGCCAGACGCTTTATGTTGTTGGACAGCATGGGGTATTCCTTGCTTGCAGGTGATGCAGAGTTCGAAAAACAGAGATTATGCCGTGTTCACCGGCCTCAGGGGCGTCTTGAAATGCACTGGCGCGTTATCTGGCGTTAAGGAAGAGGATCTGTGACTGCTGAGGAGGCAAAGTCTGGTACATCTGGCCTGACCTGGTGTTCTTTCAAGTTTGTACGATCAGCAATACGCTTTCACCCTTGTTCCGTGCATTCATGCATAGCTGGCGCAGGGAATGCAGAAACGAGTAGAGACAATGTGAGCCTTCGCCGTCCTCTCCATACCGCACACGTGGATCGCTCGCCGGAGCGCTGGTCAGGATTGGTTGGTGGATGTCGTCGGCCAATTCATCGGCAGAACATAAATCGCTGAAAGTGTCTTCCGCCAGTTCGTCCACATGTGCGCTGGACCAGTCGAACAAGCGCGTAATGGCCTCGGCCAGAGTGGGAAGGGCCTGATCCTGCAGCTTTATCGCTTTCCAGCGGGACCACTCGGTGATCTCGCCTGCATCGTTTTCCCACGTATCAGGAGCTTCCCACGCATACGCGATGTCCTCGGCACCGTATAGCACCCTGAGGTCATTGATTGCGCTGGCTTGGGCCAACTCTTCGATGATTGCCGCCATCCATCCGTTACGGCTGCCGTTGGTGACCTGTGCCAGCATCTCCGGCGTGTCCGCTGTCACCTGAACGGGAGCCTCGCCTGGTTCGGCCTGGCTGAGCCATTGGTCAATGCTGGTACCGTGCAGCGCAAAATCGCGCGGTTTCAGATAAACAAAGTGGAAAAGATCGTTGGACATCGCTGGGTACTGTCTATGAACGCCTGTGCTGATTACATCAGGATGATGTCGTACTGCTCCTGCTGATAATCGCTCTGCACCTGCAGCGACACCGGCTTGCCGATGAAATCGCCCAGCATGGCCAGGTGTTGCGATTCCTCTTCCAGGAACATGTCCACCACCACCTGCGACGCCAGGATGCGGAATTCGCGCGGATTGAACTGCTTGGCCTCGCGCATGACCTCGCGCAGGATCTCGTAGCACACCGTGCGCGGCGTCTTGACCTGGCCGCGTCCCTTGCAGGCCGGGCAGGTCTCGCAGAGGATGTGGGCCAGCGATTCGCGGGTACGCTTGCGGGTCATCTCCACCAGCCCCAGCGTGGAGAAGCCCGAGACCGAGATCTTGGTGCGGTCGCGCTGCAGCGCCTTGCCCAGCTCGGCCAGTACGGCGTGGCGGTGCTCCGTGCTCTCCATGTCGATGAAGTCGAGGATGATGATCCCGCCCAGGTTGCGCAGCCGCAGCTGGCGCGCAATCGCGTGCGCCGCTTCCAGGTTGGTCTTGAAGATGGTGTCGTCGAAGTTGCGGCCGTTGACGAAGCTGCCGGTGTTGACGTCGATCGTGGTCATCGCTTCGGTCTGGTCGACGATCAGGTAGCCGCCCGACTTCAGGTCCACGCGGCGGCCCAGGGCGCGCTCGATTTCCTCTTCCACGCCATACAGGTCGAACAGCGGACGCTCGCCCCGGTAGTGCATCAGCTTGGGCAGCACCGAGGGCGTATAGATGGCACCGAACTCCTGCAGCATATGGAAGTTCTCGCGCGAATCGACCTGGATGGTGGCGGTCTGGTCCGAGACGAAGTCCCGCAGCACGCGCTGCGCCAGCGACAGATCCTGGTGCAGCAGAGTAGGCGCCGGCTTGGTCTTGGCCTGCTTGATGATGGTGGCCCAGGTGGTGCGCAGGTATTCCACGTCCATCTGCAGGTCGCTGTCGGAAGCATCTTCGGCCATGGTGCGGATGATGAAGCCGCCTTTTTCTTCCGGCGGTAGCAGCGCCTGCACCTTGCTGCGCAAGAGTTCGCGCTCGGCTTCGTTCTCGATGCGCTGGGAGATGCCGATGTGCTTGTCCTGCGGCAGGTAGACGAGCATGCGCCCGGCAATCGAGATCTGCGTGGACAGCCGCGCCCCCTTTGTGCCGATGGGGTCCTTGATGACCTGCACCGTGATGGTCTGACCATCGTGCAGCAGTTTCTCGATGGGAATGGCCGGCGCGTTCTGGCCGTCGTGCGGACGGGCTTCCCAGATGTCGGCCACGTGCAGGAAGGCGGCGCGCTCCAGGCCGATGTCGATGAAGGCCGATTGCATGCCCGGCAGCACCCGCACCACCTTGCCGAGGTAGATGTTGCCGGCCAGGCCGCGCGAAAGGGTGCGCTCGATGTGCAGTTCCTGCACGGCGCCTTGCAGGATCAGCGCCACTCGCGTCTCCTGCGGCGTGATGTTGATGAGGATGTCTTCGCTCATAGGATGCGAACGCCCGCTTGTTGTAATAGTTGAGCCGTCTCGAAGAGCGGCAGCCCCATGATACCGGAATGGCTGCCCACGATATGGCTGATGAAGACCGAGGCCAGCCCCTGGATGCCATACGCGCCGGCCTTGTCGTAGGGTTCGACGGTATTGCAATAGGCGGCAATGGCTTCTTCGGTCAAGGGCGCAAAGCTGACGTCGGACTGCTGCACGATCTGCCAGACCTCGGTTTCCACACCGAGGGTCAGGCCCACGGCCACGCTGGTCAGGACCTGGTGGGTGCGGCCGGAGAGCAGGGTGATCATGCGCACGGCTTCATCGTGATCGGCCGGTTTTCCCAGGATCAGGTCGTCCACCACCACGGTGGTATCGGCCGCGAGTAGCGGACGATGCGGCAGCTGGCGCAGGATCATGGTCTGCTGGGCGCTGTCGAGCTTGGCGCGGGTGACGCGGGCGACATAGTCCAGCGGGGCTTCGCCGGGCAGGACGCTCTCGTCGACTTCCTTGTCAGAGAGCATGAGTTCGAAATCGATGCCGATCTGGCGCAGCAGTTCGCGGCGGCGCGGGCTTTTCGAGGCGAGGTAGATTTTGTGGTCCGCTTGTTTCATTGAGCCAGGGATGTCAAGAGCCGGTACCGGGAGGCCGGAATCCGGCGGTGGACGCCGTCAGGCGCGGTGATACGGATGGTTCTGCGTGATCGACCAGGCACGATAGAGCTGCTCGGCCAGCATCACCCGCACCATGCCATGCGGCAAGGTCATGCTGGAGATGCGGATGAGCGTATCGGCGCCGGCCTTGAAGCCGGGATCGAGCCCGTCAGCCCCGCCGATGACGAAGGCCACGTCGCGTCCATCCTGCTGCCATTGCTCCAACTGCTGAGACAACTGCACTGAAGTCCAGTCGCGCCCGCGTTCGTCCAGGGCAATCACGCGCGCGCCCTTGGGCAGCGCCGCTTCGATCTTCTCGCGCTCCTGCGCCATCACGGTTTCGGCCGTGCGGCTGCCGGAGCGTTCGACGGGTTTGATTTCCTTGAGGATGATCCGGCATTCCGGTGGCATGCGCTTGGCATACTCCTGGAAGCCGGTTTCTATCCACGCCGGCATCTTGTGGCCGACGGCCGCGATGACCAGCTGCATCAAGCCTTGCTGGTGCGCTTGGCGGCCGGCTTCTTGGCGGTCTCGCTCTTGGCGGGCGCCACGCGCACGGTCTTGCCGGTCGGGGTCTTGGGCGCAGCGGCCTTGCGGGTGGTGCCAGCCTTGGTGGTGGTGGTCTTGCTGCCGGCTGCCGTGCCACGGGTGGTGGTGGTCTTGGCCGCCGTGGTCTTGGTGCCGGTAGTCCGGGTGGTGCGGGTCGTGCCGGCAGCAGCGCGGGTACCGGTGGTGCTGGTGGTCGTCGCGCGCGGCTTGCGGGCCGGCTTCTTCGGTGCGTCCTCGTCGTCGTCCAGGGCCTGGCTGGCTTCGACGGCTTCCGCCTGGGCGCGGGTGCGGCGGGTCTTGGGGGCCGGGGCTTCGTCGACGGCGGCGCGCTTGGCGGCAGCCGAAGTGCCGGTGCGCTTGGCCGCGCCCAGCTTGACTTCCTTGTCGCCCCAGATTTCTTCCAGACGGTAGTAGGTACGGATGGCCGGCTGCATGATGTGCACGATCATGTCGCCCAGGTCGACCAGCACCCATTCACCGGTGTCTTCGCCTTCGACGCTGACGACGTTGCCGCCCTTGGCCTTGACCTTGTCGCGCACCGAGGCGGCCAGCGCCTTGGTCTGGCGGTTCGAGGTGCCGGAGGCGATGGCCACGCGGTCGAACAGGGAGGTCAGGTGCGAGGTGTCATAGATGCGGATTTCTTGCGCCTTGACGTCTTCCAGAGCGTCCACGACCAGGGTTTGCAGTTTTTTGATGTCCATTATGAATTTCGGTACAGATGTTGTTGTTCGATATAGTCTAGCACCCTGCCCGGGATCAGCGAATCGGGTCGGGTGCCGCGTTGCAGCTGGGCACGGATTTCAGTCGACGAGATATCGACCGCCAGCCCGAGGGCCAGGTAGCCGTATCCGTGCGTGGTGCTGCGGATCTCTTGCGGCGCAGCGCTGCGCCGCTTGAATTCGTCGCGCACGGCCGGCGGCACGTGCGCATCGGCCAGCGCGAAGCCGGGCCGGGAGGCCGCGCACAAATGCGCGTACTCGAATAATTCCTGCCAGTGCTGCCAGGTGTCCAGGTGCTGCAACTGATCAGCGCCCATCAGGAACACGATCGACACCTCCGGCCCCAGCTCCGCGCGCAGTGCGCGCAGGGTATCGATGGTATAGGTCGCGCTGGAGCGGCGGATTTCCTGCTCATCGATGACCACCGGTACCTGCTGCTGGCCGAATGCGCGCCTGACCATCTCCACCCGGTCCGCCGCTTCGGCCTGCAGGCCGTGCTTCTGCCACGGATTGCCGGTGGGGATGACGCGCAGCTCATCGGGCTGCAGCAATTGCACGAAATGCTCGGCCAGCAGGACATGGCCATTGTGCACCGGATCGAAGCTGCCGCCGAGCACGGCAATGCAGCGTTGCGCCGCGGGCGGCGCCATTACAGCCATTCCTTGTGCACCAGGAAGTCCGAATACAGCGCCGCTTCCGGGCTGCCGGCCTCGGGATGCCAGTCATAGCGCCACTTCACCAGCGGCGGCATGGACATCAGGATGGACTCGGTGCGTCCGCCGGATTGCAGCCCGAACAGCGTGCCCCGGTCGAAGACCAGGTTGAATTCCACATAGCGCCCCCGGCGATAGGCCTGGAAGTCGCGTTCACGTTCGCCATAAGGCGTTTCCCGGCGCGCCGCCACGATGGGCAGATAGGCGTCGAGGAAGGCATCGCCCACGCTGCGTTGCAGGGCGAAGGCCTGCTCGAAGGGCAGGGCGTTGAAGTCATCGAAGAAGATGCCGCCGACGCCGCGCGGCTCCTTGCGATGCTTCAGGTAAAAATAGTCATCGCACCATTTCTTGAAGCGCGGATACAAGTCCTCGCCATAGGGCTGCAGCGCATCGCGGCAGGTGCGGTGGAAGTGCACTGCATCTTCCTTCACGCCGTAGTAGGGCGTGAGGTCCATGCCGCCGCCGAACCACCAGACGGCCTCTTCGCCTTCCGCATGGGTGGTGAAGAAGCGCACGTTCATGTGCACCGTCGGCACGTAGGGATTGCGCGGATGCAGCACCAGCGACACGCCCATCGCTTCCCACGCGCGGCCCGCCAGTTGCGGGCGGTTGGCCGCAGCCGAGGGCGGCAGGTTCTTGCCCATCACGTGCGAGAAGCCGACACCGCCGCGCTCCAGCAGGTTGCCTTCTTCCAGCAAGCGCGAGGTGCCGCCACCGCCTTCAGGGCGTTCCCAGGAATCAGACAGGAAAGTCTTGCCATCAGCGGCTTCCAGCGCGGCGACGATGCGCTGTTGCAGGTCCTGCAGGTAAGCCTTGACGGCAGCGGTGTTGGTGGCGGCGTTGGAATGGGTGGTCACGGCGGGTCGCTCTGGTACACGGTTACTGGACGGAAATGCGTTCCAACCCGCCATTGTACCTTGACCGCCCCCGGCTGGGGCGTCAAAAGCCGGTCCGCAGGCGATGCCGGACCGGCGTTGTGGGGCAAAGGCCTCAGTTTTGCGGCGGCTGGGCCAGCGGTACGGCCACCTGATAAGTCGCCGGCGCCGGCCAGCCTTCCTTCAGGCAGACCTCGGCGATGGCGTTCTGCACGTCGTTGTAGACCTGGCCGAAATTGGGCGTGGGCGCATGCACGCGCAGGGCGATCAGGGTGCCGGTGGCATTGAATTCCTGGATCACGATGCCCGGTGCCGGCGTCTGCAAGACGTTGGGAATGGCCTTGATGCGTTCGGAAAGCTTGGCGATGGCCTGCTGCGGATCGACGCTGTAGGCAATCTGGCAACGCAGGTCGGTGCGGCGGGTGGCGTTGACGTTGTAGTTGATGATGTTTTCCGAGAACAGCTTGTTGTTGCCGATGATCACGCGCAGGTTGTTGTCGGTAGTGATGATGGTGGTCACCAGGCCAATGTCAGAGACCGTGCCGGTCTGGCCGGCGGCGGTGATGTAGTCGCCCACCTTGAAGGGACGCAACACCACCAGGAAGATGCCGGCCGCAAAATTGGACAGCAGGCCCGACCAGGCCACACCCAGGGCCACGCCGACTGCGCCGATCATGGCCGCAAAGGATGTGGTCGGGATGCCGCACACTTCCAGGATGCCCATCACCAGCAGGATGCGCAGGATGACGTGCATGGCCGAGCTGGCATAGTTGATGAGCGTGGTCTCGAACTGGCGCGCGGTCAGCACGCGGCGCACGATCTTGGAGAGCGTGTTGATGAACATGCCGCCGACGATCCAGATGACGATGGCGGCAATCACCTTGAGCCCGAAAGGCACCAGGTAGAGGTTGATCAAAGTTTCAAAATTGAGCAGGTGGTCTGGCATCGATATGTCCTTTTCTTCTGGGAATGCGGGTCGTGGCGGGGGCATGCTGCCCGGAAACGCCCGTCGTGCTTAGGCTGCGGAGGCGTCATTTTGTTGCAGTGGCACGGCAAGTGCCGCGCATGCCCTCCAAATGAAATCCCCCGCAACACACACGGCGTTGCGGGGGATGGAGACGGCATGCGGCCCGGCTTAGCGCTTGAGGGCGCGCCAGCCGATGTCGCGGCGCATCTGCGAACCGGCGAAGTGGATCAGGTCGGCGGCGTCATAGGCGTGCTTCTGCGCGACCTTCACGCTGTCGCCCAGACCCACCACGCACAGCACACGGCCACCGTTGGTGGTCAGCTTGTCGCCGTTGAGGGTGGTACCGGCGTGGAAGGTGACGCAATCGGCGGTCTCGGCCGGGATGTCGGTGATGAGGTCACCCTTGCGCGGTTCTTCCGGATAGCCATGGGCAGCCATGACCACGCCCAGCGCGGTACGGCGGTCCCATTCCAGTTCGATCTTGTCCAGGGTGCCGGTGACCGCATGTTCGAACACGGTCAGCAGGTCCGTCTTCAGGCGCGCCATGATGGGCTGGGTTTCGGGGTCGCCCATGCGGCAGTTGAATTCCAGCGTCTTGGGGTTGCCCTCGGCGTCGATCATCAGGCCCGCATACAGGAAGCCGGAGAACGGGATGCCATCCTTGGCCATGCCCTGCACGGTCGGCACGATGATCTCGCGCATCACGCGCGCATGCAGCGCCGGGGTGACGATGGGGGCGGGCGAGTAAGCACCCATGCCGCCGGTGTTGGGGCCCTGGTCGTGATCCTGCAGGCGCTTGTGGTCCTGGCTGGTGGCCAGGGGCAGGATGTTCTTGCCGTCGACCATGACGATGAAGGAAGCTTCTTCACCGGCCAGGAATTCCTCGATCACCACGCGCGCACCGGCGTCGCCCAGCTTGTTGTCGGAGAGCATCATGTCCACGGCCGTATGCGCTTCTTCCAGCGTCATGGCGACCACCACGCCCTTGCCGGCGGCCAGGCCGTCGGCCTTGATGACGATGGGCGCGCCCTTTTTGGCGATGTAGTCATGCGCGGCCGCCACGTCCGAGAAGGTCTGGTACTCGGCGGTCGGGATCGCATGGCGCTGCATGAAGGCCTTGGCGAAGTCCTTGGAGCTTTCCAGCTGCGCCGCTTCCCTGGTGGGACCGAAGATCTTCAGGCCACGGGCGCGGAACACGTTGACGATGCCGGCCGCCAGCGGGCCTTCCGGGCCGACCACGGTCAGCGCCACGTGTTCCTGCTCGACGAAGTCGGCCAGGGCCACGGGATCGGTGATGGCGATGTTCTGCAGGCGCTCGTCGAGCGCGGTGCCGCCATTGCCGGGAGCAACATAGACCGTCTGGATGCGCGGCGACTTGGCAATGGCCCAGGCCAGCGCATGTTCACGGCCACCGGAGCCAACAACTAGGATTTTCATGGGATAGGAAGATAAAAGTGGCGAATGGGGCGGAAAGGGTCGTCTTGTCCGTATCTTTATAAACCGGCTGGGTGATCGGGTGAATTATTCTTCGATCACGGCGTTGGTATAGAGCTCCTGGGTATCGTCCAGGTTCTCCAGCGCATCCAGCAGCTTCTGCATCCTGACGCCGTCCTCGCCCGCAAACACGGTCTCGGTGGAGGGCTTCATGGTGATCTCGGCGACTTCGGCCTTGAAGCCGGCGGCTTCCATGGCGGACTTCACGGCCGAGAAATCATTGGGAGCGGTCAGCACTTCGATGCCGCCTTCGTCGTCGGTGAGGACGTCTTCGGCACCAGCTTCGAGCGCGGCTTCCATGACGGCATTCTCATCGGTACCGGGCGCGTACATCAGCTGGCCACAGTGCTTGAAGAGGAAGGCCACCGAACCTTCGGTACCCATGTTGCCGCCGAACTTGGAGAAGGCATGGCGCACTTCGGCCACGGTGCGCACGCGGTTGTCGGTCATGCAATCGACGATGATGGCTGCGCCGTTGATGCCGTAGCCTTCATAGCGCACTTCTTCATAGTTCACGCCGTCCAGGGCACCGGTGCCGCGCTGGATGGCGCGGGTGACGTTGTCCTTGGGCATGTTGGCGTCGGAGGCACGGTCCACGGCCAGGCGCAGGCGCGGGTTGGTGTCCGGATCGCCCCCGCCCATGCGGGCGGCGACGGTGATTTCCTTGATCAGGCGGGTCCAGACGCGACCACGCTTTTCATCCTGACGGCCTTTACGGTGCTGAATATTGGCCCATTTGCTGTGTCCAGCCATGTTGAATCTTTCCTGCGAGAGGGTGAGGCCAGAACCGTCCCGCCTGCGCAAGCCGCTCCTGGAGGCGCCTCGGCAAGACCGGCGGGCGCGGGCAAGGCATCGCTGCAGCAGGGGGACCCGGCGCCCAGGGTTCGATAATGCATTTCCTGGCGCCATGTTCTGACTATAATCGGGCGGGCATTTTACCATACCGCCACCCCGTCATTTTTGCCTTGAAGGCCCAGTCGAGATGATTAATCCGCTTCCCATCGCTACCCATTCCGGCGGGCAACTGTGCCTGCTGCCGCAACTGGCCAACCGTCACGGCTGCATCACCGGTGCCACCGGCACCGGCAAGACGGTCACCCTGCAGGTGCTGGCCCAGGCCCTCTCCGACATCGGCGTGCCGGTCTTCATGGCCGACGTCAAAGGCGACCTCTCCGGCCTGGGCAAGGCCGGCAGCGCCTCCCCCAAGACCAGCGCGCGCCTGGCCCAGCTGGGCCTGCCCGAACCGGCCTGGGCCGCGGCCCCGGTGGCGTTCTGGGACGTCTACGGCGAACTGGGCCATCCGGTGCGCGCCACCGTCTCCGACATGGGCCCGCTGATGCTGGCCCGCATGCTCAACCTGAACGATACCCAGCAGGGCGTGCTGCAACTGGTGTTCAAGATTGCCGATGACCACGGCCTGCTGCTGCTCGATACCAAGGACCTGCGCGCCATGCTGCAGCACGTGGGCGAAAACGCGGCCCAGTTCAAGACCGAATACGGCAACATCTCGGCCGCCAGCGTGGGGGCCATCCAGCGCGGGCTGATCGCCATCGACGAGCAGGGCGGCGACCGCTTCTTCGGCGAACCGATGTTGAACATCGAGGACTGGATGCAGACCGATGCCCAGGGCCGCGGCATCATCAACATCCTCGCCGCCGACAAGCTCATGAACGCGCCGCGCCTGTATTCCACCTTTCTGCTGTGGATGCTGTCGGAACTGTTTGAGCACCTGCCCGAAGTGGGCGACCTGGACAAGCCCAAGATGGCTTTCTTCTTCGACGAAGCGCACCTGCTCTTCGATGAGGCCCCCAAGCCGCTCCTGCAGAAGATCGAGCAGGTGGTGCGCCTGATCCGGTCCAAGGGCGTGGGCATCTACTTCGTCACGCAAAATCCGCTGGACATCCCCGACACCGTGCTGGGCCAGCTCGGCAACCGCGTACAGCACGCCCTGCGCGCCTACACCCCGCGCGACCAGAAGGCGGTGCAGGCTGCTGCTGAAACCTTCCGTCCCAATCCCATGGTCAATACCGCCCAGGCCATCACCGAGCTGGGCGTGGGCGAGGCGCTGGTGTCCTTCCTCGATGAGAAGGGGCGCCCCAACATGGTCGAGCGCGGCTACGTGCTGACCCCGGCGTCGCAGATCGGCCCGATCGGCGTGGAGGAACGGCGCGCCCTGATCGCCTCTTCGCTGGTGGCCGGCGTCTACGAACAGGCCATCGACCGTGAGTCGGCCTATGAACGCCTGAAGGGACGCGCGGTGCAGCAGCCGCAGGCAGCGCCTGCTCCGGCGCCGCAACCAGCCCCCGCTCCGGCCGATGACAATGCCTGGGGCGCATCGGCAGGCCGTAGCGCACCGGCCCCTGCCAGCACCTCGCGTCCCAGTGGGGGTGCGCGCATGCCGCAGCCGCAACCCGCTCCACAGCCACAGTCACAGCAGGATCAGGGCGGTGGTCTGGGCGACCTGCTCAAGGATGCCGCCGGTGGCATCTTCGGCAGCGGCAGCGGCAATCGCCGCAGCGATTCTCCCCTGCAGGCCATGGTCAAGTCGGCTGCACGCAGCATCGGTTCGCAGGTCGGGCGCGAGCTCATTCGCGGCGTGCTCGGTTCGCTGATGAAGAAACGCTGATGTGGTGCTGCGCGCGCCCGCGCGGCGCGCGCGCAGCCCAGGGTTTACAATCGCGGCCATGACTGCCGCCCACACTCCCGTTCATTCCACTCCGCGCCAGGCCTTCCTGGGCGGGCTGCTGCTCGCCATCATTGGTGCCATCTTCTTTTCCGCCAAGGCCATCGTGGCCAAGCTGATGTACCGCTACCAGGTCGATGCGGTCATGGTGATCACGCTGCGCATGCTGTTTTCTTTCCCCATGTTTGCCGCCGTGGCGCTCTGGAAAGCGCGCACCCAGCCGCCCCTGGCGCGCGCCGACGTGCTGCGCATCGTGGTGCTGGGATTGATGGGCTATTACCTGTCGAGCTTCCTCGATTTTCTCGGGCTGCAATATATCTCGGCCGGGCTGGAACGATTGATCCTGTTCCTCACGCCTTCCTTCGTGATGCTGATCGCCTTTTTCTTCTTCAAGCGCAAGGTCGGCTGGATCGAATGGGCGGCGCTGCTGGTGTCCTACTTCGGTACCGTGCTGGTGCTCCAGCATGACCTGCAGTCCGGCGGCAGCAACGTCATCCTCGGCAGTGCTCTGGTGCTGGGATCGGCCCTGAGCTATTCGATCTACCTGATCTCTTCCGGCGAACTGGTGCGCCGGGTCGGCGCGGTGCGGCTGGTGGCCTATGCCATGTGCGTCTCCAGCGTGGCCTGCCTGATCCAGTTCTTCATCTTGCGCGCGCCCGCCGACCTGGTCACGCAGGTGGCCCCGGTGTACCAGCTGTCACTTTTCAATGCAGTGTTCTGCACGGTGCTGCCGGTGTTCCTGACCATGGTGGCGGTGGCCCGCATCGGTGCCCCCACGGCCGCCCAGGCGGGGCTGGTGGGGCCGGTCTCGACGCTCTTCATGGGCGCCGTGCTGCTGGATGAACCGATCACCGGCATCCAGCTGGCCGGCACCGCCCTGGTGCTGGCGGGCATGTGGCTGCTGTCGCGCAAGAAGCGCTGAGGCGTTCTATACTGCCTCTCGATATATGAATGTTCAGGCTAGAAATCCACTCACTACAAGGAGACCCAGATGGCAAAAGCAATCCGCATGAGCAAGACCGGCGGCCCCGAAGTCATGGAATATGTGGACGTGGAAGTGGGCGAACCGGGTCCCGGTGAAGTCCGCATCCGCCACGCTGCCGTCGGCCTGAACTTCATCGATTGCTATTTCCGCTCCGGCCTCTATCCGCAGCCGCTGCCAGCCGGCCTGGGCCAGGAAGCGGCCGGCACCATCGAAGCCGTTGGTGCGGGCGTGGCCGGTTTCCAGGTCGGTGACCGCGTGGCCTATGCCGGCCGTCCCAATGGCGCTTATGCCGAAGCGCGCGTGATGCCGGCCGACATCCTGGTCAAGCTGCCGGATGCCATCAGTTTCGATACCGCAGCGGCCATGATGCTGCAGGGCATGACGGTGCAATACCTGCTGCGCCAGACCTATGCCGTACAGCCCGGCGAGACCATCCTGTTCCATGCAGCCGCCGGCGGCATCGGCCTGATCGCCTGCCAGTGGGCGCGCGCCCTGGGCGTGAACCTGATCGGCACCGTCAGCAGCGACGAGAAGGCGGCCCTGGCCAAGCAGCATGGTGCGGCCCACGTCATCAACTACACCACCGAAAACTTCGTCGAACGCGTCAAGGAAATCACCGGCGGCAAAGGGGTGCCGGTGGTCTATGACGCCATCGGCAAGGACACCTTCACCGGCTCGCTGGATTGCCTGCGCCCGCGCGGCATGATGGTCAGCTTCGGCAATGCCTCCGGTCCGGTGCCGCCGTTCGGCGTGTCCGAACTGGCCTCGCGCGGCTCGCTCTTCCTGACCCGCCCCTCGCTGGGCAACTACATCGCCACCCGCCCCGAACTCGATGCCACCGCAGGCGACCTGTTCGACATGGTCGAGAGCGGCAAGATCAGCATCGAGATCAACCAGCGCTATGCCTTGAAGGATGTCGGCCAGGCCCACGCCGACCTGGAAGGCCGCAAGACCACCGGTTCGACCATCCTGATCCCGTGATGGCCGCGTAATCGCCTGATGACCCTGATACAAGAGGAATGCCTATGGACCAGCCCCCGCGCGACCCCGGCCTCGACAATCCCATGGGCCATCCCCCCGAGCAGGCGGCCGGCGCCGACGGCTCGCCCAAGTTCGGGCGGCTGTTGGCAGTGCTGATCTGTGCGGTGCTCATGATCGTGGTCATCACCTTCGCCAGCGAAGCCTACTTCTCCTGATTTTCCACTGGATATCGAAATTCTTCGGTACGGATCTCGCAAGTTATCGGGGTTTACCCAAGACTATGCGTGGATCACGCATTTTTCTCCGTCTTGATCGTCAAATGCTGCCTTCGGCGTTCGGGTGAATTCCTTCACCTGAACGCCTCCAGGGAGAACATTTTTGGCGGGAGAGGGAGATGGGAAGGAACTGGCACGCGGTCGTTGTCTGGTGCGGCCGTCTGGCCTTGGGCGTGGCGTGCGGCCTGCACGCTGCGCAGGCGGCCGAGAACGGGGTGAGCCCGCAGGAAATCGTGCTGGGCCAGTCGGCCCCCTTTACCGGCCCGGCCGCCGAGGTCGGGCGCGACTTCCAGGAAGGGGCACGCAGCTATTTCGCCCAGGTCAATGCCCGTGGCGGCGTGCATGGGCGGCGCGTGCGGCTGCTGAGCCTGGATGACGGCTACCAGCCCGAACGCACCCTGGCCAATACCCAGCAGCTGATCTGGCGCGACAAGGTATTCGCGCTGTTCGGTTTTTCCGGCACGCCCACGGTGCTGGCGGCGCTGCCGGCCATCCGCGAGGCCGGCATTCCGCTGATCGCTCCGCACACCGGGGCCGCCGCCCTGCGCGAACCCTTCAATCGCCTGATCTTCCACGTGCGCGCCAGCTACGAGCAGGAAACCGGTTTCCTGCTGCGCCAGCTGCAGGGCACCGGGCGCAAGCGCGTGGCGGTGTTCTACCAGAACGATGAGCTCGGCAAGGGCCTGCTGGACAACCTGCGCCAGCGCGCAGCGCAATACGGACTGACCCTGGTCGGCAGCATGCCCATCGAGCGCAACAGCGATGCCGTGGGGCCGGCGGCAGAACAGTTCATGAAGATGCGCCCCGATGTGGTGATCCAGGCCGTGTCCTACGAGCCGGCCGCGGCGCTCATCACGCGCATGCGGGCGGCGGGCTACCTCGGCGGCTTTTCCCATTATTCCTTCGTCGGCAGCCTGTCGCTGGCCGCACGCCTCAAGCAGACCGGGGTCGGTACCGAGATCACCCAGGTGGTGCCATTTCCCAACAAGGCCAGGCTGCCCATCGTCTACGAATACCAGAAGGCCATGGAAAGCAGTCCCGGCGCACGCTGCAATTTCATCGGGCTGGAAGGCTACATCGCCGCCCGCGTCCTGGTCGAGGGCTTGCGCCGCGCCGGCCCGCAACTCACGCGTGCCGGCCTGATCCGGGCGCTGGAGAGCATCACCCCGGCCAACTACGATGGCGGCGGCTTCAGCCTGCAGTTCGGTCCTGCCGATCACAGCGGATCGGATTTCGTCGACCTCACCGCCATCGGCATGGGTGGACGCTTCATCAATTGAGGGCAGGGCAGCGGAGCAGCCGCCCGGCGCGGTCCTGTCCTGATCGGCTACACTGTGACGCGGCGCCCGGCGACCGGCCGTACGCCATCGCCTCCCTTGCCACCCTCATCAAGGATCCGCCGTGTCTGGTTCCCGTTCCTCTTCGCTGGCTGCGCCCGCCTACTCCGGCGTGGCCCTGATGGCCGCCTGCAGCGCCGGTTTCCTGTGGGGCACCGGAGCCCTGGTGGTCAACATCCTGATCGCGCAATACGGCTTCGCGCCGGGCGACATCTCCTTCTGGCGCTTTGCGGTCGGTGCGGTGTTCCTGTGCCTGGTATTCGGCGCACGCATCCACCTGCCGACTCTGCGCGCGCTGCTGCTGCCCGTGGTGCTGGCCGGGACCACCATGGCCGGCTACGTGCTGTTCTGGTTCCTGGGAATCGAGCGCATCGGCGCGGCCATTCCCACGCTGATCGCCCTGTGCCTGCCACCGGTGTTTTCCACCGTCATCGCGCTGTTGCGCGGGCAGGAAAAGCTGGACTGGACGCTGGCAGCGGTGCTCGCCGCCGCACTGGGCGGCACCGTGCTGATCGTGGCGCGGCATGAGGCCAATGGCAGTTCGGCATCAGGCCAGACGGACCTGCTCATCGGACTGGCCTGTTCGGTCGCCTCGGCCATGCTCTATACCGGATTCACGCTGGTCAGCGGACGGCTCTCGACGGCGCTGGGGGCCGGCCCCTCCGCAACCTGCCTGACCGTGGTGGCGGCGCTGGTGATGGGACTGGCCAGCCTGGCGCGGCCGCTGCACTGGCCCAGCGGCTTGCCGCCGCAAGCCTGGTATCTGTACCTGGGGGTGGTCACGGCGGCGCTGGCGCTGCTGGTGTTCAGCTGGGGCGCCGCACGCCTGACGCCCACGGCGCTGACCGTGGCGACCCTGATCGAACCGCTCACGGCAGTCCTGCTGGCCGCCGTATTGCTGGGCCAGACCCTGAGCGCTACCCAGTGGCTGGGCGGCGCGCTGTTGTTGCTGAGCATCTGGGGCCTGGGCAAGCGGCTCGGGCGGTCGCCGCACGGGTGAGCGGGATCAGTTCTCCGGCTGGCCGTTCTTGTCCACCTTGATGCGGATGTGGCGCGTCACGCCGCTGGGACCGGGGAAATCCTCGAAGGCCGCGCGCACCATGGCCGGCATGGCGGCCGTCAGTCCGGCACGCTGGCCTTCGCTGTCGACCACGACGTCGAACAGCTTCTTGCCGTCGCTGGCCTGGCTGATGCCGATCTGCAGCCGGCGCAGGAAGACCGGATAGCTGGTGGTCTGCATCGGACCGCCATACCAGAAGGGATCATAGAACGGTCCGTAAGGGCCGTAGAAGCCGAACGGGCGCGGACCAAAGCGTCCCCAGCCCGGCCCCGGTCCGTAGAAGAAGGGATCATAGGCCGGCCGGCTCACTACCACCTGCTCGGTATTCATCCCGTAGCCGAAGCTGACCTGCAATTGCGCCGACTTCAGATCGCGCGCCTCGGTGAAGCCGAGGAATTGCAGCTCCTGGCGGATCAGCCCGGCGTAGTTCTGGTATTGCAGGTCATTCTCCTGTTCCTTGGCGGGCGCGAAGGCATAGGCGCGCTGGTTGTAGTCGGGCGACCAGGCGTGGAAAGAGGTGACGTTGCTCTCGATTACCGAGGCGCAACCGGACAGCAGCAGGCTGGCCGCTGCAAGAAGGGGATAAAGCCAGCGTTTCATGAACGAACTCCCTCAGAAAAAAGCCGGGCACCGGGCAGAAGGCTGGGATGCCGTGGGAAGGGCGCTTGCGGGGCGATATGAAGCAAAAGGCAAAAAACCTTGCCTCGTCAGACCCTGCAAGCGGCCATTTTGATCCCGCGTGGAAAGCGACAGCCGGAAAACCCCGCTGCGCCTGCCTGCTTCGCCCCAATCTGGGGCAAGGGCCGGTTTCGCCATTGTACCGGCCGGAGGCCGATATGAACCATGCTTCCCGCCAACAGTCCCTGATGGAGACGAGCGCGGCAAATCCGGCCGATTCCATTCGCGCAGTGCGGGATGATTGGTAAAATCGGGTTTTTGCTGCACCTGAATTGGCTTCCTGCTGTCTTAGCCTTCACTTTAGCCCTCATTTTCTGACCTCCATTTCCCTTCCCGGACAGGCCTCCATGCGCACCGATACGCCCCAGACGATCTACCGTAAAGACTACGCCGCTCCCAATTACCTGGCGGACACCGTCGAGATGGGTTTCGACCTCGATCCCGCTGACACCCGTGTGGCCACCCGCATCACCCTGACCCGCAACCCGGACGCCAAGGGCCGCGACCTGATCCTCTTCGGCGAAGAGCTGGAACTGGTGGCCCTGCGCCTGAACGGCAAGACGCTCTCGCAGGCCAAGGGCGATTTCCGCATCGTCGGCGGCGTGCTGACCATCCCCGCCGCCCCGGCCAAGGTGACGCTGGAGATCGAGACCCTGGTCCATCCGGACCGCAACACCTCGCTCATGGGCCTGTATGTGTCCAATGGCAATTTCTTCACCCAATGCGAAGCCGAAGGCTTCCGCAAGATCACCTATTTCCCGGATCGTCCGGATGTGATGGCCAAATTCACCGTCATGCTGCGCGCCGACAAGGCGCGCTATCCGGTGCTGCTGTCCAACGGCAACCTGATCGAAGAGGGTGAGCTGCCCGATGGCCGCCACTATGCGAAGTGGAAAGATCCGTTCAAGAAGCCTTCTTACCTGTTCGCCCTGGTGGCCGGCCAGCTGGTCTGCCAGGAAGAAACCGTGCGCCTGCACTCGGGCCGCGATGCGCTGCTGCAGGTGTGGGTGGAAGAGGGCAACCTCGACAAGACCCAGCACGCCATGGAGTCCCTGAAGAACAGCATCACCTGGGACGTGGAACGCTTCGGCCTGGACCTCGACCTGGACCGCTTCATGATCGTGGCGGTGGGCGACTTCAACATGGGCGCCATGGAAAACAAGGGCCTGAACATCTTCAACACCAAGTACGTGCTGGCCAATCCGCGCATCGCCACCGATGTCGACTTCGCCAACATCGAAGCGGTGGTCGGCCACGAATATTTCCACAACTGGACCGGCAACCGCGTCACCTGCCGCGACTGGTTCCAGCTGTCGCTGAAGGAAGGCCTGACCGTCTTCCGCGACCAGGAATTCTCGGCCGACATGATCGGCAGCGACAGCGGCCGTGCCGTCAAGCGCATCGATGACGTGCGCGTGCTGCGCCAGGCGCAGTTCCCGGAAGATGCCGGTCCGATGGCCCACCCGGTGCGTCCCGATTCGTTTGTCGAGATCAACAATTTCTACACCGTCACCGTCTACGAAAAGGGCGCTGAAGTGGTGCGCATGTACCAGACCCTGCTGGGCCGTGACGGCTTCCGCAAGGGCATGGACCTGTACTTCAAGCGCCACGATGGCCAGGCCGTGACCTGCGACGATTTCCGCGCCGCCATGGCCGACGCCAATGGCCGCGACCTGTCGCAATTCGAACGCTGGTACAGCCAGGCCGGCACGCCGCTGGTGCAAGCCAGCGCGGACTACGACGCCAAGCGCAAGACCCTGACCCTGACGCTGGAACAGAGCTGCCCGGCCACGCCCGGCCAGAAGAAGAAACAGCCCTTCCACATTCCGGTAGCCGTGGGCCTGCTGGATGCGCAGGGCCGTGACCTGGCGCTGACCCTGCAAGGCGAGAAGAAGGCCGGTGCCACCACCCGCGTGCTGGAACTGACCAAGGCCAAGCAGAGCTTCACCTTCATCAACGTCGATGAAAAGCCGGTGCCGTCGCTGCTGCGCGGTTTCTCCGCGCCGGTGGTCCTGCAATACGACTACAGCGATGCCGAACTGGCCTTCCTGATGGCCCACGACAGCGATGCCTTCAACCGCTGGGAAGCCGGCCAGCGCCTGGCCACGCGCCGTCTGCTGAACCTGACGGTGGCCGTGCAGGCCGCGCGCCAGTCCGGCCATGTGGTGGCGGTCGACACCGTGCTCAACAACATCGAGCACGATGGTGCCCTGGCCGAAGCGCTGCGCGCCACCCTCAAGGACGAGTCGCTGGATCCTGCCTTCCGCGAACTGGTGCTGACCCTGCCGTCGGAAACCATGATCGCCGAACAGATGGAAGTCATCGATCCGCACGCCATCCACGTGGCGCGCCAGTTCCTGCGCCGCTCGCTGGCGCGCGAACTGCGCGATGATCTGCTGGCCGTGTATCGCGCCCACCAGACCCCGGGTGCCTACAGCCCCGACGCCGCTTCGGCCGGTCACCGTGCCTTGAAGAACGTGGCCCTGTCCTACCTGGCCGAGCTGGATGATGAAGAAGCCATGGCCCTGGCCCAGCAGCAGGACCAGGACGCCAACAACATGACCGACCGCCTGGCCGCACTCTCGGCCGTGCTCAACAGCGCCGCCCCCGGCAAGAGCGAAGCCCTGCAGCGCTTCTACGCCGAGTTCGAACAGGAAGCCCTGGTCATCGACAAGTGGTTCACCCTGCAGGCCACGGCCCGCAATGCCGACGTGAACACCGTGCGCACCCTGACCGAGCATCCGGCTTTCACGCTCAAGAATCCGAATCGCGCACGCAGCCTGATCTTCAGCTTCTGCAACGGCAACCCCTCGGCCTTCCATGCGCTGGACGGCAACGGCTATGCCTTCTGGGCCGAACAGGTGATCGCCCTGAACGGCAGCAATCCGCAAGTGGCCGCGCGCCTGGCCCGCAGCCTGGACCGCTGGCGCAAGTACACCCCGGCGCTGCAGGAAAAGATGCGCCTGGCCCTGCAACAGGTTGCGGCCACCCCCAAACTCTCGCGCGACGTGGCCGAAGTCATCACCAAGGCCCTGGCCGATTGATCTGTCAGACAGATAATTGACCCATCACTCATTCATCCGATTCATTAAATAAAAACCACTGCAAGGAAGACCACCATGAAACGTATCAGCCTCACGCAACACCTGATCGAGCAGCAACGCCTGCACAACAAGATCCCGTCCGAACTGCGCCTGCTGATCGAAGTCGTCGGCCGTGCCTGCAAGTCGATCTCGCATGCGGTCGGCAAGGGTGCGCTGGGCGAAGTGCTGGGCAGCGCCGGCAGCGAGAACGTGCAAGGCGAAGTGCAGAAGAAGCTGGACGTGATCTCCAACGAGATCCTGCTGGAAGCCAATGAATGGGGCGGCCACCTGGCGGCCATGGCCTCCGAGGAAATGGAGACCATCCACCGCATCCCCAACCGCTATCCCAAGGGCGAATACCTGCTGATGTTCGATCCGCTGGATGGCTCCTCCAACATCGACGTCAACGTCTCCATCGGCACCATCTTCTCGGTGCTGAAGGCCCCGGAAGGCATGACCGAACCCAGCGAGCAGGACTTCATGCAGCCCGGCACCAAGCAGGTCGCCGCCGGCTATGCCGTCTACGGCCCGCAGACCGTGCTGGTGCTGACCACCGGCGACGGCGTGCACTGCTTCACGCTGGACCGCGAAATGGGCGCCTGGGTGCTGACCCAGAAAGACATCAAGATTCCCGAAGACACCAAGGAGTTCGCCATCAACGCCTCCAATCAGCGTCACTGGTTCCCGCCGGTCACCCGC
This sequence comes from Herbaspirillum sp. WGmk3, assembly GCF_023952535.1. NCBI lineage: Bacteria > Pseudomonadati > Pseudomonadota > Betaproteobacteria > Burkholderiales > Oxalobacteraceae > Herbaspirillum > Herbaspirillum sp. WGmk3. Next base: position 895,880 of record NZ_JAKYWT010000001.1, on the reverse strand, counting down.
TACGTCGATGAAATGCTGGCCGGCTCCACCGGTCCGCGCGGCAAGGATTTCAACATGCGCTGGATCGCCTCCATGGTGGCCGACGTGCATCGCATCCTGAACCGCGGCGGCATCTTCATGTACCCGGCCGATGCGCGTGAGCCGGGCAAGCCGGGCAAGCTGCGCCTGATGTACGAAGCCAACCCGATGGCCTTCATCGTCGAGCAGGCCGGTGGCGCCGCCACCGATGGCCAGCAGCGCATCCTCGACATCCAGCCGGAAAAGCTGCACCAGCGCGTGGCCGTGTTCCTGGGCTCGAAGAATGAAGTGGAGCGCGTGACCTCCTATCACAAGGAATAAGCGTCCGGCGAATCACTCGCCTGCTGCAGAACATGCCGCCCGGTTTGCACCAGGCGGCATTTTTTATGCCCGCTTTTCTGTGCGGTTTACCGCAGGTTTTTCTGTGCTTGATTCTGCTGCGCGCGTGTCAGCTCTGTGCCGACGGCGCTCCCGCCTGCGCCAGCCGCACCTGATTGCGCCCGCCATGCTTGGCTTCATAGAGGGCCGCATCGGCGCGCCCGAGCAAGTCTTCCACGGTGCGCTCGCCTGCTGGCAGCAATTCCATGGCGCACACGCCCGCGCTGGCCGTGACCACGCCGCGCGGATTGCCGCGATGAGGCAGATCCAGTGCCTGGATGCCGGCGCGGATCTTCTCCGCCACCTGCACCGCTCCGGCGGCATCGGTATCGGGCAGCAGCATGAGCATTTCCTCGCCGCCATAGCGTGCGGCCAGATCGCCCGGCCGGCGCTGGCGCTCGCGCAGGACGGCGGCAATGCGGCGCAGACATTCGTCGCCCGCCTGATGGCCGTAGAGGTCGTTGTACTGCTTGAAGAAATCCACATCGATCATGATCAGCGAGAGAGCCGACTTGCTGCGTGCGGCACGCCGGAATTCCGCCGCCAGTACGGTATCGAGATGACGGCGGTTGGCCAGGCCGGTCAGGCCATCCTGATGCGCCAGCTGCTCCAGCCGCTGGTTGGCCTGGTGCAGCTCGCCCATCACCTGCAGCGCGCGATCCTCGGCCACCAGGCGCAGCTCGATCTGCCCGATCAGCCGCCACCCGAACAGCCCGATGATGATCAGCAACAGCAGCACCGCCGCACCATACACGATGGTCTGCTGCCGCCACGGGGCGAGCGCTTCATTGCTCGATGTGGTCACGGTGACGATCAGCGGGAAGCCCTGCACCGGCTGGTACGACACGTAGCGGTCGATGTCGTCCAGCGGCGAATGCAGCAGTACATGGCCGCTGGTTGGACTGGCCAGCGCTTCGCCGATGACCGGGTCCAGGCTCAGGTCGTGATTGATGTAGGCGGGATCGAAAGGCTGCCGCGTCAGGACCTTGCCGGGCCGCAGGAGCAGCAGGATGGAACTGTCGCGGCCGATCTCCACGGTCTGGTACAGGGCGTTGAAGTGATCCAGCCGCAAGGTCGCCAGCAGCAGCCCGGCGAAGCGCCCATCGGGATGATTCAGGCGGCGCGACATCGGAATGATCCACTGGTCGGTACTGCGGCTGAGCAGTGTCGGATGGATGTGCGGTTGGGGATCGTCGTGATCGCGGTGATAGATGAAATACGCGCGGTCGCTGTTGTTGGCATCGCTGGGGCGCGGCGGCGAAGAACTGGCCACGCGATTGCCGTGCTCGTCGAAGATGTAGAGCCCGTCGAGCTGCGGCATTTCGCTGGCCAGGCGGCGCAGGACCGGGCTCATGGCGTGCAGCTGCGCATGGGTGGTGCCGGCATCGTCGATACGGTCGCTGATGTTGATCAGCGCGCCGTGGGTGGCCTGGAACACGTCATAGGCATGGCGCGCCAGGGCGCGCGCGATGTTGCCGGAATAGGTGCGGGTGTTGTCCAGCTGCACCGTGCGCGCGGCCAGGCTTTGCCAGACGTGGCCAGCCGCGATGGCCACGCAGATCAGCGCGACGAACAGCCGTGCCCGCCGCGCCACGGAATGGCGCGCTACCCGCCCTGCCTTTGCCAGCATTGGCCGCATCGTCCGTGTCTCCCTCCCGGCCGGTCTGTTCCCTCCCCAGGGTGGACCGTTTGAACCAGTATAAGGAGATGGCTCAGCCGTACTGGCCGCGATCAGTCCGTGAAAAAGCCCTCAATTCGTGGGCTGCGCCGCCGGCCGGCGCATCAGCTTGACGCTGTGCAGTGCGGTCAGCAGCACCGACAGCCAGATCGGCACATAGGTGCCCAGTTGCGCCAGCTGCAGGCTTTCGCCCAGTACCGCCATGGCCACCAGCACCAGCAGCACCGGTTCCACATAACCGAGGATGCCGAACAGCCCCATCGGCAGCAGCTTGCCGGCGCGCAGGTAGCTGGTCAGGGCGATCATGCTGAGAATGCCCAGGCCCGGCAGCAACAGCCACATGGCGGGTGTGCGCAGCGTAGGGCCGGTGGCCGGGCTGAGCACTAGGGCCAGCAGCGAGGGCAGCGCCAGCACCATCAGTTCCACCGCGAAGATGAGCATGGAGTCGAGGCGGATGCGCCGGCGCAACATGAAGTAGGGGGGATAGCCCAGCGCCACTGCCAGCGTTGGCCAGGAGAAGGCGCGCGTCATCCACAGTTCATGCGCCACGCCGACGCAGGCGCACAGCACCGCTAGGCGCTGCAGCAGGTCCATCTTCTCGCCATAGTGGAAGCGGCCTACGAGCACCATCGACAGCGGCAGCATGAAGTAGCCCAGCGAGACTTCCAGCGCCCGGCCATTGACCGAGCCCCACAGGAATAGCCATTGCTGCAGGGCCAGCAGGGCCGCCATCAACACCAGCAGTGCGATGCGCGCGGGGCTGGCCAGCAGTTCGGCCATGGCCGCGCGCAGCCGGGGCAGTTCGCCGCGCCAGGCCAGCAGGCCGAGCACGCAGAGCAGGGTGATGAGGATGCGCCAGGCAAAGATGTCCGTGCCATCCAGCGGGGCCAGCAGGCGGGTGTATCCGGACAGAAAGGCAAACAGGGAAGAGGCCAGCACGGACAAGCCGATGCCGCGGCCGACAAGTTGAGGATTCATCGCAGGACCAGGTGCGTCCGGCGCGAGGGAGAGGCACCGGCAAAAGCGCGATTCTACGGCAAGCCGGGGCTGCGGGGCGCGCTCATGCAAAAAGCCCCGGCCGGAGCCGGGGCTTTGAGGTCGACGCGAGGGAGGAAATTATGCGCCCGGGGAAGTCCCCAGCGGGCCATCCTTCTGTTCACGCGCATAGTTGTTGGGCTGGCCGTTCGGGACTTCATAGCTCTTGCGGTCCACGTACTGGCCATTCTGGCCACTTTCCTGCATGGCCGCCGGCGAGGCGGTCTGCTGGCCCTGGTAGTTGTAGTACTGCGACTGCGAGGACGAATCGTATTGCTGCTGCTGCGCGCCCTGCATCGAGCTGCCGCCCTGATCATAGGACTGGGCATAGGCACCGGTGGCGAAAGTGGCAGCGGCCAGTACGGCGGCGGTGAGGAAGGTCTTGGTCATGGCTGTTCTCCTTTATCCTTGGTTGTGCATTCGATGGCGCTGAATGCAATCGGGACTTCAGTTGCAGTGGCGGATACGATCATGCATGCATCCGCAGGTTGGCCTTCGTTTCCCAAAATCAGGCACGGCACGATAAGACTTGAAAAAATGTGTCGGGTGGCCTGCATTGCCTGAAAACTTGGGTTCATCATAGGAAGACCGCAGCGCCGCGACAGTCGGAAAGCCCAGCATGTTCTTGTCGGACATTTCGCGCGCGTCTGACAGCCGGCTTGATCGGCGTCCGAGCGCAAATCCAGGATTTTCGATTGATGCAGAATTGAGTGCAATCCAGCTCATCCATGCACAGGCCGCATCAATCCAGCCTGTGCAAATGATCAAAGTGCGAGTCATTTTCGCGGTGACAGGCGCCGGACGTGTAGTCTGCAAGCTGACAAATCGCCCTGGTTTCGTTACAAAACGTATCACTGCCTCATTCTGGCGCAGTGGCAAAACGCTAAGTAAATGTCCTTTGTAAATGTCCTTTGCGAGCTTGTGTGAGAATGTGGGCAAATGCGTTCAGACGGACAGAGGGTCGAACCAATGTGCGCCCATCCGTCCCCATCCGTACCCATTCGACCCCACGCCCGCTTGATCTGCGACAGGGAAGTGCAACTCGCTGTGGCAAAAATGCGTATCTCTCCCAAGCGGCGCGAATTGCGTTTTGGCAGGTGGCACAACCGGGTTATTCTCAGTCGCATGGGGTTGCTCATGCCGCCTGTCCAAGGGGGGCTGATGAAGCAGAACAAGGGGGACATCATGAACAAGGCAACAAGCACTGCGATGCTGGCCGTGCTGGCAGCAGTGACTGTGCTCAGCGCACCGCTGACGGTCCGCGCTGCCGAATGCAGCAAGGTCGTCATCTCGGCCGATTCCGATTACGCGCCCCTGCACTGGTACGACGGCAAGCGCCTGACCGGTGCCAGCATCGAGATCGCCACGCGTGCCCTGAGTGCGCTCAATATCCCTTATGAGGTACGCTACGTCGGTCCTTTCCACCGCGTGCTCAAGGAGGCCGAGAGCGGGCAAGTGGCGATGGTGTCCTCGCTCAAGAACACGCCGGAACGCCAGTCCTACCTGGCTTTTGCCTCGGTGCCGCTGTTTTCCAATCCGATTGCGGTCTTCGTGGCGCGCGACAAGCGCTTCGCTTACGCCGGCTGGAAGGATCTGATCGGCAAGCGCGGTGCCATTACGCTGGGCAACCAGTTCGGGGGCGGCTTCGATGAATTCCTGCGTGACAATCTCATCATCGAGACCGCGCAAAAGTTTTACATGAATTTCTCCAAGCTCGATTCGGGCCGTATCGACTACCTCATCACCGGTTACTACAACGGCGTGATCTACCTGAACCAGAACGGCCTGGCCGATCGCTTCATGCCGCTGCGCCCCTTCGTCAGCGAGAGTGACAACTACCTCGCCATGAGCCGGGCCAGTCCCTGTGTGAAGCTGCTGCCCCGTATCAACGCGCAGCTGGAAGCGATGCAGAAGAGTGGTGAGCTGCGGGCGGTGCTGCAGAGTTTTGAAACCGATTTGCGCATCGACACCGCCAACCCCGACCAAAGCGGCCGTGCCAAATGAAATCCGGCCCATTCTCACGAGCCGGCGCTTGCCCCTGCAACAGCGGGAAAGAAGCGTAAAACCCTCGCTGTTCCTCACCAGCCGCATGTCATGCGCGGGATAGAGTGACAGGCTGGGGAGCAGTGCGTCGCCCGGACGCGCTGCCGCATCACACACATCACATCGTGCCGCACGCGACGACCATGCCCATCCGAGAAGGCAGGCGCGCGCGCCGGCCTTCATTCAAAAGACGGAGAGGACAATTTGAAGCTGCGAACCAAGATCATCTGGCTGTGCGCCACCACGCTGGTGGGCATCCTGATCATTGCCATGGTGTCGCTGACCACGCTCAGGCGCACCATGATGGAAGAGCGCGAAGCCCAGCTCTCGCTGCTGGTCACGCTGGCCAAGGCCGCCGCCGAGAAGGCGCAGGCGCTGGAGCAGTCCGGCAAGCTCACGCGCGAACAGGCGCAGGCCCAGGCCAAGCTGGTCATCGGCAGCTTCGTCAAGGAGCAGAATTACTACTTCGTGCGCGGCTATACGGACGACTTCAACTACGTGCATCCCAATCCCAAGCGCGTGGGCATTCAGGACAAGACCGCCAAGGAGGATGGCGACCGCTATCGTGCCGCCCTGCAGGGCAAGGAGATCGGCCTGCTGATCGCCGAAGGCACGCGGCCCAATACCACCGAGAAGGTGCAGAAGCTCTATGCCGTGACGCGCTTCGCCCCGTGGAACTGGACCATCGGTTTCGGTGCCTACATCGACGACATCAATCAGGCCTTCTATCGCAATGCCCTGGTGCTGCTGCTGCTGGGCGGCGTGCTGATGGGCGCGATCGCCACCATGGCCGCCTTCATCCTGCGCTCCATCCTGCGCCAGCTGGGTGGCGAGCCGGCACGTGCCGTGCAGATCGTGGAGCAGATCGCGCAAGGCGACCTGTCCACGGCCGTCGCGCTCAAGGCCAATGACCGCCACAGCCTGCTGCATTCCATCGAGACCATGCGCCGCAGCCTCTCTGGCATCGTGCAGGGCGTGCGCCAGGGCACGGACACCATCGCCACCGCCTCCGGCGAAATCGCTGCGGGCAATCTTGATCTGTCATCGCGTACCGAGCAGCAGGCCAGCGCGCTCGAAGAGACCGCGTCTTCGATGGAAGAGCTGACGTCCATCGTGCGCCAGAATGCCGACAACGCCAGCCAGGCCAATCAATTGGCCATCACCGCCTCGGGCGTGGCGAGCAATGGCGGCAAGGTGATCGAACAGGTGGTCGGTACCATGGCCGACATCAACAGCGCTTCCACCAAGATCGCCGACATCATCGGCGTGATCGACGGCATCGCCTTCCAGACCAACATCCTCGCCCTCAACGCTGCCGTGGAAGCGGCGCGCGCCGGCGAGCAGGGACGCGGCTTTGCGGTGGTGGCCTCGGAAGTGCGCTCGCTGGCCCAGCGCAGTGCGCAGGCAGCGCGGGAGATCAAGGGACTGATCGAGGATTCGGTCAGCAAGGTGGACAACGGCTCGCAGCTGGTGGAGCAGGCAGGCCGCACCATGCAGGAGATTGTCACCAGCGTGCGCCACGTGACCGACGTGGTGGCCGAGATCAGCGCCGCCAGCCGCGAACAGAGTGCGGGGATCGAAGAGGTCAATCGCGCCATCACGCAGATGGACCAGGTGACGCAGCAGAATGCGGCGCTGGTGGAAGAGGCGGCCGCCGCTGCCGCTTCGATGCAGGACCAGGCCGCGCAGCTGGCACAACTGGTGTCCGTGTTCCGGCTGCAGGACGCTGCCCAAGGCCTGCGCTAAGTCCCACGGCTTGCCCGGGCTGCGGCGTTCTCGCTTTCCATTCCTTCATTCTCACATCCGCCGTCTCCGGCGCTGCACATCGCAGCGCGCAGAAGAGGCGGATTTTCTTTTGTCGCGCGCACGGGAAAATCGCGTGAGTTTCAATGAGACGCGGTGAGTTCCGGTGACACATGCAGGTTTGCATGCCAATTTTCCTTTCCGTGCGGAACTCTGTCAGCACGGCCATAGTCTAGTCAGCACTCGTATTTGCATCGGGAACAGCGGTGTGAGGCGAGACGGTCGGAATTGCACAACAAAACTGGACGCCACTGTTGAAATCCATATGGAAAACAGGGTGGCATCCGTAGAATTGCCCGACTGCAAAAAGCCGCAACGACGCGGCTTGATGGCGCAACGGAGCGTCTCGCGCAACAGCGCAAGCGGCCAACGATGGCCCTATCTACACTCCAACACCAACAACATCATGCGCTCCTGGATCAATCATCTCAATTACTCACGCAAGTTCGTCCTCATCGGCGCACTCGCTTTTATGCTGTTCATCGTGCCGACCACCCTCCTGGTGCGCAGCAATCTCGACGACCTCGCCACTGCCCAGCGTGAATCGCTGGCCCTTGCACCCGGACGGGAACTGCTGCTGCTGCTCAAGCAAATGCAACAGCATCGCGGTCTGTCGGCCCTCTATCTGGCCGATGGTGATGGCGCAGCCGCCAGCCGCGCAGAGCGCCAGAAGGAAGTCGATGCCACCTTCGACCGTGTGCGCAGCGGCCTCCAGCCGCTGGAAGACAAGGCCCTCACCGATGCGCTCGATGGCCTCAATGCGGACTGGCGCGCCCTCACGCAAAGCATCGCCAGCAAGTCCATCAATGGCGCGCAGAGCAACCAGCAACATGCGCAACTGATCAAGCGCGAGCTGGATCTGCTGGACGACGTGGCCAACAGTTCCGGCCTGGCGCTGGAAGCGGAGGCTGCGCTGTTCTACGTGCAGCGCGCGGTCATGTCCGAACTGCCGCAACTGACCGAAGCACTGGGCCAGGCCCGTGCGCGCGGTGCCGTGATGCTCGGACGCGGCCAGGCCGATGCGGAAGAACGTGCCCGCCTGGAAAACCTGTCCGACCGTGCCCGCCGCAGCTATGAAAGTGCGCGCCGTTCGCTGACGTTGGCTGCGGGCCGCCACCCCCTGCCGGCCGAGGTGGAAAGCGCCCGTGCAGCAGCCGTCACCGCTGCCGACGAAGCCTTCAAAATGGCCGACAGCGCCATCGTGCGCGCCGATCAGCTGACCATGCCGGCCCCGCAATGGGTGTCCACCATGACGCGCATCATCGATACGCAATTCGTGCTGGTGACGTCGTCCTTCGACATGATGCGTGACGAGCTGCAAGCCAAGATTCCGCGCCTGCGCAATGAACTGATCGTGCTGTGTGCTTCGCTGGCGGTGCTGGCCATGGCTGCGCTGTGGCTGATGGTCGCCATCACCCGTGCCACCACCAGTTCGCTGTCGGAAGCAGTGCGCCTGACCGAGGCGGTATCGGCCGGAGACCTGACCCAGCATGTCGAGGTCAAGGGCAGTGATGAAGTGGCGCGTCTGCTCATGGCGATGCAGGCCATGACGGCGCAACTGAGCATGGTAGTCGGCAGCGTGCGCAGCAATTCGGAGAGCGTGGCCACCGCCAGCGCCCAGATTGCCCAGGGCAATGCGGACCTGAGCAAGCGGACCGAAGAGCAAGCCAGCGCCCTGCAGCAGACTGCCGCTTCCATGGAAGAACTGGGATCGACCGTGCAGCAGAATGCCGACGGTGCCCGCCAGGCCGGCCAGCTGGCGCGTGATGCCGCCGAGGTGGCCAGCCAGGGCGGCGCGGTGGTGCAGCAGGTGGTGCAGACCATGCAGGCTATCCACGCCGGCTCGGACCGCATCAGCGACATCATCGGCGTGATCGATGGCATCGCTTTCCAGACCAACATCCTGGCGCTCAACGCGGCGGTGGAAGCTGCCCGTGCCGGCGAGCAGGGACGCGGCTTTGCGGTGGTGGCCACCGAAGTGCGCAGCCTGGCCCAGCGTTCGGCCACGGCGGCGCGCGAGATCAAGGAACTGATCACCGCCAGCGTCGACCAGGTCGGGCAGGGTACGCAGCTGGCCGATCAGGCCGGCAAGACGATGGAAGAGATCGTGACCTCGATTCGCCGGGTCAGCGACATCATGGTCGGCATCAACGCCGCCACGGCCGAGCAGAACACCGGCATCGCCCAGGTCGGCCAGGCCGTGACCCAGATGGACAGCACCACCCAGCAGAATGCAGCGCTGGTGGAAGAAAGCGCCGCTGCGGCCATCAGCCTCTCGGGGCAGGCCCGCGAGCTGGTGCAGGCGGTGGCCGTGTTCCGTGTCGGAAGGGCAGCACTGGCGGCATGATCGGTTTGGCTGATGGCAGTACCGGTCTGATATCGGCTGGACGGATCATCTGCCCGATCGATCGATCAAGGCAGATTGAGCGATGCCGTCGATGAATCCCGACGGCGTGTTTTTCGATCTGCCAAGTAAAAAGAAAAGGTCCGCAGCATCTTGCTGCGGACCTTTTTTGCATGCGGGAAAGAAATGTGATGGCGCTGACTGTGGCGCGCGGCTCAGCGATAGAACGGTTCAACCCGCCCCTTGAGCTTGGTCAGCATGGGATTGCCCTTGCGGTCGAGTGCACGGCCGGCGGGAATCTTGATCCAGCCTTCGCTGATGCAATACTCGCTGACGTTGTTGAATTCCTTGTCGTTGAGCTTGATGCCGATGTCATGCTCGAAGATGGCGGCAACGTAGTGCGGGCTGCGGGGATCGACGCTGAGGCGGTCGGGGAGGGCGGGGCGTTGTGCGGTATCGTTCATGGGCGCGATTATCGGACATAAAAACCGCCAAGACAATGGGCCTCCGACGCCACCCTGCTGCATCCTCCTACCGCCCGCCGGGCATTTTCCGACACCAAGGCTGGCCGCCCGCTGATAGCGCTGGCCTGCGCCTACGCGCATGCTCCATGCATCTGACTTTGCGCGAGGATGTATGCGATCTACCGTCGAGGAAATGCAGGCCGCCCGCTCGGCCGCCCAAGCCTACCGCCACCAGCCCGGCAGCCTGCAGGCCGCGCACGTGTATGCGCAGCTGTTCGTCGCAACGCCCGACGAGGCCGCCCTGGCCATGGGCCGCGACTACCTTGTGCAACAGATGCAGGAAGCGCAGGAGCTGCCCTGCGACCTGCCGCAGGAGCCCGCCGCATTGGCCAGCTGGATCGAAGCGCGCGCCGCCGAAGTCGGCGTTGCCTACGAAAGCTATCTCAAGGAACGCCAGCAAGGCGCGCCGCGCCGCTACTTCAGTGGCCGCGCCCATGCGCTCAATTTCCTGCGCTGCGTGGGCCCGACCAAGATGGTCGATGGCGCCTGGCTCTACAGCGCCATCCGGCGCTGGCGTGATCCGCTGTTCCGTCCGCTGATCCTCACCTATCTGGAAGAGCTGGGCGATGGCGATGCCGCCATGAATCACGTCACCCTCTATCGCAGCCTGCTGGCCGCCAACGGCTGCGAGCACGGACCGGCGTTGTCCGAAGAACATTATGTGCAAGGAGCCATCCAGCTGGGGCTGGCCCATCACGGGGCGGAATTCGAGGCCGAGGTGTTCGGCTTCAACCTCGGCTATGAGCAGTTGCCGCTGCACTTGCTCATCACCGCCTACGAACTCAATGAACTGGGCATCGACCCGTATTACTTCACCCTGCACGTCACCATCGACAATGCCGCCAGCGGGCACGCCCGCAAGGCCGCCGAGGCGGTCGCGCAGGCGGCCGCCCAGGCTGCGGATCCGCAAGTCTTCATGCAGGGCGTGCGGCGCGGTTATCTGCTCAATGAGCTGGGCGCGAGCACGCTGGGCGTGATCGGCTCCTTTGTCCTGCAGGATGAGGTGCTCAGGGTGCTGGCCGAGAAAGCGCCCTTCGGCCGCATGATGCACTCGGACTATTGCCGCATCGGCGGCAAGACGGTCAACCAGTGGCTGGAACAGCCTGACGGCATGGCCACCTTCCTGGCCGAGATGGAAAAGGCCAAGTGGATCACGCGAGGCAAGCCAGCCGAGGAGAGCCGCTTCTGGCGGCTGATCGATGCCGCCGGCGGCCAGATGTTCGGGGTCTTCGAGGGCTACGAAAAGCAGGTCATCCGTGAGTGGATCGAGGACGGTTGGAACGATGGCCGCCGTCAGCAGAGCTTCCGCGCACTGGCGCGCGGCCGTGAGAACGCCGCTGCCGAGGCCCCTGCCGTGCCGGCCGTGGCCTTGGGCGAGGTCGATCTCGATGCGCTGGTGGCCGAGCTGGCACCGGGGCGGCATCATTTCGTGCCCGGTTTGGAGGCGACGCGGCGCTACAGCGAGCGTTACCGGCGTGCATGTGTGGCGTGAGCGCCGCGCGACGCAGCGCCGGTGAGGGGAGCGCAGCGACAGTCGGCTATAATGTCGGGCCTTGGCCGCTGGCCGCCCCGCAGGATGCACGCTCGCAGCCGATGTGAAGTTGCAGGCGCGGAGGCGGCGGCCCGACCCGTCAACCCGCCGGCACTCCGCCGGCTGCTGGAGAAACCATGAACATTCGCGCAAGAAAACGCCTGATCTATCGCCGTCACCGCATCGGCATGCTGATCGCCGCCATTGAATCCCTGATCGCCCTGGAAGAGTCGATCCTCGAAGGCAAGCAGGCTGCTTGAGTCCGCTCAGGCGCGCTGCCAGCAGCGTGATCCGTTGAAGAACCGGCCTTGCAGACAGCAGGCCGGTTTTTTCTTGGGTGCAGCGCCTGTCGATGACCGGGAGACGCTGCGGCATTGACATCCGCGCCAGGCCACCGCAGACCCTCCGTCACCGCGCCCGCGCTGTGGCACAATCGCGGCTCCTTGCTGCGACCGGGATCCGTCCTGCCATGTGCGTCAACTACAAGCCCACTCCCAAATCCATCATCACCGCGTTGACCGGCGCCGACACCTCCGCCACGCCAGACTGGCCCGAGGAAACCTGGCAGGACTACGCCGCCCCCGTGGTACGGGCCGGGCTGCAGGGCGAGCCGGAACTCATCGTCGGCACCTACGGCATGATGCCCCGGCGCAAGCTGCAGGGCGGATTGCAGATCTCCACCATGAATGCCCGCGCCGAGACCATCGGCGAGAAGCGCAGCTACGCCGGCCCTTGGCGGGCCATGCAAACCTGCCTGTTGCCCATGCACTGGTTTTATGAGCCCAATTACGAAGGCGGACGCCCGCAGCGCTGGGCCATCGGCATGGCCGACGACCAGCCGTTCTGCGTGGCCGGCCTGTGGCGCGCCTGGGAGGAGCCTGAAGGAGGGTATGCATTTTCGTTTACCCAGATCACCATCAATGCCGATGCGCATCCCCTGATGAATCGTTTTCACAAGCCGGGCGAGGAAAAACGCAACCTCGTCATCATCCCGCCCGCCGACTATGCGGACTGGCTCAACGTCGGTGATACGGAAAACGCGCGCAGGATGCTGGTCAACTATCCCGCCAGCGCCATGAAGGCCTGGCCTGCGCCCAAGAGCGAAGCGCGGAGCAGCTCAGGGCAGGGTTCGTTGCTCTTTTAAGGGCCAGCCGCTGCCATTTCGCACGCCAGATGTAAAGAATTGTTGACCTTCCCCATGATTTTCTGTGAAATTGCGCGGTGGCATCATTGCCGCGCTCAGGTGCGGCACAGGCAGGACTCACGTCATCATCACAACATCAGGGGAACGCGGCATGCGGATCAAGAGGGCGGGGCCGATGTGGAGGGCATCCGGGTGGGCTGGCGTGCTGCTGGCCAGCGCTTCGCTGCTGGGCCAGGGCAGTGCAGCTGCGCAGGAAGCCACGGCCAGCCAGGCCGGCATCGTCAAGGTCCTGCAAGGCGACGTACGCGCCGAGCGCAGCGGCAAGACCCGCCCGCTGGCCACCGGCGAACGGCTTTATGCGGGTGACCGGGTACTGACCGGTGCCGCCAGTGCGGTCGGGTTTACCTTGCGCGACGATACGCTCATTTCGCTCGGCTCCAACAGCCAGTTCCTGCTCGAACAATTTGCCTACAACGACAAGACCGACGAGGGCAGCGTTGCCGTGCGGCTGACCAAGGGCACGCTGCGCTACGTCTCGGGACTGATCGGCAAGCGCTCGCCGGAGAGCCAGCGCTTGTCGACCCCGACGGCCACCATCGGCATCCGTGGTACCGACTTCATCGTGGAGGTGGCCGGTGAATAAGCCATCGCTCGATTCACTGTACCGGCCGCTGATGCGCTGCGCCTTGCTGGCCGTGGTGACGCTGCTGGCCGCATGTGCCGGGCCGGCGGAACGTTTCGTGTTGCTGCCGCAGGCCGATGGTTCGGCCAGCAGCATCGTGGTCAGGACGGCCAGTGGCGAGACGGCACTGACTTCGCCCTATGCAGCGGTCGAGACGCGCGGCGGCAAGCCCGCACCCACACAGACCCTGTCCGCTGCCGAGGTGGACCGGCGATATGCCGAGGTCATGCGCAGCCTGCCGGCGCGTCCGCGCAGCTACGATCTGCTGTTCGAGCTGGGGACTGACCGTCTGACGCCGGCCTCGCAGGAATTGCTCAAGAAGGCCATCGCTGAAATCAAGGAATTCCCCGCCGGGGAATTCATCCTCACCGGCCACGCCGACAGCATCGGCAGCGATGCCACCAACGACGCCTTGTCGCTGCGGCGCGCGCGCCTGATCGAGCGTGAACTGCAACGGGCGGAGGTCAAGGCCCTGAGCATCGAGGTCATCGGCAAGGGGGCGCGTGATCCGCGCGTGCCGCAGAAACGCGGCGTGGCGGAGCCGCGCAATCGTTTCGTCGAAATCAAGATCAGGTGAGCCGGGCGGCACGCTGCCGATGCAGCGCCGCCTGTCGTCCTGCCATTCTCAGGGGAATCACATGGGCAATCGCGTCTATCTCTACTGCACCGACTTCGAGGGTATGCCCACGGAGGAACAGGCCGACGAATTCTTTACCATGATCGGTACCGAATACGAGGCCACCGCGCGCCTTCCCTTGTTCTGGATGTGCCTGTTTTCCGGGGACGATATTCACGTCTCGTCCGGCCCTGCCACCGAGGGCGAGCACAGTGGCAAGCAAGGCCCTGAAGGTGCGGGGGACGATGATGAGTACGGTGATGATGAGTACGAGGAGGTCGATGAGGATGCGCCGCGTCCGTTTGCCTACCTGGGGTGCGAACGTCTGGCGGGCATCGCCCGTCTGCGCCAGCGCTCGGCGATGCTGCGTCCGGTGCTGGGCGAGGAGCGCCACGCCTTGTACGAGGACTGGATCGCGCGCCTGGAAGCCGAACCCCGGCGCAACATCGTGGTGAACACGGAAGAGCTGGACGGCATGTCCGATGATGGCCAGCTGGAGCAGCAGCTGCGCGCGGCGTATCAGGAACTGGCCGTGATGGATCAGCGGCAGGCATGGCAGATGAGCCCCTTGCTGCATGACCTGGCCGGCCTGTACGAAGAGCAGGCAATCAGCGAGGTAGCCAGCTGGACATTGGCCGGTTCGGCCAACGGCGCCGCACGCTGGCCACCCGAACTGACGCAGCCACAGCAGCCGGAACTGCCCGCCGGGGCGACTGCTGCGTTGCCCGCACCATCGCCGTGGTGGATGTTCTGGAAGCGTTGAACTCCGCAGACGGGTGGAGCTGAACGCAGGTATGCGCCGTCTTTCGGAGATTGCTTATTGTCGAGTTTGATCGTGGACTATCGAATAGCTCATCAATGGCGTGTGCGCGATGCAACTAGGAAATTTCCTGATATTCGCGAAATGATATAAAACATAAGATCACGCCATTGCATCGACCTTTCCATCTCAAGGAAGCATGGCCATGATCCAGTCCCTTCTGCACTACGGCAGCTATCTCGCTGCGTTCTATGCGGCTTATGTCGTGGTCGGCATGGCGTTGACCGGAGTGTTTCTATGGCGTGTGCTTTCGCGCAAGCCGGCGATGCAGAGCCTGCCGGCGAGGGTCGAGCCGACAGCGGGCGACGAATCCCACGCTGCCTTGCATTGAAACCGTAATGAAAAAAGGCCCGGACGCGCGCTCCATCTCCTGGAGAGCGTGTCCGGGCCTGCCCGGGAAGGCAGCGTGATCAGCGTTGCTGTCAGCTGTTCTTGTGACTCTGCTGTCCCGCCTTCACGTGCTGTTCATGTGAACCGCCGCGGCTCGAATCGCCTTGTTGCTGGCCGGAGCCACTGCTGCTCTGGTTCTGCTGGTCGTTCTTGTGGCTCTGCTGGCCGGCTTGTACGTGCTGTTCATGCGAGCCGCCCCGGGTGTTCCCACCTTGCTGCTGGCCGGAGCCGCTGCTGCTCTGGTTCTGCTGGTCATTCTTGTGGCTTTGCTGGCCTGCCTGGACGTGCTGTTCGTGGGAACCACCGCGGCTGTTGCCTTGATTCTGATTCGACATGATGTCACTCCTTGATGAATGCCCTGCGCTTGTGCGCAGTAACTACATCATCGTCCCCTGGCTCCGCCGCAGACATCGGCCAAGCTCCCTTGATCCTGTCGGCTGTGACTGTCGGACGCGTCTCCAATGCAATACATCAGCTTGGCCGACGGGCGCCTGTCATCGCTCTGCGGGTGCAGAGTATGGGCGTTCTGCGCGGACTTACTGCACGGATTCGATGGTGGACAGCAGGTGTTCGAAGGAACAGGGTTTGGTGAGCAGGGCGGAGAACACTTCAAGTGCCTGCCAGGAATTGCTCATGGGAGTGGCACTGAGCAGTACCACCGGAATGGACGAGAAGCGTTCATCGCCCTTGATGCGGGTCGCCAGTTCCAGGCCATCCATCACTGGCATGCGCAGGTCAGTGAGGACCACGCTGACTGCTGTGCGCTCATGGGCCATCAGTGCCAGCGCCTCTTCCCCGTTGCCGGCCTCGAGCACGTGATAGCCGACGCCTTGAAAGACTTCTGCAAAAATGTTTCTGACATCCTTGTTGTCTTCAACGATCAGCAGGGTACGAGCGTGACTGCTCGGATTCATGAAGCGATCTCCGGGTGGATGGGCTGCGTCCTGAGATCAGAACGAACGGCTCCGCGATTATGTGACCGAAATGGTCACGGTTGCATCAGTCAATTCCTGTATCGCGGGAAAATCGCGCTGACATCCTCGTAAGAATATGCGCTTCACCTGCGCGTCAGGTGGCGTGCCGCTAGAATACCGGCTCCGGTGACGTGCCGCGTCGCCCTCATCTGCCAAGGAGCCGCAATGTCTCTGGAAAGCCTGCTGCTGTTCATTCCCTCGTGTTTTGCACTGAACATGGCCTTCGGCCCCAACAATCTGCTCTCCATTACCATCGGCGCCCATCACGGTCTGCGCCCGGCCTTGCTGGCAGCGGCCGGCCGGCTGGTGGCCTTCGCGCTGATGATAGGGGTGGCAGCGGTGGGCATGGGCGCACTGCTGATGGCCTCGCAGATGGCCTTTACGGTGGTCAAGGTGCTGGGGGCGGCCTATCTGATCTGGCTGGGCTGCAAACTGTTCTTCGCCAGGGTGGAGCTGGGCGGCCAGCCGCTTGAGCCGCAGCAGCGCAGTATTGCCGGTTATGTGCGCAAGGAGTTTCTGGTCGCCATCGGCAATCCCAAGGCCATCCTGGTCTTTACGGCATTCTTCCCGCAGTTCGTGGTACCGGAAAATTATTTATCCAGTTTCCTGACCCTGGGCGCGATTTTCCTGGCGCTGGAGGTGGTCGCCATCGCCGCCTATGCCTACGCCGGCACGCGCCTCTCCGGACTGATGCAGAATGCGCGAGGCCTGCGCTGGATGAACCGCATCAGCGGCGGCATGATGATCTTCTTCGGGACCTTGCTGGCATTGGCCAAGCGGCCGGCAGCCTGAGGGACTGCGGTGCGTCAGGAGAAGCTCAGCTCCAGCCCCATCATCTTGGAGATGAAAAAGGTCGCCACACCCAGCACCAGCAGCGAGATCACGAACAGCGCTGCGACTTTCCCGCTGGCGCGCAGCACTGCGTTGCGCTCGGCCTGCTTGCCCTTCTTGCCCTGATCGTAATGCCACTTGATGGCGTAGAACATGCCGATGCCGAGCACGGCGACCTTGAAGATGATGAAGACGATTGGGACCCAATCCATGATGTCGACCATTTGATTCGCTGGAAGAAAAATCCGGTGCCAGCTTTGCGAATCTGAAAGTAGCAGAGGCGAGTCACTGTTTCCGTAACAGTGTCCTGTGCATTCTAACCAAGGCGACGCAGGCGGGTCCAGCAGACATGATCCATACAAGCTGCGGCACTGCACGGGTGCGCGTGTGGCGGCGGGCGCTGCCGTAGCCGGGCGACGCTTATTTCATCAGCACCTGCAACTGGGTCACCGCTTCGTTGACCTGCCCGATCTCATTGATCTGGTCGTTCGCGGAGGTGCTGATGGTCTCGATGATGCCGGTGATGTCGTTGATGGAGTTGACCATGGTGCTCATGGTCTTGCCGGCATTCATGACCAGCTCGGTACCTTGTCTTGCTTCATTGACCGAGCCGCTGATGAGCGTCTTGATTTCGCTGGCCGAGGCCGCCGTGCGCTGCGCCAGGCTGCGCACCTCGCCGGCCACCACGGCAAAGCCGCGGCCATGTTCGCCGGCCCGGGCCGCTTCGACGGCCGCGTTCAGGGCCAGCAGATTGGTACGGAAGGTGATTTCGTCGATCACGCCGATGATCTCGGTGATCTTGGCGGCACTGGCGTTGATGGCGGCCATCTTGTTGACGACCTCCTGCATGACCACCCCGCCTTGTTCCGCGATGGAGGAGGTGGCCTTGACCAGATCGTTGGCCTGCTGCGCGCTGGCCGAGCCCGTGCTCAGTGCTTCGGACAGCCCGCCCACGGCGGCCTGCAGGGTTTGCGTGGCGTGGGTCTGGATGCTCACGTCGGTGGCGTATTTGACCACTTTGAAGACCCGCCCGTCCATGTCGAAGATGGGGTTGTAGTTGGCCTGCAGCCAGAGCGCATCGCCATTCTTTTTCACGCGGCGATACAAGCCGGCATCGTATTGGCCGGCCGCCAGACGCTTCCAGAATTCCTGGTATTGCGCCGAGGCGCGCTCGGCGGGCTCGACGAAGATGGCGTGATGCTTGCCCACGATTTCGGACAGGGAATAACCGACCGCGCGCAGGAAGTTGTTGTTGGCGTGCAGGATATTGCCATTCACATCGAACTCGATTACCGCCCGCACCTTGTTGATGGCGGTGATCTGTCCGGAGAAATCGGCGGCCTGCAGCTGCTGCTGCGTGACGTCGCGCGCGTACTTGACGATCTTGAAGGGGCGTCCCATGGCATCGATGATGGGATTGTAGGTCGCCTGGATCCAGACCTCGTGTCCGGATTTGGTGATGCGGCGATAGAGGCGCTGGTCATATTCACCGCGCCCCAGCTTCTGCCAGAACTGCGCATAGGCAGGCGCGTTGCGCTCTTCCTCGGCGACGAAGATGCGATGGTGCTGGCCTTTGATCTCTTCCGGCGTGTAGCCCATGAGATCGAGGAAATTCTTGTTGGCCTTGATGATCTTGCCATCCAGCGTGAATTCGATGACTGCCAGCGCCTTGTCGATGGCGGCCAGTTGACCCAGCATGTCGGCCTTGCGTTTGCTGAGACGTGAGAAAAACGAGAGCGAGTCGAAGAAAGCCATGATGGGCGTCTGATCCTGGAAATGTTCTTGAAACGCATCTCATCGCCGTCGACGAGATGCGTCCGGTTTTATTGTTGGGGACGTCAGCCGAGGCAGGACTATCGTTGTCTCATGCCACGCGGGACCTGCCCCGATTTCGCTTCCCATTCTATGAGTCGCGAGGGAGAAATCCATCGGGGATTTCCTGATGAACTGGCAACAAATAGTCGACTCGGGTTAACATGCGGCCAGCATGGTAACAAGACAGAAAAAGGCAGCACCCCGCAAGCGGGCCACCTCCAAAAAAAGCAGGCAGAAGGGACTGGGATCATTCAGTCGCTTTCTGATTTCCTTCACCAGCACGACGATCCTTGTCTTCGGCATCGCCAGTTGCGTCATCAACCCGCACCTGACGGATGGCCTGCGCGAGCGCTTCAGTCTGCCGCACCTCGAATTGCCGGCCGAGAGCGCGCCTGCCCCGGTGCGGCAGGCCGAGCCGGGGCACACGGTTGCGCGTTTTGCGCAATGTCCGCAGTTCTTCCCCGGCGCGCAGCCGCCGCAATTGCCTGCGGGTGCGCATTTGCGGGAATTGTGTTTCAGCGCGTTTGCGGTGCTCTACAACAGTCAGACCAAGACGCCCTTCGTGGTAGCCGAGCGGCTGAACCGGACCGCTCTTCTGCATGCGCGCGAGCAGCATCGCACGGACCGCTTCTACCCGGAGGCGCGGCTGCCGCGCGCCGAGCGCGCGGAACTGGACGACTACCGGGGATCGGGGTATGCGCGCGGCCACATGGCGCCGGCCGGCGACATGTCCACACCGGAGGCGATGGCCCAGAGTTTTTCGCTGGCCAACATGGTCCCTCAGAATCCGAGGAACAATTCCGGGCCCTGGTCCAAGATCGAACGGGATACGCGCAAGTACGTGATGCGGGCAGGCGGGGATGTTTTCGTGTTCACCGGGCCGCTCTTCGATGCGGCACCGGCCACGATCGGGCGGGGCCACATTGCCGTCCCGGCCCGCTTGTTCAAGCTGGTGGTTGACGCCAGCACGGGCAGGTCATGGGCGTATATACAGGCCAATCGCGCCGATACCGAGGTGGGAGCGCCGATCACTTATGAGGATTTCGTGCGGAAGACCGGGTTGCGCTTGCTGGGGCAGGGGGCGGGGCGGGGTTGAGCACGTCGGTCCCATCTCCTGCTAAAGTTGCGGGTGGCCGCGAGCGGATGATGCAGGCCGGACGTCTTTCCAACGAGACCGACGGTATTGCCACCATCCGCGCATTTTCAATGAGCTTCAAGGATGAAAATGAAAAGCAGCTTGAAACGGACCCTCCTCGCAGCCTTTCTGGTTAACGCGCCGTTCGTGTCGATGGCGCAGGCATCGGCTTCATGCGACGCCTGCACGGGCGATGCAGGTGAGCCGCAACTGTGTGCACCCGCTGCCGTCGACGGTCTTCAGCGGGTGTCGTTTCCCGACGCCGTGATCGCCCAACATCGTACACACCGCAACACTTTGCTGGCCGGCTACAACAAGGACGAGAACCGTCTGGCCGTCACTTTTTTTCTGTATGACAGAGTGGCAGACAGTGACGAGGAGGACGTCAAGGAAGCCATCGATGCGTCCAGGGAAATTCTGTCTGTGCATCCTGGCAGCAAACTCCAGATGGGAGGTCCGGCCTCCCTGCCGCTCGGCGGCGAGAACAAGCGTGGCAACGGTGCCATGATGATCTGGCATGAAGGCAGCGACGATTACGCATCCTTCTTGTGGGTTTTGCCGATGGAGAAGCGGTTCATGAAGGTGCGGGCGACCTACGTGCGACCGCGCGGCGGCGAGGTTGAAGCCATGAGATCCGCGATGGATACCGTGAAATCCTTGTCAGACCAGGTTTGTCGCTGAGTTGCTGGTGAGCGCGATCATCCGATGAAGAATGACGAAAAGAGAGAGAAGAACTGGAAGGTCCTGTACACCAGGCCGACCAAGCTTGCCCGGGCGAAGCAGCTTGGGATGGAGTATCCGAGAGTTTCCGATGCGGAACTGAGAAAAGTGCCGCGTCGGAGACCGGTGAGCGGATCAATGTGCTTTTCGTGTGCAGCAGGAATCAGTGGCGAAGTCCCACTGCGGAAACCGTCTGGCGCAATCACCCGCAACTGAACGTGCGCTCTGGCGGAACCAGCCCGAATGCACGACACCACGTGTCCGAGAGTGATCCGCGTTGGGCTGACGTGATTCTGGTGATGGAAGAAAAACATCGCTCACGACTCAAGGCCGAATACACTCGTTTGCTTGAGTTCAAACCGGTCCATGTGCTCGATATTCCGGACGATTACAAGTACATGGATCCGGAACTGATCACGCTGCTGCAGCAGGCGGTGCCCGCAATTCTGATGCTGGAGCAGGACCGCTGACTGACCGGCGACGGCACGTTCGGCGTGACGTTCACCATCTGCCAATGGCAGTGATGCAAGCACATGGCAAACTCCTGCCTGCACCATCACGACATGTTTGCCATGTTCGGGGACCTTGCCTGTCCGCGGTCGGCCATGACCAGTAGTACTGACTGGGTCAGGTCAGTGATTTGTCAGAGCAATGTGCGACGATCCGTAGGTACGCATCGTCAAGAGGGCAAGAGGTCCAGTCCACGGACTGATGCGTGCGATGAGGGATTGGCTTCCGGCATGTCTGGTCGGGAGTGCATTCCTGTGATTTGCGAGCACGCACCTACCCATTTCTCAATATTCCGTATGCGCAGAGGACTACCCGGTCTGGTCAGGCAGATGATCGCTTCTCTGTTCCATTATCCGTTGCCTGTCTTTCATTGCACGGCGCGCGCTGGCAACAGCGCTGAAATCCGTGTGCAGGGACGCGTTGGAAACCATATAAATGGTATAAAAAATATTGGCTTCCTGCGACGGGCCGCCGTGATGCTGTGCAAGCTGGCGCTTGTCGCCGGGCTGTTCCATGCGGCGCAAGTGCGTGCCGAACCGGTGGTCATCGAGCTCCGTGGAGACTCTACCGGCCTGGGCATTGATGGAGGGTTGCTGGCCAAAAATACTTCCGACATCCGCGTGGTATCGCAACCTCCTCAGGCATTCATTCATCTCGCCGGGGTGGTCATTCGCAATGTCTCGGTCAGCGGCGAGTCCACGGCGACGATGCTCAATGGCCATTTTTCCGGCCATCCGTGGGAGCAGGCTGCGCAAGGCGACTGCGCCGACATCGTGATTTTCAATTACGGAATCAACGACAGCCTGACCTTGGACGAGAAGACCTACGCAGACAATCTGGAAACCCTGATTCGTATTTCAAGGGACAACAATCTGGAAGTCTTCCTGCAGACACCGAATCCATCCAGGCTCACGAAGGTTGCGAACTATGCGCAAATCATGCGTGATATCGCCCGCAAACACGGCATCAGCCTCATCGATGTTCAGCAGTATCTTTCTGCGCGCATTCCTTCCGGACAGCTCAGGAACTTCATGCCTGACGGCATCCATCCCAACCAGGAGGGCTATGCGCTGATCGGAAAATTCATGCAGGGCAGGCTCAGGGATCTGCTGTTGAGGCGCAATCTCATCGCGCTGACGCGGGGCGATGCTCATGCGGTGCTGCGCGATGGCGTCTGGCATGGCCGCTTCTCGTACGGACGCAGGCCTGCATTGGGGCAGGCGGCAAACTCCTGTCAGAAAAGGCGGACCTGATGCTCGCTGCTTGATGGCAAATCTCTCTTCACACAACCAATGGAGGCAGACTGCGATCTTGCAGCGTTGCATGCGGCGCAGCCAATGAACACCGGCGGACCACCTCTGCAGGTCGCCACAGCGAGATGCCCAAGAAAAAAGCTCCTGATCAAGGAGCTTTTTTCATGTACTGAAGTATCCGACGGGGCGACTGTCAGTTCTTGTGCAGATCGCTGTTCAGGATGTCTTCGCCATCTTCCAGCTTTTTCGCGAAGTCGATATTGCGGCCGGTACGCAGCACTTCGAGGGCGCCGGTGACGTCGTTGCGGCGGAACGTCGCTGCATTGATGCCGGCCAGCTCTGCGGCCTTGACCACCTTGCCGTTCAGCGGGTGGCCTTCAATCTGCACCGAGACGCGGGACGACGCCATGACCGCGGTTTCGGCCGCGACGATGACGGCATCACCGACCGGAATGCCCAGGGCGGAATTGACTTCCAGCAGGCAGTTGCGGCCCAGGGAGATGAACACGTTGTTGCCGCCGGAGAGCACACCCAGCGTGGACGCGCCGCCGCCGATATCGGTACCGGCACCGACCAGCACGGAGGAGCTGATGCGGCCTTCCACCATGGAAGCGCCTTCGGTCCCTGCATTGAAGTTGATGTAGCTGGCACCCGGCATCAGCGTGGTGCCCTCACCGAGGTAGGCACCCAGGCGAACCTTGTGCTGATCGGTGATGCGCACGCCCATTTTCAGGGAATTGATGCGGTGGACATACAGGGGGAACTTGTCGACCATGTGCGGTGCGAAGCTGCCATCGCCGAAAGCGGCCGACATCAGGGACTGCTCGACTTCCTCGGCGTCCATCGGGGTATCGCCAATCCAGGCCACATTGGGCAGCTTGGTGAACACCTTGGTCAGGTTCAGCTGGTTGGGCTTGAAGCAGCGATGGCTCAGGCCATACAGCTTGAGGGTGCTGTCTTCCACGCCCTGGGGATCGATGTCATCGAAGATGAAGGTGATGACCACGCGATTGGCCGGGCCGGCCTTGGTGGCTTCCAGCGCTTGTTCCAGCGCGATGACGTTGCCGTGGTACTTGCCGTCGTTCTTGAACGGGGCAAAATAGGCCAGGATCTCGGTCAATTGGGCGGCGGACACCGTGATATTCTGCACGCCGGCCGGGGTAACCCCCAGCACTTTCATCCAGATCGCTGCGCTTGCCGTATTCTGGCCAGGGCCATTGACGACCGGATAGCGCACGGAGGCCAGGGTGCCATTGCCGGTAAAGACGCGGCTGCCGACGGCGAACAGCAGCGGCTCCTTGTAGCCGGCGCTGGCCTTGAAGTCTTCGACGACCTGTTTGAAAGCGTCTACGGTGGCGGGATAGGTGGATTGTGGTTGGTTCATGGGTTTCTGCTGAGAAATGCTTCTTGAGTGTTATAGCGCGTTGGGAGCGCTATTTTAGCGTCGGTTCGGGTTGTGGAGGGCGTTGTTGAAGCAGGGTGGCCCGGTATTGCTTCCCATGGCCGCATCCTTGCTGCCCTTGACCCTTTGTATCTGGAGCCAGATCTGCGGTCCGAGCAGGGGAGGGGTGCGCCGTGATGGCCGGGATTGGTTTGAAGTCAGTCCAACAGGAGAAGGCCTCGCATGATACGGCTGCAGAAATTGCCTGCACTAGCGAAGTGGGCCATCGTCAATCTCATTGGTATCGGGTTCTACTTGTACCTGGCTTCGACGCTTTGGCCTGCCAAGGGAGAAGAGAATACACCGGGAGGTCCCGGCGACGCCTTCTTCATTGTTTTTGCCATTTGGCCAATCCTGCTGGTATTTGCGGTGGCGAACTTTGCGACGCTTTATCTGATCATCCGGCATGTCCATGAGAAGCGGACGGCGTTCGCTGTCTGGAGCATTATCATATTGCTCTGGATTGCCGCGGTATTGATCGACCATGGTCAGAGTGTGCATATGATCGCAATTGAGTACTCCTGATCTGATCCGTCCCAAGACAGTTGGCCTTCATCGATTCGCCGGAAAATCACAATGTGGCGAAACATCCATTCGACCAACCATGAAAATCATATTCATCTTTTTAGTTTTTTCGCTGACCACAGCATCTGCACAGGCGGGGTTGGATATCACCGCTTATGAAAACCTGACGATGGTGAAATCTCCCGTACTGAGCGCTGATGGCATTCCCGTTGCGCAGAATCAAATAATATTGTTTCCGAGCGACTTCCCGGAGCGTTTTGAAGGACTGGAAGCGGGCAAAGTGTATGCATTCAAATCAGACTTCGAATTCCGGGCAGGTACTTACTCGGGGTATAACCATTGGCGCAATGAGTTGGCAAAACTGGCAGGCTACCAACAGAGTTCTCATGTGTTCAACGGGAAAACAGAGCTTCGCTACGATGCGACTGCATGGAATCTGAAGAGCGGACCGTTTTGGGAACTCATCAATTTTTCTGATGCTGAGGGAGTCATTGGTCCGGTCGTCTGCAAGAAGATTTATAAAGATTTCGTGCGCTACGCCGATCAAGCCAGGGAACATGCGGAAAATTATTTCCGGGAATCGTATGACAACTGGAAGAAGGCGTTTTCCATGTGTGCGCACGATGGGGCCATTGTTTTCCATTGATGAACACATTCAGACATTACGCGTGAAACGTGCGGGGTGCGGTTTTGGATCTCTCGATCTCGTTTGCTGATGGATCAAGGTGGCTGGGTGATCGTATTGAAGGCAATTCTCGGCGCTACCTCAAGATCTATCTGGGGGGCTCTTCGTGATCGCCCCTATGGGGCGTTCAAATTGGCGTTGTTTCTTTGAGTGAAGATTGTCTCCACTTTGCACCGTCGAAGGTTTCACGCTGGTGTCTTCCCGGGGCGGGAGGCCGGGATCCTCTGGCTCAGGAACGGCGGGCGGCTGCCGTGCAGGGTTCGGGAAAACGCAAGAAGGCTGGAAAATGAATTATTTTGTGGCAGGCGACTGATTGTTGAGCTTGCGCCCCAATGATTGGTGTCTACAACGTGCTGGACTTCGCTGCTTGCAATGTTGAAGAGCGCATACGCTCTGCCCCTTGGATTGCCTCTGCGAAGATGTCGTGAAGGCTTCGTGCCGTGAAGGGCGAAAGCATTGTGTCAGGTGCTCCCGGGCCACCCCAGCCTCCCAGGCCTGGCACAAAATCGGCATACCTGACTTCTACTTTTCCCTTGCCTTTCAAGGCTTGGGCTATCTCTTCAACGCGCTCCCGCGGACTCAAAGATGAGTCACTGAGCCCGGGAATGGCATTTTGTATCGACCCATAGCCGCCAGCGTCATTCACTTCGGCGAATAATTTACCGTCCACCAGAACCTGCCCGATAGTTTGGTATCGGTGTTCGTTTGCGTACTGTGCGCTCATTGCGTTGCGGACAGCTTCCTCTTTGCCCCGCACCTCCATTTCCCTCATGAGGGCTTCCGGCATCTTATAAACAACGGGATTGAGGGCACTGACAAGAGTGGCGGGACCACTCAAACGATACTGACTTGCAAGCTCATCAGTCTGTGTTTCGCGTTGCGTGGCTTTCTCCAAGGCGGCAGAAGAAATAGTGACTTTGCTTGACTCTGTCTCCTGTTCCTTCTTTGGCTCCGGCGTTGTCTGATAGCCGGACGAGGGTTGCGGAGCGGCTATGGCCGCTGAAGCTTGGTTGCCGGAAATCATCATGGTATTGATTCCTTGATAGGTAGTGCGTGGCTGAACCCACGTAGAAGACATTTGTTCAAGCAGTATGAAAAAAGACCGAGTCTTCAATCGCGTGAGCAAGCGTGATTTTTGCCCGCATTTCTCAGAAACGGCCTGCGTGTCCGTTGAATCGTGCCGGATCCGGTTAGCTGTTGTATTCGCTTGGACCGGATGGTGCTCATTCCCACGTTTCACAAACAGAGCCAGCGAGTATAGGCACATCGTCAATGAAATCGGGTTACTACTCGCTTTATTTTGTGTATCAAACCACAACGCGATTTTCTAAGGAAAATCCCTAAATCTAATAATTTCGGTCTACTTTATATTTCGAGTCGGTACAGATTAATTCCTATTTGGATTGATCAATTAAAAATGCTCGTATTTAACCCAAGGGGGAAACAATGACCGCGCTCAGAAATATGAAGATTGGAACCAAGCTGGCGTTAGCGTTCGCAGCGCTTTTGATGCTGACGTTTTTGCTCGCTGGAATAGCACTGAGCAGCATCAATTCGCTGACTGTGTCCATCAAGGCGGCGGACGCAGTTCAGGATGAGCGATTGGTGCCGCTTTACCTGGCGCGGGAAGCTCTCGATCAGACTGGCCTTGCCGCTCGCAACGCCTATGTCTTCAGAACCGACGCGGATGCGCAGAAGGAGCTGGCCATCGTTGATGAGCAAAAACAGCTCTATCTGAAGGCGCTCAAAGACATGGAGCCGCATTTTGCGGGCAACAAAGGTTTTGAAAAGGTGCGTGCCGGTCTGTTGCAGATGGCCGAGGAGTTGAAGCGCCCGCGTATCTATCGTGAAGGTGGAAAGTCGGAAGAATTTCGTGACTTCCTGGTCAACGAATGTAGTCCGCTGCGCCGCCAGATCGTACTCGATATCAACAAGCTCATCGCTGAGGTGGACGCCGAGAACGACAAGGCACATGAGGACACTATCGCTATGGCGTCCAAGGCGTCTGTAGTGGTTGCGGTCTTGACCATCATCGTGGCACTCATCTCGGCCCTTGTCGCATTCGCGATTACACGCGGCCTGTTGAGGCAGCTGGGGGGAGAGCCTGCCTATGCAGCAGATATTGCACAGCAGATCGCGGCGGGAGATCTGACTTCTGAGGTGAACGTGAAGGCGGGCGATACCACCAGCTTGCTGTTTGCTATCAAGAAGATGCGCGACAGCCTGGTTGGCATCGTGGGCAGGGTGAGAGAGGGCACCCACGCCATCGAGCAGGCATCCACCGAGATCGCCACTGGCAATCTGGATTTGTCTGCGCGTACTGAACAACAGGCAGGTGCCTTGGAAGAGACCGCTTCGGCGATGGAAGAACTGATGTCCACCGTGAAGCAAAATGCTGATAACGCCAAGCAGGCAAGCGAGCTGGCGGTATCCGCTTCGGGCGTTGCCACCCAAGGGGGCGAGGTGGTTGGCAAGGTGGTCAGCACAATGGAAGGTATCAATGCTTCCTCACGAAAGATCGTCGACATCATCAGCGTGATTGACGGGATTGCGTTCCAGACGAATATCCTGGCATTGAATGCTGCCGTCGAGGCAGCAAGGGCCGGTGAGCAGGGGCGCGGCTTTGCTGTCGTTGCATCGGAGGTCCGTAGCCTGGCACAAAGGAGCGCTACGGCGGCAAAAGAGATCACCGAACTGATCAATGATTCCGTAGCGCAGATTGCCCAAGGAAGCAGCCTGGTCGAACAAGCCGGGATGACCATGGAAAATGTGGTCACCAGTGTCAAGCGGGTGACCGATGTGGTGGCGGAAATTTCCCATGCGAGCCAGGAGCAGAGTCACGGAATCACTCAAGTCAATCTCGCCATCACCCACATGGACGAAGCGACTCAACAGAATTCTGCGTTGGTCGAAGAGGCCGCTGCTGCTGCGAATGCGATGATGGAGCAGGCGGGAGAATTGGCTGGATTGGTGTCCACATTCAAGCTCGATGATGCAAAAGGTTTCGCTACGGTCACCGGCATTGGAAGAAACAAGGTAGCGGCTGTCAGCGCCGTGGCACTGCGCTGACAAGACCGAAAACATGGCAGATCGCCCGCTTGGCGCGGGCGAAAAAAAGCGGCCTGCATTACTGCAGGCCGCTTTTTGTTCTGGTGCTGATGGGCGAAATCAAACCGTCGATCTACTGATCGCGAATCTGCCAGCGGAATTATATAAATCAATAGATCAGGTTGGAGAGTTTGCTCCGCAATTCAAAAAGCCGACGGTCCACAATGCCAATAAGTACGCCCTCGATCTCGAATTGCGTGGCCGATTTTTCGTGTTGGAATGCGAATGTCATCGCCGATCCTGATAAAGTTTGCCATGTCCGCAATCGGGCAGAAGCGGACCATAAAATTATCATGGGGAAGAAATTGAAAATTCGTACACTCTGCATGGCTTGTGCCGCTCTTCTATTTTTGGCGTCGTGCGCTGCCGCGTTGGTGCCGAAGATTGATGATCCCGCAAGCAAATTAAAAATTGCTCAAGATCTCTTTGAGAATCACAACCGCCCACTTGCGGCTGAACCGATGATCATCGATGCCATCGCCATTTATCAGGAAAAGCATGATGTCGCGGGACTGGTCGAGGGGCAACGTGTTTATGGACTGTTCTTGAGGTCAGCGGCCGTGAGCGGATCAAGGCAACACTATCTGCAATACGGATTCAGGGACAAAGAGGTCAGCTTCGACAATCGTCTGAGCGCAGCATTACTTTATTTTGAACGGGCAACAGCCTTGGCGAGAGAAGCTGGACTGGTCGACATTATTCCCAATCTTTACGTGAACATTGCACTAACACATTATGCACAAGGCAATAAGGACGCAACTTGTACGGCGTTCGATGAAAGCCTTCATGCTGATGATGTCCGAATGCAGCACGATCCCCAGCGGAAGATTATCTTGCCGCGTGAATATGCAAGTTTCAGGGAGGGTGTGAAGGATTTGAAGATGAAGGCTGGATGCTCGAGCTGAGCGTCCGCAATCGGCCGATATGAGCCCTTCAAGGAGCCGACCACAGGATGAGCAAGCTGGATGAGGTCAGGCTGATTTTCTGCTACAGTTCCCCGATAAAAATCCAAGGGGGAAAAAGAAACATGTCTCACAAAAGCATCTTTATATGCCTGCTGGCCATATTCCTGACTGCTTGTGCCGTATCAAATGTGGATCGCGATTTTTCGCTGGAGAACAATCCGGATGAAGGCATCGTTATCGTCTCCGTTTCATTTGATCGCGCCGGATCCCGAAATTTTCAGGCCATGTTTTACCTTGACGAAGGCATCCCCGGCGCACCTGTTCCGCCCAGGCGTCTGGAGGCGCTTCCTGAATATGCGACGATTCGCATGGGAAGTCAGTTCAAGGATAGTTATGGGCAGGTCCTTGCCATTTCATTACCCGCTGGCAGGCATACCATTTCGTCATGGCGCCTGGTTCGGAACGCCGGATATATCCTTTCGCCATCAGCGAAGATGGCCCCGCTGGAATTTCATGTGGCAGCCGGCAAGGTTCAATACATTGGCAATCTGCACCTGAACCTCGCCGAGGGAAAAAACATCCTTGGCCTTACGGTAGTGGCAGACGCATCTCCTGAGATCAGGGATCGCCAGGATCGGGACTTGCCCATCATCAAGAAGAAGTATCCACAATTTGCCGACCGCACGGAGATCAAGCTGCTGCCTCTCGGAACATGGGGAGGTGGTGGAGAGGCAATTAGAGAGATCCAGCCCATCGTCATCGTGCCGGTCAAATGAATCAATGGATGCGCGCGCTTCCTTTCATGATTGCTCTCAATGGCCTGCTTCCGGCCAGTTCATGATGCGCATAACTTACGGGTTTTTATCAATTCGACAGTGCTTTTGATACGCTCCTATCTCATCCTCCAATATCAATACGGGCACCATACGCGGAGTTTGATGCGTTGCTTTGCGAACCTAACGCTTTCATATGGTGCGTAGTTCTACCTAAGAGCGCTAAAGATGATTTCCAGTCACCGTATATTGTCCGATGCAAGGAAGGTGTCATAGGTGGCGACAATCTGGCCGTGCCACAGCCGCTTTCAATGACAAAGCGAATCGCTTCCAAGAAGTCCGCGTTCGGCCAGAAGCTGCCTTTCGGATAAAGAACTCACCAAGAAATTCCACTTTGTATTTTTTTGTGAAACTTGCCCGTGAATGTCAGCCTCGGAGCAGTCGCAGCAGCCCAAGCGTGAAGCAATAAGTCGTAATGGCAGTAATTGGCCGGCGCCATTTCCCACTTCAGATTTCACCTGATACGGCGTTTAGCTTGGGTTCTATAATCAGCGCTCCTATCTGCATTCGCCTTTCGATAAGCGGCGCACATCTTCAACTTTTGTACGCACTATCTTGGCATCAGTTTCAGTCAGCCTATCGATAGCGATACTGCACATTAGACTATTCGCGACATAAGTCATTTCATATTGTTCGTCTTTTTTGGGAGTGAACGCGACTTCGATAGAACATTGGGCAGTGTCCAGTCCCTTGGCACCCTGATACAAGGTAAAGATTTGCATTTCTTTGCCAGCTTCAATTACCCGCTCTACAACGTCCTTGTTTCCATCGCTCGGCTGCGAGCCGTACATGGATACTCTACTTAAATCAGACTTAAGAAACCTGCTGAAGGCTGCAATCACCTTGGCTGAAGCGACCTGGCAACTGGTACTAGCGTACAAGAGAGCAGTGCCGTCGCTCTGATTGATCACTCTGATCTTGGCCGTGTCTCCGGTCGTCGGCGATATGTATGGATTTCTCACTGCACAGCCGGAGGTAATTGTCACCGCAATCAATACCGCGCAAAAGGACAACAGATTTTTTTTCATTTAGTCACCTGGCTTAAAAGTTCCCCATGGAAATTTATTATATTTCGTTTTATAAATACCTTAGCCATAGTGAGAAGTAAAAATACGATGGTGCCATGGGTAATTTTGCCCACTGGAGTTCGCTTCCGTCCGCGCGTCCCCATAATGTTCGCTATCGGCCAAGAACGGACAGCGGGGGTACGAAAAACCATCACGGAGAACCCATGCGGCTGAATACGATATCCAGCGAGCTAGCGGAAAAAATAATGGTGGCTCAACCGCAGCAGCAGCGTGCTGCGGCCCTAGTCGCCTGTCGAATCTCGATGGAGCAGACTTCGATGACCTTGACAGTAGCAACTGAGACGCTAAAGGCTCTGGAAGCAAATGAACAGATCTCCGAGCAAACTAGGGCGGCCCTTCGCAACTTGACTGATGAGCTGGATCTGCGCTACTTCGAGTTGATGAATGGAGAGGCTACTGATTTTGCGGCCGAGACGACGGCTCGCCAATTTTTTAATCAGGCAAGAGCGATAGCGTCATTGGCGTATGCTTCAGAAGGGAATTTTCCTATGTCGGTGGTAGAGGCTGTATATGAAGCGGCGCTATCGACAGACGATCCCCATCGAGTCATCGATTCTGTCGATGCGGCTCTTTTATGACAAGTGGCTAGAGTGTGCTTAAGTCCGCAAACGGCCAGAAGCTGTCGTTGATTTTCAGCTCTGCTCACTGTTGAAACTAATATGGAAACTATGTCGGTATCGCCTGGAAATGGTTTCGAGATCCGGGTAGACGTATGGGAAGCTCGGAACTCGCTATGGGTGTATAGCCCGTCGATATGGGATGCCAAGCGTAACCATTGCTTATTTTTGTTTGAAGACAAAAACTGGTCAGCGGACTCCAGCGCCTGGGAAGATGACGCAACTGTTAGGCTGTGCCTGCGCAAGTTCCCGGGCAATCATCGACCAGACAGCATAAGACTCGAGGTAGATTGCTTAGGTTTAACGGCGAAGCTAATTTCCTTCGCGACAACTCTAGACCTTAGCGAGCTTGAAAGCGCACTAAATGGCGCGTTGGAATTTGAAAAATAGTTTCGGCTATTTGCGGCCGCAAACGGCCAGGAACAGAATTTTTTAGCTACCGGGGAATATGCATGAGCAGCATCGGTTTGATTGTTGTTGAAAAGCGAGAGTTGAAGGAGCTACCTCAAAATTGGGTTCCAATTCCACTCGGCCCTCGCCCGTTGGTACAGAATCTCGTTGAGAAATCTCTTTCGCAGAACGAACATTTGGCATTAGAGATGACCATTGAAGGCGAAGAGGAAAGTGCAGATCCACGGACAATTTCTGTATCAGGTGTTTGGGGAGTGGAGGAAATGCTGGTGATCAAGTCGATTTGTAGTCAGCTGGGCGCTAGGTTTTATGACGCTGAGTCTGGAGAATTTCTAGACCTGAATGCCATCTGACCGCTTTCGGCCAGTAACGGACTTGTCGTCTATTGAGGCTTGATTGATGCATCTCCTGAAGACGCTCTGTCCAATAAACTAATTTGAGCTAGTTGAAACAATGACTGTCTATTCTGAGCACTACATTCCCGTCAAAAATGAGGCTCCATTCTTACTGCCGCAAATATCCAAGTTGGCGGAAATCTGGTTCGACATTGCTGATGATGTGTCGTCTGCAGTCAGGAAATGGGAAGAGATGGACTTCATCAGGTTGAGCTCGACCGATGGTACTAATGAAGGCCCGCAGGATCAGACTAAGTTCATCGACCATGCCATTGCCATAGGTGCCTCGTTAGTTGTTTATAACAAGCGGCGAGTCCCTGTGTATCTAGCACCGTTGTCGCTTTCCGCGCGTCAGCAAGCGGAATTGTTCCCCAAGTGTGGGAGTTGTACTGCCGTTATTCATGGTGCCGTACCGACTGCAGCCACGCATATTGCCCCTAGGATCTTTGATGCGTCGCTTGTTCATTTAGTACATACGACTGACCTATCAGGCGATGTGTCAGCATGGAAAGAGAAGGGTTTTATCCCGTTAGGTACTGCAGATATCGTTGCTAAAAACGGCGACCAGGGAGTTACTCTGCACTTAAAGTCTGCGGCTATTTCTGCCGACGCCTCACTCGTTTTTTTTCAGATAACACCTGCCAAGCTGCGGACCATTCGACGAGATTTGAATGGGCGTATTGATATGGGGGCCGTGCGCGCAGATCCTCCTGCGGGCATTCACGCTAGTGGTAGTACCGTAATGCAGGCCGTATTCCTGGCGCCGATATCGTCCCAAGCCCGGGAAACCGCAAAATCTGAGCTACCTGGTAGTTATGTTCCTGTGGAATTGAAACCAAATTAGAGAATTTATCGTCCGCAATCGGCCCGAAGCCGACGTTCAAAAATAATGGGCTAGATAATATGCTTCCGTCGATACCACGCAGCTATTACGACTACATTCAAGAAAATGGTTTGTTCGAAGGGTTCACTGTCGATGAGGCCCGCCCAGGCTACACTATCCTCTGGGCTAAGGACGAAATTCCTGGAAGCAATTCTGATATTGAAATCGAAACGTACGCGCCCGGCTTCGTTGCTTTTGCGGGAGATGGCGGCGGGGAAGTGCTAGCCTTTGATGAACAAGGCGCTGTCTACATGCTGCCACTAATTGGAATGGCGCCTGAGGCCGCCATCCGAATAGCAGATGACTTTCAATCGTTCGCCAGTAGATTCGTCCGCTAGCGGCCAGTAACGGACGTTAGGAATCTTTGGAAAGGGCAGTATGGAATATCGGTTTCAAATAGCGTCGGACGTTATCCGCGATGGCCTGGGTTTGGAACTGGTAGATCCCATCGGCAAAGTCCTTGCCGAAGTCTTCCGATGTGACGCTGATCATTCGCTGAAAGTCTCTCTTTTTACAGACGAGCTGCCATTTCCGCTGATGGAGAAACTGGTTCTCATGGCACGTACTGAACTAGGTGTTTTTGAAGATGGTAGTCCATTGCCGAAACCAGCATGACGACAATTGGTTGGAAGCTGACAGTGTCGGAACGAAAGCAGTCCAATGCAACTTGAGTAATAAATAATAATTCGGGGAATTTGAATTAAATGAGATATGCCGTCATTGGCTTTATCCTCACATTGATTGCTGGTTCGGCTGCGGCGCAATCAAAGTCCGTATGTACAAAGGCAGACGAAATACGCTGGGAAGCAGCGACAATCCGTGAAGGGATGCCTGCGATCATATATCCACCGCAGGCGCGTCAAGAGGAGCGAGAGGGAAGCGTGCGCATCCAGTTCACCATCGACGGCGATGGCAAAGTTTCCGCAATGACGATTTTATCGACGTCGGGATATCAGGATCTTGATGCCGAAGCCGCACGCGCAATTGGCTCGAGAATTTATCCGCAGATGATGTGTGGAGGGATCGCTCAGGAACATACAACGGCGCAGTCCATCAATTTTCGTCTTGACCATGAGCCCGCACCACCGGCGGCGCCACTCACTGAAACCAAGCGCTCTTTGATCGAATCAATCCTGAGAAAGCTACCGCCCGACCAGATTCCGCCCGCTTATGCGGCACACCTTGTCGACAAGGTTCCGAAACGACTTCTGATGGAATATCCAGGAATTCCACCGACCGCACTCAAACAGATTGTCGACGAAGTTCGGGAGCAACTTGACGCTTCCCGCAAAAAGTCATCCGGGCTGCATGAAAGCCAGGTTCAATATTTCAATAGCCGGTATAGCGACAGCGAATTGGAGCTGCTGGAGCAGCTGGTCAATCAACCCGGCGGTGTGGCGCTGTTGAAAAAGCTCTCTGCTTTGTTTCAAGACCAGCGTGCGGTTACCGCACGTTGGCACGATCGTATTGTCGAGCGTGGCCTCGAAGAGGCACTGGCGAAACAACAAGCGCAATCGTCCAATACAGGCTGGTTGGAAGGGCGCAAGTAGGGCCTTGTCCAAGCGTGAGGTCGCTGGGGTGGCAGGCTTGCTTCCTCTCGGCTTAGGAGTCGATGCCTATTACGCATTGCTCGTGCGGGCCGACCAAAGGGAGCGATTGTTCAACTGGCGGAGGATGCTGGCTTGAACATTCGGGAATCAGACGATGTTAAACATGAGCAATTGCACGATTGTCTCTTTGCGAGAGAAATTGACCCACTGTGATTTCTTCGGTCCCAAGACCCGGCGAAGTAGAAGAGTGCGTGGTCAAGGAACAGGCAAGACCGATTCTCGAGGGGTAAGGCGCCTCAGGCTCAGCTGAGCCACAAGAGCGCGACGACGACGGAAATCTATATTTGGAAGCGGCGGGGCCTGTAGGCTATGCCGAAGAAATGAATTTGCCGCCGTTAGGGGGGGACATTGCGGAGCAAAGCCGGAATTGCGGAAATAAAGTGGCTTGCATCGCTGCAAGCCGCTTCTGTTCTGATGCTGATGGGCGGAATCGACCCGTCGACCTACTGATTACGAATCCGCGGGGAAAATTATATAAATCAATAGGTTGGGTCGGTTTTTGCTCCGCAATTCAAAAAAATGCCGCCAGCAAAGCTAATTTGGCAGCGGGTCAATTTAGATTTGCGGAGCGCTATTCGTCGTGCGGAATGCGAATGGCCTTCTTCGTTATCCGATTGGCGACATACCTAAAGCTACCATGGCCGAGTGCTGTTGCTGAGGATGTCCATCATCCACACAGTGCAGGTCAGTACGAGCCATTGCCAGTAGATTTCTCAGGGATTTCCTGATGCTCCTGGGAAAACAGCTGTTTTATGCTTGAGCTGAAAATTCTCTTGGAGGCAACTATGAGCATCGCCGCCTTAGCCGTCAGCCATCATATGATTCTCGTCAAGAACGTTGCCTATCTGGCAGTCAGCGGATTGGATTTCACCGACCGGATGCTCCCGGTTCTTTCCAATGCGGTTGCCCATATCAGTTCTTCAGGCATTGTCAAAGAGTCTGACGCAATATTGATATTGCGGAATGCGGTGGAAGAGGAACTAGGTCAGCCTCGCATAGAGCATCCTCGATACGCGGAGGCCCTGCGGTTCGCCAAGGAAATGTTGGCGGCTGATTTGTTGCCTGCTTAATCTCATCTCGGCTTGCCAGGCTTGGCCTGGCAAGGGGGTCTAATGGCCATTTTCACCCTTTACAGATTTCTGGCACGGCCGATCGCGGACAAGTCCTTGGGTGAAACTCGTAGATCCTCATTCATCACGCCAGGGGCTGCGGGCTAACTTTGATCCAAATCATGTTTTGCTGCTTTTCTTCAAATATTTTTTCCGGTTACAGGGAATTTCCTGGTCGTTGAGATAGGGTGATGCTCCTATAACTACAAGCTGCGCTTTTTCAATTCTCGTGGGGGGAGTATGAAGAATCTCAAGATCGGCCAGCGTCTTACCTTAGGACTGGCTGCTGTCATCTTTTTGCTTGTCTGTGTCGCCGGATTCGGTCTTCGGCAAATATCTTCACTGAATGACCGTATAGAATTCCTGACCTCAGTGGACGAGGGGAAGCTGAAGGCGCTTGCCAAGACACAGTTTGGCATCACGTTGCGTGCCATTGCTGCGCGCAACCTCACTCTCATCACTGATCCCGCTTTGCAAAAGAACGACGCGCTTCTGGTGGCCAAGACGCAAAAGGATATCAATGACGGGCTCGCGGAATTGAAACGATTGGTGGCCGAGTCGGCAGCTTCTGATGCCGAACGTCAGCTGGTCGAGCAACTGGCCGATCTCGAAAAGCAGTATTACCCGGTGGCGGTAAAGGTGGTAGCGCTCGCTATGGCCTTGAAGAATGACGAGGCGCGAGTTGCCCTGAACAAGGAATGCATGCCGATTCTTCAGTCGGTCATTACGCACGTTCAGAAAATCAACGATTACCTTTATCAAAACTCTCAGGAAAACGCAGCCGCTGCGGAGCGCGCCTATTCACAGTCGAAATTGATGATGGTGGGTATCAGTGTGCTGGCATTGGTCGTCGGGATGCTGATCGCATGGAAGCTGACCCGATCGATCGCAGCACCCTTGGCGAGTGCGGTAGAGATTGCCCGAAAGGTGCGTGACGGTGACCTTACCAGCCGCATCAAGGTGGACAGCCGCGACGAAGTGGGTGAGCTGGTCGGCGCGTTGAAGGATATGAATGAAAGTCTCGCCGCCATCGTCACCGATGTTCGCGAGGGGACACACACCATTGGCGCGGCTTCCGGAGAAATTCAACGCGGAACTGTCGACCTGTCGGCGCGTACGGAACAGCAGGCCAGTTCGCTGGAGGAAACTGCGTCCGCCATGGAGCAGCTTACGGCAACCGTCAAACAGAATTCAGAGAACGCGGTTCACGCCAATCGACTGGCCAACGATGCTTCGAACATTGCGGCCGAGGGCGGCGAAGCAGTTGCTCTTGTGGTCGATACGATGAGAGCCATCAGCGGTTCATCCCGCGAAATCGTGGAAATCATCAGCGTCATCGACGGTATCGCGTTCCAGACCAACATACTTGCCTTGAATGCCGCTGTGGAAGCCGCCCGGGCGGGCGAGCAAGGGCGGGGATTCGCTGTCGTGGCAGCAGAGGTGCGGGCGCTGGCCCACCGGTCCGCCAGCGCTGCGAAGGAAATCGAAGCATTGATCAATCAGTCGGTGACCAGGATCGCCACTGGCGAGCAACAGGTCAACCAGGCCGGCGCGACAATGGGCAGGGTGGTCGAGAGCATCAAGAACGTCTCGGGCATCGTCCAGGAAATCAGCGTTGCCAGCGCCGAGCAGACCCGAGGACTTGAGCAGATCAACCAGGCCATCGCACAAATCGATGAGGCGACGCAGCGAAACGCCGCACTCGTCGAAGAAGCTTCTGCTGCATCGTCAACGATGAAGCAGGAAGCGGCCTCGCTGACGCAACTGGTCAGTACCTTCAAGCTGTCTTCGACGGCCGGCGCAGTAGTGGCCGAGATCCCGCGGCGTCAGTTCGAAACGCTGCCCGCCTGAGGACAAGCTTAACAACCTTACCTTCATGCCTATGCTTTAGGCGGCTGTGCGTTGGTACAGCCGTCCGATAGGCATCCCTCATACGCTCATTGTTCTTCAGCAAAAGAACAAGGCATCTCCATCTTCACCAAACCATCATGGACAATTTTCAAAAAGAAATCGATGAGCGCACGAACCTGACTTCCACCAATAAATTCGAACTGCTGCTCTTCCGTGTCGGAACTCCGGATGGCTCCACCGACAGGCCGGGAGAACTTTACGGCATCAATGTTTTCAAGATCCGGGAAATCGTTCCGATGATGCCCATCACTGCGGCAGCGGGCATGACGTCGCCGATGTTGGGGATGGTCAATATTCGTGGCCAGGTAATGTCCGTAGTGGACTTGTCAGCCGTCACAGGTTGCAGGGCGTCGCAAGGGCTCAATATTCTTCTGATCACGGAATTCGCCCGGCATACCCAAGCCTTTGCGGTTGAATCGGTGGAAGAAATTGTTCGCCTGGACTGGAGCCAGGTGCTGCCAGCTGATGCTCACGCCCCCGGCGGTTTGGTGACCAGCATCGCGCGCATGGATACTGAACGGGACGGAGGCCGGCTCGTGCAGGTCCTGGATGTGGAGCACATCCTGAACCTGGTCTCTCCGATGAAGGAATCGATCGAGCCGAGCAAGGGCGGTGTCCGCCCGGTCACATTGAAACCAGGCACTGTGGTCCTGGCTGCTGACGATTCGCGAGTGGCACGCGCATTGATAGAGCAGTGCCTCAAGGAATTGAATCTGCCGTTCATCATGGCTACTGACGGGCTCCAGGCTTGGAACAAGCTGCAGCAGCTGAGTGCTGAAGCCGAGGCAGAGGGCAAGTCCGTAATGGACAAGGTGGCGATGGTGCTGACTGATCTTGAAATGCCGGAGATGGATGGCTTTACCTTGACCCGCAAGATAAAAAGTTCTGACAAATACAAGCGCCTTCCCGTAGTGATCCATTCATCGCTGACCGGGGCTGCCAACGAGGATCATGTGCGCTCTGTCGGGGCGGATGGATATGTCGCCAAGTTTGCGCCCAGTGATTTGGCTGCGATGTTGGCAAAGGTGCTGCCTGCTTAGTGCTCATTGCCCGGCGATTTTTTCAAAAGAGGACAGCAAGCCTCAGAAGGCTTGCTGTCGCCGCGCCGGCTCCTTCAGCAGCCTATACGGTAGGAACAGTACCGCCGTCTATACGAACCTCGGTCCCGGCGATCGACGCGGATCTCGGGGATGCCAGGAAAGCGATCAGATCAGCGACCTCATCGGGTTTCGCTGGCCGTCCTGCGGGAATTCCTCCCAGCCACTCCATGATGATTTTTTTGCCGCCCTCGTAGTCTGTGCCGGCATGCGCGGCCGTGCGCTGCGCAAACGCTACCGAAGCCTCGGTTTCGATCCAGCCAGGTGCAACGCTGAGCACGCGAACTCCCTTGGGGGTTACCTCTCTGGCCAGTGCCTTGCTATAGGTCGAGAGGGCCGCTTTTGCAGCGGCATAGGCGGTCGTCGATTCGGGCAAAGGCAGCACGCGCTGGATGGAGCTGACGTGAATGATGACCCCCGACCCTTGGTCCAACATGCCCGGCAACAGCGCACGGTCCATGCGCACGGCCGGCATCAGGTTCAGGTTGAGTTCGGCGAACCAGTGCGCATCACTGATTGCGGCGAAGCCGCCCCCGGGTGTCTTCGATCCGCCCAGCACGTTGATGAGGATATCCACGCCCCCCCATTGCTTCAACACCGTCTCGGAAAAATGCTGCGTGCCCTCTGCCGTGGACAGGTCGGCCGCGACGTAGGTGACGCCCTCGGCCGAATGCCGGGGCAAGCTACGGGCCGATGTGGCCACCCGTGCGCCAGCCTGCGCGAGGGTTCTGACGACTGCGGCGCCGAGGCCCTGGGTGCCGCCGGTCACCACGGCGCGCAGGTCGCTCAGGTAAAGGTCAAAGCTCATGCCGTGATCTCCAGTGATGCGATCAGGCCTCGTTCGAGGCCAAAGCGGTAGGACAGCACAATCGGACTCCCGGGGAAGTTGCCGGTGACGTTGGCGCGAACGCGTTGGAGGTCCCCCTCCTGCTGGATGTCCAGGGGCACGCTGGTCGCACCGTACTGGGCCGATGCCTTTGCCAGGAACGCCGTGATCGCCGCGACGCCGGTATAGGTGTGGCCGTCATCTTTCATGACGGCCTGCGGCGTGAAGCAGCGCGCCAGCGCTTCAGGGTTGTGTTCGGCCGCGAAGTACGCAGCGATGGGTGAGGGCAGGATCAAGGTGTTCACGTTGGTTGGCTCCATACGGTCAGTAAGGCCACAGGATGCGCGTCAAAGTGAATTTAGTTAATATCCCTTAATCTTGATGAACCATGTAGTAAACAATACATAATGCGCGGATCCGATTTTAACGAATTGAAGGCATTCGTGGCCGTGGTGGAGCGCCAGAGTTTTGTGCGCGCGGCGGAGCATCTGGGCCTGTCGCCGTCGGCACTGAGCCAGACCATCCGGCAGCTCGAAGAGCGCATCGGCGCTCGACTTCTGAATCGCACCACGCGCAGCGTCGCGCCCTCGGCCAGTGGAGAGCTGCTTTACAGTCGCGTGGCTCCGCTGTTTCGGGAAATGGCGGCGGCCGTCGCAGAGGCAAGCGAGGCGACAGGAAAAATGAGCGGGACGCTGCGCATCAACACATTGGGGATTGCCGCGAGAACCGTCATTGCGCCTCGGCTGGCGCGCTTTCATCAGGCGAACCCTGGCGTGGTCCTCGACATCGTGGTTGACGATACGCTGGCCGACATCGTGGCGGGCCGCTTCGATGCGGGGATCCGCGTGGGTAACCGGGTCGAGAAGGACATGGTGGCCATCCGCCTGACTCCTGACCTGAAGATGGTTGCCGTGGCTTCTCCGGACTACCTCGCGCGCCGGGGGATACCCAGGTCTCCTGCGGATCTGCATGCGCATACGTGCATCAACTGGCGCCTGCAGACGGACGGCAGGCACTATCGCTGGGAGTTCAAGAAACGAGGCCGGCAAGTCGAGGTCCCGGTGGAGGGGCCCGTCGTGACCAATCATGCTGACATCGGCATTGCGGCAGCGCTGAACGGGCTTGGCATTGCGTATCACTTTGAGCGAGATGGCGTCAATGAACTGCTGGCCCAGGGACGGCTGGTCCAGGTGCTGGCGGACTGGTCTATATCGCGGCCAGGATTGTTTCTCTATTATCCGAACAGGCGGCATCGGCCGGCGCTGCTTGGGGCGTTCATTGATTGTTTGCTGGATCGTTGTACAAACGATTGATAGCGAGCTCGCGGGTCGGTGGCTGGCGCAGACAAGCGACCGAACTGGTTGGGCATGAAGTACTCTGCCTGTCGTATTCCGGCTTGCCTGTACGACCAGAAGAATCCTCAAGGCGAACGGATTACTGATGTGTCCGTCTTCTCCACGGATAAGTAGGTAGTCCAGACACATCGGAAAATTTAACTTTGGGCGAGAGCTGCTCTTGCCAACTATTTAGCTTCTGGATTGATCTTTCGGGAGGCGGATGGTGAATGTCGTCCCCTCGTCCGCGGAAGAGCGTACGCTAACTGATCCGCCATGCGCACTGGCCACCTCGCGAACGATATAGAGCCCAAGCCCCATGCTCCCACCTTGCTTGGCCGGTTCATCGGCCTCGGCCACAAGGCGCACCAGGGGATCGAAAATTGATTGAAGCTTTTCTTCTGGTATTCGGGGGGCCTTGTTACTTATGGATACTATGACTTCATCTTGCGCTGCGGTGATTTCTACGCCGATGGGTTCTTCTGCCAGGCCGTGCTGAACAGCATTGCCGAGTAAATTGGAAATTGCCTGCGCGACGCGTTCTCTATCCCACTTTCCATTCAAGTCACCGGACTTTTTTAACGTTACTTCCCGGTCGGGATGGGAAGTGGAAATTTCTTCAACCACACTTTGTGCGATCTCCCCGATATTGACGGAAGTGAGATGGAGCGGGAGACCGGTTCCCAGATGGGTACGGGTATAGTCCAGCAAATCAGCTACCAGCTTTCCCATGCGCTGGCCGCTGTTGTATATGCGGGCCGCGATCTTGCGGTGCCGATCGTCGATGTCCTCCGCCAGCAGGATAATCTGGGCACCCTGAATTGTCGCGCCGAGTGGATTACGAAGATCATGTCCCAGTATTGCCAGAAAGAGATTTCGCGACTGATCAAGTAACTTCGAATATCTGGCAAGTGATTCGGCAAGGGCTTGATCAATCGCCTCATTAAATCGCGTGATATCGTCCACATTTGTCTCGTTTCCCTCTTTCCACTCTCTAGCCCAGAGCCTCAGCACACTGGAGCGTAAAGCACGATATTCAGAGGCAAGCTGATCCACGCTGA
The DNA here is from genome assembly GCF_023952535.1 of Herbaspirillum sp. WGmk3. NCBI lineage: Bacteria > Pseudomonadati > Pseudomonadota > Betaproteobacteria > Burkholderiales > Oxalobacteraceae > Herbaspirillum > Herbaspirillum sp. WGmk3. The sequence goes on along the minus strand of NZ_JAKYWT010000001.1, from coordinate 853,797 downwards.
AACCCGACAATAATCTGGCGATGGCGTGGGTCTCGGCGGCAGTGTCGTGGGGAGAATTGGGCGCCCGTCCTTCAGACTTTGCAATCTCTTGTGCCTCAGTCTGTGCCTTGTCCAGATCGTCAGCAATTGCAGCAAGCATCAGCGAAGCATGATTTCGCAATGCTTTCGAATCCATCGTAAGTGCAGGTGGCTGAATCGTCTTTGCAAATCCCTCCCAAGCTTCGAGAATGGGCTCCATACGTGACCGAATGAAGTCGGACAATCGCAAAATTGGTCTTTCGGACATGGTTCTCTTTCTTGAATCGTTTAATGCGAGACCGTTTTGCAAGCTCCGCATTTTGAAGGTCTTTGGCTACGCTGTACGTCAGGAGAAATGTTAGCGGGAAATTCAAAGTGGACTAGCGCATTGTGACGATCGGCGCTCAATTGTCTGTCGGTACTTCATTGTCGTACGTGGCTAGTTACAGGAGGGCTTCGATAGTCGAAAGCAGTAAATTCAATGGACAGGGCTTAATCAGCAAAGCAGAAAAGTATTTTCTTGCGTACCAGGAATTCGCCATAGGGGTGGCACTTAAAAGCACAATGGGTATCGCCGAAAGTCTCTCGTTGGATTTTAGCGTTTTGGCCAACTCCAAACCATCCATCAGAGGCATGCGTAAGTCGGTAAGGATGACATCCACCACTGCAGCGTCGTCCAATAAAAGCCCTATGCCCACAGACCCGTTTGACGCTTCAAGGACGCGGTAGCCTTCGCTTCGCAGCAATTCAGAATAGAGTGCACGGACGTCCGCGTTGTCTTCCACAACAAGAATTGTGCGTGTGCCTGCGGTTCCATTCATATGCGAGTTGGGGATAAATTGTCCGGCAAGAACACCGGCTCCAACCGTGATTGTCGGGCGGGCCCATGCAAAAGGGCATCAGCCATTTTCTCAATAATCAGAGAAATTTTCCTACAGATAAGTAGGACAACCACTCGTGCGGACCCTGGGCAGAGCGGAGGAGATCCTCGCTAAAGGTGGTGGGGGCAGCCGAAAAGAGCCACACATTGTGTGTATTTTGACCGCATCAAGGAGCCCCTGCAGTCTGACTGAATAGCACAGCGGTGGGGCAATAGCACAAAGGCTTCCAAGCGCGAGCTTGGAAACCTTGTAAATGGTGCTGATGCGCGGAATTGAACCGTCGAACTACTGATTAAGAATCACACAATAAATTCTCGCAATTAAAGAAAATTTACAAAAATCACCGAGCATCAATTAACATCTTGCCACTCGGCAAGATGATCAGTATCTGCACGGTCGCTTGTTGCATTTCAATTAACCAAGCCACAGATCGTGAAGAACGTCTATCCAGTTTCCCTCATTACCGCCACCACACTCCTGGTATCCGCATGCGGCAGCGTCCAGCCGTACAAGGAACCCTTGCCGGACCAGGCTAGCGCAACGCTCACCATCGCCTTGGGCAATGAATATGGCGAATCCAGTCTCTCCTATGGCCGTGCCGACGAGGATGGATGCCTGGAATTTCCGACGCTGTACGCGAGCGGCAACGTGCGCGATCTGCAGCAAACGCGGCCTGCGCCCAAGACCTTGAAGATCCCGGCCGGGAGCCCGCAACTCCTGCGGTATTACCGCCAGATCGGCCGCAACGCTTCCGCGCGCGCCTGCACGATCAACCTGCGATTCGAACCCAGGAAGGATGCGCATTATCTGGTGACAAGCGACAAGCGCTACGAAACGGGCAAGAGCAAATCCTGGTGGTCCGGTGAGAAAACGACCAGTACGGAAGTATGCATGGTCTACGTCCTGGAGCTGGACGAGACGGAAGGCCTGAAGCCGGTACCCATCAAGCAGGTTGGCGTGAACCCGACGCGTTTTGGCGTTCCGGGCTGCCCGAAGTAGTAACGAGGTGAAATACAGTCTCTTGCCGCATTGGGGGCAATGCACTCGAAACGAGACGCCGATGTAGAAATAAAGACAGGGGAAAGATTAGATGAAACGCAGAAACCTCATGCAGGCGGCACGCGCAGCCATGCTTGCAAGTATCGCCATGATGGCCTTGCCAGCCACGGCGCAAATGGCAGAACAGACCATGCGCGAGTTCACCGCCTGCAACAGCAGCTTCTTCCGCGTACTCGCGAAGGATGGTGCGGCGAGCCAGGTGTTGCCCGCGCTGGAACGAAAGGACGAACTCGCTTGGATCAAGGTCAAGGATCGCAAGAACGCCCCCGACAACCAGGTCAACTTCGCCGCCCCCGTCACCGTGGGTGACATCAAGCTGCTGGGTTATTTCGATGAGATAACCGACCTCCAGGAATTGGGACGCTATTACTACTGGGGATTCATCGTCGACGGCACCGTTGCAGAGGTCATCGGCAAATTACGGCCGATGGTGAGTAACGCCGATCGCCTCCACCCCGACGGAACAGACTACGCCCGCACGGAGGTGAAGATCGGTAGCTCTGACTGGATCGCCATCAAAACGGGTTCAAGCAGCGTGCCGCAGAAAAACACCATCGAACGCGCATTCATCATCGAAAGAATGGAGAACAACAAGCATGCCACGCGCGTTTCATGTTCGCTGCAAGGTGCAGTGACTGCCGCCGTTCTCAAGACCGAACGGCCCGACGTTGGCTCGGATGATCTGCCACCGCTCTCATCACAAGAGCCAGAGGAGTCGGACCCGCCCGCGAATGTGCTGGCCGCTATTGATGCTGCGGCACCTCAAGCCTCGGTATGGCGCCCGCGTTTCAGCAAGATATCCATGCAACTCTCCTATCACGGGAAAAAGCCCTTCACGATGCTCAAGGAGGTTGAAAACGTGAATGGTCTGCTGCATATCCGCGAACACTACTCCGGCACTTTCTACGTAGACCGAGTCTCCTTTGCCGGCCTGCAGCAGCTGCGCGCCGAGATCTATATCAACAGAGTCGCTGCATCGGGCCGACCAGCTCTGACAACCGACCTGACGCTCACCCTTCCTGCCACTCTGGCTGCGGGCGAGACCTTGACGTTCGAGAGTGTGATGCAAAGTGGCAGCACCCCCAAGCGCGCCCCTGAGGCCAGCAAGCAAACCTGCAAGATCGCACAAACAATATCCGCCTCAGACATCAACGCGACCTTGACTGGATCGGCCGTGCTGCTCGACTGCACGTTCGCCAACGGTAGGCGCACTGAATTCGCCTTCCTGCAAGACCTTGGCGTGGCTATTCAGACCAAGGAGGGAAATGATTCCATGACCTATCCGGAATTCACCATCAGCAAGTAAACGAAAATTCATGCATCGGACGCGACCGTTACATAGAGCGAGTACGGGCGCGAATTCACTTACGGTGGCACCTCAACCTTTTTGTTCTATCGAAAGCAAATCGAGTGATGGGCATAGCGCAAGCGGGAATCGTATTTAGACCGTTAGAACCTTTGGTTGATATCGAATCATTTGTTTCAGGTTTGTTCGGCACCAAGGTCGTACAGATTGAGCATCCCGATATTGGCCAGTTCGACATTCGAAATCCAGGTGATGTCATGGTCCAACGCTTTGAAGACGCATATTTTGTCTGCAATAACGACCTCGTCTGGGATCTCCTCGAATTCCCTCAGACCGACGTTACTCAAACGTATCGTAGACTCGGCTCTCCTCATCTGTTCATGGCCTTCTGTCATTATGATTCCGGTGGCAGCTATGGATACGCCTTCTTTGAAGGCGGTAAAAGAACGCGCTCTCGACTGCAAACCGTTGGTAGTGCACATCGACAGGCACTCATTGAGTACGGCACAGCAAAAGACTTTGAACGTAACTGGCTATCGGCAAACTTCTATCTAGAAGAGGAGGACTGTCCAAGGGAAGAGTGGCAGAAAATATATTTTCAAGGTAATCGAGAGATTGAAGTGCCCGAATACTTCCTTACCAAACGCATTCTGGAAGAAGGTATGGTTGGAAACTTCGGCGTCTGTCCCTGGGACACTAATCTTGAACCAAGCTGCTACTTCTTCAAAGCCATGGAAAAGAAGAGGCATTGGTGGCAGTTTTGGAAAGACTAGTACCGGGCGTAATAGCTAGTCTTGTCTAAGTCGGCAATCGGCCAGAAGTAGACTGGACTAGATTTCCTCGTGGAATTCAACTTTCGTCCAAGTCGTCTTAATTTTTTCTGACTAAATTCCTCTGCAATGAGTATCAGTATTCAGACATTTTTAGGGCCAGAAACGGATGACCTCAATCATCGCTTCATTCAGGCTTTTGCCGACCTGGGCTTCGGTGTCGAACTTCATCCGGAATTTGTTTTAACAGAGTCTCCTCCAGTCGGTGCTCTATATTTGAAAATCACCGGTACCCCCTCACGCATATGCAGACTGGAGCCAGACGTCCCATTGCTGGTCGCGTTTGGTTACGGTGTCTCACCCTCTGGTGGGCGCGGGAAAAAACGGCGCACGCGGCTTGGGGTTGGAAGTCCCTGTAGCTATGTTGCTGGATCCAGAACATCTGCAGGCCGAAGTCCTGCTGCGGGAGTGATGCAGCTTCTGGCGATGGCAATCCTTGCAAAAGAAACCGGCGGATATCTTCGTGCGGATGGTGATGCAGTAAGTGTCAAGGGAGATGCTGCCGTTGAAGTGGCCATGCAAGAGCTTGCTCATTTTGAAGAATTCAATTTCGACGCTTACGCTCATCGGTTTGAATCGTGGCCTCCCTTGGACAACGATTTGCCATTCACATGGCCATCTGAGATCGTGCCGCCTGTCAAGCCGGCTCAGATTCCCGCAGAGGCGAAAAAGAAGAAAATTTCAATTCTGTTCGGATACAAATTTTCATGGTTTCATCTGCCTGGAATACTCCTATTCATCTATTTTGGCGTGGTGACGATTGTTTACTCCTGATGAAGGCTTGATACTATCTCGTGCGTATTGATCTGTTGACTGCTCTCGGTTGAAACCGCTGTCAGAAGCAGACTCTTTCATATCCCAAGAAGCATGAAAAAAATCATTCTGGACTGCGCCACGGTAGAAACAGATGACGACTTCTGGAGCCTTTATTGCAAAGCGGTTCAGCCTGAAGGTTCAAATATCTTTGGGCGGAATTTGGAAGCGTTATGGGATGCGGTGTCTGCTGGCGGCCCAGGCTGGCCTGGACCGTGTCAAATTGAATTAATGAATGTAGATGAGTTCGCAAAGCGAAATCCTCGGCTATATGCAGGGTTGCAACGTATCGCGAAGGACTTGCCGGAAAGTTCTTGTGTGCAGATCGTTCTCACCAAATCATTGATGTGATTTGGTCCGCAGCATTTTGTTGTTCGTAATCGGCCCGAAGCGGTCGTTCAACAAGTCAACGCAATAAGGGCGAAAAGCGAGACGTACATCCCTATGGTCAGCGGCAGCGATGATAAAGTGCGATGCGTTGCATCCGCAATCGGACAATATCTGTGATGGAAAGCACTCAAGTCTGGGAGGATATTGCGATGAAAAATACTGATACCTGTCCAAAATGCTGCTCAAACACGCATGTCCGTAAGAAAACAGTCCTCATTGGTCGAGCGAGTCCAAAGGCCCTATTTTTAGAGGAGCGCGCTGGGTATAAGCGCAAGGATCAACTCGCAGTGGATGAATGCAATCCAGAGAAAATCAGCGATGCACCTCTGCAGCAATTTGTTGAGGGTTATTATTGTTCCGTCTGCGACCTCGGCTTCGTCTCCGACGAGATACGGGCCAAGTAGGATTGCCCGGACTAACTTCGCATTTATTCCGCTATCGGCCGGGAGTTGACATGCAGGCCGCTGGTGAATGTCCGCAAATGAACAACCTCTAAATGTTCGACAGTGCTCTAACCTTTAGAGGCTGGTCGCGTCACAAGCCCGTATTGAGCTTTGTTCGATTGGAAACGCAACTGGAATTCTCTTTCCTTGATGAGTATATTTACTTTAGCGTCCCTCTGCCGCAATCGATGGAAGTGGACAATCTTGCGAGCAAATTAAGTCCTTCCGGCCAAGCGCCTAGGTTGCTTTCCGTATTTAGGTGTCCCTTCGCTCCAACCTCGACGAACTCGCTGCCCCAGGCATTGGCGCATTCTCGGCCGTGTTCCACGCTACCGTAGGGATCGTCGGCGCTGCAGACGACGACTGACGGAAACCTTAAGGGAACCAGAGGTAAAGGTGAGAATCCATGCGCCGAGCTACGCGGAAATGAAGGTGCCGCTGGATCGGGAACTGCGACCAGCAAGGCTCCACCAATCTTCTTCCCCGATTGTTCGGCCCAATGTGCCACCGCTAGACATCCAAGGCTATGTGCAACCAGCAGGGTGTTTGCAGGAGCATTGACAAGTTGTCGTTCCAGGGCAGATACCCAGTCGTCGCATTCTACTTTGTCCCAATTTCCGACTATGAGGCGCCGCCAATCCGGATGCGAGGACTGCCATAAGCTCTGCCAGTGAGAAGGGCCAGAATTGCCAATACCGGGAACCACAAGGACGGAATGATGCATTTGCGCAATCTCCATTGATGAAACAGCGCTCATTGTATTGAGGCCGGAACTAGGGCAACATCGACATTCGAATGAATTGGTGGCATTGAATCAATGAATTAACGAAAGATGATGAACTCGGCAAATGAAATTAAAGCGGAGGCATTAGACCGCCTGGACTGGCGCATCTTAGAGGCGCTTCAACACAATGCGCGCATTAGTAATACTGAGCTGGGAAAGCAGATTGGTTTATCTCAACCGGCCATCACGGCACGCATAAAAAAATTAGAAGACCGAGGTGTTATTGAAGGCTATACGACAAGAATAAATTCCCGCCTGGTGGGCCACAATATCTCCGCAATGGTGCGGATTCGTACCACTCACGCGGAGATCAAACGCTGCTTGGCTGCCTTTGAGGCGATGCCAGAGATTATTGATGCGCACCGCATAACTGGGGAAGATTGCTTCATTGTGCGTGTCGTGGTTCAAGAGATGGCACAGCTGGAAGCTGCTATCGATGTGCTGGCACGGTTTGGGCCAGTTACCACTTCAGTAATTCTGGCAAGTTACCCGTCGAAAGTTATCGTTTCAAGGGCTTGAATCATCTTTGCGATTGAGGTCTGTGGTGAATATGATCCCAGTCAGCAGTAAGTCGTCGCCCATGCCCTTGAAATATCTAATTCTTGGATAGAAATCGGTTTCCAGTATAAGCGGGAAACTCTTGTGTGCTGGTGCTATGGGCGGAATCGAACCATCACGTACAAGCTGCATGCAGATTTTTCCGGACCGGCGCTGACTACACCGCCGATTCGCCAGACCTGAATCAATACCATGTGGATTGCGTCGCCTGTTCCCTCCTCATCGACGTGGCCGGCTGGAGCATGAGTGGTGCACACATCGAGGGCCGCAAAGTGGCGGTGGACTGCATCTCTGGGCGGCGCGCGTCGAGAACGAGACGCCGCATTACACAACCGACTGAAAGCCGCTGCCGCGCGTGAGGTGAGCATGCAAGTGATCGTTTATCAGATGCGCCTTAATGGCGTAGAGATTGCCCGCGAGCTGCTGGGCGATGAGGCGCGCAATATCGGCGAGTTACGCGTGGGAGTCTTCGAGGATGGTGACCGTCGTCGGCCGACCAAAGGTGCCCGGCTGCAGTGGGACAGCGGCGAGGTCATCATGGAGCTGGTGGATGTCCAGGTGGATGCCATCAAGGCGTCTCGCATGGTCATCAAGCGGATCGAGCGACGCCAGACCGAGCGTGGGGTGGTTGAGTTCGCGCAGGCCAGGCTTTGCGTGCAGGCGGGAATGCCGTTGTTGGAGACCTCATGCGAAAGATTTTTCAAGAGCAGCGGTGGTGCTCAACATTAGCGGTTCTATGGCTTAGCTTGTCTCATTTCTTGGGACGCATATAATTCACGTCTGAAGCAGAAGACCGAAAAGTATTCACCTGGCATCCATCAGCTCCACACAGCCACCGCGCAGTGAGCGATTTAACGAATACGTATGTCCACCTCTCAAACTTTTAGCTTCAAGTACCGTGGCTACGACGTTACCGTCATTGGCTATGAAATTGATGGGGGCTGGCGAATGGCGGTTGAGCTGCGTAATGGCTCAGATATTGAACTCATCCGCGATACCGCGACCGTATATCCTGACTTTCAGAGCATGCGAAGTATTGCCATCTGGACGGCACATTTGAAAATCTCACGCATACCAAGTGAGTGATGGCTGCGCTAGTTTAATGAAAGCCGAAGCCCTCGCCATTTTTCTTAATCGAGGAAGAATTCAAATTCTGCTGCTCTTCTATAAAGAGCAAAAAGTCAACGTGCAGCTTCATCGCCGTCAGGAGTCTAGAAACCCTTGGTTCCATTGAGGTGAAGACCGCCGATGAAGGATGTTCTAGATCGTCAAAAGCCGCGCGGATATCGTCAGGCTGTGCGCCCACCGCCTGCATCTCATTTAAGCAGCTTCTTACCTGTCTTCGTATCAAATCACCGACGACTTCCCCTCGTGAAGCTTTTTTTTCTATCTCCTCTATCGACCGCGTATATCGTCCCAGTATTTCCTTTAACAACACCTCAAACATTTGTTCCCCTGTTTATTTTGGCTTGTAATCGCACGACATTCCTATGTCACGTGCGGCTGCGCGAAAGAGGCGATTTTGCGTTCGCGTTGAACGCTTTTTCCAGTTCCTCGACTAAGACACCATGTTCCTATTCAAAAGAAGCCACTATACGAAAGCATAGAGACGTAGACGACGAGCCCTGACCATCCGATTAACAATGCGCATTTCGTCCTTCTCGTCTTCGTGCAGAGCTTCATGCCGTGAAACTGAACGAGAAAAACTAGGGGATAGCTGAGGCTTACTGCGAATAGCCTTGCTTGAAGAGAGTGCGCGAAAATCGATGGAAGCTCGATGATGTTCTCAACGAGGAAAAGCGATGCGGCGCTAGGGCCGGAAAGAAATGCGCAAAAAATAATCGGCACCCCTCAAGCGACAAGCCCCGCTTTGGTACAACGGTCGAGCGTCTTTGTGTTATTCAATTTCTGTCCACGCCAAGGAAATAGTTCAGCTGGTAAGAAATCGAACCTGTTCTTCACAAGCGAACGGCCCCTAGCACCAAACTAAGCCATCGGATGATGCTGGCATAGGAGTAGGGCGGCTATCGGGTTTTTCCTTACACTCGGGCATAAACTATTTTAGTTCTCATATCCCGGGATCTTCCGTGCCGTTAGCCTCGCGCAGCTTGTTCACGTCGTTGACGTTGCTGGCAGTGTCGGTCATGTAGGGGATGAAGCCCGTATATGAGCCGTTGAGGTAGTAGCGTCGGCCGAAGAGCGTGGCCGACTCATTGAGCTAGGCCGATTGTAGCGCGCTCACGTAACTGCGGCACCCCATACTCCTCCAGGTTGATTCTGGGGCCTGCAGGTGCAAGAGACCGTCCTGTTGACGGACCAGTGGAGGACACATGCCACAAATTCCATTCAAGGAGACCACGATGAGAGCGATGAGAAGTTCAGGTGAACGGCTGGGCCATATACTTGGAAAACAGGGGATGCATCTGGTAACCGTGGAATCCTGCACCGCAGGTCTTATTGCCGCCGGACTCGGTGACGTCGAAGGTTGTGCAGCGTGGTTGGAGGGAGCCTTTGTCACCTATACGGTAGAGGCTAAACACTGCATGCTCGGTGTTACACAGGATGAGATCGACACCCATGGATTGACGAGCGAATACGTCGCGGAACGCATGGCGCGTGGTGGTCTGGCAGGTTGCAATGCAAGTTTGGCGATAGCTAATACTGGAGTGGCCGGGCCGGACGATGCGCCCGATGGCACTAAAGCCGGAACAGTGTGCTTTGCTTGGCTGTGGCAGCGCGGTGCCCAGCAGCAGCTCCGAACTTCCACCTGCTTCTTCGACGGCGATCGTCAAGCGGTGCGCCATGCAGCGGCGCTTCACGCGATCAACGAAGCCATTCGCCTTTTAGGGAACGAAGACGAGCGACGCTTGTAAGAGGCTCATCTTCAGATGATCTGGCGAATCCGTCAGCAATTTCGTTCACAGGGTTGCGCCCATCGCCGATAGAGCCTACCGCGTGGACCTCATATGCTTGAACCACGTCGCGCCCGAATCGGTTCGACGGCATGTTCTGAAAACTTCGATTAACCACAAGGAGCTCATGATGGCAAATCAGCAAAATCAAGGTTCGACTAGCAACCGTGGCTTCGCCTCGATGGACGAGAACAAACAACGCGAGATCGCCAGCCAAGGTGGTAAGGCCGCTCACGAAAAGGGAACGGCACACGAGTTCAGCTCGGAAGAAGCCCGCGAAGCAGGTCGCAAGGGCGGCCAGAACAGCCATGGCGGCAACAGCGGCGACAACCGCTGACATGCACGAAACAAATAAGGGTCCTGCGGGACCCTTATTTGATTACCGTCGACATAGCTGTGCGGTGGCGCGGCTCAGTCAGCATGGAACAACTTTACTAAATAATTTACCCACCCCAGCCGACGATTTTTCATTCGTGATGCATCACCCGACCTCAAGGCCAAGAATTAATGAGGGGCAGGAGCAATAATGCAAATTCAATGGGATGACTTGATCAGCTTTAGCGTCTCGCCACTTGAAATCATTATTCGTGGCACGCTTATCTATCTCTTCCTTTTTGTCTTCTTCCGCTTTGTGCTGAGGAGGGACGCTGGCAACGTTGGAGTAGGTGACTTTCTGCTGGTGGTAATTATTGCCGATGCTTCTCAAAACGGTATGAGTGGGGATTCCGATACTGTGCCCGATGCCTTATTGCTGGTGGTCACGCTAATGGCGTGGAACTACCTCATCGATATCGCCAGTTACCACTCCGCAGCGCTTCGAAAAGTCCTTGAGCCTCGTCCGCTCATATTGGTGAAAAACGGGAAGCTAATGCGCCGGAATATGCGCAAAGAGTTCGTGACTACTGAAGAGATAGAAGCTAAGGTGCGCGAAAGTAATGCCACGTCCCTAAATGAGATAGAACTAATGACGATGGAAAGCGACGGCGAAATCAGTGTACTCAAGAGGCGTTAGACACGGATAAGGTGTATGAACCACGGCTATTCGAGAAACCGCATATGCTAGACATGTAACGTGAGTTGCATATGTGGTTGGGACTTAGTCTGGCAAAGATTTATGGAACGCGTCATGACAGAGACCAAAGTAAAGAAATCTTTTACGGATCATGATCTGCGAGCTAAGTGCGCAAGTGATGCTGAGACGCTAGAACAAGCGAGGGGGACTGCTAGCTCACGCGGACAGTCGTACGACCCAGCGAGTATCCCGCCAGCGGCCGGAGGTCGTCCAGCCGCTTAGAGCACAGGGCAGCGCATATAGCACAAAAGGGCTCCAAGCAATCGCTTGGAACCCTTGTGTAATGGTGCTGATGGGCGGAATCGAACCGTCGACCTACTGATTACGAATCTGCGAGGAAAACGAGAAAAATCAGTGGTTTAGGACAATTTTTGCTCCGCAATTCAAAAAGCCAGCGGGCCTCAAGGCTAGTTAGGACGGGGCTCAACTTGCAATTGCGGAGCGGATTTTTCGCTGCTAAATGTGAATGCGGAGCCGTTTCCAACACAGTTTGCGATACCCGCAATCGGTCGCACTGGGGCGATCTCGCTAAGGCTCACCTGCGAACCTATCGACCGACCGGCGGACATCGCGGACTCATATTGCAGATTATATAAACTTAGAAGCTGGGCCTTTGAGGAAATGCCTGAGCTGCCCGTGTGTTTTCTGGGGAAAATCACTACAGCCACTAGGGAAGGCATTACCTAAGATGACCTCATATTAGGAGATCATCATGCTGACTACCTTCCTGCTGACCGTCGTTGTCTCTGCATTGATCACTGTTCTCGTAGCTTCGCTGTGCCCCTAGTTACTTGCAAAGTGACGTGGTGCAATTTGCTGGAGCGTCAGATCTGACGGCATCTGGGCAGCCTGACGGTGAGCATCATGTGTTGAGCCGCCCGCGCATATTGATGAGCTTGATCATGGTTCTCGCTAAGGTTCAGGTTTTCCCTGACTTAAATTGTTCTGTGGTAGGGAATCCCCGGATGTCTGGCGAGCTCTTCAGAAATTAGAGTATCTCCATACCACCGCTGCACAGGGAAGTTCTTGCAAGGGGCGAGGACGGGGCAGCCAAACTAGGAGAAACAAAATGTTCTTCATCAAGAAAAATCGTTTCGTTGCTGCTTCCATTGCTGCTGTCGTACTGGCTTCCAGCGCGCCGGCTTCCTTCGCCGCCACCGCCAGCGGCACGCTGACCATTACCGCCTCGGTGGTCGCAGCCTGCACCGTGGTCGGTTCGGCGATCGCCTTCGGTGCCTACACCCAGACCGTGGTGAACCAGACCGGCACCATCACCGTATTGTGCACCAACGGCACGGCCTACAACGTCGGTCTGGATGCCGGTACCGGCACCGGTGCCAGCGTAAGCAACCGCAAGATGAGTGCAGCCGGCGGCGGCACCCTGAACTATGCGCTGTACCGCGATTCTGCGCGCAGCAACAACTGGGGTTCGACCATCGGCACCGATACCCTGACCGGCACCGGTTCCGGCCTGACTCAGACCCTGACCGTCTACGGCCAGATCCCGGCGGCCCAGACGCCGCTGGCCGGTTCCTACTCGGATACCGTCACCGTGACTCTGACCTACTAGATCGTAAAATCGCGGCACCGAGCCGGATGACGCTTGGCCGCGGATTGAACGTCCCACTAATCGCACGTTGAGCTGTTCCCAAATTATCGGGCACCGGTAGCAACCGGCATGCAGCAGATGTCAAAAATACGCGTATTTAACTTAGGGGAAATAGATGAATGCGCTCAAGAATGCCAAGCTCGGTGAGCCTTGGCACTCGGTTGAGTAGATCTGACGTAAGGCAAATCGCCCGCTTCGCGGGCGATTTTTTTTGAGGAGCTCCTGACTAAGAAATAGCTAAGTGATTTTTGAGTATTGCTCATTCCCCTCTAGCTTCTAGTGGTCAAGTACAAAAAGACCCATGTGGAGCACTTCCCGGCATTTTGAATTTGTGGCTTCTCTTGATGATAATTGGAATCTTAGAGCATCCCCTAGCAGGGATTTGGTTTCGGCTGCGCCGCAGCCATGCTTGTACAAAGCTGCCAATGCATTATTGAGCACAAGTTTTAGAAACATCAAAGTCTGCTCGTTTGCTTGAGCCTGTTCTCCGATACATTTCAGAATCTGAGCGTGCCTATGGGCTGTGCTGTATTTGTCTGGAGTCATTTCTCTTCCTTCTCGATTTGATGCAGCGTAAAAAAGGAAGAGCCATTTGGCCATCAGAGAATTCCTTAGTTATCCCCGCCAGTTTCTTGCTCAAAAAAATGCCCTCGACGCGAATGCGGAGGGCGAGATCCAATTTCAAGGAACTGGAAGAGACATAATCAATATATTGCAATGCAGTATAGGATGCAAGGAGAGTATTGCCAGACGCATTGGCGATGTTCCCGTGCTTCTCATGACCCAAGTGCTCGCTCAGTTCGGTTTCAAGGACTCGGTCTACCACCAGCTTGGTGAGATGCTGCAATAGGCTTTATTCTCCTATCAAGTCCTCTGGATTCTTGTAATTGGCTAGCAATCCAGCCAGACATTCTTCTGGTACGTCGTGTTTCTCTTTACGCATTTTGCCTCCGGACAACGCGATAGTTCCGTGCCAACGGTCCGTTTACGCCAAATTATGTACAGGCCCGGTTAAAGCAGCGCTGTTGGGTTACAAGGGAATTTTATATTTTGTAAAAGGCCCGCAAAAAGCGGGCCTTATTAGTATGGTAATTTGCACAAACTTAGAAGGTCTCCCATTCGTCGGAAGCATCGCGGCTCTTAAACGAAGAAGTTTCTGCCTTTTCGACGACTTTTACCTTCGCCGGCAGCGCAGGCTTGGTAGAACTTGCCGCAAGTGGGGGCTCTTTAGCTACCTGCTTGGAAGTGCTGACGGTACGAGAGGGGGCAACTTCCGGTTTCATTGTGGCCCCAGTTTTGAAGATGCTCACCGCACTGCGCAATTCGGCGGCCTGTTCTGACATTGCTTGGGCGGCCGCGGCAGCCTCTTCGACGAGTGCCGCGTTTTGCTGTGTGACTTGGTCCATCTGGCCCAAAGCCTGATTTACCTGTTCAATGCCGGCGGTTTGCTCCGACGATGCTGCTGTAATCTCGTTCATGATGTCCGTCACGTTGCGGACGGCCTGCACAACCTCCCTGATGGTATCGCCTGCCTCACTTACAAGGTGTGTGCCTCGTTCGACCCGATCACCCGAGAGGGTGATGAGCTCTTTGACATCTTTCGCAGCAGCTGCACTACGCTGTGCCAGCGAACGGACCTCACTTGCGACCACTGCAAAGCCACGTCCTTGCTCTCCAGCCCGCGCTGCTTCGACTGCGGCGTTGAGCGCCAGGATATTGGTTTGGAATGCAATTCCTTCGATGACGGTGATGATTTCGGAGACTTTGTTAGAACTGTCGGATATCTCGTTCATGGTATCGACCACGCGATTCACCACCTCACCGCCCTTGACTGCCAACGTCGAAGCATTCTCTGCAAGAGAATTAGCTTGTTTAGCATTGTCTGAGTTCTGTCGTACTGTCGCTGTCAACTGCTCCATGCTAGAGGCGGTCTCTTCCAGCGAGGCTGCTTGTTCTTCGGTACGTTGAGAAAGATCGGTATTGCCGGTCGCGATCTCGCCAGCAGCTACGGAAATGGACTCTCCTGACGACTGGATACCACGCACTATCGAAGTCAGTTGTTCACGCATACTGGCGAGAGAAGCCATCAGGCTACTAGCGTCATTTTTTCGTAAAGGCACGGGCACGGTCAGGTCACCCGATGCGATATGTTGCGCCACTTTAGCTGCAGCCGCCGGCTCCCCGCCTAATGCAGTAACGATGCTGCGCGTGATCGCTAGTCCAGCAGCGATAGCCAGGAGGACTGTCATCGCACCACCGCCGATCAGAACCCACAATGTCGATTTGCTAAGGGTACGCACTAGTTCGCTTCGCTCCGCTAGCAGCGATTCTTCGGCCTTGACAAAATCATTCTGCAGCGCACGGAAACGATCCATAAATATCTTGTCATGGGTCCCGCCGAAGTAAGCTTGTAAGGCTTGCGTTGAACTGTTGGCGTTAGCTTCTTTTCTAAGCTTGATTAAAGTCTGGTCAACATCTTCGATCTTGTTGGTGAGTTCCAGCATCTCCGACAACCGCTTCTGCTGCGTCGGGTTGTCGGCGGTCAGCGCCTTGGCCTGATCGAAAGCCACTTTAAATTCTTTCCGACCACTGTTATAAGGATCTAGGAACGCCTCGTTACCGGAGGCCACGTAACCACGGATGCCGGTCTCGATGTTGACCATATTCACTAGCATCTCGTCAGCCTTTCCCATGACCTCATAGGTATGGATATTCATTGCGCTGGCACCTTCCAGCTTATTGAAATTAAATAGCGATAAACCGCTGCCAACCAGCGATACTATTGCCATGCAGAAAAAAGCCAGCCCCAATTTTCGACCGACGGTCAATGATCCAAACATTTTCTTCCCCTAGTTTGACCAACCCCCAAAGGCTGGTTTAATTAAACGATTATCACGCTGCAGGATCAGAGTACGTGAATGACGTCGCTTCCCCCCTTCCCGCAAGCCTATCTCCTCACTCCCCCAAGAACGCAATACCTCCCCTTATGGCGCTGGCTAATGACTCATGGGCAACAGACGTATCGAAATGCCAGACTCGTAATTAGCTAGGAGAACGATTTCTTAAAAGGTCGGCCTTTTGCTCTCCCGTTGATGAATCAAATTTTCTAGATTGAGCACGCAAAAATGCTTCGGCGCGTCCTTAAGCATCCGTTAATTTTCTCCAACGTAATGGCGTGAAATGCACTAAGTCAGACAACAATGCCCTTTTACCTCTTAATTGGCTTACGGCGTTCTCACTAGGTCGAACAGGTTTCTCAATTCTCAATATGACTTTAGACCCAAAGCTCAACGGGTGCTCTAGGGCTTTTCCTGATCATGTCTAGCACTCATGTGTGCGTCAAAATGCGTCAGATCTTATGGCTACCGGCGGGACGGTGGGCCAGGATGGGCTGGCTTTAGCGCCTGATGCAAATTTGAGTCAAAACTGACCTATGTAGTGGGCAGGCGCGGGGTGGGGGCAACCGCGCGCCGGAGCTAGAGCGTGTGGTTTTGTGTGTTTTTAGGCAATATTTTTATGTGGAAAAAATCGCGTTTTTGGTAATATTCGCGAATGATTTTGGCGAAGCATCAATTCGAGCTTGTTCTCGCTAGATTTTTGAGAATGAAGAAAGCAGCTATCTCAGAGTAGAACCGCCGGTTGACGGAAAGACCAACGATAACAAGGGATCATGCTGTTTAAATTGCTACGGATAAGGCATTTCAAGACGCAGCTATTGACGCTCTTCGGCGGGCTGATCGCATTTTGGCTTGCAGTTGTCGGAGGCTATTTTATCGGCGAAGAGGCCGGCGCCGTAGTTAACAACCGTGGCGAAGCCTTGTACTCCACAGCTCTTGCTGCATCTCAATTGCTTTCTGTAGAGGTTGAAGAGCGTTCCCTAGAAATCGATCTTCTCGCAAGATCTTTAATTTTGGTAAGCGATCATCTTGCAGATCCAAAAATCCTCCAGATGCTTCAGCTTCGGAAAGAGGCTCATAACGAGTATCTTTGGATCGGCATTGGCGACATAACCGGGAAAGTGACTCAAGCTACAGATGGCATTTTATTAGGAGAAAGTATCTCCAAGCGGCCATGGTTCAGGGCTGGTTTAGCCGGCGCTTATGCTGGTGACGTCCACGAAGCGGTCTTGCTGGCAAAGCATTTACCCCAACAAAAGCCAAACCAACCATTAAGGTTTATTGATTTTGCCTCGCCAGTTTACGACCGAAACGGTACGGTCTTAGGCGTACTCGGCGCTCATGCTTCCTGGGACTGGGTGAGCGATGTCGTGGTGAAAAAGATTCGTGACCCGCAATCCGATCAAATGTTGGAGATCTTCGTCGTCAATAGTAAAGGAGATATCCTTTATCCATTTGAGAAGATGGGGAAGACGCGGCTCCCGGATGCACGCCAGCAGTCTGCACACTTTGAGTTATCGAATTGGGAAAATGACGGCGAATATCTGATGAGCGTGGTACCCGTAAAATCCGCGATGGAATTGAAGCTGGACTGGCACATTGTCGTGCGCCAACCTGTAGAAGTTGCATTTGCGCCTGTGCGTGAACTTCGTTATAAGCTCGTCGCTCTTGGGCTTGTTGCAGGCGTCTTGATGGTGATGGGGGCACTCTACTTTGCCAGGAAATTGTGTAAGCCTATCGAGGCTTTGGCTGAAGTCGCCGAGCAAGTTCGCCGGCGCGAGCGTAAAGTTGTCTTCCCAGATCCGCGAGGCGCTGGTTCTGCGGAACTAGCGCAGCTTTATAATACCTTTCATACAATGACAGAGTCGCTCCTGGCCCGCGAACAGGAATTGAGCGAGCTCAATGAGTCACTTGAGCGTCAGGTGGACATACGAACCAACGAGCTGAAGTTGGCTAATCTTAAGCTGTCAGAACTGGCGACGGAGGATCCGCTGACAGGTCTTGCAAATCGGCGGCATTTCGAGGAGCGCTTGTCTGCAGCATTTAAGCAGATGAAGCGGACATCACATGCATATAGCATTTTGATGGTCGATGTCGATTTCTTTAAGAAGGTCAATGATACTTTCGGCCACGAAGCGGGGGACAAAGTCTTGCAAAAACTGGCGGCACTTGTTTCGGTGTCTTTACGGAGCACGGATCTTGTTGCCAGATACGGAGGAGAGGAGTTTATTGTTTTGCTCGCGCCTGTGATTTCGGAGGAGCAGTCATTTACTGTGGCGGAGAAAATCCGCGAGATTGTCGCTGCGGCTGAATTCCCATCGGTAAAAAATATAACTATCAGCGTAGGATTGGCTATGGCGTCGATTGGAGATTTAACTCAAGAAGACGCTATTCGCCGAGCGGACGGGGCGCTTTACAAGGCCAAGGAAAAAGGTCGGAACTGCGTAGTTGTAGGCTCAGTCGCTGCATAGGGTGTTCCGACCTAGAAGTTGCAGCGAGACACTGGCACTATCAGCCAATTAATGGACGCTAAATCTGTCCTTGATGGGCCCACTCGAAGTAGCGGCCGACTGATGGTTTTCCTCTATAAAAAGAAGAAATTCGACGTGAAGTTTAGCGGTCATTAGAAGCTGCCAGAATTTTGCCTCCGATATAGCACTTTCGGAGTGAGTGCACCCCTCTAAATCATCGAAGATTGCGCGTATATCGGCAGGCTCTGCTCCCGCGGCGTGCATCTCAATCAGACATTTTTTGACCTGCGTCCGCACTAGGTCGCCGACAATTTCCCCTTGAGCTGCTTTCTTTGCGATTTCACGTATTGTGAGCAAATAGCGCCCTACGATCTCATTTAAATTTTCAGTTTTCATTTGATCCCCTCATTGGCTAGTTATACCTGGCTGAGAAAGGAGTTGATATCGGGAAGTACCTGATATTTCGCCGCTGTGCAGCACAGGTGCATTTCAAAAAACCTCCTTCCTTTGAGGAACGGAGCATTCAGGAGCTGTAGCGTTAGTGGTGAAGTGGGGGAAGATGAAGATGTTTCCCATCTTGCGCGGAAGCCTTCAATTAATCGATCAGGCTTTTCCTGAAAATTATTTATAAAGATTAATGACTTCCGCTGGGAGGCTGCACGCCAGTATTCATCAGAAGCTCGATACTCTAGGCGACACTGGTCGGCAACTTTATGTCGTTTTTTTTGCGGGGCATTGGCTGTGCCCAACACGGGGGACTTGTCGCTCAGCTTGTAGTGCTCTGTGCGCTGCATATAATGATGCAACAGCTATAAAAAACACAGATAATCACAAGCTTTTGCCAACAATCTCTAAAGACGCTCTGTCTGGCTGAGTATTTCTAGAAGACTCATGAAGACATCGCAAACATTCTGCTTCACTTACAGAGGCGTCGACGTAACTATCATCGGTTATGAGATCGATGGGGGCTGGCGGATGGCGCTTGAGCTACGCCGTGGTTCTAATGTTGAGCTCGTGCGAGATACGACAGCCGTTTATCCTGACTTCACTAGTTTACGAAGTATGGGCATCTGGACGGCCCATCTGAAAATCGCTCGCGAGATGGACGTGCACAGCTCTACTTAGCGAAAAGTAGCTTCATGTCCGCCCTGCAATGCGATATTCGCATTTGAGGGCTGAACCGCTTCAATGGTGGAGAGTAGCAAGGATAGGGGACACGGTTTTACCAGTAGCGCGTCAAAGGTTCTCCGGGCTTCCCAAGAGTTTTGCATCGGAGTCGCGCTCAGCAGAACCACGGGCGTCGAAGAAAAATGCGGATCATTCTTGATCTTGGTAGCAAGCTCCAGGCCATTCATGACCGGCATTCGGAGGTCGGTAAGAATGGCGTCCACCTTCACGTCCACGCCAAGCAGCGTGTCATACGCTTCAGCTCCGTTGGAGGATTCCAGCACGTTATAGCCTTCTTGCACGAAAAGCTCTGCAAAAATAGCGCGCACATCCTTGTCGTCCTCAACGATCAGCAGAGTGCGAGTTCTCTCTAGCATGATCTGTCCCCTCTTTGGGCTATTTGCCCGTCAGGGCATTGTTGATTAGTTTATTATGGTGTGAAATCACAGATATTTCATTGCTTGGATCTCGCCCTGCAGGAATCGCCATTTAAGGAAAATAGATGAAAAACGGCGTCATTTCTGAGACATAACTGCTGAGGGGAAAGTGGAGCTCCCGAGGTGCGAGAAAACGTTCATCGGCCTTTGATCTGCGCTGCCTTCGCGAGCCGCTCGAAATCATCTCGACAATCAGAATTGCAGAACAGAAACTCCGCATCTACTGTTTCGTCGCAAAAGTGGCAGCGACAGTCCGGCAGCATTGCTGGTGCGCGCCGGGCCGCTGCCAAGCCAGCCGCGATAGTCCGATAGATCTTGTTGTCAGCGTTATCTGCGTGATCGCTCATGGTTAAATGCCCTCATTGGTAGGAAGTTGATAGGGACGGAAGCGGACCACGTCCTGGCCCGCCCACTCGTTCAAGGAAAGAAACTGCGCCTGCAAAGGCTCAATCTCGTTGCAACCGAAGACGGCAGCGGCCTTCGTCACATCGCCGAATCCGCCAGTGTTGTTGGGCATCGTCCCGAGTAATTGCGGCGGTACGCGATGCGCGGCCAGCACGTCGTCGCGCGTGCAGTTCTTGATGTTGAAAAATTCGTCCTTGGCAGCGATCTCCGAGACCGGCAGGATCTGGAGACCGTCTTTCTTGCCGCCTGGTGCATACACAAACAAGTTGCGGAAGTTGCCCGGCCCTTTGCTGTTGCGCATCGCCTCGCGCAGCTTGTCTACGTCATTGACGTTGCTGGCTGTGTCGGTCATGTAGAGGATGAAGCCGGCGTGAGAGCCGTTGAGGTAGTAGCGTCGGCGGAAGAGCGTGGCGGACTCATTGAGCCAAGCAGACTGCAGCGCGCTCACGTACTGCGGCACGCCGTACACTTCCTGATTGATGTCCGGGGCCTGCAGGTGCCAGATACCGTCCCGCTCGAATTCGTAGGTATCGCGCCAGCCGTTGACGAAGAAATAGCGCCCTGGCTCTACGCCGACGCGCGTGTATTTGGCCAATGCCGGTTTGAGGTTCAAGAGCTTGCCCGTCATGCTCTCGCGCCGCTCGGCATAGCAGTTGCCGAACAGCAGGAAGTCCAATGCCAGGCGCGTGAAGTCGCCGCGCGACAAGACGGAGGACGGCTGGAAGGTGGAAGCCAGAATATTGACCTTGCACCAGATCGCGCTGGCATGGTGAACGCTGGCGTTCAAGGACTTGGCCAGGCCGACCATGCTTAATGGCGGCTCGTACCAGTCGCCATTGCGATAGCACTCGACATCGGCAAGCATGTCGCGGCCTTCCAGCACGGGTGATGGGTCGCCGAAAGAAAATGCCTCAACGGCTGGCGGCGGTGCATCGACCTTGGCCGGCACGGTGTTGGCGGATGCAGCCGCGCGGCGGCGTGCTCTGTGTTTCATCAGAAGAACTCCATGGAAGAGGTGTTGTTAGCGGTGGTGCCTTCGAAGGGCTCGTAGTCGAGGGCGTGCATGACGGACCAAGCCAAGTCAGCGTGCCCGGTTTCTTCCGAGCGGCCGGCGTCATAGGTGACGGCACGCCCGCTGGGCGTGAGGATCTTGCGGATGGCCATGAAGGACTGCGGAATGTCCGTCCAGCCCGCATCGAACTGCAGGCGGCCACTACGGATGATGTTTTGTGCCTTGAGCACCATCCGTGTTTTGACTTCGGGCGAGTAGCTGATGGCGGTGGCGCCGGGGAAGAACTGCTTCACCAGCGGATAGACGCCCACGCCCATGCCGGTGGTGTCGATGCCGATGTATTGCACGTTGTAGCGGCCGCACATTTCCTTGATGAGCGCGGCCTGTTCCGCAAAGTCCTTGCCGCGCCACTGGTGGCGTTCCAGAATGCGGAAATTGCCGCCAGGGACCAATGGCGGCGCGATCACCGAGCAGCCTGCGCTGTCGCCGGTCAGGGACGGGTCATAGCCGATCCACACAGGCCGGTGACCGAAGGGGCGAGCGGTAAAGGGCTTGTAGTCATCCCAATCCACCCACGAATCCACCATGCCGCGCTGCAGGTCGGCCAGGGGGAACACCGACGCGGAATCGTCGATAAAGTTACACATCAAGAGGTTGTCGAACTGGTCCGGCGAGTATTCGAAGTCGCGCAGTTCATCGATGTCGAAAAGATCGCAGCCACCGGCCGCAGCATCCATGATGGTGACAATCTGCCGCCAGATCTTGTCCTCACCGGTGAATCCCGATGACAGGCGCTTGTGGCTCACATCGATGTTGACCTTCTCGCCTTTGGCGCGGCGCTTGTTGAATGCCTCACCGGTCCAGAAGGGATAAGCCTGGTGCGTGGTGGCCGAGGGCGTGGAGAAGTAGGTTTTTCTCCACTTCTTGTGCAAGGCCATGCCGGACGCCACCTTGTTCAGCTCGGTGAAATTGTGCGTCCAGAAGAATTCATCGAAATAGAAGTTGCCGTGATAGCCCTGGGCAGTTCGTGCGTTCGTGCCGAGGAAATACAGATGCGCGCCATTGGGCAAGACGATAGGATCGCCGGACAGCTCCACGCCGCAAGCGTCCTTTGCAAACTGGATGATGTATTGCTTGAAGACGTGCGCTTGCGACTTCGAGGCCGACAGAAAAATCTGATTGCGTCCGGTCTGGATCGCATCAATCAGCGCCTCGCGCGCGAAGTACCACGTTGCGCCAATCTGACGCGATTTCAGGATGATGCGCGTGCGCTCGCTGCCGTTTCGATACCAGACCTTTTGGTAGTCGAACAGAGAATCGTTGAATGCCTCGACAATGCGCTGCTGTGCCTCTTCGCTGAACTCGTTGCGCACCGGTTTCTTCTTCGGTCCGGCATTGCGATTGGCAATCTTGGGATTAAGGTCGGTTTCGTTTCCGCCCGGCTGCTCATAACGGCGTACGCGCGCGGCCTGCACAAGCTGGCGCATCAGTGCATCGAGTTCCTTGTACTCGCCATTGCCCTTTACTTCCTTAGCGATCAGTTGCACTATGCGCGCTTCAAGGGCAATCTCTACGCGCTCAAGGCGCGAGACCTTTTCCCATTCATCGCGGTGCTTCCAGCTATTGACGGTAGATCGCTTGATCTTCAGATGGCGCGCAATCGACGAGATGCGCCAGCCTTCGAAGTAGAGCCGGCGCGCAACGTGCCGAGGCTCTGTCGCCTGGTCGATGTTGTCCTTGATGTCTTCTGGAATTTCTAACATGCCGCAAGCGTAGGCGGCGCGCGCGCGTAGCGGGGACTTTGCCGAGTCGCTATCCCCCTTTTCAACCCTCAGTTCATTGATGCATTTCGCCCATCGGCAGAAGATGACGTTATCCGATCAACCGATAACGAGCGCGAAAACTCATGGCAACCAAGAGCAAATTTTTCCGCGTCGCGACTGAAGGCGCGACCACCGACGGCCGTAGCATCAGCCGCGAGCAAATCCAGCAAATGGCCGACAGCTACAACGTGAAAACCTACGGCGCTCGCGTGTGGGTCGAACACCTGCGCAGCTTGCTTCCTGATGGTCCGTTCAAGGCCTATGGCGATGTGCTGGCAGTGAAGGCCGAAGAGGTCGACACCGAGAACGGCAAGCGGCTGGCCCTGTTCGCCCAGATTGAGCCGACGCCTGCGCTGATCGCCATGAACAAGGATCGCCAGAAGATCTTCACCAGCATCGAGCTGGCCGACAAGTTTGCGGATACCGGCAGCTCCTATCTGGTCGGCCTGGCCGTGACCGACAGCCCCGCGAGCCTGGGCACCGAGATTCTGCAGTTCTCGGCCACCAATCCCAAGGCCTCGCCCTTTACTCCCCGCAAGCTGAAGCCGGAGAACCTGTTCTCTGAAGCCATCGAGGCCAAGCTCGAATTCGAGGAAGACGGCCCGAGCGTCGCCGAGACCATCAAGCAACTGTTCAGTCGCATCGGGGGTGGTGAGAAGAAGGCCGATGCCCAGCATGCCGACGTGGTTGCCGCCATGACCGCCGTGGCCGAGAAGGTCGGCGAGTTTGCGCAGGCGGCCGCGCATGCGGGCAAGGATGTAGCCGAAGCTGTCGCCCGCCTGGAGAAGCTGGAAAAGCGCGTCGGCGACGAATCGACCGCTGCCGAGCAGTTCCGCCAGACCATCAACCTGACCGACAAGAGCAACGTGCAGCGCCCGCCGGCCACCGGCGGCGGCAACAGCGGCACCGTGCAGACCGAGTTCTAAGCTGCCGGCCGACCAAGTACACCATTTCCGCATTTCACTGGAGCAGAACACATGAAGAATCAGACCCGCGCCGCCTATAACGCCTACACTTCGCGCCTGGCGACGCTCAACGATGTTGCCGGCGGCGCCGTCCATTCCACCTTCTCGGTGGATCCGAGCGTGCAGCAGAAGTTGGAAGAAAAGATGCAGGAATCGTCCGAATTCCTGGGCAGCATCAACATCATCGGCGTGGATGAGCTGGAAGGCGAGAAAATCGGCCTGGGTGTGTCCGGTCCCATTGCCAGCCGTACCGACACGCGCGGCGACAAGCGCCGCAGCACCCGCGATGCGTCGGCCATGACGAATACCCGCTATCGCTGCGAGAAGACCAATTTCGACACGCACATCACCTATGCCAAGCTGGATGCCTGGGCCAAGTTCAAAGACTTCCAGACCCGCGTGGCCAATGCGATCCTGAAGCGCCAGGCGCTGGACCGCATCATGATCGGTTTCAACGGCGTGAAAGTCGCGGCCGATACCAATCTGACGCAGTATCCGCTGCTGCAGGACGTGAACAAGGGCTGGCTGCAAC
Organism: Herbaspirillum sp. WGmk3; assembly: GCF_023952535.1. Taxonomy (NCBI): domain Bacteria; kingdom Pseudomonadati; phylum Pseudomonadota; class Betaproteobacteria; order Burkholderiales; family Oxalobacteraceae; genus Herbaspirillum; species Herbaspirillum sp. WGmk3. The sequence continues at coordinate 829,413 of NZ_JAKYWT010000001.1, read as the reverse complement.
AGATCCGCGAGAACTCTCCACAGCGCGTCATGGGCCTGGTCGGCCAGGACCTGCCCGGCAAGGTGATCATCGGCGGTGGTGCCGGTGCGGATTACGTGAACCTCGATGCTGCCGTGTATGACGCGGTGACCAATCTGGACCCGTGGTATCAGGACGATACGGGCCTCGTGGTCATCGTCGGCCGTGAACTGCTGCACGACAAGTATTTCCCGCTCATCAACAAGGACAAGGCCCCGACTGAGACCCTGGCCGCAGACATCATCATCAGCCAGAAGCGTATCGGCGGCTTGCCGGCGGTGCGCGTGCCGTCCTTCCCGGCCAATGCCATGCTGATTACCCGCCTGGACAACCTGTCGATCTACTTCCAGAACGGCGGCCGCCGCCGTCGCGTGGTCGATGAGCCGAAGGCCGACCGTATCGAGAACTATGAATCGTCCAATGACGCCTACGTGATCGAGGATGAGGGCCTGGCCGCCCTGGTGGAAAACGTGGTGCTGCAGGATGCAGTAGCGGGCGGTGCCTGATGTCCCGCCTGTCTCCTGCTGCGCGCCACCGGGAGCGCATGCTCGGCAAGCTGGCGGCGTCCGCCGGCGAGCCGGGCGGCGTGACCACCGGCAGCGCCTATGAGCTGATGCTGATGAAGCTGCATGAGGACCGGCGCACGCTGTCCAACATCCAATCCATCGAACGCAAGATCGAGATGAAGGCCACCCTGCTGCCGGCCTATCAGGACTGGATTGATGGCGTGCTGTCGGGCGGCCGGGGCGCCCACGACGAAGTGCTGGTCAATGTGCTGGTGTGGCACATCGATGTCGGTGACTACGAACGCGCCCTGCAGCTCTCGGCCTATGCGCTGGAACACAAGTTCACTTTACCGGATCGCTACAACCGTACTTTGCCCACACTGCTGCAGGACGATTTCGCGGGCGCCAGCCTGGGCGGCAAGCTGAAGGATGACCCGGCCCGCGCGGCCGAAATCCTGCAGCAGGTGCTGGCCATGACCGGCAATGCCGACACGCCCGACCAAGCGCGCGCCAAGGTGCATAAGGCGCTGGGCCTGGCCCTGCTGGAGCTGGTCAATCAGGTGGATGCCGAGAACATCACGGCGGCCACGGCCGACCAGGCTACGGCTTCGCTGCAGCACCTCATCCGTGCGAGCGAGCTGCATCAGGCGGCCGGGGTCAAGAAGGAAATCGAGCGGCTGGAGCGGCGACTCAAGAAGTTCGCCGAACCGGTCAAGTAAAGGGCACCCCACGGCGCAGGGGCGGCCCGAGACGGAAGCGACCTTGTTCGTCGGATGTCTCGGCCACCGCCCCCCACTAATTTCAAAACCATGAGCTATATCGACGAGGTGCCGGTAACGGCGGGGACGACCATGCCGGCCGATGTGAAGGCCATCACCAATGACGGCTTTTTCCCCGACATCAGCATGCCGGCCATGCGGGACGCCATGCGGCTGGATTCGACGGTGACGGACGCACGACTGCGCCCGGCCCTGGTGGACGCGATCCTGACCACTAATCGGCTGCTGCGGGATTGGCAGGCGGGCCACCTGGCCAGTGGTATCCAGAAGCTGGAAGAGGTGCCCGCGCTCAAGGTGGACGGCGAAAGCCAGTACATCGCGCACTACCGCCGGGCAGTCTACAGCTTCGCCAAGGCGGACATCTTCGAGAGCTATCGCGACTACGACACCACCGCGAGTGCCCTGACCGACAAGAAAAACATGGAATGGATGGAGACGGCCCCGGACGTGCAGCGCCGTAATGGGCATTGGGCGATCAACGACATTCTCGGCCGCACGCATGCGACTGTGGAGCTGATCTGATGCAGGTGCGCAGCCAGCAGGGCGACACGCTCGATGCGTTGGTGTTTCGCTACCTGGGCGCCAGTAGCGGCTATGTGGAGCAGGCGTTAGCGCTCAATCCTGCCTTGGCAGCCCTGGGCGCCGTGCTGCCAGCGGGAACGATGGTCACGCTGCCTGCAGCAGTAGAAGCGCCCAGCACCACGCAAGACAGCATCAGCCTGTGGGATTGACAACATGAATACGAAAACACTGACAAGGGGAAACCAAGTTATGGCAGCAGAATCCGCTGGTGGCATCGCTGCCATCCTGAAAATCTACGGCATCAAGGCCGTGCTCGGCATGGTCGGCGCCGCGCTGCTGTATATCGTCCTGCCGCCGCGCAATGCTGATGGCTCGTTCAACGAAAAGGAATTCGTGGTGCGCCTGGCGTGCGCTGGCGCCTTCTCCATCATGTTCGGCGACCTGGTGTTTTCGGTTCTGCTGCAGCATGTGCCGACGATTGCCGCCGTGCTGGGGCCGAAGCCTGTCGATTTGATGGTGGGCGCGCCGGCCTGGTGGATCACTCGGGCCGTGGCGCTGTGGTTTCAGCGGCGCCAGGGCAAGGACATTGCCGAGCTGGCGCGCGACGTGAAGGAAACGCTGTGAACGCTATCGACAACCGCCGCGCCTTCCTGGGCATGCTGCGCTTCTCCGAAGGCACGTCCAATTCGCCGACCACGCGCGACCGCGGCTATGACCAGATCGTCGGCCGCACCCGTTTTACCAGCTACGCCGATCATCCGCGCGTGCGGGTCTGGATTCCCCACATCAAGAATTGGTCTACCGCCGCCGGAGGCTATCAGCTACTGATGCGCTACTACGATATCTACCGCAAGCAGCTTGGGCTGACCGGGTTCGGTCCGGACGTGCAAGACGCCATCGCCCTGCAGCAGATCAAGGAATGCCGGGCGTTACCTGATATCGACGCCGGCCGCTTGGCGGACGCCATCGCCAAGTGCAAGAACATTTGGGCTTCCTTGCCGGGCGCCGGCTATGGTCAGTTCGAGCATCGCTATGTGGATCTCGAAAAGGCATTTACGCGGGAAGGCGGTGACGCCATCGTGCTGCCGACCCTGAAAACCAGCGAGGAACTGCGCTTGGCCTTCCTGGATGCCGGCGGGGTGCTGGCATGACGCTGACCGACACCTGGCGCACCTGCCTGCGTGCCGGGCTCGGCGTCGGCTTGCTGGCGGTGGCCTTTGCATCCGCCTGGGCCATCCAGGGATGGCGCAAGGATGCTGACATTGGCCAGCTGAAGGCCGGTATTGCCGTGGCCAATCAGGCAGCGGCCGACGCCAGGGCCGAACGCACGCAACAGGTTCTGCAGGCCGAGCGCAACGCACGCGATGCCATCCAGACCATTACCGACAAGCTCACGAATGAAAGGGATACCGCCCGCCATGAGAAAGACACTTACATTGCTGGCGTGCGCAGCGGCGCTATCCGGCTGTCAGTCCCCGTCGTCGCTGCAGTGTCCGCCGGGGCCCGTTGCACAGATACCAGCACTGCCGGCGGAGCTGGCCAGGAAGCGCGAGCCGAACTTACGCCAGCGGCAGCAGAGTTTTTTGATGACATCGCCAGCGAAGGTGATGACGCCATCCGACAAAGCAATGCCCTGATCGACGCCTACAACGCCTTGCGCGAGAAACTGAATGTACAAGCCCAAGAACCTGCGGGATTACCTGCGCAAGGCCATTAAGGATCTGGCGCAAAATCCTGACAAGCTGCACATCTTCATCGATGAGGGCGGCTCGCGGGCGACCGGCACGGCCGGTCTGTCTTTCGAGTATGACTACGTGCTGAACCTGATCTTGACCGATATCGGCCTGGACCTCGATCTGGTATTCGTGCCGCTGCTGGCCTGGATGCGGGTTCATCAGCGTGAAGCCTTCGCGAATCCCGAGAACGCCAAGAAGGCCATCCGCTTTGAAGTGGACATGAACAGCGCCGATTCCCTCGATCTGTCGATCAAGCTGGCGCTCACCGAGCGCACCATTGTGAAGCGGCAAGATGGCGGCCGGCTGGAAATCATCCACGCAGGCGAGCCGCACCTCACTCCCCCATTCGCGGATGATTTCTGGCAGCTCTACCAGGGCGATAGCTTGCTGACCGAATGGGATGTGCCGTCACTGCCATGAGCGATGATCTGCAACGCCTGGAAGAATGGGCTGCAGCCCTCATCGCTAAGGCGCAGCCGGCGCAACGGCGTCAGCTCGTGCGCCAGGTCGCCAACGATTTGCGAAGGGAGCATGCCCGGCAGATTGCCCAGCAGGTTGCGCCTGACGGCACGCCCTATCCGGCGCGCAAGAATCGCAAGGAACTGCGCGGCAAGTCTGGTCGGATCAAGAGGCAGAAGGCGGCGATGTTCAACAAGCTGCGGACGAACACCTTCTTGCGAGTCCAGGCAGACGCCAATCAGGCGTCAGTCGGCTTTTTCGGCAAGGTGGCGCGTATCGCACGCGTGCATCATGAGGGCCTGAAAGACAAGGTGGCGCCTCGCGGCCCGAGCTTCAAATATCCTGCCCGTCCACTGCTGGGCTTCTCGGCAAGCGACGTTGCAGAGCTTCGTCGGAGCCTTTTGGAACATCTCACAAAGTGACATGACCTTGCTATAAACTGCAAATATAAAGGACTTGTCGAGTTGTTTTAAACTCTTCTCAGATAGCGGGACAAAAAATGGAGCAAAAGAAAAAGTTCGCGAATCAAATCGCTGAGCTACAGCAATTGAATAAGGTATGCGAAGCTGTACTCACCTCGGTAGAAGACCTGAATATGGGAATTCCACCTGAGCGCGAGCAATGCCGAGAAGGGATGCGGGCACTGCGGAAAATGCTGGGGGAGATGAGGATATTGAGCCTTCAGGTAGAGATGTACATAGCTGAATACTCGGATCTCACTGCGGCCTCGAACGACGATATTAAATAGTTGCGAGCGCAGAAAACCATCGTAACTACGCTTTATCTACGGGCTCCAGTACGGCCAGCGAGAACAGACCAAGTTCCACCAAGCATCAATAGCGGGGATATCAGCACCGGTAGCCGCGTTCTCAAAAACTCTCCACAAATATTCGATTCGGCCATGCCGAGCGATCGCGGCTGGCCCAATCTCAGATTGGACCAACCGTCCTTTTAGCGCAGTGCGGTGCTCATCAACTCGCACCGTGCGCCGTGAGCGTCTGGCTCCTCGTAGCAAGTTTGTCCTGCGCGAGCACCAGACGCGGCGATGAGTCCGACTACCACCAAGAAATACACGAGATAGATACGCATAGTTACTCTCCTAAAGTTGGATTGAGACGTGAGGCTGTTCAGCCAGGAGGCATCCGACCGGCTTCGCGCATCCATTCACCCAGCAAGTCCCAATCGATAGAAGTCGACATGATGGTGTCGGCGGCATAGGCTCCAGATGTTCCGAGCAGACCTGCGGTGAGTGCCAGTAGTGCCAGATAGGTACGCATGATGTTCTCCTTTAGGTTGAACCCGAATCCAGATTCGGTATGGATGTATCTTGCTCTCTATGCGTTACGCCTAAATTGCAGAGAGCCACTGTCCCATTTCAGTTGAAATATTGCGGATATTGAGAGTGCAGCGGCAATATCCGGGATAACAACCCGCCGCAAAGTGCCTTCTCGCGCGCGATCCGGCAACATGGGTTGCATGACGCCCGACCTCTCCGAACTCGTTCGCACCATTCCCAATTTGATCCGTACCGGCAAGATTGCCGAGATCAATGCCGACAAGGTGCGCGTGCGCTTGTCTCCGACTTTGCTCACCACTTGGCTGCAGTGGATTGCCCTGCGCGCGGGTGACGTCATCGAGTGGTGCCCGCCGTCCGTAGGCGAGCAAGTCATCGTCTTCTCGCCCAATGGCGACCTGACCCAAGGTAAAGTCCTGGCCGGCCTGTTCTCGGCCGAGTCCCCGGCGCCGCAAACCTCCCTCAACATCCGCGCCATCCACTACCCGGACGGCGCCGTGGTGCTCTATGATTTCGGCAAGCACTCCCTGTCGGCCATCCTGCCGGCCGGCAGCTCGGCCCTGGTGAAGGCCGACGCGGTGACCGCTGACGCGCCACAAACCACCTGCACCGGCAATGTAACCATCAAGGGCAATCTGGTGGTGGAAGGCTTCAGCGCGTTGAATAATGGCGCCAAGGTACAGGGCGGCGACGGTGGCGCCGCGATGGTCATCAATGGTGAGGTGAATGCGACCGGCGACGTGAAGGCCGGCAATATCAGTCTGCGCACCCATCCGCACGGCGAGATCAAGCGCGGCGATGAGAAATCCGGAGCACCGCTGCCATGATCGCCATGAATGCGTCCACCGGCAGCAGCCTATCTCTGCTGGATCACATCCGGCAGTCCGTGCGCGACATCCTCATGACGCCGCTGGGCACTCGTATCTACCGCCGTGCCTATGGGTCGGAAATCCCCGAGCTGATCGACCAGCCCCTGAATGGGGTGACGGTCATGCGCATCTACGCCGCCGTGGCCTATCGCCTGACGCTGTGGGAACCCCGCATTTCGTTGTCGTCGGTGAACCTCAACCGGGATGCCAGCGGCGCAATCTCTGTGGTGCTGCAGGGCGTGACCAATGGCACCGCTGTCGAATTCTCTGTGCAGATCCGCGAAGGGGTGACGCAATGAGCTCGCCCATCGACCTGTCCCTGCTGCCGGCACCGCAAGTGCTGGAGACCCTGGACTTCGAAACCATCCTGGCCAGTCGCAAGGCGGCCGTGCTGGAGCTCCTGCCGGAAGACGAGCGCGAGGCCGTTGCCAATGTGCTGTCGCTGGAGTCTGAGCCGGCTACCAAGCTGCTGCAGGAGAACGCCTATCAAGAGCTGTTGCTGCGCAACCGCGTCAACGATGCCGCCAAGGCAGTCATGTTGTCGTTTGCCATCGGAGCAGACCTCGACCAGATCGGCGCCAATACCAACGTGAAGCGCCTGGTATTGGTCGAAGCTGATCCGGACGCCTCCCCACCGGTGGCCGAGGTCTTGGAAGGTGACGATGCGTACCGTCTGCGCATTCAGGAAGCGCCTGACGCGCTCTCGACGGCCGGCCCGCGCAATGCCTATGAATTCCATGCGCGCAGTGCTGACGGCCGCGTGCTTGACGCGCGCGCCGTCAGCCCGGCACCGTGCGAAGTCGTGGTGGCCGTCTTGGCGAACTCGGATGACTGGCAGGCGCCGGCCGACCTGCTGCAAACCGTCGATGCCGCACTGTCGGCCGAGGATGTCCGGCCCCTGGGCGATCTGGTCTCGGTGGTACAGGGCCAGGTCACCGGCTACGAGCTGGAAGCGGTGGTGTATGTCGAGAAGGGGCCAGAGGCGCCCATCGCTCTGAACGCAGCCCGGTCGAACGCGGCCGCTATCTCCAAGCCGCTGCGCCCGCTGGGCTATAGCGTCTATCGTAATGCCTACGTGGCAGCGCTGAAGGTCGAAGGCGTGCGCAATGTCGTCGTGAAATCCCCAGCGGCGGACATCCTGTGCGGGCGCACGCAGGCGGCACGCTGCACCGGCATCAAAATCACCGCCGAGGTGCTGGAAGAGGTGGACGATGTATAACCCGGTCCCGACCCTGCCGCCCAATACCACGCCCCTGGAGCGGGCTCTTGCGCGCGCCTGCGCCGCCCTGGCCGACACGCCGGTGCCGCTTCGTCTGCTGTGGAATCCCGACCGTTGCCCGGTAGAGTTGCTGCCCTTCCTGGCTTGGTCCTTTTCGGTGGATCGCTGGGACGATACCTGGCCCGAGACCATAAAGCGCGGCACGATCAAGGCCGCCCGCTACATCCACCAGCACAAGGGCACCATCGCTGCCGTACGCGGCGTCGTGGAGTCCCTGGGCTACATCATCAAGATCAGTGAATGGTGGCAGACCGAACCACGCGGCCCGCGCGGCACCTTCGCTCTTGAGGTCGGCGTGCTGGATTCAGGTATCACCGATGAAACGTTCCTCGAAATGGAACGCCTCATTGACGACGCCAAGCCGCTATCGCGTCATCTGACTGGGCTGCGCATCCATCTGGAGTCCCGTGGACAGATCAACGTGGGCGCATACGCGCAGTTTGGCGAGGCCGTCACCGTCTATCCCTGGTCCCCTGACAGCATAGAGACCGCCGGCGGGCCATTCATCAGCTGCGCCACCCACATTATTGAAATCATGAGCATCTACCCATGAGCACCTATTTTTCTATTCCGACCGAGATTGGCGAGGCTCGAATCGCTAATGCCTTGGCGCTGGGCATTCCGCTGAAGCTCACGCACATGGCCGTGGGCGATGGTAATGGCGTTGTGCCGGTGCCCGACCGCAAGCAGACAAGCCTGATCAAGGAACAGCGCCGCGCCCCGATCAACACTCTCGACAAGGATCCGAAGAACGCCAGCCAAATCATCATCGAACAGGTGTTGCCGGCCGATGTCGGCGGTTGGTGGGTGCGTGAAATCGGCATCTTCGACGATGCCGGCAACTTGTGCGCAGTAGCGAACTGCCCGCCCAGCTATAAGCCTTTGCTGAGTGATGGTGCCGGAAAGGATCAGGTCGTGCGCGTCGTCCTGCTGGTGTCGAGCACCGCAGCCGTCGAGCTGAAAATTGACCCGGCGGTGGTGCTGGCCACCCGCAAATATGCGGATGATGCCATCGTGGCCTACGCGGCACCGAAAGCGCACACGCATGCCGACTTGGCACCACTCAAATCACCTGTGTTCACTGGCCAGCCGGTAGCACCTACCCCGGCGGCCGGTGCCGATGTGGGACAGGTGGCCAATATCGAGTTTGTCGCCAGCGCGATTGCGCAAGCCATGGCGGGCGTGATTCCCTTCCTGACGGCCGTTCCTGCAAAGAAGCTGGTCGATGTCGTGATGGTCAAGAGCATTGGCCTGATGGAGTGGGTGGACGTAGCCGGCACTGGCGAGTTTCATGGTTACCGGACCTTGCGCTGTGGTGCATTGGAATTCGGCACCACGGCTGCACCTCGATCGTATGAGGCCGATTTGGTCGGCGGGCTTGGCTCGAAGGTTAGCCAAGCATCGATTTGGGCATGGGCACAGCAGAACGGGCATAGCGTTGCCGCCGCGAACTGGACGGCGAAGGCGTTCAAGTTTGCCGACGTGGATGCCAATACCTTCCGCTTTCCAGATCTGCGCGACGTGTTTCCCCGTTTCACCGGCACGGATGCCGATAACGGCAGTGCGCGCACGCTCGGCGCTTATAAGGGGGACACGGTCAAGGACCACAACCACGGCCTGATCTTTTCCAGCGGGGTGGGCGGCACTGATGTCGTTCCCTACGGCGCGGGGGGCTCGCAAGCCATTGGCACGCGGGCCGTGACCGGTGTTGTGGCCGCCGGCATCGCAGGCGCAGAAACAGCCCCCAAACATACCGCATTCAATCCACGTATTCACCTCTGATCATGCCCCCGATTACTTGCTACCAGACCGACGACAACGGCATTTTTCTGCATACCGTGACTGCTTACCCCTTCCCAATGGAGGATCGTCTTAACGTGCCTTATCAGGCGGTGCAGACAGCCGTGCCGGAAATCCCGACTGGCCACCGCGCGCGCTGGCTCTCGCCCTTCCGTCCGATGGATCCGGAATACGACACCGCCGGCGAGTGGGTCATCGAAGAAATTCCCGCGCCGGCGGAACCGGCGGAAGAGCCGACCGCAGAATCCCTGGCGCAAGCCTAAACCGTACTCACTAGGAGTTATCAATATGGCAGCTGACTATCACCATGGCGTGCGCGTCATCGAAATCAACGAAGGCACGCGCCCCATCCGTACCATCTCCACCGCCGTCATCGGCGTCATCGTCACGGCCGATGATGCAGATGCTGCTGCCTTTCCGCTGGATACCGCAGTTCTGATCACGAACGTCGTCGCGGCGCAGGCCAAGGCTGGCAAGCGTGGCACCATGCGCCGCGTGCTGGAAGCCATCGCGGCACAGGCCAAACCGCTGGTCGTCCTGGTCCGTGTAGCCGAAGGGGACGATGAAGCAGAGCAAACCAGCCTGGTCATCGGTGGGGTATCTCCGGAAGGTCGCTACACGGGTGCCAAGGCGCTGTTGGCAGCGCAAGCCAAGCTTGGCATCAAGCCGCGCATCCTGGGGGCGCCGGGCCTGGATACAAAGGCGGTCACCAATGCACTGGCCTCCCTGGCGCAGACCCTGCGCGCGTTCGTCTACGCATCGTGCTGGAACTGCGCCACGGTGGTGGCCGCCACCGCCTACCGTGCGGAGTTCGGGCAACGTGAAGTAATGCTGATCTGGCCGGAATTCGTGTCGTGGGACACGTCCTCGAACGCCGATGTGAGTATCTCGGCCGTCGCCTATGCACTGGGCCTGCGCGCCAAGATCGACGAGCAGACCGGCTGGCACAAGACCCTCTCCAACGTGGTGGTGAACGGCCCGACCGGCATCAACCGTGACGTATTCTGGGATCTGCAAGACCCGGCGACGGACGCCGGCGTGCTCAATGCCAAGGAAGTGACTACCCTCATCAACATGAGCGGCTATCGCTTCTGGGGCTCGCGCACCTGCGAAATCCAGGGCGGTTACTTCCCCTTCGAGAACTACACCCGCACAGCACAGGTGTTGGCCGACACCATTGCCGAGGCGCACATGGTCTATGTCGACCTGCCGATGACGCCCTCGCTCGTCAAGGATCTGGTGGCGAGCATCAATGCCAAGTTCCGATCCTTGAAGGCCAGCGGCTACATCATCGACGGTGAAGCTTGGTTCGACGAGCAGTTCAACGAAAAGGAAACCCTGAAGGCCGGCCAGCTCGTGATCGACTACGGCTATACGCCAGTTCCTCCCGTGGAAAACCTGCTGTTCCAGCAGCGCATCACTGACCAATACCTGGCCGACTTCGCCGCGCGCGTCGCCGCCTAATGGGTAGTTGGCCGGTACGCCCGGCCGCCTCCCGACATCACATCATAGGAGCAAGACATGGGCATGCCCCACAAACTCAAGGATTTCAACCTGTTCGAGAACGGCATCAGCTTTGCCGGCATGGCCACGGAGGTGACCTTGCCGAAGCTGTCGCGCAAGATGGAGGAATATCGCGCGGGCGGCATGTCCGGCCCCGTCTCGGTGGACCTGGGCCAAGAAGCTATCCAGCTGGAGTGGACCGCCGGCGGCCTGGTCAAGGAAGCACTGAAGCAATACGCGGCCAAGTCCCACGGCGCCGTGCAACTGCGCTTCGCGGGCGCCTATCAAAACGACGATGACGGTTCCGTGCAGGCGGTGGAAATCATCGTGCGCGGCCGCTATAAAGAAGTCGATATGGGTAATGCCAAGGTGGGCGATGACACCTCGCACAAGTTCAGCATGCCCCTGAGCGCATACAAGCTCACCATCGACAACGAAGTCATGTTCGATTTCGATTTCATGAACGGCATCGAGATCGTCGGCGGTGAAGATCGCCGCGCCGACATCCGCAAGGCCATCGGCCTGTAACGGCCAGCCGGAGCACGCCGCCGCCTGCCTCTCCGCTATTCCCTATCTCACAAGGAAACATCATGACTACCACCACCGCACCCGCTACCAAGATCGAAACCGTCGTCATTGAGCTGGACGAGCCGCTGACGCGCGGCAATACCCAAATCAGCGAACTGACCCTGCGCCGCCCGAAGTCCGGCGCCCTGCGTGGCGTCAGCCTGATGGATCTCATGAATATGAACGTGAGTGCCCTGCAGGTGGTCTTGCCGCGTATCAGCGAACCCGCGCTGACGCAGTTCGATGTGGCCGCCATGGACCCGGCCGACCTGATCAAGTGCGGCATGGAGGTCTCTGTTTTTTTGGCACCGAAGGCGGACCGCGCCTTGGTCTCCCAATCGAAGTAGAAGACGCCATGGCGGACATCGCGACGGTATTCCACTGGCCGCCGGCCGCGATGGACGACTTGGAGCTGGCAGACCTCATGAAGTGGCGCGAGCGCGCGCGAGTAAGAAGCGGGGCAGAGTAAATGGCAAATGAACTGAAAATGCAGGTGGTGTTCTCCATGATGGAGAAAATCACCGCCCCGCTGAAGAAGATCGCCGGCGGCGCCCGTGACACCGGCCGAGCACTGAAGGACACCAGCGACCGCCTGCGCGAGCTGAACAAGCAGCAGAGCGACCTCAACGGCCTGCGCGACCTGCATCAGGGCATGCGCAAGACGAATGCCGAATTGGCGACCGCGCAGCAGCGTGTCGCCGAGCTGGCGGCCAGGATGAAGGCTACCGAGAACCCGACCCGCGCCATGACCCGCGAATTCAACGCGGCGGTGCGCAGCGTCAAGTCGCTGCAGGACGCCAGTGAGCGGCAAGGCACGCAGTATCGTGCCTTGCGCGAACGTCTGGCCGATGCCGGCATTGGCTCGCGCCAGCTCGCCACCGCGCAGACCTGGCTCAAGAACAGCATCGCCGCCACCAATGCCGAATTGGCTGACCAGCAAAAGAAGCTGACCGCCAGCAATCGTCAGCAGCAGGTCATGGCCAATGCGCGCCAGCGCGCCGACAAGCTGCGCAGTACGGCCGGCGGCTTGGCAGCGGCCGGCGTCGGTGCCACGGCCAGTGGCGCCGCGATGGGCGCGCCGATGCTGGCCGGTCTGAAAGAGGCCAAACACTACGAAACAGAGAACGGGCGCGTTCGGGCGCTCGGGCTGGGGCCGGCGGCGACCGCCGAGGCGATCAAGTTCGCGCGCGACATGAAGACCTACGGCACCAGCCAGCTGGACAACCTGCAATTGCTGCGCGACGGCATTACGGCCTTTGGCGATACGCACCACGCTGAAATGGTCGCGCCGATGATGGCCAAGATGAAATTCGGAAATCACGCCTTCTATGGCGAGGCCGAGGGTGCCGAGAACGAGCGCAAGTTCATGGACATGCTGAAGGTCATCGAAATGCGCAACGGCACCAAGGACATAGCCACCTTCTCCAAACAGGCCAACATGGTGCAGCAAGTGCTGACCGCCACCGGTGGCCGTGTGGGGCCTAGCGAATGGCTGAACCTGATCAAGACGGGCGGTATTGCGGCCAAGGGCATCAAGGATGAGGCCTTCTACTACCAGATGGAATCCCTGGTGCAGGAAATGGGCGGTAACCGGGTCGGCACATCAATGATGAGCGCCTACCAGAACCTCTATCAGGGCCGCACCACCAAGCGGTCCATTGGCATGCTGGCGGACCTGGGCCTGATTGGCGACCAATCCAAGGTCAAGCATGACAAGGCCGGCCAAGTCTCTTTCCTGAATCCTGGCGCCATCAAGGGCGCGGACCTGTTCCGCGAGAATCAATTTGAATGGATGGAGAAAGTGCTCTTGCCGCAACTGGCCAGCAAGGGCGTCACGGACGAAAAGGGAATTCTCGACGCCATCGGCGGAATCTTCTCTAATCGAACCGCCGCGCAGCTCTTCTCCACCATGTACCAGCAGCGTACGCAGATCCACAAGAACGAGAAACTGAACCGGGGCGCCGCCAATATCGACGAACTCGACAAGCTCGGGCGCGACACGGCCAGCGGCAAGGAACTAGAAACCCTGGCCAAGGTGGCGGACTTGAAACTGGAGCTGGGCACCAAGATTCTGCCGCTCTACGCTTCTGGACTGCAGATGGCTACCAATGCCGTCCAGGCGCTGACCGGCTTCATGGAGCGTAACCCGGCCACGGCCAAGGCCATGATCGTGGGTTTTTCTGCCATCGCCGCCATCATGGTGGTGATGGGGCCGCTGATGCTGGCCCTGGCGTCCGTTATCGGCCCCTATGCCATGTTGCACGTTTTGTTCGCCAAGATCGGGCTGCAAGGGAATTTGCTCATGCCGATTCTGCGCGGCGTTGGCACGGTCTTCATGTGGCTGGGACGGATCTTCCTGATGAACCCGATTGGCCTGGCGGTGACCGCCATCGCTGCCGCAGCCTATCTGCTGTACCGGAATTGGGAACCCATTGCCGGCTTCTTCGGCAACCTGTGGCAGCAGGTACGCGGTGCCTTCGCCGGCGGCCTGGCCGGCATTGGCGCGCTGATCTTGAATTGGTCTCCGGCAGGGCTGTTCTATCAGGCCTTCGCGGGCGTACTGAGCTGGTTCGGCATCGAGCTGCCGGGCAAATTTACCGAGTTCGGCGCCATGATCCTGCGCGGCCTGGTCAATGGCATCACCAGCGGCATCGGCGCCGTCAAGGATGCGGTGCTGGGCGCCGGGGCCAGTGTCATTGGCTGGTTCAAGGAAAAGCTCGATATTCACAGCCCAAGCCGGGTCTTTGCCGAGCTGGGCGACTACACCATGCAAGGCCTGGCCGTGGGCTTGAATCGCGGCCAGGACGGCCCGCTGTCTACCGTCAGCAGCATCGCCGGCAAGCTGGCCAGCGCCGGTGCGGCCGTGGCCATTGGCGCGGGCAGCGTGCCGGCGATGGCCTTTGACAGCCGCCCGCCGATCAGCGCTGCAGGCGGGCAGCCTGTCGTCTACCAGGGCGACACCGTGCAAATCATTATCCAGCCGACGCCCGGCATGGATGAGCAAGCCATCGCCCGTGCGGTGGCCGCCGAGCTGGACCGTCGCGACCGCATGAAGGCGTCGCGCCAGCGCTCGAATCTCGCAGATTGGGATTAAGGAAAAACGTCATGATGATGGTCTTGGGAATGTTTGTCTTCAGCTTGCCGACGCTGGCTTATCAGGAGCTGCAGCGGCAGACGCAATGGAAGTTCGCCAGCAATGCCCGCGTGGGCCGGCGCGATGCGGTGCAGTTCACCGGCAAGGGGGATGATCTCATCACCCTCACGGGCTGGATTGCACCGGAGCTGACCGGTAGCGCCTTCTCGCTGGATGCCCTGCGCCTGATGGCCGACACCGGCAAGAGCTGGTTCTTGATCCAGGGAACGGGGCGCATCTATGGTTCCTATGTCATCGAGAGCATGGACGAGGGACGCACCGTGCTGGATGGCGACGGCGATGCCAAGCGCATCGAGTTCACCATCAAGTTGAAACGCACTGACGATAGCGTGCTGTCGTCGCTGGGCCTGGGAGATATCTCGGATCTGCGCAACATGGTCGACATCGACGGCATCACCAACAGCATCGCCGACAAAGCGCGTGATGTGGTCGGCAGTGCCATCGGCGGCGTCACAAGCACGGCCAGTGCGATAGTGGGTAAGCTCAGTGGGGCGGCCAGCGCGATGAGCAGTGCTGCCGGAAAGATCGGGGGCATTGGGCAATGACGACCACCGCGCCAGCTTTCCGGATCGTCATCGAAGACAAGGATATCAGCCGCCCCGTTTCGGACAGGCTCATGAGCATCACCTTGCGCGAATGCCGGGGTGATGAGGCCGATCAACTGGATATCGAGCTGGACGATTCGGACGGCAAGCTCAAGATTCCACCGAAGGGCGCCAAGCTGAATTTCGCGCTTGGCTGGCTGGGTTCGCCGCTGGTGGACAAGGGCGCGTTCGTGGTCTCTGAAGTGGAGCATAGCGGTGCCCCGGATCGGCTCACCATCCGCGCCAGGTCGGCTAGCATGATCGATGCGTTTCGGCAGCAGCGAGACCGTAGTTTCCATGAGACCACGCTCGGTGCCGTGGTGGACGCTATCGCCGCCGGCAATGGCCTGGCATCGGGGATATCCGCCGGCCTGCGCTCCATCGCCATCAAGCATCTGGACCAGACGCATGAAAGCGATTCCGCACTGCTGCGTCGCCTGGGCAAGAAATATGATGCTGTGGCCACGGTGAAAAATGACACGTTGTTGTTCATGCCGATCAACGAAAGTCGCACCGCCAGCGGCAAGCCGCTGCCAGTGGTGAAGGTGGTGCGTGCGCTGGGCGACCAGCACCGATATCACAGCTCGGAATCCGACGCGTATAGCGGCGTGCGCGCGTTTTGGATGGATGAGAAATACGGGCGACGCCGCAGTGTCGTCGCGGGCCAGGCTGGCAACAGCAAGCGCTTGCGCACCACGTTCGCGAATGAGACTGATGCGCGTGCTGCCGCTGTGGCCGAGTGGCAGCGCATTGAACGTGGCCTGGCTACCTTCGAGATGCAGCTCGCCCTTGGTGATGCCCACATCATGCCGCAATCGCCTGTCGTGGTCTCCGGGTTCAAGGCAGATATCGACGCCACCGAATGGCTATCGAAGACCGTCACGCATTCCATCAGCGGCAGCGGTTTTACTACGCGCATTGAGTTTGAAACGAAATCCGAGGAAGCCGATTCTGAGCGAGAGCTAGATCACGATCCGGAGGAAGGTATCACCGGCGTGAAAGCGGAATGGCACGACAAAGCGAAGAAGAAAAACAACAAGGGCACCGAGCTGGCAGGCAAGGCCGAGAATTCCAAGACACTGTCGCGGATCTATGCCACCAAGCAAAGCGCCACCCGCGCCGCTGCGTTGGAGTGGGCAAAAATCAAAGAGGTCCGCGAGATCATCGCGGAAAACAACGCCGATTGACTATCGTGGCTTCGACCAAAATGATTTACCGGCCGTCGCATCGTAGATGCATTCCTTGATCAGATCGCCGTCCACTTTGATGGTGCCGCCGGTCGAGTACGCCTTGCCTTCAGAAAAACACGTGTTGTCTGCAACCTGTTCTGGTGCTGCCGGCGCGGGCATTTTGTAGAGTAGCCATCCGCACGTCATCGCCAGAACCAAAACCAGCAACCCAACGACGAACATTTGTTTCTGCGCTCGGGCGATCGCTACATCCTTTTCGTTGCAGACCGCACACTCATGGGCCTTGTGCTGTTCGGAAGTCGGCGGCAGCAGACGCGCTTGGTCTAAGGCTCGATCAATTTTGGCAGTGCCCGCCTCAATCCAACCTTCGAGTGTCTCCTTGACCTTCGTGTAATGCTCGATGGGTAATTCCCGGAAATATTGGAGGCCGTAATCTGCGATGAAAATTTTATAAATTTCGATCTCTTTATCACCGCATATCGCTGCCCACTCCTTCACCAGCATATTGATTCTTTTTCTCTGGTACTCAGTAATTCTTTGCACTTCCTTTTTGGCTTCGCTCAAGTTCAGATTTACCACGTTATTAAACCGCGGGGCCTCATGAACGTTGCCTTCGATAATCTGGCCGATATCGCCCTGTGCTTCTATTTTTTCTGACATTCAAAACCTACTGATTTACACCTTCCGCGTAACTCCCTGTCACGCGTCACGGCAAATTGAAACGCGCGCAGCTCCCCAGGACACGCGCAAACCGAAATCGGCACCCCTACACCGATATTCTTTACTTCTTCTCTATTTTGTTGCCCATGACTGGGCCTTGGAGCGTCCCGTGAATATCGCCAACAATATGCTGGCCGATGCTGCCACCGACGCTTATGTGTGAGGCGTTTTTGCGACCGGCCTCCGCTGGTGCCGCGCCTTCGATAACACCGAGCACGCGAGCTTTGCCGATAATGTCGAGCCGCCTAAATCCCTGGAGAACCTGCTGTTCATCAGAGGTCAAAGCGTCCGCAGTTGCAGTCCCAAATATCACGTATGAAACATCTACCCCGATCTTCGAGACGGCGGCCATAAAGCCAATATCCGGGAGAGTTTTCCCTTGCTCGTAGGAAATTTGGGCTTGTTTTCGGACACCGCCGACCGCTGCAAATGCCTCTTGCGAAAAGCCGAGACGCAGCCGTTCGCTCTTAAGGCGTTCCCCAAAGGGTGAAATTTCCATCTTAATTTGTTGACTGGTACGATTTATCGGACTATTCTTCCGTCATTGCTACGTGACGTATACAAATTTTACCCTATGTCTACACCTGCCATTTCATTGCCACTAAGAAATGAAACTGACATTCCAGCTACCAGGGATGTCACATCGGTGGTTATGACCACCCGCCTGGATTCTCGCGAGGCGGAAAAAGTCTCGGCCTATGCAGTTCAAGACCATCGAACTCGCTCGTCCTTTCTCCGCCTCATGGTCCTGAAAGGTATTCAGGCCTACGAAAAAGAACACCAATCCGCAACCGCCTGACCAGGGGGAAATCTATGTACGACGATCCGCGCCACATCCGCGATCACCGAATCGTGATCCGCTGCAATGCCGACAACTACGCTTTCATGAAGTCGCTCGCCCAACTGCAGGGTGAAAACTTGGCGACATTGGCCCACGACATGATGCTGCATATGGCCGTTGAGTTCGTTGTTGCTCGTGATGTGCCCATAGTAATCAATCAAAACATGCAAACCAAGGCGCTCAAGAGCCACTTTTCAGTGCCTCAAAATGCCTGATATCGAACTGACGCTGATAAGCCCTGCACTCGTTGAGGCATTGGAAATACTGATGGCGTGCGAGGGATTCGAGACAATCGAAGATGCCGCCGAGTTCGTTTTTTCCGCAGCGGTTCGTGAAGGTGCAAAGCGTGTTACCGGCAAGGCAAGAGTGCTCTATGCCGTTGAGGGGAAGAAGCCATGCGCGTAATCAGCATTCCATGCCCACACTGCCAAAATCGTGTGAGAGCGGCCAAAAGCCGCACCATGTCGTCAATGATGAAAGAAATCACCTATCAGTGCCAAAACGCCGACTGCGGCCACACCTTCGTGGCCACGCTTGAGGTTTCGCGCACCGTATCGATGTCGGCCATGCCAAATCCAGAAGTGCGCATTCCGATTTCCTCGCGCGCATTTCTGGCTGCCAAGAACCAGATGACGCTAGACCTCGCGACCGTCTAAGCGGCCGCCCCACTCCCGATAAATCAAAACCTGCCGTGCGCCGTTTGGCGCGCGCAGGATTCGCTCACCCTAAAAAATCATGACTACCGCGAATCTGAAGGTAACGCGCGCTATCAGCCAGCACTTGAAAGATGATCTGAGCTTGTACCGCCGCGCGCAGAGAATGCTGAGCTGGGACTCTATTACTGTGCCGCAACGGGACGTGATCTGGGAGGGGAAGCACGCCATCGGCAATCGTCTTGCATGGCGGCTTCAACTCTTGGGCGGTCTGCTGGGGGAGTGGTGATGCGAACCGTATTTGCCCACTGCATGGCAGCGCTTCTGTTGCTCGCCCCGTCATTGTTGTCGGCACTCGGCCTGGTGAAAGGCTGAAGATGCGCTGCGCCCGTATCAAGGACCATGCGTCATTTCGTCCTGCCACAGATCTGCTGCGCGAGCGTGCGGCGCAGGTGCCGACACCCCCTGGGGATGAGACCGCAAAAGCCGAGCTGGAAAAGGCCATGATGCTGCTGCGCTCACGTAAGCGGCCAAACCATCAGATCGGCGTCGCCTATTCCTGGGCGGCCACTGCCAGGCCAGTGCGCAGGCACATCCTGGCCCTGGCGGGCCTCTCCCCGGACCGCTGGGAATCCCCCATTCACTCCTTTACCGAAGCCGAACGCATGGCCATGCGCCATGCCGTGCTGCGCGCAATCTCGACCTACGAAAGAGCCCTCAATGCAGTATAGAAAAGTCGATGCGAAGACGCGACGCCAGCACAAGGCCTTTCTCGATTCGCCTCAGTTTGCCAGCGAACTGGAACGCATCCCACTGAAGTGGCGCGGCCGTGTTGTCAGCCAGGCGCTTGAGCTCATGTCGGTATGGCACTGGCGCCGGATCTTCGAGCCGGTCGCCCTCGATTTCGTTCGCGACTT
Organism: Herbaspirillum sp. WGmk3; assembly: GCF_023952535.1. Lineage (NCBI taxonomy): Bacteria > Pseudomonadati > Pseudomonadota > Betaproteobacteria > Burkholderiales > Oxalobacteraceae > Herbaspirillum > Herbaspirillum sp. WGmk3. The sequence goes on along the minus strand of NZ_JAKYWT010000001.1, from coordinate 810,022 downwards.
CGCCGCGCACTACGTGCCGGCCGGGATTGATCTGTCGCAGGACGACGCTGAAATCTGCGCCACTGCCGAGAAGGCCGCAGAGAACGTCAAGAAGATGCTTTGGAAGGCGATTTCCGACACGCACGCCCGCGACATCATCGAGCAGGAATGCAGCGATTACGGCATTGACGTGCCCGAGGTGGACGACGATGACCTGCGCGCCATCATCGCGCGGGTAGTGGACCCACGCTGGTGGCGCCGTCAACTGCGCAAGGTGGTCGGCCGCGCCTTCGAAGGCGGCAATATCCGCTTGGGCTATGTCCACTATCACGGCGAGCCCTATGCCAGCAATGATGCGGTGCTGTCGCGCCTGGCGCAGAACAAGCGCAATGCGGCGGCCCTAGAAGCAACGATGGTGCGCAACGAAGCTGGCCAAGAATTCAGCATCGCAGAGCTGGCAGAGAAGACCACCGCCAACAAAACCATTCGGCGCGGTGAGCTCATGCTGCGCATCAACGGCTTTGAAACCATTGCGCGAGAGTGCAAGGACGAAGGCCTGTTCCTCACATGGTCTTGCCCCTCCCGCTTTCACGCGACGCTACACAGCGGGAAGCCCAATCCGAAATATGACGGCTCCGATCCGCGCACGGCTAACAAGTACCTGGGCAAGATGACTGCGCTGGCTCGCTCGGCGTTGGCTCGTCGCGGCATCGGCTTGTACGGCTTCCGGATCGCTGAACCGCATCACGATGGATGCCCGCACTGGCACATGCTGGTGTTCGTGCGCGCTCTGCCGGGCTACACCACCCCACACGTCAAGGACGTGGCCGGCCGCGCTATCCGCGTGATGAAGCGCTATGCCTGGCGCGCGGACCGTGGCGAGCCGGGCGCATTCAAGCGCCGGCTTGACGTGAAGCGCATTGACTGGTCGAAGGGCAGCGCCGCCGGCTACATCGCCAAGTATGTGGCCAAGAACATTGATGGCGTGGCCGACCACAAGACCAAAGAAGGTTACGTGGTGACCACTGACACGGCCGGCGATTATGAGCTGACGCCATCGGCGCGCGTAGAAGCCTGGGCCGCCCGCTGGGGCATTCGGCAGTTCCAGCAATGGGGTGGCGCACCTGTGAGCGTCTGGCGCGAGCTGCGCCGCGTTCCGGCAGACATGGTGCAAGAGGCGCCGCCAGCGATGGCGGCCGCCTGGGATGCCGTACAAAAGGTCGAGGGCGAGAAGCGTGCATGCTGGGCCACCTATTTGCGCGCCCAAGGCGGTGCCATCGTGAAGCGCGACGATCTGATGGTCACTCTGGCCAAAGAAACCAAGACTGTCACTGGCCGCTATGAAGAGTGTGAACGAGCAATGCCCTATGGCGTCCAGTGCCGCCAAATGGTCGGCGTGGTGTTCAAGTCCGTTCGGCATACATGGACGCCAGTTCAAGGGCACGACGCCCGCACATCGGCGGGTTCGGGGTTCCCTTGGACTCGTGTAAATAACTGTACGCAGCCCGCTGGACCTGACTTTGCGGCCGATGTGTCCTTCGAGCCGAAGACATCACCAGCACCTGTCATGTTCAAGCCCGACCAGGCCGCGCAAATCGATCATGCCTGGCTCGCCCTGGGTGCATGTCCCTGGCCTCGACCGGTGGTGGACGACATGCCGACATGGCCAGGGCCAGCCATGACCGCCGATGAACAGCGCCGAGCCCTGGCCGCATGGGATGCCATCAAGGCGTGCCCCTGGCCACGCGTGGTGCCTGTGCAGGACAAGTCACCGCGCCACGGCACGCCGCGCCAGGTCGCCGACTGGCGCGCCGGCCGGCTCGATGTGACCGAACTTCCGATTGATACCAACCCAACGAAAGGGAACGCCCCATGACCGCGTTTCGTGTCGTCGTGCGCACTGCCAGCGCACGCCATTCTTACACCGCCATCGCAGCCCATAGCTGCGACGTGATCGCCGCCGCCGTCGATCGTTTTGGCGTGTGTTCTGTTACGGCCACCAAGGAGAAGAAGCAATGAATGCACCTGTGAAATTTGATGTAATCGCCGCTGCGAGCAAGTCGCGTGACTTCGTGATGCAGCCCCCGCAGTCCCTGGACCGCATCACGTTCAACACGCCCGACGATGGTGTAATGGCCGGCTATGTGTCGGTCATCCGTCAGCACTTGGGCAATGGCCAGCGCTTCGCATGGGTGGAACTGGATAACGAACTGGCCGGACAATTTCGGGGCGTGCCACTGGCCGATATCATCGGCTGCGACAACTGCGGTCCAGCGCGACGCCAAGCTGCCGCCGCCAACGATTCACGCCGCTTGTGCCTCACTGACTACAGCGGCACCCTGGCCGATCAACTTCGAGCAGCGGGCCGCACATGAGAGGGAGCGCGTCAAAGTTGCATGTGGTAAGCCTCTCAGGCGGGAAGGACAGCACCGCCACCGCCCTGATGGCAATCGAGCTCCACGGCCGCGAGGCCTGCCGCTTCGTCTTCGCCGATACCGGGAACGAGCATGAGGCGACCTACGCTTACGCCCTCGACTATCTGCCGCAGGCGCTGGATATCACGGTGGACGTCGTGAAGGCCGATTTCTCCGAGGAGTTCGCCACCAAGCGGGCCAATTTGGCCAGGATCGCCGCAGGAGAGCCGGAATCAGCCGTCTATGGCAAGCGCAAGTTCATGTACGCCTGGACACCCGAGGCCGCAGCGCTGGCGTTGGAATGGCTGGTCCCGACTGGAAATCCGTTCTTGGATCTCTGCATGCTTAAAGGTGGTTTTCCCTCCCGCAAGCGACAGTTTTGCACCCAGCATCTGAAGCGTGATCCGCTCACCGAATACCAGCTAAATCTTGTCGAAGCTGGCTGGCTAGTGGAGTCCTGGCAGGGTGTGCGTGCAGATGAGTCCGAGGCCCGGCGCTGGTTGCCGGCGTATGAATATTTGGGCGCTGGCATGTCCGTGTTTCGGCCGATTCTGCGCTGGAACGTGGCTGATGTGTTTGCTGCACATCGCGCCGCTGGCATTCAACCGAATCCACTCTACACGCAGGGAATGTCCCGGGTGGGCTGCATGCCGTGCATCAATTGCGGCAAGGCTGAGCTGTCGCAGATCGCGCGCCGATTCCCTGAACACATCGAACGGATCGCAGCATGGGAGCGCCTCGTATCCCAAGTCTGCCGGCCGCTCTCGCCGGTCTCATTCTTCCATAAGGGGACACAGGGGCATTCTGGCCAGGCCTCGACCATTGCGCACGTCGTCCAATGGTCCAAGACCTCCCGCGGCGGTCGCCAGTTTTCACTGCTGACGGACTTAGACGAGCCGACTGCTTGCTCGTCTGCCTACGGCCTTTGCGAATAAGACAGAGAGCGAACATGAGCGATATTTTTCTGGATGACGCGAGCCTTGACAGGCTGACCGGAATTCGCCGCGGCAGCACGCGCGCAGGTGTCAAGCAGACCAAGTATGAAATGCAGGCGGCGTTCCTGCGCGCAATCGGGATTCCTTTTATCGTGAATGCGCGCGGCCGACCGGTGGTCCTGCTGTCGGCGGTAGAATCGCGCCGCACGGCAGAGGCCCCGAAAAAGGGATGGAAACCAGCAGTGATTGGGGCATGACATGGGGCGCAGGCCGTCGAAAAATTCGAATCTTCCACGTGGCGTGCGTGCGCGAGAGCAGCGCAGTGGAGTGATTTACTACTACTACGATGCCGGCGGCAAGCCGCGTCGTGAGATTCCGCTCGGCTCTAACTATGTCGAGGCCGTGCGAAAGTGGGCCGAACTGGAGGCGATGCCGCCTTCCACTGTGTCCAGGGTGGTGACCTTCCGCTATGCCTGCGAGGTGTACCAGCAGAAATACATGCTGGATAACAGCCCCAAGACCAGGCGCGAGAAGCTACGGCAGTTCCCGTTCCTCTTCGAGTTTTTCGACAATCCCCCGGCGCCGCTCGAAGAAATCAAGCCGATCCACGTGCGCCAGTACATGGCCTGGCGCAGCAAGAAGCGCCAGGATGCTCTGCGTGAGAAGGGGCTTGAGGTGAAGGGCGACGAAGGGCGCGTGGCGGCCAATCGCGACAAGGCGCTGATTTCGCACGTCTGGAATGCGGCGCGGGCCGAAGGGCTGACCGATTTGCCCAATCCCTGCGCCGGCATCAAGTCATTCCGCGAGGAGGGACGGGACGTTTATGTCTACGACGACATGTATTCCCAAGTATGGGAGAAGAGCGGCCAGGTGCTGCGCGACGCCATGGATCTGGCATACCTGCTCGGCGGCCGGGTAGCCGACGTGCTCAAGGTAGACGAGAAGCACATCCGTGAGGGTGCCATCGAGGTGACGCAGAACAAGACCAACAGCAAGGTGCGTATCGAGATTACGGGGGAGCTGCAGGTTCTCGTCGACAAAATCCTGGCCAGGAAGAGAAGTATTGTCGGAAAAGTAACTACAACCCGTCTGCTGGTGAACGAAGAGGGCCAGCCGCTCACCTATGAAACTTTGCGGAGCAGGTTCGACAAGGCGCGGGAAGACGCCGGTATTCCGTTTGCCGAGTTCCAGTTCCGGGACCTGCGCGCTAAGGCCGGAACGGACAAAACCGATACCGAAGGGGTGAGGGCGGCGCAAGGACAGCTCGGCCACAAGAGTGTGACGACGACGGAAATCTACGTCCGAAAGCGGCGCGGCCAGAAGGTGACGCCGACCAAGTGAACAAGCCGCCTCCGGGCGGTTTTTATGTACCCAATTTTAGCGCCTACTAATGCGAGCTATTTCAGGGCGGCGTGCGTAAGTGCGAAAATTGCGGAGCAAAGCCAGAATTGCGGAGCAAAAAAAAGCGGCCTGCATCGCTGCAAGCCGCTTCTGTTCTGGTGCTGATGGGCGGAATCGAACCGTCGACCTACTGATTACGAATCAGTTGCTCTACCAACTGAGCTACATCAGCAAAAGTCCGCGATTATAACGGGTTCTTTCCGCTTCTTCCACACCCCGGCCAGAAATTTTCAGCTTTCTACCCCCTCGGGCAGGCCCGCCAGGCCTGCGCTAGCCTCACAACATAGCGTTCAGCCATCAATTTTCTTGTCCTCTTCCTTGGCCTCTTCCATGGCATCCGGTTCCAATTCCTCAGCAGAACGGTTGCAATAAATGAAATATCCCCATGCCGCCAGCAAGACACCGGTCCCGACCAGCAGAGCGGCAGCATAGATCATGTCCGCCGCTTCCTCATGCGCCGCACGGAAGGTCATCACCAGTCCCTCGATAGCCAGTGCCACGATCACCACCACGAAAAACCGCGACAGGAAGCGCCGCACCCGCGTCGGCGCGCTGATGTTGGCGTCGCGCACCACCTCTTCCTCCGTAATGGTCTCGGCAATCTGGAATGCCACCACCGCAGCCGCCAGGATGCCGATGGCCTCGATCAGCTCCTGGGCCTGCGGCAGCCCCAGGCCTTCGCTGACCGCCTCGTAACCCATGCTCGCCGCAATGGCGATCAGCGCCAGGGCGCCCAGTGCAAACAACAGCGCGATCACCGCATGCACTACACCAAAGACCGCCGTGATCTGTTTCATTGATTCCTCCCGTCCGTTTTGTGATGAGCGATTGGACTGATGAGCCGCATAAAGGTTGTCGCCACGGATCATCGTTGTTTGTTTCCGCGGGGAATCAATATCGGCTGCGGCCGCGCGCTGCGGGCATCTGCGAGCAGGAGGCTGACCGAGACCTCCATCAGTCTTACAGCGTTTTCAGACGAAGCGGGATGCAAGGGCGGCATAGGGTAGCGCAACATCGATGCATCAGCACTGATCGTATCCCTAGCCAGTCCGTGCAGAATGTCACCGGCTGGCGCAACCGCAGAGGAGGCCATCATGCCGCAGACCGCATGGAGCAAGAAACGTGAACGCCAGTATGAACACATCAAGTCCGGTGCCGTCAAACGCGGCACCAGCACCCGGCGCGCCGAGGAGATCGCGGCCCGGACCGTCAACAAGGAACGGGCCCAGCACGGTGAATCCAAGACGGCCAGCAAGACGTCCACCCAAGATATGTCACCCTCTCGACGGGGCGGCCTGCGCTCTCATGCCGGATCTGGCGGCCGCACGTTCAAGCAGTTGTATGCGGAAGCGGCAGCGCGCGGTATCAAGGGGCGTTCGTCGATGAACAAGGCTGCACTGGAAAAGGCGCTTTCCCGATAAGTGGAAATGGCAACGTCACGCAAAAACTAAAGAACCGTCCGCAATACCCTGTTCCAAAACTAAGTAAACCGGCGTAAAGCGTAAACAATTAAAAAAATATGCGCGAGCAGGCCGCCAAACGACAGCGCCCCCGATCTGCATCGGGGGCGCTGCTTTGTTTCATGCCCTGAAGTCCAGCCCGCAAGCCAGCCCGCAGGGCAGGGCGACCGATCTTACTTGGTCACCGCCAGCACGGTACGCTGTCCACCCTTGTACGTGTACAGGGTCAGCGAACCATCCTTGACATCGCCCTTGGCATCAAAGGCGATCACGCCGGTCACGCCCTTGTGGCTGATCTTGGCCAGTTCGGGCAGGTACTTCTTGGGATCGGCGGAGCCGGCCTTGGCCATGGCGTCAGCCACGGTCATGGTGGCATCGTAGGCATAGGCTGCGTTGTAGACCACGTCGATGCCGAACTTCTTCTTGTAGGCTGCGCGGAAATCATCCATGCCCTTCTTGCCGGAAGCATCCACGCCACCGGCTTCGGCACAGATCACCTGGTCTTCGCCCAGGCCATCACCGGCCAGGCCCGGCAGGGAGCCGGTACAGATGCCGTCGCCGCCCATGAACTTGGCGCCGATGCCCAGCTGCTTCATCTGGCGCAGCATCGGGCCGCCCACGGCGTCCATGCCGCCGAAGAAGATCACGTCCGGCTTCTTGCCCTTGAGCGAGGTCAGGATGGCGTTGAAGTCGGTGGCCTTGTCATTGGTGAACTGGGTGCCGACGATGGTGCCGCCGGCCGCCTTGGCGCCCTTGGCGAATTCTTCTGCCACGCCCTGACCATAGGCGGTACGGTCATCGATCACGGCGATCTGCTTGGTGCCCAGCTTCTGCACGGCATACTTGCCCAGTGCGGCGCCCAGCTGCGCATCGTTGGCGACCACGCGGAAGGTGGTCTTGAAGCCTTGCTGGGTATACTTCGGATTGGTGGCCGAGGGGGACACTTGCGGGATGCCGGCATCGCTGTAGATCTTGGAGGCCGGAATGGTGGTGCCGGAGTTCAGGTGGCCGATCACCGCGGCGACCTTCTGGTCGACCAGCTTGGTGGCGACCGCAGTGGCTTGCTTGGGATCGGAAGCATCGTCTTCACCCAGCAGTTCGAACTTGACCTTCTTGCCGCCAATGGTGAAACCCTTGGCGTTCAGTTCTTCGACGGCCATGCGCGCGCCGTTCTCGTTGTCCTTGCCCATGTGGGCGTTGGGGCCGGAGAGCGGGCCCACGTGGGCGATCTTGATGACTTCCTGGGCATGCGCGGCGCCTGCGAATGCCAGACCGATGGCGGCAGTTAATGGAATAATGGCGCTCTTGAATTTCATAACACTCCTCTGTAGATTGGATTGACCACTTTTAATGTTTTGTCTCACAACACAGTTATTCAGATCCTTGTTGCGGCGACCAAGCGGACTGCTTTGCTTTCGTCTCCGACTTTCTGAATAATGCGACGGTACAACATAAGAATCGGCCAAGCCAAGCAATTTTTGCGAGGCCGGCCTGAACCATCATCCTCGACTCTGTCCCATGGCCGCCAAACTTCACACCCTCGACAAGGTGGATCGCAAACTGCTCAACATGCTGCAGAAAGACAACCAGATCTCCACACGCGTTCTGGCTGAAAAACTGCACATCTCGCAACCGACCTGCCTGCGCCGCATCCGCGAACTGCGCGAGGCCGGCATCATCAGCGCCGAAGTGGCCATGGTCGATCCCTTCGCCCTCGGCTACGGCATGCTGGCCTTCCTGGAGATCTCGCTGAACAACCAGTCCGACCAGCACATGCAGGACTTCGAGCAGCGCATGGCCAAGGAGGCCGAGGTGATGCAGTGCTACTTCGTCTCCGGCGAATACGATTACTTCCTGGCGGTCCACGTCATCGACATGGATGCCTACTATCAGTTCGTCAGACGTGTGATCTCGGGATCAGGCAATGTGCGCCACTTCCAGTCGCGCTTCCCGATGAAGCGGGCCAAGTTCACCACCCGCATCGCCTTCGATGAAAAGGCGGTCGAAGTACAGGTGCGCGTGCCCGGCTGAACGCTTGCCGCCTGCCCGCGCGGGATTGGCGGCCAAGCTCATCCATTGCGTTTTGTTAGATTTCGGGGCGTCCATCCCTCGGGATGTACCCGGATTTACTAACTTTTTCATTTTGCTGGCCTGCGATCCCGTTGTGCAGGAGTGTCCGCACGGCAGGGCAGGCACGTACTTTGCATTGCAGTGCGGTTGTCAGTTGTGTTATTTTCGGGGGCATCCCGCAGTGTGCGATGAAGAGGTCTCCCGCCGCTGCGTCTTCGCTGAAGCAGTACCGTGGTCATCAGCAACAAGAGCGGACACAGATCAGCACCCAGCGCCGGGCCCGTGTGGCCGGCCCGCCAGCAGTACCCGCAATCCCTATCATCCACCGTCCGCGGCCCATGCCGCAGGGCGCAGCCTTGCCCGGTGCCGCAGGTTCTGCGAAGCCATCCAGCTACTCCTGCAGCACGCTGCAGAACACAGAAAGGAAATCCCGCACGATGCACGAAGTCGAGTTATTCATCCAGGACATGGCCATCATCATGCTCATTGCCGGCATTGTCACCGTCGTCTTCAACAAGCTGAAGCAGCCGGTGGTGCTGGGCTACATCGTGGCCGGCGTGATCATCGGTCCGCATACGCCCCCCTATGACCTGATCCAGGATGAGAAGACCGTGCACATTCTGTCGGAACTCGGGGTGATCTTCCTGCTGTTCTCGCTGGGGCTGGAATTCAGTCTGAAGAAACTGGCCAAGGTCGGTGCCACCGCCTTCATCGCGGCAGCGGCCGAGATCCTGCTGATGATCTGGATCGGCTACGAAATCGGCCTCTACTTCGGCTGGAAGCGCATGGACGCCATCTTCCTGGGCGCGATGCTGGCCGTGTCCTCCACGACCATCATCGTCAAGGCCTTGAATGAACTCGGGATGAAGAACGAGAAGTTCGCGCAGATCATCTTCGGCATCCTGATCGTCGAGGACATCCTCGCCATCGGCATGATCGCGCTGCTTTCCGGTGTGGCCACCAGCGGCTCGGTGGATTCCACAGAAGTCTTTACGACGGTGGGCAAGCTGGTGCTGTTCATGACGGTCTCGCTGGTGGTCGGTATTCTCGCGGTGCCGCGCCTGCTCAGTTTCATCGCCCGCTTCAAGAGCAACGAGATGCTGCTGGTGGCCGTGCTGGGCGTGCTGTTCGGCTTCTGCCTGCTGGTGATGAAGCTGCAATACAGCGTGGCCCTGGGCGCCTTCCTGGTCGGCGCGGTCATGGCCGAATCGCGCCAGCTGCACCGCATCGAACGCTTGGTCGAACCGATCCGCGACATGTTCTCGGCCATCTTCTTCGTGGCCATCGGCCTGCTGTTTGATCCCAACGTGCTGGTCAAGTACTGGATGCCGATCACCATCATCACGCTGGCCGTGGTCTTCGGCAAACTCATCAGCTGCGGCCTGGGTACCTTCGTGGCCGGGCAGGGCGGGCGCACGCCGATGCGCGTGGGCATGGGCCTGGCGCAGATCGGCGAGTTCTCCTTCATCATCGCCGCACTTGGCCAGAGTCTGAAGGTCACCAGCGATTTCCTCTATCCCATCGTGGTGGCGGTCTCGGCGGTGACGGCGCTGCTCACCCCTTACCTCATCAAGGCCGCCGACCCGCTCTCGGCCAAGGCGGTCACGCTGGTGCCGGCGCGCGTCTCGGGCCTGCTGGGCATGTACTCGCGCTGGCTGGAAAGCCTGCAGCCAACGGGCGACCGCGCCGAACTCACGCGCATCATCCGCCGTATCCTCATGCAGGTGATGGTGAACCTGGCGCTGGTGATTGCGGTGTTCCTGGCGGGGGCCTTCTTCGTCGATGGCCTCTCGCGTCAGCTCTCGGCGTGGACGCCCGATCCGGAGGTGCAGAAGGCCATCATCTGGGGCTGCGCGTTGGTCATTTCCTTGCCCTTCCTGATCGCCACTTACCGCAAGCTGCAGGCGCTGTCGATGCTGCTGGCGGAGGTCAGTGTCAAGCCGGAGTTCGCGGGAGCGTATACTTCCGGAGTGCGCAAGGTGGTCTCGGAGGTCTTGCCCATCATGTCCATCGTGGGCATCATGCTGCTCATCTTCGTGCTCAGCGCCAGCATCCTGCCCCCGTTGAACCTGCTGGCCTTCGTGCTGGCCGCCGCTGCCGGGCTGCTGTGGTTGCTGTGGAGCAAGCTGGTCAAGCTGCATTCACGCCTGCAGATCGCGCTCTTCGAGACCCTGGACGAACAGCCGGACGACGTGCATTGAACATTGCCGATCCCGCAAGCTGAGAATTTTTTGCGTTGCCAAAAAGGGAACGCTCCCGGTTTTATTTACGTTGAACTGAACCATCATGACTCAAGACGAACTCAAGCAAGCCGTGGCCAAGGCCGCCATCGACTACGTGGTCGACGGCGAAATCATCGGCGTGGGCACCGGCTCCACGGCCAATTTCTTCATCGACGAACTGGGCAAGATCAAGCACCGCATCAAGGGCGCCGTGGCGTCCTCCGAAGCGACTGCCGAGCGCCTGCGTTCGCACGGCATCACCGTGTTCGATCTCAACGAGGTCGAGACCATGCCGGTCTATATCGACGGTGCCGATGAAATCAATGGCAGCGGTGCCATGATCAAGGGCGGCGGCGCTGCACTCACACGCGAGAAGATCGTGGCGTCCGTGGCGCAGAAGTTCGTGTGCATCGCCGATGGTTCCAAGCTGGTTGATGTGCTGGGTACTTTCCCGCTGCCGGTGGAAGTGATCCCGATGTCGCACGCCGTGGTGGCCCGCAAGCTGGCCGCACTGGGCGGTGAGCCGCGCCTGCGCCTGAACAAGAATGGCGACGGCAAGCCGCTGGTTACCGACAACGGCTGCTACATCATCGACGTGCTGGGCCTGGCCATCACCGATCCGGCCGACATCGAAGACAAGATCAACAACATCGTCGGCGTGGTCACCAATGGCCTCTTCGCGCGCCAAGGGGCCAATGTTTGCCTGCTGGGGACGGCCGAAGGCGTCAAGAAACTGGAGTTCTGAGAACCTCCGTTTTCTTGGTCGCAAACAAAAATGCCCGTGTCGCAGGACACGGGCATTTTTTTCATCTCGATGATTTCAGGCGGATGCCTCAGGGCTGGCTGGCCTTGGCCTCATCCCGAGCAATCACCACGGTCATGCGCGCCGGATCGATGTACTTGCGCACGGCCGCATTCAATTGGGCCAGCGTCAGGTCGGCCAGCTTCAGGTCCAGCTGCTGCTGCCACAGGAAGCTGCGGTTCAGGTTCATCAGCGCGCTCCAGCTGGTGGCGATGCCGCCATCACCGGCGCGCTGCTGGTTGCGTTGCTGCAGGATGCCGGACTTGGCGCGCAGCAGTTCCTCCTCGGTGAAGCCATCCTTGATGAGAAGGGCGATTTCTTCGCGCACGGCGGCATCGACCTTGTCCAGGTTCTGCGGGGCAGCGATTGCGCGCACGCTGAAGTAGCCTGCATCGCTGATGGCACCGACCTGCAAGCCGCTGTTGATGCCATAGGACAAACCATCCTTCTGGCGGATGCGATCCGCCAGGCGCGACTTCAGGCTGGAGCCGCCGAGCAGGTAATTGGCCACGGCCAGGGCCGGATAGTCGGGATCATCATCGCGCAGGCGGATGTTCTGGCGGGCCAGGTAGACACCGTTTTCCTTGTCCGGCGTATCGATGAGGATGCGCTTGGGCGGGATGTCGGCCCAGGTCTGCAGCACGCGCGCATAGGGGGCGGCACTGGTCCAGCCGCCGAAGGCCGCATCAATGGCCTTGCGTGCAGCTTGCGCATCGAAGTCACCGACCACGGCGACTTCGCCATACGAGGCGCCGTAGAAGCGGCGATGGAAGGCCTGCACCTGTTCCAGCGTCACCGCCTGCACGGCAGCGATGCGTTGTTCCAGCGTCTGCGCAGCGCGCCAGTCGCCGTCCGGGTAATGGTTGAAGTGCAGTTGCAGCGCTTCGCCGGCACGCGCGTCCGGCTCCTTGCGCGTGGCTTCCAGCGCCGCCACGGTCTCATTCTTCAACTGCGCGAATTCAGCCGGATCCATGCGCGGATGGCGCAGTACTTCGCCTACCAGCGCAAACGCAGGGACCAGATTCTCGCGCGTGGTCTGGAAGCGATAGACGTTGCCGTTGATCTTCAGGCGCGTGAATTCATCGGCCAGCTGGCGGCGATCCAGATCGCGCGTGCCGCGCATGAGCATGGCCGCCGTCAGCGAGGCGACCGTACGCTGGCCGAACAGGCTATCGGCATCGCCAAACTCCAGGTTCATGCTCACCGAGACCGTCTGCCCACGCGATTGCTTGGGCAGCAGGGCCAGCTTCAGTGCGGTGTGGGGCGGCTGGCCTGGCGCAATGCGGGTGGTACGCTGCTCGATGTTGCCCGGTGCCGGATCAAAGGCTTCGCCCGAGGCGATGGCCGGGCGCGGCTGGTATTGCGCCAGCAGCGATTCCACGCTCGGTGCGGGCGGGACCTCGGCACGCTGCGGATGATCTTCCGGCAGGTAGAGACCGACCGTACGGTTGTCGCGGCGGAAGTAGCGGCCAGCCGCCGCAGCGATGTCAGCGCTGGTCAGCCGCTGCTCCAGATCGCGTTCGATGAAGACCAGACGCCAGTCACCACGTGCAATCGCATTGGACATCGCCACTGCCATCTGCTGTGGATTGTTCTGCAGCGTCTCGAAGTTGTTGGCACTCTCGCGGCGCAGGCGTGCCAGTTCCTCGGCGGTCGGCGGTGCGGTGCTGAAGGATTCGACGGCGCTGATCATGGCCTGCTTGACTGGTTCGATGTCAGCGCCTGCCTTGACCTGCGCCACGATCATCTGCAGCCCCGGCGCGTAGCCGCTCAGCGGCATCGCATAGACCTGCGTGGCCAGTCCCTTTTCCACCAGCAGCTTGTGCAGGCGGCCATTGGGCGTGTCGGTCAGGATGTCGCTGGCAAACGAGAGGGCGGTGGCATCCGGATGCAGCGCGGAGGGCATCTTGTAGCCCAGCGCCACCAGTTGCAGGTCGCCACGGCGGCGAATGGCGAACTGGCGTTCGCCGTCCTGAGTCGGCTCCACGGTCCAGAATTCAGGCAGCTTGCGCTTGGGCTTGGGCAGGCGGCCGAAGCTCTGGTTGACCCATTGCAGTACCTGTGCCGGATCGAACTTGCCGGCAATGAGCAGCACCGCATTGTCGGGCTGGTAGTAGGTGCGGTAGAAGGCTTGCAGGTTCTCGATGCGCACGTTCTCGATGTCGCTGCGCGCGCCGATGGTGTTGCGGCCATAGCTGTGCCAGTCGTAGGCCACGCTCTGCATGCGCTTCAACATCACGCGCGAGGGCGACGTCTCGCCGGATTCAAACTCGTTGCGCACCACCGTCATCTCGCTGTCGAGATCCTTGCGCGCGATACGGGAATTGACCATGCGGTCGGCTTCCATGGCAATCGCCCATTGCAGGTTGTCCTTGCCGGCCTCGAAGGTCTCGTAGTAGTTGGTGCGGTCCAGCCAGGTGGTGCCGTTGAAGTTCATGCCGCGCTTGCTGAATTCTTGCGGGATCGCCGGGTTGTGCGGCGAGCCCTTGAACATCAGGTGTTCCAGCAGGTGCGCCATGCCGGTTTCGCCATAGTTCTCGTGGCGCGAGCCGACCAGGTAGGTGATGTTGACCGTGACCGTGGGTTTGGAATCGTCGGGCAGCAGGAGCAGCTTGAAGCCATTGGCAAAGCGGTATTCGCTGATGCCCTCGGCGCTGGGGCCTTGCGTGACGCCGGCTGGCAGCGTCGGCGCAGCGCTGGCCGTGGCCGCGTGGGCCCAGGGGGAAACAAAGGTAAAGCCGAGACTGACGGCAAGCACGGCAAGGCGCAGATGACGCAGGGACAAGATGAGCTCCAGCGGGAAGTCGGTAGGGAATCAGGGTTCGGAGTCGGCATTGTAGACGAGCCGGCCGCCGCGATGCGTCAGCCAAAACAAACGCCGCCGTGGCGAACCAGGGCGGCGTTGCGGCCTTGCTCAAGCGACCAGGGCAGCTTATTCGCTCGGCGGCACGTAACCGGCGGCGGCATCGGCGCCTTCGCCGAAGAAGTGCTTCTCCATCTGCGCGGCCAGATACTTGCGGGCGCGGGCGTCGGCCAGCATCAGGCGGTTTTCGTTGACCAGCATGGTCTGGTGCTTGAGCCAGGCGGCCCAGGCTTCCTTGGAGACACTTTCATAAATGCGCTTGCCCAGCTCGCCCGGATAGGGCGGGAAGTCCAGGCCTTCGGCTTCCTTGTTCAGTTTGATGCAATGGACCATGCGTGCCATGTCGATTCCTTGGTTCGTTAAGTTGAAATGCCTGGGACGGGCGGGCCAGCGATGGGGGTCAGCGGTTGAGCCTGCTCACGTCCTGACGGAAAAATGATTAATACAAATTCTTGATCAATACCTGCGACTTGCGCTGCCAGTTGTAGATCTGCTGGCGATCTTGCGGCAGGTCGTTGACACCGGCCAGCACGAAGCCGCGCTTCAAGAACCAGTGCGAGGTACGGGTGGTGAGCACGAAGAGCTTGGTCAGCCCGGCTTCGCGCGCACGGGTTTCGATGTGCTTCAGGATACGGTCGCCGTCGCCCTGGCCCTGCACTTCCGGGTTGACGGTGAGGCAGGCCATCTCGCCCATGCGCTCCTTGGGGAAGGGATACAGGGCAGCACAGCCGAAGATGACATTGTCGTGCTCGATCACGGAGAAGTAATGGATTTCCCGCTCGATCAGTTCGCGGCCGCGCTTGACCAGGGTGCCATCGGCTTCCAGCGGTTCGATCAGCTTCAGGATGCCGCCGACGTCCTCGATGGTGGCCTGGCGCAGGCTTTCCAGGTTCTCGTAGGTGACCATGGTGCCCACGCCATCGTGGGTGAACAGTTCCAGCAAGGCCGAGCCATCGGTGGAGAAGGGCACGATGTGGGCGCGCGAGACGCCGGCGTTGCAGGCCTTGACCACGCTGGCCAGATAGAAGGCCGCATCCGAAGGCAGGAAGCCGGCCGACAGCACGGCCTCAGCCTGGTGAGAAGACAGCTCGCGGATTTCAGCGCCGCCGGCATCCTTCATCAGCGGGGTTTCGGACAGGAAGATCAGTTTTTCGGCCCGCAGCGCGATGGCGGCGGACACGGCCACGTCTTCCATGGTCAGGTTGAAGGCTTCGCCGGTGGGCGAGAAACCCAGCGGGGAGAGCAGCACGATGCCGCCTGCGTTCATGATGGGCTGGATGACGTCGGCGGCGATCTTGCGCACCACGCCGGTCAGTTGCAGGTCCACGCCATCAATCACGCCCATCGGGCGGGCGGTGACGAAGTTGCCGGAGATCACGCGGATGGCCGAATGCGCCATGGGGGTATTCGGCAAGCCCTGGCTGAAGGCAGCCTCGATGTCCAGGCGCAGTTCGCCGGCGGCTTCCTTGGCGCATTCGAGGGCAGCGCTGTCGGTCACCCGCAGGCCGTTCTGAAAGCGCGCCTCGACATTGCGCAGGGCCAGCTGTTCGGCCACCTGCGGACGCGAGCCATGCACCACCACCACGCGGATGCCCAGCGCATGCAGCAGCGAGAGATCCTGGGCCAGCACCTGCAAGCCGCCGGCCGTGACCAGCTCACCCGGGAAGGCGACCACGAAGGTCTTGCCGCGGAAGGCGTGGACATAGGGCGCGACGGAACGCAGCCAGTTGACGAATTCGGTCTGTTTTTCCATGACGCGCATTATAACCAGCGTCGCGGCGGCCCGTAGGCTTGCGGGCCGCATCGGGGCAGATTTCTTGCGCGGATGTTGCAAAGCGGAGCCAACCGGCCCGCAAGCCGCCCCCAAACCTGCACCATCGGCCGTCCACCCGCATGCAGCCTGTCCGGGCGGGCGGTGGCAGGTATAATGTCGGCCTCATGTCCGTTACCAAAGCACCCAACACTCCCCCCGGCGGCCAGGCGCAGCAGAACCCGCAACAAGATCGTCCGCGCGGCCCGCGCGAGCAGCGAGGTCCGCGTCGCACCGCCGCCGAGCCAGCCGTCCATGCCGCGTCGCCCGTGCGCAATCCGCTGCCGCCGGTCACTTTCCCCGAAGAGCTGCCGGTCTCCGGCCGCCGCCACGAGATCGCCGAGGCCCTGCGTGCCAATCAGGTCATCATCGTCAGCGGCGAGACCGGTTCCGGCAAGACCACCCAGCTGCCCAAGATCTGCCTGGAGCTGGGCCGTGGCGAGAAGGGCCTGATCGGCCACACCCAGCCGCGCCGTATCGCCGCCTCTTCCACCGCCAAACGCATCGCCCAGGAACTCAATTCCCCGCCGGGCGAGCTGGTCGGCTACAAGGTCCGCTTCAACGACACGCTGTCCAAGGGCGCGTGGATCAAGCTGATGACCGACGGCATCCTGCTGGCCGAGACGCAGACCGATCCGCTGCTGCGCCAGTACGACACCATCATCATCGACGAGGCGCATGAACGCAGCCTCAACATCGATTTCCTGCTGGGCTACCTGAAGCAGTTGCTGCCCAAGCGCCCCGACCTGAAGATCATCATCACTTCGGCCACCATCGATGCCGACCGCTTTGCCCGCCATTTCGGCCGCGAGGTCAAGGGCGAGCTCGTGCCGGCCCCGGTGATCGAGGTCTCGGGCCGCCTGTATCCGGTGGAGATTCGCTACCGTCCCATCGACAATGCTGACCGCAGCGGCGTTTCCACCGAAGTGGCGCAGGCCCGTGCGCGCGCCGAGGGCCGCGCCAGCCAGGCCCAGAAGGACCGCGAACAGCGCGACCTGATGGATGCCGTGGTCGATGCCGTGGACGAACTGGCGCGCATCGGTTCCGGTGACGTGCTGGTGTTCCTGCCGGGCGAGCGCGAGATTCGCGATGCTGCTGAGGCGCTGCGCAAGCATCATCCGCCGCATGTGGAGATCCTGCCGCTGTTTGCGCGCCTTTCCGCCCAGGAGCAGGAGCGCGTCTTCAAGACCAGCAATGCCCGCCGCATCGTGCTGGCGACCAATGTGGCCGAAACTTCACTGACCGTGCCGGGCATCCGCTATGTGGTCGATGCCGGTCTGGCCCGTGTGAAGCGTTACAGCTATCGCAACAAGGTCGAGCAGTTGCAGATCGAACCGGTGGCACAATCGGCAGCGAACCAGCGTGCCGGCCGTTGCGGCCGGGTGGCGGCGGGCGTGTGCATTCGCCTGTATGACGAGCAGGATTTCCTGCAGCGCCCCAAGTTCACCGACCCCGAGATCCTGCGCTCTTCGCTGGCCTCGGTCATCCTGCGCATGAAGTCGCTGCATCTGACGGATGTGGAGAGCTTCCCCTTCATCGAACCGCCGCTGGGCCGCGCCATTGCCGACGGCTACCAGCTCCTGCAGGAACTGGGCGCGGTGGAAGAGCAGGGCGGCGTCAATCGCCTGACCGCGCTGGGCAAGCAGCTGGCCCGCCTGCCGCTGGATCCGCGCGTGGGCCGCATGATCCTGGCCGGCCGCGACAACGCCTGCCTGACCGAATTGCTCATCATCGCCGCAGCGGTCTCCGTACAGGACCCGCGCGACCGGCCCATGGATGCGCAGAATGCCGCCGACAACGCCCACAGGAAATTCGCCGACGAGAAGTCGGAATTTGCCAGCTATCTCAAGATCTGGAAGTGGTTCGAAGAGGCCATCGCCCACAAGAAATCGAATCGCCAGTTGCAGGAACATTGCCGCGAGAATTTCCTCTCGCAACTGCGCCTGCGTGAATGGCGCGATGTCCATTCGCAGCTGCTGACCATCGTCAAGGAACAGGGCTGGCGCCTCAACGAAGCACCGGCCACCTACGATCAACTGCACCTGGCCTTGCTGACCGGCTTGCTGGGCAACGTCGGTTTCAAGAGCGAGGACGATGCGCAATACCTGGGCGCGCGCGGCATCAAGTTCAACATCTGGCCCGGTGCGCACCTGACCAAGAAGCCCGGCCGCTGGGTGATGGCGGCCGAGCTGGTGGATACTGCGCGCCTGTATGCGCGCTGCGTGGCCAACATCCAGCCCGAGTGGCTGGAAAAACTCGGCGGCCATCTGCTCAAGAAATCCTGGGGCGAGCCGCGCTGGGAAAAGCGTGCCGCCCAGGTCACCGCCTCCGAGCGCGCCACGCTCTATGGCCTGGTGGTGTACAGCCAGCGCCGCATCAATTACGGCAAGATCAACCCGGCCGAAGCGCGCGAGATCTTCATCCGCGATGCGCTGGTCGGTGGCGACTTCGAGACGCGCGCGCCGTTCTTTGCGCACAACCAGAAATTGGTGCGCGAGATCGAGAATCTGGAACACAAATCGCGCCGCCTCGATGTGCTGGTGGACGATGAACTGATCATCGGTTTCTACGACAAGCTGATCCCGCACGACATCTGCAACGGGGTTGATTTCGAGAAGTGGCACAAGGAGGCCACTGCTGCCGATCCCAAGCTGCTGTACCTGAACCGTGACGACCTGATGCGTCACGAGGCAGCCGGCGTGACCACCGAGCTTTTCCCCAAGACCATGAACGTGGCCGGCATCGCCATGGCCTTGAGCTATCACTTCGAGCCCGGTGCGGCGCGCGATGGCGTGACCCTCACCGTGCCGCTGTATGCACTCAACCAGGTCTCCTCGGACCGCTGTGACTGGCTGGTGCCGGGCATGTTGAAGGAGAAGGTGCACCTGCTGCTCAAATCCCTGCCGCAGAAGCTGCGCCGCCATTGCGTGCCGCTGCCCGATTACGCGGCGCGTTTCTGCGAGCGCATGGAAGAGCGCAAGACCTTCGGCCGGGGCAACCTGATCGACGCCATCATTGCCGACATCCGTGAGCAGATCACGATTCTGGTCAAGCCCAGCGACTTCAAGCAGGAGACGCTGTCGGCGCACCATGCGATGAACTTCAAGATCGTCGATGAGCATGGACGACAGCTGGAGATGGGCCGCAATCTCGCTGCCCTGCAGGCCGAATTCGGCGGGCAGGCGCGCCAGCAGTTCCAGAAGCTGGCCGAACAGGTGGCCATTGCCCCGCGCGAGGATGAGGACAGCGCCGCACCCACGCCCGCTGCTGTATCCGGCAAGCCGGTTCCGAGCGCAGCCCTGGCGGCTCCCGCTTCGGTGGGCGAGTACAGCAATCTCACCAGCTGGAGTTTCGGTGAATTGCCGGAGCTGCTGGAGATCACGCGTGGCAGCGGCAAGCAGGCACAGACACTGATTGGATTCCCGGCGCTGGTGGATCGCAAGACGCATTGCGATCTGGAAGTTTTCGATGATCCGGCCGAGGCGGCGCGTTTCCATTACGCCGGCCTGCGTCGGCTGTTTGCCTTGCAGATGAAGGAGCAGCTGAAGTATCTGGAGAAGAACATTCCGGGACTGCAGCAGATGGGCATGCAATTCATGGCGCTGGGTTCGCAGGAAGAGTTGCGTGAACAGATCCTCAACGCCGGTCTGGAACGGGCTTTCCTGCAGGACCCGCTGCCGCGCAACGCCGATGAATTCAACCGCCGCCGTGATGAAGGCAAGGCGCGTCTGGGTTTGCTGGTCAACGAGATTGCGCGCCTGTGCGGCCAGGTGCTGGCTGAGTATCACGCCCTGCCCAAGAAGCTGCAGGGCATCAAGGCCCATGCGGCTGCGGCGGCTGACATGCAGGCGCAGTTGTCGCAACTGGTGGGCAAGCGTTTCGTGGCGGAAACGGATTACGGAAATCTCAGCCACTATCCGCGTTACCTCAAGGCCATCAACGTGCGGCTGGACAAGCTGCGCGCCGATCCGGCTCGCGATACGCGGCTGCTGGCGGAGTGGAATTCGGTGGCCTTGCCCTACCAGCGCGCCCTGAAGGACCGCGCCGGCCGGGTTGATCCCAAGATGACCGAGTTCCGCTGGATGCTGGAGGAACTGCGCGTGTCGCTTTATGCGCAGGAACTGAAGACGCCGATGCCGGTGTCGGTGAAGCGCTTGCAGAAGGTGTGGGAGAGCATGCAGCGGTGAGGATGAGCCAGACGGAGGCTTGCTCTTCGTCCTGGCGGATGTTGTGCGAAAGAAGAACGTGCAGAAGTAATGTGAGCCATAAAGTCGCTGGTGCCCGCAACACTCTCCCTGCCGAAGCAATGTCAACACAGCGTCACACCAGAAACTTGCATCGGCCCTTCAGTCCGTCACCGATCCATCAACCCGCTCAGCAACGCATCCACTTCCACATCCCAACCCGGCGACATGATCCGCCGCAGCCTCCGCACCCCATCCCGCTCCTGCATCAGCGCGATATGCCAAGGCTGCGGACTGGTCCATCCAGCCTCCGCATTGCCCAGCCACGGCATCAGCGCGGCGCGCAGGCGTTCATCCTGACAGGGCTGACGCTCCCCGAGGCTGTCAATGAAAACGACACAAGCCACCATATCCCAGGGATGGCGTGCACAAAGCGATAGCGCCGCCGTCTGATGTCCATGCCGACGCAGCATGGTGGCGATATCCTCAAAGCGGACGTAAGCGCCATCCCGGCACAGCTGCACCGCCAGCTTGCGCACCGAGCCCGCCGCGTCCAGCAGAGCCCGCAAGGCCACGGCATCGCGTTCCTGCGGCAACACTCTGGCCCACAGGAACAAGGCCTGTCGCCGCACCCGTTCGCGCGCATCGTCCGCATGGTGGCGCAACAAATTCTCCACATCCGGCTGCCGCCACTGCACCAGCAGCGCCAGTGCGGCGCACAGCGGACGCGCGGCCAGTTGTCCATCCTGGATGGCCTGATGCACGTGGCCCTTCACATCCTCTCCCAACGCGGCCAGTTGCGCTGCCGCCGTCTGCCGGATGCGCGGCATCGGATCGAACAGCAGCGTCAGCAGCGCTTCGCGGGACAACGGCGCAGGCGCATGGTCGACCGCGAACTGGCGCACCTGTCCGAACGGCGAGCGCAGGCCCAACGGTGTATGCGCGCGACGCCTCTCGTCATCAAGCCGGGGCAGGGCGAGCAGCGCCCGGTGCGCCAGCATCAGATCGCGCGAGCCCAAGCCGAAGGCCACCAGTTCGTCCAGTCGCTGCGGCAGGTAATCCATTGCCAGCGCATACGCCGCGCGCCGCAGGGGCGCATCGCGTGACGTCAGCGCAGACTTCAGCCAATCCGCACTGTCTTCCGCATCAAGCCCTAGCACGAATGCAGCGATCCACGCGCGGTCCGAGCGCTGCCCGCGTGCCGCGCCATGCAACGCGGCCAGGGCGGGGACGAAATCGGCCGCAGGATGCGTGCTGCGGTAATGCGCCAGTGCCTGCTGCGCTGCCTGTCGTACCGGAGCGCTCCAATCGTTGAGGCGAGCCGCCAGCAGCGGCAGGTAGCGTGTGTCATTCAACACCATCGCGCGTTCGATGCCGGCCTGGCGCAGATAGCCCGAATGCTGCGTGATGCACTCGCAGACCAGTTCCGGCTTCTCCATGGCGGCGACTCTGGGCAAGGCGCGGCGCAATGAAATGTCTCCGTGGCCCGGCAGGTAAACACGCGGCCCCCAGTCGGCAGGCTCGCCACCGTCGGCGTGCGGCAGGTGGTCCCGGCTGCCTTCGCCGGTCGGGCCGGGAATGGGGCGGGTCCAGGCCTTGAGCAAACGCGCAATCAGGAAGAACATATTGTTTCCTTTTGGAAATATCGGTCCATTGTCACCGATATCCCACAAGATGGGAACCTTCGATTTGCAGGCTGCTCAAAACTGCGCCTTGTGCCGTTCGCCGGAACGGTACGGCATGGACCCCAACAACCAGAAAGAGAGCGCCATGCAAGCCGAATCCTCCCCCGTCGTCACCCCCCTCGAAGAAGCCCTGCGCCGTGCCCACGAAGACCCGGAAGCGCGTCCCGCCTTCTATCGCATGCTGCTGGAGTCTACCGTGTTCGTGCGCGGCAACCTGCCGCCCGACGGCAACCGCGAGCAGGTCCAGATCATGCGCTGGCCCGGCGAAGACGGCGAGATGATGCTGCCCATGTTCAGTTCCATGGAGGAAATCGGGCAAGCCTTCGAGGAAGGCGCTTCCTGTCTGGGCATGACGGTGCGCGAGCTCTTCCGCATGTGTGGCGATGGCCGGACGATTTTCATCCTCTATCCTGACAGCCCCCTCCCCAAGTACTTCGTTCCCGGCGAAGTGGCCCATGTGCTGCAGCAAGACAACGGCGGCGTGCCGCCCTCGCGCGACATGGGCGGCGCCAATGTGCAGCTGGGTGTGCCGGACCAGCCGCCGCAGGCGATGCTGGACGCGCTGTCGGCGTTCTTTACCCGCCACGACAAGGTCAAGGCCGCCTATCTCGCCCTCATGCACAACCCTGGTCACGATCCACAGCCCACCTTGGTGATAGGCGTCGATCTTCCCGCCAGCCACATGGAACGCCTGATGCGCGAGATCACGCCCGTGATCGCCGAGCACGGACCGGCCAATGCACCGGTGGACATGTTGCGCGTGGAGGCCGGCAACAGCATCGCCGACTTCATGCTGACCGAGACCAAGCCCTTCTATGAACGCCGCCAACCCGAACGCGTGGGCTTCTTCAAGTCCCTGTTCGGCGGGGGACGCTAGCTGAGGCAGCCAGGCCTGCCGGCTGAGAGCGGCAGGCCCGGGCCTGCCAGGATGGCCCGCGATGGCCCAACTTGGGCCGGTTTTCGCGTAAAATGCCGGATTCTTTGAATACGTTGAATACCATGGCCATCAAGTCAGACAAGTGGATCCGCCGCATGGCGGAGCAGGAAGGAATGATCGAACCCTACGAGCCCGGGCAGGTACGCCTGGCCGCTGACGGGAGCAAGATCGTTTCCTACGGCACCTCGTCCTATGGCTACGATATTCGCTGCGCCAACGAATTCAAGATCTTCACCAACATCAATTCCACCATCGTCGATCCCAAGAACTTCGACGAGAAATCCTTCGTGGATTTCAAGGGAGATGTCTGCATCATCCCCCCCAATTCTTTCGCCCTGGCGCGTACCGTCGAATACTTCCGCATCCCGCGCAGCGTGCTGACCATCTGCCTGGGCAAGTCCACCTACGCGCGTTGCGGCATCATCGTCAACGTCACGCCCTTCGAACCGGAATGGGAAGGCTACGTGACCCTGGAGTTCTCCAACACCACGCCGCTGCCGGCCAAGATCTATGCGGGCGAAGGCTGCGCCCAGGTGCTCTTCTTCGAAAGCGATGAAGTCTGCGAGACCTCCTACAAGGATCGCGGCGGCAAGTACCAGGGACAGCATGGCGTGACCTTGCCCAAGACCTGAAAACGATATAAACCATATCGGCAGTACAAAAAAATGGCTTCCTGCGGGAAGCCATTTTTGTATCGATCAACGGATTGCCATATCTCGGCAATATGTCTGCCGACATCAGCGCCGCTTGCGCCCCGCACTCAGTTTCAGCGCCTCTTCACGCATCAGCCGTGCCGCGCTGCTGATGCTGCCGGTGCGGTAAGCCAGGTGCAGCGGCGCTTTCAGCTCGGCTGCGCCGGTCAGTTTGAGGTACACCACCCCCTCCGCATTGACCCGCGTCATCGACGCCGGGATGACGGCCACCCCTACGCCCGCCGCCACCAGCGAGAGCGTGGAGAGATTCTTGCGCGCCTCCTGTATCACCTGTGGCGAGAAGCCCGCCGCATGGCAGGCCGCGATGATGGTGTCGTACAGGCCGGGGCCATTGGGCCGGCGCGTCATGATGAAGGACTCCTCGGCCAGCGCGTGCAGGGCAATGCTCTTGCGCTTGCCATGCTCGGCCAGCGGATGGTCGATCGGCAACGCGGCCACCATGTCTTCCACCAGCATGGTCTCGATGGTCAGGCCGCCGGAATCCCCCACGGGAGAACGCACGAAGGCCAGGTCCAGGCGCTTGGCGCGCAGTGCTTCGATCAGTTCATTCGTATTGCTTTCTTCCACCGTCATCGCCACGTCCGGCGCATCGGCACGGAAGGCGCGAATGACCGAATGCACGAAGGGATGCAGCGAGGCCGATTCGGTGAAGCCCACGGCGATGCGTCCCATCTTGCCCTGGGCGATGCGGCGCACGCTGGCGACCGTCGTATCGAGTTGCGCCAGCAGGGCGCGGGCATCGTTGAACAGGGCGGTGCCGCTGTCGGTGAGTTCCATGCCGCGCGGCAGGCGGTTGAACAGCGTCACGCCCAGTTCGCGCTCCAGCAGGCGGATCTGCTGCGACAGCGGCGGCTGCTGGATGCCGATGCGCTCGGCCGCCTTGGTCAGGTGGCCCTCTTCAGCCACGGCGATGAAGTAGCGCAACAGGCGCAGGTCGATGGAAGGTGACATATCGGTAGAATATGGATAGGGTGTCTGACATATATTAGACAAAAACCCTCCTCAAGCGTAGCCTTTCATGCATGCGGCAATCACGCCGCGCTTGCATGAGATGATGATGAGCACTCCTGACCTCCTGGCCGAGCAACGGCCTATCCCCACTACCAGGGAATTGTTCCTGGGCTTTCTCGGCCTGGGCATGACTGCCTTCGGCGGCGCGCTGCCGCTGGCACACCGCATGATCGTCGAACGCCGAAAATGGCTGACCGATCCTGAATTCGTCGAGCTGCTGGGGCTGTGCCAGTTCCTGCCCGGGGGCAACATCATCAACCTGTCGGTGGCGCTGGGCATGAAGTTCCGGGGCTGGAAGGGGGCCGTGGCGGGCATCACCGGTTTGATCGCCGTGCCCTCCATGGTGGTGATCCTGCTGGGGATGATCTACCAGCATTTCCAGCATGATCCCAACGTCAAGCATCTGTTCGCCGGGCTGGCAGCGGCGGCGGCGGGCCTGCTGATTCAAATGGCCGTGAAGATCGCGCTGCCGCTGCGCAAGAACCTGGTGCTGGCGGCCGTGGCGGTGATCTGCTTCATCGCCATCGCCTTCCTGCGCATTCCCTTGCTGTGGGTGATGCTGGTGATGACACCCATCAGCGTGGTCCTCACCGCACGTTACGGTGATCGCTTTGCCGCCAAGCCGCAGCCTGTGCCGGCACAGCGTGAGGGCAAGCAGGAGGGCGCGCAATGAGCCAGACCCTGATCGCATTGGCCATCATCTTCACGCAGTTGTCGGTGCTGGCCTTCGGTGGCGGCAATACCATCCTGCCGGAGATGCAGCGCCAGGTAGTGGAAGTGCATCACTGGATGAGCGCCGAGGATTTCAGTGCGCTGTTCGCCCTGGGGCAGGCGGCACCCGGTCCCAACCTGATGGTGGTCACGCTGGTGGGCTGGCATGTGGCCGGCTTCTGGGGGATGCTGGTGACCAGCCTGGCCAAGTTCGGGCCGTCTTCCATCATCACCATCATCATGTTGCACGTCTGGGAGAGGTTCAAGGACAAGCCCTGGCGGCGGCACGTACAGGCCGGGCTGCTGCCGGTTACGGGCGGGCTGGTCGCGGCGTCGGCGCTGTTGATCACGCAGGCGTCGATCACCCACGGCTTCCTGGCGGCGATCACGGCGGCCACGGCCATCATCGCGCTCAAGACCAAGATCCATCCGCTGTGGTTGTTGTTTGGCGGGGCTTTGGCGGGCTTCTTTTATCTCGGCACGTTCTGACGGCGCGTCTGCCGGCGTGAAAACAAAACAGCCGATGCCCTCGCAGGCATCGGCTGTTTTTTTACGTGCAGCGCAGAGGTTTACTGCTTGACGCAATCCACGAAGTAATCGCGGCGGCCGTTGACTTCACGCTTGACCAGGCCATGCACGTCGGTTTCGAAGCCCGGGAATTTCTCGTTGAAATCACGCGCAAACTTCAGGTAATCGACGATGGTCTTGTTGAAGATCTCGCCCGGGATCAGCAGGGGAATGCCCGGCGGATACGGAGTCAGCAGGATCGAGGTGACGCGGCCTTCGAGTTCGTCCAGGGGGACGCGCTCGATCTCGCGGTGCGCCATCTTGGAGAAGGCGTCCGAAGGCTTCATGGCCGGCTGCATGTCCGACAGATACATTTCGGTGGTCAGTCGTGCCACATCGTAGGCGCGGTAGGTCTCGTGGATCTGCTGGCACAGGTCGCGCAGGCCCAGGCGCTCGTAGCGCGGGTTGCGCTGCGCGAACTCGGGCAGGATGCGCCAGATCGGCTGGTTCTTGTCGTAGTCGTCCTTGAACTGCTGCAGCGCCGTCACCAGGGTGTTCCAGCGGCCCTTGGTGATGCCGATGGTGAACATGATGAAGAAGGAATACAGGCCGCACTTCTCCACGATCACGCCGTGCTCGGCCAGGTACTTGGTCACGATGGAGGCCGGGATGCCGTTCTCGCCGAACTGGCCGTTCAGGGCCAGGCCGGGGGTGACGATGGTGGCCTTGATCGGGTCCAGCATGTTGAAGCCCGGTGCCAGGTTGCCGAAACCGTGCCAGTCGTCCTCGGCCTTGATGACCCAGTCCTCGCGCTCGCCGATGCCGTCGGCGGCGAAGCTGTTGGGGCCCCAGACCTGGAACCACCATTCATCTCCGAATTCCTGGTCGATCTTCTTCATGGCGCGGCGGAAGTCCAACGCTTCCAGGATGCTTTCTTCCACCAGCGCCGTGCCGCCCGGCGCTTCCATCATGGCGGCTGCGACGTCGCAGGAGGCGATGATGGAATATTGCGGCGAGGTCGAGGTGTGCATCAGGAAGGCTTCGTTGAAGGCGTCTTCATCGAGCTTCACGGTTTCGGACTCACGCACCAGGATCTGCGAGGCCTGCGACAGGCCGGCCAGCAGCTTGTGGGTCGACTGGGTCGAGAAGATCAGCGACTTCTTGGCGCGCGGACGGTCCTTGCCGATGGCGTGCATGTCCTTGTAGAAGTCGTGGAAGGTCGCGTGCGGCAGCCAGGCTTCGTCGAAGTGCAGGGTTTCGATCTCGCCGTCGAGCATGTCCTTCAATGTCTCGACGTTGTAGACCACGCCGTCGTAGGTCGACTGGGTGATGGTCAGGATGCGCGGCTTCTTGTTCTTGGCTTCGCGGGCGAAGGGGTTGGCTTCGATCTTGCGCTGGATGCTTTCGAGGGTAAATTCTTCCAGCGGGATCGGCCCGATGATGCCCAGGTGGTTGCGGGTCGGCATCAGGAACACGGGAATCGCGCCGGTCATGATGATGGAGTGCAGGATGGACTTGTGGCAGTTGCGGTCCACGACGACGATGTCGCCCGGTGCCACGGTCGAGTGCCAGACCATCTTGTTGGAGGTCGAGGTACCGTTGGTGACGAAGTAGCAGTGGTCGGCATTGAAGATGCGCGCCGCATTGCGTTCCGAGTTGGCCACCGGGCCGGTGTGGTCCAGCAGCTGGCCCAGTTCTTCCACGGCATTGCAGACGTCGGCGCGCAGCATGCGTTCGCCGAAGAACTGGTGGAACATCTGGCCCACGGGCGACTTCAGGAACGCCACGCCGCCGGAGTGGCCGGGGCAGTGCCAGGAGTAGGAGCCATCCTGGGCGTAATCGACCAGGGCGCGGAAGAACGGCGGGGCCAGGCCGTCCAGGTAGGACTTGGCTTCGCGGATGATGTGGCGCGCCACGAACTCCGGCGTATCTTCGAACATGTGAATGAAACCGTGCAGTTCGCGCAGCACATCGTTGGGAATGTGGCGCGAGGTGCGGGTTTCACCGTAGAGGTAGATGGGGATGTCGGCGTTCTTGTGACGAATTTCGCTCACGAAGGCACGCAGGGCCTTGAGGGCGTGGTCGGTTTCTTCGTCAGAGCCGGCACCCATTTCTTCATCGTCGATGGAGAGGATGAAGGCCGAGGCGCGCGACTGCTGCTGGGCGAACTGGGCCAGGTCGCCGTAGCTGGTCACGCCCAGCACTTCCATGCCTTCGGCTTCGATGGCGTCGGCCAGGGCGCGGATGCCCAGGCCCGAGGTGTTTTCGGAGCGGAAGTCTTCGTCGATGATGACGATGGGGAATCGGAATTTCATGGATTTCTCCAGGCTTTGCGCGCGTGGGACCGGGTAGGCGGGCGCGCGCAGGGGGTGAAAAGAAAAGCGCCTGGGCTGGCAGTGCTTGCGCGCCGGAAAAATGAAAGCGGGATTGTCGCAGATATGCGCGCAACGTGCGCGCCAACTGCGCTAAAGAGGTGCGCAGTTTAAGCAAAAAAGGGAAAAAACAACAGCCTCGCGCCGAGGTGGTTCAACGTCTTTCGTATGTCACAAAAGCGTAGTCCAATCCGGAAGTTTCGGACCGGTGGTCCTCACGTGCCGTCTCCTGCCACAGCAGCGGGTCCAGGGCCGGGAAGAAGGCGTCGCAATCAAAAGCCTGGTTGATGCGGGTGATGATGAGCCGGTCCACCAGCGGCAGGGCTTCCGCGTAGATCTGCGCACCGCCGATGATGAAGGCCGGTGCACCTTGCGCCAGCGCGGCGGCCTCCTGCAGCGAAGCCGCCGTCTCCACCCCCGCGTGTTGCCATTCGGTATTGCGGGTGATGACGATGTTGCGCCGGTTGGGCAGCGGCCGGCCGATCGATTCAAAGGTATTGCGGCCCATCAGGATGGCATGCCCCGAGGTGGTGCGCTTGAAATGGGCCAGGTCTTCCGGCAGATGCCAGGGCAGGGTGTTGCGAATGCCGATGCCGTTGTTGAGGTCGGTAGCGACGACGATGGTGAGGGAGCCGGAAGCTGTGGTCATGCGGGAATCTGGGTTCGGACGGAAGGCCTGCAGCCCGGCGCACGGCCGGATGCAAGGGCGACAGAAGCATAATGTTACAGCAGCCATGCTGCGGCACGGAACTTTATGCGCCGCCACCTGCCCTTATACCTGAACCGGCTGGCCGCTTGCGCGCGCCGGGGCCGGGTTTGCAGGCGAATGAAGTTTCATTCAGGAAATACTGTCCCTCAGGGCGATTCCCTCTGCAAGCATGCCATCTTCATATGAACTAGCGAACAATCCCCGCCACATTTGGGTAAACTAGCGCCTGCTTTCCGGTGCGGCGCTGCTTCCAGTGTCTGCCGGGGCAATCAACCAGAAAATTGCATGTCAGACAAAACAATAATGCTGCTTCACACCACCTCCTGGCCGCACGAGGGACTCGTTTCCCGGCGCAGTGCCGCACGATCGACCTGGTGGCGTCGCCTCGCCGCTCCGGCGACCCTGGCGGGTCTGCTGGCGCTGGCCTTGCCGCAAGCTGCCCTGGCCTTTGATTTCAATACGGTGGCCGCCCGCGCCAAGGCGCTGGCCGGCAAGTCGTACAAGAAGCCCGCCGATGATCTGCCCAAGTCGCTCAAGGACTTGAGCTACGAGCAGGCCAGCCAGATCTACTTCCGCGATGACAAGTCGTACTGGCGCGCCCAGAAGCTGCCTTTCGAACTGTCCTTCATCCATCTGGGCGCGAGCTATACCGAGCCGGTCAAGATCAATGAAGTGGTCGGCGACGCCGTGCGCGAGATTCATTTCAATCCGGCGCTCTTCGATTACAGCGCCAACCGCAGCGTCGATCCGCGCACCCTGCGCAACATCGGCTTTGCCGGGTTCCGCATCCGCTTCCCGCTCAACTCGGCCAAGGTCAAGGATGACGTGCTGACCTTCCACGGAGCCAGCTACTTCCGCGCCATGGGCAAGGGGCAGAGCTATGGCCTCTCCGCGCGCGGGCTGGCCATCGATACCGCACTCTATTCGGGCGAGGAATTCCCGCGCTTCACCGAATTCTGGCTGGAGCGTCCCTCGGGCGAGGCCAAGGAACTGGTGATCTATGCGCTGCTGGATTCGCCGCGCGCCACCGGTGCCTATCGCTTCGTCCTCAAGCCTGGCGTGGATACCGCCATGGACGTCAAGGCCCAGCTCTACCTGCGCAGCAATGTCACCAAGCTGGGCATCGCCCCGCTGACCAGCATGTTCCTCTTCGGCGAGAACCAGCCGGGTCCGGCCGACGACTTCCGTCCGGAAGTGCATGACTCGGACGGCCTGTCGATGCAGTCGGGTACCGGCGAATGGCTGTGGCGTCCGCTGGTGAACCCCAAGCGCCTGCTGGTGACTTCGTTCTCCTTCGACAATCCGCAGGGCTTTGGCCTGATGCAGCGCGACCGCAATTTCTCGCACTACGAAGACCTGGACTACAACTACCAGTCGCGCCCCAGCGCCTGGGTCGAGCCCAAGGGCAAGTGGGGTTCGGGCCGCGTGGAGCTGGTGCAGATTCCCACGCCCGACGAGACCAACGACAACATCGTGGCCTACTGGATTCCCAACACGCTGCCCAAGCCTGGCCAGCCGCTGAACGTGGAATACCGCCTGTCCTGGCAGAAGGACAACGAGAAGCGTCCGCCGCTGGCCTTCGTCACGCAGACCCTGTTCGGCCACGGCTACCGTCCCAAGCAGGAAGGCAAGCAGGATGAGGTGCAGCAGCTGGCCATCGACTTCGACGGCGGCAACCTCAAGAAGCTGCCCGCCAATGCGCGCGTGGAAGGCGTGGTCGAGGCCGATGCCAATGGCAAGCTGGCCACCGTCACCACCCGCAAGAATGAAATGACCGGCGGCTGGCGCGTGGAAGTCAAGCTGCGCCGCCTGGAAGAAAACAAGCCCGTCGAGCTGCGCGGTTTCCTGCGCAATGCCAATGGCGGCACAACCTTGTCTGAAACGTGGAGCTACATATTACCCCCCAACTAAGGCAGACTTCGGCAGCCTCGCAGACGCTGGAGGATTACCTCGCGCGTCTGCCGCTGTCGCCTGAGCAACGCCAGGACCTGGCTGCGCGCGCGGGTGCAATCGGCTCCGGCGATCCGGTGGCCGACCTGCACCGCGTGCTGGCCGAGGCCTCCGGGCGCGATGCCAGCCTGGTACCGGCCGCGGCGCAAGCTTCGGTCGATGCGCGCCTGCGTCTCATGTATCCCGCCGCGCAACCGGCGGCCGTCCCTGCTGCGCAAGCGGCACAGGCGGTGCAGGGTGCGCCCGTTCCTCCCATTGGTGAAGAGCGCGGCCAGCCGCGCATTCCGGTCGGCCCGCCGATGCATCGCAAATCGATGGTGCCGCGCCCGTGGGGCGAACTCAATCCTTTTTCGCGCTGGGTGGAAGAGGAAAACCGCCGCCTGGAACGCCGTCCCAGCCGCTGGCGCCGCGCCCGCAAGGGCCGCGCCAAGGTGGCTGAAGCCGCACCGCCGGTGGATGACGAACCGCGCTACATCGAGGATCACCTGGACCAGTCCGAGGCCCCCGATCCCAAGGGGCACTGGCAGCATACGGGCAACATCCGCCGTATTACGCTGCTGGTGCTGATGGCGCTGCAGACCTCCATGGCCACCTATTTCATGAGCGACGTGCTGCCGTATCACGGCACCAAGCCGCTGGAGATGGTGGTGCTGTTCCTGTTCGGACTGCTGTTCCTGTGGGTTTCGGCCGGGTTCTGGACGGCCATGACCGGCTTCCTGCTCCTCATGCGCGGTGATGACAAGTACCTCATCTCGCACGAGAAGGCCGGCCATACCGAGATCGCGCCGGAGGCCCGCACGGCCATCGTCATGCCCATCTGCAACGAAGATGTGGCACGCGTTTTCGCCGGCTTGCGCGCGACCTACGAGTCGCTGGAACGCACCGGGCAGATTCAGCACTTCGATTTCTTCATCCTGAGCGACAGCGGCGAAGCCGACATCTGCGCCGCCGAAGTTGCCGCATGGGACCGCCTGTGCCGCGAGACCGGCGGCTTCGGACGCATCTTCTATCGCCACCGCCGTCGTCGCGTCAAACGCAAGAGCGGCAACCTGGACGACTTCTGCCGCCGCTGGGGGGCCGATTATCGCTACATGGTGGTGCTCGACGCCGACAGCGTCATGACCGGCGAATGCCTCACCAAGCTGACCCGCCTGATGGAAGCCCATCCGGGCGCGGGCATCATCCAGACCGCACCGCGCGCAGCCGGACGCGATACGCTGTATGCGCGCATCCAGCAGTTCTCGACCCGCGTGTATGGCCCGCTGTTTACCGCGGGTCTGCATTACTGGCAACTGGGCGAGTCGCACTTCTGGGGCCACAACGCCATCATCCGCCTGCAGCCCTTCATGAAGTACTGCGCGCTGGCGCCGCTGCCGGGCAAGGGCAACCTGTCCGGTCCGATCATGTCGCACGACTTCGTGGAGGCGTCGCTGATGCGTCGTGCAGGCTGGTCGGTGTGGATCGCCTATGACCTGGACGGCAGCTACGAAGAAATGCCGCCCAACCTGCTCGATGAACTCAGCCGGGACCGCCGCTGGTGCCAGGGCAACCTGATGAACTTCCGCCTGTTCCTGGCGCGTGGCATGCACGCGGTGCATCGCGCGGTGTTCGTCACCGGTGTGATGGCTTACGTGTCGGCACCGCTGTGGGGGCTGTTCCTGATCCTCTCCACGGTGCTGCTGGCAGCGCATACGCTGATCGATCCGCAGTATTTCACGGCACCGCGCCAGCTCTTCCCGATCTGGCCGGAATGGCATCCGGAGAAGGCACTGGCGCTGGTCTCGGCCACCGCCACCATCCTGTTCCTGCCCAAGATCCTGGCCGTGCTGCTGTTTGCGGTGAAGGGCGCACGCGGTTTCGGCGGTGCGCTGGCGCTGTTCGTGAGCATGGTGATCGAGCTGCTGTTCTCGATGGCGCTGGCCCCGGTGCGCATGCTGTTCCACACCCGCTTCGTGCTGGGGGCCTTCCTCGGCTGGAACGCCGGCTGGAAGTCGCCGCCGCGTGCCGACAATGAAACCGGCTGGGGTGAGGCGGTGCGCCGTCACGGCTGGCATTCGGTGCTGGGCGTGGCCTGGGGCGCGCTGGTGTACTGGCTCAATCCGTCCTTCATTTATTGGCTCATTCCGATTGCCGGTTCGCTGGCGGTATCGGTGCCGGTGTCGGTGTTGTCGTCGCGCGTGACCTATGGCCGTGGCTTCCGCCGTGCGGGTCTGTTCAAGATCCCTGAAGAGACCACGCCACCGTTCGAGCTGCGCGAAACCGTGCGCCATCATGAAGAGACGCCGCCGCTGCCGGGCTTCGTCGAGGCCGTGGTCGATCCGTCCTTCAATGCGCTGATGTGTGCCACCGCGCATGCGCATCCGCACGTACCGCAACTGACGCAGCATCTGCGCGAGAAGCTGGTGCGCACCGCGCTCAAGGACGGGCCGGACGCGCTGAACGACAAGCAGAAAAACAGCATCCTGGAAGAACCGGGCTTGCTGTCGCAACTGCACCAGGCGGTCTGGAGCGGTGCTGCCGAGGTCCATCCGGACTGGCATGCCGCGCGCCAGCAAGCGGCACCTGCCGCCGCCGTCGCATCACCGGCACTGGCCGCCTGAGGGGGCGGACCACGACCGGAACAGGGGACGGCCGAAGACATTCGGCCGTCATCTTTTGCAGGGATCATCACGCATTGTTGACCCTGACTTGATTGAACGTTTGCCGCCTGTGACATGACCGAGCCGCACGACCAACTTCCGCACGTAGTCCTGACCACCCATGCGCCTGCCCGGCAGAAAGCCTGGTGGAGTGTCGTCGCGTTGGTGCTGGTGCTGGGCGGCGGCTATGCGCTCTATGCGCGGCAGTCGCCGCCGCCTGCTCCGCCCAAGCCGATTCCGGTGAAGCTGGAAACGGTGCCCGTCGAACGTGCCGATCTGGAGCAGGTCGTCAACGCCACCGGCAATGTGGTGGCCCAGGATTATGTGGACGTCGGCTCCAAGGTGGCCGGCCAGATCTCGGATGTGGAAGTGGTGATCGGCGAGGCGGTCAAGGCCGGACGCCTGCTGGCCACCGTCGCGCCGGCCGTGCAGAACAGCCGCATCGAAAGCAACCGTGCCACGCTGGCACGACTGAAGGCCGAGCTGGCCGGACAGAATGCGCAGCTGGACTTTGCGCAACTGCAGTTCCAGCGCCAGACCCAGCTCAAGGCCGAGAACGCCACTCGCGAAGAATCCTACGAATCCAGCCGCATGAACATGTATGCGGCGGCTTCCCGCGTGGACGCCACCAACGCCCAGATCCAGCAGACCGAAGCGGCCATCCGTGAAGATGAGGCCGTGCAGAAGCAGACCCGCATCGAGGCCCCGGTCAGCGGTACCATCGTCACCCTCAACGCGCGCCCCGGCCAGATGGTCAGCGCCAACCAGGAAGTGCTGATGCGCATCGCCGATCTCTCTCGCATGACGGTGCAGGTGCCGGTATCGGAAGAGGACGTGACACGCCTGCAAAAGGGCATGACCGCGTATTTCACCACCCCCGGCTACCCCGGCAAGCGCTGGAGCGGCAAGCTGCGCCAGATCATGCTGCTGCCCACCGATGACTCCGGCCGCCAGGGCAAGAAGGCGTATTACACCGTGCTCTTCGATGTGGCCAATCCCAGCCGCGAACTGATGAGCGGCATGAGTGCCGACGTGTATTTCGTGCTGGCGCGGGCGGAACACGTGCCGGCCATTCCGCGCTCGCTGGTGACCAAGCCCGGCATGGATGGCACCCAGACCGTCAAGGTGGTGCTGGCCGATGGCACGCTGGAAACGCGCAAGATCAAGATCGGCATTCGCGATGGCGAACGTGCTCAGGTGCTGTCCGGTCTGAAGGAGGGCGAGCAGGTACTGCTGCCGGCCAATCCGCCGGCACCGGCGGGCGATGGCAACGCCGCCGCCAAGTAATCGCGGGACGGGCGCGAGGCTTGCTGTAAAGTAACGGCTTCGCCGGGTGACCCGGTCCTCTCTGTTTTCATCTGTCGATGTTCAAGCCCATGACACTGCGTAATACACCGCTGCTGACGTCTTCTCCATGGCCCCGCATGACGCGGGTGGCGATGGCGGCCGCGCTGGTGCTGGCCATCGGTGGCTGCGTCACGCGTGAGGTGCAGCCCGATCCCATCCTCGAAATGCAGGTGCCCGACAAATGGGGCGGCGGTGCTTCTGCCGACGTGGCGCACGCCGAGCAGTTGTGGCCCGATACCGACTGGTGGAAACAGTTTGGCAGTGGTGAATTGTCTTCCCTGGTGCAGGAAGGCCAGCGCAACAATTACGAAATCGCTGCCGCCTTCTCGCGCATCAAGCAGGCCGAGGCGCAAGCCCGCATCGCCGGTGCACCGCTGCTGCCCAATGTGAGCCTGAATGCCGGTGCCAACCGCGAGATGCCCATTTCCGGCGGCACGCCCACCAACAGCGCCAATGCCAGCCTGCAGGTCAGCTACGAAATCGATTTCTGGGGCAAGAACCGCGCGGGTGTCGAAGCCGCCGAAGCGACCTTGCGCGCCAATCGCTACGACCGGGAAACGGTCGCGCTGACGGTCACCAGCGGCATCGTTTCCACCTATCTGCAGGTGCTGTCGCTGCGTGACCGGCTGGAGATCGCGCGCCAGAACGTCAACAATGCCGAGCGTGTGTTACGTCTGGTGGAGGCGCAAAGCCGCGCCGGTTCGGCCTCGCCGCTGGACCTGGCGCGCCAGCGTTCGGCGCTGGCCAATCAGCGCCAGCTGATCCCCGACCTGCAGCAGCAGGAGCAGGACGCGCAGACCGCGCTGGCCATCCTGCTGGGCCGTCCGCCGCAGAATTTCAAGGTCGAGGAAAAGGGCCTGGCGAAGATCCAGATGCCGCGTATTTCGGCGGGCCTGCCGTCGGAACTGCTGACGCGTCGCCCCGACATTCGCCGTGCCGAAGCCAATCTGGCGGCGGCCAATGCCAATGTGGCCGTGGCGCGGGCTTCGCTCTTCCCCAGCATCTCGCTGACCGGTTCCACCGGGGCGCAGAGCAATGCCTTGCTGTCGCTCTTCAATGGTCCGAATCTGTTCGCCAATCTCGGTACCAGCCTGATCGCGCCGATCTTCGACGGCGGCAACCTGCGCAACCAGCAGGCGCTGGCCGAGGCGCAGAAGGAAGAACTGGTGCAGGTGTATCGCCAGCGCGTGATTACTTCGTTGTCGGAAGTGGAAAAGGCCCTGGGGGCCATTCGCAGTCTGGAAGAGCGCTATCGCCTGAAGGTCAATGAGGTGGACCAGGCGCGCTTCGCCTTCGAGCTGGCGGAGATCCGCTATCGCGCCGGGGCCGAGGATCTGCTGGTGGTGCTCGATACCCAGCGCACCTTGTCGGAAGCCCAGAACCAGCTGGGCCAGATCAAGCTGCAGCGCCTGCAGGCGACTGTCTCGCTCTACAAGGCCCTGGGTGGCGGCTGGCAGGACAAGCAGGTGCCGGCGGAGCCCGGCGCTGCCAGCACCGACACCGTCTCCTGAATCCAGGCGCGGGTCAGCCCTGCGCCTGCCATTCCTGCACCAGCAGGTGCACCAGTTCCCCGACCGTATAGCCATCCCGGATGAGCGCCGCGCCCTGGCCAGCCCAGTGGGCGCCGAACTCGTGCACCTCCCTGGCGGTGGCCATGGCATGCAACTGCTTGCCGGCGTCGTAGGCGGCGGGGTACGCAGGGATGGGGGTTGCAGGCGATATGTCGATTTCTTCCATGAAGCGGTTGACGATGCCCCGCGCACGGCGGCCGGAGATGGCGGCGGTGACGCGCGTGTGCCGGGCACGTGAACTCTTGAGCAGATTTCTGTAGGCGGCGTTGGCACCCGATTCACGCGTGAGCAGGAAGGCCGTGCCCAGTTGCACCGCCTGCGCGCCCAGCCGCAGGGCTGCCGCAATGCCGGCACCATCCATGATGCCGCCGGCGGCGATCACCGGCAGCCGGCACTGCGTGGCCAGCAGGCGTACCAGGGCGAAGGTGCCGATTTCCTCATCCTTGTGTTCATCAAAGATGCCGCGATGGCCGCCGGCTTCAATACCCTGCGCCACGATGGCATCCAGTCCGGCTGCCTCGATCTGGCGCGCTTCGTCCAGATTGGTGGCGGTGGCCATCAGGAAGACACCGGCGTTTTTGAGTGACTGGATGACGCCCGCGTCCGGTAATCCGAAGTGGAAACTGACCACGGCCGGGGGCAATTCCAGCACCAGTTGCTGCATCCCGGTATCGACGATGAAGCTTTGGTAGATCTCTTTCAGGGGCAGGCTGATGCTGCCGCCGAATTCGTCCAGATGGCCCTGCAGGTGCCTGACCCACGCGGCATCGCGGGCGGGATCCAGGACGGCCGGCTGGTGGCAGAAGAAATTGACGTTGAAGGGTTTGTCGGTGAGGGCCTGCAATTGCGCCAGCGCCTCGCGCGCCTGCGCCACCGAAGAGGCACCCAGCGCCAGCGAGCCCAGCGCACCGGCATTGGAGGCAGCCGCTGCCATGGTCACGGTGGAACTGCCCGCCATCGGGGCCTGGATGATGGGATGGGCCAGGCCCAGTCGTTGCAGCAGCGCGTTGGACATGTGAACTCCCTAAGCGCAGGCCGGCCCTCAACGGAGCCGGCTTGCCGAGGTGGATCAGACCGCCATGGGCGCGGTCAGCGGGGCGTGGTGCTGGTAGTTGACCAGCGAGAAGTCGGTCGGCTCGACCAGTTCCAGCCATTGCGGGGCGTACTCGCGGGTCCTGGCGAATTCCGGCACGCGCTCGGCGATGGCCAGTTGCGGCAGCGGATAGGGCTCGCGCGTCAACTGTTCCTTGACCATGTCGATATGGTTTTCGTAGATGTGCGCGTCACCCACGAAGTAGCTGAACCAGCGCGGCTTGTAGCCGGTCAGGCGCGCCACCAGGTGCAGCAGCGCCGCACCCTCGGCCAGGTTGAAGGGCGTGCCCAGGCCGATGTCGTTGCTGCGCACGTACAGGCAGAGCGAGATCTCGCCGGTGCTCTGGTTGGGCAGGAACTGGTACAGCAGGTGGCAGGCGGGCAGGGCGATTTCGTCCAGCACCGCGCAGTTCCAGCCGTGGAACAGGATGCGGCGGCTTCCGGGATTCTTGACGATGGTATCCAGGCACTCGCGCAACTGGTCCACGGCCTTGTAGAGCAGGACTTTTTCCACACCGTTGTCCTGCAGCGAGGAGACGATGGCAAAGCCCTTGGCACGGGCCGCGTCGATCTGTGCGGTGTGCGCAGCGTCGATCAGCTTGTAGGCCGGCCATTCGCGCCACTGCACGCCATACACCGGGCCCAGGTCATCGGTGCCGGTGCGGAACGGATTGGCCAGCCAGTCGGCGTTTTCGTTGGCGTTCTGGTCCCAGACCTTGCAGCCCAGCGCGCGGAAATCGGCCGCGCTGCGGGTGGCGCGCAGGAAGCCGCACAGTTCGCCCACCACCGACTTGAAGGCCAGGCGCTTGGTGGTCACTGCCGGAAAACCCTTCTGCAGGTCGAAGCGCATCATGGCCCCGGGAATGCTCAGGGTGCGGATGCCGGTGCGGTTGTCTTGCCAGGAGCCGTTGGTCAGCACGTCCTGGATGAGGTCTTGGTATTGTTTCATTGCAATGTTCGGGAGGCTGGCCGGGAGGCCAAAGGATGGGGGATTGTAGCCTATCGACGGCCTGAACATCGGATACCGGAACAGCTTGTCATCGCAGCAATATGAAGAAAAACACCGGAGGCGGTCGCCCGCTCCGGTGTCATCAATGGGGCCGCGCCTGCCTCAGAATCCGACGTTCTGCCCGCCCTTGAGCTGCAGCATCGCGCGCGCCTCGTCGGGCGTCGCCACCTGCAAGGAAAGCGCCTCGATCACGGTGCGGATGCGGCGCACCTGGTCGGCATTGCTTTTGGCCAGCTGGCCGGGGCCATCCCAGAGTGAATCTTCCAGCCCCACGCGGGTATGCCCGCCCATGGCGGCGGCCATGGTGGCAATCGGGATCTGGCCGCGCCCGGCACCCAGCACCGACCAGAAGTAGGCGTCGCCGAAGAGGCGGTCGGCGGTGCGCTTCATGTGCATCACGTCTTCGACATCGTTGCCGATGCCGCCGCGCAGGCCGAAGACCGACTGGATCAGGAAGGGCGGCTTGATCAATCCACGGTCGATGAAGTGTGCGGCCGTGTAGAGATGGCCGATGTCATAGCACTCGATCTCGAAGCGGGTCTGGTTGGCGCTGCAGGATTCGAGGATGTAGGCGATGTCCTTGAAGGTGTTGCGGAAGATGCGGTCATCGGAGCCGGCCAGGTAGGGCTGTTCCCAGTCGTAGTTGAAATCCTTGAAGCGGTTCAGCATTTCATACAGGCCGAAGTTCATCGAGCCCATGTTCAGGGAGGCCACTTCCGGCTTCAACTGCAAGGCCGGTTGCAGCCGCTCTTCCACCCCCATGGTCGGCGCGCCGCCCGTGGTGAGGTTGATGACCACGTTGGAGGCGGCCTTGATCTGCGGCAGGAATTTGCGGAAGGCGTCCGGATCCTGCGTCGGTTTGCCATTCTGCGGATCGCGCGCATGCAGGTGCACGATGGCGGCGCCAGCGTCGGCCGCGGCCAGGGCTTCATCGCGGATCTGCTCGGGCGTGACCGGCAGGTAGGGCGACATCGAGGGGGTATGAATGGCACCGGTAATGGCGCAGGTGATGATGACTTTGCGAGGCTGGGCCATGGGGCTAGCTCCTGAAAAGATGAAGGAAAAGGAAAGAAGGCCGTTGCGCCAGCTCAGGCCAGCGTTTCCACATTGCCGCACACCGACAGGCTCTGGCCGCTGATGGCCGCGCCCGCGGGCGAGCAGAGGAAGAGGATCTGGTTGGCAATATCCTGGGCGCTGACCATGCGCCGCAGCGAGACCTTGGAAAGCAGCCGAGCGCGCATTTCTTCATGTTCGATGCCGTAGGCCGCTGCCTTGGCCGCCACGATGCGCTCCTGGCGCGGCCCTTCGACGATACCGGGCAAGACGGCATTGACGCGGATGTTGGACGGCCCCAGTTCGATGGCCCAGGTCTCGGTCAGTCCGATGACGCCATACTTGGAAGCCGAATAGGGCGTGCGCAGTGCAAAGCCCAGCCGGCCGGCGACTGAAGAGATGTTGATGATGGCCCCGCCGCCGTTCTGCTTGAGCATCGGCACCGCACGCCGGGTGCAGAGGAAGGGGCCGGTCAGGTTGATGGCGATGGTCTGGTCCCATTCGGCCGGAGCGATGTCTTCCACCGGCAGGGTGGGTCCGGCGATGCCGGCATTGTTGACCAGCACGTCCAGCCGTCCATCCCAGCGCGAGGCCAGGTCGGCGAACATGGCATCGACTTCCTCGGGCCTGGCCACGTCAGTGCGGCTGAAACTCACCGCCGCGCCTGCCAGACGGGCATGGGCAGCGGCCAGGAAAGCCTCATTGATATCGCAGACATGCACTTGAGCGCCTGCTTTGATGAACGTTTCTGTAATTGCGAGGCCGATGCCCTGGGCACCGGCGGTGACGATGACTTTCTGGTCCTGCAGATTCAGTTCCATGGGTTTGTCTCCTGAGGGGGTCATCCGGCCCCGATGCCAGCGCTGGCTGGTCTTGTCGTGGTGGGGCGGTCGGGTGCGGACGACTGTAGTAGAGCCGGACCGGAGCGTCAACGACAGCATCCTGACCAGCGGCTGCCGATCAAATCGGCCGATTTCGCCGCCGGAGCGCATGGGAGGCGGGCTGGGGCGCAGCGGCGAGGAGGGTGGGGCGCGGGCAGGATGAACAGATTGCGCGGGCGGAGAAAAACTTTCATCAATCGCCGTGGAAGGCAGGCGGGCAGGGCGTCGCTGCCGCGCTGCATCAAAATTCACGGGAGCGTGGCAGGCTGTTGGTACAATGCCCACTTTTCGCCACTTCCCCTCTTTCACACAGGCTTATGGATATCCTTCTGTTCCTGGTCGATTTCATCGTCCACATCGACCGTCACCTGGCCGAACTGGCCGTTTCCTATGGACCCTGGCTGTTCCTGATCCTGTTCCTGATCATCTTCTGCGAAACCGGCCTGGTGGTCACGCCCATCCTGCCGGGTGATTCACTGCTGTTCGTCACCGGTGCACTGGCTGCTACCGGGGCTTATGACATCCACCTGATGCTGCTGACGCTGATCGTGGCCGCCATCCTGGGCGACAGTACCAACTACCAGATCGGCAAGATGCTGGGGATCAAGGTGTTCGACAAGCCGAACTCGCGCATCTTCAAGAAGGAATACCTGGAGAAGACCCATGCCTTCTTCGAGAAGCACGGCGGCAAGGCCATCATCATTGCCCGCTTCGCGCCCATCGTGCGCACCTTCGCACCCTTCGTGGCAGGCGTGGGTGCGATGACCTATTCTCGCTTCTTCCTCTACAACGTCATCGGCGGCATCGCCTGGGTGACCAGCTTCGGTTATGCCGGCTACTTCTTCGGCAACCTGCCCATCGTCAAGAAGAACCTGAGCCTGTTGATCGTGGCCATCGTGATCCTGTCGATCCTGCCGGGCATCATCGAGTACTTCCGCCACAAGCGCCGTCCGGGCTGATCGTCCGGCCCGACTTCGAGGCAATAAAAATGCCGGTCAGCGCTGCGCAGCGCTGACCGGCATTTTTCATTTGTTGAGCTGTCAGGCGTGGTTTAGTCCTGCTTGCCGCCATATTGCACATCCGGCCGCAACGGCGTCTTGCTGGACGCCGCCCGCACGTATTGCGGCGGCCAAGCCACGTCTTCGCGCAATTGCTGCGCGGCATGCAGTGGCCAGTAGGGATCACGCAGCAGTTCGCGCGCCAGCAGCACCAGGTCGGCCTGGCCTGTGCGCAGCACGTGCTCGGCCTGGATCGCTTCGGTAATCATGCCGACCGTGCCGGTGGCGATGCCCGTTTCGCTTTTGACACGCGCGGCAAAGCCGGTCTGGTAGCCGGGGCCGACGGGAATGGCCGCCGAGGGCAGGTTGCCGCCCGTGGAGACATCGACCAGATCGACACCCATGTCACGCAGGCGGGCCGAGAGGGCGACCGTGTCATCGGCGTTCCAGCCGCCTTCGGTCCAGTCGGTGGCCGACAGGCGCACCAGCAGCGGCAGCTCGGCTGGCCAGACGGCGCGGGTGGCTTGCACCGTTTCCAGCGGGAAGCGGATGCGGTTCTCGAAGCTGCCGCCATATTGGTCGGTACGCTTGTTGCTCAGCGGCGAGAGGAACTGGTGACCCAGGTAGCCGTGCGCACCGTGCAGTTCGATCACCTTGAAACCGGCAGCCAGCGCGCGACGGGCGGCGTCGGCAAAGGCCTGCACCAGCGAGGCGATCTCGGCCACCGTCAAGGCGTGCGGCTCGGTATAGGTCGTGTCGAAGGGCAGGGCTGAGGGTGCCTGTGGCAGCCAGCCACCCTCGGCTACCGGCACGCTGCCGGCCGGGCCATCCCAGGGGCGCAGGGCGCTGGCCTTGCGGCCGGCATGGGCCAGCTGGATGCCGGGGACGGCACCCTGCTGTTCGATGAAACGGGTAATACGGCGCAGGGGCGCGATGTGCTCATCCTTCCAGATGCCGAGGTCGGCGCTGGTGATGCGGCCTTCCGGCACGACCGCCGTGGCCTCCATGATGACCAGGCCGGCCCCGCCCACGGCGCGGCTGCCCAGATGCACCAGGTGCCAGTCGTTGACGAAGCCATCCTCGGCCGAGTACTGGCACATCGGCGAGACTGCGATGCGGTTGGGCAAGGTGACGCCGCGCAGGGTCAGCGGCGAAAACAATTGACTGCTCATGCAAGAACTCCTGTCATGTCGTGGCATCGGGACGATGCCGAGATGCGCAGTCTAGGGGATTTCCAAAAAGTGCGTCGGCGCCCCCCCGCGTATTGTCTTATTGCGTCTCGAACTGCAATGCCGCCAGGCTGGCGTAAAGCCCATCGCGGGCCACCAGTTCGGCATGAGTGCCGGTCTCGACGATGCGCCCGTGTTCCAGAACGATGATGCGGTCGGCCCGCTGCACGGTGGCCAGGCGGTGCGCGATGACCAGGGTGGTACGCCCGACCATGGCGGCTTCCAGGGCGCTTTGCACCAGGCGTTCGGATTCGGCATCCAGCGCGCTGGTGGCCTCATCCAGCAACAGCAGCGGCGGGTTCTTCAGCAGGGCGCGGGCAATGGCGATGCGCTGGCGCTGGCCGCCGGACAGACGCACGCCGCGTTCACCGAGGAAGCACTGGTAGCCGTCCGGCAGGCGTTCGATGAACTCATGGGCTGCCGCCATCTGGGCGGCGGCAATCACTTCCGCATCGCTGGCACCGGGGCGGCCGAAGCGGATGTTTTCCATCGCATTGGCCGAGAAGATCACGGTGTCCTGTGGCACGATGCCGATCGCATTGCGCAGGTCCTGCAGGGTCAGGTAGCGGATGTCCACGCCATCGAGCCGGATGCTGCCCTGCTGTGGATCGTAGAAGCGCAGCAGCAGCTGGAACAGCGTGGTCTTGCCGGCCCCCGAAGGGCCGACCACGGCGACCGTTTCTCCTGCACGCACGTCCAGCGAGAAGCCCGACAGCGATGCGCTGCCGGGTCGCGAGGGATAGTGGAAGTCCACGGCATCGATCTGCAGCGCGGCGCCATTGGCGGTGCGCGGCGGCAATTTTTCCGGCAGCAGCACGGACTGCACCGGCGACTGCGCCGCCAGCAGGTCGAGCAGGCGTTCGGTGGCACCTGCAGCGCGCTGGGTATCGCCCATCACTTCCGACAGCGCCCCCAGCGAACCCGCCACGAGGGATGCGTAAAGGATGAACTGGCCCAGTTCGCCGCCGCTCATGCTGCCTTGCATGACCGCATGCGCGCCCAGCCACAGCACGAAGACGATGGCACCGAACACCAGCAGGATCGCCACCACCGTCAGCAGCGAACGGGCGCGGATGCGGTCCATCGCGGTCTGGAAGGCGCGCTCGACGGAGTCGCCGAAGCGGCGCGCTTCGATCTCTTCATGGGTGAAGGCCTGCACGGTCGGCATGGCGTTGAGGATTTCGCCGGCCATGGCGGCGGCGTCAGCCACGCGGTCCTGCGAGGCGCGCGAGAGCTTGCGTACGCGGCGGCCATAGAACACGATGGGCAGCACCACGGCGGCCAGCATGACGATGATGATGGAGGTCAGCTTGGCACTGGTGATGAAGAGCATGCTCATGCCGCCGAG
This sequence comes from Herbaspirillum sp. WGmk3, assembly GCF_023952535.1. Taxonomy (NCBI): domain Bacteria; kingdom Pseudomonadati; phylum Pseudomonadota; class Betaproteobacteria; order Burkholderiales; family Oxalobacteraceae; genus Herbaspirillum; species Herbaspirillum sp. WGmk3. Next base: position 766,120 of record NZ_JAKYWT010000001.1, on the reverse strand, counting down.
GAACAGCAGGGCATTGCGCAGGGCCATCGAAATGCTGGTGCCGACCAGGGTCTGGATGAGCGTGGTGTCGGTGGTCAGGCGCGAAAGGACTTCGCCGGTCTTGGTGGTCTCGAAGAATTCGGGACTCTGCGTCACCACGTGGGCATAGACCGCGCTGCGCAGGTCGGCCGTCACCCGTTCACCCAGCCAGGACACCATGTAGAAGCGCGCCGCAGTCGCCACCCCCAGCACGCAGGCCACGCCGAAGAGGGCCACGAAATACAGGTTGATGTGCGTGGCACTCTTGCTGCCGGCGGCCCCGAAGCCGAGGTCGATCATCTGCTTGAAGGCATACGGCACGGCCAGCGTGGCACCGGCTGCCACCAGCAGCGCCAGGCCGGCCAGCAGGAATTGCTTCTTGTAGGGGGCGAGGAAGGGAGCCAGTCCGCGCAAGGCTGCCAGGGCGGATTTGCGGGCAGTGGGGGAGTCAGGGCCGGGCGGCACGCCAGGGGCAGGTGAGTCGGTGCGGAGAGGAGTCGTGGAGGACATGGACATGGATGAGCTGTTGAGGCCGCCAGGCCAACCGGTCCGTGCATGTTGCCGCACGGTCAGAGACACTGGCCACCGCCGGAAAAATCTTGTTGCCGCGTTGAACCAACGGAGGCTGGCTTACTCGGAAGAGGCATAAGTATAGACAGTCCGCGCATGGATCGCGCGACCGCAAGCGTATCGCAATGTTGTTCGTCAGCCATTGCTTGCCTGCATCACCCTGCTAGAGTATCCGGATTCGGGCGTGGTCGGCCCGACCGGAGCAGCGCAGCAGCAGGCATCAGCATCATCCCAACCCCACACCGGCAAGGAGAGTCGCTTGGCCCAACCCGCACTGATCCCCTCCCCATGGGAGGCCGCGCCGAAAGTACGCGCACCGCACGCCGAACTGCTGGCCGGGCTCACCGCCCGCGAAGCGGTTATCTCGCCCAAGTATTTCTACGATCCGCTGGGCAGCAAGCTCTTCGAGGCCATCTGCGCCTTGCCCGAGTATTACCCTACCCGTACCGAGGCGGCCATTTTCGCCGCGCATCAGGAAGCCATCGCTGCCGCCGTCGGCCAGTCCTGTACGCTGATCGACCTGGGCGCAGGCAACTGCGTCAAGGCCGCTTCGCTGTTCGACGCGTTGCGGCCGCGCCAGTATGTGCCCGTGGATATTTCTACCGATTTCCTGCATCAGTCGGTGGCGGGTTTGCAGAAGCGCTTCCCGCAGCTGCCCATGCTGCCGCTGGCGATGGATTTCTCGGCCACGCTGGCGCTGCCGGAGACGGTGGATGCGCAGCGCCGGCTGTTCTTCTATCCCGGCTCCTCGCTGGGCAATTTCGATCCGGCCCAGGCGCTGGATTTCCTGCGCCGCGTGCGTGCAGCCCTGCCGGCCGGACCGGGTGAGGGCGGCATCCTGATCGGACTGGATCTGGTGAAGGATGCGCGTGTCCTGGAAGCGGCCTACGACGATGCCATCGGCGTGACGGCAGCGTTCAACCTCAACGTGCTCAACCACGTCAACGCCCTGGCCGGGACCGACTTTGCCCCGCGCGACTGGCGCCACGTGGCCTTCTACAACGCCCGCCAGCAGCGCATCGAAATGCATCTGGAAGCACGGCGCGACCTCATCGTGCGCTGGCCGGGCGGGCGTCGCACCTTCCACCAGGGCGAGCGCATCCATACCGAATACAGCCACAAGTTCACCGAGCAGGACATCCTCGGCCTGCTGGAAGAGGCCGGATTCGGCAATTGCCGTATGTGGTTCGATGAGCGGCGCTGGTTCGCGGTGTGCCATGCGCAGGCGCGTTGAGGAAGGTTTGGGACGCTTGCCGATGTTGATTCAATGATTCTTGCAGGAGACCGGATGCCTTCCGTCATTACCCATGATCGCGCCACCACGCACGACGACGAGCTGGCCGAGCAACCCATGGCGGTGGTCGCAGCGGCCACTGCCGCCACCATCGATGCGGTCATCGACGCCGCCGTCCAGCAGGTCAACCATCGCCCGCGCGAACGGCTGGGCGATCGCTACCGGCGTCTGCGCCGGCAGTCGCTGCTGATCGCCGAGCCGCTCTCGGCCGAGGATTGCTGCGTGCAGGCCATGCCCGATGCCAGCCCCATCAAGTGGCATCTGGCGCATACCACCTGGTTCTTCGAGACCTTCCTGCTGGAGCGTTTCCAGAGCGGCTTCACGCCTTTCCATCCGCAGTTCCGCGTGCTCTTCAATTCGTATTACGAAGGCGTCGGCGAGAAATTCCCGCGGCCGCAGCGCGGCCTGCTCACGCGGCCCTCACTGGACGACATACTGGCCTACCGCGAGCAGGTGGACGCCCGCATGTTGCTGCTGATCGATGCGCTGGAGGCCGACCCGGCCGAAGCGGGGGAGGCCCATCCGCAACTGGCGGGCTTCCTCTCCTTGCTGGAACTGGGCATGCAGCATGAGCAGCAGCACCAGGAGCTGATGCTCACCGACATCAAGATCCTGCTGTCGATGAACCCGCTGCAGCCTGCGTACCAGCCGCTGCCGATGAACCTGCAACTGGATGATCCGGCCGCGCTGGAGCTGCAGTGGCATCGCATCGAAGCCGGTGTGGTGGAGATCGGCCATGCCGGCAGCGGCTTTTGCTTCGACAACGAGACCCCGCGCCATCGCCAGTTCGTCGAGGCTTACCAGTGTGCGTCGCGGCTGGTGAACAATGCCGAATACCTGGCCTTCGTCGAGGCCGGTGGCTACGAGGACGCGGGGCTGTGGCTGTCTGAAGGCTGGGAATGGAAGAGGCAGGAGGGGCTGTCGCATCCCCTGTATTGGCGCCGTGGCGCTGATGGGCAGTGGCGCGAGTTCACCGAGTATGGCGCGCAGCCTCTGCAGCCGCATGCGGCTGCCGTGCATCTCTCGTATTACGAGGCCGATGCCTATGCCCGCTGGGCTGGTGCGCGCTTGCTGACCGAAGCCGAATGGGAACATGCCGCCGCACGCCTGCAAGGAAGCGGACGTGAATTTTTTGGCGTGGCCTGGCAGTGGACCAGCAGCAGCTATGCGCCTTACCCGGGCTTCAGCGCTGCACCGGGTGCGGTGGGTGAATACAATGGCAAATTCATGGTCAACCAGTACGTGCTGCGTGGCTCATCCTCGGCCACACCACTGAACCATGCGCGGCTGACCTATCGCAACTTTTTCCCGGCGACCGCACGCTGGCAGGTCAGCGGCATACGGCTGGCCCGCCAGGGCTGATCGGTTTTTCCAGCTTCAGTTTGTTGCCAGGGCCGCCTGGCCCTGGTCCGTGCTACGCGCAATATTTCTGAAATACGCTTGAAGTCTCAGAAGGTTTCCCACTCTTCCGATTTCTCTTCCTTGCTGCTGGCGGGTAGTGCACGTGGTGCTGGCGCAGCGGCAGGGGCGCGCACTGCCTGCGGTTTGACGGGTGCGGGCTTGCCTGGCAGGGCCGTGGCCGGTGCAGGTGCCGCGCTGCGCAGCGGTGCGGCTTGCATGACCGGTGCGGGCGCAGCGCCCCGCTCATCCAGACGGAATACGCTCACCAGTTCCAGCAGCCGCTGCGCCTGATCCTGCAAGGCCTGGGCCGCAGCGGCGGCTTCTTCCACCAGCGCGGCGTTCTGCTGGGTGGTGTTGTCCATCTGCATGATGGCCTGGTTGACCTGCTCGATGCCATCGCTCTGCTCACGCGTGGCAGCGGAAATCTCGCCGACGATGTGGCTGACCTGCTCAATGCTCTGCACCACCTCATCCATGGTGCTGCCCGCCTGCGCCACCAGTTCGGTACCGGCCGTCACTTGTCCGACGGAATCATTGATGAGTTCCTTGATCTCCTTGGCGGCTGTGGCCGAGCGTTGCGCCAGTCCGCGCACTTCCGAGGCCACCACGGCGAAGCCGCGGCCCTGCTCACCGGCGCGCGCCGCTTCCACCGCGGCATTCAGGGCCAGGATGTTGGTCTGGAAGGCGATGCCGTCGATCACCGAGATGATGTCCACGATCTTGCGCGAGGAGTCATTGATGGCCCCCATGGTCTGCACCACCTGCTTGACGGCCTGGCCGCCCTGATTGGCCACTTGCGTCGCATTGCCGGCCAGCTCGCTGGACTTGCGGGTGTGGTCGGCATTCTGCTTGACGCTGGAAGTCAGCTGTTCCAGCGAGGAGGCGGTTTCTTCGAGCGCGCTGGCCTGCTCCTCGGTGCGCGAAGAGAGGTCCAGGTTGCCGGTGGCGATCTGGGTCGAGGCGGTGACCATGGAGTCGGTACCGCGCCGCACCTCCAGCACGATGGCCTTGAGCTTCTGGTTCATGGCGGCCAGTGCCTGCAGCAGGCGTCCGGTTTCATCGGTCGAATGTGCATCGATGACCGCAGTGAGATCGCCTGCTGCCACGGTCTCGGCCACTTTCACCGCGCGGCTCAGCGGACGGGTGATGCTGCGCGAGATGGTCCAGGCGATGAAAGCGGCGAACATCGCCGCGAGCACACCGGACACCACCATGATGTTGCGCGTGGTGATGTAGGTGGCCTCGGCATCGGCGACGGACTTGTCCATCAGCTTCTGCTGCATGTCGGAGAGGTCATCGAGCTGGGCGAAATAGGTCTTTTGCAGCGGCACCATCTTTTCCAGCATCAGCTTGATGGCGGTATCTTTCTCACCGGTGGTGGCGAGCCGGTCGATCTCCTTGCGCAAAGCCGAGTAGCTCTTGCGGGTTTCGGCCACCTTGTCGAACTTGGCGCGGGCTTCGGGATTGACGATCAGACGACCCAGTTCATCGTAGAGCTTGGTGTTCTCTGCAGAGAGCGTTTCGATGGTCTTTCGCTCATTCTCTATCTGTGCCGGATCGGTCATGAATAACTGGTTGCGCACCGAGATGGCGACGTCATCGACCTTGCCGGAAATGGTGTTGATGATATTGATCTTCTTGTAGCGGTCATTGACCACCAGTTCCAGCGACTGATTGATGTCGCCCAACCGGGCCAGGCCCAGCGTGACGATGGCGGCGATCACCAGGATCAGGACCGAAAAGCCGATGGTCAGGCGCGTGGAAATGTTGAGGTTGTTGAAGCGCATGATTTTCCCCCCGAAAAATGTAGATGCGACTTGCTTGCGGATGATGTCACTGTGGTGTGTGGCCTTGAACTGGCGTGACGACCAGAAAATCTATAATAAGCCAGTTACGTGCAATGAGAACGTTTGACTCAAGTAATTTCTGCAGAGTTGTCTGGAATCAAGGAAAGCCACGGCTGGCGCGGGTTTCCGGGCGTCAACGTGGCAGCCGGACCACAGTGGCAGATGGACAAGATCAACGGCAGAGCTTGATGCAAAGTGACACGCCGTTAACGCAACAACGCCGCCCGGTAGGGCGGCGTTGCGTTCAGGAAATGGCCGGGATCGCCGGCCGGATTCCGTTTCAGGCAGCCTTGGCCTGTGCGGAGCCAGCCTGGTTGGCGCTCTCGCTGATGGCGATCTGACGGTTCACGGCAGACAGCACGGCCTTGAAGGAGGCGGTCACGATGTTGGCATCGATGCCGACACCGAAACCGGTTGGCGCTTCGTTCAGGCGCAGCTCGATGTAGCTGGCAGCCTTGGCGTCGGCACCGGCACCGATGGCGTGTTCATGGAAGTCCATCAGCTTGATGTCCAGGCCCAGCGCATGCACGAAGGCGTCAATAGGACCGTTGCCGCTGCCGCGCACGGTGACCGGCTGGCCATTGCGCACGATGTCGACTTCGATGTTGATGGACTCGGCCTTGGCGGTGTCTTCCGACATGCGGTGCGCGCGATAGACGTAGGGTTCGACGCGCTCCAGGTATTCACGCTGGAAGATGGCGTGGATGTCGGAGGCAGCGATTTCCTTGCCGGTGGCATCGGCTTCGCGCTGGATGGCGCGCGAGAACTCGATCTGCAGGCGGCGCGGCAGGGCCAGGCCATATTCCTGTTCCAGCAGGTAAGCCATGCCGCCCTTGCCGGACTGGCTGTTGACGCGGATGACGGCATCGTAGCTGCGGCCCAGGTCGGCCGGATCGATCGGCAGGTAGGGCACTTCCCAGATGGCGTCCGGCTGTTGCTTGGCGAAGCCCTTCTTGATCGCATCCTGGTGCGAGCCGGAGAAGGCCGTGAAGACCAGGTCGCCCACATACGGATGGCGCGGATGCACCGGGATCTGGTTGCACTCTTCCACCACCTGGCGCACCACGTCGATGTCGGAGAAGTCCAGGCCCGGGTTCACGCCCTGGGTGTACAGGTTCAGTGCCAGCGTAACCAGGTCGACGTTGCCGGTGCGCTCGCCGTTGCCGAACAGGCAGCCTTCGACGCGATCAGCGCCGGCCATCACGGCCAGCTCGGCCGAGGCGACGGCGGTGCCGCGGTCATTGTGCGGGTGCACCGAGATGATGGCGCTGTCGCGATGCTTCAGGTTGCGGCACATCCATTCGATCTGGTCGGCGTAGACGTTGGGGGTGGCGCACTCGACGGTGGAGGGCAGGTTCAGGATGACCTTGCGCTCTGGAGTGGCACCCCAGGTTTCGCAGACGGCATCGCAGATGTCCTTGGAGAAATCCAGTTCGGTGGTGCTGAAGGATTCCGGCGAGTATTCGAAACGCCATTCGGTACCCGGACGCGCATCGGTCAGTTCCTTGACCAGGCGGGTGCCGGTGACGGCGATGTTCTTGATCTCCTCGCGCGACATGTTGAAGACGATCTTGCGGAAGGCCGGGGCCACCGAGTTGTACAGGTGGACGATGGCCTTCTTGGCACCTTCCAGCGATTCGACGGTGCGGCGGATCAGTTCTTCGCGCGATTGGGTCAGCACGATGATGGTGACGTCATCGGGAATGCGGTTCTCGACGATGAGCTTGCGCACGAAGTCGAAATCGGTTTGCGAGGCAGAGGGGAAGCCGACTTCGATTTCCTTCAGGCCGGTCTTCAACAGCAGTTCGAAGAAGCGCAGCTTGCGCTCGGCGTTCATCGGTTCGATCAGGGCCTGGTTGCCATCGCGCAGGTCGGTGCTCATCCAGATCGGCGGCGTGTCGATGACCTTGCTGGGCCAGGTGCGATCAGGCAGGTCGATGGCAGGGAAGGGACGGTATTTGGCGGCGGGGTTGCTTAACATCATGATGGACCTCTTGGTTTCCGGATGGCGTGGAATGCTTCAGTTCAAGTACTGGAATGCTTCAGTGCGTCAGATGTGGCGGATCGGGTTGCCTGGCTGCCACGAGCGCGTGGCCAGGCAACCCTTCATAGAGCCAGAGGCGGCATCTCCCGCAGCGCGCGGCCGGCCTGCAAGGGCTGCGTGCGCTGGTTGCGGATTGTGCGGATCATCGAATGCATATGCTTCGCCTGGTGGGCAGCGACGTCGGCTTCATCATGGATGGCGCGTCACTGCCTGGTTGTACTGCGAGTACTGCTGGATTTTTTGAGGTTGCCAGATCGCGTGGAGTCAGCGGAAACGGCAGGAACTACGAATTTTAGCGCGAGGCTAGTAGTAGCGACACCGATAGCAACGCTAGCAGGGCGCTGGCGCTGTTGTGGCGGATGGAGGTGATTGCTGCGGAAGTCATCCGTGCAATGTAGAAGATCGGGCCGCCGTCTGTCAAGGGCTATCTTTTTTACAAGCGTAAAAGAAGAGCGCGCTCCAATAATTTCGTTGCTAGAATCGTCTTGTTAATAACCAGCGAGTCAGTTATTTTTGTTGCTGCTGCATCAATTCCTTGTGAGGATGGAACGCCGCCGGGTGAAAATGCTCAAAAACAAGCACTGCAGTAGTCCTTTTTCCATATAAGGCACGACGCACGTCGCGCTGGCACCAGCGCCCGTGTCTGCCACGAACAACGAACAACAGTAGGGCGACGCCTCCGCCACCCCGGGAGCGCATCGCCAGGAACCGTCATCATCCATGCAAAAACGCACCGACCTCATCGTTTGCGAAGAATGCGACGCCGTCTACCAGCGCATGGCGCTGGGTGAGCGCGAGATCGCCCGCTGCCTGCGCTGCGGTGCCGAGCTGGAGCGAGATACCGGTCGCCGCCTGCAGCATCTGCTGCCGCTGACCATCGGTGCGCTGATCCTGTTCGTGATCGCCAATACCTTCCCCATTGTCACCATCGAACTGCAGGGCTTGTCCAGCCAGACCACGCTGATCGGCGCGGTGGTGGCACTGACCCGCGATGGCATGTCGGAAGTGGCGCTGCTGGTGCTGGCGACGACCTTGCTGTTCCCGCTGATCCAGCTCGGTGTGCTGCTCTACCTGTTGCTGCCGGGAGCGCGTGATACGCGTCCGCCGGGCTTCGTGCTCCTGCTGCGCCTGATGCAGGCAGCCCGGCCCTGGGGCATGATTGAAGTCTTCATGCTGGGCGTGCTGGTGGCGCTGATCAAACTCTCCAACATGGCCGAGGTGATTCCCGGTCCGGCGCTGTGGTCCTTCGGTGGATTGACGGTGCTGCTGACAGTGGTGGTGTCCTTCAATCCACGCTATCTGTGGCACGTATGGGAACAGCAGCAAGCCGAGCAATATGGCGACCAGGAGGCTGGCGCATGAGCGTCTTCACCCGCCAGGCTGCACCGCACGTGCCCGACCTCACCCAGGAGCCGGACGAAGACCTGCCCGTGCAGGATGCCGCGTCCCTAGGCGTGATCGGCTGCCATCACTGCGGCACCGTATGGGAAGGCGCGCAGCCCCATCAAGCCTGCGGCGTGTGCCATGCACCGCTGCACGTGCGCAAGATCGACAGCCTCACCCGTACCTGGGCGCTCCTGATTGCCGCCTGCATCATGTACATCCCGGCCAACATGATGCCGGTGATGGTCACCAGTACCCTCTTCGATGAGCAGCGCGACACCATCCTTTCCGGCGTCATCTATTTCTGGACTTCCGGCGAATGGGGCCTGGCGCTGGTGGTGTTCGTGGCCAGCTTCCTGGTACCGCTGTTCAAGCTGGTGGCGCTGGGCATCCTGGTCTTCTCGGCGCGCCGCCGCAGCCGCTGGCGCCGCCTCCAGCGCGCCAAACTGTATCGCGTGGTCGAGGCCATCGGACGCTGGTCCATGCTGGATGTCTTCGTCGTCTCGGTGCTGACCGGGCTGGTCAAGATCCACGGCTTCGCCAACATCCACGCCGGCATCGGCATCGCTGCCTTCGGCGCGGTGGTGGTGCTGACCATGCTGGCCTCGCTGGCCTTCGATCCGCGCCTGATCTGGGATGAACGCCCGACCGATCCGGCTGCGGACGTCTCAAGTGAGCCTCTCCCCGAACCTGCTTCTCCCCATGACAACGCCAACAAGCCACAGGAAACCGCATGACTCCACCCGACCATTCCGATGACAAACCGGCGCTGCTGCAACCGCGCCGCGCACGCCAGCGCAACTGGCTGCCCTCGCTGGTGTGGCTCATTCCCATCGTCGCCGCCATCGTCGGGCTGACCCTGGTCGCCAAGATCCTGGTCGAACGCGGCCCGATGGTGACCGTCAGTTTCCGTTCTGCAGAAGGACTGGAAGCCGGCAAGACCAAGGTGAAATACAAGGATGTCGAAATCGGCCAGGTGCAGAGCCTGAAGCTGGCTGCCGATCGTTCGCACGTGCTGGTCGGTATTCAGCTGAACCAGGATGCCTCAGGATTCAATGCCGAGGACACGCGTTTCTGGGTGGTCCGTCCGCGCATCGCCGCCTCCGGTATTTCGGGGTTGGGCACCTTGCTCTCCGGGGCCTACATCGGCGCGGATGCCGGTGCTTCGGAAGAAACCAAGAAGAATTTCGTGGGCCTGGAACAGCCCCCCATCGTCACGCGCGATGCCTCGGGCCGCCAGTTCGTGCTGCATACCGATGACCTCGGTTCGCTCGATATCGGTTCTCCCATCTTCTATCGCCGCATCAAGGTCGGGCAGGTGGTGGCGTATGACCTCGACAGTGATGGCCGTGGCGTGACGCTGCGCATCTTCGTCAACGCGCCCTACGACAAGTTCGTCACCCAAGCTTCGCGCTTCTGGCATGCCAGCGGCTTCGACATGGAACTCAATGCCAGCGGCTTCAAGCTGCATACGCAGGCGCTGTCGACGGTGGTGCTGGGCGGCATTGCCTTCCGCGACCGCGATGAAGAGCGCGTGAGCCCCCCGGCCAAGGAGGGCAGCGAGTATCCGTTGGTAGAAGACGAAAGCACCGCCATGAAGGAACCGGACGGCGTACCACAGACCGCACTGCTGTATTTCGACCAGTCGCTGCGCGGCCTGCAACCGGGTGCTACTGTGGACTTCCGTGGCGTGGTATTGGGTGAGGTCAAGAGCATCGGGGTGGAATACGACAAGACGCGTGGTGAATTCCGCATGCCGGTGCTGGTGCAGATCTATCCGGATCGTTTGGGCCGTCGCTTCCACGAAGAGACCGGCGAGCAGCGCCGTTCCAACGCGCAGTTGTTGCGCATGCTGGTCAAGCGCGGCATGCGTGCCCAGCTGCGCAACGGCAACCTGCTCACGGGCCAGCTGTACGTGGCGATCGATTTCTTCCCCAAGGCCAAGCCGGCGCAGATCGATCCGGACAAGGTCCCGCTGGAACTGCCGACCATCCCGGGCAGCCTGGATGAATTGCAGCAGCAGCTTTCCGACATTGCCGGCAAGCTCTCCAAGGTTCCGTTCGACGAGATCGGGCGCGATCTGCAGACCACGCTCAAGACCTTGAACAAGACCCTGACCACGGCCGAGCAGACGGCGGCCCGCATCAACAACGACATCGCACCGGAGATGCAGGCCGCGATGAAGGATGCGCGCAAGACCTTGAATGCGGCCGAGCGCACGCTGTCGGACGACGCGCCGCTGCAGTCGGATATTCGCCAGACCATGCAGGAGCTGAGCAAGGCCGCGGCCTCGATCCGTATCCTTACCGATTACCTGCAACAGCATCCGGAATCGCTGATCCGGGGCAAACAGGAGCCATGATGCAAGACAAGACTTCGTTCTCCCTCAAGACCCTGACGGTGGCCGCACTGGCCACAGCACTGCTGGCTGCCTGCGGCAGTTCGCCGCCGACGCAGTTCTACACGCTGGCTGTGCCGGCCGATGGTGCCGCCGCGCGCACGGCCAGCCAGGGACCGCAGACCTTCATCGAAGTGATGCCGGTATCGGTGCCGGAGCGCCTGGCGCGTCCGCAACTGGTGGTGCGCAGCGATGCCACGCGGGTGGAGGTGCTGGAGCAAGACCGCTGGTCCTCGCCCTTCAACAATGAGTTGCGCGATGCATTGGCAGCGGGCGTGGCGGCAAGGCTGGGAGCCATCGACGTCTCGCGAGGCGGCCGACCGGCGGACCAGGCCAGCTATCGCATCAACGTGGAACTGCGCGATTTCGACGCCGCCCGCAACGGCCAGGTCCAGGCCAGCTTCGGCTGGACCATCACGCGCTCGGATGACCGCCGCGGGACGGCCTGCCGCCTGACCGTGGTGGAACGGGTGGGTGGCGGCGCCAATGCCGACGTCGTCGCGGCCACGCAGAAGGCGGTGGGGCAGGCGGTGCAGGCGATTGCCGATAATGTTCGAGCTTTGCAGGCAGGACAGGGTGGGCAGTGCGCAAGTTGAACGAGCACATTCTGTAGCACCAAAGAAAAAGCCGCTTCCTTGGAAGCGGCTTTTCAACATCAGGACAGCTTGCAGCGATCAGCGATCGCCGTAGGAGCGGCGCGGGCCGTCGGCGCGGAAGCCGCCGCCATTGCCCTTGTAGCCACCACCGCCGCCGCCTTCGCGACGCGGGCCGTTGCCGGCCGGCTTGGCGCCGCCGAAGCTGCGGCCTTCGCGGTTGCCACCGAAGCCACCTTCACGATTGCCGCCGAAGCCGCCTTCGCGATGGCCGCCTTCACGGTTGCCACCGAAACCGCCTTCGCGATGACCGCCGCCTTCGCGGTTGCCAGCACCGAAGCGCGGGCCGCTGTTGCTGCGGCCATCACCCGGACGCCAGCCGCCCGGCTTGCGCGGGCTGCGCGGTGCAGCCGACTTCTTCGGCTCGAAACCTTCGACCACATCCACCGGAATGGTCTGCTTGGTGAAGCGCTCGATGCGCTTGACCTGCATGCCTTCGGCGTGATTGACCAGCGAGATCGCCACGCCATTGCGGCCGGCACGGCCGGTACGGCCGATACGGTGCACGTAGTCTTCAGCGAACTTGGGCAGGTCGTAGTTGAACACGTGGGTGATGCCCGGCACGTCGATGCCGCGCGCTGCCACGTCGGTAGCCACCAGCATGCGCACCTGGCCGCGGCGCAGGCTGTTCAGGGTACGGTTGCGGGCACCCTGGTGCATGTCGCCATGCAGGGCGGCCGCCGCGAAACCGGCGATGTTCAGGCGATCGGCGATGGTGTCGGCGTCACGCTTGGTGGCGGTGAAGATCACGGCCTGGTCGATGCTGGTGTCGCGCAGCAGGTGGTCCAGCAGGCGGTTCTTGTGCGACAGGTCATCCACGAAGTGCACGCGCTGCATGATGTTTTCATGACGGGTTGACGAGCTGGCGATCTGGATGGTCAGCGGGTTGTTGGTGATGCGCTTGGCCATGTTGCCGACGACGCCGTCCAGCGTGGCCGAGAACAGCATGGTCTGGCGGCTGGCCGGGGTCGCGGCGACAATCTTTTCGATGTCGTCGATGAAGCCCATGTCCAGCATGCGGTCGGCTTCGTCCAGCACCAGGATCTGCAGCTGCGAGAAGTCGATCTTGCCCGACTCCATGTGGTCGATCAGACGGCCCGGGGTCGCCACCAGGATTTCCGGATTGCGCGACAGCAGTTGCATCTGCTTCGGATAAGGCATGCCGCCCAGAATGGACACCACGCGCACACGGCGCATGTAGGCACCGTACTTGTCAGTGGCGGTGGTCACTTGCAGGGCCAGTTCGCGGGTCGGGGTCAGCACCAGCATCTTCGGCTGTGCCGGCTGGTAACGCGGACGCTCGCCACGGGCACGGGTAGCCTGGCGTTCCTGGTTGGGGGTACGGGCTGCTTGCGGTGCCTGCGGCAGGTCTGCCAGCTGGTGCAGCGAAGGCAGCATGAAAGCGGCGGTCTTGCCCGAGCCGGTCTGCGAGGACACCAGCAGATCCTGGCCGCTGATGGCGGCGGGGATGGCCTTTTCCTGGACCGGGGTCGGGGAGGTATAGCCTGCTTCGGTCAGGGCTTTGATGATCGAAGGGTTCAGGCCGAGTGCTTCAAAAGTCATAATCTCTTTCGTGAAAGTGAACGCCAGGCACGAGACGGGCGCACGAAAGCGCGCCGGACATCGAGTGCCTGAACGAAAAAAAGCAACGCCAACCGACGAAATGACTATGAAAAATACAAAGAAATTTCGGCACAAAAGCTTTGCGCCGGGACGGCATCATCAAGGGATGCCAGGGGCGGGGGGCTTTTACTGGGAACTTGTCGTAATGACAGGTAAGGCTTGCGAAGCTGCTTGGGCAAATACGGCTGGAAACGCTGCAGGACAGATTTCACGTCCGATTCGCCTGTGCATTGGTTATTGCAATGCACAAGGCGAATCATACCCTAAAACATCGAAATTAGCACGAGGCTATTTCGAGAAACTGTCTCTTTATTGTGGGGGACGCTTGCTTAATCCGGCAATTACTCTGCCATTCCGCCCACGACGCGGGAGAAGCCACCGTCCACGTAAGTGATTTCGCCGGTGATGCCCGAGGCCAGGTCGGAGAGCAGGAAGGCCGAGGCATTGCCCACGTCTTCGATGGTGACGTTGCGGCGCAGCGGGGCGGTGGCGGCCACGGCGCCCAGGATCTTGCCGAAGCCCTTGATACCGCTGGCGGCCAGGGTCTTGATGGGGCCGGCGGAGACGCCATTGACGCGCACGCCCTTGGGACCCAGCGATTCAGCCAGGTAGCGCACCGAGGCTTCCAGCGAGGCCTTGGCCAGGCCCATGGTGTTGTAGTTGGGCACGACGCGCTCCGAACCCAGGTAGGTCAGGGTCAGCAGGGCGGCGTTGGACGACAGCAGCGGCATGGCCGCCTTGGCCATGGCCGGGAAGCTGTAGGCGGAGATATCGTGGGCGATCTTGAAACCTTCGCGCGAGAAACCTTCCAGGAAGTCGCCGGCAATGGCTTCAGAGGGGGCAAAGCCGATGGCGTGCACCAGGCCGTCGAGCTGGGTCCAGGACTTGCCGAGATCGGCGAACAGGGCATTGATCTGCTCATCGCTGCCAACGTCGCAGTCGAAGATCAGCTTGCTGTCGAATTCTTCGGCGAACTTGGTGATGCGGTCCTTGAAGCGTTCACCGACATAGGTGAAGGCCAGTTCAGCGCCTTCGCGCTTGCACGCCTGGGCGATGCCGTAGGCGATGGAACGGTTGGACAGCAAGCCGGTGATCAGGATTTTTTTGCCTTGCAGAAATGCCATGTTGACTCCGTAGGGTCCGCCGCGTGCGGTGCGCCTCTGGCTGGCAGAAGCAGGCGCGGCGCGGCCGGTAAGTAATAGCGGCAGCGCGCGGGGCGGCAGCCGGGATGGGACAGACCCGGATTGTAGGGGCTAGCGGCAGGCGGGGCAACCTTTGCGGCGCTGGCCGGGCCTCAGGAATCGGGTGCGGCTGCATTTGTTAAGTTGCTTTAATTGCTTCCCTGTAATCGCTGCTCTCTTTACAATGCCCCGACACGGAAATCGTTTCCCGATCCCGTCCTGCAGGCTGCAGGCAGTCGGCCAGAGCCCACAGGCGCGGGACTTGCTTGCCCCCGAGACATCACCGCCCACGAGAGTGCAGACAGACAACCGCATGGTCCCGCCCCTGAAGACAGCCAAGATTTTCCTCTCCTGCCTGCTGGCCGCCGCCCTGGCCCAGGGCACCCCGGCCGCCGCCGAGCCCGCCTTTTCCCTGTATGACACCCCCAAGTACGGGCCCGGCTTCACCCATTTCGACTACGTCAATCCGGATGCGCCCCGGCGCGGCACGCTGTACCTGGCCAATCCGGACCGCCGCACCAGTTTCGACAAGTTCAATCCCATGTCGATGAAGGGCGTGGCCGCCGCCAACGTCGACCAGTTGATGTTCGAGACCCTGGCCGTTTCCTCAGGCGACGAGGTGGCCACCGTCTATGGTCTCCTGGCCGACGACATGAAGCTGGCAGCAGATCGCATGTCGATGACCTTCCACCTCAATCCCAAGGCGCGCTTCAACAATGGCGACAAGGTCACTGCCGAGGATGTGAAGTATTCCTTCGATACCCTGATCGCCAAGGGCGCGCCGCAATACAAATCGATCTTTGCCGATGTGAAGGGCTGCGTGGTGGTCGATGCCGCGACGGTGCGCTTCGATTTCGCCAGCAACAACCATGAGTTGCCGCTGATCGTCTCCAGCGTGCCGGTCTTCTCAAAGAAGTGGGCCCAGGGCACGCCCTTCGACCAGATCCAGCTGACGCCGCCCATCAGCACCGGTCCCTACCTGATCGAAAGCTACGACACCGGCCGCAGCATCATCTACAAGCGCAATCCGGACTACTGGGGCAAGGATGTCCCGGCCCGGCGCGGCATGTTCAACTTCGAGCGCATCGTCTACCGTTTCTACAAGGATGACCTGGCGCGGCTGGAAGCCTTCAAGGCTGGCGAGTTCGACGTGGTGGTGGAATACAGCGCCAAGAACTGGGCACGCAGCTACACCGGCCCGCAGTTCCGCGACGGCCGCATCGTCAAGAAGGAATTCAAGCATTCCAACGGCGCCGGCATGCAGGGCTTCGTGATGAACCTGCGGCGCGACCAGTTCAAGGACGTGCGGGTGCGCCAGGCCATCGGGCTGGCGCTGGATTATGAATGGATGAACCGCCAGCTGTTCTACGGCCAGTACACGCGCATCTACTCCTTCTTCAACAACAGCCAGCTGGCGGCCACCGGTGAACCGCAGGGCGATGAGCTGGCCTTGCTGAAGTCGCTGCAGGCCAAGGGCCTGAAGGTCGATCCGGCCGTCTTCGGACCGGCACCGGTTCCGCCCTCGACCAATCCGCCATCTTCCTTGCGCGCCAACCTGCGCCAGGCGCGCGAACTGCTGGCCCAGGCCGGCTGGGTCTATCGCGACGGGGCCGTGCGCAATGCCCAGGGCGTGCCGCTGTCCTTCGAGATCCTCGATGACCAGAGTTCGATGTCGCGCGTCATCAGCGTCTTTGCGCGCAACCTGCGTACGCTGGGCATCGACGTGGTCCAGCGCAGTGCCGACTACGCGCTGGTGGCCAAGCGCATGGAAGACTTCGATTTCGACATGACCAGCGTGCGCTTCCCCGATACCAGCAGCCCCGGCAACGAACTGTTCGACATGTTTGGTTCGCGCGCGGCGGACGAAAAGGGCTCCAACAATGCCTGGGGCCTGAAGGACCCGGTGGTGGACCAGCTGGTGCAGACGGTGGTGGCCGCCGATACGCGGGTCAAGCTCACCGCTGCGGCCCGCGCCCTGGACCGCGTGCTGCTGCACAAGTACATCGTGGTGCCGCACTGGTATTCCTCCACGCACCGCATCGCCTACCAGAACCGCTTCGGCATTCCGGCAGTGGCCCCGCTGTATTACCAGGCCGATCCCTACGTGATCGGCACCTGGTGGGAGGAGAAGGCGCGATGAGACAACAGATGAATGAAAAGACCAAGACCCGCGCCGCGCGCGCCGGACAAGAACGAGGATGGTGGCAGGCATGAATATCTGGTCCTACATTTTGAAGCGGGTGCTGTTGATGATCCCCACGCTCTTCGGCGTGGTGGCCATCACCTTTGCGGTGATCCAGTTCGTGCCGGGCGGCCCGGTGGAGCAGGCGATGCTGGAGATGAAAGGGCGCGGCGGTGGCGGCGAAGCCTCCGGTGGCGGGGCGGCCAGTGGCGCTTCGGCCTATCGCGGACGGCAGGGCATCGACGAGCAGCGCATCGCCGAGATCAAGCAGCTCTACGGTTTCGACAAGCCGCCGGTGGAGCGTTTCTGGACCATGCTCAAGGGCTTCCTCACCTTCGACCTCGGCAAGAGCTTCTATCACCACGGCGATGTCTGGACCCTGGTCAAATCCAAGTTCCCGGTCTCCATCAGCATCGGGTTGTGGACCTTCCTGCTGAGCTACCTGATCTCGGTGCCGCTGGGCATTGCCAAGGCGGTGCGCGAAGGCAGCCGCTTCGATACCGCCACTAGCGGCCTGGTGCTGGTCGGCTATTCCATTCCCGGGTTCGTGCTGGGCGTGTTCCTGCTGGTGCTGTTTGCCGGCGGCAGCTTCGTACAGTGGTTCCCGCTGCGCGGCCTCACCTCGGACAACTGGGCCAGCCTCTCCTTCACGGGCAAGATCACCGATTACCTGTGGCACATCACCTTGCCGGTCTTCGCCTCGGTGATCGGTGCCTTTGCCGTCATCACCATGCTCACCCGCAATACCTTCCTTGAAGAGATCCGCAAGCAATACGTGCTGACTGCGCGCGCCAAGGGACTCTCCGAGCGCAAGGTGCTGTACAAGCATGTCTTCCGCAATGCCCTGATTCCGCTGGTGACCGGTTTTCCCTCGGCTTTCATCGCTTCCTTCTTCGCCGGCAGCCTGCTCATCGAGACGCTGTTTTCGCTCGATGGCATGGGCCTGCTGGCCTATGAATCGGCGATCCGGCGCGACTATCCGGTGGTGATGGGCACGCTGTATCTCTTTACCCTCATCGGCCTGGTGGTCAAGCTGGTCGGTGATCTTTGCTACGTGTGGGCAGACCCGCGCGTCCAATTCGAAAGCCTGGCGAAATGAGCATGACGACCCCCGCCACTCCCTCCACCCGTTCGATTTCGCCCAGCCGCCGCATCTGGCTGCGGTTCCGTGCGGACCGCGCCGGCTACTGGAGCCTGGTGATTTTTTCCATTCTCTTCATCGTGAGCCTGGGCGCTGAACTGGTCTCCAACGACAAGCCGCTTGTGGCCAGCTATCAGGGCAAGCTGATGTTTCCGATGCTGAAGGATTATTCAGACAAGCATTTTGGCGGCGACTTCGACTCGCCCGCCGACTATCTCGATCCCTTCATCGAACAGCAATTCCGCAAGGACGGCAACTGGGTGATCTATCCGCTCAACCGCTACGGCTACAACACCCTGAACTACTTCGCCAAGGAGCCCAACCCGGCGGCGCCTTCCTCCGAAAACTGGCTGGGCACCGATGACCGAGGCCGCGACGTCTTTGCGCGCCTGCTCTACGGCTTCCGCGTGTCGGTGCTGTTCGGGATGGCGCTGACCTTCATCGGCGTGATCCTGGGCGTGGCTGCCGGTGCAGTGCAGGGCTACTTTGCTGGCCGCACTGACCTCATTACCCAGCGTCTGCTGGAGATATGGGGCTCGATGCCGGAGCTGTACCTGCTCATCATCTTCTCTTCCATCTTCCAGCCCAGCCTGGGGCTGCTGCTGGTGCTGCTGTCCCTGTTCGGCTGGATGAGCCTGTCGGACTACGTGCGCGCGGATTTCCTGCGCAACCGCAATCTCGAGTACGTGCAGGCTGCGCGCGCCATGGGTTTGCCCGATCGCCTCATCATCTGGCGTCACGTGCTGCCCAACAGCATGACCACGGTGGTGACCTTCCTGCCGTTCCGCATGAGCGCGGCCATCCTGGCGCTGACCAGCCTGGACTTCCTCGGCTTGGGCGTGCCGCCGTCTACCCCCAGCCTGGGTGAGCTGCTGGCTCAGGGCAAGAACAATCTGGATGCCTGGTGGATCGCGGTGGCCACTTTCGTGGTGCTGACCGTGACCCTGCTGCTGCTGACCAATATCGGCAACGGGCTGCGCAACGCCCTGGACGTACGGAGGAAGGCATGAGCGCCCCGCTGCTGGAAGTGAAGGACTTGACGGTGCGCTTCGGCGACACCGTGGTGGTGGACCGCGTGAGCTTCACGATTGCACCCGGTGAAAAATTTGCCCTGGTGGGGGAATCCGGTTCCGGCAAGACGGTGTCCTCGCTGGCGGTGATGCAGCTGAACCAGGATGCCCGCTACGAAGGCAGCATCCTGCTCGACGGCCAGGACGTGCTGAAGAAGAACGAGCGCCAGATGCAGCAGGTGCGCGGCAATGACGTGGCGATGATCTTCCAGGAACCGATGACGGCCCTGAACCCGCTCTTCACCATCGGCAACCAGATCGCCGAGGTGTTGATGCTGCATGAGGGCCTCAATGCGCGCGATGCCGCTACGCGGGCGGTAGCGCTGCTGGAAAAGACCGGCATTCCGGAGCCCGCACGCCGGGCGCTGTCGTATCCGCATGAACTCTCGGGTGGCCAGCGCCAGCGCGCCATGATCGCCATGGCCCTGGCCTGCAAGCCCAAGCTGCTCATCGCCGATGAACCGACCACGGCCCTGGATGTGACCATCCAGGTACAGATCCTGGCGCTGCTGAACCAGTTGCAGCGCGAAGAGAACATGGCCGTGCTCATCATCTCGCACGACCTGAACCTGGTGCGGCACTTCGCTGATCGCGTCGGCGTGATGGAAAAGGGCAAACTGGTCGAAAGCGCGAGCGTTGCCGAGCTCTTCGCCAATCCGCAGCAGCCGTACACCCGCAAGCTGCTGCAGAGCCGTCCGCAGCGCAATGCGGCCGACGTGCCGGCAGAAGCGCCCGTGGTCCTGCAGGCGGAAAAAGTGCGCTGCACCTATCACATCAAGCAGGGCTGGTTCGCCAAGCGCGCCTTCCATGCGGTCGATGGCATCGACCTGCAATTGCGGCGCGGCGAGACCATCGGCATTGTTGGTGAATCCGGCTCCGGCAAGTCCACGCTCGGCATGGCCTTGCTGCGGCTGTCGGCGGCCAGCGTAGCGGGCAGCATCCGTTTTGAGGGGACGCCGATTTCCGAGCGCAGCAGCCGTGAACTGCGGCCCTTGCGCGCGCGCATGCAGGTGGTGTTCCAGGATCCTTTCGCCTCGCTCTCGCCGCGCCGTACGGTGGAGCAGATCGTGGGCGAAGGGCTGGCCCTGCATCATCCCGGGAAGACGCCGGAGCAGCAACGCGAGGCCATCGTCTCCGCACTCGAAGAAGTGGGCCTCACGGCAGCCGTGCTGGAACGCTACCCGCATGAATTCTCCGGCGGCCAGCGCCAGCGCATCGCCATCGCCCGCGCGTTGGTGCTGCAGCCGGAACTGCTGTTGCTGGACGAGCCCACTTCCGCCCTGGACGTGACCGTGCAGCAGCAGGTGCTGCAACTGCTGGCCGACCTGCAGCGCCGGCATGGACTGGCCTATCTGTTCATCACCCACGATCTGGCCGTGGTGCAGGCCATGGCGCACCAGGTGATCGTGATGAAGGATGGCAAGGTGGTCGAGAGCGGTCCGGCTGACCAAGTGCTCAAGCAGCCGCAGCAGGAATACACACGCCGCCTGGTGGCCGCCGCTACCTACGCCGAAGCCGCGCACTGAGCGGCCCGGCAAAAAGAAAACCCGAAGTCCGGATCAGCTCCGGGGCTTCGGGTCCATGCAGACTGCAATCGTTATTGTTCTTCCGTGCTTGGGGCGCGTCTTCTTGTTGTGGGCGGCCGAGCCGCCCGGGTCTCCTCCGGTTTCCTCCGGATTATTGCTTGCGGGCGCCGTTGCCCGAGGCCAGCGTCAGCGGCTTGCCGGCGACCTTGCGCGCCGGTGCCGGTGCCGCCTTGCGCACCGGGGCCTTGGCCGATGCCACCTGGCGGCGTGCCGGGGCAGCGTGGTGCGTGGCCGCTACGCGCGTCGGTGCGGCGTGGGCGGCGGCATTGGGCACTTGCAGCTGCAGGCTCTGGCCGGCGGCCAGGGTGTCACGCTTCAGGCCATTCCATTCCTTGATCTGCGCCACGCTCACGCGGTAGCGGCTGGCGATGCCGGCCAGGGTGTCGCGCTTGCCAGCCTTGACATAGATGCGGCGGGTTTCCGGTACATCCGGGGCGATGGCCAGACGGGCGTTGTCGGCGATTTCCGGGGTCAGGTCGGTATCGAGCGCGGCGGTCTCTTCATTCTTCGGGACCAGAATGGTCGAGCCGGCCTTCAGGACCATGCGCGGCGGGATCTGGTTGACGCTGCGGATCACTTCAGGGGTGGTGCCGAACTTGCTGGCGATGGTCTCGATGCGCTCGCGGGCGCTGGAGACGGTGTGCGCAGTCCAGGTCGAGAAAGCCTGGGTCCACTTGGACATGTTGGACTTGAACTTCTCGGCATTGCTTTCCGGCAGCAGGATCTTGGTATCTTCGCCGCCGATGATGACGGGGCGGTTGAATTGCGGGTTCAGCGCCTTGAATTCATCCAGCGACAGCTCGGCCAGTTGCGCGGCGACCTTCACGTCGATGTTGCGGGTCTTGCCGATGGTGACGAAGTAGGGCTGGTTGTCCACCTTGGGCAGGGCGATGTCGAAGGCGGCCGGGTTGGCGATGATGTTCTTGACCGCCTGCAGCTTGGGCACGTAGTTGCGGGTCTCGTTGGGCATCTGCGCCGACAGCGTATTGAAGTCGATCGGCAGGCCGGCCGCCAGGTTGCGGTTCACGGCGCGCTGCACCGAACCTTCGCCCCAGTTGTAGGCCGCCAGCGCCAGCTGCCAGTCGCCGAACATGCCGTAGAGCTTCTGCAGATAGGTCAGGGCAGCATCGGTCGAGGCCAGCACGTCGCGGCGCTCGTCGGTGAACATGTTCTGCTTGAGGTTGTAGTCACGCCCGGTGGAGGGGATGAACTGCCACATGCCGGCCGCCTTGGCGGTGGAGAGGGCTTCCGGGTTGAAGGCCGATTCGATGAAGGGCAGCAGCGCCAGCTCGGTGGGCATGCCGCGCTTTTCCAGTTCCTGGACCACGTGGAACAGATAACGCGAGGCGCGCACCGTGGTGCGCTGGATGTAGTCGGGACGGGAGCTGTACCACTGGGTCTGGCTCTCCACCAGCGAATTGTCCAGATCAGGAATCCCGAAGCCCTTGCGAATGCGCGTCCAGATGTCGATGTCATTCATCCCCGGCAGGGCATTGCCGGCCAGTTCGGGATTGATCGCATTGAAGGGGGCGGGGTAGATCGAGATATCGTTGGCGTGGGAGAGCAGCGGGGTACCAGCGCAGAACAGGGCGGCAATGGCGAGTTGTTTCAAAGTACGCTGCATGTGGGCGATATCCTGTGCCAGAGGCAAAAGTTGGGTGCGGCGCTTCCGTTGCAGAGCTGTAATGAAGCTCGACACCTCCTGCCGGCGGAATCCGGATCAGTCCGATCACGGGCGCGTGCAGGTTAACGGTAATGCAAGGTCGGAAGCTGCGAGTTTCCCCGGCGTGGTGCAGAGTGGACAGCGTTTCGTAAAAGTTCGTAAAAACGCTGGTGCCCAATTTGGGGAATTGGAGGAGTGTACGGAAGACCCTTTTCGCCAGTCAAGCAAAAATTGGCCTCTGTTACAAAGCCAAGTCCTTGATTTCGCTGGTTTTTGCGTCTAACTGGCCCTCAATTTGGCGCTATCTGTAGGTATTCTTCCATTCGCGCAGCGCTGCAAAGCTGCTAACTTCATTCAACTCCGTCAATCGGCCTGCCTTTTGCAGTGATTCCTGGATTTCTTTTTGATGGGCCCGCAGGAAGGGATTGGTCGCGCGCTCCAGCGCGATGCTGGTCGGGACGGTGGCTTCCCCTTGGTCCCGCTTGGCGCGCTCGCGCTGGATGCGGTCGCTGAGCTCGGCATTGCCGGGCTCGACCTCGGCCGCGAACTTGAGGTTGGAGAGGGTGTATTCGTGGGCGCAATACACTCGGGTATCGCCCGGCAGGCTGCTGAGCTTGGCCAGTGACTCCACCATCTGTGCCGGGGTGCCTTCGAAGAGGCGGCCGCAGCCGCCGGCGAAGAGCGTATCGCCGCAGAACACAAAACCCTGTTGCGCCGAGTAAAACGCGATGTGGCCCAGGGTGTGGCCGGGCACGTCGATGACTTGCAGCGAGAGGCCCAGAGAAGGGATCGTCACTTCGTCATTCCCGTGCAGCGGGACCGTCATCCCCTTGATGCGGGATTGCTCGCGCGCCGGCCCGTAGACCGGGATGGCCGGGAACTCGTCGCTCACGGCGCTGCGCGCGAGCTCGACCACACCGCCGACATGGTCAGCGTGGTGATGAGTCAGTAGAATAGCGGCCAACGTCAGGCCCTCGGCCTGCAATGCGGCCAGGACGGGGACCGCGTCGCCGGGGTCGACCACGGCGGCATGGCGCCCGTCATGGATGATCCACAGGTAGTTGTCGTCGAACGCCGGTACGGCCAGGACGTCCAATGAAGTTTTCTGATCTGCTTGAGCTGGCTTGGCTGGCTGGGTCATGAGGCGCGAAAGAAGAGATGGCTGACAAGGCTGAAACTGCTGTGACTGCGAACAACGCGGAAATTATAGACCTGGCCGCCTGGTTGCAGACGCCCATCGGCGATTACCTGCGCCAGTGGGAGCAGCATCACCTCAATGCGCTGACGGCCGACATCTTCGGCTTCAACGCCGTGCAGATCGGTTCGCCCCAGATCCATGCCCTGCAGGCCAACCGCATGCCCTATCGCTGGCTGGCCGACAACCGCATGCCGGTGGAAGGGCAATCCGAGCTGGAAATCCCCCAGGTGGTGACGCAGAATTTCGGCGAACTGCCCTTTGCCACCCAGAGCCTGGACCTGGTGGTGCTGCCGCACGTCCTGGAATTCGCCGCCGAGCCGCACCAGGTGCTGCGCGAGGTGGAGCGGGTGCTGATTCCGGAAGGGCAGGTCATCATCTGCGGCTTCAATCCCAGCAGCCTGTGGGGCATGCGCCAGGTGGCCGGACGCCTGACCGGCGCGCACTTCCTGCCGCAGGATGGCGAGTTCATCCGCCTGCCGCGCCTGAAGGATTGGCTGAAGCTGCTGAACATGGAAGTCAACCGCGGCCACTTCGGCTGCTACGCGCCGCCCTGCGAGACGGCGCAATGGCTGGACCGCTTCGGTTTCATGGAGAAGGCCGGCGACCGCTGGTGGCCGTATTTCGGTGCGGTCTATATCGTCCAGGCCATCAAGCGGGTGCCCGGCATGCGCCTGATCGGCCCGGCCCTGCAGCGCCAGAAGCTGAAGGCTCCGCGCGGCGTGCCGGTGACCAACCGCATCCACAAAACCGATTGAAACCAGGGCGTGTCGGCGCGATCAGGTATCATCGCGGCCCGCCTGTCATGCGCAAATGCGCATACGCAACCAGATTGAAGTGAAGAGCATGGACAAAGTAGAGATTTATTCCGATGGCGCCTGCAAGGGCAATCCCGGCCGTGGCGGCTGGGGTGCGTTGCTGGTGGCCGGGGGCAAGGAGAAGGAAATCTTCGGTGGCGAGCCCAACACCACCAACAACCGCATGGAACTGATGGCGGTGATCCAGGCCTTGAATGCCCTGAAGCGTCCCTGCGAAGTGGTGGTGCACACCGACAGCCAGTACGTGCAGAAGGGCATCAGCGAGTGGATCCACGGCTGGAAGGCGCGCGGCTGGAAGACCTCCAGCAAGGAGCCGGTCAAGAACGCCGACCTGTGGCAGGCGCTCGATGCCGCCCAGCAGCAGCACCAGGTGGAATGGCGCTGGGTGCGCGGCCACAATGGCCACGCCGGCAATGAGCGCGCCGACCAGCTGGCCAACCGGGGCGTGGACAGCATAGGCTGACCGGCCCGGCGTTTTCTTTCATATCAGTGTTTTAGCAGCAAACAACATCAGCAGGAGCAAGCATGCGTCAGATCATCCTCGATACCGAAACCACGGGCCTTTCGCCGCGCAACGGCAACCGCATCCTGGAAATCGGCTGTGTGGAGGTGCTCAACCGCCAGCTGTCGGGCAAGAACCTTCACTTCTACATCAATCCCGAGCGTGACTCCGAAGAAGGCGCGCTGGCCGTGCACGGCCTGACCACCGAATTCCTGGCCGACAAGCCGACCTTCAAGCAGATTGCCGCCGAGTTCCTCGACTATGTACGCGGTGCCCAGATCATCATCCACAACGCGCCTTTCGACGTCGGCTTCCTGGATGCGGAACTGGCCTTGCTGGGTCTGCCGCCGTTCAAGGAGCACGTCTCCGACGTGGTGGACTCGCTGCAGATGGCCAAGGAATTGCACCCGGGCCGCCGCAATTCGCTCGATGCCTTGTGTGACCGTTACGGCATCTCCAACGCCCATCGCGTGCTGCACGGCGCGTTGCTGGATGCGGAGCTGCTGGCCGAGGTCTATCTGTCGATGACGCGCGGCCAGAATTCGCTGACCATGGACCTGGGCGGCGAGGAAGAAGTCAGCGAAGGCGAGGGCAAGCTGGAGCTGGCCCCGCTGGCCGAAGTGATCGTGGTGGCCGCCAGCGAGGAAGAACTGGGTTTGCATGAAGACGTGCTCAACCAGCTCGACAAGGAAGCGCGCGGCAGCTGCGTGTGGCGCTTTGAACCGCCGCCGCCGGAAGCGGCTGCAGAGGCGGCGTGAAACGGCGTAATGGTGAGGCCGTTGTCGTTGCCCGGCAGCGTTGTCGATAAAAAATGAAGAATTATTTACGAAGCACTTGCGCAGGTCGAAAAACGTTGGCATAATCTCGCTTCTCGATTGGCGCTGCAGCAAAAAGCCAGTCAGGTACGGAAGGTTAGCTCAGTGGTAGAGCACTGCATTCACACTGCAGGGGTCGCAAGTTCAAACCTTGCACTTTCCACCAAATTCAGAAAAGCCCGCCTTGTGCGGGCTTTTCGCATTTCTGCCTTTTCTTCCGTTTTCTTTCCTCGTTTTCTCTCTCTGCATGACGGGCGTGATCCGTTAAGCTAGCGGCCATCCGTCAAGAACAGGACCCGAACAGCCATGCACGACATCATCTGCCCTCACTGCGGCAAAGCCTTCAAGATCGATGAAGCCGGTTACGCCGACATCCTCTCGCAAGTGCGCGACAGCGCCTTCGAGCAGCAATTGCATGAGCGTCTGGAACTGGCCGAGCAGGACAAGCGCAACGCCATCGAACTGGCGCGCGCCAAGTCCGAAGCCGAGTTGCAGAAGGCGGCAGCGGCGCGCGATGCCGAGATCCAGGAATTGAAAGCGCGTCTGGAAGCCGGCGAGATGGCGCAGAAGATGGCCGTCGCCGAAGCCATGGCCAACGTGGAGCGCGAGCGTGACAAGCTGGCCAACGATCTGGAGCAGGCCCGCAGGGAAAAGCTCGCCGAGCAGCAACTGGCCCAGGCGCGCCTGGCCCAGCAGCTGCAGCAGACCGCCAGCGAGAAGGATGCCGAGATCCAGGCCCTGAAAGCGAAGATGGATTCCATCGCCCTGACCCAGAAGCTGGCCGTCAACGAAGCCGTCGGCGCGGTGGAGAAACAGCGCGACGAACTCAAGAGCAAGCTGATGCACGCCGAGCTGGAAAAGCAGCTGGCCGAGAAATCACTGAAGGACAAATACGAGACCCAGCTGAAGGACCGCGAAGACATGATCGAGCGCCTGCGCGACATGAAGGCGCGGCTCTCCACCAAGATGGTCGGCGAGACTCTGGAGCAGCACTGCGAGACGGAGTTCAACCGCATCCGCGCCACCGCCTTCCCGCGTGCGTATTTCGAGAAGGACAACGATGCGCGCAGCGGCAGCAAGGGCGACTACATCTTCCGCGATACGGATGAGGGGGGGACTGAGATCGTCTCCATCATGTTCGAGATGAAGAACGAGAGCGATCGCACTGCGACCAAGAATCGCAATGAAGATTTCCTCAAGGAACTGGACAAGGACCGCCAGGAGAAGGGTTGCGAATACGCCGTGCTGGTCTCGCTGCTGGAGCCGGAGAGCGAGCTGTACAACACCGGGATTGTGGATGTATTTCACCGCTATCCGAAGATGTACGTGGTGCGTCCTCAGTTCTTCATTCCCATCATTACGCTGCTGAGGAACGCCGCGCTCAATTCGCTGAAATACAAGAATGAGCTGGCGGTGGTGAAGGCGCAGAACATCGACATCACCAATTTCGAATCCGAGCTGGATACCTTCAAGGCGGCGTTTGCCAAGAACTACGACCTGGCCTCGCGCCGCTTCCAGACGGCCATCGACGAGATCGACAAGTCCATCGACCACCTGCAGAAGACCAAGGAAGCCCTGCTCGGCACCGACCGCAATCTGCGGCTGGCCAATGACAAGGCGCAGGATGTGACCATCAAGCGCCTGACGCGCGGCAATCCGACCATGGCGGCGAAGTTTGCGGAGGTCAAGAAGGAGCCGTCGGACGACGTGGAGTGAATGGCGCGGATTCCGTAAGGGGCTGACTCCTTCATAAGGAAGCGATCAGGCTGGCGCCGCAGGCTGTGGTGTCACCGTGATAGGCGACCTGCTTGCCGTGGTGCTTGCGGCTGCTGCCGCCGCCGTTGGGCTGGATGGCGAACTGGCCTTTGCATTGGGGGCATTGCGTCATGTCGCCTTCGAGCGCGACGCCTTTACCCATGGCCTTGAGCGTGTCGCTGGCGGAAATCACTTCGCCGCCGTGGGAGGTTTTGTCGCCGAGGCGGATCACGGCGCGGCCTTGTTCGTCTTTCATGTGAGGCTTTCAGTGGAGGCGGGGAGGGATGTCTTGAGCCCAGAGACGGGCATTCGCGGCGGGGTCTTTTTTGCCGTGCCAGTTTTTCATTTCTCTTTTGTCGCCATTGGGATACTCGTTGCGTTCAAGAGCAAGCGCCGTTTCCGCCCAACCCACTGGCGTGTCTCCTGAGGGCTGATCGAATGGGTCGCCGGATTCGATGATGCTGACCTTGGCGACCGCCTCAGGCCAGATGGGATCGCGGCAGGTCCAGAGCGCCATCAGGCGCAAACCGGTCATCAACAGGATGAACGGCATCATGGAGATGCGATAGTCTGCGCTGGCACGCATGCCGAATCCGTACATGCAGAACAGAAAGCTCTCCAGCCTGTTTTCTTTCTCCTTGATGAACAACAGAGGCTTGGGCAATTCTGCCGGGCCGTGATTCATGTACCAGCACCAATAGTTCCATTGAGATAGGAGGTCTTCCAGACTTTCGTCCTCGGCCCATTTCTTACCTATCGCGAATGCGCGCGTGACGTTGCCGTGATCATCAACCTCGTAGTACCGAATATGGTAGACATGGCGGCAATGGGCCACACCACGGTGGATGCAGAAGATCGCATGTTCATTCCAGGGAATTTCCCATGTGACATCACCTCGGCTCGGCTTGCAGAAGAATCTGCGACGGCGGATGGCATGGATTTTTCTCTCTTTGCGATTGAAGCGGATGGGGCGGCGGGTTAATGAAAAGAATTCGTCGCGCCCATACTTGAACACCATGTGTACAAAATAGATGACGGATGCGATCACAATGAGGTAGAAGGTAACTGCACCGATCCCAATGACCGCTGGAGGACTCATTAGAACCCGGCACAGGAATAGGATTAGCGCACCCGAAAACAACCCTGCCAACAGTACTCCTCCAGCATGCCGTTGCCGATCTCTAAATGGCTGATCTGTTACATCCATAAAGGTCGAATTGATTCTGAACAGGGTGCTTCCATCCTTGCATTCGGAACTGACAGGCTTGTCGATTGGTAAGCGATGTCTGAGATCCCAATCAGGGATAGGTTTGCCCGCTCTGTAGGGGAACGCGCGTTCATCCATGGAAATATCCTAATGCCGGGGAGGAATGTCTTCAGCCCAAAGCAAGGCATTTAGCGCGGGATCTTGTTCACCGCGCCATGTATCCATTTCACGCTTTGGATCGTGGGGATATTGCTCACGTTGTTTCGCAAGCACGGTGGCTGCCCAACCAATGGGCGTGTTGCCGTCGGGTTGATCGTAAGGATCATCAGGTTCAAGCGCGCTGACATCTTCTACTGATCTTGGCCAGACAGGATCACGACAGGTCCACATCGCCATGAGGCGATGGCTGGTCATCACCAAGATAAATGGCATCATTGCAATTCGGTACGCAGCGCTGGCTTGCAGGCCGAAGTCGTACAAGCAAAACAGAAAACTTTCCTGCATATCCTCGCGCTCGCTGAAGAAGAGCGGCGGCTTCGGCAATTCAGCCGGACCTTGATTCATATACCAACACCAGTAATTCCATTGAGAGAGTAAGCCTTGGAGGTTTTCCTTGCTTTCCCACTTTCGCCCGAGAGCAAACGCTCTCACTACCTTGCCGTCTTCATCTAACTCGTAATGCCGAATGTGATAGGTATTTTTATGGTTGGATGTCCCCCTATGAATACAGAAAATCGAATGTTCACTCCAGGGGATTTCCCACGTGACGTCTCCTTGACCTGACTTGGAGAAAAACCTCCGGCGACGGATAGCATAGATTTTTTTCTCTTTCCGATTGAAGCGGATAGGACGTCGCTTCAATGCAAAGAACTCGTCGCGTCCATATTTGAACGCAATAAACAGTAAGGTGGTCAGCGCGAATATAACGATGGAGATCGTCAGCATTGGTATGCTTTGAAGCGTGTTGAGGGAATGACGTATTGCGCTTATTGAAAACGAGAGAAATGCAGCGATACCGATGCAGGCAATGAGCACTCCACCGGCCTGCCACTGCCTATCCATATAGGGTTGATCGGTGACGTCCATATAAGTCGAATTGATTCTGAAGATCGTACCGGTGTCTTTGCATTCAGGACCAACAGGCTGGTCAATGCTTAAGCGATGCTGCCAATCCCATTCTGGAATTGGCTGGCCTTTTTTGAATTGGAATACACGTTCGTCCATCTTCAACCTTCGACTGCATTTTTATATGCATTTAGTTGTTCATCGAATGATGAATATTTTTCTGAAGTACTGAATTCACAGCGAGAAATCCAATTCTTCAATGCGCTGTTGTTGATTAATGCTATTGCTATGCCAATTGCAAACGAGATAAAAAATAGCGGCCAGACTACGGCACCGATTGAAAAATAGATTACAAATGGAAAGACAATTCCGAGGAATCCATTGAGCAGATATAGCTGTGCAAGACGGTCGTTTCCAGCTTTGTTTGCATCTTGAGCGTTGTAGACAATGTCGTAAACACCGGCGGCGATTCCCGCTATAGCACCCACTATCTTTGCTCCCTTTATGATTAGCCCAATGGTTTTCGTGTTCATGGCCCATTGGTCTCGAATAAATGCTCCCAATGGATGTCCTATGGGCTTCTCCGCGCTTACCATGGCTGTTTCTAAAATCGTCGCGCATAAAGTAATGGCCGCTATGGTCGCTTTGACGATGGTCTCTAATCGGTTGAATTGATCGTTGTTGTCGAGATCTTTCATCGCAAAAGTAAGAGCAACCATTTGCACAATCATGGTCACCACCCCAAGCTTGAAATCGCGCGGTGATCCAGAGCCAAGCCACTTCTGCGCCATGGCAACGCCAGGCAGGCCAATGCCCTTGATGCTCCCCGATGCGATGCGGCCCTCTTTTTCAAGTTTGGCGATATCCATCTCATAGGCGATGAAGCGCTGCCTCACCTTTGTCTCCTTGACTTCCTTGCGTACACGAGCAGCCTCCAGGCGCGCATCCGCTCTGGTTTGCTGCCGACGTGTCTCAAGTTTGATACCTTGCTCTCGTGCCTGGGAGATCGCCCAGCGCACTACCTCTTCACTCCGCATGTTGCTGATCTTGATAGCACCATCACCTAGCAGATGAAGATGGATTCGTCCCAGTCCACGCGCCAGGAAATTGCCGCTTTCACTGATGGCGTTCGAAATTACGTTTCCTGTGGTCAGCGCCAATCGGTCAATCAGTTGCGCTTCCTGAGCCGCGTCGTTTAGTCTTGCGACTGCACCCTTGTAAACATTGAGGATGTTTTCGAACTGGATGTCGCTGCCCTTGAGTTGCACCTCAGAGGCCGCGATAATGTCGGCCTGATTAAGCAATAACGCGCGAGCGTATAAGTTGCGCGTGTCCCTGAAGTTTTCGCTGGAGATCCATCGGGTAAGCTGGTCAATACAGGGCTTGGAGCAAGCGGCCTTGCCGATGCACTGCGACATTGATTCGCTGTAAGCATAACCACTGCGGATGTCGGCATCGTCATGAACACCTTCCATCCAGTCCGCCAGCTGCTCGCTCTTGAGCCAGCCAAGATGCGCCATCACCAGCTTCAGAAAGCGCGGTTCAAATTCCTTGAGTGCTGCTTCGTACTGCGCTGGAAATTCCTCGATTCGTTTCATGTCCAGCGTCGGCTTGTCATTGTCATGCGTCAAGTCATACCATGCCTCGTCCTCAGCGGCCTGCATGCGGCCGGCCTGATCTTCTCCATACTTTTTCCGCTTTTCCCTCTGCTTTTCGGCATAGCGTCCGGGGCCACCCGCCTTAATCATTGCGAACACGGTTTTCGCACTGTTGTAGGTGTCGCCATCAGGATTGTTGGCTGACATCTCCGCGACCTTGTCACTGAATTCGACATCTTCCCGAGCCTGCTTGCGCACGCTTTGCTCGGTGATCGCCAAAAGGTCTGCAATCATTTTCGATTGATGCATCTTTTCATCGAACCCAGCCTGCAAGTCCGGCATCGTCAATTCACTCAAATCGTTAGTCATTCCCACTGGATCATTGAGCGCGGCAATGTAGCCCTTGTGATGCGGCCCATGCTCCGCCATGATCGCCCTGAAGCGTACAGCCGTGGCGAGCTTGCGTGTCTCGGATTCAGTGGGCGTGTTGCTGAAGGCGTAGGCCTTTTTCATAGCGGCTTCGTCCGCTACAAAATGCGCCACCTTGTCCGCACTCGCATTGAACTCTCCGGTATGGACCGCGCTACCGGCCAGCATCGCCGGGATATTGATGCACTGCATGTGCTTCTTGCGCCAGCCCGCGTCGCTGACCTTCTTGAGCAAGGCCTTGGTCCACTGCACGTTGGACCAGCCGATCCAGAAGTTGCTGGCCGAGTCCGTCGCCGTGTGGATGATGTCGACGCAATACGCCCGCACCAGCTCGCCTGGATCAATGCACGCAAAACGAATCTTCGCCGGATGCGGCGCGTTGTACTCCAGCGGAAAATTCCAGAGATGCCCGGTCGGCATGACCACATAAGCCTTGAGCCGTCCGCGCTTCTCGTCATAGGTATAGAGATAACCGGGACGCAGCGCGCGCAAGCTGTATTTCGCCGCACCGGCGGACTGCGGGGCACCCTCGATCCTGAAATTGCCGGACAGCCCCGGTACGCCTGCCGCGCCATAAGGACTGGCCACGGCATAGCGGACCGGATAGATCAGCAAGCCTTTCTTGTCGCAAAAATTGCATCCGTTCATCGTGCTGCTCCTGTAGTAGGGGACATGAGATGGCGCACAGCGTCCATCTGCCGATAATCATCCGGACCGAGCCGCTGGAGCAGGGCGTTCCAGCTGAGCTCGCCACTGGCCAGCGCAGGCCAGGCACCATGCAGTGGGGGATGGTCCAGAAAAGCGCTGCCATAGCGCAGGCAATGCAAGGCGTACTCCGTCAGTTCACCGGGATCGGTGAGCTTGAGTACCTGACGTGCGCGCAACAAGGCCGAGTCGCCGCGCCGTGCATACAGCAGGATTTCCGGCGGCGTGCACGCAGCCAGGTTCTCCGGCAGCTGCCGCAGGACCTTGTCGAGCACATCGCAGTGCGCCAGGCTGTGCCACTGGCTGGCGTCGGGCCAGGCCGGCCGGCTGCCGCCCAGCACGTCGATCTCCTCGCCCGGACCGGTGACGCTCCACCAGTGGCCACTCCAGGGAAAGCGCCACTGCGTGACCGGCCCCAGCAGGGCGCGCGTTTGTTCGTCAGAGAACAACTGCAGCGTCAGTGCCATCACGCGTGGGTCGTAATAGCGCCAGTAGACTTGGCGATCCTCCACGCCGGGACCGATCAGGAAGCGTGTGAGGCCGCGCACGAGGCGTTCGGGATCCGCAGCGCTCTCCAGCCAGGCGCACAGGATGGGAGGCTCTTCTGCATGGGGCGCACTGCGTAGCGCCGTGGTCATCCACTGCTGCTGGTCAGCACTGAGCGTGGCCATGTCGATGAGCCTGGGCATCAGGTCGTCCGCATCCTTGATCCGCCCGAGTTCGCACACGCGCATGGGTAGTTCGTGCAAGGGCGAGCGCGGATCCAGATTGGCCGGTTCCACCAGCACCTGGCCATGGGTGATGACCTCATCGGGAAACGAAATGGCATGCATGCGTTCTCCTCGCACAATCAGGACAGCGCAACACTGGCGCTGCCGGACTGCGCCGCACCGCTGGCGCGCGAAGGACAGAGCTGCGCGCCGGGGAATTCGGCGGGCTTGGCCTGCGGGCCCAAGGTCTGGTGATCAGAGGCATGGACGTGATGCGCGCCTTGCGTAAAGCCGGTGATGCCCTCCGCAATGACCAGTTCACTGCCACCGCCATTGAGACGGATGCCTTTCTTGGCTTTGAGATTGATCCAGTCCCGCGTGCTGATGATGTCCACCACCTTCTGCGCAAGGATCTCCATGCCGTCGTTCTGCGCCTGGATCTCCACGCGGCCACTGGCGGCGATCAACTTCGCGCCCAGGCGATAGGCAAGCAGGGAGAGCTTTTCTGCCGCACTGGCAAAGAAGGATTTGCCGGCCGCTAACGAGACATGGCTGCCAGCCGTGAGAGCTGCATGTTCCGCGCTGGCGAGGTGGGTGGAGGCACCGGAGCTGGCCTCGATGCCGCAGGGGCTGGAGAGGACCAGATGCGGTTCGGCCAGTTCAGGGAAACGGCCGTCCTGAGCGCCTCCTTGTCCCTTGATGGCCTCGTTCTGGCTCTGGATGGCTTGCGCGGCCTCGTGCTGATCCGCATTCTTGTCCTGGGCCTGATGCTCCTGGGCCAGTTTGCTGAGACTTGCCACCGTGTCGTGTGCCTGCGCCAGGCGGCCTGCGGTCTCGGCCATGTCGGTCATGTGGCCGCGCGCCTTGGGGCGTGGCTCGCTGGTGAGCAGCAGGCCTTGCGCCGCACGGACCACGCCATGTGCGTCAGTTCGTAGTTCGAAACCTGCGCCCCTCGCATCCTGGCGCCCCGCGTGCCGTTCTATACGCGTCACATGGCCCAGCGCTAGCTGGCTGTCGAAGGCGTCGCTGCGTACTTGCGTCTGGATCGCCTCGTGGGTGTCGTCGAAGAGCACGTGTCCGGAGCGCCCACCCGCCGCATTGCCGGCACCTGGTGCCAGCTCGCGGCTACGCAGGCCCGACAAGGCGGCCTGCGAGGGCAGGGCCCAGGGCGGCATGTTGAGTTGATTGACGACTGAACCGGTGATGATGGGACGATCCGGATGTCCTCCCAGCCATTGCACGATCACCAGTTGTCCGACCCGGGGTACCGCGACCAGCCCCTGTTCGGCACCAGCCCAACTGCTGGCGACTCGTATCCATGCCGTACTGTGTTCGTCATTGCGACCCTGCAGATCCCAATGAAATTGCACTTTGACACGCCCATATTCATCCACATGCAGATTTTCGCCGGAAGGACCGACGACGGTGGCGGTCTGCATGCCGTGCAGGACGGTGGGCTGGCTGGTGTAGCCACGGCCGGGACGCCAGGGCAGCAGCTTGCGCGCACAGCGCACGTGATTGGCGTAGAACGGCGGGGTCTCTGCATCCTGCAGATAATTGTTGCTGGCGCTGTGCTCCACGCTGATGATCAGAAATTCCTGATCCTCAGCGCTGGCGTCGCCGCCGACGGCAAGGTGTTCCGAGAAATGTCCTGTCAGACGGAAACTTCGCCCTGGCTGCAGGTAACGGCAATTGCCCTTCCCCTCGAACAGTTGCGCTGCCGCCTCGAATTCCTCCATGCGCACGCGGCTTTGACGGTCGCCGGCCTCAAGGTTGGAAAATCCGTAGGCTCCTGTGTATTCGTAGTGCTCCACCGGCAGCACCGCGCCCTGTTTGTTCAGAGTCGGTACGTCCACCTGCTGCGGTCGCGCCGTCTTGAAGTCATAGCTCGACAGACGGGTGCTGGCCGGCTGGAACTGGCGCACCATCGACCACTGCGCCATGCCGTCTTCCTCAATGGCACCGCCGTGATGCTGAAACGGGACTTGGCCGCCGCCATCGATGGGTTTGGCATAGGTCGAATCGTCCGACAGCCTGAGCTGATGTCCGTCTGTCTGGTGTTCATAGTGGTAGTGCCAGCCTGCATCTTCCCAACGCCGATGCAGCAGGTTGCTGTCGCTCTCGTCGAACTGGAACATGTCGGTGCGCACCGGATCGTCATGCCGCAACTGGCAGTCCCAGCGGGCATGTGACGGATAGGCGCTGAAGATCTCGGCGCTCAGACCTTCAAGGTTCCGCTGATGAAAGATGCGATTGTTGATGCGCGCGGCCAGGAATGCCATCCACGGCACCAGCCGCGCTTCGTAGAAGGCGATGCCGCCGTCGGTGCGCAAGAAGGAAAAGCGCTCGACATAACCCGTGAAGTGGCGCTGCGTTCCATCCGCGCGCACCAGTGCCACCCGCAACAACTTGCCCATCAGCGCCTCCAGCGGGATGCACGCATCGTCGCTGAGCAGTTCCAGCGTATAAGCGTAATCGCGGCTCAAGGCCTCGCTGGCATTGAGGCGATTGATCAGCAGTTCGACGTCGGGGGCATCGTCATTGACGAAGTGGAGTTGCAGGATGCGTTGATGCTGGCGCTGCCGGGTCAGGCTGTCCCAGCCGGTGGTGCGGGAATGCATGCGTGTCCTTCTGCGGGAAAAATGAATATCCCGAAGAAGGCAGGGAAGACTTCAGCAAGCCGAATCGGGAAGCGCAGATGTTGCACGATGGCTTGCTTGAAGTCTGTTGAATTGCTTCGATAAATGCTGTGTATTTTTTTGCGTGAGGAGCAGGCCGGACGCCGGTAGTCTGTCGATTTCAGGACTGCGAGAACGCGATGAATTCGTCTGCGAGACTACGATAGAGGCGACGATATTGTGCCAGCCTGCGCTGCAGTTGTGCCTGCCTTGCAGCATCGGGGCGATACCATTCCAGTACCTCGGGTGGTACGCACACGCTGACCGCATCCTCCCCCGTCCGCGCCAACCTCCCCAGCCTCGCCGCCCCCAGCGCCGCACCCACTTCCGCCCCTGCATGCCGTCGCAGAGGCATCCCCAGGGCGGTAGCACACAGCTCCCCCCAGAACGCACTGCGTGATCCACCGCCCACCAAGGCCGCACTCTCCAGCGTAGTGCCCGCAGCCTGCAAGGCCGCATAGCCATCGGCCATCGCAAAGGCCACGCCTTCCATCACCGCATAGGCCAGATCCGCAGTCTCATGCGCGGGCGTCATGCCAAACAGCACGCCCTTGGCCGTCGCATCATTGTGCGGCGTGCGCTCGCCATTCAGATACGGCAGAAACACGGGAGCCTGTGCCTGCTGCGTCGCCGTCAATCGCTCCGCCCCCGCCACCAGCTCCGCCACCGGCCGCGCCGTCACGCCCGAGAGCCAATGCAGGCTGGCCGCGGCCGACAGGATCACGCTCATCTGATGCCATTGCCCCGGCAGGCAGTGGCAGAACGCATGCACGCCCTGCTGTGGATTGGGCGCATGCCGCGCCGTGGCGGCAAACAAGACGCCCGAGCTGCCCAGCGAAAGGAAAGCACCCCCCGCCTGGATCACGCCGATGCCCACGGCGCTGGCCGCATTGTCCCCGGCACCACCGGCCACCACCACCGGGCCGCTGATGCCCCATTCGCGCCGCAACTCCTCACGCAACTGGCCGGCCACGTCACTGCCTTCGACCAGGCGCGGCATGTGGCTGCGATCCAGCCCGGTGGCCGCCAGCATGCGGTCGGACCAGTCGCGCTGCGCCACATCCAGCCAGAGCGTGCCGGCCGCGTCCGACATCTCGGAGACGAATTCTCCCGTCAGTTTCCAGCCCAGGTAGTCTTTGGGCAGCAAGACCTTGTCGATGGCGCGGTACACCGCCGGTTCGTATTTCGACAGCCACAGCAGCTTGGGTGCCGTGAAACCCGGCATGGCCCGATTGCCGGTGATGGCGGGCGCATCCGGCACCAGCGCTTCCAGCTCGACGCATTCCGCATGGGCGCGCATGTCGTTCCACAGGATGGCAGGGCGCAATACATTGCCGTTGCGATCCAGCAGGGTGGCGCCATGCATCTGGCCGGAGATGCCGATGCCGCGCAGGGCCTGGAAGGCTTGCGGGGCCTCGGCACGCAGCGCGGCGATGGCGTCGAGCGTGGCGTTCCACCAGGCCTGCGGCGCCTGCTCGGACCACAGCGGATGCGGGTTGTCCACCCGCAGGCGGGCGCTGCTGGTGGCGATGACGTGGGAGTCGTCGTCGGTGAGGACGAGCTTGACTTCGGAAGTGCCGAGGTCGATGCCGAGATAGCTCAAATCATTTTCCTTTGCGTGCAAGTGGAGAGGCGCTACGCCACCGCCCGGACTTCATCGTTGAGCCGGTGCAGCGCACGGAAGCGCGAGGGCGGCATGCCCTTGTGAGCCAGGAACTGGCGATTGAAATTGGAAAGATTGTTGAACCCGACCCGGTAGCACACCTCGGTCACGCTCAGTTCGGTGCACATCAGCAATTCGCAGGCTTCGTTCAGGCGCAAACCGTTCTGGTACTGGATGAAGGTGCAGCCCGTATGCCGCTTGAAGAAGCGCGTAAAGCTGCTCACGCTCATGCCCGCCAGTTCTGCCACATCGCTCTCGCGCAGGTTGCCGCCCAGGTTCTGGCGGATGCAGGAAAGCACCTGGTTGATGGTGGACGACATGTGGCGCTGGGCATCCAGGTCGTAGCCCGGTCCGGCCAGGGGCTTGCGTTCGAGGCAGGAGGCCAGCTGTTCCAGCACGCTCATCATCAGCACCACACGGCGCGCACCGCCGGCCTGCGCCAGGTCTTGCATCAGCGGAATGATCGACCTGCCCAGCGCATCAGGAAACTGCAATCCGCGCGCCGCGCCCTCCAGCAGATCCTGCAAGGGCGAGAGCTCCGGGATGGCCCCCAGCATGCGGTCAGCGAAAGGCCGTGAGAACTGCAGCACCAGGTCGCGCGCGCCCACGTGTTCGCCCGCAGCCAGGTTGCTGACCCAGTTGTGCGGCAGGTTGGGTCCGGTCAGCACCAGGTTGCCGGGACCGAAGTCGCCGATGAAGTCGCCCACGAAAAACTTGCCGCTGGATGCGGTGATGACGTGGACTTCGTATTCAGGATGAAAATGCCATTTGGCCACCGTATGCGGGTAGTCATGCACCCACGCCCTGAACGATTCGTCCTGGCGGGTATGGACCAGCTCCAGATCCGGACTCATGCTTTGTCTCCTTGCCATGCGGGCCGTCGTCTTGTCCGTCGACCGCGAAGGCGGCGGGCGGCAGCGACAGGTTCTCTCCGCTGTGTACATCGAACACGTGCAACGCGTGCTGATCGAAGGCCAGGTGCAGGCGCTGTCCCGCCTGCGGCAGGTGCTGCGCGCTCACCAGGGCGGTCAGCGTCTGTGCGCCCCAGCGGGTGGTCAGGAGGGCATCGGCCCCCAGGATCTCCACCAGTTCCACATCGACCGTGCAGGTCAGGCTGTGGGCGGCGTCCTGCTCACCGGCCATGCGGACATAGTCAGGACGCACCGCCAACTTTACCGCCATTCCCGGTGCCAGGCGTGAAAACCTTTCATCTTGCAGGATCCAGCGCTGGTCTTCGCAGCGCACGGCCAGCGTCGCGCCATCGCGTTCGACCACGCCATCGAGGAAGTTAATGGCGGGTGTACCGATGAATCCCGCCGCAAAGAGCGTGCGCGGATAACGATAGAGCTCGGCCGGCGAACCCGCCTGCACGATCTGTCCGCCGTGCATGAGGATGACGCGGTCAGCCAGGGTCATGGCTTCCAGCTGGTCGTGGGTGACGTAGACGGTGGTGGTGCGCAGGCGCTGGTGCAGGCGCTTGATGTCGCCGCGCAATTGCGCGCGCAGCTTGGCATCGAGGTTGGAGAGCGGTTCATCGAACAGGAACACCGACGGCGTCTTGATGATGGCGCGCGCAATCGCCGCGCGCTGCTGCTGGCCGCCGGACATGGCGCGGGGCTTGCGCTCGAGCAGGGCATCCAGATTCAACATGGCCGCCACTTCCCGCACGCGGCGGTCGATCTCGTCGGCCGGGCGCTTCAGGCGGCGCAGGCCGAAGGCGATATTGTCATACACGTTCATATGCGGATAGAGCGCGTAGTTCTGGAACACCATGGCCACGTTGCGATCCCGCGCCGGCAGCGCGTTGACCACCTTGCCGCCGATCGAGAGGGTGCCGCCGCTGATCTCTTCGAGCCCGGCGATCATGCGCAGCATGGTCGATTTGCCGCAGCCCGAGGGGCCGAGCAGGACCACGAATTCGCCATCACCGATGGTGAGGTCCAGCGGATGCAATACCGGCGGGCCACCGGCGTAATGCTTGGACAAGCCCTGGCAGCGGATGTCGGCCATGGTCAGCCTTCCATTTCGATCTGGATCTTCACATCCTGCGGACGGCCGCGCGCGGCTTCCTCGAAGGCCTCGATCCCCCGGGAGAAGGGGAAGCTGCGTGAAATGAAAGGCTTCACATCGATCATTCCCGAGCTCAGCAGCGCCAGTGCGCGCGGGAAAATGTTGGCATAACGGAAGACCGATTCCAGCCGCACTTCCTTGGTCTGCATGGTCACCACGTCCAGCGCCACCGGCTCCGGCGGCATGCCCACCAGCACCGCGCAGCCACCGGGACACACCAGGTCCAGCAGGGTCTGGTAGACGCCGGCATGGCCCGACGCCTCAAACACCACATCGGCACCCCAGCCCTCGGTGACTTGCTGCACCACGTCGGGCAAGGCCTGCTGCGTCACATCCACCGTGATGACGGCGGGATTGTTGGCGAAGTGGGCCAGCTTCTCGGCCACCACATCGGCCAGGATCACGCGCGCCGCACCCCCGGCCAGGGCTGCCAGTGCAGTCATGGCGCCGATGGTGCCGGCACCGATCACCACGACCGTATCGCCCGGCTTCATGCGCGCCTTGGTGGCGGCCTGCAGGCCGATGGACAAGGGTTCGACGATGGCTCCTTCGGCAAAGCTGACATTGTCCGGCAGCCGATAGGTGAAGGCCGCCGGATGCACCACGCTGCCGGTCAGGCAGCCGTGAATGGGCGGCGTGGCCCAGAAGCGCACCGAGGGGTCGAGGTTGTACAGGCCGCGCAGCGTGGCCGGCGAATCCAGGCGCGGGATGCCCGGCTCCATGCAGACGCGGTCGCCGACCTTCAGTTGCTTAACGTCGCTGCCGACTTCGATGATGGTCCCTGAGGCCTCGTGCCCCAGCACCATGGGCGCTTCCACCTTGAAGGGCCCGATGCGGCCGTGGGTGTAGTAGTGCAGGTCGCTGCCGCAGATGCCCACGGTGTGGATGCGGATGCGCACATCCTGGGCACCGAGATCCTGCGGCAGGTCGATGTCGCGCAGGGCCAGTTCACGCGTGGCTTCGAGTACGAGGGCTTGCATGGGGTCTCCTTATTTTCCGGTGAGGATGGAATTCAACAGCCGGCTCAAGACGCCGACAAAGATCAGGGGCGGCAGCGCCAGCAACACCGTGGAGGCATTGATCACGCCCCACGGCACTTCCTGCCCCATGGAAGTAAAGGCCGAGGCCACCACCGGCAGCGTGGCGCTGTTGGAGGAGGTCAGCGCCAGGGCGATCATCAGTTCGTTCCACACCAGCACGAAGCTGAAGATGATCCCGCCCAGCAAGGTGCCGGCGCAGTTGGGCAGGGCGATCTTCCAGAACACCGCATAGGGGCCATAGCCGTCGAGGGTGGCGGCTTCCTCGATCTCGCGCGGCATGCGCTGGAACACGGGGATCGACAGCCAGGTGATGGTGGAGAGCGTGGTCAGCAGGTAAGTCACGATCATCGAGAAGCGCGTGTCATACAGCCCCAGGTCGACCCAGATCGCAATGAGCGGAATGGCCACCGCCACCGGCGGCAGGAAGCGCAGCGAGAGCAGGAAGAACTGGATGTCGCGCTTGCCCGGCACGTGATAGCGCGCAATCACGTAGGCCGCCGGCACACCCATGAGCGTACCCAGCAGCACGGCGCTGCCGACGATGACGGCACTGTTGGTCAGGCCCACCAGCACTTCCGGACTGCCGATGACCTGGCGATAGTTCTCCAGCGTCGGCGTGAAGAGAAAGCGCGGTGTCGGCGTGACGATATCCAGCAAGGTCTTCAGCGAATTGAGCAGCGCCCACAGCAGCGGAAACACTGCCACCAGCACCAGCAGGATGCCCACGCCCCAGACGGCGCAGCGTGCGATCAGTCTTCCCATTTGCTCACCCGTTTCCAGATCAGGGTAAAGATCAGCGTGGTCGCCACCATCATCAGCACCGCCATGGTGGAGGCATACGAGACCTTGCCGGACAGCCCGATGCCTTGCGCATAGGCATACATGTCCAGCGTTTCGGTAGCCACGCCGGGCCCGCCCTTGGTCATCACGTAGATCAGGTCGAAGGAGCGCAGCGACTCCACCATCTTGATGAAGACCAGGCTGATGAGCGGCGCCTTCAACATCGGCAGGGCGATGTAGGCATACACCTGCCAGGTGCGGGCGTGGTCCAGCCGCGCCGCCTCCAGTGGCTCGGGCGGCAGGGTTTCCAGCAGCTTCAGGACGATCACGGCGAAGAACAATCCCCACTGCCAGATATCGACAGCAGCGACTGCATAGAGCGCCAGCAGCGGGTCCGACAGGAAGGCAGTGTCATGGATGCCCGCCAGTCCCAGCAGCCAGCCCAGGATGCCGGTCAGCGGCGAATACATGAACTTCCAGATGAATGCGGCCGACACGCGCGGCAGCAGCACCGGCGTGATCAGCAAGACGCACATGGCTTGCCGCCATTTGCCATGGACGTTTTCAAACAGGTAGATGGCGATGAGGATGCCGGCCACCACCGCACCCAGCACGGTGACCACTTCCCAGATCGCCGAGACTTCGATGGCATTGAGAAAGCGCCGGTCCGACAGCAGCCGCTCGACATTGCGCAGCCAGACATAGTCGCTGTCGGGATAGCGCAGCACGCGGTTCTTCAGTGCCAGGTTGATCGCCGCCACCGTCGGTACCAGCCCCAGCACCAGCATCACCAGCAGCGATGGGCCGAGGAACAGGTAGGGCAGCGAGGTCTTTCCACGATTGAACATGCAGGACTCCGGAGTCCGCCCCGTTCCGGCAAGGGAACAGGGCGGCTACATCGTTTGACGCGGTTGAATGAAGTAAATTATTTACGCGCGTGTTCCATCGCATCCTGCGCATACTGGGCGGCTTCGTTCAGGGCACGCGGAATGTCCTTCTGGGTACCGGTGAAGACTTCTTCCAGCGCCACGCCCAGGTTGTCGCCGATGTCCGGCCACTGCGGGCTGGGCCAGATGGTCAGCTTGGAGACCGGGGTGGTGTCTTTCAGGCCGGCCAGGATCTGCGGCTTGACGTTCTTCTGGAAGTAATCGCTCTGGATGGTGCTGGTGCGGTTGTAGTCGCTGAAGACCTTGTCGCGCAGGCGCGCCTGTTCCTGTTCCTTGCCGGTGGCAAAGGCGATGAACTTGCCGGCCGCCTGGCGCGTGCATTCGTCCTTGGCGCCGATGGCGGAGATGGCCAGCCCGTGGCCGTAAGCGGCCGAGGGCAGCGGTGCCGGCGGACGGGCATAGCCGACCTTGTCGGCCACGCTGGACTTGCTGCTGTCTTCCATCCAGTCGGCGAAGGGCGTGGACTCGATCATGAAGGCCACCTTGCCCGAGCGGAAGGCTTCCAGTGCATTGCTCCAGTCATAGGTGGCCGCACCGGGAGGGCCGTACTTGAACAGTTCCGCATAGAGCTGCGTAGCCTTGACAGCCGCCGGTGAGTTGAAGGCCGGCTGGTTGTTCTTGTCGGTCCACTGGCCGCCCTGGGCCAGCATGAAGGGCGCCCAGCGCCACACGTTCATGCCCGAGCCGCGCTGGCCGCGCGCCACCCAGCCATAGACGCCGGGCGGCGAATGCAGTTTCTTGATGTCGGCCACCAGTTCGTCCAGCGTGCGCGGCACCGGCAGGCCGGCCTTCTCCAGCAGGTCGCGGCGATAGAAGAGGAAATCGGAACCGCCGATCAGCGGCGCGAAATACGCCACATCCTTGTAGCTGGCCACCGCCCGGCGGCCGGGCAGGAAGTCGTCATAGTCGGCCTCCTTGGGGAAGTACTTCAGCAACGGCACGATCCAGCCAGCCGAGGCGAACTCGGCTACGTTGGCTTCATCGACGTAATACACCTGGTAGGAACCGGCCTTGGTGGAAGCATCCAGGCGCGACTTGGCGCGCCGGTCGTTCTCGCCGAAGTAGCTGATCTCCACACGGGTGCCGGTGCGCTTCTGGTAATCGGCCAGCGATTTCTCCATCACCGTCAGGCCCAGGCTCTTCTGCGCCAGCACCTTCAGCACGGGGACATTGCAGGACTGCGCCGATGCCACCAGGGGCAGGGCAGCGCCAAGGACGGCGCACGCGGCGCCCAAGCAGATCTTGTTCACGGTTTGTCTCCTGGTATTTTTTATCGTTCAGGTCGGGCGCAGAGGCGGGGGGATTCGCCAACACCCTTTGCCTTCACAGGCAGGAGCAAGAGTACGAGGGCAGGGCGCGCCGCTCCACGCCAAAAGCGTGCGGCGGGCTGATACTTTTTGATCGTTTGTTG
Source organism: Herbaspirillum sp. WGmk3 (assembly GCF_023952535.1). Classification (NCBI taxonomy): domain Bacteria; kingdom Pseudomonadati; phylum Pseudomonadota; class Betaproteobacteria; order Burkholderiales; family Oxalobacteraceae; genus Herbaspirillum; species Herbaspirillum sp. WGmk3. The sequence goes on along the minus strand of NZ_JAKYWT010000001.1, from coordinate 722,678 downwards.
TGGGGGCTGCGCGTTTTTGTATTACCGCTGCATGGGAAAGAAAGGCCTCAGCCCGCCAGCGCCGGCAGGCTCACGGTAGCCACCAGCCCGCTACCTTGCGCCGGCGCATCAAGCCGGATCGCGCCCTGCGAAGCCTGCACGATCTCGCGCACGATGGCCAGGCCCAGGCCCGAGCCCGGCTGGTCCGGCGCGGCATTGCGATAGAAGCGCTCGAAGACGCGCTCGCGGACCTCGGCCGGGATGCCGGGCCCGTTGTCGGTCACGGTGATGATGATCTGGCTGCGCTTCTGCTCCAGTCCCACCGTGACCTTGCCGCCCTCCGGCGTATAACGCAGGGCATTGTCGATCAGGTTCATCAGCAAGCCCATCAGCTGCGCTTCATTGCCGTTGACCATGGCGCTCTCCAGGGTAGTCTCCAGCCCCAGGTCGATGCCCTTCTTGAGCGCCAGTCCGGCCAGTTCCTCCAGCACCATGGCGGCCACCGCCAGCAGGTCCACCGGCGCACGCGGGAAGGCACTGCTGTTGGAAGCTTCAGCCTGCGAGAGCAGCAGCAGCTTGTTGGTCAGGTCGGTCATGCTGCGGCTGCCTTCCTGCAAGGAGGCCAGCACCTGTTTCACCCGCGCCGGATCGTCCAGCTGGCGCGCGAACTGGATCTGCGAATCGATCACCGCCAGGGGCGTGCGCAACTGGTGCGCGGCATCGGCCACAAAGCGCTTCTGCACCGTCACCTGGGCATTGAGGCGGAAGATGTACTGGTTGATGGCCTCCACGATGGGCCGCAATTCCTGCTGCAGGCCACCGGCACGCAGCGGCGTGAGCGAATCCGGTTCGCGCGTGGCCAGCTCATCCTTGAGCGCCAGCAGCGGCCGCAATTCCATCGTCAGGCCCAGCACCACCAGGCTGATGGCCAGCAGCAGCAGCACGATCTGACGCCGCAGCGAGGCATGCCACTGGTCGTCGATCATTTCCTGCCGTCCCTGCATGGTCTGGCCCACCGAGACCGCCACCATGCGCAGCGTACCTTCATCGAACAGCGCGCGAATGTAGCTGACCACGCGCAGCGGCTTGCCCTCGAAGGTGGTCGTGGTATAGACCGGATAGAGCGCCGCAAAGTCAGGCTCGGCGGGGAAGTCGGGGCGTCCGGCCAGCAGCGTCTCGTCATCCATGCGCACCTGGTAATACACCGCATCCTGCGCCGGCGAGGCGAACAGTTCCAGCGCTGCAGGAGGGATCGAGACCACCGGTGCACCATCGTTCCAGCCGACCTGGCCGGCCATCATGCGGGCCGAGGCCAGCAGTGCCCGGTCCTGCACGAGGGTGGCGCTGGAGACGGCATTGTCATACGCGTCGCCCGTAGACAGGCCCACGTAGACCGCCATCGGAATCAGCAGCCACCACAGCAGCCGCAGGCGCAGGCTGTCAATCATCTTTTTGTTTGAGCAGATAGCCCAGGCCGCGCAGGGTCATGATGGCCGCGCTGGAGTGCTCCAGTTTCTTGCGCAGGCGCGAGATGTAGATTTCGATGGCGTCCGCGCTCGGTTCTTCGGAGAGGCTGAAGACCCCCTTCATCAACGCGGTCTTGGAAACCGTCTTGCCTTGCTTCAACATCAACACTTCGAGCACGTCATGCTCGCGCGCCGGGAGCGCCAGCGTCACGCCGGCCACCGCGAACTGGCGCGTATTGCTGTCATACACCAGGTCGCCGCAGTGGATCTCGGCGGCCTTGTCGGGTGTCTGGCGGCGCACCAGCACCTTGATGCGGGCCACCAGTTCGCGGATCTCGAAGGGCTTGACCAGGTAGTCATCGGCCCCGGCACCGAGGCATTCGACCTTTTCATCGATGGAGCCGCTGGCAGTCAGGATCATCACCGGCACGCCGTTGTGGCGCTCGCGCAGGCGGCGCAGCACGTTCTTGCCGTGCAGCTTGGGCAGCATCAGGTCCAGCAGGACGACGTCGTAGTTCTCGTCGCGCAGGACCTGGTCGGCGATCTCGCCATCGGCGGCGATATCGACCTTGAACTTGTGTTCCTTGAGGATCTGCTCCAGCCAGTGGGCGAGCTGGGGATTGTCTTCGATCAGGAGCAATTTCATGCGATGGTCTCGTGTTTCTGGAGGTTCTTTTTTGTTGCGCTGCAAAGCAGAAAGCCGGAATTTGGAAAGCTGGATGAAGGTTTCGGCTTCTTAGAATAGGCCCGCAGTCTACAAGAGATGGCGACAGACCATCCAACCAAAATGTGGAGACAATCATAATGCGTCACGACCTTCGCGTGTTCCCGCCCCTCGGAACGCCTGCCCTGCGCCGCCGCCTGCTGGCCCTGGGCGCCACTGCCATCGCTGCCTGCGCCCTGGGCCTGGCGGCCCCGCAAGCCCATGCAGCCGACAAGATCATCATCATGGTCGGCGGCATCAACAAGCTCATCTATCTGCCACCCAAGCTGGCCGAAAGCTTGGGCTACTTCAAGGAAGAAGGCCTGGACGTGGAGCTGCAATCGCAGCCGGCCGGGGTCGATGCCGAGAATGAACTGCTGGCCGGGGCCGTGCAGGCCGTGGTCGGCTACTACGATCATTCCATCGACCTGCAGAGCAAGGGCAAGGAAGTCACTTCCATCACCCAGCTGCTGCTGGTGCCGGGCGGCATGGAGATGGTGCGCGCCGACCTCGCCGACAGCGTGCGCAGCATGGCCGATCTCAAGGGCAAGACCCTGGGCGTGACCGGGCTGGGCTCGTCCTCCAGCTTCCTGGCGCAATACCTGGCCAGCCGCGCCGGTCTCAAGGCGGGCGACTACTCGATCCTGCCGGTCGGTGCCGGCAATACCCTGATCGCCGCCATGAAGCAGAAGCGCGTGGACGTGGCCTGGACCACCGAGCCGACCACCTCCATCCTGCTGGCCTCCGGTGCGGCCAAGGTGCTGGTCGACATGAGCAGCGTGGAAGGCACCAAGGCCGCGCTGGGCGGACTGTATCCGGCCTCCAGCCTCTACGTGCATCGCTCCTGGATGATGAGCCACAAGGCCGACGCACAGAAGCTGGCGCGCGCCTTCGTCAAGACGCTGAAATACATCCAGACCCATTCGGCTGAAGAAGTGGCCGACAAGATGCCCAAGGACTATTACGGCGGCAACAAGGCCATCTACGTGCAGGCGCTCAAGGCTTCGCTGCCCATGTATTCGCCTGATGGCAAGATGCCTGCCGGCGGGCCGGAACAGGTGTTGAAGGTGATGGCCGGGTTCAATCCCAACATCAAGGGCAAGAACATCGACCTCTCCAAGACCTATACCAACGAGTTTGTCGACGCGGTAAAGTGAATTTTGCCGGTTATATGAAGGCACCGTAGAATCCACGGGCTTTCGCACTGATTTCCTGGAGCTGACGTGAACAAAAATCTCCGCCGTGGCCTGCTGTCGCTGGCCGTTGCCGGCACCATGCTGGCCGCATTGCCGATCCACGCTTTGGCTGCCGCCAAGGTCACCATCATGGTGGGCGGCATCAACAAGATGGTCTACCTGCCCGCCAAGCTGGCCGAACAACTGGGCTACTTCAAGGAAGAGGGCCTGGACGTGGAACTGCAGTCGCAGCCGGCCGGGGTCGATGCCGAGAACGAACTGCTGGCCGGGGCCGTGCAGGCGGTGGTCGGTTTCTATGACCACGCCATCGACCTGCAGACCAAGGGCAAGGAAATCACCGCCATCACCATCCTGGGCCAGGTGCCGGGCGAAGTGGAACTGGTCTCCACCAAGGCCGCACCGCACTTCCAGAGCATGGCCGATGCCAAGGGCAAGACCCTGGGCGTGACCGGGCTGGGCTCGTCCACCAACTTCCTGACCCAATACCTGGCCTCGCGCCACGGCATCACCTCCAAGCAGTTCTCGGTGCTGCCGGTGGGCGCGGACAATACCTTCATCGCCGCCATGAAGCAGGGCCGCATCGATGCCGGCATGACCACCGAACCGACCGCCTCGCTGCTGCTCAAGAATGGCGATGCCCAGGTGCTGGTCGACATGCGTACCGTGGAGGGAACGGTCAAGGCGCTCGGCGGGCTGTACCCGGCCTCCAGCGTGTATGTACAGCGCAGCTGGCTCAACAGCCACAAGGAGGAAGCGCAGAAGCTGGCACGTGCCTTCGTGAAAACGCTCAAGTTCATCAACACGCACACCGCCGAGCAGATCGCCGAGAAGATGCCCAAGGACTACTACGGCAGCAACAAGGCGCTGTATATACAGGCCCTGAACAATTCGCTGCCCATGTATTCCCCGGACGGCAAGATGCCCAAGGGCGGGCCGGAGACCGTGCTGGCCGTGCTGTCCGGGTTCAATCCCAACGTCAAGGGCAAGCATGTGGACTTGTCCAAGACCTACACCGATGAGTTCGTCAACGCCGTGAAATAGGCTGGGACTGGCTGCAGGCCAGTCTTCCTGAAAATTATATAAACGATATACGCCATGATGCGCGACAGCGCGTCAGGGGCGCGCTCAACCCGAATTCAACCCCACGCCACGAAAGAGCCCCACGATGAACGCCATCCACCAGCAGGCCTTCACCCCCGCCGGCCAGGCCGCCCAGGCCACGCCTGCCATTGAATTGCGCAACGTGAGCTGCCGCTTCATCACGGCCGACGGCCGGGCGACAGTGGCCCTGCGCGATTTTTCCATGAGCGTGGCGCGCGGCGAATTCGTGGCCGTGGTCGGCCCGACCGGCTGCGGCAAGTCGACCACGCTTTCGCTCATCACCGGCCTGCTCAAGCCGACCCTGGGCGAGGTGCGGGTGATGGGGCAGCCGGTCAACGGCATCGATCCGCGCATCGGTTTCGTGTTCCAGAACGATGCGGTCTTTCCTTGGCGCAGCGTGCGCGACAACGTCGCCGCTGGTCCCATGTTCCGTGGCCAGTCCAAGGAGCAGGCCCATGCGCTGGCCGACGAATGGATTCGCCGCGTGGGCCTGGACAAGTTCGGCGACCACTATCCGCACCAGCTTTCCGGCGGCATGCGCAAGCGCGTGGCGCTGGCCCAGACCTTCATCAACAGCCCCGAGATCCTGCTGATGGACGAACCCTTCTCGGCGCTGGACATGCAGACCCGCACCCTGATGCAGGATGAACTGCTGCGCCTGTGGTCGGCCCATTCGGGGTCGGTGGTGTTCGTCACCCATGACCTGGAGGAAGCCATTGCGCTGGCCGACAAGGTCTATGTGCTCACCGCCCGCCCGGCTACCTTGAAGAGCGTCTATCCGATCGACCTGCCGCGTCCGCGCGTGATGGAGGAAGTGCGCTACGAGCAGCGCTTCATCGATATCTCGCGGCGCATCTGGGCCGATCTGCGCGAGGAAGTGTATATCGCCTGAGGCGCCATGCCGTGCAGCCACATTGCCTATCCAATTCTGAAACACAGGGGACTCCCATGACACAAGCACAAGCCAGCCACAGCGCTGCGACGATGGACATCGCCGGCGTCGAAGCCGAGGCCCGCCGCAAGATCCGCGCGCGAAAACAACTGGTCATCGGCCTGCGCATCGCCATCCTGGTGATCGTGCTGGGCGGCTGGGAAGGCGGCGCGCGGCTCGGCTGGATCGATCCCTTCTTCTTCTCGCAGCCGTCGGCCATCGTGGCGCAGATCGTCGAGTGGATGGTCGAGGGCACCTCCCAAGGGCCGCTCTGGACCCAGGTCCTGGTGACACTGGAAGAAACCGTGCTGGGATTTTTGATCGGCTCGGTGGCCGGGGTCATCGCCGGCATCATCCTCGGGCGCAACAAGCTGCTCTCGGATGTCTTCAGCCTCTACATCCAGATCGCCAATTCGATTCCGCGCGTGGTGCTGGGCTCGATCTTCGTCATCGCCTTCGGCCTGGGCATGGCCTCCAAGGTGGCGCTGGCGGTGGTGATGGTGTTCTTCGTGGTGTTTGCCAATGCCTTCCAGGGCGTGCGGGAAGCCGACCGCTACATGATCGCCAACGCCCAGATCCTCGGCGCCTCGCCGCGCCAGGTGACCATGGCGGTGGTGATCCCGTCGGCACTGTCGTGGATCCTGGCCAGCCTGCACGTGAGCTTCGGGTTTGCGCTGGTCGGTGCGGTGGTCGGGGAGTTCCTCGGTTCCAAGCAGGGCATCGGCCTGCTGATCTCCACCGCCCAGGGCGCCTTCAATGCTAGCGGCGTGTTCGCGGCCATGATCGTGCTGGCCGTGGTAGCGCTGGCGGCGGACTGGCTCTTGCATGCGCTGGAACGGCGCTTGCTGAAGTGGCGTCCGCAGGGCTTCTGATGAGAAATGCCTGAGGGCGTAAAATGACGCGGTAATGGTCGGGGACACGGCAACGTGTCCCCGCCGTGTTTTGATCCGCGCGTTTCCACTTCCTTTCCGTCATGTCAGCCAACCAGCCGCCTCGCCCGAGTGACACCGCTGCATCTGCCTCACCCTCCCTCAACGATCCCGTGACCCAGCGCGCGCTGCTGTGGATCGTCGCTTCCGGCTTCTTCATGCAGACGCTGGACACCACCATCGTCAACACCGCCTTGCCCGCCATGGCGCGCAGCCTGGGCGAGCCGGTGCTGAACATGCACCCGGTGGTGGTGGCCTATACGCTGACCATGGCGTCCCTCACGCCTGCCTCGGGCTGGCTGGCCGACCGCTTCGGCACGCGCCGCGTGTATTTCGCGGCGATCCTGCTGTTCGCGCTGGGTTCGGTGCTGTGCGCCATGGCACCGACCCTGCCACTGTTGCTGGCCGCTCGCGTGATACAGGGGTTGGGTGGCTCCATGCTGCTGCCGGTCGGGCGCCTGGCCGTGCTGCGGGCAGTGCCGGGCGCGCAATACATCGCTGCACTGGCCTCGATCTCGATTGCCGGGCAGCTCGGTCCGGTGGTCGGTCCTGTACTGGGCGGGTGGCTGGTAGAAAGCCTGTCCTGGCACTGGATCTTTCTGATCAACCTTCCGGTAGGTGTACTGGGGATGGGGGCCGTACTGTACTTCCTGCCCGATGACAGCCTTACCGGTACACCTCGCTTCGATCTGTTCGGCTGCGCCTTGCTGTCCGCCTGCATGGTGGCCTTCTCGCTGGCGCTGGACGTGCCTTTCGATACCCACCGTACTGGCTGGAGTTTGGGACTGTTCGCTCTGGCAGCACTGACTGTACTGGTCTACTGGCGCCATGCGTCCGTTCATCCGCGTCCACTGTTCCGGCTCGGTTTGTTCGGGGAACCCAATTTCAGCATCGGACTGGCAGGTAACCTGGTCTGCCGTATAGGTTCATCGGCAGTGCCGTTCCTGTTGCCGCTGCTGTTGCAGGTACGGCTGGGTTATTCACCGCTGCACGCAGGCATGCTGCTGTTGCCGGCCGCCATTGCGGGCACCATTGCCAAACCGTGGATCGCGCCGCTGGTCAAGCGCTTTGGCTATGACCGCTTCCTGTTGATCAATACCGCCATCGTCGGGATCTCCATCGTATCGTTCGCGCTGATCACGCCGGGTTGGCCGCTGGCCGCGTCCATCGTGCAACTGGCGGTATTCGGCGCCTCCAATTCCATGCAGTTCGCGGCCATGAACAGCGTGACCCTGAAGGGCTTGCGCAAGGAGGATGCGGGCAGCGGCAACAGTCTTTTCTCGATGGTGCAGATGCTGGCCATCGGCCTGGGCGTGACCATCGGCGGGACCATGGTCAATCTCTTCAAGAGCGAGGCGGGCATCGCCACCAATGCCAGCTTCCAGATCACCTTCGTGATCGTCGGTCTCATCACCCTGGTCTCGGCCTGGGTGTTCCGCAAGATGGATCCGCGTTACTTCAGCTGAGCGCGGCTCAGGTCTCGCTCCACTGGCGCAGGAGGTTGTGATAGCAGCCTACCAGCGTGCGCCGTGCGAGCGCATCGGCGTCGGTCTGGTTCAGGCGCTGGATGGCATTGTCCATGTCGAACAGCATCTGGCGCCGGCCATCGTCGCGCACCAGGCTCTGCAGCCAGAAGAAGCAGCCTACGCGCACGCCGCGCGTGACCGGGGTGACCGTGTGCAGGCTGGTGGCCGGATAGAGCACCATGTCGCCCGCCGCCAGCTTGACGCTGTGCATGCCGTAGCTGTCATCGATCTGCAGTTCACCGCCGTCGTAGTCTTCCGGATCGGCCAGAAACAGCGTGGCCGAGACATCGGTACGCAGCTTGCGTCCGCTGTGCGGATGGATGCGCACGCTGCCATCGACGTGGGCACCGAAGGTCATGCCTTCGCCATAGCGATTGAACATGGGCGGGTAGATCAGGTTGGGCAGCGCCGCGCTGATGAAGCGCGGGTGCCGCTCCAGCGCGGACACGATGATGCGCTGGCATTGCAGGGCGACGTCGGACTGCTCGTCGATCTGCTGGTTGTATTTCACCGGCGCGCCCTGGTAGCCCGCCGTGACGCGCCCATCCACCCAGGCCGGTCCTGCGTTGTCCAGCAGGCTGCGCACGGTCTGCAGGGCTTGCGGGTCCAGCAGCTGGGGGATGGTGATGAGCATGGGCGCGTCCTCTTTCCTTACATGCGATAGGTCAGCGACAGCAGGGCGGTACGGCCCGAACCCGGGACCGAACGGCCGCCGTCGGATTGGATCAGCGCATCGTAATACATCTTGTCGGTCAGGTTGTAGAGGTTCAGGCGGATGTCGTAGGCCTTGGTGGTGTAGGCCAGCATCGCGTCGTAACGGGTGTAGCCGCCGACCTGCACCGTGTTGGTGGCATTGGCATAGCGCTGCGACATGTAGGTCGCGCCGCCGCCAACCTGCCAGTGCGGCGCGACGTCATACGTGGTCCAGGTGGTGAAGGTGTGCTTGGGCGTGTTGACCGGGATCTTGCCGACCGAGGTATCGGCCACCGCACCGCCGACCACCTTGGCATCCAGGTAGGTGTAGTTGGCGGCGATCTGCCAGTCGCGTGTGATGCGGCCGGTGGCGCCCGCACGCGCGCCGTTCACGCGCACCGTGCCGGCCAGTTCGTAGACGCCGGTGGCGACCTGGCTGCGGGCGTTCTCCTTGGTGATCTGGAAGCCGGCGGCGGTCAGCGCCAGGCCTTCGGCCACGTCCCACTTGCCGCCCAGTTCATAGGAGCGGTTCTTTTCCGGGTCGAGGTTCTGCTGGCCGGTGGTGCCGGTCAGCTGTTCCAGCGAGGGATTGAAGGAGGTGCCGTAGGAAACGTAATACGACTGCGCCGCGCTGGGCTGCCAGATCGCCCCCGAACGCACGCTCACGAAGTTCACGCTCTGCTGCGCATAGCCCAGTGCGGTGGAGCCGGCGGTATTGCCCGAGTTGATCGAGTTGCTGATGCTGGCCACGTAGCGGTCATAGCGCAGGCCGCCGACCAGCTTGAAGTGCGGCACCAGCTCGATGGTGTCGCCGACATAGGCGGCGATGGTGTTGGCACTGCCGCCGGCACGGTTGCCTGCGGTATCGGCCACGCTGCTGCCGGCGGCGCTGTAGGAAGGATTGACCAGGCTCACGCAATCCATGTAGCCGGTGGTGGCTCCGCTTGCGTTGAGCGAGCGGCCATTGCAGCTGCCGTTGCGGTAGGTGTTCTGGTTATCGTAACCGTCGTGACCAACTTCCACGCCCACCAGCGCATCGTGCTTGACGCTGCCGGTGCTGAACTTGGCGGCCAGTTCGGTCTGGTTGAAGATGGAGTAGTCGTTGATGTTGCGGTCGTGGCTCTGGCCGCGCACGAACAGGCTCGACAGGGGCAGGCTGCTGGCCGCATTGGTGAGCGCCGTGAAGCCGCTGGAGGAAACCGTGCCGATGGTATTGGGCGCGGTTTCCACCGCATTGGTGTGCACGTAGTTGAACTGGGTCTGGTTGCGCAGGGTGACGTCGGGCGCGATCTTGTGCTTGATGCCGGCATTGAACGCCGCCACGTCCTGGATGGTGCGGTCGCTGTTCAAGCCATAGGCGGTGTTGCGGTCGACGTTGACGGGGTGGCCGTTGAGCGGCGGCAGGCCGTAGTCGGGCTGGTCCTGGTTGTGCTGCAGCAGGGCCGAGAGCGTGATTTCGGTGGAGGTGCCGATACCCCAAACATAGGAACCGGCCAGGCCGAAGTCCTGCACATCGGTCTGGTTGCGCGTGCTGGCCGCGCCGTTCTGGGCCATGGCTTCGATGCGCAGGGCCGAGGTGTCCGACAGCGGGCGGTTGACGTCGACCGTGCTGCGCACCAGGCCATTGGTGGTCACCGAACCGGTGATCTCGGTAGCCGCCTTGAGGTTGGCTTTCTTGCTGACCTGATTGATGATGCCGCCGGTCGAGCCGCGGCCGAAGAGCATCGAGGAGGGCCCCATCAGGACTTCCACTTCTTCGATGGCGAAGGTGTCACGGTAGTACTGGCCACGGTCGCGGAAGCCGTCCAGATAGATGTCGGTGCGCGCCGAGAAACCGTTGAGGTTGATGTTGTTGCCGATCTGCCCGCCTTCGGCACCGCCCAGCGTGATGCCGGAAACGTTGCGCAGCGCATCGGCCAGCGAACTGACGCCCTGCGATTGCATCTGCGCCTTGTTGACCACCGTCACCGATTGCGGCACATCGTGCAGGTCGGCCGGCAGCTTGGTGATGGCCGTGCCGGTGCTGGCGAAATCATCGCGGCGGCCTTCCACCGTGACCGGGGCGAGCTGGCTGCCCGTGGCGGTAGCGTTGGGCGCGGCGGCCTGCTGTGCGTGGACGGAGAGGGGAGCGGCAAAGGTGGCGACCAATGCGGCGGCAATCGGCGTGAGACGGTTCATGTTGTACTTGTCGCTAGTGGAGTAGGAAACGATGAGCCGGTCCCGCTCGCGCAGGACCGGCTCGAATGGCTGGCTACTCCGTTCTTCGATGGCAACAAGGAAGTCCGTTTGGCTGGCTGATGACCAGTGTTCTTTTTTTACATGCTAATGATTGGGATTCTCATTCGCATGGCTGGCAAGATTAAGGGGGGAGTCTGACAAAATGCTGTCAATTTCCTGACGCCGAACTGAGTGTGACAAAAAAGAAACACTCTGGCCGTGCCGCGCCCCGCCTGGGGGATCGCCCGATTTGCAGCATGGCCTGGGCTGCAATACGATGCAGCGTCACGCAGAATTTTTGCGCCGTTTTTTTCCAAGAAGTCCTCTATGAATGTTCTGCTGGTCGAAGACGACCCGGTACTCACCGACGGTCTGTCGCGGGTACTCAATTCGCACGGCTTCACCGTGCATACCGTCAACAACGGCAACGATGCGCTCTCGCAGCGTTTCAATGCGGCCGTGCTGGTGCTCGACATCGGCCTGCCTGGCATCGACGGTTTCGAAGTCTTGCGCCGCATGCGCGCCAACGGCAACAACACGCCGGTGCTGCTGCTGACCGCACGCGACACCATTCCCGACCGCGTGCACGGCCTGGAACTGGGCGCCGATGACTACCTGGTCAAGCCCTTCGCCACCCCCGAACTGGTGGCGCGCATCAAGGCGCTGATCCGCCGCAGTGCGCCGCAGCCGGCACAGCTGACCGTGGGCGGGCTGTCGCTGGACAACGCCACCAAGCGCGCCGACATCGACGGCCGCAAGATCGAACTGTCCCTGCGCGAATGGACGGTGCTGGAATACCTGATGCAACACGCTTCGCGCGTGGTCTCCAAGCAGCAGATCATCGATGCCGTCCTGCCCTGGGGCGAGGATTTCACGATCAATGCGGTGGAGGTGTATGTCTCGCGCATCCGTCTGAAGATCGCGGATTCGGGCGTGGTCATCCGTACCATCCGCGGCTTCGGCTACATGCTCGAAAAGAGCGAGAACTGAGCCGGCAGGCCGCGTCATGACGGTCATCGACCAGCAGCCGGCCGTCACTGCGGCCAACACGAAAAACTCGGCCGATGCTATCCCGCCTGCGGCAGCTGTTACCCATGCCAGCATCCGGCGCGATCTGCTCAAGTGGCTGATCGCCCCCTTGCTGCTGCTCAATCTGGTCGGTGCCGGCCTGACCTACTGGCTGGCCTGGCTGCCGGCCCAGCATGCGTTCGACCAGAACCTGATGGATTCCACCTGGGGCCTGTATGCCCAGGTGCGCCATCGTCAGGAACGCACCACTGCCGAGCTGACCCAGCAGGCCGAGCAGATCCTGCGCAGCAATCACTCCGACACTACCTTCTTTGCCGTGCGCAATTCGCAGGGCGAGATCCTGGTGGGCGACAAGGGCTTCCCGCAACTGCCGGAGAGCGAGACGTTCGACCGGCCCTTCAACTATGACGGCGAAATGCGTGGCGAACCGGTGCGTATTTCCGCCATGCAGGTGCGGGTCAAGAATGGCGTGATCTCGGTGGCGGTGGCCGAGACCATCCGCAAGCGCGATCGTGCGCACTACACCATCCTGCTGTCCTTCCTGCTGCTGGATGGCGGCCTGACCTTCGGGTCGCTGTCGGTGGTGCTGATCGCCGTGCGGCGCGGGCTGCGTCCCTTGAAGAGCCTGCAGCGCAACCTGGAACAACGCGGCCACGGCAAGCTGGGAGCCATCGATGGCATTGGTGCGCCGGTGGAATTGCAGCCGCTGATCGTGGCCATGAACGAACTGATGGCCCGCATCAGCAAGGGTGAACAGGCGCAGCAGAATTTCATGGCCGACGTTGCCCATCAATTGCGCACGCCTCTCACGGGCCTGAAGTTGCAACTGGAACTGCTGCATGACAAGCACCAGGACCAGCCCGATACCGCCCGCTCGCTGGCGATGATGAACTCTTCGGTGGAGCGCATGATCCGCCAGAGCCGTCAGCTGCTGGCGCTGGCGCGCTCGGAGCCGGGCCTGTTCGAAAGCCGCAAGCTGGAGGAGCTGTCACTGCACAAGCTGGTGGAAGAATCGGTGCAGCACTTCATCGAAGAGGCCGACAAGAAACACATCGACCTCGGCTTCGACCTGCAGCCGGCACGCCTGCGCGGCGACCGTTTCCTGCTCGCCGACCTGATCGACAACCTCATCGACAATGCCGTGCGCTATTCCCCCTTGCACGGAACGGTGACGGTGCGCTGCCTGGAAGAAGAGGGGGCCACCGTGCTTTCGGTGGAAGATTCCGGCCCAGGTATTGCTCCCGAGCATCGCGAGCTCATCTTTGACCGCTACTATCGCGCCAATGACAAGATCGCCGGCAGCGGCCTGGGCCTGGCCATCGTGCGCGAGATTGCGCACGACCATGGCGGCGTCATCACGGTCGATTGCAAGGAGCAAGGGCAGGGCACCATCTTCACGGTACGCTTCCCGCTGGCAGGTTGAATCCGGCGGCGATGGCCGCTCTGGTCGCAGTTGCCGCACGACATCGTTTTCATGCAGAACCTCATGCCTGCCCCTGTGTCAAACGGGCTTCATCGTGAACGACTCAGGAGGCAGCATGACGGACAAGGTCTTGCAAAGTGGCACCCATATCGCCCGCTACGATGCGGTTGAAAAACCGGATGAAGGCTTCGAGGCGCAAGTCTTCGTGCGCCTGTCGCGCGAGCCCGAGATCGCTGAAACCTACATTCCGGTAGGCCTCTTCCCGACCGAGGAAGAAGCCCTGGCCAGCGCCCGCGAACGCGCGCAGCGCGCCTTGAAGGAGCACGAATTTTGAGCCGCCTGCCTGCTTCCCCTTGCTTTTCCGCGCGTCGCCGCACTCTGTTGCTGGGTGCCGCCGCCGGTGCCGTCCTGGTGCTGGCGGGCTGTGCCACGGGCGGTGCCTCGGGCAGCGCGGACCATGGTCTCTCTTCATCAACCCTGTTTGAACTGCGCGGTGCGACCACCGTACCGATCCAGGGCTGGATCAAGGCGCGCCTGAGCGAACCACCGGGTGGCGACATCTATCTCGCCCCGCGCGCCGCACTTGATGCCGGCGACGTGCAGCGCGCGTCGGCGCAGAAGGATGCGGCCGGACGTGCGGTGCTGGTACTGCAATTCTCGCCCACCGGGACCGCCAGGCTGGCGGCGGCCTCGCGCGAGTTGATGGGGCGCCAGCTCGCCGCCGTGCTGGAAGGCCGCGTGACCAATGTGGCCAGCGTTCAAGGCCCGATGACCATCAACACCATGGCCCTGACCGGATTGTCCAGTTTCGAGGACGCAGTGCGGCTGGCCAACCTGCTGTCCAAGGGTAACTAGGCCGCCTGCCCGCGCATGCTGAGGGAAAGCATGGCTGGCAGGGGCGGGCAGGGCATGCTAATGTCCTGCCCATTCGCGGCACTGCATTGACGCTGCCCTTACAGAAGACTCACAACATCAACAAGAACAATGTCCGTCGCCCGCCACATCGTCCAGGTCCATCCGCGCTTGCTCATCGGCATCGCCATCGGGATCGCCGCCGCCACCGTTCTCCCCGCCAGTACCTGGATCGGCCGCAGCCTCATCGGCTGGAATGCCGGCGTCTGGTTCTATTTGCTGAGCCTGTGGGTGATGATGCTGCGGGCCGATGCCAAGGCCGTCAAGCGCCTGGCCGAGACCGAGGACGAGAGCGCCCACGTGGTACTGGTGATGGTCTGCGTGGCAGCCATTGCGAGTTTGCTCGCCATCTTGCTGGAACTGGGCGGCAGCAGCCATCACGACGAGCGCGGCAGGCTGTTGCGCTATGCCTTTACAGCCTCCACCGTGTTCGGCTCCTGGGCCCTGATCGGGACCATCTTCACGCTGCATTACGCGCGCCTCTTCTACGCCGATGACGATGACCCGGAGGCCTTGCCGCTGCGCTTCCCGGACGGCATACGCAATCCCGGCTACTGGGATTTCCTGTATTTCGCCTTCACCATCAGCGTGGCCGTGCAGACCTCGGATGTGGCCGTGGCCTCGCGTGCGTTACGCAAGTCGGTGCTGGCGCATTCGCTGATCTGCTTCGTGTTCAATGCCGCCATCATCGGCTTGTCCATCAATATCGCGGCCGGCCTGGCCGGTACCTGAAAGCGAGTGTCAGTGCCAGGATGACAGCGCTGCGGAACCGAACCGGCAGCGCTTTGTCCTAGCCGGGTTCAGAGGCGGGTGAGTGCGCGATCAAGCGCCGCGCCGGCGCTCTGCGCAAACCGGAAGCCGCCCGTATAATCGGCGGCTTTCCCGGACGCAAGACCAAGGGGAGGGGGACACAGCGACACACAGAACCCCCGCAGCTCGACCAACGATTCGAACAACGGAGCGCACCGTGCGGGTTTATTCCAGCCAAGCTGAAGAACGTATTGCCATGTTGAAGCGCCAGGGCAAGGGCGCATTTTCCGGACCGCCGCTGCCGCTGGGGCCGCTGATCGGTTTTTCCGTCGCCATCCTGGCGGTGGTGCTGATTGCCCTGTTTACCTGGGAAGCCTCGGTCAGCCGTGGCCTGGCGGCGAATGCCGTCTCGCACACCATGAAGGTGCGCGAGCAGTTGCAGGTGCTGGTCTCCACGCTCAAGGATGCCGAGACCAGTCAGCGCGGTTTCCTGCTCACGGGCACCGAATCCTATCTGAGCCCCTACAACCAGGCGCGCGCCGCGTTGCCTGGCGAGATCGCCAGGCTGCGCGAGCTGCTCTCCGACAATCCGGATCAGTTGCAGCGCCTGTCGCAGATCGAGCGCGTGGTCGCCGACAAACTTGAAGAACTGGCCGAGACCGTCAGCCGCCGTCGCAATGGCGATACGGCCGGCGCATTGGCCGTGGTGCAATCCGATCGCGGCAAAATGTTCATGGACCGCGTGCGCGTGCTGTCGCGCGACATGGAAGAACAGGAACGTGACCTGCTGGCCAGCCGCCAATCCGACTGGCGCGATGCCGTGGTGTTTTCCACTGCCGTCGCCTGGGGCGGCTCGGGCTTGCTGCTGGTGCTCATCATTGCCGCAGCCATGACCACTTCGCGCGATTATCGCGCCCGCGAAAAACAGACCTGGATCCGCAATGGCCAGATGGGCCTGGCCGAGCGCCTGCAGGGCGAACAACGCCTGGGGGCGCTGGGTGAAAACACGCTGGCCTTCCTGACTGCCTACCTCAATGCTCAGGTCGGCGCCATCTACCTGCGCACCGATAGCGGCGACTTCCAGCGCTTCGCCGCCTATGCGCTGGAAGAAGACGCGAGCGAACAACCGCCGCACCTGCGTGATGGCCAGGGCCTGCTGGGCCAGGCCGCCAAACTCAATCGCGCCATGCACGTCAAGGAAGTGCCGGCGCAATACCTGACCGTTTCCTCTTCCGTGGGACGCCATGCACCGCGTGAGCTGCTGATCGTGCCCGCAGCGGCCGATGGTGTGGTGCAAGCCGTGTTTGAACTTGGCTTCCTGCGCCAGGTGCGGGCCGAGGAAGAAGAGCTGCTGGCGCGCCTGTCGGACCAGATCGCCATTGCCGTGCGTTCCTCCAAGGACCGCACCCGTCTGGAAGAACTGCTGGAAGAAACTCAGCGCCAGTCCGAGGAATTGCAGGCACAGCAGGAAGAACTGCGCGTCAACAACGAAGAGCTGGAAGAGCAGGGCCAGGCCCTGAAGGCCTCGCAACTGCGTTTGGAAACGCAGCAGGCCGAGCTGGAAGAAACCAATGCCCAGCTGGAAGAGCAGACGCAACTGCTGGAAATCCAGAAGGACGACCTGGCCAAGACCCAGGTGGTGCTGGTGGAAAAAGCCACCGAGCTGGAGCGCGCCAACCAGTACAAGAGCGAGTTCCTGGCCAACATGAGCCACGAGCTGCGCACGCCGCTGAACTCCACCCTGATCCTGGCCAAGCTGCTGGCCGACAACAAGCAGGGCAACCTGTCCGACGAGCAGGTGCGTTTCGCGCAAACCATTTCCTCGGCGGGCAATGACTTGCTTGCCCTGATCAACGACATCCTCGATCTCTCGAAGATGGAAGCGGGCAAGCTGGATATCGTTTCCGAATCCTTCGTGGTCAGCAAGATGGCCGAGGAACTCAAGGCCAGCTTCGCCATGACGGCCCAGCAGAAGGGCCTGGGCTTCAAGGTCGAGGTCGATCCGGGCGTGCCGCAGCGTATGGAAACGGACATGCAGCGCCTGGGCCAGATCCTCAAGAACCTGCTCTCCAACGCCATCAAGTTCACCGAGAAGGGCGAGGTCAGCCTGCGCATCTATGCGGATGCCGGCGGCCGCATAGCCTTCGCCGTGCGCGATACCGGCATCGGCATCGGGGCCGACCAGCATCAGTTCATCTTCGAAGCCTTCCGCCAGGCCGATGGCAGCACCCATCGCAAGTACGGTGGCACCGGGCTGGGCCTGTCGATCTCGCGCGACCTGGCGCATCTGCTGGGTGGCGATATTCAGGTGCAGAGCCGGGTAGGCGAGGGCAGCATCTTCACGCTCTCGCTGCCGCAGGTCTACAGCGGCGAGCAGGCCGTAGTGCGGACGCCGGCGGCCGTTGCCGCACCGTCGGCGGCGGCTGCGACCTTGCAGGCGGCGCAAGTCGCTACCGCGCCTGATATCCGTATTCCCAGCCCGCAGGTGGTGCCCAGTACGCCGGCGAAACTTCAGGACATCGCCATCGATGATGACCGTCACCGCATTGAATCGTCCTCGCGCCTGATCCTGGTGATCGAGGATGACACCGCCTTCGCCATGATCCTGCGCGACCTGGCGCACGAGATGGGCTTCCAGTGCGTGGTCACGCATTCGGCCAATGAGGGCGTGTCGGCGGCGGAGATGTATCGCCCCAGCGCCATCCTGATGGACATGAACCTGCCTGACTTCTCCGGCCTGGGCGTGCTGGATCAGATCAAGCGCAATCCCAAGACCCGCCACATCCCGGTACACGTGGTCTCGGTGGCCGATTATTCGCACGAGGCACTGGAGCGCGGTGCCATCGGCTACGCATTGAAACCGGTGCAGCGAGAAGAGCTGGTAGGCGCGATCCGCAAGCTGGAAGCCAAGTTCCTGCAGGGCCTGCGCCATGTCCTGGTGGTCGAGGACGATGCGCGCCAGCTCGACAGCATCCGCCAGTTGCTGGCCGGCGAGAACATCAACCTGGTCGGCGTGCGCACGGCCGCCGACGCACTGGCCCGCCTGCGCGAGACCACCTTCGATTGCATGGTGATGGACCTGAACCTGCCCGATCTGTCCGGCTATCAGTTGCTGGAAAAGATGGCCGAGCAGGAACACGTGGCTTTCCCGCCGGTGATCGTCTATACCGGCCGTTCGCTGTCGGCCGAGGAAGAGCAGCACCTGCGCCGCTTCTCGCGTTCCATCATCATCAAGGATGCGCGCTCGCCGGAACGCCTGCTCGATGAAGTCACGCTGTTCCTGCACCAGGTGGAAACCACGCTGCCGCCGGAGAGCCAGCGCATGCTCAAGGTGGCGCGCGACCGCGAGACGGTCTTCGAAGGCCGCCGCATCCTGGTGGTGGAAGACGACGTGCGCAACATCTTTGCGCTATCCTCCGTGCTGGAACCCAAGGGCATGAAGGTCGACATCGCCCGCAACGGCCGCGAAGCCCTGGAGGCCCTGCAGCGC
Organism: Herbaspirillum sp. WGmk3; assembly: GCF_023952535.1. Classification (NCBI taxonomy): domain Bacteria; kingdom Pseudomonadati; phylum Pseudomonadota; class Betaproteobacteria; order Burkholderiales; family Oxalobacteraceae; genus Herbaspirillum; species Herbaspirillum sp. WGmk3. The sequence goes on along the minus strand of NZ_JAKYWT010000001.1, from coordinate 704,333 downwards.
AGCCAGGAACAGCCGGGCGCGCCGATCGACCTGGTGCTGATGGACATCATGATGCCGGAGATGGATGGCCTGACCGCCATGCGCGAGATCCGCAAGCAAGCCGTCTGGAAGCGCCTGCCCATCATCGCCCTGACCGCCAAGGCCATGAAGGATGACCAGGAGAAATGCCTGGCCGCCGGCGCCAACGATTACATCGCCAAGCCTTTGGATGTGGAAAAACTGCTGTCCCTGGTACGCGTATGGATGCCGAAATAAATCAGGCACTGGCCAACCAGCATTTCGATATCGAGATGCAGTTGTTGCTGGATGCCATCTACCTCAAGTATCACTGCGACTTTCGCGGTTACGCCGGTGCGTCACTCAAGCGCCGCCTGGCCACCGCCATGATCCGGTTCGGCTGCGAAACGCTGTCGCAATTGCAGGACAAGGTGCTGCATGATGCGACGGTATTCCCCGCGCTCATGGATTACCTCACGGTGCAGGTCAGCGAGATGTTCCGGGATCCCAGCTATTTCCTGTCGTTACGGGAGAAGGTGATCCCGCTGTTGCGTACTTATCCATCCTTGAAGATCTGGGTAGCCGGCTGCAGCAGCGGCGAGGAAGTCTATTCGCTGGCGATCCTGTTGCGCGAGGAAGGCTTGCTCGACCGCAGCATCATCTACGCCACCGACATCAACCAGGCCGCGCTGAAGAAGGCCGAGGCCGGCGTCTACGAGCTCGACCGCATCCCCGGTTTCACCAGCAACCACCAGAAATCCGGGGCGAAGACCTCGCTTTCGGATTACTATACGGCCGCGTACGGTGCCGTCGTCTTCGACAAGTCGCTGCGCAAGAACGTGGTCTTCTCAGATCACAGCCTGGCCACCGACAGTGTCTTTGCCGAGATGCACCTGGTGTCCTGCCGCAACGTGCTGATCTATTTCAACCGCCATTTGCAGGAACGCGCGCTCGGCCTGTTCCGTGAATCGCTGGTGCGCAAGGGCTTCCTGGGACTGGGTTCGAAGGAATCGATGCGTTTCTCGACGCACGGTCCTGCCTTCGATGAAGTGGTGCGGGAAGATCGCATCTTCCAGAAGAAGGGGGAGCTATGAGCCTCGTCCCGCTGCCGGCCCTGGGTGGCCGTGCGATTGATGCGATCGTCATCGGTGCTTCTGCCGGTGGCGTGGAAGCCTTGTCGGAAATCCTGCCGGCGCTGCGGCGTGGTGCGCAGGTAGCGACCATGGTGGTACTGCACATTCCGCGCGAACGCCCCAGCCTGCTGGCCACCATCTTCGCTGATCGCTGCGGCCAGCCGGTAGTGGAAGCGCAGGACAAGGAGCCGGCGCAGCCGGGCGTGATCTACTTTGCGCCGCCGGATTATCATCTGCTGGTGGATCGCAGTGATCAGGGGCCGGTGCTGGCCATGTCCAACGATGAACTGGTGAATTATTCGCGCCCGGCCATCGATGTGCTGTTCGAATCGGCGGCCGATGTTTACCGCGAGCGTTTGCTGGGCATCGTGCTGACCGGCGGCAATCATGACGGAGCGGCCGGATTGCAGGCCATTGCGCGCGCCGGTGGCGTGACCGTGGTACAAAGTCCGCAACAGGCACAGGTACCTTACATGCCGGCGCAGGCATTGGCGCTGGGACAGATTGATTATGTGCTCACGCTCCCGCAGATCGCCGATCTGCTGCGCACCCTGGGCGTATCGGGGAATGACCAGGAAAAGGAACGCAGGTGACAGAAAAATACAAAGACAGAGACCTGCCGCGGGTGAAATTCCTGCTGGTCGATGATCTCGACGAAAACTTGTTGGCCCTCTCGGCCCTGCTGCAGCGGGACGATGTCGAGCTGCTGCTGGCACGCTCGGGCCTGGAGGCGCTTGAACTGCTGCTGCAGCATGACGTGGCACTGGCCTTCCTGGACGTGCAGATGCCGGACATGGATGGCTTCGAGCTGGCCGAGCTGATCCGCGGCAGCGAGCGTACCCGCAACGTGCCGCTGATCTTCGTCACGGCGGGTGTACGTGATGAGCGCCGCCAGTTCAAGGGCTATGAGAGTGGTGCAGTGGACTTCCTCTACAAGCCCATCGAGCCGCATATCCTGCGCAACAAGGCCGATGTGTTCTTCCAGCTGTATCGCCAGAAGCAGTTGCTGGCGCTGGAGTTGCAGCAGCGCACCGAGACCCTGCGCATGAACGAAATGTTCGTGGCCATCCTCGGTCACGACCTGCGCAATCCGCTGAGCGCGGTGGTGATGGCGGCCACGCTGCTGCAGCGGACGTACAAGGAAGAGGTGGCACAGAAGGCCTCGCAACAGATTCTCAATGGCGGCAAGCGCATGGCCAAGCTGATCGACAACATGCTCGATCTGGCCCGCGCGCGCCTGGCGGGCGGCATCCCGCTGGTGCGTGCCAGTGCCTGCCTGGGCGAGATCACCGAACGGGTCGTACAGGAATACCAGGCCACGTATCCGGGCAGTGTGGTCGAGCGCCGCATCGAGGGCGATGACAATGGCTATTGGGATGGCGACCGCCTGGGCCAGGTGGTGGCCAATCTGCTGGGCAACGCTTTGCAGCACGGCGCGGCGGACAGTCCGATCTGCATCGGCATCGATGGCCGCAGCGAGCAGGAAGTGGTCATGACCATCGCCAATCGCGGCGTCATTCCGGCGGCCTTGTTGCCGGTGATCTTCGATCCCTTCCGCGGTGGCGAGCGTGAGGTCGGCCGCAAGGAAGGTCTCGGGCTGGGCCTGTTCATTGCCCAGCAGATCGTCAAGTCGCATGGTGGAAGCATCACCATGAGTTCGGATGACCAGGTGCAGACCATGGTGACGGTGAGGTTGCCGAGGCGCTGAGCGTCGTTGCGTCCGCAGTGAATGAATTGGGCGATGGCCACGGCGGCAAGCAGAACTACGGAGTCAACCAGACTTCTGAAGGTGAAGAACCTTCCGCTTTTCCATCGGTCTTCTGCCAACAAAGTACGGAAGCATTTCAACTTTTCGATCCGGAGCCATCGACGTCCATGCACAACGCCAATCCCGATAATTCTGCCACCACGCCACATCTGAACAAGGCGCGCTATCTGGTGGTGGCGGGATGGGTGCTGTTCATGATCTCGCTGTTCCTTCCTTTGCAGAACACTGATCTGGGATACGCGGCCTTGATCTATTCGTTCGTCTTCCTGATGTCCATCTTTGATCGACTGGAACCGCAACTGATCTGGATGGGCAGTTACGCCTTGGTCAACGCCGGCATGATCGTTTCCCTTTTCATCGCCTGGAAGGGGTCTCTGATCAGCCATCCACGCTGCTCTTTGTTCTTTACGCTGGCGGCCGTGGACACCTTGTTCGCTCCCCTCTTTGCGAAAGAGTTCACCCAGTACCCGGCATTCTGGTGCTGGGCAGCTTCCGCTATATTGGTGGCATCGGGAATGAATCTGGCCCGGCTCCAACAGAACGATCTTGCGTCCTTGAAGGCCAGGCATTAGGGCCTGGTCATACTTGTCATGTACCCGAAACGCCTGCTCCTCGGAGCAGGTTTTTTTTAGGCGCTGCGAAATCTCCTCGCAATATTCTCCTGGTCTCGCACAGGCTGGATTCAAGCTGTGCCGGCAAGACGACATCCGTCGAGAAATCGCTTGTCATTCAAAGTTGATCGGTCTATATTGTGTGTACCGAACAGTACATACGGTACTGAAAGGTACACTAATTGGAGAAACATCATGTCGATTCGCCCGCCGCTTCCCCCTTTCACTCGTGAAACCGCCATCGAAAAAGTCCGTCTTGCCGAAAACGGCTGGAATACCCGTGACGCTGAAAAAGTTGCACTGGCCTATACCGAAGACAGCTGGTGGCGCAATCGCGCCGAATTCGCACAGGGCCGTGAAGCCATCACCGCGCTGCTCAAGCGCAAGTGGACGCGTGAGCTGGATTACCGCCTGGTCAAGGAGCTGTGGGCCTTCGACGGTGCGCGCATCGCCGTGCGCTTTGCCTACGAGTACCATGATGATTCCGGCCAGTGGTATCGCGCCTACGGCAACGAGAACTGGGAATTCGATGCGCAGGGCCTGATGCATCACCGTCACGCTTGCATCAACGAGCATCCGATCAAGCCGGAAGAACGCAAATTCCTGTGGGACAATAGTGGCCCGCGCCCGGCGGATCATCCCGGGCTGAGTGATTTCGGTATCTGAGGAAAATGAATGGCTAGAGTCATTGCGGAAAAAGACGATGTGATCCCCCTGCTGGCGGAAGTCTTCCGCACCTATGGCTTCGAAGGGGCGAGCCTGGCGCGCATCAGCGAAGGGACCAGGCTGGGCAAGGGGAGCATCTATCACTTTTTCCCGGGCGGCAAGGAGGAGATGGCGCAAGCCGTGCTGGGCCACGTGGATGCGTGGTTCCGGCAGCATGTGTTCGAGCCGTTGAACGAGCGTGACGATGCCGTGGCAGGCATCAAGGCCATGTTCGACGACGTCAGCCGCTATTTCCTCTCGGGGCAGCGTGTCTGCCTGGTCGGCGTCTTTGCGCTGGGCAATGAGCGCGATCGCTTTGCCGTGATGGTGCGTGATTACTTCATCGCCTGGATCGATGCGCTCGCGTCCGCCCTGGTGCGGACCGGGCGCAAGCCCAAGGAAGCCAGAACGCTGGCCGAGGAAGTCGTGGGCGGAATACAGGGGGCGCTGGTGCTGGCGCGCGCCCTGGACAGTACCGATGTGTTTGCCGATGCGTTGAAGCGCTTCCAGAAGCGGCTGTTGGGCTGATCTCCCGTCCAGCAGGGTGAGTGCAACGGCATGGGGTTGCCGTTGTGTTCTGGGCGCTATCCGTCATCGGACAGGCCGTGTACTTGATGTTTGAGTTTCAACGAGGACGACAACTGCGGATACAAGGGGGGAGTACCTTGAAACACCGATTCATCAGATGGACGGCGATGTTGCTTTGGTCGACATGCCTGTTCGCTTCTGCAGAGGAAAAAACTCAACCGCCTGTGACGATGGAAAACTCCATTGGCATGCAGATGGTGCTGATCCCGGCGGGCGAATTCTGGATGGGAACCGAGGAGTCGCTGGCCGCGCTGAAGCAGGCCTATCCGGATTATGAGGAGCGGCGGCTGCGCGATCTCGACGATGAACGGCCGCGGCACAAGGTGCTGATCACCCATCCGTTCTATCTCGGGAAGCATCTGGTCACCGTGGCCCAGTTCGCGAAATTCGTGGCCGAGTCGGGCTATACCCCGGAATCCATTCGCGATCAGACCGGCGGTTACGGCTACAACCCGCATTACGATCCTGAGAAAACCGAACGCAAAGAAGCATTCGAAGGCCGCAGCCCGCAATACAGCTGGAAAAACCCCGGCTTCCCCCAGGCCGATGATCATCCTGTACTCAACGTCACCTGGAATGATGCATCAGCCCTTGCAGCCTGGCTCAGTGAGAAAGAGCACGCGCACTATCGTCTGCCGACCGAAGCCGAATGGGAATACGCTTGCCGCGCGGGGACGACGACGCGCTATCCCAATGGCGATGATCCGGAGGGCCTGAGTCAGATCGCCAACACCTTTGATGCCGACGCTGCTCCCTACTGGCCACGCATGGCCGGTCGCGCGCTGAAGAGTCACGACGGCTTCGCCTTCACCTCGCCGGTGGGCAGTTTCCCGGCGAATGCCTTCGGGCTGTATGACATGGTAGGCAATGCCTGGGAATGGACCGCCGACTGGTATGGCGAAGAGACCTATGCGCGTTCCCCGTTGGCCGACCCGCGTGGGCCGGCCAACGGGGAAACCAAGGTGCGGCGCGGCGGCTCGTGGCATACCTGGTCACTGTATGCGCGGTGTGCCTTCCGGAACTGGAATACCGTCAGCACGCGCTATACGCTGGTGGGGATCAGGCTGGTGCGGGATGTGGAAGTCCGGCATTGAAAATGGCGTCGGGCGCTGCCAGCGCGTCGGCTTCCGCATCCGGCCAGAATGGCTCAGTAGAGCAGGACGTCAAATCACTTTCACGAACAAGCCAGCGACGATGGTTGGCACGTCCGAGCAGATCAGGTCGAACGCAGAGTGGATGAAGTAGTCCATGTGATTGCTCCGGTGAGGGTGACTGCGAGACTCAGCAGTAAGTGATGTTGGCCAGCGCTTCCAGCATGTGCATGAACCAGTGGCCGTCGTCGGCACGATAGCGGCAGATGGTGGTGGCAGCGGCATTGCCGGCAGCAGCCAGGGACATGAGGGCAGCGACGAGGCAGGTGGCGTGGATGCGCATGGTGTTCTCCGGTTGGGTGAGGATCGGTGCGGCTGGTATGGGTGAAGCTTGATCCTCGGGGGTTTCAACCGGATTTCAGCGGAGCGGAGACGTGTTTCAGTTGAAATGGGGGCGTTCAGCAACGCGCGGAGGGAGTGGGTGGGTTGAGATTCTCAAGCAAGAAAAACTCTCTCTCCGGCGAAGAACGGACGAACGTTTCACCTGCTTGAACGCCGTCTGTTCATCGCACTACAGGAGTGTCATCGTTATACCCCGTCACCGGGGTTCTTCCCCTTTCCCGCTGCGAGGAAACCCAGTTTCTCCATCGCATCCTGGGTTTCCAACAGCATCGTTGCTACTTCCGCGACAGTCACTCGCAGGCCAGTGGCACGCTCCCTCATGAATTGGTAAGCGCTTTCTTCGCTGTGCTTCTGGTATTCAACCAGCACACGAATCGCCTTCTCGATCTGCCGGCGTGACTTGATGGTCGATTCGAGCTTGTCTATCTTGGCCTGCTGCCGTTGTTGAAAACCCTGTGAAGAGCGCGCCAGCACCAGCGTACTCAGGATGCCTTGCGAGCGGAACGGACGTGTCAGCACACCGTGTGCCTTGGTGTCCAGCAACAGCTTCAAGGTGGTCGGGCTTTCATAGTCGGACAAGGCGACCAGGGCCGCATCCACGGCGCTGGCATTCCATCCGCTGCGTCCTTCGAGCTCCTGCGATATCTGGAAGAAAATGACGTCGGCTCCGGTCGGCGGCTCCGTTGGACTGGGCCAGATCACGCGCAGCCGGCAGCCGATGCGCTGCAACTGCTGGATCACTACGTCCCGGTCTTCTCCGGGCGGATAGACGACGGCTACGCAGATACTGCGCAGGTCCTCGTAAAGTCGGCGAAGGCTTTGTCCCATGACCTTACCTCAACCAGAAACCGGAAAAGCCGAAAGTGGAAAGATAGGGGTCCGGCTTGACGGGCTCCGACGCTTCCCAGGCGATGTCGAACTGTCCGTCGCTACGGCAGATGCCAATGCGCGGGGTAAGGGCGCAATGATTGTTGTCTGCGTCGACACTGATGCGCCCTTCAGGCGAATCGAATGACACCGTATGAGTGGCCTCCACCAGCTTGCGCCGGTCCAGGCTGCCTGCGCGCTGCAGGGCGCGCGCAAACAGGTGGACCTGGGCATAGGCCATCTCCGACCAGGTGCTGGTGGGCCGGTCGCCGAAACGCTTGCGCCAGAGGGCGAGGAAATGCCGGTTGCTCTCATTGTCCAGCGAACCGAAATAGGTCGCGGCTGTGATGTGGCCCGCGCAGTGCCGGGCACCGATCAGGCGGATCTCTTCCTCCGCCATCGAGAGGCTGGCGATCGGTGTGGTCGTCGGATCGAATCCGAACTCGGGATAAAGCTGGTAAAACAGCCGCGCCGATTGTCCCACCAGCGTCGAAAACACCACGTCGGGCTGGGCCGCCTTGATGTCGGTCAGCACCTCTTCCAGTTCGCCCCGGCCGGCTTCCAGCGGCAGATAGATTTCATCGAGGATCTCGCCACCATGCTGTTCCACCATGTCGCGCATGACGCGATTGGATTCGCGCGGATAGATGTAGTCGGTACCTACCAGGAAGAAGCGGGTGCGCTTGTTCTGCATGAGGTAGGCGGCCAGCTGCACGCTGTTCTGGTTCGGGACGGCACCGGTATAGATCACGTTGGGTGAATACTCGAAACCCTCATAGAAGGAGCAGTACCACAGCAGTGCGTTGTTGCGTTCGATGACCGGCAGCACCGCCTTGCGGCTGGATGAGCGCGAGCAGCCGAATACCACGTTGATCTCGTCCTCCAGCAGCAGGCGCGTGACCAGCTTGCGATATTCCGCGATGTCGCCCTTGGGGTCGTAGGCCACCGGCACCAAGGGCCGGCCGAGCACACCACCGAGCTGGTTGATCTCTTCGATCGCCAGCGCGGTCCCGAAAAAGTGTTCAGATTCCGTGACCCCGGTTGCGCCCGACCGAGAAAACAGGACGCCAATGCGCCAGCCATCTTCCTGTCGCGCGCGCGTATCCTGGAATGAAGTGGAATTCATGGTCGGTCCTTATCGGTCGAACAGCGCCTGCAAGCGGTCCGTGTCTTGCGTGGATTGCAGGGCCAGCATCAGCAGGATACGGGCTTTCTGCGGACTCAGGTCATCGGCGAAGACTGCGCCGACAGCCTTGAGGGTAGCACCGCCGCCGTCGAAACCGTAGGACGGCGATACGCGGCCATGGGGCACACGGGTGGAGATCACCACCGGGATGCCCTGTCCGGTGGCGTGCCGGATTGCCTCATACATGTCGGCATTCACGTTGCCGCAGCCGAGCGCCTGGATCACGATCCCGCTTGCGCCCAGCGTCACCGCAGCGCGCAGCAAGTCACCGCTGGCTCCGCCGAACATGGGGATGATCTCGACCCGTGGCAAAGTACCGCCGAGCAAGGGCAGATGCTGGCGGCGCATCGGCCGGCGCGCGAGAACTACGCGATCTTCATCGGCTACCCCCAGCACGCCGAAATCACCGGACTTGAAGCTTTCGACGTCGGCAGTATGGGTCTTGCTGACATCGCGGGCGGCGTTGATCTGGTTGTTCATCGCAATCATCGCGCCCAGGCCGTGCGCTTGCGCGCTGGCGCACACACGCGCTGCGTTGAGCAGATTGCGCGGTCCGTCGAAATCCGGGCTGGAGGCATTGCGCTGCGCACCGATCAGCACTACCGGCTTGTCGCTGGCCAGGGTCAGGTCAAGGAACCACGCGGTTTCTTCCAGCGTATCCGTGCCGTGGGAGACGATCACGCCGTCCACTTCCGGGCGCTCCAGCGCGGCTGCGACCGCCTGCTGCAGGGCGATCCAGCGTGGCGGATCCATATAGCCGGACGGTACGTTGAACAGATTGACGACCTCCAGCTGCGCGATGGCGCGGATGCCGGGCACGGTGGCCAGCAGCTCATCGCCCGAGAGGGCGGGCACCGGCGCCTTTCGGACCGGGTCGATTTTCATGGCAATGGTGCCACCGGTGGAGATGTAAACGCAGAGGGGCAGGTTGGATTGGGCTGAACTCATCATGGCATCGAATGGTTGGCAAGAAATATGCCCGCGGCCGCAGCGGCCCGGCACGCGGGATGGGGGATCGCACCGATTATCGTCACAGAGCGGGTGCCGGGACAAGCGGCGCAACCCATGCCCACGTCATACGCGCAAGTGCCCGAAGACAAGTTCTGCCGCGCCGTCGCGCTTGGCGGGCCCCTCCTCGACCAGCTCGCCCTGCTTGATGATGAGGTAGCGGTCCGCCACTTGCAGCGCGAAGGGCACGTTCTGTTCAACCAGCAGCAGCGTGGTGCCGTGCTGCCTGCGCTCCTCCTGCAGCGCGTTGGCCAGGCGGTCGATGACCGAGGGCTGCAAGCCTTCGGTGATCTCGTCCAGCAGGATCACCGAGGGCCGCATCATCAGGGCGCGTGCCAGCAACAGCATCTTCTGCTCACCGCCGGAGAGGGTGCCGGCGTATTGCTGCAGCCGGCTGCGAAACACCGGGAACAGGGGTTCGACGGCAGCGAAGCGCTCTTCGAACAACGCCGGCTGCGCCAGCCCCAGGCGCAGGTTGTCGCCGATGCTCAGTTCGGCGAAGAGGGCGTTCTCCTGTGCCGCATAGGCCACCCCCTGGCGCGCGATGCGGTGCGGTGCCAGGTGCGTGATGTTGCGCCCGTGCAGGTGGATCGCACCGCCCTGCTTGCCGAGGTAGCCCATGATGGTCTTGAGCAGCGTGCTCTTGCCCATGCCATTCTTGCCCAGCAGGGCTACGGCCTCGCCTTGCGCGATGTCCAGCGACACGCCGCGCAGCACGACCGACGCACGATAGCCGCTGGTAATGCCGTCCAACACCAGTGCCGATGATCTCATTGCGCCTCCGTTGCGTGGGTACTGCCTGAATAAATGGTGTTGACCAGTTCCGAATTGACCACCTCATCGAAACTGCCTTCCATGGCGATCGCACCTTGATGCAGCACCACGATGCGGGTGGCGATCTGCTGCACGAAATCAAGATCATGCTCCACCAGCAGGCAGCACAGCCGGTACTTGAGCGCGAGCGAAGACAGTACCCCGCCGATCTGCGTACGCTCGGCCTTGGTGAGCCCGGCGGTAGGTTCATCCAGCAGCACCACACGGGGCTCCAGCGCCAACACCATGGCCAGTTCCAGCGCCTGCTGCTGGCCGTGGGAGAGATCCCCGGCGACGCTGTCGAGTTTCTCATCCAGACCGGTGGCGCGCATCACGTGCAAGGCATAAGGGGGGAGATGCAGCACGTCCGCACGCCGGAACAGGGCCGGCCGTTCAAGCCGCGCACGGGCGATGCGCAGGCATTGCGCCACGGTCAGTGTGTCGAAGATATTGGCGTTCTGGAACTTGCGTCCCAGCCCGAGGCTGACGCAGGCCTCCGGCGGCAATTGGCCGATGTCGCTGCCGCACAGCGCGATGCTGCCGGCGCTGCGCTCGGCACCATCGCTCATGCAGCGCATCAGCGTAGTCTTGCCGGCTCCATTGGGACCGATCAGCCCGACCAGCTCGCCGGCACGGGCGGCGAAGTCGATGCCGCGCAGCACCTTCAGCGGGCCGAAGTGGCGGGCCACTCCCTGCATGCGGATCGCCTCCGCCTGCGCATCGCCGCCGGTCACGCCGGCACATTCTTCCAGGCCCGGCTGATGCGCGCTTGCGCGGCCCAGGCCAAGGGGTCGCAACAGCAGCGGCACCAGGCCCTGGGGCAGCAGTACGATCACCAGGATGAACGCTGCGCCCAGGATCAATTGCCAGGCAAAGGGCATGCTGCTGCTGAGATAGGCGGTGGCAACGTTGATCAATACGGCACCGATCAGTGGTCCCCACAGGCTGCCGCGCCCGCCCAGCGCGACCCAGATGATGAATTCCGTGCCCAGCGCGAAGCCGGCCAGCTCGGGTGCGACCACGCCACTGAAAGCGCCGTAGCCGAATCCGGCCAGACCGGCCAGTACTGCCATGGCCACCAGCAGCGTAATTTTCACCAGCGCGGTGTTGATGCCCAGATAGCTGCAGCGCTGCTCATTGTCGCGGATGGCGGCGAGCAGGCGGCCGGCATCGGAGCGCACCAGCAAGCAGCCGGCCAGCGCAGCCACTGCCAGCATGCCGCCCGAGATCCAATACCAGGCGTCGAGGGAAAAATCGAAGCTGTCATAACCGGTCAGCCCGGAACTGGAGCCGGTCCAGCTGCCACCCGACAGCAGCAGCTGGGTCAGCACGATGGGCAGCACCAGCGAAATCACGGTGGCGAAGAACGGCGACGCACCGCGATAGAACGACAGCCATCCGGCCAGCGCCGCCACCGCTGCTGCGGCGGCGATGGTGGTGCCGATTGCCAGCATGACCGTGACAAGGCTGAAGCCGCCATGCGTGAACACCAGTCCGGCGGCATAGGCACCGATTCCGAAGAAAGCCGACTGGCCGAACGTGAGGTAGCCGGTATAGCCCCACAGAATATCGACGGTCATCGCAACGATGGCCATGAAATAGGCCTTGATGAGGATGTTTTGCAGGTAGGTGTCGAAGATCCACGGCCCGGCAGCCAGCAACAGCAGGCCCACACCGACGAACAGCAAGACGCTGCGCAGAGAATGGCGTACGCGTGCGGCACCCGCCCGTGAGGAAGGTGCGGCGGAAGAATAAGAGGAGTTACGCACGGGCCAGCCCCTTCGGTCGGATACGCAAGGTCACTGCAGCGAGGACGGCGATGGTGAGACCGCCGAGCACAGGATTGGCGTAGGTGCTGACCAGCACCTGCGCAGCACCGAATACCATGCAGGCCAGCAGCAGGCTCAGGATGGAGTGGCCGGAGATCATCACCAGCATGAAGGCACTGATCAGCCAGGGCAGGCCCATATTGGGGTCGACGCTGGAGAGCGGCGTGATCATCGCGCCGGCCAGTGTGCCCAGTCCGGCACCCAGGCTGAAGGTGACGAAGCGTACGCGGCCGGAATGGATGCCCAGGCTGCTGGCCAGTTCCTCATTCATGATCACTGCGCGGGTACGCACGCCGAGATCCGTACCGTTGAGCAGCGCCGTGAGCAGCAGGCAGATGCCCAGCGCCAGCGGCACCAGCAACAGGCGGTAGGCGGAGTAGTCGACGCCGAGGATGTTCCAGGTCCCGGTCAGCGGTGCGTTGACGAACTGCACCTCGCGACCGAAGGCCATCACGATCAGCTGGCCAATCACGATGCTCAGTCCCCATGTCGCCAGGATGGCGTCCAGCGGCCGCTTGTAAAGGCGGCGAACGATCACGCCTTCGACCAGCATGCCCACGGCGATACCGGCTACCAGCGCCAGCGGCCATCCCAGCCAGGGATCGAGTTGCAGACGCGTGGTTACGTAACTGGCGTAACCGCCCAAGGTCAGCAAGGCCCCGTGGGCGAAATTGACGATCTTCATGACACCGAAGATCATCATCAGTCCGGCGGTGACGACGAACAGCATCGCGGCCGTCGTCAGCATATCCAGCAATAGCGCCATGGCGCTCTCCTCTCGTTTCTCAGGCCGCCGCGGTCATGGCCGCGGCGGCGTTGTTATCGCAAGGCGGTCCTGCCTGCCGCCATCACTTGATGCTCGGGCACTGGTTGCCGGGGTCGACGCTGGCGAAGGTCTCCAGAATACGGATCGATCCGTCGGCCTGCACCTGGCCCAGGCGCATGGAAAGCGGCGCATGATGGCTCTTGTTCATCGCCACCGTGCCACGCGGACCGTTGAACGACACTTCGCCGAGCGCCTTGCTCACCTTGTCGCTGTCAGTCGATCCGGCTTTCTCGACGGCGGCCTTGTACAGATAGAAGGCTTCGTACTGGGGCTCGGACAATTCATTGGGGGTCTTCAGGTCGGCGCCAAATTTTTTCTTCAGCGCGTCCATGAATTTCCTGTTTTCCGCCGTATCGATGCTGGTCAGGTAAGAAGCCGACATGTAGAGCCCGGTGGCGGCATCGCCCATGGTCCTGGCGGTACCCTCGTCAATGGCGAGGTTGCCGTAGGGTAGCGTCAGACCGGCTCCCTTGAGCTGCTTCGCCAGCGACACATTGGGTGCGCCGCCGGCGGTGGCGCTGATCAGGGCGTCCGGCTTGCTGGCACGGATCTTCGAAACTACCGTGGTCCAGTCGCTGCCGTCGATGGGCAGGTATTCTTCGCCGACGACCTTGCCGCCTTTCTGCTCGATGTACTTCTTGGTGAATTCCAGCATGCCTCGGCCAAAGGCGTAGTCGCTGCCGACCAGGAAGAAGATCTTGGCATTCATGGACTTGCTGAAGTAATCCACTACCGGCGCCACCTGTTGCTCCGGCACCCAGCCGTTGGCGTACATCCATTTATTGCACGAGCGACCCTCGTAGAAGGACGTGTAGATGTAAGGTACCTTGCCGCGGCTGATCACCGGCAGCGCGGCATTGCGTGCGGCGCTGGTTTCCATGGCGATGACGGCGGTGACCTTCTTTTGGAACACCAGCGTATCGAAAGCTTTCTGCGCGCCCACTGCGCCGGAGGCGTCATCGACGATTTCCAGCTCCAGCTTGCGTCCCATGATGCCGCCCGCGGCGTTGATTTCATCGACCGCCAGTTGCGAGGACTGCACTACGGCCGGTGCCACCACGCTGTTGGCACCCGATAGCCCGACCGCCACGCCGATGCGGATGGGCTCGGCGGCGTGGGCCGGCGCAGCTGCGGCAAGCAGGGAAAATGCGACAGCAAATACGCCATGGGGCAGCGCGAAAGTGAATCTGTTCATCATGAACTCCTCAGTCGGTGTGAGTGGATGGATGGAATGGATCCTGAAAGAAAAGCGGTACGGCAAACGGCAAACGGTTCAGTGCCGCGGCAGCGGCCAACCCGTGCCCAGCATCGGGTCGTAGAGGTCGTCGCGACGGTCGCGCAGCACATGGTTGAAGGGAGTGAGGTGGCGTGCCTGGCGCGACTCCTTGAGATTGAGGCTGGCATACAGTATTTGCTCGCCGTCCTCCGGTGCCGGCCCGGCCAGCGGCCAGCCTTGCGCGCCAATGATCACGCTCTGTCCGATGAAGGGCTGGCCGCGCTCGGTGCCGGTACGGTTGGCGCACACGATGGTGAGCGCGTTGCTATGGGCATTGGCCATCGCCAGTGAAGTTGCCATGGCTTGGCGGTTGTCTGGCTGCCCTGGCATCGGTACCCAGTTGGTTGGCATCGCCACGACGTCAGCACCCTGCATGGCAAGCAACCGATACACTTCCGGGAACCAGCCGTCGTAGCAGATCGCCACGCCCAGTCGTCCCCAGCGTGTGTGGAACAGGGGTAATCCCTTGTCGCCAGCTTCAAAGAACAGATGTTCGTCGCCCCACAGATGCAGCTTGCGGTAGACGCCCAGCCAGCCGTCCGGGCCAATCACCACAGCGGAATTGTAGAGCCGGTCGCCCTCTCGTTCGGCGATGCCGGCCACGACATGGATACCGTTGCGCCGCGCGGCGGCCATCCAGGCCTGGGTGGTGGGGCCGTCGGGCAGGACTTCCGCCAAGGCGAAGGCTTCGGCGCGGCTGGCGAAGACATAGCCGCTGTTGACCAGCTCGGGCAAGACCACCAGCTCGGCCCCCTCGGCGGCGGCGCGATCGATGAAGGCAATGGAACGGGCAACATTCTCTTCCTTGCGGCCAATGTGGGGCTCCATCTGGACGCTTGCCACCTTGATCAATGGAAACGAGGGCGGCGAGGTGTTTTCCTGTGACGACATGCGAATCTCCAAAACAAAAAGCCCCTGACTGCGCTTGATGCGCATGTCAGGGGCTTTCATAGCCGGTATGTATGGTCAGCAATATTGCTGGGAGTACTGCCTGGTGGCGTTCCTAGGCAGCGAGGCGATTATTGCATCACTCAAATGAACGCGTCAATACGTGTCATCATTCCTGGTCAGTGAGACATTGCGTCTTGTGAAAACGATGTTGTGGTCAGCGTCGTCCTGAACATCAGCCTAACCGAAGTGGGAAAATGCAAGAACCAGCTGAACTGTTTTTTGCTGACGTGGGTTCACTCGCAGGTCATGCATGGGCAGCGAGGAAGGTAGTTGTAGCGGTCCGGCATCGATGGAATTGAGCGCAAGCGTGTGACATCGCTCGGTGGCCTCCATTACCGGATTCGACAATCGTGGCCCGATCGCAATTGAAGCGGGCAAGCGGCGATCAACAGGCGCAGTTAACTCGGCTCACGCAAAAACGCCTGCTCCATCGAGCAGGCGTTTTCATTTCAACTCTGATCAACTCTGATCAGTAACGATCGTTACTGATTCATCAGCTCACTGCCACCCATACCGCCTGGCATACCACCCCTTCATCCCCTGGATCAGCACCGCATAGGCGACCAGGATCGCCACCAGCCACGGGAAGTACGACAGCGGCAGCGCCTCCAGCTTGAAGTAATGCGCCAGCGGCGTCATCGGGATCGCAATGCCGATGGCCATGATGACCAGTGTCATCCCCATCAGCGGCCACGAGGCGCGGCTCTGGAAGAAGGGGATGCGGCGCGTGCGGATCATGTGCACGATCAGCGTCTGCGACAGCAACCCTTCAATGAACCAGCCGGACTGGAACAGGGTTTGATGTTCCGGCGTGCTGGCGCCGAAGATATACCACATCAGCGCAAAGGTCGTGATATCAAAGATCGAGCTGATCGGACCGAAGAAGACCATGAAGCGGCCGATGTCACCGGCATCCCAGCGCTGCGGCTTTTCCAGGAATTCCTTGTCGACGTTGTCGAAGGGAATCGAGATCTGCGAGACGTCATACAGCAGGTTCTGCACCAGCAGATGCAAGGGCAGCATCGGCAGGAAAGGCAGGAATGCACTGGCAATCAGGACCGAGAAGACATTGCCGAAGTTGGAGCTGGCCGTCATCTTGATGTATTTCAGCATGTTGGCGAAGGTCTTGCGGCCTTCCAGCACGCCTTCTTCCAGCACCATCAGGCTCTTCTCCAGCAGGATCAGATCCGCCGCTTCCTTGGCAATATCCACCGCCGTATCCACCGAGATACCGATGTCGGCAGCACGCAGGGCCGGCGCATCATTGATTCCATCACCCATGAAGCCGACCACGTGTCCGCGATCATGCAGAACGCGCACGATGCGTTCCTTGTGCGCCGGCGAGAGCTTGGCGAAGACCGTCACCGTCTCCACCGCCTGCGACAGCTCCGCATCGCTCATCTTCTCGACATACGAACCCAGCAGCATGCCCTTGACCTCCAGCCCGACCTCACGGCAGATCTTGGCGGTGACCAGTTCGTTGTCGCCGGTCAGGATCTTGACCTTCACGCCATGCGCACGCAATGCGGCCAGTGCAGGGGCGGTCGATTCCTTGGGCGGATCGAGGAAGGCGATGTAACCGATCAGCACCAGATCCGATTCGTCAGCCAGGCTGTACACCTCCTTGGTCGGCGGCAAGTCCTTGGCGGCCACGCCGACCACGCGCAGGCCCTCGGCGTTGAGGCTGCCGGTGGTGGCGCGGATCTCTTCCAGCAAGGCCGGGGTCAGCGGTACCACTTCGCCATTGACGCGGGCGCGCGAGCACACCGAGACGATTTCCTCGACCGCACCCTTGCAGATCAGCTCGTGGTGATCCTCGCGCTCGGACACCACCACCGACATGCGGCGGCGCTGGAAGTCGAAAGGAATTTCGTCGACCTTGCGATAGGCCGAGGCGATGGACATTTCACGTTGCAGCTCGGCGTGCTCCAGCACGGCCACGTCCAGCAGGTTCTTCAGGCCGGTCTGGTAATAACTGTTCAGGTAGGCGTATTGCAGCACTTCGTCGTCGGGTTCGCCATGAATGTCGGTATGACGTTCCAGGAAAATCTTGTCCTGCGTGAGCGTGCCGGTCTTGTCGGTACACAGCACGTCCATCGCACCGAAGTTCTGGATCGCATCGAGCCGCTTGACGATCACCTTCTTGCGCGACAGTGCCACCGCGCCCTTGGCCAGGGTCGAGGTCACGATCATGGGCAGCATCTCGGGCGTCAGGCCTACGGCCACGGAGAGACCGAACAGGAAGGCTTCCACCCAGTCGCCCTTGGTGAAACCGTTGATGAAGAACACCACCGGCGTCATCACCAGCATGAAGCGGATCAACAGCCAGCTGACCTTGTTGACGCCCGCCTGAAAGGCAGTCGGCGTGCGGTCAGTGGCGGTGACGCGCTCAGCCAGCGCACCAAAATACGTGCGCTTGCCGGTGGTCAGCACCACGCCCGTAGCCGAGCCGCTGACGACGTTGGTGCCCATGAAGCAGAGGTTGTCCAGCTCCAGCGGGCTGCTGGTGTTGAGGTTGCTGGGGGTGACGAATTTTTCTACGGGCAGCGATTCGCCGGTCATCGCGGCCTGGCTCACGAACAGGTCCTTGGCGGCCAAGAGGCGCAGGTCAGCGGGGATCATGTCGCCCGCCGAGAGCAGCACGATATCGCCCGGCACCAGCTTGTGGATCGGTACCTCGACGCGGCGCGCGCCCTTGGGGTGCAGCATCACGTCGAAGTAACGCTGCGCTTCGGCGGCGATCTCTTCGACCTGGTCGTGGCGCATCACGGTCGCGGTGTTGCTGACCATGGCCTTGAGCTTGTCGGCGGCGGTGTTGGAACGTGCTTCCTGCACGAAGCGCAGCAAGGTCGAGACCACCACCATGGTGCCGATGACGATGGCGGCCTTCATGTCCTCGGTGTAGAAGGAGACCGCGGCCAGCAGGGTCAGCAGCAGGTTGAAAGGGTTTTTGTAGCAGTGCCAGAGGTGGACGTACCAAGTGAGCGGCTTTTCGTGCTCGACTTCATTGGGGCCGCTGTGTTCACGGATGGCATCGGCTTCCGCTTCGGTCAGGCCGTCGGGGCGCGATTGCAGGCGCTGCAGCAGGGCTTGGACCTCGCTGCGGGAAGCTTCGCTCAATTGCTCGGCCAGGGTTTGCGGGACTTCCTTGGTGACCGGGGCACTGCGGAACATGTCCATGCCCAGGCGGCGGAAGTGACGGTCCATACCGCGTGCGCGGATGAAGCTGACAAAGGTTTCTTTCAGCAGGTTCAGATTCATGGCGTGCTTCTTTTCTTGTTGGGCCTCGTCCCGTGGACGAAGCGGTTTGCATCGCGTCGGCCTGCAGCAGGGCAGGCCGGCATCGGGGTCAGCGCCGTGGACGGCCCCCGCCAAGACGGGCGGCCGGACGCGGCGCGCTGGGTCTTCGCGTGTTCATGATGAATGTGTCTGTCGCATTGCAGCCTCCGCCTGGTTGAGCGGAGACCCTGTCATCGGCACCTGACGGCGGCAACAGACGTGCAGCCGCATGGCGGCTGGCCATGCGGAAGGCGGTGCGTCATGACGCGCGCGGCATCAGGCGAGCCGGCTGCCGGCTCGATGGAGCGGGCAATGCGGTCGCGATGCAGCTGCGTTCTGACGCCGTGTCTGCGGCGGTCGATCGTCGATCTGTCGTTGTGAGGGAATGTCGTTGTCAGCGGCGCTGCTGAAAACCGGCCTGGAAAGACCGCGCGCTGCCGACATGAATTGCCGTCATCTGCCTGGTGCAAGATGACGACAGGATGAAGTCCTGCTGAAATCCTTGCTGAGGCTTAACCCGGAATTAACCGGCAACAACTGTCACCCGAACAAGTGCCCATGAGAGGGACTCCAAAAAATGAGAACGGGCGAATTCTACGCCCGCGCGGAAAACAGGGTCAAGGCAAATTCGCCCGTGTTGCCGAAAATTTGTGCATCTGCAACAAGATGGAGCGGAAGCTTTCTGCTTCACAGCGAGGATGGTGAAGCGGTATTTCGCTGCTCTGGACGCTGCTGTGCAGCACCGATTCTCGCCGGGTGAGCCTTGTCTTCCATGGTGTACGGCCTATACTCGAAACGAGGCAAGCCCGAACAGAGTACGCGCAGCAACCCCGCGCCAAACCAATAAACTCGACCAGGAGACGCATCATGCCCAACCTCATCATGAACAATCTGATGTTCTTCATTCCCATGGCGCTGGCGGGTTTGTTGCTCTGCGGCGAGGTTCCGGTGGCGTCACGGATGGTCCGAACCAGTTTGAGAGCAGTGGGCGCGGTCTTCGGCGCACTGCTCGCGCTTTTAGTACTGGAAGCACTGCCAGTGCTAATTTAGCGGGCTTTCTGCGGCCCGCTTTGCCGCTCGTTGCGGCAGTGGCCGGGGCATCGGCGCAGGCAATTTTTTAGGGAAGTACGCCTATCATTCCGTCATGCCGATCGCCCCGCCTTGATTTCCCTAGGCCGATGTTTTCACAGTGGTCTCGTGGCGGCCCCGAAAACATCGGCCTTTTTTGCGTCCATCGCTTTCGTGGCTTCTTCGCTGCACGCCTATACGCAGCAGGGAGGCGGCGGCTGATTGGGCATGCGCGGCGCGCGCTCCAGCGCCGGATCCCAGACCACCAGGCGATCGCGCCCGGTTTCCTTGGCGCAGTACATGGCGTGGTCGGCGCGTTGCAGCCAGACGAAATGAGCGTCCATGTCCGCAGAGAAGGGCACCAGTCCGGCACTGACCGTACAACCATATAAATTGTTTTCATCATTTCTGGTGCGCGCCGCTTCGATCAACCGGTGTGACAGCGCCAGCGCATCGGCTGGCGACACGTCGCGCAGGATCACGCCGAATTCCTCACCGCCGTAACGTCCGATCGCATCCTGTTCGCGCAGCATGGTCCGCAGCAGGCGCGCGAAGTTGCGCAGCACTTCGTCGCCGATCAGGTGGCCCCAGGTGTCGTTGATGCTCTTGAAGTGGTCCAGGTCCAGCAACAGCAGGAAGGTCTGATGCTGCGCGGAGCTCTGGCGGTGCAGGCGTTCGAATTCGCCCAGCAGCAGGCTCTCCCAGTAGCGGCGATTGAACAGCAGCGTGAGCCCGTCGAGCTGGCTGACGATCTCGAACTGGCGGGAGCGATCGGCCAGCTTCTTCGACATCAGATAGGTCGACTGTCCCAGCGCCAGGGGATAGAGCATCATCATCGGCAGGCAGGCGAGGATGGTGGTCAGGTCCGACTGCGGCAGGAAATGCGCACCCAGCAGCCACCATCCCAGCACGCCCGCCACCAGGGTTGCGTACAGGCCGCGCATGAACAGGCGCAGTCCTCCGGCGGCGATATTGTCCATCGACAGCATCGAGATGATGACCGCACTGGGCACCAGGTTGCCCTGCAGCGCTGCAATCCAGAAACCGCCAAAGGCGGCGTCGATCACCAGGTTGCGTCGTTCGGCACGATACGGGATCACCGACCTGAGGGCCCACTGGCGCGCCAGATGCGGCCACAGGTAGCCATGCACACCCAGCAACAGCCACAGCGGCCATGGCACGGGGTGCTGCAGGAAACCGGCGGCGACGCAGAAAAATCCCACGCCAAGGCCAATCACCCGCAGACGGTAGATGCGCTGCACGAAGCGCACGCCCTTGCCGGCCAGCGCCGCCTGGCTCGCCTCGCCGGAACGCGCGGGACGCTGGCGTAGCAGGGCGATCGGATTGAGTACGTCCAGCAGCAAGGCCAGCAGGCGTGCAGCGGGCGGTCGCGGGGTGGGGCAATCGGGATTGGAGGGGGAGGACATGTTCATGTTTTTCTTTCGTCTGGTCCGCGGGTGATGTCAGCCGGGCCAGCGGTCGCCGGAGTTTCTGGTACGCACGATTACATGCAAGCGATGATTATCAGTCACGCAGCGTAACGCCATCTGGCGGCTGTTCGCAAGCCCGCTCTGCGCTTGCCTTGACCGGGATCTTGCGGGCACGGGGAACCGTTTCCGCCGGGCATTGGTCAGTGTCAGGCCGGGCCGTTCACATCGCGTCTTTCAAGCAGGATGAGAACAGACTCTAGTGTCGCATGGCAAGGTGACGCGCCGATGTCGTCATCCCCGCCTGCTGCACCGACGGCCGGTCATGCATCCCCTTATAATGCCTGCTCCTCATTTCCGTCTCCATCATGTTCCGCTTCCCCCGTCTCGTGAAGTCTCCCCGGCTTGGTCTTTCTTCGTTGTGGCTGGCGCTGCTGGCCAGCAGCGCCGTCCCCCTCGTCTATGCACAGGGCTTGCCGCCTGCGGTGGTGGGGGCGCTGCGCGTGGCCCATATTCCGCAGCAGAATACCGGCGTCGTGGTGGTCGATGCCGACAACGGCAAGCGCATGCTGGCGGCCAACAATACCGGGCAGCCGTTCAATCCGGCCTCCGTGATGAAGCTGGTGACCACGGATGCCGCGCTCGAAATCCTCGGGCCGACCTATACCTGGAAGACCCAGGCCTACATCGATGGCACGCTTGCCGGTGGCGTGCTCAATGGTGACCTGATCCTCAAGGGCGGGGGCGATCCCAAGCTGGTGCTGGAGAATTTCTGGCTGTTCCTGCGCCAGCTGCGCGCACGCGGCATCAAGGACATTCGCGGCAACCTGGTGCTGGATCGTACGTATTTTGCGGAGTCCAGCTATGACCCCTCGCAGTTCGATGGCGATCCGCAAAAGCCATACAACGCCGGCCCCGATGCCCTGCTGATGAATTACCGCACCCAGGCTTTCCGTTTTGAGCCGGATTCCGCCAATGGCGTGGTCAGCGTGAGCATGGATCCACCGATGGCCGGCATCACGGTCACGCCGCCGCGCTTGTCGCAGGAGCCCTGCGGCGACTGGCAGGGCAAGCTGAAGATGAACAACGATCCCAACGCCGTCAGTTTCACCGGCAGCTACAGCGCCGACTGCGGGCCGCGCGTGTGGTATGTCCATCCGTATCGCATGAATAATGTGCAGTATGTAGGCGCGAGTTTTGTACAAATGTGGGCCGACCTCGGCGGCAGTTTTGCCGGGCGTGTGGTCAACGGTCAGGTCACGCCTTCGGCGCGGCTGATGGTGGAAGTGCAGTCGCCGCCGTTGCCGGAAGTCATCCGCGACATCAACAAGTACAGCAACAACGTGATGGCGCGCCAGGTGCTGCTGACGCTGGGGGCGGAGATGACCGGCCAGCCCGGTGACACCGTCAATGCCGCGCGCGCGGTGCGCGGCTGGCTCAATGACAAGGGCATCGATACCAATGGCCTGGCCATCGAGAACGGCGCCGGTCTTTCGCGCGTAGAGCGAGTGACACCGGCGCTGCTGGCCAGCGTGCTGGTGCAGGCCTATCGTTCGCCGCTGATGCCGGAGTTCGTGTCTTCACTGCCGCTGGTCGGTTACGACGGCACCATGCGCCGTCGCCTGAAGACGCAAAGCGTGGCCGGACAGGCGCACATCAAGACGGGCACGCTCAATGACGTGCGTTCGATTGCGGGCTATGTGCAGGCGGCCTCGGGCAAGACCTATGTAGTGGTGTTCCTGATCAATCACGCTGCTGCGCCGAATGGGCAGCAGGCGCAGGATGCCTTGTTGCAGTGGGTCTACGAAAACGGTTGAGATGAAGAACGGGCGGCTTCAATCGCAGCCGCCGCCTCCGCCGTCACCCCCTCCGCCGCCGTCCCCGCCGCCGCAATCGCCCCCGCTACCTCCGTCAGAGCCACTGCCGGAGCTGCTGACGTCGCCCGCCCAGCCAGCGCCGTTGCTTGCAGGAACACCCGGTGAGCTATAGCGTGTCTTGCTGTAATAGGCGGGAGCGCGATAATGCACGGGTGGCTGCGGACGGGGCATCACGCGGCGCATGATCATGCGCAGGAGCAGCAACAGTGCGGCAAGCGCCACCAGCCAGAACAGTATTTTCATGGCATCAAAGTAGCAAGGGTTTGTCCGAGAGTTCGTTGTGCAGCTCGTCGCGGCCCCCAGGGTCGCGCGGCAAGACCTTCGCCAGGATGGCATGCAGGCTGGCGAGTGCCTGCAGTGTGCTGGCCTCGTATTGGCCGGCGGCATATCCGGCAGTCATCTGCTTGCACACCTGCTGCCATTGCTCCCGCGTGACGCAGGCGTTGATGCCGCGATCAGCCACGATTTCGACCTTGCGGTCGGCCAGGTTGAGATAGACCAGCACGCCGCAGTTTTCTTCGGTATCCCAGATGCGGTAATGCGAAAACAGCTCATGCGCGCGCTGGCGGGCGCTTTCGCCGCGCCGCACTGCGCCCAGAGTGAGCGCGGCTTCGACGATCACGCGCACTTGCGCGCGATGCTGCCGCTCACCTTCGCCGATGCTGGCCTGGATCGCCTTGAGGGTGGAAGAGGGAAAGATGCGCCGTGCCGCCGCACGCGTCATGCGCAAGTGGCGCAGCAGGCGCGCAAACAGGGAAGGGGATGCGTTGTTGTGCGCCATGTCACCAGTCTCCCGAGGCACCGCCGCCATCGAATGTGCCGCCACCGCCGGAGAAGCCGCCGCCGGATGATCCGCCAAATCCACCACCGAAGCCGCCGCCACCCGAACGCGAACCGCCCCGTCCGGAACTGGCCTGGCGCAAGGCCTCGTCGACCAGGCTGCCGATGATGACGCCGGCGGTCGTGCTGCCGCCGCGGCCCCAGTCATTGCTGTTGAGGGCATTGCGGCTGCTGCGGCGCGACTTGAGCAATACCGTGAAGAACACGACCAGGAACAGCCCGATCACCATCAGCGTGATCCATCCGCCGCCATCATCGGTCTGTACCGCACTGGACGAGCGCTTGGCCGGTGGCAGCTTTTCCTGTTCCAGCAAGGTGGTGATGGCCGTCACTCCCGCCGCCAGCCCGCCATAGAAATCGTTCTGGCGGAAATGCGGGGCGATCACGTCTTCCAGGATGCGCTTGGATTGCGCATCGGTGAGGCTGCCCTGTACCCCACGCCCTGCTTCGATGCGCAGGCGGCGCAGGGATTTGGGATTGTCCTTGGCGACGATCAGGATCACGCCGTCATCGACGCCCTTGCGGCCCAGCTTCCAGGCCTCGGCCACGCGGATGCTGTATTGCTCGATGGCTTCGGGCGCGGTGGAGGACATCAGCAACACGCCGATCTGGCTGCCGGTGCGCTGTTCGATCTCGGCCAGCACGCCTTCAAGGGCCTGGCGCTGCTGCGGCTGCAGCAGGTGGACCTGGTCGATCACGTGGGCCGACAGCGGCGGCACCGGCACCAGGCCGTCATCGGCACGGGCCGGGGTGGCCAGCGCGATCCACGCCAGCAGCCAGCAGGTCAGGAGCAGCTTGCGCATGGCCAATCGGGGCTCCTGTGCTTACTTGCCGAAGTTGACCGCGGGCGCGGTCGAGATGGCTTTTTCGTTTTCTACCGTGAACGAGGGTTTGACTTCATAGCTGAACAGCTTGGCCGTGATGTTGGTGGGGAAGCTGCGCGCCAGGATGTTGTAATCCTTCACAGCGGCAATATAGCGCTGGCGGGCTACGGTGATGCGGTTTTCGGTGCCTTCCAGCTGGGATTGCAGGTCGCGGAAGCTGGTGTCGGCCTTCAACTGAGGATAGTTCTCGGAGACTGCCATCAGGCGCGACAGCGCCGAAGACAGTTGCCCCTGTACTTCCTGGAATTTGGCAAAGGCCTTGGGATCGTTGAGCACTTCCGGGGTGATCTGGAAGCTTGTGGCCGCAGCGCGGGCGCGGGTGACGGCTTCCAGGGTGTCCTTCTCGTGCGAGGCATAGCCCTTGACGGTGTTGACCAGGTTCGGTATCAGGTCGGCGCGGCGCTGGTACTGGTTGACCACTTCGCCCCAAGCCGCCTTGGTGGCTTCATCCTTGGCCTGGAATTCGTTGTAGCCGCAGCCGGAGAGGGTGAGGGCCGTCATGGCAATGGCCAGCCAGGCGAAGAGTTTTTTCATGTTGTTTTCCTCGTAGCAAAAAGTGAAGCAAAGGGAGCGCATGAGACCATACAAACCTGCTGAAGTGCCCGATGTTCCGCGAAAAACCCTGAACATCAGTCAAAAATCGAGGTCTGGGCAGGCCGGCGCGCTACAATAGCGCATCTTTCAGTTAAAGGCATCACCGTGACATTCATCGAGAAACTCAACGCTGCGTGGACTTCGCGCAATTCCCTGCTGTGCGTCGGCCTGGACCCCGACCTCAAGAAATTCCCCGCCGAGCTGCAGGGCAAGCCGGACGCGATCTTCGAATTCTGCCGCGCCATCATCGATGCCACCGCCGAAGCCGCCTGTGCCTTCAAGCCGCAGATCGCCTATTTCGCTGCCCTCGGCGCGGAAGAGCAGCTGGAGCGCATCTGCGCCTACCTGCGCACGAACTACCCCGAGATCCCGCTGGTGCTCGATGCCAAGCGCGGCGACATCGGCGCCACTGCCGAGCAGTATGCCCGCGAAGCCTTCGAGCGCTATGACGCCGACGTCGTCACGGTCAGCCCCTACATGGGCTGGGACTCGGTCTCGCCCTATCTGGAATGGAAGGATCGCGGCGTGATCGTGCTGTGCCGCACCTCCAACGCCGGCGGTTCCGACCTGCAATTCCTGGAAGTCGATGGCAAGCCGCTGTACCAGCACGTGGCGCGCCTGGTGGCCGAGAAGTGGAATACCAATGGCCAGTGCGGCCTGGTGGTCGGTGCCACCTTCCCGCACGAACTGGCGCAGGTGCGCGCCATCATCGGCGACATGCCGCTGCTGGTGCCGGGCGTGGGTGCCCAGGGGGGCGACGTGCAAGCGACGGTCACCTCCGGCAAGACGGCCTCGGGTACGGGCATGATGATCAATTCTTCACGTGCCATCCTCTACGCCAAGCCGGAAGCGGGCGAAGATTTCGCCGCTGCGGCGCGCCGGGTGGCCATCCAGACGCGGGACGAGATCAACCGCTTCCGCTGAACCGCGCAAGCAGAGATAAAGAAAAAGGCGGCGACTCCATGGGAGCGCCGCCTTTTTCTTCATGTTCGCCGCTTCAGTCTGCCAGAAGCTTCAGCAAACCCTTGAGCGAATGTTCCACGGTCTGGGCCCGCACCTGCTGGCGGTCGCCCTTGAAGACCAGGCGTTCGGTATAGGTCTTGTCGCCCACGCGCCAGCCGAAGCAGACGGTGCCGACCGGCTTGCCCGGTACTGCGCCGCCGGGGCCGGCGATGCCGGTGGTGGAGACGGCCACGTCCGAGCTGCTGTTGGCGACCGCCCCTTCGGCCATGGCACCGGCGATTTCCTCGCTGACTGCGCCATGCTGGGCGATCAGGGCTTCGGAAATATCCAGCAATTCGTTCTTGGAAGCATTCGAATAGGTCACGAAACCGCAATCGAACCATTCCGAGGATCCGGCGATTTCAGTGATGGCGTGGGCGATGCCGCCACCGGTACAGGATTCTGCAGTGGCCAGGAGCAGGCCTTTGGCTTTGAGGGTGTGGCCGACGCGGGTGGCCAGGTCCAGGGTGCTGTCCATGAGTGTCATCCTCGGCTGTGCCGCAGTCAGCGCAGGGTGGCGGGCGCGCTGCGGTCGGTTGATCAACGACGTGCGTGAACTAGCATACTCCGATGTCAGGAAATGTTGTATCGGACAAGCTCCGATTGTTCACTTCCCGTTACCAATAAGTGCGCCAAAACGCGAACACCAGCAAGGTGTAGAAGGCCGCCACGATGTCATCCCACATCACGCCGAAACCGCCCTTGAAGCGCCGGTCGAACCAGGCGATCGGGGGCGGCTTGACCATGTCGAAGAAGCGGAACACCACAAAAGCCGCGAACTGCGTCTTCAGGCTGGCCGGCATCACCAGCACCAGCACCAGCCAGAAGGCGATGATCTCATCCCACACCATGCTGCCGTCATCGGGCGAATTGAGCGCCTGCCCGGTGCGATGGCAGGCCCAGATACCGATGATGAAGCCAGCCGCAATGATCACCAGCCAGTTGGCCGCCGTGAAGACGTGCGGCCAGCGTGTCGACAGCACCACGTAGGACAGCCATGCGAAGAGCGTTCCGGCCGTGCCCGGCATGATGGGCGAGAGGCCGCTGCCGAAGCCCTGGGCGATCCAGTGCGCCGGATGCGCCAGCATGAAGTGCGGGGTCGGCTTGCGTTTGCGGGGAGAGGCCGAAGGCGGCGGCGGGAAGGGCGAAGAAGCTGGGTTCATGAACGGAAATGATCGAAGGAATCCGGTGTGTCCTGCAGCGGTTCACCAGCGGCATCCAGCAGCCGCAGACCGGCCTGCGCATCGATCTGGCCGATGCGGGTGACGGCGGTGCCGGCGGACTGGGCCGCCTTCAGGACCGCCTCGCGCTGGCGCGCCGGGGCAGTGAAGCAAAGTTCGTAATCGTCGCCACCGGACAAGGTAAAGCGGCGGCGCAGGTGCAGGTCGCGCTGCTGCAAGGCCGGGCCGGGCGGCAGGGCGTCCACGTCCAGCGTCGCCCCTACATGGGAACGATCGAGGATGTGGCCGAGGTCGCCCGCCAGGCCATCGGAGATGTCGATGGCGGCATGGGCTATGCCGCGCAGGGCCAGACCCAGCGCCACGCGCGGGGTAGGCGCATGCATGCGCGGGGCAGCCAGCTGCAGCGCTTCGCTGTTGATGTCGAATTCCTGGCGGTAGCCGGCCAGTGCCAGACGGGCATCGCCCAGCGTGCCGGAGACCCAGATGTCATCGCCCGCACGGGCAGCATCGCGGCGCAGCGCCTGTAACGGTGGCACTTCACCGAAGACCGTGATGCTGATGGTCAGCGGGCCCTTGGTGGTGTCGCCGCCGATGAGCTCGCAGCCATGGGCATCGGCCAGCGCCAGCATGCCTTGCGAGAACGGTGCCAGCCAGTCAGCGCGGGCTTCCGGCAAGGCCAGGGCCAGCGTGAAGGCGATCGGCTGCGCGCCCATGGCGGCCAGGTCGGAGAGATTGACGGCCAGGCACTTGTGGCCCAGCAGCAGGGGATCGGCATCCGGGAAGAAGTGGCGGCCTGCCACCAGCATGTCGCTGGAAATGGCCAGCTGCATCCCCGGGGCCGGTGTCATCAGCGCGCAGTCGTCCCCCACACCCAAGGCCGTGCGGCTGTCAGGAGCGGGCGGGCGGCTGAAATAGCGCGCGATGAGTTCGAATTCGGAAAGCATGGCGCGATTGTAACCAATCCGTCACGGCTTCAGGCGCACAATATCCCGGCGACGACGCATGTTGCGATGCAGCGCAAATTGCCTGGATGTGGCGTCACGGCAGGACGCAAGAGAGGCGAGTGAAGGGATAGGGGTTTTCCCCAATACCGGATAGTCAAGGGCGGTGTCAGCCTCTCGTACGGGAAATCAAGCTGCGCGCAACTGCGCACATCAGGCGACAACTGGTCGTCATCTGGCTCCGGAAAGGCCATGTTCGCGGTCATCACGGGTTTGGGGTGACAGGCCGCAAAGCCAGTCCGGAAAAGGCTTTGCGCGGAGCAGCATGAGCCCGGCGGCCTATGATTGAAGGCCGACCTCTGCTAGAATCGACCCCCTTCGCAAGTCAACTAGAGAATACAGAGTATGGATTCGATGATCAGTAAGAAAGAAGAAGTGCGTCAGCAACTTCGTCAGGCAGCGCTGGATTACCACGAGTTTCCGACCCCGGGCAAGATCGCGGTCACACCCACCAAGCTGCTGACCAACCAGCGTGATCTCTCCCTCGCGTATTCTCCGGGCGTGGCGGCGGCCTGCGAAGAAATCGTCGCCGACCCGCTCAACGCCTTCCGCTACACCGCCCGTGGCAACCTGGTGGCCGTGATCACCAACGGTACCGCCGTGCTGGGCCTGGGCAACATCGGTGCGTTGGCTTCCAAGCCGGTGATGGAAGGCAAGGGCGTGCTGTTCAAGAAGTTCGCCGGCATCGACGTCTTCGACATCGAAATCAATGAAACCGACCCGGACAAGCTGATCGACGTCATCGCGGCCCTGGAGCCGACCTTCGGCGGCATCAACCTGGAAGACATCAAGGCACCGGAGTGCTTCTACATCGAGCGCAAGCTGCGCGAGAAGATGAAGATCCCGGTCTTCCACGATGACCAGCACGGTACCGCCATCATCGTCGGCGCGGCCATCCTGAACGGCCTGAAGGTCGTCAACAAGGACATCAAGAACGTCAAGCTGGTGGTCTCCGGCGCGGGCGCAGCGGCGCTGGCCTGCCTGGACCTGATCGTCGACCTCGGCTTCCCGATCGAAAACATCTTCGTCACCGACCTGGCCGGCGTGGTCTACAAGGGCCGCAAGGAACTGATGGACCCGGACAAGGAACGTTTCGCCCGCGAAACCGACGCCCGCACCCTGGCCGAAGTGATCCCGGAGGCCGACATCTTCCTGGGCCTGTCCGCTGCCGGCGTGTTGAAGCCCGAGATGGTCAAGCAGATGGCGGCCCGTCCGCTGGTGCTGGCACTGGCCAACCCGACCCCGGAAATCCTGCCGGAAGAAGTGATGGCCGTGCGTGACGACGCCATCATCGCCACCGGCCGTTCGGATTATCCGAACCAGGTCAACAACGTGCTGTGCTTCCCTTACATCTTCCGCGGCGCGCTCGATTCGGGTGCCACCACCATTACCCGCGAGATGGAGATCGCCACCGTCCACGCCATCGCCGAGCTGGCCCAAGCCGAGCAGTCCGATATCGTGGCCTCGACCTATGGCATCGCCAACCTGTCCTTCGGCCCGGAATACATCATTCCCAAGCCCTTCGACCCGCGCTTGATGATCAAGATCGCGCCGGCCGTGGCGCGTGCAGCCGAAAGCTCCGGCGTGGCGGCCCGTCCGATCCAGGACATGGATGCCTACATCGAGAAGCTGGAACAGTTCGTCTACCACAGCGGTACCTTCATGCGCCCGATCTTCCAGGTCGCCAAGAAGGCCGCCGAGGCCAAGAAGCGCATCGTCTACGCCGAAGGTGAAGAAGAGCGCGTGCTGCGTGCGGTCCAGGTGATCGTCGATGAAAACCTGGCCAAGCCCATCCTGGTGGGCCGTCCGGAGGTGCTGGAACAGCGCATCAAGAAGTTCGGCCTGCGCCTGCGTGCCGGCACCGACTTCGAGGTCATCAACCCCAACTTCGACAACCGCTACCGCGATTACTGGCAGAGCTTCCTGGAGATGTCGCGCCGCAAGGGTGTCACCGAGCAGTACGCCAAGCTGGAAATGCGCCGCCGTCATACCCTGATCGGCTCCATGGCCATCCACAAGGGCGATGCCGACGGCATGATCTGCGGCACCTACGGCACCACCCAGCTGCACCTGCACTACATCGACCAGGTGCTGGGCAAGCGTGAAGGCGTGAACGTTTATGCCGCGATGAATGCGGTGATCCTGCCCAATCGCCAGCTGGTGATGGTGGACACCCACGTCAACGAAAACCCCAACGCCCGCGAGCTGGCTGAGATCACCATGCTGGCCGCGGAGGAAATGCGCCGTTTCGGCCTGCATCCGCGTGCTGCACTGCTGTCGCACTCGAACTTCGGTTCCAGCAACAGCGAATCGGCCCGCAAGATGCGCGAAGCCCTCGCGATCCTCCGCGAGATCGCGCCGGACCTGGAAGTCGATGGCGAAATGCACGGCGATACCGCGCTCGATTCCAAGCTCTTGAATGCGGTGATCCCGGATTCGCCGTTGAAGGGTGACGCCAACCTGCTGGTCATGCCCAACATCGATGCCGCCAACATCGCCTACAACCTGCTCAAGACTGCATCGGGCAACGGTGTGGCCATTGGCCCGATCCTGCT
The DNA here is from genome assembly GCF_023952535.1 of Herbaspirillum sp. WGmk3. Taxonomy (NCBI): domain Bacteria; kingdom Pseudomonadati; phylum Pseudomonadota; class Betaproteobacteria; order Burkholderiales; family Oxalobacteraceae; genus Herbaspirillum; species Herbaspirillum sp. WGmk3. The sequence continues at coordinate 673,574 of NZ_JAKYWT010000001.1, read as the reverse complement.
GGGTTGCGCCAAGCCGGTTCATATACTGACGCCGTCGGCGACGGTACGCCGCATCATCAACATGACGGCCCTGTGCGTCATGGATGCCTTGTCCGAACGCTGATCGCAGCCTCGGTCGGATCGCAAGACCGTAAAGACCGCAAGACCTTGAAAACGGCGCATGTCGAAAGACATGCGCCGCTTTTCATTGCGCGCCTGGCTGGATTCCCGGACATGCCGCGCAGCAGCATTCCGGGAATCCGCACCGGCTTGGCGGGTTCTTTTTGGCTGATCTTTATAAAACCGTTTGCAATCAATGGCTTGCGATCTGATTGCCCAGCTTTTCGTGCTGGCACGAAGCCTGCAATATGAACATCAAAACAAAAAAGCAAACACGGAGACAGACACCTGATGCGCTCTTGCATCGTCTTCACGCGCCTGGTCCCGCTGGCCTCTGCGTTATGCCTTGTTCCGGTTCAATCAAAGCAAGATGACCCGCCGCACGTCGCGTCCATCGGACGGGCCTGTGGCCATAACAGGAGATCTCCATGAGTGTCACCCCGCAAAGCAGCGCGCCCAGCACCACCAGCACGCCCTTGAGCGCCACCGAATACCGCAAGCGTATCTTCGCCATCCTTGGCGCCTCCTCCGGCAACCTGGTGGAATGGTTCGACTTCTACGTTTATTCCTTCTGTGCGATCTACTTCGCGCCGGCCTTCTTCCCCAAGGGTGACGCCACCAGCCAGTTGCTGAACACGGCGGGCGTATTTGCCGCCGGTTTCCTGATGCGTCCCATCGGCGGCTGGCTGTTTGGCCGCATTGCCGACAAGCACGGCCGCAAGACCTCCATGCTGATCTCGGTGCTGATGATGTGCGGCGGCTCGCTGGCCGTGGCCGTGCTGCCGACCTACGCCACCATCGGCGCCTGGGCACCGGCGTTGCTGCTGCTGGCGCGGCTGTTCCAGGGCCTGTCGGTGGGCGGTGAATACGGCACCTCGGCCACCTACATGAGTGAAGTGGCGCCCAATGGCCGCCGTGGCTTCTTCGCCTCCTTCCAGTACGTGACCCTGATCGGCGGGCAGTTGCTGGCCGTGCTGGTGCTGTTCGCCATGCAGCAGTGGCTGACCAAGGCCGAGCTGATGGCCTGGGGCTGGCGCATTCCCTTCGTGCTGGGCGCGGTCGGTGCGCTGGTGGCGATGTACCTGCGCAGCTCGCTGGCCGAGACCTCCTCGGCCGGTGCCCGCAAGAAGAAGGAAGCCGGTACCCTCAAGGGCTTGCTGCAGCACAAGCGCGCCTTCCTGAACGTGGTGGGCTTCACCGCCGGCGGCTCGCTGATGTTCTACACCTTCACCACCTACATGCAGAAGTACCTGGTCAACACCGCCGGCATGGACCCCAAGGTCGCCAACGGCGTCATGACCGGCGCGCTGTTCGTCTACATGATCCTGCAACCGATCTTCGGTGCCATCTCCGACAAGATCGGCCGCCGCAACTCCATGCTGTGCTTCGCCTTCTTCGGCATGGTCGGCACCTTCCCGATCCTGCACTTCCTCAAGGACGTTTCCAGCCCCGGCGTGGCCATGGCCCTGGCCATCCTGGCCCTGACCATCGTCAGCTTCTACACCTCCATCAGCGGCCTGATCAAGGCCGAGATGTTCCCGCCTGAAGTGCGCGCCCTGGGCGTGGGCCTGTCGTATGCGGTTGGTAACGCCATCTTCGGTGGTTCGGCTGAATTTGTGGCGCTGTCGCTGAAGTCGGCGGGCGTGGAATCGGCCTTCTACTGGTACGTGAGCGCACTGTGCCTGGTGGCGCTGATCATCAGCCTGCGCATGCCGGACCCGCAACGTGACGGCCACCTCAAGGGTGATGTCGCCATGAACCCGGACGATGAGCACGGCGAGGCCGATGCCGCTTCCGGCAAGCTGCACAAGCCAGCCTGATCGGTGCTGGCCCGCGCGCGGCTGCCTGCGGTGGCGCGCGGCGCGTTATCATGACGCCTCCAACGCGGCGCCCTGCGGGGCGCCGCGCTGCTTTTGACCCTATCCTTCATGCGCGCGCGACGAAACCTGCTGATCCTGACCCTCTTCCTGGCGGCCACCTTGCTGGTCTGCGGGCTGACCTATCGCATCGCGCTGGGGCGCGCCGAGAGCGATCAGCAGAATCAGGCCGCCGCGCAATTGCAGATCGCCGCGCTGGACCTGGAATCGATCCTGCAGAAATATGAAGCTTTGCCCTTTGCCTTGGGCTTCCAGTCCGATGTGCGGCAGGTCTTGCAGCATCCCGAGGATGCGCTGTCGGTGGATCGGCTCAATCGCGCGTTCAAGACCATCCAGCAGCAGTCGCGCGCGGTCAATATCTTCATGCTCAACCGCCAGGGTATGACGCTGGCTTCCAGCAACTGGGATGAAGAATTCAGTTACGTCGGCCGCGACTTCGGTTTTCGTCCTTACTTCCGCGAAGCCATCCAGGGCCGGGCGGGACGGTTCTACGGCATCGGCAACATCTCCAGCGAGCCGGGCTATTTCATCGCCCAGCCCATCTATCGCCGCCAGGACCAGGCCGAGGGTGACCTGCCCATCGGGGTGATGGTGGTCAAGGTGGACCTGGCCGAGTTCGAACATACCTGGCGCAGCAGCAGCGATCCGATCACGCTCACCGATGCCGGCGGCGTGGTGTTCCTCAGCAACCGGCCCGAATGGAAGTACCACAGCCTGCAAGCCCTGAGCGCGCCGGTGCAGCGTGAGCTGGAGCGAACCCATCAGTATGCGGACCTGCCCATCACGCCGGTCTCGACCTTGCCGCCGGCTTTGCAGCGCGGCTTCGGTACGCATGTATCGCGGCCGGTGGGGCGGCTGGGATGGCAGTTGATGCTGTTTCCCTCGCAGGCGCGCATGCAGCGTTCGGCCATGCTCTCGGCCATGGCGGCCGCGCTCTTCATGGTGGCGCTGGCCATCTCGCTGCTGGCCTGGTACCAGCACCGGCGCCGCCTGCAGGAGCGGCTGGCCTCGCGCAACGCCTTGCGCCGCGCCGCCGAGGAACTGGACCAGAAGATCGCCCAGCGCACCCAGGAACTGACTGCGGCCAACCAGGCCATCGCCGCCAAGTACGCCAAGCTGCAGCAGACCGAGAGCCTGTTGCGCACCACCCAGGACGAACTGGTGCAGGCTGGCAAACTGGCCATGCTGGGCCAGATGGCCGCCGGGATGACGCATGAACTGAACCAGCCGCTGGCCGCCATCCGCGCCTTCGCCGACAACTCGGTGAAGTTTCTGGCACGCGGCCAGAACGCGCAGGTGGCCGAGAACCTGGAACACATCAGCCACGCCAGTGCCAGCATGGGCAAGATCATCGGCCAACTGAAGGGGTTTGCACGCAAGAGCGGGCAAGCCGTGGCGGCCGTCGACTTGCGCCACGCGGTGGAGGCATCGCTACGGCTGCTGTCCAGCGACTTCGAGAAGCAAGAGGTCGAGACGCACATCGCCATGCCGCTGGCTGTGCATGTGACCGGCGACGCCGTGCGCACCGAGCAGGTCATCGTCAATCTCTTGCGCAATGCGCTCGATGCGGTGGAAGAAGCGCCTCGCAAGTGCGTCTGCGTGATCCTGGAGGTCGACGCAGAGCGCCAGCAGGCGGTGCTGCGCATCCGCGATTCCGGTGCCGGCATCGCCGATGAGGTAGTGCCGCACCTGTTCGAGCCTTTCTTCACGACCAAGTCGTCGAGCAAGGGGTTGGGACTGGGGCTGGCGATTTCCTCGTCCATCGTCCAGGCCATGAATGGCCAGTTGAGCGCACATAATCATGAACAGGGCGGCGCGGAATTCGTGGTGCGCCTGCCGCTGTTGAAGACGGAGAATGAATCTGATGGATAACCCCGCCGCTGCCCCCAGCGCCTTGCTGATCGAAGATGAACAGGCCGTGCGCCGCGCCACTGCCCAGGCCCTGGAGCTGGAAGGTTTTACGGTGACCGCCTGCGCCAGTGCCGAAGAGGCGCTGCCGCTGCTGACCCGGGATTTCCCCGGCGTACTGGTGACCGACGTGCGCCTGCCGGGCTGGTCGGGTTTGCAGGTGCTGGCCCATGTCATGCACATCGATCCGGATTTGCCGGTGATCGTGGTCACCGGCCATGGCGATGTCAGCATGGCGGTCGAGGCGATGCGCGCCGGGGCCTATGACTTCGTGGAAAAACCGTTCGGCTCGGACAGCCTGTTGGAGATCGCCCTGCGGGCCCAGGAGAAGCGCAGCCTGGTGCTGGAGAACCGTCGCTTGCGCGAAGCCTGGGCACATGATCCCGAACTGCCGCCGCTGGTGGGCCAGTCACCGGCCATCGAGCGGGTGCGCACGCTGATTCGTAGCCTGGGGCCGGCCGATGTGGATGTGCTCATCAATGGTCAGACCGGCAGCGGCAAGGAAGTGGTGGCGCGCCAGCTGCACGCCGCCAGTGGCCGCAAGGGACCATTCGTGGCCCTGAACTGTGGGGCCTTGCCGGAGACGGTGTTCGAGAGCGAGATCTTCGGCCATGAAGCGGGGGCCTTTACCGGTGCCCAGAAGCGCCGCATCGGCAAGCTGGAATATGCCAACGGCGGCACGCTGTTCCTGGATGAAATCGAAAGCATGCCGCTGGCCCTGCAGGTCAAGCTGTTGCGCGTACTGCAGGAGCGGCGTCTGGAACGGCTGGGGGGTAATGAATCGGTGGCCATCGATTGCCGCGTGGTGGCGGCCAGCAAGGCTGACCTGCTCAAGCTGTCGGCCGACGGGCAATTCCGCGAGGACCTGTATTACCGCATCGGCGTGGTCTGTATCGACCTGCCGGCCCTGAACCAGCGCAGCAGTGATATTCCGCTGTTGCTGGCGCACTTCTGCCAGGCCGCATCGATACGCTACCGGCGCGAGGTGCCGCCGTGGACGGCGGCCCAGATGCAGCAGTGGCAGCAGCGCGAATGGCCGGGCAATGTGCGCGAATTGCGCAATTTTGCGGATCGCTGGGTGTTGGGGGTGGAGCAGATCGCCACCGGCGGAGCGCCGGTGTCCTTGTCGCAATCCTTGCCGGAACAGGTGGAACAGTTCGAGGCCGGGCTGATTGCAGCCGCCTTGAGGGACAGCCAAGGCAGCGTGGCGCAGGCAGCCGACCGGCTGGGCATTCCGAAAAAGACGCTCTACGACAAGATCCGCAAATATCAGTTGGCCGGTGCTTGATGGCGTGGGCGTGCGTGCGCGTCTTTTCTTCAGGTGAGCCTGTGCGCAGATGAAAAAACGCCGCTGCGGTGATGATCCGCAGCGGCGTTTGTGCTCTTGAGCAGTGCTTGCGTACGCAGGCACTGCGAGCAGGGTCCTGCTCAGTCCTTCTGGTATTGCGGCGAACGCGGGCCATACAGCAGGCCGTTGTTGCCACCGGCACGCAGCAGGCGGTTGCTGGTCACGCTGGCCATCTTGTAGCTGGCGTCGGTGGTGGTGCTGATGATCTGGTTGACCACGGCCGAGAGCAGTACACCCAGCAGACCATTGTTCTGGTTCTGACGACCTTCCGCGCTGGAGGCGCTGGCCGAACCCTGCCACAGGGTCTTGCCGGAACGCAGGTCGACCAGCTTGGCGTCAGCCGACACCACCGTATCGCTCTGCACCACCTTGTAGGAGGTGCCATAGTCGGTGATGTTGATGTAGAGCCCGGCGTCGGCGCCGAAGATCTCACGCAGCTTCTTGACCGGCACCTCGTGAATGTCGGCCGCGTTGGCCAGGCCGTTCTGCTTGAAGGTCTCGCTGGCCAGCGACACCGGGATCACGTAGTAGCCCGATTCGGCCAGCGGCTGGGTGGCCTGCGCCAGCATGCCGTAGGGGGCGATGACTTCGGAAGAACTGTTCATCGGCGGCAATACCAGGATCGAGGCCGGACGCGCCGCCTTGAACTCGGCATAGTCATACGGCTTTTGCTTGGTGGCGCAACCCGCAGCCAGCAATGCCAGCAGTAGGGCGCCAAGCGCCTTGAGTTTGTTCAGCATCATTTGCTCAATCCCTTTTTGTAGTTGCGCATCAGGAAGTCCATGTAAGGCGCCGATTCCGGGAACAGCGTCTTCTCGGTCTGCAGCTCCTGGATCAGCTGGTCTTCCTTGCCGATGGAGGCGTACAGCATGCCCAGGTGGGCGTGGTAGCCTGGGGGCACGGCGTCGTTGTTGGCGCGCATCTTCTGCAGGTTCTCTTCAAGTGCGGCGATTTCGGCGGCATTGCCGTTGCCTTCGGTCTTGAAGTGTTCGTACAGCTGGTCCTGGTAATTGCCCCAGCCATAGAGGGATTTCTGCTGGTGATTGGCGCAGCCGGAGAGGGCCAGCGCCAGGCCGAGGGCGAACCCGGCAGCGAGTTTCTTGTTCATCATGGTCGGTCTCTTGCGTTCGTGGGAGGGGCTCAGGGCTTCCATGCGCCGGAATCGATACCGGTCACCAGGTTCTGCACCGCTTCGCGGATGGCCAGGTCAAGCACCTTGCCATTGAGCGTGGAGTCGTAGCTGGCGGTGCCGCCGAAACCGACGATCTCGCGGTTGTCCAGGCTGTATTCGCCTGCGCCTTGCGCCGAGTACACCACCTGCGAGGTGTTCACGTCCACGATGTTCAGGGCGACCTTGGCATAGGCCACCTGCGACTTGCCACGGCCAAGGATGCCGAACAGCTGGCGGTCGCCGGTTTCCTTGCGGCCGAACTCGGTGACGTCACCGGTGACCACGTAGTTGGCGCCCTTGAGGGCTTGGGTCTGCTTGTTCAGCTTGGCTTCCTGCGCCAGCTCGCCCATGTTGTCACGGTCCATCACGGAGAAGCGGTTGCTCTGCTGCAGATGGGTGATCAGGATGGTCTTGGCCTGGCCGCCCAGACGGTCCACGCCATCCGAGAAGATGCCGCGCAGATAGCTGGAACGGTTGTCGAACTTGCCGACGGCGATCGGGCTGCGCGCTCCCTGATAGGCCTGCTGCGCGCTGGCCACCTGGGCCACCGGCAGACTGCGTGAATTCTCCGTGGCGCAACCCCCCAGCGCCGTCACCATGGCAACTACCGCCACGGTCGTGACATACCTGCTAAACATAGTCTTTTCCCCGAATTGTTGATGTCGACAAGGGCAGCCCGACTGCCCTTCGATTCATGTTGATGCGCTCGAAAGTGTCGCACATTGCGTGCGGGCAAGTTTCGATTCGGCAATTTTATCAGCAGACAAGAGGAAAAGATGTAGAAAAATCGCTATTGCTTGATGAAATTTAACGGAAAAGCAGATCCCTGATCATGCTGATCACGGTCCGTGCGGGCCCGCATGATGGCGGGTGATATCATCCGCCTCACGCGGACGCCTGGCGTCCATCTTCATCAAGAATCAAGGCTATTCCCCACATGCGCGACATCATCAATGGCTTCCTGCGTTTCCAGCAGGATGTCTTCCCTTCCCGCAAAGAACTGTTCAAGAGCCTGGCCAACGGCCAGACGCCCACCACCCTGTTCATTTCCTGTTCCGACAGTCGCATGGTGCCCGAGCTGGTGACCCAGCGCGAACCGGGCGACCTGTTCGTCATCCGCAATGCCGGCAACATCGTGCCGTCCTTCGGTCCGGAGCCGGGCGGCGTGAGCGCCACGGTGGAATACGCGGTGGCCCAGCTGAAGGTGTCGGACATCGTCATCTGCGGCCACTCCGATTGCGGCGCCATGACGGCCGTGGCTACCTGCGCCTGCCTGGACCACATGCCGGCCGTGCGCAACTGGCTGCATCACACCGATGCCGCCCGGATGATCAACGAGTCGCGCCACCACGAAACCGAAAAGGACCGCATCGACGGCATGGTGCGCGAGAACGTGATTGCGCAACTGAACAACATCCGCACCCATCCCTCGGTGGCCGTGGCGCTGGCACAGGGCCGGCTGGGGCTGCATGGCTGGGTCTACGACATCGAGAGCGGGTCCATCCTGGCGCACGATACGGCGACCAATACCTTCGTGCCGCTGGCCCAGCATCCGGCAGCCAGCAGCAACGATTGACCTGCCTTGAGAAGGCGCTGGTCAGAGGTTGAGCATCTTCATGCTGGCCTCGGTATAGCGCTCCCCGGCGGCTGCCCCGCGCGGGAAGACGGCCTCCAGCGCCATCAGGTCCTGCGCAGAAAGCTTCACCGAGAACGCGCCCGCGTTCTCTTCCAGATAGCGTCGGCGTTTGGTGCCGGGGATCGGCACGATGTGCGGGTCCTGGGCCATCACCCAGGCCAGGGCCAGCTGGCTCGGCGTGCAGCCATGCCGGGCTGCCATTTCCTTCACTTGCTCCACCAGCCGCAGGTTGCGGGCGAAATTCTCGCCTTGGAAGCGCGGATTGGTGCGGCGGAAATCATCCTCGGCCAGATCCTCGAAGCGTTGCAGCGCGCCCGTCAGGAAGCCCCGTCCCAGCGGGCTGTAGGCCACGAAGCCGATGCCCAGTGCGCGGCAGGTGGCCAGCACCTCGGTTTCCGGATCGCGCGTCCACAAGGAATATTCGCTTTGCAGCGCCGTCACCGGATGCACCCGGTGCGCCCGCTCCAGCGTGGCCGACGAGGCTTCGGACAAGCCGATGTAGCGGATCTTGCCGGCCTGCACCAGGTCGGCCAGCACGCCCATGGTGGCCTCGATGGGGGTGTTCGGATCCATGCGGTGCTGGTAGTAGAGATCGATGGTCTCGATACCCAGGCGCTTGAGGCTGCCTTCCACCGCCTGGCGGATATAGGCCGGACTGCCGTCGACGCCGCGCGCGGAGGGATTGGCCGGATCGCGCCGGATGCCGAACTTGGTGGCGATGAAGAACTTGTCGCGCCGGCCCTGGAGGGCGCGGCCGATCAGTTCTTCATTGGTGTAGGGGCCGTACATGTCGGCCGTGTCGAGCAGGTTGATACCCAGCTCCAGGGCGCGGTCGATGGTGGCCAGCGATTCGGCGTCGTCGCGCTGCGCATAGAAATCGCTCATGCCCATGCAGCCCAGGCCGATGGCCGAGACCAGCGGGCCGTTGCTGCCCAGGCGGCGGGTACCGACGTGCGAATCCGGTTGCAGGTGAGAGGTGAGGGGTTCGGTCATGGTGCCATCCTTTCGGGGTGAGGAGCGTCGGCCTTGCTGCTGGGGAGTGCGCGGGCAGGTTCAGCACGGGCCTCTTGCTCCAGTTCGTCGTACAGGACCAGCTTGCGCTGCAGGACGGCCAGGTTCTCCTGCAGCTCGGCCAGGGTGTGTTGGACGCAAAGCGTATGCGCCTGCAGCATGGCTTTGCGTTCTCTGACGCTTTCCAGGGTATTGCCCTCGCGGCGCAGCTCGGCGTAGCGCAGCATTGCGCGCACCGGCAGACCTGTCGCTTTGAGCTTCTTCAGGAAATCGATCCAGTTCAGGTCTTCCTGGGTGTAGCGGCGATGGCGGTTGTCGCGCCGTTCCACCGGATCGAGCAGGCCGATGCGTTCGTAGTAACGCAGGGTATGCACCGACAGGCCGGTGGCGTCGGCCGCTTGGGCAATGGTGAGGGAAGTCGTCATGGCAGCCAGTCTAGAAGTTGGAGTGCGCTCCAAGTCAAGCGCTGTCTGCCATTATCGGCATTCAGATCGGAGTGCGCTGGTGGCGGCGAGTTCACGGCCGTGCTTGCTGTGGGCGAGCGCCTTGGCAGCCAGTACAATGCGCGCTGCCTTCTTTTCTGTTTCGGAGAATTCCCGCATGCATATCGACGCCGCCACCCAACTCCTGCTCGACGCCCGCCACAGTGGCCTGGCCCTGGACTGGCGCCGCCTGGCCGTCGGCGATGCCGATATCGCCTACGCCGTGCAGGACGCTCAACTGCAACGCCTGGGGCCGATCGGGGGCTGGAAGGTCGGTAGCAAGGGGGATGGCAGCCTGCCAGCTTGTGCGCCGCTGCCGGCCTCCGGCGTACTGGCCTCGGGAGCGCCATTGCGCGGGCCGCAATGGCGCATGCGCGGTCTGGAAGTGGAGTTGGCCTTGCGGGTCGGGCGTGATTACCATCCCGGCGATCAAGTGCCGGATGAGGCCGAGTTGCGCACGGTCTTTGACGCCATCCTGCCGGCCATCGAAGTGGTGGAGACGCGCCTCGGTCATCCGCCCTGTACCAACCCCTGGGCCGGCATGGCCGACCTGCAAAGCCACGGTGCCCTGATCATCGGTGCCGCCCAGCCGCTGCCGGCCACGCTTTCGTTGCGCCAGATCGCGGCCAGTCTGCACATCGATGGCCAGGAGATCACCCGCACCACCGGGGGCAACCCGGCTGACCTGTGGCCCATGCTGGGCTGGCTTGCACTGCATTGCGCGCGCCGTGGCCAGCCATGGCGCCAGGGCCAGGTCATCACGACCGGCTCCTGCACCGGGCTGCAGCTTGCACGCGCAGGGCGACAGATCGAGGGTGCGCTGGAGGGGATCGGTGCAGTTTCGTTCAGTTTCGCCAGCTGAACAGCAGCAACTTTTTACGTCATGAGCTGACCGATCAGGCGGCCCACTTCTGCATGCACCGCATCACGCCGGGCATCGGTGGCCGCATTTTCGGTGAGATAGACCGCAAACAGCAGCGGTGCGCCTTTCTCTGTCCACACCACGCCCACATCGTTGGCCGTGCCCAGCCGTCCCGTCCCGGTCTTGTCGCCGACCTTCCAGCCCTTGGGCAGGCCGGCGCGCACGCGCTTGTCGCCAGTCTGGTTGGCCACCAGCCATTGCACAAGCTGCTGGCGCGAGGCCGGTGTCAGCGCATTGCCCAGCACCAGCTGGCGCAGGTCGGCAGTCATCGCGGCCGGAGTGGTGGTGTCGCGCGGGTCGCCGGGAACGGCTTCGTTGAGCGTGGGCTCATTGCGATCCAGCCGGGTCAGTTCATCGCCCAGCGACCGCACGAAGCGCGTCATGCCGGCGGGACCGTCCATGCTCTCCAGCATGAGATTGGCGGCGGTGTTGTCCGAAAGAGTGATGGCGGCCTCGCACAGCTGTGCCAGCGACAGGCCATCCCCGCCGGTGTGCTTGCCGGTGGTGGGCGAGTAGGGCACCAGGTCCTGCTGGCGATAGACGATACGGCGCGCCAGCTGCTCCTTGCCCTCGTCCACGCGACGCAGCACGGCGGCCGCCGCGAGGAACTTGAAGGTACTGCACATGGGGAAGCGCTCATCGGCACGATAGCCCCAGTGGCGGCCGCCGGCGGTATCGACCAGCGACACGCCCAGACGCCCGCCGATATCGGCTTCCAGGCGCGACAGCGTGGCGGTCAGTGCGGATGAGTCCACAGTTTTACTTGCGCCTTGCAGGCTGGCCGCCCAGCTGCGGCTGATCAGGCCGGCACCGGCCAGCGCGGCGACGGACAGAAAATGACGTCGTCCAGACATGGATACTCCTCGATGAATGATGGCAACAGGGCTGCATCATAGGCAGTAGTCGCGGTGCTCACAATTCACGATAATTGGACGCAAGCCCAAGAAAAACTGATGCCTGGAGTGTTCATGTACCTGCCCCTCAATGCCTTGCGCGCCTTCGAAGTCTCGGCCCGCCATCTCTCCTTCACGCGCGCCGCCGAGGAATTGAGCGTGACCCAGACCGCCGTCAGCATGCAGGTCAAGAATCTGGAGCAGCGGCTGGGCGTGACCCTGTTCCGTCGCCTGCCACGCGGTCTGGCCCTCACCGACGAAGGGCTGGCGTTGCTGCCGGTGGTGGCGCAATCCTTCGGGCGCATCGCCGATGTGCTGGCCCAGTTCGAAGATGGCCGGCGCCGCGAGGTGCTCACCGTCGGGGTGGTCGGAACGTTCGCCGTGGGTTGGCTCATGCCGCGCCTGCGCGAATTCCAGCAGCAGCATCCCTTCGTCGACCTGCGCCTGCTCACCAACAACAACCGTGTCGACCTGGCCGGTGAGGGGCTCGATTATGCGATTCGTTTTGGCGATGGTGCATGGCATGGCACCGATGCTGAACGTCTGTTCGAAGCGCCACTGGCACCCATGTGCGCACCGGAGATTGCCGCGCGCTTGCGCACGCCCTCCGACCTGGCGGCCGAGACGCTGCTGCGGTCCTATCGCAGTGACGAGTGGCACCGCTGGTTTGCGGCCGCCGCTGCGCCTTGCCCGCCCTTGCGCGGCTTCGTATTCGACTCCTCGCTGGCGCTGGCTGAAGCGGCTGCGCAAGAGGCCGGCGTGGCGCTGTTGCCGGTGATGATGTTCCAGCGCGAATTGCGGCAGGGGCGGCTGGTCTGCCCCTTCGAACAGCGCATCGTGCTCGGTGCCTACTGGCTCACGCGCTTGAAGTCACGCCCGCAAACCGCCGCCATGGCGGCTTTCCGGACATGGCTGAAGGTGCAGGCAGGCTGCGTGTAGGGTTGGCTGAAGTGATGATTACGCGCAACAACCACAGCCATGTCAGAGAAATCCTGATAGACGCGCGGCCTGCATGCACCTAGAATAAATGATATAAACAATTTATACGGTTCGTGCCGGCCGTATGAGTCGACACCATGGACAGACCGGCACTGGCAGAAAACCTTCGGGAGCCTGCCATCAGTCAATAGTGAAAGGGGGTAAGTCATGCACTACTTCGCACAACTCTATCGCAAGCTGGTTGATTTTCTCAATGACTCCAGTGAACTCGACACCGGTTCGCACCGCGGTGCGCCGCATTGCTGCAGCCTGTATTCGGGCTTGTCGAGCATGTCGCAGGAAGAGCAGCGTCACTGACATCGCGAGTCATTGACTCGTCACGCCTGCCTCACCTGCCGACCCGGGCCGCGCCAGCGCCCCGGGTTTTTCTTTGTCTGCACGGACAACACTGTACGTTTTGGAGATTGCATCGTTTCTCTAACGAGTGTCATCAGGAATTTTCCGCTAATCAATCCGCTCAAGATGTAATACAGTCGGGCCACAAGCCGGGGCGATGTCGCGGCGAAGCAACTTCACTCAGGCTCAGATGACACAACTCAAAAAAATCAGCGTCGACGACTTGGCCGTGGGCATGTATTTTTCCGGTTTCGATGGCCCCTGGATCGACAATCCGTTCTGGCGCAGCAAGTTCCTGATCGAGCAGGCCGCAGACATCAGCCGCGCCCGCAGCGCCGGCTTCGAGTTCTGCTGGATCGACGTCGCGCTGGGCCGGGATGTCATTCCGGGTAGCGCCGTCGAAGCAATGGACGTGGCCGCAGAACCGCGTGTGAAGCCGGTGCCGCTCACGCCAGAGGACGAGTATCGCAACGAACTGAGCGAAGCCCTGCGGCTCTACGAGAGCGCCAAGGTATCGACGCAGCAGATGTTCCGGCAGGCGCGCCTGGGCAAGACCCTGGATGTCGCGCAATGCCAGGACCTGGTGGAAGAAATCGCCGCCTCGGTCACGCGCAATTCGAATGCCCTGCTCAGCATCATCCGCTTGAAGCGCGCCGACGAATACACCTACCTGCATTCCATTGCCGTCTGCACCATGATGGTGGCACTGGCACGCACGCTGGGCATGGACAATACGGCCTGCAAGGAAGCCGGACTGGCCGGCTACCTGCACGATGTGGGCAAGGCGTTCATTCCGCTCGACGTGCTCAACAAGCCCGGCAAGCTGACCGATCAGGAATTCCGCATCATCCAGCGCCATCCTACGCTGGGCTATGAATACCTGAGCGGCTTCGCGGGGGTGCCGGACTATGTGCTCGACGTCTGCCTGCATCATCACGAAAAGATCGATGGCACCGGCTATCCGGGGCGTCAGCAGGGCAACCAGATCGATCTGTATTCGCGCATGGCGGCGGTGTGTGACGTGTATGACGCCATCACCTCCGACCGCACCTACAAATCCGCCTGGGACCCGGCCGAGTCGCTGGCACGCATGGCCAGCTGGAGCGGCCACTTCGATCGCCCCATCTTCCTGACCTTCGTCAAGACGCTGGGCATCTATCCCATCGGATCCATCGTCAAGTTGCGTTCAGGCCGCACAGCGCTGGTGATTCGCCAGAATCACAAGGACCTGACCAAGCCGGTCGTCAAGGCGTTTACGACGGCGCTCTCGATCGAATCGCTGGAGAGCGAGATCATCGATCTGTCCTCGCCGGACCAGGATGATGTGATCAGCGAACGCAGTGGCCAGGACTGGATCCGCAGCAACGGACTGGTGCTGGATTCGCTCAAGGCACTGGTGGAAGGAAACGAGAGCCCGGGTTAGCCGGGACATCAGACGTGCGACAGTTTGATGGCGGAAGCCCGGTGCGCGCCTGCGCACCGGGTTTTTTATTGCAGGCAGTACTTGCGCTCAGCGGGCACCGAGGATGTGCGCGATGCGTTCCTCATTGGCCGGATGGCTGGACAGGTAACGTGCTGCCGGACTGTCCTTGCTCTTGCCCATGTCTTCCAGTTTCTCGAACACCAGCGCCAGTTTCTGGCGCGGCAGGCCATTGGCCTTGAACATGGCGATGGCGTAATCATCGGCCTCGCGTTCGATATCGCGCGAATACTTCAGATCCAGCAAGACCGTCGGGATGTTGGCCAGGACCGCCGAGACATCGCCGAACAGCAAGGTGGCCGTGGCCGCGATGGCCGAACTCTGGATCAGCCGCCGCATCAGGTGGCGCCGGTGCACATGGCCCAGTTCATGGGCCAGCACCCCCATGAGGGCGTCATCATCATCAAGCAGCTGCACGATCTCATCGGTGACCACGATCTGGCCCGAGGGCAGGGCGAAGGCGTTGGGGCCGATGCGGCTCTTGCGGAACACGATCTGGTAGTCGGGCGCATCCGCCATCGGCGCGGTCAGGGCACGAAAGCGCGACGTGATGCCCTTGGCCCGCTGGGCGTCGAGCTGGCTGGGGGCCAATACGTGCTGGTCGAGGAAGTCCAGCGTACCTTGACCGACCTGGCGATCCACCGCCACCGGCAGGATGGCCGTGATGCCCTGCGCGGCCAGCGGCAGCAGGTACAGGTAGCTCAGTACCACCACCGCGACCAGCGCCGCGCAGGCCGCCAGCGCATGCCGCCAGCTTTGCTGCAGCCGGACCACCAGTGAATCGCGGTGGCCGGTGTCGTGCAGCAGGGCGCTGAAGGCAGCACCGTCGATGATCTCCAGATAGGCACCATCGGGGAAGCTGACCTTGCGCGCTGCCCGGTTCAGGCGCTCGGAGACGCGCAATTGGGCGATCGGACAGTCCCGCTCCACCTCGCCGCGCACCTGGGCCATGCCATCGCTGACGGCCAGCGTCACCTGGTGGCGCTTTGACGTCTTGCCGTCGTAGTAGGAAGCGGAGACGGTCATGGCTTACATCGACAGGTCGAAGTCGAGCAGGTCGCCCAGGCCTTCGCCGGTGGCCGAGCCGGGTGATTCGCTGGAAGCGATGAAGTCATCCAGGCTGCCCGCCGGCAGCAGCGTGACCGACTCGATGCGGTAGCGCATCATGCGGATCTGAGCGAAGGGGGTGAACAGACCCAGCGTGAAGGCGATGCCGAGCACGTTGGTGAGCAGGATGATGGCGGTGCGGCCCCAGCGCATGCGGCTTTCGAAGCGATGCTCGCCCAGGCGCGTATTGTTCCACACCAGGTTCTGCAGCAGCGTGATCCACAGCGGAATGATGAGGAAAGACCAGGCATACAGGGCGAACAGCATCAGCCCGAACGCGGCGATCGAGCCCGCACCCGACTGCACCGACTGGAACAGTGCCACGCCGCCAAAGCCGACCACGATGAGCACCGAGCCGGCGATCCAGCCGCCGATACCGGCCGCAAAGGCCAGATAGAACGCGCCGACCGAACCGTGGAAGGAAAAGTGGGTGGCACCGAAGCGCGCTTCATTGTGCTGGAAGCGCTTGAAGCGCTGCGCCGCCATCGGCATCAACAGGCCCAGGCTGATACCCGAGAGCATGGGCCACAGCAGGAAATTCTTGAATGCGCCGCCGAAGCTGCCGCGAAAACCGAAGCGGATGCCGCGATAGCTGGTGTTGTAGAGCTTGAACTGCAGGCTGCGCC
Organism: Herbaspirillum sp. WGmk3; assembly: GCF_023952535.1. Taxonomy (NCBI): domain Bacteria; kingdom Pseudomonadati; phylum Pseudomonadota; class Betaproteobacteria; order Burkholderiales; family Oxalobacteraceae; genus Herbaspirillum; species Herbaspirillum sp. WGmk3. Next base: position 657,679 of record NZ_JAKYWT010000001.1, on the reverse strand, counting down.
AGATCAGCCAGGGACTGGCCAGCATCAAGGCCAGCGCGGCAATCAGGCCCAGCAGGAGGTTGATGTAGCCGGCGATCTGGTACGCCACGATCAGCACGACGGCCAGGATGCGTCCCTTGAGGATGGCGACGGGGTTGCCGTGATAGTCGAAGCTGGCCCCGGCCACCGAGGTGTTGTCGTAGAAGTAGCGCAGCCGACGCACTTTGGCCCAGGCCGAATAGATGCCCAGCGTAACGATCGACAGCAGCAGGTTGACGATCCAGATGCGGAAATATTCGGAGCCGCGTCCGCTGAAGGTAAAGGCCTGCGGTGCACTGTGGTCGGCCGAGTCACGCAGGGCGGTCGCGAAATTGCCGGGCGCCGCCGGAACGGAAGGCGAGGGAAGGGAAGATTCAGGCAAGTCAGGATGATCGTTCATGGAAGCTCTTGTATTGGTCGTTGTATGGAAGAGGTCTGCCGATGGGGTCGGGCAAGAATCCATTGCTCGCAAGTAAAAGTCAAGTTGTCGCTGATCACCACGCTGCTTGTATGGATGTTGTAGGTATCGGCCTCGCATTTGTTCGTGCTTCACTGGTCTGACCTTCTGCAGAAATGCACTGTTTGTGCGAACATTGCTGCCCGAACACGGTCAAGGCAAGGGCATGGCTGAGCTGGAAACAGCACGGCCATGCAGCAGCAATTGCCCCTGTGGTTCATCTTCGCGCCAAACAAAAGTTTCCTGAACGCCGCCCGGTCTCCACGCCGGGCGGCGTTTGCCAACCAAAGGAGCCACCATCCATGTCCACGTCCTGGAACACCGCCGCCATCGCCGAGAAGCTCGGCATCCCCGTCACCGACCTCGGCATCGAGAGCATCGCCCATAGCGCCGATGGCATCGATTACGAAAGCGTCCTGCTCTACAACAAGGCACAGCCGCCGGTGTCAGGCGTGCTGACCGTCCCCAACTACTTCGGCCTGCGCCAGCAGGCGCTGGAAATCGCCGCCACTACCATCGGCGCTGGCCATGCCATCCTGGTGGCCGACGTGTTCGGCAAGAGCCTGCGCCCGAGCAATCCGGACGAAGCCCTGGCCGCCATCATTCCGCTGAAGAAGAATCGCGCCGAACTGCGCAAGCGCATGCACGGCGTGCTGAAGGTCTTGCGCGAGCAGACCTTCGTCAAGCTCGATGCCGGCAAGCTGGGCGCCAGCGGTTTCTGCTTCGGCGGCACCGCTGCGCTGGAACTGGCGCGTGATGGTGCGGACGTGCGCGGCACGGTGTCGCTGCACGGTGCGCTCGATACCCCGGCCCCGGGCGAGAGCAAGGTCAAGGGAGCGGTCCTGGTGCTGCACGGCGTGCAGGACCCGTCGGTGCCGCGCGATCAGGTCAATGGCTTCATCGACGAAATGAGCGCGCTCAAGGTTGACTGGCAACTGGTCAACTATGGCTTGGCCGGCCACTCCTTCACCGATCCGGATGCCAACCATCCCGGCTTCTTCTACCACCGCCAGACGGCAGAACGCGCCGCGGTCGCATTGCAGGCCTTCTTCGGCGAAGTGCTGGCCTGAAGTCCTGAAGTCTTGAAGCAGGGCAGGGCCGATGCCCTGCCGAACTGATTCATCCACCTGTGCAGCGGTGCCCGGAGCCGCTGCACAGGCAGTCTCACCATAACAAGAAGAGAGTGCGTCCGTCCGGTACGCAGGGGAGCGTTCATCCTTGCCGCACCGCTCGCGCCAGCATCCTGCATTGCCCTCGTCAAATCCCACGTCCAAAGGATACTCATGTCACAAGATAAAGAGCCCAGGCGGCGCTTCCTGCGCCAGGTGTTGGCCATCGTCCCAGCCGCGACCACGCTAGGCGGAGCCACCACCGTTGCAGTCAGCCAGCCGGCAATGGCCGACAGCAGCGAACCCGGCAAGCCCCGCGCCTACACGCCCACCTACTTCACCGCGCCTGAATGGGCCTTCCTCAACGCCGCCGTCGATCACCTCATCCCCTCCGACCAGTACGGTGCCGGTGCGCTCGAAACCGGCGTGCCCGAGTTCATCGACCGCCAGATGGAAACCCCCTACGGCGCCGGCAAGCTCTGGTACATGCAAGGTCCCTTCCACCCGGACAGCGTGCCGGAACTCGGCTACCAGCTCTCGCTGGTGCCGCGCGACATCTACCGCCAGGGCATCGCTGCCTGCAATGACTGGTGCAGCAAGAACCACGGCAAGGTCTTCGCCGAACTCGACAAGGCCAAGCAGCTGGAGGTGCTCAAGATGATGGAAGGCGGCAAGATCGCTTTCGATACCGTGCCCGCCAAGACCTTCTTCAGCTTCATGCTGGGCAATACCAAGGAAGGTTATTTTGCCGACCCGATGTACGGCGGCAACCAGAAGATGGGCGGCTGGAAGATGGTCGGCTTCCCCGGTGCGCGCGCCGATTACGCCGACTGGGTCGATCAATACAACGTCAAATATCCATACGGCCCCGTGTCGATTCTGGGAGAGAAGGGCTGATCATGGCTATCAAAAAAGACAAAGTGGATGTAGTGATGGTGGGCCTGGGCTGGACCGGCTCCATCATGGGCATGGAGCTCACCGAAGCCGGCCTGAACGTGCTGGCGCTGGAACGCGGCGACATGCGTGACACCAACACCGACACGCCTTATCCGAAGGCTGTCGATGAACTGAAATACTCCGTGCGCGGCGCGCTGTTCCAGGACCTCTCGCGCGAGACCGTGACGATTCGTCATACGCTCTCCGACGTGGCCGTGCCCTACCGCCAGCATGGTTCCTTCCTGCTGGGCGATGGCGTGGGCGGTGCCGGTTTCCACTGGAACGGCATGATGTACCGCAACCTGCCCGAAGAGCTGGAAATGCGCACGCACCACGAGCAGAAATACGGCAAGAAATTCATCCCCGAGGACATGACCATCCAGGACCATGGCGTGACCTACAAGGAGCTGGAGCCTTTCTACGATTTCTCGGAAAAGGTCATGGCGGTTTCCGGCAAGGCTGGCAATCTCAAGGGCCAGATCGTGGCCGGCGGCAATCCGCTGGAAGGCGAGCGCAGCGATGAATTCCCGACCCCGCCGCTGCAGTACCAGTACAGCGCCTCGCTGGTCGAGAAGGCCATGCGCGACGTCGGCTACCACCCTTATCCGGCCCCCGCGGCCAATGCTTCGCAGCCCTTCACCAATCCGTATGGCGTGCGCATCGGCCCCTGCAATTACTGCGGCTTCTGCGAAAACTACGGCTGCTACATGTATTCCAAGGCATCGCCGCAGACCACCATCCTGCCGGTACTGTTGAAGCGCAAGAACTTCGAGGTACGCACCAAGGCCCAGGTCATCAAGGTCAACCTGGATGCCTCGGGCAAGCGTGCGACCGGCGTCACCTACATCGACGCCCAGGGCCGCGAAGTCGAGCAGCCCGCCGACCTGGTCCTGCTGACCGCCTTCCAGACCCACAACGTCCGCCTGCTGCTGCTCTCGGGCATCGGCAAGCCCTATGACCCGGTCTCCGGCGAAGGCGTGGTCGGCAAGAATTTCGCCTACCAGTACAACGGCGGCATCAACGTGGTCATGCCCAAGGGCACGCAGTTCAATCCCTTCATCGGCACCGGTGCAGGTGGCGTGGGCATGGACGACCTCAACGCCGACCAGTTCGATCACGGTCCGCTGGGCTTCATCGGCGGTGCCTCGATTCGTCACGTGCGCTATGGCGGCCGTCCGATCAAGCAGGCCGGCACCATGCCGGGCGAGAAGGTCCCCAACTGGGGTTCCGAATGGAAGGCCAGCGTGCAGGATGCCTACCAGCGCACGCTCACCATCGGCATGTCCGGTTCGGTGATGGCGTATCGCGATTGCTATCTGTCGCTGGATCCGACCTACAAGGATGCCAATGGCCAGCCGCTCTTGCGCATGACCCTGAACTGGAAGGAGAACGAAGGCAAGATGCTGACCTACATCGCCGGCGAGATGGAGAAGGTCGGCCAGGCCATGAATCCGGAGAAGGTCGTCAAGGCGGTACGCAAGACCGGGTCGTCCTGGGATACGCGGGTCTATCAATCGACCCACCTCACCGGGGGCGCCATCATGGGGACCACACCCAAGAACAGCGTGGTCAACAAATACCTGCAAAGCTGGGATGTGCCCAACGTGTTCGTCTACGGCGCTTGCGCCTTCCCGCAGAACATGGGCTACAACCCGACCGGGCTGGTCACGGCGCTGGCGTATCACTCCGCCAAGGCCATCCGTGAGCAGTATCTGAAAAACCCCGGCCCGCTGGTGCAGGCATAAGGATGACGACCATCATGATCAAGCATTATTTCATCGCCGCCTGTGCGGCCGTCATGTCGCTGACCGCCTTCACCGCAGCAGCGCAGAGCAATGCCGCCGCTTCCTCGGCCGACCAGCAGCTGGTGCAGCGTGGCGAGTACCTGGCCAAGGCCGGGGACTGCGTGGCCTGCCACACCGCCAAGGGCGGCAAGCCCTTTGCGGGTGGCTTGCCCATTGCTACGCCCATCGGCACGGTGTATTCGTCCAACATCACGCCGGACAAGGAACACGGCATCGGCAACTACAGCGAAGAGGATTTCGACCGTGCGCTGCGTCACGGCATCCGCAAGGATGGCGCGTCGCTCTATCCGGCCATGCCGTATCCCTCCTACGCCAAAGTCAAGCCGGCAGACGTGAAGGCGCTCTATGCCTACTTCATGCAGGGCGTGCAGGCCGATCCCGCACCCAATCGCGGTGTGGACATCACCTGGCCCCTGTCGATGCGCTGGCCGTTGTCGGTCTGGCGCAAGGTGTTCGCGCCGGCAGTGGCGGCCGATGGTCCGGAGGACAACAGTCCACTGGTCCGCGGCCAATACCTGGTAGAAGGCCTGGGCCACTGTGGTGCCTGCCACACGCCGCGCGGCGCGGGCATGCAGGAAAAGGCGCTGTCCAATGACAGCAGTCAGTTCCTCTCCGGTGGCGTGATCGACGGCTACCTGGCCAACAACCTGCGCGGTGATGCCCGCGATGGTCTGGGCAACTGGAGCGAGGCTGACATCGTGGCCTTCCTCAAGACCGGCCGCAACAGCCATTCCGCTGCCTTTGGCGGCATGGCCGACGTGGTGGCCAACAGTACCCAGTACATGACCGAGGAAGATCTCTCGGCCATGGCCAAGTACCTGAAGTCCTTGAAGGCGGTGAAGGAGGGCACGCCAGCGCTGGCCTATGACGACAAGACCCACCAGGCCTTGCGCAAAGGCAGCGACCAGAGTCCGGGTGCGATGGCTTTCCTGAACAATTGCGCGGCCTGCCATCGCAGCAGCGGCAAGGGCTATGACGAGACCTTCCCGACCCTGGCCTTGTCGCCGACGGTCAATGCCGAGAACCCGGCTTCGCTGATCCGCATCGTGCTGGAGGGGGCCGAAATGCCGTGGACGCACAAGGCACCGACCCAGTTCGCCATGCCGGGCTTTGCCAGCCGGCTGTCGGACCAGGAAGTGGCCGATGTGGTCACCTTCATCCGTAGCAGCTGGGGTAACCAGGCGTCTTCGGTGAACGCGTCCGACGTGGCCAAGGTGCGCAAGCAGCTGCCGGAGAAGAAAACGGTGGAGGCGGGGAGTGCGCCACTGGCCAAGCAGTAGTGAGCAGCAGTAGTGAGCGATGGTCCGGCATCTGCCGGGCTATCAACGATCCCCGCGTCTGCACAACGCGGGGATTTTTTTACGGTTGTGGCTTACAGATCGCGAATGCCCACGAAGGTACTGCGCAGCGTGCCGGCGTAGTTCTTCTCCAGGTTTTCTCCCATGTTGGGGGCCCAGTTGTCGTACTGTTCAAACACCGTGGTGAAGCCCAGGTCGTGGATCAGTCCGAGCAGATGTTCCTTCTGTATCCAGAAGGAACGATCGTTCTCATAGGACGCCCAGCGCAGTTTTTCGCGCTCCTCGTAGGGCGTGCTGGGATGGAACTCGTGGTACCAGCGACCGTTGAGGCCTTCATTGACCTGCATGGGGGAGAGGCTGTAATACTTCACGCCATCTTCCAGTGATGTGGAAAAGTGCGTCTGCAGGATCATCACCTTCTTGGTGTGACGCGCCAGCTTTTCCAGGAAGGCGCGGGGTTTGTCGAAGTGATACAGCAGACCGCAGCAGAACGAGGCATCGAAAGGACCGTAGCGATCAAGATTCCAGGCCGTGTCCTTGACGAAATGCAGGTTCTGCAGGTTCAGGTTCTGCTTCACGTAATTGCAGCACGCAAAGTTTTCCTCCCGTACCTCCAACCCGATGGATTCAAATCCCATGCGGGCAAATTCCACCGTGTAGCCACCTTCCAGGCATCCCAGGTCGATGATCCGGTAATTGCGGCGGTTGCCGGGAAAGGCCAGGTTCAGAACTTTCCTCGCCGAGATCGCCTGGGGGTGATCCTGCAGAAGAATGGTATCTGGCTTGGTGTAGGTCCCGTTGTCCAGCAGGATATTGTGATAAGTGAATTCCATGTTGCCCTTCCCTTTACGTTTTTCGTTATTGTTGGAACGAACTGGCATCCGGAGCAGGATGCCGTTTCTTCATGGCTGACGCGATGCGTCACCGCGATCTTAACCGCTGATGAGCTTTGGTTGAAAGCCATGCGTGTTGCGCTTGCAACGAGCACGCACCTTGCAATCCTGACTTCACCTGACCTTTGCATCGGGTGTTGATGGCAGGCAAAAAAAACGGCACCCCTGAGGGTGCCGTTTCATCGCAGGCGGAAGCGGAGGCAGGCTACTCTTTCACCGCCCCCGTCATCCCCGATACGTAATACTCCACGAAGAACGAATACACCACCGCCACTGGCAGCGAGCCCAGGAGCGCCCCGGCCATCAGTGCGCCCCAGTGATAGACGTCGCCTTCCACCAGCTCGGTGACGATCCCCACCGGCACCGTCTTCACCTCGGAGGAGGAGATGAAAGTCAGCGCATAGATGAACTCGTTCCACGACAGCGTGAAGGCAAAGATGCCCGCCGAGATCAAGCCCGGCACCGCCAGCGGCAGGATGATCTTGACCAGGATCTCCCAGCGGGTGGCGCCATCGATGAGCGCGCACTCTTCCAGCTCATAAGGAATCGAGCGGAAGTAGCCCATCAGCAACCAGGTGCAGAACGGGATCAGGAAGGTCGGATAGGTCAGGATCAGCGCCCAGCGCGTATCGAACAGCCCCAGCTTGAACACGATCGCCGCCAGCGGAATGAACAGGATCGAGGGCGGGATCAGGTAGGCCAGGAAGATGCCCAGCCCGACCTGCTTGGAGCCCTGGAAGCGCAGGCGTTCGATCGCATAGGCGGCAAAGACGCTGGCCGCCAGCGAGGCGAAGGTCGACACCACCGACACGATCACCGTGTTGAGCAGCCAGGCCGGATACTGGGTCTGGAACAGCAGTTTCTTGAAGTGCGCCAGCGTCGGGGCAACGACCCAGAAGGGGTTGCCGGTCTGCGAGAGCAATTCATTGTCCGGCTTGAAGGCCGTGACCACCATCCAGTAGAACGGGAACAGCAGCACGAACAGGAAGATCAGCAGCGGAATGTAGATCGTCACCCAGCGGCGCGGTGTCGATTGCAGGAAATCCATGCCCTGGGTTTCCTGCTGGTCGTCTTTTTTCTTGGCCATTATTTGTCACCTCCTTGTTGCCAGCCGCGACGTTGCAGGCCGAAATACGAGAACATGATCGCTGCCAGCAGGAAGGGAATCATGTAGGTTGCCAGTGCCGCGCCTTCACCCAGGGCACCGCCCGGAATGGCGCGCTGGAAGGAGAGCGTGGCCATCAGGTGCGTCGCATTGAGCGGACCGCCGCGCGTGAGCACATAGATCAGCTGGAAGTCGGTGAAGGTGAACAGCACCGAGAAGGTCATCACCACCGCAATGATGGGCGTGAGCAAGGGCAGCGTCACGTGGCGGAACTGCTGCCAGGGCGTGGCACCGTCGATGGCGGCCGCCTCATAGAGCGAGGGCGAGATCGTCTGCAGGCCCGCCAGCAGCGAGATCGCCACGAAGGGAATGCCGCGCCAGACGTTGGCAAAGACGGTGGACCAGCGCGCATTCCACGGGTCGCCCAGGAAGTCGATGTAGCGGTCGATCAGGCCCATCTTGTGCAGGGCCCAGCTGATGACGGAGAACTGTGCGTCATACAGCCACCAGAAGGCCAGGGCCGAGAGCGCAGTCGGCACGATCCAGGGCAACAGCACGATGGCGCGGAAGAAGGTCTTCAGCGGCACGTTCTTGTTGAGCAGGATGGCCAGCCACAGGCCCAGTGCGAATTTCAGGATGCTGGCGCTGACCGTGTAGAACACGGTATTGAACAGCGACAGCTGCGCCAGCGAATCGCCGGCCAGGTAAGTGTAGTTGTCCAGGCCGATGAAGCTGCCTTCGCCGCCGATCTTGGTATCGGTGAAGCCCAGCCAGATGCCCAGGCCCAGCGGGTAGGTCAGGAACACCACCAGCAGGATCACGGCCGGGGCCATGAACAGCATGCCCAGTACGTTACGGTTGTTCAGGAATCGGGATAGCATGATGTGCCTCGATGAAAGGGCCGCAAGCCAGGCCTGCGGCCAATACGGTAGTGACGCGTCGCGATGCGCCAGCGCGGCGGGACCGGGTCGGCAAGCCCTGACAACCTGCCCCTTTGCCCGCTGTCCCGAGGGAACCCGGATCCGCCTTGCTGACGTTCAGGCTGCTGCCATCAGGTCTTGTAATACCGCTTGGCGCGCTCGGCCGCACGATCGATGGCCTGCTGCACGGTCTTGGCGCCCGAGGCGGCCTCGGCCACCATGTCCACCACCACGTAGTCCGCCATGCAAGCCGCCGAGGCCTGTCCCAGCGGGCCTTCGTGGCCATGGTCCAGCATCAGCGAGGCCGAGTCGCGGTACACCGTGGCCTTCGGATCGTCGGTCCAGACCGGGTTCTTCTCGTAGGCCTTCAGCGGCTGGCTGACATAGCCGATGGAAGCCTTCATCCACGGGTTGTACTGGTCCGGCTCGAACATGAATTGCACGAAGGCCTTGGCCGCATTGGGAAACTTGGTGTGCTTGAACACCATCATCTGCGTGATCTGCATCAGCTCGGTGGGCTTGCCGGCCGGGCCGACCGGGAAGTGCGCGTGCTGGGTATCCTTGGCGATGTCCTGCAGCTTGGGATCCTGCGAGTTCTTGGCGGCGTAATACACCGAGATGCCGTTGGCCGTGAGGCTGATCTGGCCATCCAGGTAGGCCTTGTTGTTGGACGGATCCTGCCACGACAGGGTGCCGGGCACGAAGGTGGCATAGAGCTGCTTGGCGTATTCCAGCGCGGCGCGGGTCTCGGCCGAGTTGATGGCGACCTGTCCGTTCTTGTCGACCAGCTTGCCGCCATGCGACCACAGCAGCCAGTGTGCCCAGTTGTTGGCGTCACCGACGGCCTTGCCCAGGGCGAAGCCGACCGGAGTGTCCTTGGCCTTCAAGGCCTGGCACAGCTTGAGGAAGCCGGCCGTGTCCTTGGGAATGGCATCGAAGCCGGCGGCCTTGATCTGGCTTTCGCGATAGACCAGGGCATTGCCGATCACGCCCAGCGGCAGGGCGATCCACTTGCCGTCCTTGGTGCCGTACTTGCGGCAGACGTCGTACCAGCCGCCATAACGCTTGCCCAGCGAATCGGCCAGGTCGGTCATGTCGATCAGCTTGGTCGGGTACTGTTGCGGGTCGTCAAACCAGCCCAGCACGATGTCCGGACCGCTGCCCACGTTGGCGGCCACGGCCGATTTCGGGCGCACGTCTTCCCAGCCTTCGCTGTCGGTGCGCACGGCCACGCCGGTCAGTTCGGTGAATTTCTTGACGTTGGCGTTCCACAGGTCTTCATCGCCCTGGACGAAACGCTTCCAGCGCAGGATGCGCAGGGTCGCGCCCTGTTCGATGGGGTACTTGATGCTGTCGGTGCCAGCCGCGCCGGGGCCTGCGGCAAAGGCGTTCACGCCCATGCCCGATGCGGCTGCGGCGGCAGCGCTGGTGACCAGGAATTCGCGTCGTGTCAGCTTGCTCATGTCTCCTACTCCTTCGGTTGAAAGTCGAATTGGACCGCTCTCGAACGGCTGTTCTTGCGGATGGACTCTTTTTCTTGTGATGCTGCGCTACGGGTGGTGCTTGGGTTACTGCAGTGATGGTGCGTTGGATCAGCGGGCCGCCAGCGACTTGCCCGATTCGGCGTCAAACAGGTGCGTGCGGCTGTGGTCGGGAACCAGGTGGATCACGTCGCCCGCGCCGAAATCATGGCGCTCGCGGAAGATCGAGGTGAGGCTGGTCTCGCCGAAGCGCGAGAACACTTCGGTATCGGCCCCGGTCGGTTCCACCACGATGACCTTGGTGGCAATGCCTTGCCCGGCCGCGCCGATGGAGAGGTGCTCGGGACGCACGCCGTAGGTGACCTTCTGCCCGTCATTGCCCTGCAGGGCGCTGCCATAGGGTGCTGGTACGCGGGTACCGTCGGCGAACTCGACTTCTGCGGCACCATCGCCACCGTTGCGGCGCAGGGTGGCGGGGATGAAGTTCATCGCGGGCGAACCAATGAAGCCGGCCACGAACAGGTTGGCCGGATGGTCGTACAGGTCCAGCGGACGGCCGCGTTGTTCCACCAGGCCATCGCGCATGACCACGATCTGGTCGGCCATGGTCATGGCTTCGATCTGGTCGTGGGTGACATAGATGGAAGTGGTCTTCAAGCGCTGGTGCAATTCCTTGATCTCGGTGCGCATCTGCACGCGCAGCTTGGCATCGAGGTTGGAGAGCGGTTCGTCGAAGAGGAACACCTGCGGATCGCGCACGATGGCGCGGCCCATGGCCACGCGCTGGCGCTGGCCGCCCGAGAGCTGGCGCGGATAGCGGTCCAGCAGCTGGTTCAGGCCGAGGATGTCGGCGGCCTTCTTGACGCGTTCTTCCACGAAGGACTTGTCCTTTTTGGCCAGGGTGAGCGAGAAGGCCATGTTGTCGCGCACCGTCATGTGCGGATAGAGCGCGTAGTTCTGGAACACCATGGCGATGTCGCGGTCCTTGGGCTGGACGTTGTTGACCACGGTGCCGCCGATGAGGATCTCGCCGCCGGTGATTTCCTCCAGCCCCGCCAGCATGCGCAGCAGCGTCGACTTGCCGCAGCCGGACGGACCGACCAGGACGGTGAATTCGCCATCGGCGATATCGATGTCGACGCCCCGGATGATCTGGGTGCTGCCGAACTGTTTCTTGACTGCGCGGATCTGTACTGATGCCATCAAATGCTCCTCGTGTCTATCCTCGTATCGACGCTGCGGAACCGGTTCCAGGCGGAGCCGTTCACAACGCACTTTGTTCAGGCACGTCCTGTGGAGGGACGCGTGGAAGATCCTGCCGGTCTTCCTTTTTTTTCGTTGTCTACACTGATGCAGCGCCGGCTGGCGGGCGGCGCGGTGCTGCGTTGGCGCCCCGTTTCCCGGGGTGATTGTTTTGACTTATTTGTTCTTGCCCTGAACGACCACGTAGGAGGGTCGCCCGTTGCGGTCCCAGTCGATCAGGTTCTGGGCCGCCTTGCGCCGCAGTTCGCGCGCTGCGACATCCGAGAAGAAGGCCGCGTGCGGCGACAATAGCACACGTGGATGCTGCACGATAGCCGAGGCCGTCTGCGGCGGCTCCACCGGCAGCACATCCAGCGCCGCCCCCTTGAGCTGGCCGTTTTCCAGCGCAGCGAGAAGGTCGTCGATCTTGATGAGGCCGCCGCGTGCGGAGTTCACCAGGTAGCTCTGCGGCTGCAGCAGATCGAGCAGCGAAGCGTCGATCATGTTGCGCGTCTCGTCGTTCAAGGGCGTATGCAGCGACACCACATGCGCCTGCCGGAACAACTCTTCGCGGCTCACGCGTTCCACGTAGGCGGGGAAATCGCCATCGATGATGTAGGGATCATAGGCAATGACGCGCTTGAAGAGATTGCGCGAGATATGCGCCATGCGCTTGCCGATGCGGCCCAGGCCGATGATGCCGATGGTGAGATCGGAGGCGCGCGGAATGATGCCGGCCGTGGTGTAGTGCCATTGACCGGCTTTCACGGCACGGTCATAGACGGTGATGTTGCGGATCAGGTCCAGTGCCATGGCCAGCGCATGGGTGGCCACTTCGCCCACGCCATAGTCGGGCGAGTTGGCGACCCACACGCCGTGGGCTGCGGCGTCAGCCGTGTTGATGGTGTCGAAGCCGGCGCCATAGCGGCTGGCGATGCGGATTTCAGGACGGGCCGCAAAGACCTTGGCGTTCACCGGTGCGTATTGCACCAGCAGGCCCTGGCATCCTGCGGAGGCGGCGATGACCTCCTCTTCCGTGCGGCATTGCGCGGTCACGACTTCCACACCGGCTTCCTTGTAGAGCGCAAGCTCCAGGTCGACGTCGGGGAAATCGTAGTCCGTAATCAGTACTTTCATTGCTCGTCTCCGTGATGGTTGTCTTGGTCCACCTGATGCAACTACTTCCTGGAACACGGCCGCCGCTTGTGTGGCTGTACCGTGGTCCCGGGGTACGACGGATGCTGGTATTAAGCTGAATTTAATGCTGTTTGAATGACCCTTAACTTTTGCTTAATGCTGCTTGTTGAAGCCTGTGAAGCTTGTGATGCCTGATGCGTTGCTGCAGGTGGGATTCGGTCAAGCCAGTTGGCTTTGAAAATTTCTCCTGCCCTTGCCGCCGTTGCTGGAGGCAAGGGCAGGCCAGTTCAGTGATTGTCCTTGGGCACGTAAGGTCCGCTCTTGCCGACCAGGAAATCAAGGTCCGCACCCTGGTTGGCCTGCTGCACGTGGTCCACATAGAGCTTGACCCAGCCGCGCTGCATCTGCGGCGGCAGTTCCGGCTTTTGCCATTGCGCACGGCGGCGTGCCAGTTCTTCGTCCGACACATCCAGGTGCAGCTTGCGCGCCTCCACATCGAGTTCGATGAAGTCGCCGTTCTGCACCAGCGCCAGCGGCCCACCGGCGGCCGCTTCCGGCGAGACGTGCAGCACCACGGTGCCGTAGGCGGTCCCGCTCATGCGCGCATCCGAGACGCGCACCATATCCGTGATGCCTTTGCGCAGCACCTTCGGCGGCAGCGGCATGTTGCCCGCTTCGGCCATGCCGGGGTAACCCTTGGGGCCGCAATTCTTGAGCACCAGCACGCAGGTTTCATCGACGTCCAGGTTCTCGTCATCGATGCGCTTGTGCAGGTCGTCGCTGTTTTCGAAGACCACGGCACGGCCACGATGTTTGAGCAGGGCAGGGGTGGCGGCCGATGGCTTGATGACGGCGCCGTCCGGGGCCAGGTTGCCCTTGAGGATGGCGATGCCGGCCGCTTCCTTGAAGGGCTGGTCGAAGCTGCGGATGACTTCCGGATTCCAGTTCGGCGCATCCTGGCAGTTCTCCCACAGGGTCTTGCCGTTGGCGGTCAGGGCGGTCTTGTCGATCACGCTTTCCAGTTGGCGGATCACCGCCGGCAGGCCGCCCGCATAGTAAAAATCTTCCATCAGGAATTTGCCCGAGGGCTGCAGGTCCAGCAGGCAGGGCAGTTGCTGGCCGATGTCGTCCCAATCCTTCAGGTCGAGCTGGATGCCGATGCGGCCGGCAATGGCCAGCAGGTGGATCACCGCATTGGTGGAGCCGCCGATGGCGGCGTTGACGCGAATGGCATTTTCAAAAGCCTGGCGGGTGAGGATTTTGGAGAGCACCAGGTCTTCGTCCACCATCTGCACGATGCGCCGGCCGGCGTTGCGGGCCAGCACGTTGCGGCGCGCATCGACGGCCGGAATGGCGGCATTGTGCGGCAGGCCCACGCCCAGCGCCTCGACCATGCTGGCCATGGTGGAAGCCGTGCCCATGGTCATGCAGTGGCCGTGCGAGCGGTGCATGCAGCTTTCGGCTTCGAAGAATTCTTCCTGCGTCATCTTGCCGGCGCGCACATCTTCCGACATCTGCCATACGCCCGTCCCGGAACCCAGTTCACGGCCACGGTATTTGCCCGAGAGCATCGGACCGCCGGAGACACCGATGGTCGGCACATCCACCGAGGCCGCGCCCATCAGCAGCGCCGGCGTGGTCTTGTCGCAGCCCATGAGCAGCACCACGCCATCGAGCGGATTGGCACGGATCGACTCTTCCACATCCATGCTCGCCAGGTTGCGGTAGAGCATGGCGGTGGGGCGCAGCAGGGTCTCGCCCAGCGACATCACGGGGAATTCCAGCGGGAAGCCGCCGGCTTCCCAGATGCCGATCTTGACCTGTTCGGCCAGGGCGCGGAAGTGCGAATTGCAGGGGGTCAGTTCGGAATAGGTATTGCAGATGCCGATCACCGGACGGCCATCGAACTGGTCGTGCGGGATGCCGCGGTTCTTCACCCAGGAGCGGTAGATGAAACCATCGCGGTCCTGGCGGCCAAACCAGGCCTGGCTGCGGCGGGTGGATTTTTTCCTGGTGTCGTCAGTCATTGTCGTTTCCCTGGCAAGGTGCGTGCGCAAGCGCGCACTGCGTCCCTTGCCCTGCTTCATGCGATCCATGTGCTGCCAGCCGGATGAGGCCGGCAGTGCCGTTCAATGCTTGCTGCCTGCGCGAACCTGGTCTTTGTCAAACTCAGGCGAGAGCGCGCGCGGCGACAGGATGACTGTCGCCCTGGTCAAAGAAATAGCGGGAAAAATCAATCAGCAGGAAGGCCAGCAGGGACCCGAAAGCGGAGCAGCGATGCAAGGCGCGGCGCGCACGCACGCTGGCAGCGGTGGCGGCGCGGCGCGTTTGCGCCCGGCCAGCCGGCGTCCTGCGGTTCACATGCGATGCTGTGCCTGGATAAGCCAATGGGATGTCTCCGTTGCCTGGGGCCGCCGGCAGGTGCCGTGGCGGCTGGGTCTGTGCCGTCCGTTCTGCCTTGCGGCCTGCCCCGTCCCCGACGGTGGCAAGACACGCTGAAGCGACGTGACTTGTGTAATTGGCTGCGAGTCTATTGCAGCCGGATTTGTTTGGTCAAGTGGTAATACCAGATCGCGAGAAAGCTTTTTGTCAGCATTGTGAGGCTGGCTTTTTGCGTCGCCGCTGCAACATGCAGTAAAACACACAGCCCGCCTGAAAGCCAGAGCTGGCAAGGCTTTGCGACGGGGTATTAATGCTGCATGGCACCAAGGATGAATTTTTTTGTTCCATTCGATTCATCCTTGACACTGCCTGGGTGATGTGAAATTCTAGCCTCCGCTGGTCAGACCACATGACCTCTGCGCGACTCATCCCAATGCGGGGGCGCGGCCAGCAGCATGATGCAGACTCACCGGCCCGGTCCGGATTACAAGAACAAGCAGCAAGGCATGAGACCTGCGCAACAGAGACAACACAGGAGACCAGCGGGGGGAAATCTCTTCCGCATGGCCAATCACTCCGGCGCTCCCCGCAGGTCAGAGAAGCGGTAACGAAAGTCCTTTGCCAAAACGTTAGCCGCACCCCATTGCGCGCAATGAGCGCAGATGACAACGGAGGAGACCATGCAGTTGACCCGCAGAACCTTGTTCAAGACCATCCTGGCCGCAGGCGCGGCCTGCACCGTCCTGGCCGCCCCCGCGGCCTTTGCCGCCTGGCCCGAACGTCCGGTCACGCTGATCGTGCCCTGGGGCGCCGGCGGCGGTACCGATGCCACGGCCCGCATCATCGGCGCCTTGCTGGAGAAGGACCTGGGCCAGCCGGTCAACGTGGTCAATCGCACCGGCGGCAATGGCGCGGTGGGCCACCAGGCCATCGCCAGTGCCACGCCGGATGGCTACACCATCGGCATCGCCACGGTGGAGATTTCGATGATGCATCACCAGGGCCTGACCAAGCTGACCCCGCGCGACCTCACGCCGCTGGCGCTGATGAACTTCGACCCGGCCGCGCTGACCGTGAGCAACGATTCGCCCTACAAGAACTTCGACGACCTGTTGAAGGCCATCAAGGCCAATCCGGGCAAGCTCAAGGCGTCCGGCACCGGGCAGGGCGGCATCTGGCACCTGGGCCTGGCCGGCATGTTGAATGACCTCAAGGTCGCGCCCAATGCGGTGCGCTTCGTGCCCTCCAACGGCGCTGCGCCGGCCATGGTGGACCTGGCCGCGGGCGGGGTGGACATCGTCGCAGCCTCGCTGCCGGAAGCCCGTTCGTTGATCGACGCAGGCAAGGCCACGCCACTGGTGATCATGGCCAACGAACCGGCGGCACTCTATCCCAAGGTGCCCACGCTCAAGAGCCTGACCGGCAGCACCTGGACCAACGGTGCCTGGCGCGGCATCGTCGGGCCCAAGGGCCTGCCGGCCGATGTACAGGGCAAGCTCTCGGCCAGCCTCAAGAAGATCTACGACAGCAAGGAATACAAGGACTTCATGAGCGGACGCGGCTTCGGTACGCAGTATGCCGATGCCGGCGAGTTCGGCAAGTTCATGGACAAGAGCGACGAGGACATGGGCGCCATCCTCAAGACCCTGGGCATGGCCAGGTAACAGGCATGGAGCAGGCGCATTGACCGCAATCGATGCGCCTGCCTCGCTCTTCTCATCGTGCTCTTCGCTTCGGGACTGTCCCATGAAAATCAATGATGCCTTGTCCGGGCTGCTGATCGCTGTGCTTGCGGTCGTGCTCTGGATCGCTTCTTCCTGCCTGCCCGCGATGGGGCAGGATATCGGGCCCAACGTATTTCCGCAGGCGCTGGCCGGCGGGCTGATGATCTGCGCCGTGCTGCTGGTGCTGCGTGGCCTGCGCGGTTTGCGGCAGGCGCGCGCAGCACGCGGTGGGCCTGCTTCGCGCATTGCCACGGTGGGGGCTGATGAGCAGGACTTGCGCTGGGTCACGCTGCCTGACTGGTTCCGCAGCGGCCATGCGGTGTTTTCCTTCCTGCTGATTCCGCTGTCGCTGGTGTTCTACATCGGGGTCTCGGAACCCCTGGGATTCCTGCCGACGGCCTTCGTGCTGCTGCTGGCGCTGTTCCTGACGTTCCGCGCCCGCGTGCTGGTGGCCCTGCCGGTGGCGATGGCCAGTGCGCTGCTGATCCACACCATCTTCTACAAACTGCTCAAGGTGCCTTTGCCCTGGGGCATCCTCACGCCCCTGGCCTGGTAAGGAGACGACATGCTTGCCAACCTCTACGCCGCACTGGCGATGGTGTTTGATCCCTACGTGCTGGCGGTGATCCTCGGGTCTTCCATCTTCGGCCTCTTCATGGGAGCGGTGCCCGGCCTGTCCGCTACCATGGCGGTAGCGTTGCTGGTACCGGTGACCTTCTTCATGCCGCCGGTGCCTGCGATCGCAGCCATGGTCTCGGCCACGGCCATGGCGATCTTCTCGGGCGACATTCCCGGCTGCCTGCTGCGCATTCCCGGCACGCCTTCGTCGGCCGCCTATACCGATGAAGCCTATGCCATGACCATGAAAGGGCAGGGCGAGATTGCGCTGGGCGCCAGCCTGGTGTTCTCGGTCATCGGCGGATTGTTCGGTACCTTCGTGCTGATTTTCTCGGCACCGGCGCTGGCCGAGCTGGCGCTGAAATTCTCCTCCTTCGAATATTTCTGGCTGGTGCTGCTGGGCCTGACCTGCGCCATCTTCATCGCCTCCGACAATCCCTTGAAAGGCTTCGTCTCGCTGTTCCTGGGCATGTTCATCGCCTCCGTCGGCATGGGCAATCCGGCCGGCGCACCGCGCTTCACCTTTGATCAGCCCGACCTGCTGGGCGGGGTATCGCTGGTGCCGCTGATGGTCGGGATGTTCGCCATGTCCGAGGTGCTGCGCTTCGCGGTCTCGCGCGACTTCACCATGAAGGTTGCGGAAAGCCGCGTGGGCAACGTCTTCAAAGGCATGTGGGGGCTGATGCTCAAGTATCCGAAATCGGTCTTGCGCGGCAGCGTCCTCGGGACCCTGGTCGGTGCGCTGCCCGGCGCGGGCGCTGACATCGCGGCCTGGATGTCGTATGCGATGAGCAAGAAGATGTCGAAGGAGCCGGAGAAATTCGGCACCGGCCATCCGGAGGGCATCGTCGAATCGGGCGCGGCCAATAACTCGGCACTGGCCGGGGCCTGGATTCCTGCGCTGGTGTTCGGTATCCCGGGGGATTCGATCACCGCCATCGTCATCGGCGTGCTCTACATGAAGAACCTCAATCCGGGACCGATGATCTTCGTCGACAACCCGGTGTCGATGTACGCGATCTTCCTGGTCTTCATCCTGGCCAACCTGCTGATGCTGCCGCTGGGCTTCTGGTGCATCAAGATGGCCAAGCGCATCCTCTCCATCCCGCGCGGCATCCTGATGCCGCTGATCCTGCTGTTCTGTATCGTCGGCTCCTATGCGACCAACAACAGTGTCACCGACGTGGGCATCATGCTGGTGTTCGGTCTGCTGGCCTACGTGATGGAAGAGAACGGTTTCCCGGTGGCACCGGCGGTGCTGGGCGTGGTGCTGGGCGGCATGCTGGAAGAACATTTCGTGACCTCGATGATCAAGTCCGACGGCCAGTTCCTGGCCTTCTTCGAGCGCCCCATTGCCGGCACGCTGGGCGTGATCACGCTGCTGCTGTGGTTGTTGCCGCTGGTGCTCAAGCTGGTGCGCAGGAAGCCGCTGGCCCTGGCCTGAGGTGAAAAGATTTCAATCGATGATTCAAGCAAGGAAAGGTGGTTCCATGGCAATGCCCGAACGTTTCTCCGCTGACGCCCTGCGTCAGTTCGCATCCACTCTGTTGCAGCGTGCAGGCCTGGAGGCCGACAAGGCTGACAGCGTCGCCGCCACGTTGGTCGATGGCGACCTGCTGGGCCACGACACGCACGGGCTGGCGCTGCTGGCCCCCTACGTCAAGGAACTGGAAAAGGGCAGCATGGCCAAAACCGGCCAACCCGAGGTGCTCTCGGAGCGTGCCGCCGCGCTGGCCTGGGATGGCCGCCGCCTGCCCGGGCCGTGGCTGGTGCATCAGGGCATCGATGCACTGATCCCCAAGGCGCGCGACTATGGCACCGCTTCGCTGACCATTCACCACAGCCATCACATCGCCTGCCTGGCCGCCTATCTGCTGCGTGCCACCCAAGAGGGCTTCATGATGATCCTGGCCAGCTCGGACCCTGCGGTGCAGAGCGTGGCCCCCTTCGGCGGTACGCAGGCGGTATTCACGCCCAATCCGATTGCAGCGGGTATTCCCACTTCCGGCACGCCCTTCCTGGTCGACATCTCGGCCTCCATCACCACCAACGGCATGAGCAATCGCCTGCACAAGGCCGGCAAGCAGTTCGAGGAAGAATGGCTCATCGATGGCGCCGGTCATCCCAGCCGCGATCCGGCCGTGCTCTCGGCCACGCCACCGGGCACCATCCTGCCATTGGGCGGGCTCTCGGCAGGGCACAAGGGCTTCGGGCTGGCCGTGCTGATCGAGGCGTTGACGGGCGGCCTGTCCGGTTTCGGGCGTGCCGATCCGGCAGCGGGCTGGGGGGCGACGGTGTTCATGTCGCTCTATGATCCGTCGGCCTTCGGCGGCGAGCAGGACTTCAAGCGCCAGATGGATCACATCGCGCAGGCCTGCCGCAGCAATCCGCCGCGCCCCGGCGTGGGCCAGGTGCGCATGCCCGGCGACCGTGGCATGCAGCGCCGCGCCGAGCAGCTGGCGCAAGGCGTGACCCTGCATCCGACCATTGCGCCCATGCTGCGTGAAGCCGGTGCCGCCTACGATCTGGAGTTTCCCGCGACCCTCGCCTGAGGACCATCATGCCCATCGAAGCGATCGAACCGCAGCGCTTGTATCGGCAGATCAGCGACCAGCTGCGCAAGCTGATCGTGGACGGAGAATTCGCCGTCGGTTCACGCCTGCCGTCCGAGCGTGAACTGTCGGTGCAGCTGGGCGTGAGCCGTCCATCGTTGCGCGAAGCGCTCATTGCGCTGGAGGTGGAGGGCTACATCGAAGTGCGCATGGGCTCGGGCATTTATGTCTGTGCACCGCCCATGCAGCGCGAGTTGCGGCATGATCTGTCCGGCGAGGAAGGACCGCTGGAACTGATCCGTGCGCGCGAGATGATCGAAGGCGAAGTGGCCTATGCCGCCGTCCAGCATGGCAGCAAGCAGCAGATCGCTGCCGTCGAGGAAGCCTATGCGCTCATGATCGCGCATGCCGAAGCGGGCATCGATCCGCTGGAAGCCGATCGCCTCTTTCACATCCGACTGGCCGAGGCCACCGGCAACAGCGTGCTGGTCGGGCTGGTGACGCAGCTCTTCGATGCCCGCCTGGGCCCGCTGTTCGAGCGTCTGCACAGCCACTTCGACGGCACCCGCGTCTGGCAGGAAGCCATCGAGGAGCACGGCCTCATCATGCAGGCCCTGCGCGAGCGCAACCCTGAGCAGGCGCGCGCGGCCATGCGGCGGCACATGGATATCGCCTTCACGCGCTACAGCGCCAATCTGATCCGGGAATACGGCAACCGCCAGCAGCAGGAGAGCGCGCCGCGCAAACGGCCCGCCCGCAAGACTTCGCTTCAGTTGAAGTAGTTCAGTTGAAGTAGGTGCGCGCCATTTCGAAGCGGCGCGAGAAATAGGGATTGTCCATGCGCGTGATGTGCACCTTGCCATTGGTGGAAGGTGCATGCACGAAGCGGCCATCGCCGAGATAGATGCCCACGTGCGAGAAGGGACGGTTCTGGGTGTTGAAGAACACCAGGTCGCCCGCGCGCAATTGCGAAGGATCGATCTGGCGGCCCTTGCGGGCGATGTCGGCGGCACTGCCGCTGATGCGGTAATTGGCGGCCTGGCCGAAGATGTAGCTGACCATGCCGCTGCAATCGAGACCCGCCGACGGATTCTTGCCACCGAAGCGGTAGCCGGTATCGATCAGCGAGAGCGCATAGAGCGCCACTTCATTGCCATTGTCGGTGGCCGGCAGCGCCGGTACCTGCGATTGCGGGGCACCGGGCAGCCGGGCGATGGGGGGCGCGGTCGGTGCCGTGCCGCAGGCGGCCAGCACCAGTGCCGCACATACTGCAGCCAGTGCCGACCGGGAAGAGGGCGCAGCGGCCCTGTGCGTCCATGCCATCCTTGCGCGCCCCGCCATCGCTTACTTCCCGATCTTGGCCAGGACGTCTTCCAGCATGGAGAACATCTGGTCGATCTCTTCCTTGGTCACGTTCAGGGCCGGCATGAAGCGCAGCAGGTTCGGGCGCGGCGAGTTCAGCAGCAGGCCCACCGGCTCCAGGTTGCGTGCGGCTTCGACGATCTGCGGGCCGATGTCGCGGCCCAGTTGCAGGGCACGCAGCAGGCCTTCGCCACGTTCGCCTTCGAAACCATACTTCTCGGAGATTTCCAGCGAACGCTGACGCAGGTACTGGCCGCGCTCGCGCACCGATTCCATGAAGCCGGGCTTGAGCAGTTCCTTGATCACGGCCACGCCCACGGCGGTCATCAGCGGGTTGCCGTTGTAGGTGCCGCCTTGTTCGCCGGCTTCGAAGCAGGCGATTTCTTCACGTGCCAGCAGGGCCGCCAGCGGCACGCCGCCGCCGATGCCCTTGGCCAGGGTCATGATGTCCGGTTCGATGCCGGAGTGCTGGTAGGCGAACAGCTGGCCGGTACGGCCCATGCCGGCCTGCACTTCGTCGACGATCAGCAGCAGGTTCTTTTCCTTGGTCAGGCGGCGCAGGCCTTGCATGAATTCCTTGGTCGCCGGGATGACGCCGCCTTCGCCTTGCACCGGCTCCAGCATCACGGCCACGGTGTGGCTGCCGATCAGCGCTTCGACGCTGGCCAGGTCATTCAGGATGGCCTTGGGGAAGCCCGGCACCTGCGGGGCGAACATGGTGTCCCAGCCGTCCTTGCCGCTGGCCGACATGGTGGCCAGGGTACGGCCGTGGAAGCTGTGCTTGAAGGTGATGATCTCGAAGCGCGAGGAGCCATCGGCGGCCGGGTTCTTCTTGCCCCACTTGCGGGCCAGCTTGATGGCGCCTTCGTTGGCTTCGGCACCGCTGTTGGCGAAGAACACGCGGTCGAACACCGAGTTGGCCGTCAGCAGCTCGGCCAGTTCCATGGAGGGCGCGTTGTAGAAGGCCGGCGAAGGGTTGATCAGCTTCTTGCTCTGGGCGTTCAGGGCGTCGGCGATACATTGCGGCGAGTGGCCCAGGGTGTTGACCGCCCAGCCTTGCAGGTAGTCGAGATAGCGCTTGCCGTTATGGTCGGTCAACCACATGCCATGGCCTTCGGTGAAGACCAGCTCGGGGCGGTTGGTGACATACATCAGCTTGTTGGTGTCGGACTGGTTCAATTGCATCGAGAGGCTCCTGCAAGAATAGGGTGGTTGGGAGGGTGGTGCAGACCGTTGCTGACACATGAGCACTAAGCGCTAGGCGGCAGGCGCACGACAGACCCAAAATGGCGAATAAAAAAAAGCCACAGGGTTTGCCTGTGGCTTCGCGATTCGTTTCACTTCACGCGCGCAGCAGCAAACCTTTCTCAGGTTGGCTGCGGCGTCGTAAGAATGTGGCGTTGGCGATCATGCGGTGAAGTTTAGGACGTTTTGCGCAGAGCGTCAAAAAGAAATTTCCCGCCGGAGCCGCTTGCAGGCGCATCAGGCGGGCCACCGTTGCAATTTCATCGCATCTCGCCGGGCCGCGCGGCATCAGGCTTGCGCGGCATCTTCGCAAATGTGCGTGACGCCGGCATGACAGCACCGGCGCCCGCACCCGGTCCGTCAGGCGGCCGGCGTGTCCGACACGGCCTTGGCCAGGTCGGCTTCGGAAGTGAAGGAATCGGCATAGAACTCGTCTTCCGGCAGGCCGCATTCGGCGCTGAAATCGCGCTGTGCCGATTCCACCACGACCGGCGCGCCACAGGCGTAGACCTGATGGCCCGACAGGTCGGGGAAGTCTTCCATCACGGCGCGGTGGACGAAGCCGGTGCGGCCGCTCCAGTTGTCCTCGGCCTGGGCATTCGAGACCACCGGCACGTACTTGAAGTTGGGCAGGTCCTGTTCCCACTGCTGGCACAGGGCGCTCATGTACAGGTCCTGCGGGCGGCGGCCGCCCCAGTACAGGGTCACCGGGCGCTTGGAGCCCGCATGTTCCAACTGCTCGACGATGGCCTTGATGGGTGCAAAGCCGGTGCCGGAGGCCAGCAGGATGATGGGCTTGTCGGAATCCTCGCGCAGGAAGAAGGTACCCAGCGGGCCTTCGATACGGAGGATGTCGCGTTCCTTCAGGGTGGTGAAGACCTGGTCGGTGAACAGGCCGCCCGGCAGGTGGCGGATGTGCAGGCTCATGTGCTCATCCTTGTGCGGGGCGGTGGCCATGCTGTAGCTGCGGCGCTTGCCGTCGCGCAGCAGGAATTCCACGTACTGGCCGGCCTTGTACTGCAGGCGGTCATTGGCCGGCAGCTGCAGCGAGAGGATGATGACGTCGTCGGCCACCTTGTCCAGCTTGGCCACGCGCACCGGCAGCTTGCGCACCGGGATCTCGCCCACGCCGGCCACTTCGCGTGCCTCGATGGTGACGTCGCTGTGCGGCTTGGCCACGCAGAACAGGGCATGGCCCAGCTGCTGCTCGTGCTCCGAGAGGGCGCGCACCTGGTGCGGACCGTGCTCGACCTCACCCGAGACCAGCTTGCCCTTGCAGGAGCCGCAAGCGCCGTTCTTGCAGCCGTAGGGCAGGCCGACACCGGCGCGGATGGCGGCCGTGAGGATGGATTCGCTGGCGTCGCAGGAGAATTGGCGACCGCTGGGCTGGACTGTGACTTGGAAACTCATACAATTCTGCTTCTGGATAAATTTGGATTGAACACCGTGAAAAAACTGGGCCTGCCCCGCGTACTGATCCTGGGCTGCGGCGATGTCGGCCTGCGGTTGGTGCCGCTGCTGCTGCCGCGCTACCGCGTACTGGCCGTGACCAGCAACCCCGATCGCCGCGCCGAACTGCGCGCCGCCGGGGCCATTCCCATCGTGGCCGACCTGGACGCCCCCTTGACGCTGGGCCGCCTGGCGCGCCTGGCACCGACCATCGTGCATCTGGCGCCGCCGCAGTCCGAGGGCCGCATCGACCGCCGCACTCGCAATTTGGCCGCCATTTTACCCGAGGGCGCGCGCCTGGTTTATGTCAGCACTACCGGTGTCTACGGAGATTGCGCTGGCGCAAGTTTCGATGAGACCCGCAGCGTGCGTCCGCAGAACGCCCGCGCCGTGCGCCGGGTGGATGCCGAAACCGTGCTGCGCGCCTGGGCCCGGCGCTGCCACGGCAAGCTCTCCATCCTGCGCGTGCCGGGCATCTACGCCGCCGACCGCCTGCCGCTGGAGCGCCTGCACAAGGGCCTGCCGGCGCTGGTGGCGCAGGAGGACGTGCATACCAACCACATCCACGCCGACGACCTGGCCCGCATCTGCCTGGCGGCGATGCGCCTGGGCGCCCCCAATCGCGTCTATCACGCGGTGGACGATACCGACCTCAAGATGGGCGACTACTTCGACGCCGTGGCCGATGCCGCCGGTCTTTCCCGTCCGCCGCGCCTGCCGCGCAGCGAGCTGGAACGCAGCGTCTCGCCGATGATGCTGTCCTTCATGTCGGAATCGCGCCGCCTCCACAATGCCCGCATCAAGGAGGAGCTGGGCGTGCAGTTGCGCTATCCCGATGTGCAGAGCCTGTTGACCCAATGGCGGGAGCAAAGGCTGACGAAGGGCTGACGCCTTTATGCGTTTTGCCCACCTTTCTTATTCGAAATACGAATAAGCATACGATTTTTAAGTAGTTGTTTTGCATAGCCGGGCTCAGTACAGTGCATGCCTGACTCAATGGGGGAGGCTGGAGCAGCCTGTGAAGTTTCTGACCGGCGCGTGCGCCAGCACCGGCGCGCCTCTTCCGTTCCATCCATTCCACGCGCGGCCCGTCCGCGGACCACATGAAGCTATCTTTCAACAACGTCGCCAAGCGTTTCGGCGACCTGCACGTGATCGAGGAATTCACCCGCGAGATCGCCTCGGGTGAGCTGGTCGCGCTGGTCGGTCCTTCCGGCTGTGGCAAGTCGACCCTGCTGCACATGGCCGCCGGCCTGGAAAAAGCCAGCAGCGGCACCGTGTCGGCCGACGGCCAGGCCATTCGCGGACCGCATCCCGAGCGCACCCTGATGTTCCAGGAAAACGCGCTCTATCCCTGGCTGACGCTGCAGCAGAACGTGGCGCTGGCACTGGAATTCCAGAATGTCGACAAGAAGAAATCCGCCGACCAGGCCCGTGTCTGGCTGGAGAACGTCAAGCTCAAGGGTTTCGAAAACTATTATCCGCACCAGGTCTCGGGCGGCATGCGCCAGCGCGCGGCCCTGGCGCGTGCCTTCATCTCGCAGCCCAAGGCGCTGCTGCTGGACGAACCCTTCGGTGCGCTCGATGCGCTCACCCGCATGACCCTGCAGGATGCCCTGCGCGACCTGATCCGCCAGCAGGGCCCGACCGTGGTGCTGGTGACGCACGATGTGGATGAGGCGCTGTTCCTGGCTGACCGCATCTTCGTGTTCAGCCCGCGTCCGGCCAAGGTCTTGAAGGAATTCAATCTCGTGCATCACGAAAAGACGCACGACCTGTCCGAATTCGCGGCCATCCGCCGCGAAATCCTTTGCCTGCTGGGCATCCACGCCGAGCAGGACGAATTGTCCAAAAACTTAGAAGGGGTAGGAGTATGACACTCGCACGCATCCTGGCACCGGCCATCACCGCCGCGGCCCTGGCTTTCTCGGGCAACGCCCTGGCCCTGGAAAAATTCAAGATCGGCTACCTGCGCGTCATGGACGATGCCCAGGCCATGGCCGCCTATGAAGCCGGCCTCTACAAGAAGTACGGCCTGGATGTGGAACTGATCGAATTCAAGTCCGGCACCGACCTGGTCAAGGCCATCGTCGGCGGCCAGCTCGACAGCGGCGTGTTCGGCTTCTCCAATGCCGTGGCCTGGGCCTCCAAGGGCGCGGACCTGAAGGTGGTCGGCGGTGCGCAGCTGGGCTATCACGCCCTGGTGGCGCGCGAGGATTCCGGCATCAACAAGGTGGCTGACCTCAAGGGCAAGACCCTGGCTTCGCAAGCCGAAGGCAGTACCGCTGACACCGTGCTCAAGGGTGTGGTGTTGCGCGATGCGGGAATAAAACCCGATGACGTCAACGTGATGGGCGTCTCGCCCCAGGTGGCCGTGCAGTCGCTGGTGGGCAAGCGCGTCGATGCGGCCTTCCTGTTCGAGCCGCAGGCGCGCATTGCGCAACTGATCGCACCGGTCAAGCAGGTCTATGAAATCGGCGAAGTCTGGCCCTTCCCCTGCATGGTCGTCATCACCTCTGGCGAGACCCTGAAGAAGAAACGCGATGCCGTCTGGAAGTCGCTGGATGCGCAACGCGACGCCATCACCCTGCTGCAGAAGAAGCCTGCCGAAGCCTCCAAGCTGATCGCCGGATACTTCATCGCCGAGCCGGTGTTGAAGACCCTGAAGCACGGCGAAGTATTGCGCGAGGACGTGATCCGCGACGCCATCAAGAGCCAGACCTTCACCCCCAAGATCAGCAAGAAGGACCAGGACCGCATGCAGGAAATCGCCGATATCCTGCAATCGCAAGGTTCGCTCAAGACCCGCGACGGCAAGCCCTTCGATGTGAATTCCATCACCGACCTGTCGTGGCAGAACGCGCGCAAGCTGTGATGCGGCACTGCGCCTGATCGATTTCCTTTTGTCTTCACCCTGGCCGGACCCTGTCCGGCCATTGTCTTTCCTGTCCTTATGAGCTCACAGCGTCGCGTTACCGGACTCCGCAAGAAACTGGCCATGCTGCTGGCCATCGTCTTCATCCTTTTGATGTGGCAGATCGCGGCCTGGTCGCTGCCGTCCTTCCTGATGCCGGGCGTGCCCGAGGTGGCCGCGCGGCTGGTGGAGGAAGTGCAGTCCGGCAGTTTCCGCACGGCCCTCTTCGGCAGTCTCTATCGCCTGGGCCTGGGCTATGGCTCGGCGCTGGCGCTGGGCATCGGGTTCGGCCTGATCGGGGCGGTGCTGTTCTTCTTCCGTGAAGTGCTGAAGTCGGCCATCGTGATCCTGCAATCGATTCCCTCGATTGCCTGGGTCCCGCTGTTCCTGATCCTGATGGGCTTCGGCAACCTGCCCATCGTGGTGGTGGTGGCCATCGCCGCGTTCTTCCCGGCCGCACTCTCGGTCATGAATGCCACCGAGAGCGTGCAGCAGGTGCATGTCTCGGCGGCCCGCGTGATGGGGGCCTCGCGCCTGTCCATGCTGCGCCGGGTGTACCTGCCGGCGGTGATGCCCGAACTCATCACCGGTGCCCAGCTGGCCTTCGGCAATGCCTGGCGCGCGTTGATCTCCGCAGAAATGCTGGTCGGTTTCGGCAAGGGCCTGGGCCGCACGCTGGCCTACTCGGGCGAGACGGCCGACATGATCGGCGTGATGGCCAACATCCTCACCATCGCCATTCTGGCCGCGCTGATCGACCAGGTGATCCTGGAAAACCTCAAGCACCGCCTGCTCAAGTACCAGTACGTCTGAAGCTATGCCCGCCATGCATACCCTCGTTCGCCTCGCCTTGTCGGCGTCGGCCTGCCTGTCCTTGGGGGCCGCCCAGGCCGGCGTGCTTGATGATGCGCGCCGCAGCGACACCGTGCGCATCGGGCTGGACCACGTGCCACCGGTCTACAAGGGCGGCATGAAATTCCGTACCCCGGAAAACATCGCCATCGTGCCGGCCGAGGATCTTGCCGCGCAGTGGAAGCTCAAGGCCGACCTCCAGCCCACTACGCAGGACCGCGCCGCATTGAAGGGCGTGCGTCCTGATGTCGTGCTCACGCGCATCGATGTCGCCCAAGCGGGCGCGGCCGACGTCATCATGGTTCCGACCGGCTACAGCGCCGGTGGCATGGCCATCATGCGCACCGATACCACCATCCGCAAATGGGAAGACCTGAAAGGCCGCACCGTCTGCGTCTCCGCCGGATCGCCCTATGTCGGCACCCTCAGCGCACGCTATGCCGCCATCGAGAAAGTGATGCCGGCCCCGGCCGATTCGCTGCTGGCCGTGCGCATCGGCCAGTGCGATGCTGCCGTGCATGACGACACGCTCATGAAGGCGCTGTTGAAGCTGCCCGAATGGAAAAAGTTTTCCGCGCAACTGCCGCCGGTGACGCGCCAGGCGCTGGTGCTGCAGGTACGCGGCAATGACCCGGCCGACCTGGCCGCCGCACGGCAACTGGCCGTGCGATGGAACGATGCGTTCTGGGACAAAGCCATCAAGAAGTGGGTCAACAACGTGGCCTTCGAGGTCTACCTCGACCAGAACGTACCGGATTGCCACTGAGGCCTCTTGCCGGCGTGGCAAGGAAGTTGCCACGCCGATATCGGGAAAGCCGGATTTGTTGACGACCGCGCAAGCCGCTCCGTACCGTCCGCACAAAAATCACCCCATTTCAGGATTTTCCCTGTGGCAGAGCGCTGCAATGGGCGTAACATAGTCGGCATTCGTTCCACTGGAAGGCACATCCTGTCGCCGCCAGTCATCATTCCTCAGCCTTCGTTTCAAAGGGAGCCCATCATGGCCATGGACATTTCCTCTGCCGTCAACGGCGTCGTCTCCGACCCCAATGGCAATGCACCGACCACTGGCAAGGCCAACGATCCGGTGGCCGTGCGCCGCGCCGAAGAAGCCGCAGCCGCCTTGAAGGCCGAGCAGCGTCGCCTCGAAGAAATCCAGGCCGATGAAACCCGCGCCGAAAACGCCCGCCAGGAACGCAATCGCCGCGAGCAAGCTTCGCGCAATGCGACCGGCGAGATCATCGGCACGACCGTCAATTCGGTGGCCTGATACCTGCCTTGCCGGTGACGTGAATTGGCCGCGCATTGGCCAATGAGCGGCCAATTCCGGATTCTTAACCTGGATTCAACAAAGCCCGCAACGCCCGGTACAAGGGCGTTGCGGGCTTTGTCGTTGCTGCGGTACGCGGGTGGGATGTCGGGTCAGTGATTCTGCCCCGGCCCGTTCAATGATCCCAGCAACCAGGTCTCTGCCATGTCGATCTGGTTGATGAGCATCAGGAAGGTCTCGTCATTGATGCGCTGTTCAGCGCGCAGGTAGTGCACTTCCAGCCGCTCGGCGCGGATCGCCTCCAGCCGCAGTTCACGCTCGAACTGCTTGAAGCGGTTGGCCGCGCGCTGGGTTTCTTCCGAATCACTCTCCGCATTCATGCGCATGCGATAGGTCGCCAGCAGGCTGCCGCTGACTTCCATCAACAACGCCAGATCGGATTCATCAAGATTGACGCCGATGCGTTCCTGCGCCTCCTCGATGGTGCGCACGGCCGCCTCCGACAGGCGCAGGCGCGCCATCATTTCCTCGGCGCGGCGGCGCTTGACCTCGGCATCGAGCTGCAGGTCCTTGAGCATCCAGGGCAGCAGGAAGCTGCCGAACAGCAGCGAGCACAGGATCACGCCGGTGGCGAGAAAGATCAGCAGGTCACGCGCCGGGAAGGGCGTATGTTCCTTCAGCAGCAGCGGGATCGACATCACGCCCGCCAGCGTGATGGCCCCGCGCACGCCGGAGAGCGCGGTGATGCTGATGAGCCGCAAATCGAACTTGCGGTTGCGCCCGCTCTGGCCGCGCAGGGCGGAGGCGAAGCGGCGCATGCGCAGGTTGATCCAGACCCACACGAAACGCAGCACGATCAGCGCCACCGTGATGGCCAGGATATAGACGAACAGATGCCACACCGGCACATTGCCCGCCATCTGCGCATCCACGTGGGCCAGGCTGACGATGCCCGGCAGTTGCAGGCCCAGCAGCAGGAAGGACATGCCGTTGAAGACGAATTCCAGCATGGTCATGATGCTGCGTCCCTGCAGCCGCGTGGCCGCCGATTCGCCACCGGCCGTCTCCAGATAGGGCATCAGCATGCCCGCCGCCACCGCCGCCAGAATGCCGGACAAACCAAAGTGTTCGGCAAAGATGTAAGCCGTGAAGGGGATCAGCAACAGCAGCACCACCTGGATGCCCGGCTCGTCACCGGCCCATTCGATGATCTTGCGGCGGATCAGCCCGAAGCCCCAGGCCACGATCAGCCCCACGGCAATGCCGCCCGCGGCGATCAGTACGAAGGAGATGCTGGCATCGAGCAGCGAGAAGGTCCCGGTGATGACGGCGGCAATCGCGAACTTGAAGGCCACCAGGCCGGACGCATCGTTCATCAGCGCCTCGCCCTCCAGCACGTGCTGCATCGAGGCCGGCAAGCGGCCCTTGCCGACGATGGACGAGACCGCCACCGCATCGGTGGGCGAGAGCACCGCCGCCAGCGCGAAGGCCGAGGGCAGCGAGATGACCGGGATCATCCAGTGGATGAAGTAACCCACGCCCACCACCGTGAACATCACCAGACCCAAGGCCAGCGCCAGGATGGGGCGCGCCAGGCGGAAAAACTCGCGCTTGGGCATGCGCCAGCCATCGGTGAAGAGCAGCGGCGGGATGAACAGCAGCAGGAACAGCTCCGGATCGAAGCTGATGCGCAGGCCGAACATGGGCATGGCCAGCACCGCGCCCAGCGCGATCTGAAACAGCGGCAGTGGCAGCTTGAAGGGAGCCAGCCGCGCGACCACGCCGGAGACGGCGACGGCCAGCAGCAGGATCAGGACGGTGAAGACGATTTCCATGAGGCAGCAGGTGATGTTCTTGTGATGAGGCGCGGGTGGGTCAGACCGGCAGGGCTGCAAGGAGTTGCAGACGCGTTGCAGGCGCGTTGCAATGACTTGCAACAAGCTTGCAAGTATACGGTACCTGCGCGGTACAAGCTCGGCAGCCATGTGCCACTGCATCAGGAGAAGGCGCGGGCAAAAACGACGATGCCGGCAAAGGCCGGCATCGGGGAACGCGGGGAGAGCAGGCGGTGCTTACGTGCCGGCCTTGGCCAGATAGCGGGCGCGCCAGGGTTTGAGCACCATCAGAGCCAGACAGGCGGTGAGGATGTCCAGCGTGATGGCGGTTCCGAAGACCGGATGCCAGCTGCCGGTCTTCTCATGCATCATGGCCGCCAGCGGGCCGCCGAAGATCGAGCCGATGCCTTGTGAGATATAGAGCCAGCCATAGTTGGCGGTGGCGTTGCGGGTGCCGAAGGTGTCGGTCAGGGTCGAGGGGAAGAGCGAGAAGATCTCGCCCCAGCCGAAGAAGACAATACCCGACAGCAGCACGAACAGCACCGCATTCTCGCGCGTGGCCAGCCACAGGGCCATGGCCACACCTTCCAGCGCGAAGGCGAAGAACATGGTGTTCTCGCGGCCATAGCGATCCGAGATCCAGCCGAAGAAGGGGCGCGTCAGGCCATTGGTGAGACGGTCGATGGTCAGCGCCAGCGGCAGCGCGGCCAGCCCGAACACCATCACGTTGGCCACGCCGAAGTCACGCGCGAAGGTGGCCATCTGCGAGGTCACCATCAGGCCCGAGGTCGACATCATGGTCATCATCACGAACATCAGCCAGAACAGCGGCGTACGCAGCATCTGGCGCGGCGCCAGGTCGAGCTTGCTGGCGGCAATCGCCGGGGCCGGCATGGCGGCTGCATGGCTGGCGTCAGGCGAGCGCAGCGCCTGTGCGGCCAGCACGCCGATTACGGCAAACACCAGGCCGAATTGCCAGAGCGTGGTTTCCAGCCCGGCGCTGGCCAGCGAGGCCGAGATCGGGAAGGTGGTCAGGATGGCACCCATGCCGTAACCGGCCGCCACCATGCCCACCGCAAAGCCGCGACGGTCCGGGAACCAGCGCACCATCTGGCCGACCACGCCGACATAGACGATGCCGGTACCGAGCCCGCCCACCAGGCCATAGGCCAGGTAGAACATGCCGATGGTAGAAGCTTGTGCCGCCAGGATCCACGACAGGCCGGACATGAAGGTGCCGATGGCGATCAGGCGGCGCGCGCCGAAGCGCTCGATCAGGCTGCCCTGGAAGGGCGAGAAGAAGGTCTGCAGCACGATCAGCATCGAGAAGGTGATCTGCAGTTCCGACAGCGGCACGCCCAGCTTGGCCGTGAGCGGCTTGGTGAACAAGGTCCACACGTATTGCGGACTGGAGATGGCCATCATGCAGATCAGGCCGATCAACAGCTGGAACCAGCGGTTGCGCAGCAAGCCCTGCGCGCTCGCCGGGGCGGTTTGGGTGAGGGTGGTCATGCGTTTCTCCTGTACAGAAAGCCAGAGTGGGACTGCCAGCCTTGCCGGATCGGGCAGGATGCCGCTGGACTGAATTTATGTATGCATAAATCCTGCCAAGCACAAAAGCAGCTTTCGTGCCATTTGCCTCGTGGCAAATCCGGCACAGGAAAATCGGTTCAATTCTTCTTCGGGAGCGTAAAAACCGGCCTGCGACCCGCAGTTGAAGCGCAAAGCTTCACTTTTTCAGCCAAAACGCTTGCGCCGGGTGGGTGTCGATGCCGGTGCGGTGCCCGGCGCCGGTGCAAGCTGCACCGACTCGGTACGCACCTGTTCGAGTCGGGCGATGGTGAGGCGTTCGACCACGGTATGGCTGTCTTCGATGTGACGCGCGATCAGTTCGCCGGCCAGAGCGGCATCGCTGCGGGCGATGGCGTCGAGGATGGCGCGGTGTTCGGCGTAGGTGTCATCGATGCAGTCGCCATAGGCGAAGTCCAGGCGCCGCATGATGCGCAGCTGGTTGGCCAGCTGGCGGTAGACGGTATCGGCCTCGGGGTTGCCGGCCGCCTGCACCAGCGCGCAGTGGAAGGCTTCGTCCAGGGCCGCCACGGCCAGCCCGTCGGGCAGGCGGTCGCTGGGGGCGCACTGCCAGATCGCGCCTTGTTCGGCCACCAGCTGCTGGCGCACGGCCGGGGCGATGCGCGGGGAGCACAGCTTGCGCACGGCGTGCAGTTCCAGCATCTCGCGCAATTCGTAGAGGGAGGCAAAGCGCGCCAGGTCGATCGGCACTACTTCCCAGCCATTGCGGAAGTGGCCGCGCACCAGGCCTTCGCTCTGCAGACGCATGAGCGCTTCACGCACGGGCGTGCGCGAGACCTGCAGCCGTTCGGCCACGTCGTTCTCGGCAAAGCGGTCGCCGGGCAGCAGGCGGAAGGCGTAGATGTCATCGCGCAGGCTGGCATAGACGGTGTCGGTGAGCTTGCCGGCACGGCGGGTGGCGAGATCGGCGGGCGCTTGGCTGGACGTCATGAAGGAAGTGGCTGGGCGGGTGGACGGGGTTGGCGGCTATCTTAACGCGGGGGTGGGGGCGGATGGAAGACGGACAATCCTGCCAGTGCAACAGCGGCGGCCTTCAGGGCAGGGTATGAGGTATGCAGAAATAGTGCTTGAGGCACTATTCTTCCTTGCATATCATCTCAACGAGTTCTGAAAAGAAAGGATCCCCGATGCGGCCCTCTGTTGTGCTTGACATGAAGCGAAGCGCGGTGCGCGAAGCGGTAAGCCGCTTCCGCACGGCCAATCCACGCGTCTTCGGTTCGGTACTGCACGGCACCGACCGCGAGGGCAGCGACATCGATCTGCTGGTCGATGCGCTGCCGGGCGCCACGCTGTTCGATCTGGGCGGCCTGCAGGATGAGCTGGAAGCCTTGCTGGGCCTGCATGTCGATCTGTTGACCCCTGGCGATCTGCCACCGAAGTTCCGGGCGCAGGTGCTCGCGGAGGCCAGACCGGTATGAGCGTGAACCGCTTGACTGACTACCTGGACCACATGCAGCTGGCTCTGCTGCTTGATTCCTTCTTCGGCGCGCTTACGTTAGGTTTTTCCTCTTTGCTTTGACGTGCCGGTGCTGCGTGCACCAAGTACAGTAATACGCGGCTTGGGCGAAGTATCGGCCAACTCACGCGCAATGAAATCCACAAAGCTGCGCACCCGCGTCGACAGCTGCTGGCGCTGCGAATACACCGCAAAGATATCCGCATTGGGCGTCTGCCAGCCCGGCAGCACCTGCACCAGCCGCCCCTGTTCCAGATAGCTGCGGATATCCCACTCGGCGCGCATGAGGATGCCGTGCCCATCCAGCGCCCACTTCACCGCGATCTCGCCATCATTGGTGGTGAGGTTGCCGCGGATCTTGACCGTCTCCGTCTTGCGCGAAGCACCGCTGCCCGAAGACAGCTTCCACACCCCATAAGCCTCATCGCCCTGGCGGATGCCCACGCAATTATGTTTGGACAGGTCATGCGGCGTCTGCGGCATGCCCCTGCGCCGGAGATAGTCCGGCGAGGCGCACAGCAGCCGCGCATTGGACGCCAGCCGCCGCGCTACCACCCTGGTATCGGGCGGCTCTCCAAAGCGGATGCAGACATCGAAACTGTCCTCGGTCAGCGGCGGC
Source organism: Herbaspirillum sp. WGmk3 (assembly GCF_023952535.1). Classification (NCBI taxonomy): domain Bacteria; kingdom Pseudomonadati; phylum Pseudomonadota; class Betaproteobacteria; order Burkholderiales; family Oxalobacteraceae; genus Herbaspirillum; species Herbaspirillum sp. WGmk3. The sequence continues at coordinate 623,410 of NZ_JAKYWT010000001.1, read as the reverse complement.
GGCATCACCGACAACTGCAACTGCACCGATACCTGCGGATGGCGCGTGACGAATTTGGAAATCACCGGCGCCACATGGCTGCGCCCGAACCCCAGCGTGGCATTGACCCGCAGCAGGCCTTCCGGGCGGCGTTTGGAGCTGCCCAGCAGTTCGGACAATTCATCGATCTGGTCGAGGATGCGGCGCGCATGTTCCAGATAGAGCTCGCCCTCGGGCGTCAACATCATGCGGCGCGTGGTGCGGTTGACCAGCGGCACGCCGGCCCGCGCTTCCATCAGCGTGAGGTGCTTGCTGACCGCCGCCGTGGTCAGCCCCAGCTCGCGCCCGGCCGCAGAGAGACTGCCGGCCATGGCCAGCACGGAAAAGAAACGCAGGTCGGCGGGAAGAACGGTGTCCTGCATGAAACCTCGCTAGGAAAACAAAAAATGGATTATTGAATTCAGGTTAAGAATGCTTTAAGTCTAGCACCGGTTCCTGTCCTTTCAGTATGGGTAAAGTAGTCCGCATGCAAAGACGCGGCGCATGCCGTCATTTTGCGAGACCCCACACCGCATCTCATCAAGAAAGGCTGGAGACATGAAAACCTATCGCATCGCAACCATCCCCGGCGACGGCATCGGCAAGGAAGTCATTCCTGCCGGCCGCCAGTTGCTGCAAGCCCTGGCCGCCGCCCGTGCCGACCTCGCCTTCGACTTCGAAGACTTCGGCTGGGGTGGCGACTACTACCGCCAGCACGGCGTGATGATGCCCGCCGATGGCCTCGATGCCCTGCGCGACAAGGACGCCATCCTGTTCGGCTCGGCCGGGGATCCGCACATTCCGGACCACGTGACCCTGTGGGGCCTGCGCCTGAAAATCTGCCAGGGCTTCGACCAGTACGCCAACGTGCGCCCCACGCGCATCCTGCCGGGCATCGACGCGCCCCTCAAGCGCTGTCGTGCGGAGGACCTGAACTGGGTCATCGTGCGCGAGAATTCCGAAGGCGAATACGCCGGTGTCGGCGGCCGCGTGCACCAGGGCCATCCCATTGAAGCGGCCACCGATGTCTCGATGATGACCCGCGCCGGCGTCGAGCGCATCATGCGTTTCGCTTTCAAGCTGGCGCAGTCGCGTCCGCGCAAGTTGTTGACAGTGGTCACCAAGAGCAATGCCCAGCGCCACGCGATGGTGATGTGGGACGAGATCGCAGTGCAGATTGCCAAGGAATTCCCGGACGTGAAGTGGGACAAGGAACTGGTCGACGCCGCTACCGCGCGCATGGTCAACCGTCCCGCCACGCTGGACACCATCGTGGCCACCAACCTGCATGCCGATATCCTCTCCGACCTGGCCGCTGCGCTGGCGGGCAGCCTGGGCATTGCGCCCACCGGCAACATCGATCCGGAGCGCCGCTATCCGTCCATGTTCGAACCCATCCACGGGTCGGCCTTCGACATCATGGGCAAAGGCCTGGCCAATCCGGTCGGTACCTTCTGGTCGGTGGTGATGCTGCTGGAACACCTGGGCGAGCACGATGCAGCGGCGCAGGTGATGCAGGCCATTGAAGCGGTCACGGCCGATCCGGCGTTGCATACCGGTGACCTGGGCGGCAAGGCGACCACGGTGCAAGTGACCGAGGCGGTTTGCAGTTTCGTGGCCAAGGCGGCGCGGGGGCAGCAAGAGGCTTGAGTGATGGGTCTTGAATGAGGAAGGCCGGCTTGATGCAGGCCTTCTTGGTTGAGGCGCTGAGCGCAGCGGCGTGCTGTCAGCGCGGTGAGAGTTTCGCCATGGTAGCCATCGCCACCGCCAGCATCGCAATCCCCGCCGCCAGATAGCCCACCTGACCCGCGCCCCACGACGACAGCGCCGCACCGCCCACCGCAGCACCGAGCGCGATCCCGCCATTGGCGGCCGACACATTGAGCGTACCGGCCAGCGCCTGCGCGCCCGAAGCAGCCTTCATCACGCGGATCTGGCAGATTGGATAGAGCGCCGTATTGGCGATGCCCCATACCGCCAGTGCCAGCGCAAAGGCCCAGCCCGCCTGGCTCAACAGCATGCTGCCCGCCATGCCCAGCGCGAGGATGGCGCAGAAGAGGGCGGTGGTGGCGAGCGGCTTCTGATCCACCCACAGCCCGCCCAGCCAATTGCCGACCAGGCCGACCGCGCCAAAGCCCATCAACCACCAGCCCACGTGGGCGGGGGCGATGCCGGCGGACTTTTCCAGCATCTCGGCCAGATAGGTATAGCCCGTGAACATGGCCGTGAAGACCAGCACCGACAGGGCCACATTGGCCAGGAAGAAGGGGCTCTTCAGGATGCGTGCCTGCGCCGCCATGCCACCGCTGGGGGCGCTGCGCACGCGCGGCACCACAGCCGCAATCAACACTGCCACCAGCAGCGACAGCAGCGCCAGCAGGCCGAAGGCGGCACGCCAGCCGACGGCCTCCGACACCAGCGTGCCCAGCGGAATGCCGAACAGCATGGCCGCCGAGATGCCCAGATAGACCGTCGACACTGCGCGTCCGCTTTTTTGCGGTCCGGCGATCTGTGCCGCCGTCTCGCTGGCCGTGCCCCAGAACACCGGCAGTGCCAGCGCCGGCACCAGGCGCGCGACGGCCAGGATCCAGATGTTCCAGGCCAGTGCGGCCAGTGCATTCGAAAGCGCGAAGATCACCAGGATGACGATGAAGAGGCGCTTGCGTTCCAGATGCGCCAGGCTGGCCGTGAGCAGCGGACCGCACAGCATCACCACCACGGCAAAGAGCGTGACCAGCTGGCCGGCACTGGCCACGCTGATGCGCAGATCGCGCGCCAGTGCGGGCAGCAGGCCAACGATCAGGAATTCAGTGGTCACGATGACGAAAGCGGCCACCGCGAGAATGGCGATCGAGGCACTGCCGCCATGCGTGTCTTGCGCTGGCTGAGTGCGGGTGCGCGCGGTGGCGCTGGGGGCAACTGGCATCTGAAGGACTCCGTCCGGAAATTGACCCGAGATGGTAAGGGAGAACAAATGTCCACTGTTGGATATAAAATCGTCGCTTATCTGGAAAAAAATTCCATCTGCGGGAGTGCAAGATGTCGCCACTGGAAAGGCTGAAAGGTCTCGAGATGTTTGTTGCCGTCGTCGAAGCAGGGAGTTTCACGGCGGCGGCGGAGCGCCTGCATCTCACCAATTCAGCGGTGGGCAAGGCCGTGGCGCGGCTGGAGGAGCGGTTGAAGCGCCCGCTGTTGCAGCGGGGCCGGCGGCGCGTCGAGTTGACCGATGCGGGTGATGCGTTTTATCAGGTCTGCGTGCGCGTGCTGGATGAATTGAAGAGCGCCGAGGACATGTTGGCCTCGGATGAGATTGCGCCTTCTGGACGGCTGCGGGTGGACATGCCGGCCACCTTTGGCCGCCTGCGCGGCATGGCTTCGCTGCTGGCCTTTGCGGAGAAACATCCGCAGGTCACGCCGCAGGTGTCCTTCACGGATCGCTTCGTCGATCTGGTGGAAGAGGGGCTCGATGTGGTGGTACGCATCGGGGGCGGCGACGTCTGGCCGGCCACGCTGGGTTATACCTGCCTCGGTCATGAAGAACTGGTGTTCTGCGCTGCGCCGTCTTATCTTGCCCGCCGTGGCGAGCCGCGCACGCTGGAGGAATTGCAGGCGCATGATGCGGTGCTGTATGCGCGTGCGGATGGCAGCAGCAGTCCGTGGCTCATCAAGGACGGCGATCAGCCGGTGGTACGGCAGCATGCGGAAGGGCGCATCATTCTTGGGCAGGCCGAGGCGCAGGTGGCGGCGGTGCAGGCGGGATTGGGCATTGCGCAGCTGGCAACCTGGGTGGTGGAGCAGGCCTTGCGCGAGGGCAGCCTGGTGGCTATCCTGCCTGCGCATGTGACGCAGGGTTTGCCTCTGCATATCGTCTGGCAGCGCAGCCGTGAGCATTCGGCCAAGGTGCGGGCGGTGGTGGGGCATTTTGAAAGGACGCTGGGGATAGGCGCGACGGTGGCGGGCTAACTGTGCTTCAATGTCGTTCTCTGCGGTTGAGGAAACATTTTCTGTTTGATATGGGGTCTCTCATTGATCGATCAGCCGGAGCATCATGACCACCGCGCATCTTTCTCATTTCATCGCATCCATTGAACACAGTGCGCTTGCGCCGTGGGCTAGCCTTGCTCCCTGGCAGCTGACTGCGCAAAGCGAGGCCATCCTCCGCCAGATGCTGCCGACGCTCGAGGCATCGCAGTTCAGAATCGAGGGCGAGGTGGCCATACACCGCACGGCGGTGATTGAAAAGGGCGTGACGCTGAAGGGACCGCTGATCGTCGGGCCCAACGTGTTCGTCGGGGCGCATGCCTACTTTCGTGGCGGATGCTGGATCGCTGAGGGATGCAGTATCGGACCGGGTTGCGAACTGAAATCATCCTTCCTGTTTGCACAAGCACGGCTGGCGCATTTCAATTTTGTCGGGGATGCCATCGTCGGCCGGGATGTCAATCTGGAAGCAGGCAGCATCGTCTGCAATCATCGCAACGAGCGTGATGACAAGACGGTGCGGGTCCGCATCGACGGCAAGCTGGTCAGCACGGGCGTCAACAAATTCGGTGCCGTACTTGGCGATGGCTGCCGAGTAGGTGCCAATGCGGTGATCGCGCCCGGGGCCTTGCTTGCACCCGGGACCATCATTGCACGGACAGGGTTGCGGGATGATGAGTTGGATGCGGCCCGGCTCGCACCGGCTCTCGATCCTGTCGCCATGAGGAACGCATGACGCTCCATCTGCATTTTCTCGATGCGCGTGCAAGCCTGACGCCCTTGCGCGCATGGATAAGCGATGCACTGCTGCAGACGCATGCCAAGGCTGCGCAGCTGTTGCCCTTGAAGCCGCTGGATGTGGTCATACAGGCCGGACAGCAGGTGGTGCCGGAGAAGGGGCTGCTGGGATATGCCCCGCGCCCCGGGCTCATCCACCTCACCATCGATCCCGGTCATCCCGCGCTGCTGGCCAATGCACAGTCTTCGCTGGAACGCATGTTCGCCCACGAATTGCATCATGTCGCGCGCTGGGATGGTCCCGGGTACGGGGCGACCCTGGGCGAGGCGCTGGTGTCTGAGGGGCTGGCGGGGCACTTCGCGCAAGAGCTCCTGGGCGGGGATCCGGAACCGTGGGAAACGCTGGATATCCTGAGCATGAGCGAGACCATCGCGCTGGCGCTGCAGATGTGGAGTCGCGACGATCATGATCACGGGGCCTGGTTCTTCGGGACGGGGGCGTTGCCGCGATGGGTGGGTTATTCGCTGGGTTATCAGATGGTGGGCAGGTATGTCAGGCAAGTCGAGAGCAGGACAGCTTCCGGCATGGTTGCGCTGGAGGCCGAGGCATTGCGCAACATGCTGGCGGAAATGCTCGCGCTTGCCCAAGGGCGGGATCGGTGAACCGGAATTGAACTGACATGGAGGAGCGCAACGAATGAATTCGTTCAAGACGTTTACGGTCATCTTCATCACGTTCTTCCTCAGTATCGGAGGTGCGAATGCGGCTTCGCCATCGCCGCCTGTTCCTGAAGAAACTCATGGCACGGCCCTCACCTTTGAGTCAGTCACACCCAAAAGGATCATGGATTTCGTGGAGCGCGCTGCCCACGAGAAGGTCTCGGTCACGGGACGCCTGACCTTCCCCGAAGCAGCCACTTCTCCCGTGCCTGCAGTCGTCATCCTGCACGGAAGCAGCGGCGTCAATCCAGGCGAGAAAGTCTGGGCGCAACGCCTGAACGCAATGGGTTATGCCAGTTTCGTGGTGGACAGTTTTACGGGGCGAGGCGTTTCCAATACCGAGGCGGACCAGACGCAGCTGTCGATGAGTGCGGGGATCGCCGATGCCTATTTTGCGCTGCGCCTGCTGGCGGCTGACCCGCGTATCGACAGGAAAAAAATCAGCGTGATGGGATTCTCGCGCGGCGGTATCGCTGCATTGTATTCGGCTCTCGATCCGTTTCGCCGCGCCGTGATTGATGACGATCTACACTTTGCGGCCCATATCGCCTTTTATCCCGGATGCGGCATCCATTACGCTTCAGCGCATCTGGATGGTGCGCCCATCCTGATGCTCCTGGGTGGCAAGGACAATTACACGCCGGCCGCACCGTGTGTGGAGTATGCCGATGCATTGCGAAAGCAGGGTGCCCAGGTCACGCTGAAAAACTATCCCGATGCCTATCACGGATTTGACAGGCCGACGCGGCTGCATGTGATCAAGTCCGCTACCAGCGCCCGCGACTGTCATGGCACCTACGATCTTGATTCGAACCAGTTCGTGATGCGCAAAGGTGATCAGGTCTTGTCGGGGGCGGATGCAACTGCAGAAGCGAGGCGCTGCCTGAGCTATGGCGTGATGCTTGGCGGTGATGCGCTGGCGCGGGAGCAGGCACCTTTGGATGTTGCTGCATTTCTCAAGGCTGTCATTGAGGAGGGGAAGTGATATTGCTGAGTCTGGATGATCCGAGGTGGAAGGAATTTGAAGGAGGCTATCGGTTGCCATACGATGCCTCGATTGCGCTGCGCGCTTTGCGCGATGGCACGGATGTGTGGGATGAACTCTGGAGTGAGCTGTATCACCAGGGTGACGTCGGAATTGCTTCCTATGCGGCTGTGCCGCAGTTGGTGGCGATGGCCATGAAAAATGGAAGCCCGGACTGGAATTTCTACGCCCTGATTGCCGCCATCGAAACAGAGCGTCACCGCAGGGGAAATCCTGCTGTCCCGGACTGGCTGATGGAGAGTTATCAGGAAGCCTGGTGCCGCGTTGTGCCTATTGCGACGTCTGACCTGGCAAGGGACCGTGACGAATCTCTTGTACGAATTATTCTGGGTGTTCTTGCATTGGCAAAGGGAGCGATCAAGCTGGGCGCATTGCTTTCGTATGCAGATGCCTCTGAAGTAGACGAGTGGGCAGAACGACGTCTTTACTGGTCGGAACAGTATCGCGGATAAGCTATTCGAGTTCTCATGAGCAGCTCACGCACGGTATCATTCTCGCTTTTCAAGAATCTACGAGGAGTCCTGATTTGAAAACGCGCGCGAATGTGGCCATCGCAGTCATTGCGGTGGCCATCTTGGTTGTCTTCGCTTACCGAAGCTTCACCCGTCAGCCGGCAAAGATATCGCCAACGCCAAATGCCGAAAGCTGTACGCCGGAAGCGATTCGAAAAGTCAGCGACGTTCTGGAGCGATCGATCTTGTCGTCACGCTGCGCCAAAAAAGAATAATCGGACTGAATGCGGCGTTATCAGCTGCACAGTGCGCTTGAAATAAATAAGAAAAAGGGGAACCCATGAAGCTGCGGAAGACGATATCCAGAATGTCAGCCAGAAACTGGCTCTTGTCCCTTACTGCGTCAACGTGCCTGCTGCTGGGTGACCCGGCCCAGGCCGAGCCCGCGCAGCCCTTCACCAGCGCGGCACAGGAGCAGGCTGCAGGTACCAAGGGCGTCGTGCTGATTTCAGCCAACTGGGGACGCAGCTGGGGCTGCGGCCGCAACGACTATGCACAGTTGCAGTTGTTGGGATTTGACAAGATCGAACCTGGCACCCGGCCCTTGAGCCAGCGTCCCGAGCTGGTCATTCAGGGCGCGGAATCAGGTAATGCACAGCAGATTCCCTTTTCCAATTACGCCTTCCTGGTTGATCCCGGTGAGTATGAATTCAGTCTCTATCTGATTCATGTGGCGCGTTCCATGACGCAAACAGCGCATTTCAGCGGTGACCGCAAGAGCCTGTTTCAGGACGGGCGCTCCAAGGTAGGCAGTTTCAAGGTCGGTGCCGGAGAGATCGTCTACGTGGGGCACTTCGCGCTCGACTGCGTGCAGGCCCCCATGCCTTGGCGCTTCTATCCGGAGACGCGTGCCGACTTCACGCAATATCTGGATAAAGTCAAACAGCAATATCCTGACCTTGATACGTCCAACGCCGTGTTCCGTCTCTTTGAGACCAAGTTGATCGGCAAGCCGTATGTCTTGCCATGAGTGGAAGAGCAGGTGATCGCGGAAAGATGGACGAGCGTCGATAGTGAATCGCATCGCACTGCCATTTGTCTCAAGTTTGGAGCGGAAGTAAATCGATCGTCAGCAGTCGTCGCACATCGGCAGGAAAATGAACGCCAGCGAAATCTACGAAAAAGTCACGACATCGGCGGATCGCTTCGGTGCCAGGAATCCGCAGCAACTGGCGTTTCTTCGCTCGGTCCTCGGCAAGTGCGAACAGCAGCAACTGGCCAAAGCACTGACTGATTTGTTTGCGCAGGAAAATGCTTTTGAGCGCCAGGCGCTGGGTGGCCTGTTGTTGATGGCGTTGCGGCCGGCGTATGCCGCCGATCTGCGCGGTCTCATTCTGTCGGTACTGGATCATTGGGACCGCAGTGTCGGGCAGCTTCCTCGCTATCTTGCTTTCCTGCACGGCGCTGATCGTTGCAGGGAGTGCCTCGTGGCCGTGCTGGATGCAGAGCACGATGAGGCGCGGCGACAGAAGCTGGAAACGATGTTGTGGTGGATTCGCAATCAGCATGATTGATGTCATGCTTCGCCGCCTGGATGGGCGGAAAGATATTCAGCTGCATCATGAAAAAAGTTACGGCCATTGCCTTGGCGTCCGGATTCGACTTTGCGCATGCAACAGAAATCGGACGCATAGAATTTCAACCGCATAGCGGGCTGAGCATTGTTGTGCGCGATGTGTATGGCCAATCGGCGTGTGCTGTATCCTTCGAAGCCATCCTGGGTTTCAGAGTCCTGGACGAACTCTATCTGATGGAATACTGGCCCGGTTGCTCAACCAAAAATGGGTGGCTCTTCCTTATCCAGCAAGGTGGTTGGGCGGATCAGGAACGTTCTCGTTCTGGAACCTGCCTGCATGGTCTTCACCCGGAGGTGAAAGAGTATCTGGTGACTGGTATCAACGAATGTGTTTCGGTATTCAGCCTGGAGGACCCTGCGGTGAAATCCGCTTTCGACCATGAGCAAAGATGAAAAAAGAGCCGTCTCCGACGAAATCACCAGGCTGGTGGCAGAGCTGAGGTTCATGATGGGCGTTCTTGAAAAGGTACCTGATGCGTCCGTGCTCGCCGCCCACTGTCGCGACCTGCTTTCCTTCGAACTTCAACAGGACAGGCCTGCTCGCAAGACCTATCTGAACGGCATGAAAAAGGAGCTGCTCGTCGTCGCCCGCGAGACCATGGGAGCGAAGAGCTGGGCATCATTCAAGGCCATCCTCGCTCGTGATGCTCTGTTTGGAGAAGCCTGTCTGCATAAGATCCGGAATGAGGGCGTGATCCGGGACGAGGATGAATACCGCAAAGTGCTCATCGAACTTGATCTGCTGATCAATGGTGATGAAGGAGCGAGCCTTGGCCCAGAGCAGGTGCGACTGGTGACTGACGTCAACGCCATACTTGCCCGCTCGCCGTTCTTTCAGGTTCGCGATTGATCATGCTGTGCCAGCGAGAAGCGCATTTCTGATTCAGGCAATGAATGCGCAGGCCGGGAGAAATGACCGGCGGGATATCGCGCAGTGTTTTGAGGTGCAGGGCATTAATCGGAGGCAATGGGGGCAGCTCCTTTTGAAGAAATACCCCCGCTCATATTCTCCGTGCAGAAGCAATTTTTGCGGCAGTTGCAGCTGCTCGATTGATCGCACGGGGCCGCCGTGAGCTCGCCTGCTCAAACGGATGTTCCGCCTTGGCTGGCCAGTGCCCTCCGGATACCGTCAGCATAGGAAGTCTTGGTGATCGGCCCGATCAATTGCTGAAGCGCCGAATCATCCATGATCACCGGCTGCGTCTGCAGATAGTGCATCTCCACCAGTTCGCGCATCATCGGATTGAACAATCCGATGATGCGCAGCATGGTCTTTCCCGCCACGCGCTTCTTCAGCTTGCGCCCGGTCTGCCTTTCCATTTCTTCCACCAGTGCCTGTTGCGACGTCACCCCGGCACCGGCCAGGTGCCAGATCCTGCCGAAGGCCGCAGGCGTGCTGATCAGCCTGGCCACGACCGGACCGACATCGGGCACGAAGACGAACTCGTGCGGACGATCCAGTGGCCCGATCATGTCTGCCGTGCCGCCCTGCGCCGCCGCCTTGATCGCACCGTGCAGGAAGCTGGCTTCGACGCCGGGGCCGTAGAAATCCGGCAGACGCAGCACCGCTGCGCGGATGCGTCCTGTGCTGTCGGCCTGCATCAGCAGGTCTTCCTGTGCCTTGCGCATGCGGCCCTTGAAGGTGTGCGGATTGCGCGGGTGGTCTTCCCGTAGCGGTGAGGTCTGCGGCAGACCGTAGGGATACACCGTGCCGATCAGCAGAACCTGCTTGACGCCAGCGCTGATCGCCCCGTCCAGCGTCTTGCGCATCAGTTCAGGATGCAGCTCGAACTGCGTGTAGTTTACGCCCACCAGATAGATCAGCGTGTCGATCCCCTGTGCGGCGGCTTCCACGGAAGCCGGCGAGTCGGGGTTCCAGCTGACGATCTCGGCCAGCGGGTCGGCCCCGAAGGCCTTGCGCAAACTGGCTTCATTGCGGCCGACTACGCGATAGGGCAGCCCTTGCGCGCTGATGGCAGAGGCGATGCTTTGACCGATGGCACCGGCGGCACCGAAGAGGGCAATCCTGGACATGGGGTTCTCCGGAAAGATGTTGTGAGTACGAACATGCTCAGTATGCGAAATTGCGGTATAAATGAAAATTGCATAAATTAGCCTAGCGTCTATACATAAATGAATACCCTGGCCGACATCGAACCGAACTGGGAGTGGTACCGCAGTTTTCTCAAGGTGCTGGAGACGGGATCGCTGTCAGCGGCCGGGCGCGAGATGGGGCTCACGCAACCGACGGTGGGCCGCCACATCGAACAGCTGGAGTCGGCGCTGGGGCTGAAACTGTTCGTGCGCTCCTTTGATGGCTTTTCTCCTACGGATGCGGCGCTGGAACTGAGGCCTTATGCGGCCGGTATCGCGGCGACTTCCGCCGCACTGCGCCGGGTCGCCAGCAGCCACGGCAGGGAAGTGCGCGGCACGGTCAGGCTGACCGCCAGTGAAGTCATCAGCGTGGAAGTGCTGCCCCCGATCCTTGCCGAACTCAAGCATCGGCATCCGGGGCTGTGCATTGAGCTGGTCATGTCCAACAGGGCTGATGACTTGTTGCAGCGGGAGGCGGACATTGCCGTGCGCATGTTCAAGCCGGTCCAGGATGCGCTGATCGCCAAGCGGCTGGGCAGCATCGAAGTGGGACTGCATGCGCACCAGCGTTACCTGGCGGCACATGGGGTACCGCACTCGATTGATGCCCTGGCGGGCCATGCGCTGATTGGTTTCGATCAGGAGAGCGCCTTTGTGCGCAAGGTACTGGAGCAATTCCCCTGGCTCGCGCGCGCCGGCCTGGCTTTTCGGGCTGATAGTGATCTGGCGCAACTGGCGGCGATCCGCGCGGGCTTCGGCATCGGCATCTGCCAGGTGGGGCTGGCGGCCAGGGATGACGCACTGGTGCATCTGCTGCCCAGGAAATTCTCTCTCAAGATGGAAACCTGGATTGCCATGCATGAGGACTTGCGGGCGAGCCCGCGTTGCGCCGTGACCTTTGCTGCGTTGGTGGCGGGATTGGGGACGTATATACGGGGGTGAAGCGCGGGGCGGTGTGCGCGGCCGGGTTCGCAAGCGGTTCAGTTCTGCGGTACCCAGGTATGCGTTCCCGGCAGATCGGAGTGAAAGTCCTCCAGCACCATGATTTCGACCGGCTTGGGGGTGTTGTCGCCCTGGCCCTGGATCTTCACGATGTCCTGTGGACAGGCAGAGAAGGCGACGAAGCAATCCATCTCTGCGCGCATTGTGATGAAGTCGCCCGGTTTGGTCACCGTCGGCAGTGTCTTCAGCGTGATGCCGTCGGGCTGGACACGGATGTTCATGAAAATGTTGAATGACGCCAGGTTGGGGCGCGGCGGCGTCACGCCAAGCTCGAACATGCCCTCGAACATGTTGTCGCAGCAATTGCGGTGATAGTGCTTTACGCCGAGCAGTTCATAGCGCCGGCGGTCGCAAGCGGCCATGAAGGTGTCGTGGACGCCGGGTGTGGCGTCTTCCACTACCGTCAGGATGGGGTGGCGCTGGTTGGTGACGAAACTGTCACCGACGATGGGATTCAGGCGCTGGTTCCACACGCGCGTGGTTTCCATGCACATGTATTCGGCCAGGTCGTAGGCGTTCCATGCCCAGCAGTCGACCACCTGGGTGCCATGCGTGTTGACGACACGCACGGCCTGCCCGGCCTTGAGGCGAACGGCCTTGCCGTGGCCGGCGGGGATGGTAAGGGAAGCGGAAGCAGATGTCGAAGAAGTCATGATGGGGAGGATCCTGGGTTGAAGCGTTGAAGAAATTGGCGCAAACGCGCTGACGACGGCTGATCGATGACTTGCGACGGCGGGCCCATCTCGACGATCTTGCCGCCGTCCATGAACACCACCAGGTCGGCGACTTCGCGGGCGAAGGCAACTTCGTGCGTCACGACGATCATGGTGGTCTGCGCTGCCGCCAGGCCGCGCATCACGGCCAGCACCTCGCCAACCAATTCGGGATCGAGCGCCGAGGTCGGTTCGTCGAACAGGATGACTTCCGGCTCCATGGCCAGCATGCGCGCAATACCGACGCGCTGCTGCTGCCCGCCGGACAGTGAGGCTGGCAGCGCCATATGCTTGCCCGCCAGGCCCACCTTGCGCAAGGCCTCGGCGGCAATGTCGCTGGCGGCGAGACGCGACATGCCCTTGACCGAGATCAGGCCTTCCATGACGTTCTCGATCACGTTCATGTGCGGCCACAGGTTGAAGCTCTGGAACACCATGCCGATACGGCTGCGCTGGGCGCGAATTTCTCTTCCGGGACGGGCGACCGGCTTGCCCTGGGGCCCTTCCTTCACGCCGACCCGCTCGCCGCCTATCCATACTTCGCCGGCGTCGGGCGGTTCCAGCCAGTTCAGGCAGCGCAGCAGCGTCGACTTGCCCGAGCCGGAAGGGCCAAGAATGCACACCACCTTGCCGCGCTCGATATCGAGATCGACGCCATCAAGGATGCGCTGGGAGCCGAAGGATTTGACGATGTCGCGCGCACGCAGGGCGATGTTGCCGTTCACATTCGAATGGGGTTCAGTCTGATTCATGGCAGGCTAGCGAGTTAAGGGGATGCCGTGGGCCACGGCGATACGCTGCTCCCAGCGGCGTGTCAGCGCATTCAGCAGCGCAGTGGCGGCCCAGTAAACCAGCGCCACCATGCAATAGACTTCCAGTGATGCGTAAGTCTCGGACACCACGCCTTTGGCGGCGAACATGAACTCATGTACCGAGATCACCGATAGCAATGCGGAATCCTTGAACAGGCCGATCATCAATCCGGTCATGGTTGGCAGCAGCAGGGGCAATGCCTGCGGTGCCACTATCCTGCGCACGATCGCGAGCGGCGACATGCCGATGGCGATTGCCGCTTCCACCGTGCCCTTGGGCAGGCTGTCGATGGCGGCTTGAATCACCTGCGCGATGTAAGGGGCGTAATAGATCGCCAGCGTCACTACGCCCACCACCGGAGCTGGCAGCAGCAGGCCGAAGTCAGGCAGGACGTAGAACGTCACATAAAGCAGCACCAGCAAGGGCAGCGCCAGCGTGAGCGCGATATACGCGTCGATCAGCAGGGCGAGCGGACGCGGGCCGGTGCGGCGCAAGGCCACCAGTGCGACGCCAACTACCACGGCGAGCAATGCGCTGACCGTGCTCAGCCAGAGCGTGTCGGCCAGGCCGCCGAGCAAGGTCCCTGCGTGTTCAGTCAGGATGGCGGGCTCGAAGGCCATGTCAGCTCCTTCCCGTAGCGGCGAGCGGTGCGCTGGCCAGGTGCTTGCCCAGCGCCAGCACCGGCAGCACCACGGCCAGATAGCCGATGCTCACCATCAGCATGATCTGGGAGGAGGTATAAGTGCGCGCGATCACCATCTGCCCTGCATAAGTCAGCTCCGTCACGGCAACTACCGAAGCCAGCGGCGTGGTCTTCAGGAGGATGGTGAATTCGTTGATGAGTGCCGGGATGCTGCTCTTGATCACCTGCGGCATGACAATGCGCGTGGCGATGCGCCACGGCGCCATGCCCAGTGCGGTGGCTGCGTCGATTTGCCCGCGCGTGATGATGCGCAGGTTGCCCCGCAGGATCTCGGCGGTGTAGGCAGCGCTGTTGAGCCCCAGCGTCAGCGCCGCCGCCAGCAGCGGGCGGCCTCCCAATCCCACCAGAGGGAGAGAAAAGAACACCAGGAACAGTTGCACCAGCGCCGGCGTGCCGCGCATGAAGCTGATGTAAAGCCGTGCCAGCCAGCGTACTGGTGCCAGTGGTGCCAGTTGCATGGCCAGCGCAATGTGCCCCCAGATCAGGCTGCCGATCGCGCCGAGCACGGTGAGCGCGACCGTCATCATCCAGCCGTCGATCAGCGAGGGGATGCTCTGGATCACCTGGGGACTCAGCCACATGCGAGGTCTCCTGCGTTTACAGCGCGTTCGGTTCTTCGGCCAGCGCCACTTCCAGGGCACCCGGCTGATCGTTGCCTGGTATGCCGGAGCAGCAGGCAGAGACCACGAAAACCATGTCGGCGACGACGCGGCACGCGATGAAGTCGCCCGCGCGCGTGCGATTCGGCAAGGGAATGATACGGCCGTTCTGGTCCAGGTCAACGTGCATGAACAGGTTGATCGGATCCGGCAACTTGGGCGGGTTCAGTCCCTGCTCCCGGATCACGGCCGAGACCGATTCGACGCAGCCGGTCTGGCCGGTGTAGCCGTTGGCTTGCAGCCATGCAGTGGTCGATGCCGGCATCAGAAGATCGTGCGTACCGACGCTATCCTTGCCCAGTACCATCAGCGCGCGCCGATAGTTGCTGACGATGCGCATGCCGGCCTGCAGCACATAGGAATTGCTGAACACGCGGGTGTGATGCACCGACATGAAGATGTCCGGGCTGGCGCGATCGAAGGCGAACAGCATGGCGGTTGCGCCGGCCTCCTTCGCTTCAATGCGCAGGATCTGGCCGGCCCTGACCTCGACGGCGCGGCTTTCTCCGGTTGGCACGGCAAGGCGGCTAGGCGGCAGGGGGCTACGGGAGGGAGTCTCTTTTAACAGCAGCATGATGGTCAGTCGATGGACGCGGCGGCACTGCTGTGCGGATCGGCGTCGTGGATGGAAATGGCGATGTCGGTCACGCGCAGGCCGTTGCCGGGAATGATGTCCTGCGGGCAGGACGAGACGGCACACAGCAGGTCCTCCAGCACCTCGAAGGTAATGTGGTCACCCGGCTTGCTGGTCGGATCAGTGACCTGCATGCGGCGGTCAGCCGTGACCGGGCCGTTCTGGAACAGGTTGAACGGTTCCGGCACGTCGAACTTCGACAGACCGTGCAAGGCCAGGCCTTCGTGCATGTTGTCCAGGCAATTGCGATGGCCGGCCACGTTGAAATCGACCGTGAAGCGGGTGTCGTCGCAGGCGGGCACGTTGGCGTCGTGTACGCCGACGGTGTCCGCCACCACGCGCAGCAGCGGGCGGTCCAGCGAGGAATACAGATGATCGCCGACGTTGAAGAAGATCGAGTTGAGCTTGCGGCGTGTATGCGTGGGCGACAGCTTCTCGTGCTTGTCGCGGGCCACGACGGCCACGAAGTCAGCCGCTTGCTGCCCTTCGACATCGATGATGGTGAGGAACTGGCCGGCCTTCACCTCGAAGGTCCGGCCATGACCGGCTTGCACGGTCAGGGAATGAGTGGAGTTGCACATGGGGCAGTTACTTGGCGGGAATGAAATCGGTGTCCGGCGTGGCGAAGGTCACGCCGAGGTATTGTTGCTGCAGCTTGGCCAGCTCGCCGCTTTTCTTCATCGCCATGATCTGTTCGCTGACGGCCTTGTTCAGGCGCGTGTCTTCAGGACGGGTGGCCAGCGCGATCCATTGGGAGGGGCCCAGTTCACCGGTGATCTTCATCTTGCCCGGATTCTGCTTGATGACATCGGTCAGGACCGTCACATCGTCGAAGACGAAGTCGGCGCGGCGGGTCATCAGTGCCGCGACCGTCTGGTCGACGCTATCTACGCTGAGCAGGCTGATCGGTGCCAGACCCTTGGACTTGAGCGTCTCGTTGAACTGCTTGAGGATGCCTTCCGGCGCGCTGCCGGTCTTCACCGCACCGGTCAGGCCGGCCAGCGATTCCGGCGTCGGTTTGGCCGGGATCCTGGTGAAATCGTCACGCACCAGAGCACCGTTGACGGTCTTGCCGGTGGGCACGACATAGGCGATGCGCTTGGCGCGCTCGGCGGTCACGTTCAGCGCCGAGCCTTCCATGTCGAAGGAGCGCGACAGCAGTCCGGGAATGATGCCGCTGAAGGCCATGCGCTGGTATTCGATCTTCACGCCCAGGCTCTTGGCGACGGCGGCCAGCACCGCCGGGTGGTAGCCGACGATGGCATTGGACGCATCGGTGTACTCGTAGGGGGCAAAGGTGGGATCGATGGCGACGATCATCTTGCCGCGGCTCTTGATGTCGTCGAGCGTGTCAGCATGGGCGACGGCGCTGCAGAACAGCAAGGCGGACATCAGGAAACGGGAGAAACGTTGTGCAGACATGAGCGGACTCCTTGAGGTGGCTGACGAAGGAACGAGCAAGACGAATAGTGCAATGCATGTTTCATGCCAATGGTTTTGGAAACACATGTTTCTAATTGCGGTGCCAAGGAAACAATGGATTCACGGGGCATTTTTTTGAAATGCTCGTTTCAGTGGTGCAAGGGCGGCATACAATGCTTACGTTCCATTCCAGAATGCTGCCGCACAAAACAAGTGCGTCGCACCGCATTGGAATGATTCTTGCACCATGGCATTTCCTCTTTTTCACGTATTTCCAGATCGACATGGCTATCTCCCCCCACAAGAAAGGCAAGGCGTCCGCCTCCATCGAGAGCCGTATCGCCGAGCAGTATGACCAGCTGTCGGAGATCGACCTGCGGTTGGCCGACGTCATTCTCAGCGCGCCCGGTCAGCTTGCGATGCAAACGGCCACCGAGCTGGCCGAGAGTGCACAAGTATCGAAGGCGACGGCCACTCGCTTCTTTCAGAAACTGGGCTATGCGTCTTATGACGATGCAAGGGAAAGCGCGCGCGCGGCGCTGGTGGGAGGATCACCCCTGTATCTGCTGAAACGGGGGGAGAAGCAAGCGGGCAGCGGGCTCGACGCCTCCATCGAAGCGCACCTGAACCATGAAGTCTCGAATCTGGCCAATACCTACCGTTCGCTGGATCAGCAGGTGCTGACCGAGGCGGTAAGCTGCATCGCCAATGCGCAGCGCGTTGCGATCATCGGCTATCGCCACAGCCACACGATCGCCCAAATGATCCGTCGCGAACTGGTGCAGGTCCGCAGCAACGTGCTGGTCTTGCCGGCACCCGGCGACACGCTGGCGGAATACCTGAGTGATCTGGGCGAGCGAGACATGGCTATCGTGATCGGCTTGCGCCGCCGGGTGCCGGCCATCTCGCTGGCGATGGATGCGCTTTCCGAGAGCGGCGTGAAGACCTTGTACCTATCCGACGTGATTACGGGAAAACCGGCCAGACGCGCCGACTGGGTGATCCGCTGCCACACCGATGGCATGATGCTGTTCGACAGCGTGGTGGCGGTTTCAGCGATGGTCAATCTGATCTGCTCGCTGACGGCGGAAAAGCTGCGCGAACGGGGCAATGGACACCTGCAGCGGGTCGAGGTATTGCACCAGAAGATGAAAGAGCTGGAATAGTTCACGCTCCTTGATAAATGAATGTACGCTTCCGGTCAGAAACTGACCTTCCATCCTCAAAATGAAGATTCCATGTTCTACATGCTCGGCTTTGATTCTGCCCGACACTGCGAAAAAAACAGGCGGACTTTGCATGCCCTGCAAGTCAGGAAAGCGCGCGGCAATTGAGGCAGCGAAAGTCGCGAGGAGAAGAGAACGTGAGCTTGATAATACGGATCCCTTTCGACTTTATTGGCGGGAGCTGGTGAACAGGGTGCACAAGTCTGATGCGGGGATGGCGGGCTTGTCCGATATGGAAAGACAATTTTGGGCGGTGAGTTGCCTGTCTGGCGACGTCTACAACGGTGGCTTCGATCAGTATTTTCATAACAGTTCAGGCTCGACTTATTCTGACGCCGTTGATGGCTTGATGGCGATAGGTGCCACGACCAGCCTGCTGTTGCTTCAAGAAGCAAAGAAGATAATCTTCGGACCTGCGGACGTCCCCGTCGAAACAGCTGCCAGGCGAAGAATGCAAATGGCGGCCGACAACGACGAACTGCAGCAGCGTCTGGACGAACTCGACAATGCGTTCTGGCGAGACGCTGACAATCTGGCGACGCGAATCGAAAACTTCGCTATCACTCATGGCTTGGTTCGCGTCGAATAGATAAAAGGAACAGTCAAAGAACATCAACCCTGTCAGGAATTTCCGCTGACCTTGGAATCGACTCGAATGAAACCCAGACACTTCACGGCACGTGCATGTTTGCCGGCTAGCGGCGTCCAATCAAATTCCGATATTTCATCACTTGCCTTGGACACCCATGGCGAGCTCGTCGTCACTGTCGCTTGTTCAATGGATGGGGATATTGTCCGTGGTCTCAGAATAGTCTTTCCACCGCCGGTAGCGGGTTTTCGCTTTCTGGATGGAACGCACTTGTACCGCTATGTTCATTCCGAAGCATTTCCCTTCGGTACTCATCTCATCGAGGTGACTGATGGTGGGTGGCTATCGGAAGAAAGCGGGCTCCAAGGCTTGGAGCTTGATGGTCGGGAATGGATGGTGGTAACAGGTAACGGCTGTCTGAGTGTTTTCAG
The DNA here is from genome assembly GCF_023952535.1 of Herbaspirillum sp. WGmk3. Classification (NCBI taxonomy): domain Bacteria; kingdom Pseudomonadati; phylum Pseudomonadota; class Betaproteobacteria; order Burkholderiales; family Oxalobacteraceae; genus Herbaspirillum; species Herbaspirillum sp. WGmk3. Next base: position 604,534 of record NZ_JAKYWT010000001.1, on the reverse strand, counting down.
TTCTGCAGAGCCGCAATGTTCAGAGACCGGTTGGGCGGTTGAGGGAGTGTGATCGTTTTCACCGGAAGAAGCAGCTTGTCACTTTTAAAAATTTGCCATGACGTATGCATGGTCATTTCCTGGTATCGCTGCAATCGATAATAAAATTCGATGGAAGTAGCCGAGATACAACTGATGCCGTCGACTTGTTCTATTGGAAAATCATGATGAAACCGTTTCATTTGCTTCTATGCTCGCTATTGGCAGGCGCATCGCTTACGGGTTTTCCTGCGGTAGCGCAGACTTCAATTGCTGAACAACAGGATGCCCGGGTGATCGAGAACCTGCAGCGTAATGGCGCAGATTTGACCAAGACGCACGACATCGACTTCTTTCTTGTCTTTGGCCAGGAGAGCGATGCAGTGGCGGCAGCTGACAACCTTCGCGCTCGCGGTTACGAGATTGCCAGTATCGGAAAGGTCCCCAAGCGAACGCTGTGGGAGGTGCATGCGAAGCGAAAAATGGCGCCGGAGATCGGTGCAATGCAAGCGATAACACGCGACCTTTCAGCCTTGGCCGCCAGCCATCATGGTTACTACGATGGCTGGGGAACCGTCGGTATCAAATAGCCGAAGTCCGCAAGCGGCCAGAAGCGCAGCGGATTGACAGCCCGTACCTCATTCAAATGATTTCATGAAGAATCCATCCTTGGCGTCCGGATCTGCTTTGGCGATATGGACCATTGGCCTTGCGATATTGGTGCTGCTGGACCACTTGGAATGGGAAACCATGTTGATACTGGTGCTTCCTCTGTTCTGTGCAGCAGTAGCAGCTGTGCTTTTCTGGCGCAAACTTTCACGTCCGTGGATCTATTTTGTTTCTACCATTGTGGCAAGTTACGCTTGCTACTTCATCCTCGACTCATCTCTCGGAATTTTCTCCATACCTGAACCGCGGGATGGACAGCATTACCGGATAGTTGGAGAGCCTGGTGTGCTTGTCCTTGGCACCTTCAGCATCTGGCCGTTCTGCCTATTCTTAATGGTGGTCATTTTCCTGGCCTATCTGATTTTCCGTGTCTTCTACAGAAGGGCGGTTCAGAGATGATTGCCTTATCAAAAAGACGATAGGCTCGTGATCTGCCGGGAGCAGACATCGAGTCCGTTGAGATAAAGAATGAATGATTGTTTTCGGATGGAAAGGTCCGAATATCTCTGGCATCAGTTTTTTGGCCTGGATTCTTGCTTTGATAGTAGTCGCTCCTCTCGGCAAAGGTATTTCCCGTGTGATTTTTTTGAGCAGTACGTTTGCATGGTTTCTTAGTGGCTCCAGGCAAGCGAGCTCAACGGACATCCACCGCAGCTTAGATATATGGCTCTGAAGTGTTATGGCGTCCGGGGATTTCCGATGGCATGACTTACGACCGATAACGGGGCCAGTTGGCACGCGCAAGGTTGAATGTCGTTGCAGGTACTGCAGGGGATTGGCGGCTGGAGAAGTTATGATGTAGTGCTTCGATATACACTTTTTCGCGGATCAACTGACTGTTTATTCAAGGAGAGTAGCCTCTTTGATTCAGTCTCGTTGCCCCTTCATTTAACAAGTCATTCCTGTATGCCGTAATTCGCAAGCGTGTCAAATTACGCTAAACTCTTTGTGGGATAAATATGAAGGCGGGGAAAAAGAGGATGACTACAAAACAGGTTTACAAAACCAACGATGTGTTTGGCGTGCGCAGCAAATTAATTGCTTCATATATAGAGCGTGAAGCTGTTGACCAAGCATTCAGGGAGGCTTTGACCGATGGAAACGAAGTTATAGTCTACGGGTCCTCAAAGCAAGGAAAAACATCGCTCATTCTGAAGAACCTTCCCGAAAAGCAGTACGTAAAGGTTGAATGCTCGCCGCAAACAGAGCCTATCGATATCTATAAGTCAATCTTGCGTCAGCTCAATATCAAGTTTATTGAGAGTGAGACTAGTGAGCATAAATATGAGCACGGTGGGAAAGTTAGTGCTGGTTTCAAGATCAAAATTCCCTTCACTGGGACCACAGCTGGATTAGATGCGGAGCTTAGTGATAAGTCCATTACCGGTCTCTCACGTAAAGAAAACTTTGTCGAATATAATTTGGAACTTGCTCAAGACATTTCCGAAATATTAAAACTATACGGCGACGATAAATTTCTAATCTTAGAAAATTTCCATTATCTGACGTTGGAGGTTCAAGAGACGCTAGCATACGACCTACGGGTATTTCAGGATCAGGGAATTATCTTCGTTATTCTTGGCATTTGGCGTGAGGCTAACCGCCTTGTTCAGTTCAATGGTGATTTGCTGGACCGTATTACTGAAATCCCGGTCGAACCGTGGACCAAATCAGACTTTCTTAAAGTTATTAGAAAAGGCGCAGCCCTGCTAAATGTGGATTTCGCCGAAGTGGAAGAAGATTTGATCGAAGGGTCGTTTGACAGCATCGGCGTCGTTCAAGAGGTGTGCAAATACTGCTGCATGTCGGCCGGCGTTGCTCAAACTGCTGGCTCTCCCGTACGAATCACAAAGGATCACCTTCAAGCGGCGATTGATAAGAAAACGTCAGAATACGGCGTTCGACATACTCGAAACTTCGAATCTTTCGTAGACATTGCTCGAAAGACAAGCAATCAAAGTGGCAAGTTGTCTTTGGCATTTCCTTACTATTTCATCCGGCTATTGCTAACTACGGAATTTGCAAGTATCGAACAGGGCTTACTGCGTTCGACTCTTTTAGAGGAAATTCGGCGTATGCACCATCGTCCTGACGACGTACGATCAGGTGATCTTGGCGCCTTCCTTCATAACATCACTCAACACCAAATCAACAAAAAAATTCAGCCCCCATTCGTTGACTACGATCGAGGCGGGAAGGTTATGAAGATCATTGACTCTTCTCTATATTTCTTCTTGCGGCATTGTGAGCGAGAGAAGATTTTGGCAGACTTACCTGACCCTTTCGCCGAAGAGCGTCCTGGTCCTACTACTGGCGAGCTGTTCTAATTGCACTAAGACGCACTATATTCAAGGGCTCGCTTACGCGGGCCCTATATTTTTCGGCCTGACGCAAGCTGCTGGGTAGAATCATTAAGGTAGCAAGTCGCTTGCTGGCTGCAACTTGCTCAGACTTCTTGGATAAAAATCTTGTGGGCGCATAGCGTTAAGTGTATGTGTTGCCTGACAGAAGATGCCACCGCTTATTGTCACTACAGAAAACTCTCGCTCTCGTACTGATTAAAAATGACTAACGTTTTTCTAAGCGGGTTAAAGATTAAAGGTTATCGGGGTCTGGGAAAAGAGTTTCAGACCTTAGGGCCGTTTAAGGATTTCAATTTCTTTATTGGGGCCAATAATGCCGGGAAATCAACGCTTCTTTCGTTTATTTCAGGTCATATTCCTGCGTTCGGCTTTCCTCAACAGAAGCAGCAGTTAGGTGACTTAGACTATTTTAAGACCGATAAAATGCGGTCAAACGAGATCATCGCTGCACAGGGGCTATCACGCGATGAAGTCTATGCCGCTTGGATGCGGCTTGTTGAAGCTGCAGCTCTGAGACATCACTATCAAATCAATTTAGGGGAGGTCATCGATAAGCTATTGCTTTCGATTTTGGAGAACAATCTCTTATGGGCATATTGGAAGGTCAATGACAACGCAGGGCAAAAGCGCGAACCAGATTATCGCTACAACCAAAACATCGTAAATTCGGCGTTATCAAAATATGAGTGGGAATGTCTCTGGCACATGCTTTATCCGACGACATCGGGGGGCGATATTGGCTCCTGGATCACAGCTGTTGTACGGAAGCTGTTTTCTTCAATATCGACCGATCTGCCACAGATCTATCTTATTCCTGCGATTAGAGAGATAAAGAAAGCGACGACACGAACTGCGGGAACATTGGATGTGTTTAACGGAGAGGGCTTAATAGATCGCTTGGCTGAGATACAAAGTCCTGATCACGATCGCCGGACAGATCGGCGCTTGTTCGATCAAATCAGCGATTTCCTTGCAACAGTGACCGGTGTTGATGATGCGCAAATCGAGATACCTCATCACCGAAACCATGTGCTAGTTCATATGGAAGGGAAGGTCCTCCCGTTATCTTCTTTGGGCACTGGGATTCATGAAGTGATTATGCTCGCCTCATTCTGCACGTTGGTGAATGAGTCAATTATCTGTATGGAAGAACCCGAAATCCATCTCCATCCGCTTTTGCAGCGTAAGCTCATTAAATATTTACGCGAAAAGACTGGCAACCAGTACTTTATCGCCACTCATTCGGCGGCCTTTATTGATACCCAGGGGGCAGCAATTTTTCATGTTACGAATGGAAATGGCACGACACGGATCCGTGAAAGTGTTTTGAATAGAGAGCGATTTTCAATATGTACGGATCTTGGCTGTAAAGCCTCGGATCTAGTTCAATCTAACGCCGTTATTTGGGTAGAAGGCCCATCCGACAGGATCTATCTAACAGCATGGCTAAAGCAAGCTGCTCCAGAGCTAACAGAGGGAATTCATTTTTCAATCATGTTTTATGGTGGGAGACTGTTGAGCCATCTCTCAGCTAATGATGATGTCTCGGACGAGGAAATTGGCGAGTTTATTCTTCTACGTTCGCTCAACCGCAATATTGCAGTGATTATCGATAGTGACCGTGACTCGCCAACAGCTGACATTAACGCCACGAAGAGACGATTGATTGAAGAGTTCGAGGCGAACGGCGGTTTTGTCTGGATATCTGATGGTCGGGAAGTGGAAAACTACATTCCCGTAGATGATCTTCAAGCCGCGGTAAAAAAGGCGTATGAGATTTCATACGAAAGAAAATCAAAAGTTGGGAAGTTTGACCATGCGCTTTATTTCTATCGAAATAGAGCGTTGCGTGACTCTAATGGGAGCACTACAAAGAAAACTACGCTGGAAACGGAGGTGGACAAAGTGAAGGTGGCTAGGCTGGTCTGTCAGAAGCCCCTCAATTTAGACGTACACGATCTTCGAGAGAAAATTGGCCAACTGGTTGACATGATTAAAGACGCTAACTTATTGAATTTAGAGTAGTGATCTGCGTCAATAATTTGTAGCTTAATAGCGCTGCAATGAAAAGCTGATTTGCCACGCTCAAAATCGAGTTCTTCTATTTGGCCACGCCTTCCCGAAACTGCACTACTCAGTAATCAATATAGTCGCTAGCCCCTTGCATGAATCGGCGTCCACTTGCTGGGCCCGGCCTTGGTGCGTTTGCGGGCACGCCATCCGGGGCTGGTGGTCGATTTGCGCATCCGGGACCAGATGGCCGACATGATTGCGGAAGGCATCGACGTGGCGATCCGGGTGGGAGACATTCCTGATTCGCGCCTGATTTCACGGACCCTGGCGCCGCACCGCATCTGCGCCTTTGCCGCACCGGCCTATCTGGCCCGGCGCGGGACGCCCACCCGCCCTGAAGAACTGGACCAGCATGACTGCGTCAATTTCCGTTTCCAGAGTACGGGCCAGGCGTTGCGCTGGCCCTTCGCGATGGACGGCGAGATCGTGGAGATCACCCCCGAGGCCGGGATCGTGGCCGATGTCAGCGATGTAGTGGCGTCCATTGTGATTGCCGGCGGCGGCATCGCAATCATGCCCACTTACCTTGCGGCCACCCATGTGCGGCGGGGAGAACTGGTGCCAGTGCTGACGGCCTTTGCCGTCAAGCGCTCCAACATGACTGCGCTCTGGCCGGAGAGCCGGCGTTCGAGTCCCAATGTGAAGGCCTTCCTCGGGCTGCTGGACGAGGTCTTCGCCTCGCCGCCGCCTTGGGATGTCTTGATCGATGCTTCACATGACGCTGGCGGCACCAGCCAATAGGGCGCATCGGTGGGGCAGGCATCGCCCCTTTCTTCACTAAGCCGCCACCACCGCCTCCAGCTCCTTGCCCCGGGTCTCCGGCAAGATCAGGCAAGCCACGATCACCAGCCCGTAACACCCGGCCGCGATCCACCCGATGGTCTGCCCCAGCGGCAGGCTGTTGCTGAGATACCCGACCAGCGCAGGACAGATCGCCCCGACCGCACGCCCGAAGTTGTAGCAGAAGCCTTGTCCCGAACCGCGCACATCGCTGGGAAACAGTTCAGACAGATAAGCCCCCATCCCCGAAAAAATCCCCGAGAGGAAAAATCCCAGCACGAAGCCCAGTGCCAGCATCCAGGCATCGGTAATGATCAGCTGCGTATAGCTCAGCACCAGCACGATCCCCATGGCCGCAAACAGCATGAAACAGCGGCGGCGGCCGATGGTGTCCGACAGCCAGGCCGAGGTCAGGTAGCCACAGAAAGACCCGCCGATCAACACCAGCAGATAGGTACTGGTGCCCAGCACCGACAGGTGGCGTTCGGTCTTCAGGAAAGTCGGCAGCCAGGTCGTCACCGAGTAATACGCACCCTGCATGCCGGTCGCCAGGAGGCTGGCCAGCAGCGTCGTGCGCAGCAGGTCGCGATGGAAAATGCGCAGGAAGTTGCCGCGCTGGCCGCTCTCGCGCAGCCGGGCCTGGGTTGCCAGGAAGACCTCCGGTTCGCTGATGGCGCGGCGGATGTAGAGCGTCAGCAGGGCCGGCAGCACGCCGATCCAGAACAGCACCTTCCACGCCGTCTCCGGCGGCAGCAGCGCGTAGACGCCCCAGAACGCCAGCGCCGAAGCCGCCCAGCCCACCGCCCAGCTGCTCTGCACCAGGCCCGAAGCCTTGCCGCGATGGCGGGCCGAGATGGTCTCGGCGATCAGCACCGAGCCGACGGCCCATTCGCCACCCATGCCGAAGCCCTGCATCGCACGGGTAAAGAGCAGCTCGCCGAAGGACGTGGTGAAGCCCGAGAGGAAGGTGAAGAGCGCAAACCACAGCACCGTCCATTGCAGCACGCGCACCCGCCCGTAGCGGTCGGCCAGCACGCCTGCAGCCCAGCCGCCGATGGCCGAGGTCAGCAGGGCGCCGGTGGCGATGTAGCCGGCTTCGGCCTTGCTCATGCTCCACGCGGCCAAGAGCGTGGGGATGAGGAAGGTGTAGATCATGTAATCAAAACCATCCACGGCATAGCCGGTGAAGGTTGCCGTGAGCGTGCGTCGCTCGGATGTCGTTGTCTCTTGCAGCCACATGTTGATCCCCGTAATGAATGTGTAAATCACTGACGTGCGGCATCGCTGGTCGCGTGCAGGCAGCATGCGGCCATCGATGAAAAAACGGTAGAGCGGCAGCAGGCGCTAGGCCTGCGCGTCGAGCAGCAGTTCGCTGTTGAGCTTGTCGGTCACCAGCATGTAGCCGGGTGCATGGGTGATGCAGAATTCGGGCCGGGCGGCGACGATGGCGGCTTGCGGCGTGACGCCGCAGGCCCAGAACACCGGCAGCTCATCGGCGTGGATGTCCACCGCTTCGCCATAGTCGGGCTGGTGGAGATCGGCAATGCCGATCAGGGCCGGGTCGCCGATGTGAATGGGTGCGCCATGCACCTGCGGCGTGCGTGCGGTGATCTGGATGGCGCGGATGGCATCGGCGGCCTTGAGCGGCCGCATCGACACCACCGTCGGTCCCTGGAATACGCCCACCGGCTGCGTCGGAATATTGGTGCGGTACATGGCCACGTTGCGGCCTTCGCTGACATGGCGCAGCGGAATGCCGGCGGCCAGCAACGCATGCTCGAAAGAGAAGGAACAGCCCAGCGCGAACGTGACCAGATCGTCGCGCCACACCGCGCGCAGGTCGTTCACCTCGGCCACGCGCTCGCCGTCACGCCACAGGTGATAGCGCGGCACGTCGCTGCGCACGTCCAAATCCAGGCCCAGCGCGGGCAGGGCGGGCGAGCCCGGCTTGGACACGGCCAGCAAGGGACAGGGGATGGGATTGCGTTCGCAGAAGGCGAGAAAATCATCGGCCAACGCCGCCGGCAGGATCGCCAGGTTGACTTGCACATGGGCACTGGCCACCCCGCTGGTGTGGCCGGTGAATGCCCCGCTGCGGGCAGCCAGCCGCACGTCTAGTGCGCTGGAGGAAGCCGACAGCACAGGCGCTGCGGCGGAATGAATCGGTACGGCAGGCGAGGCGGTGGCAGTCTCTGGCATGGCGGTCTCCTTCTTGGAATGGAGCCGATGTTAGGAGCGTGCCGGGACAGCGTCCAACAAAAAATTTATATCTTTTGTTATCGATTTTTTCGATGAGGACAACGGAAATTTCACTGTAGCGATTTCCGTGCCAGTGGCTCATTTTTCTGCGGTGCGGCCTTTGCCCTGGGTGCGCCGTGCATGCTCCAATGCCGAATCGAGCACCAGTTCGGCCAGGCTGGAGCTGGGGTCTTCGCGATAGCTGGCGTGGATCTGCAAGGGCGGGAGCGTGGCTTCGCAGCGCAGGATGCGCAGGGGAAGACGGCGCGTGAGTTCGCGCACCGAGGCGCGCGGCAGGGTGGCTACACCGAAGCCGCCTTCGACCAGCTGCACCATGGCGGAGATGGAAGAGATGGCATGCACGCGCGGTTCGATCACGCCCCATTCCTGGCACAGCTGCAGCACTCCCTGGTGCGGCTGCGAGCCACGCTGGAAGGTGATGAGGTCGTGTGCGGCCAGTTCGTCCAGCGTGTGGGAACGCGTACCGAAGCGTTCGCGGTGGCCCACGAAGACCATCTCCATCGGCGTCATCAGGCGCGAGCGCACGGCCGTGTCGCTGCCTACGGTGGAGGTAAAGACCAGGTCTTGGGCACCGCGCCGGATCTGCTCGGTCAGTACCGGCGAGGTTTCGACGGTGAGTTCCAGCGCGAAATCGGGATAGCGGCTGCGGATTTCCTGCAGCCAGGCCGGCAGCCAGCTGTGCACCACCGATTCGATGCTGCCGATGCGCAGCAGCAGCGGGCCGGCGCTGTTGCCGCCGAGCTCCTGGCGGATCTGGCGCTGCATGTCGAGCAGTTTCACCGCCAGGCGCTGGAAGCGCTGGCCGGCCACGGTGAGGCGAAACTGTTTTTCGCGGCGGTCCAGCAGCACCACGCCCAGTTCCTCTTCCAGCGAGGCGATGCGGCTGGACATGGTCGATTGCGTGATGTGGAGCTTTTCAGCGGCGCGGGTGATGCTCTTGAGCGAGGCGGCCCAGTGGAAGGCCTCGACGAAACGCAGGTTCATGGGTGCTCGGCGGTGGGGTGGGCAGGCCCTAGGCTACCAGATGCGCGCGCCTGCCGGCTAGCGTTGTGCGATCACGTCCAGCGAACGCAACACCCGCGGATGCAGGAAGCGGCTGCGGGTGGCCTCGTCGGTGAGCACATGCATCATGGCCCCGACGAAATCGCTCACGCAGCCATGGATGGGCGCGTTCTTGCGCGTGACGTAGCAGGTGATGCTGGCCGGCAGCCGCTCCTTGAGCGTGAGCGCTTCCAGCGGGTAGTGCTGGCGGCTGGCTTCGATCACCGGCCAGGGGACCACGGTGAGCAGGTCGCTGTTGCAGATCAGTTCCATCATGTGTAGGGAACGGTACTGATGCACCTGGCCGCCGCCAGGCAGCGCACCGTCGCCATAGTGTGTCTGGAAGAAATCGCGCAGGGGCGGTTGGTACTGGCCGATCTCGTGGCTGACCAACCATGATTGTCCGGCCAGTTGCTCCAGATGGCGGGCCTGCTGCAGCGGATGGCCACGGCGGCAGGCGATCGCGTGTTCGTAGGAAAACAGCGGCCGTGCCGCCAGTTCAGCGCTGCCCTCATCGGGCGGTGCCAGGCCGATGGCCAGGTCCATGCTGCCCTCGCGCAGGGCAGCATAGTCGGAACCGAAGACATCGGACAGGCGCAGGCTCACATCCGGCCGCAGTTCGGCAAAGCGCAGCAGCGTGGGGGTGAGCAGGGTCAGCGAAATCCACGGCGTGACACCGACGGTGAAACGGATGCGATTGCTGGCCCGCGCAGCGCCCAGTTCCTGCATGGCCTGTTCGACTTCACACTGGATCAGCCGGGCTCGAGTGAGCAGCTTGCGGCCCGCAGCCGTGAGCTGCAGCCCCTGTGCCTGGCGTTTCAGCAAGCGGGTGCCGGCGGTATTCTCCAACTCCTGCAAGCCCTTGCTGACAGCGGCGGCGGTCACGTTGAGGGCCTGTGCAGCCGAACGCAGGCCGCCATGCTCGGCGATGGCGATCAGATATTGCAGTTGCTGCAGCTTCAGTTCGGGCGGACGCGCCATAGGTTCGCTCCTCGGGGGGCCTCATGAAGGGGTGCGGCGAGGATAAACGCTGCACCGTATTCGCGCATCTGTTTTTCGTTTCAACCGGATCTATTCATGTCAACGAGCCGTTGACGCGACGCCGCCGCGCAATGGCTGCACACTTGCCGCACCAGGAGGGGCTGGGTGTTGCGGGCAGAAGTGTAAATGATTTACGCAGCTCCCGGGGCTGTCCCGCCCGGCCTGTTCCGTCTGCCGGAGGCGCACTGGTATGCATGCTGCATGGTGAGACCGGCCATGCCAGCGTGCTTGCCAGTGCGCATCGGCAGGATCGCATTCCACTACCCTGAGACCCGCAATGACCAAGAACCCGTCCTCTTCCGCCCTCGTGCCCGGCATCCTGCACCACCTGCAGGAAAGCGTGGCGCTGCGTCACCACATTCACGCTCATCCCGAACTGGCGTTCGAGGAGCACGCCACCAGCGAGCTGGTCGCCGGCAAGCTGGCCGAATGGGGATACGAGGTCCATCGCGGCCTGGGCGGGACCGGCGTGGTGGGGACCTTGAAGAAGGGCAGCGGTCCGCGCCGCCTTGGCCTGCGTGCCGACATGGACGCCCTGCCCATCCATGAGGAGACCAAGCTGCCTTATGCCAGCCAGCACGGCGGCACCATGCATGCTTGCGGCCATGACGGCCATACCGCCAGCCTGCTGGCGGCCGCGCGCGAGCTCAAGGACACCGACTTCGATGGCACCCTGCACCTGATCTTCCAGCCCGCCGAAGAAGGCCTGGGCGGTGCGCGCAAGATGGTCGAGGATGGCCTGTTCGAGCGATTTCCCTGCGATGGCGTGTTCGCCTTTCACAACATGCCCGGTTATCCGGTGGGCAAGTTCGGTACCCTGCCGGGGGCCTTCATGGCTTCGTCCGATACTGTCATCATCAAGATCATCGGCAATGGGGGGCATGGCTCCATGCCGCACATCACGGTCGATGCAATTCTGGTGGCCTCCTATCTGGTAGTGGCCTTGCAGAGCGTGGTCGCGCGCAATGTCGATCCGCGCCAGATGGCGGTGGTGACAGTCGGTGCGCTGCATGCGGGCAATGCCCCCAACGTGATCGCCGAGACCGCCGAGCTGCGCCTGTCGGTGCGCGCCTACTCGCCCGAGGTGCGGGCGCTGCTGCGCCAGCGCATCACCGAGCTGGCCCAGACCCAGGCGCAGGCCATGGGCGCGCGGGCGGAGGTCGATTACCACTGGCGTTATCCGGCGCTGCAGAACGATGCGGGCATGACCGCCTTTGCCGAAGGCGTGGTGCGTGATTGGCTGGGACAGGACGCCTTCATCGAGAACGTCCAGCAACTGACGGGCAGCGAGGATTTCTCCTTCATGCTGGAGCAATGCCCGGGCTGCTACGTCATCATCGGCAATGGGGACGGAGAGCAGGGCGGCTGCATGGTGCACAACCCGCGCTATGACTTCAATGACGGCATCCTGCCGATCGCGGCCAGCTACTGGGTCAAGCTGACCCAGCGCTTCCTGTCGGACGCGCCGCTGGTGGCCTGATCCGTCACAGGGGAGAACGGCACCCGGCGGCGCAATCTCGCCGGGCGCTGCCAACGCACAACAGACATGACAGAAGGGCCACCCACACCATGAACAGCAACAGCCACTCAGCCGCCGTCAGCCCCGCTGCTGCCGTACCCGCTCCGGTTTCCAAGGCCAAGAAGATCGCCGCCATCACCATCGGCAATGGCCTGGAGTTTTTCGATTTTTCCATCTACACCTACTTTGCGGCCATCATCGGTCGCCAGTTCTTTCCCAGTACCTCGGAATGGGCTTCGCTGATGATGTCGCTGGCCACCTTCGGGGTGGGTTTCCTGATGCGCCCGCTGGGCGGCATCATCATGGGGCAGTTCGCCGACCGGTGCGGACGCAAGCCGGCCATGACCTTGAGCTTGTGGCTCATGGCGGTGGGCTCGGCCATCTTCATCGTGGCCCCGACCTACGCCCAGATCGGATTGGCCGCGCCGCTGCTGATGATCGCCGGCCGCATGATCCAGGGCTTTGCGGTGGGCGGCGAAGTGGGCGCGTCGACCTCCATGCTGCTGGAATACGCGGACGACAGGACACGTGGTTTCTACAGCAGCTGGCAACTGTTCAGCCAGGCGCTCAGCACGCTGGTCGGCTCCGGCGTGGGACTGTTGCTGACCTATGCGCTGACTGCTGAGCAGCTGGAAAGCTGGGGCTGGCGTCTGCCATTCGTCGTCGGCCTGCTGCTGGTGCCGATCGGCAATTACATCCGCCGTTTCCTCGATGAGACCGCCGAGGTGGAACATGCGCCCGCGTCACGCCAGCCGGGCAAGCGGGCACCGGGTGCCCTGAGCGAGATCCTGCAGGCGCACCGAAAACCATTGCTGCTGGGCACGGCCATCGTCATCGGCGGGACCTCGGCCAACTACATCGTGATGCACTACATCACCACCTATGCCAAGGCCATCCTGCACATGCCGTTCTCGCTGGCGCTGTGGGCCTCCTGGCTGGCCGGCCTGCTGCAGTTGCTGCTGTGTGCGCCGGCCGGCATCCTGACTGATCGCCTCGGCCGCAAGCCGGTGGCCACCTGGTCGCGCCTGGCGCTGATCGTCCTGGTGTTCCCGGCCTTCATGCTGATGAACCATCTGCGCAGCGGCATGGGCCTGCTGACGGCGGTGACGGTGATGGTCATTCCCATGGTCTTCACTTCGGTCTCCAGCGTGGTCATGATGACCGAACTGTTCCCGCGCCGCGTGCGGGCGACCGGGCTGGCCCTGTGCTATGGACTGGGCGTATCGATCTTTGGCGGCTTCTCGCAGTTCATCGCCACCTGGCTGGTCAAGGCCACCGGTTCCAACCTGGGTCCGGCCTGGTATGTGATCGGCACCGGCCTCATCTCACTGGTGGCCATTGCCATGGTGCGGGAGACGGCGGGGCGGAAGCTGGATTGATGCTGCACTATGGTACGATGGCGAACTATACGCGAGATGCGTATGGTTCGCGGATGGAAGCGATCTTCAAAGAAACGCGAATGTTTGCAGCAGTCCGGGAGAACTACCTCTCGGACGATGACTTTGCAACGCTTCAGCAGATGCTGATGCGGCAGCCGCAAGCGGGAAGCCTCATCAAGGATGCGGGGGGACTTCGAAAGATTCGTTTTCCTGATGCGCGTCGTTGCAAGGGAAAACGTGGTGGCCTGAGAGTGATCTACTATTTTTGGGACGAACAATGCCACTTCTGGCTTTGCTCTATCTACGACAAAGATGAGATGAACGACCTCACTGCTCATCAGAGAAAACTGCTCAGGCGTGCGCTGGAAGATGAACTGTCCTCAAGGAAGACATCATGAAAAAAAGAAATTTATTCGAAGAGTTGATGGCGGGCGTGCAAGACATGGCCAATGAGCGAGAGGGCAAGCTGACCTTGCGCACAAGCAAAGTCAAGCTATCGCCGGAGCCGGTCACGATCACAGCCGAGGAGATTCAACGGGTACGGGGCAAGGCTCGGGTGTCGCAGGCGATCATGGCCCGCAGCCTGCGTGTCAATCCGCGGACGTATCAAAACTGGGAGCAGGGCGTATCACGGCCCAACGCGCAGGCAGCCGTGTTGCTCAAGTTGGTGGACCAAGACCCCACGCTCTTCGCACGGATCAGCGCGCTGGTGTGACGGCACCTGATGGGTGGTGCGATATCGCCTAGTTTCTTGCGCACCGCACCAATTTTCCCGCCGCTTGACACATTCCCTCCCCATACCTATCCTCACCCCCGATTGGTCATACCTTTTGTCGCCCGCACATTCCGGGCTGGCGGGCCAGGCCGACACTGCCGCGACGGCGGCGATTCACCCTACAGGCAGATACCCAGAGAGCATGTCCTTCGACCCCATCGTCCAGAAATCCATTTCCGAGCAGGTAGCCCAGCGGCTGCTGACCATGATCCGCAGCGGCCTGCTGAAACCCGACCAGCAGCTGCCGCCCGAGCGCGAACTGGCAGCCATGCTGGGCGTGGGCCGTCCTGCCGTGCGCGAGGCCATCCGCGGGCTGGCCCTGCTGGGCCTGCTGCGCATCCGCCAGGGCGAGGGCACCTTCGTCAGTTCGCTGGAAACGCGCGAGCTGCTGGAGCCGCTGGAGATGATCATTGATCTCAACCCCGGCACGCTGGAAGCGCTGTTCGACGCCCGTCTCATCATCGAGACCGGCGTGGCCGCGCTGGCCGCGACCCATATCGACGACGCCGAACTGGCGCGCCTGGCGCGCAATGTCGAAGATGAGGCACGGCTGCTGTCGGACCCGGCGGCCTTCTCCGCAGCGGATGTGGAATTCCACGAGGCCATCATCGAGGCCTGCAACAACCCCTTCCTGCAAAGCGTCGCCGGCAGTCTCTACATGTTGGGCAAGAAGAGCCGCTCCATCACCTCGCGCATCCCCTCCACGCTGGAACGCAGCCTGCAGGACCACCGCGACATCCTGGACGCCCTGAAGGCACGCAATCCGCACCAGGCCTCCGAAGCCATGCGCAACCACCTGCTGCGGGTGCGCGATGCCTATCGCAGCGCCGGACGCAGCCAGAACGAATCGGTCCACGACTGAGTCAACAAGTACGATCCAACGCAAGAAGCGTCGCCGTTGCTGCCGGGCTGGTCCCGCAGCATTCCACAACGGCGGCGTGGCAGCACAGCCGCAGCATGGCCGCGGTGCCCCTCACAAGAAGCGATACCGGCAAGGCGCGCAGGGCCGCCTGTTGATGCAGCACTTCTACAAGCCGGACAGGCAGGATCTTTCCTTATCAATCGATTGCAGGAGAACAGCATGCTGGATCTGGCAGGTAAAGTCGTCTTCATCAGCGGTGCAAGCACCGGTATCGGCGCGGCCGCCGCGCGCGCCTTCGCGGCACGTGGCGCCCACGTGGTGGTCCACTACAACAGCTCGAAGGAAGAGGCGGAGGCCGTGGCCGCAGAAGTGCGCGCCGCCGGCAGCAAGGCCGTCACCATCGGCGCGGACGTGCGCGATACGGCAGCCATCAACGCCGCCGTCTCCAAGGCCGTGGAGCAGATGGGCCGCATCGACGTGCTCATCAACAATGCCGGCGCGCTGGTCAAGCGGGCCCCGCTGGAAACGGTCACCGATGAACTCTTCGACGAGATCATCAACATCAATGCCCGCTCGGTGGTGGCCTTCACGCGTGCGGTCATTCCCGTCATGCGCGCCCAGGGCGGCGGCAACATCATCAACGTCACCTCGGTGGCGGCGCGCCATGGCGGTGGCCCCGGTGCGCTCATTTATGCGGCCTCCAAAGGCTTCGTCAGCACCATCACGCGCGGCATGGCCAAGGAATTGCTGGCCGACAAGATCCGCGTCAATGCAGTGGCACCGGGCGTGATCATGACGCCGTTCCAGGAACGCTTCACCACTCCGGAACAACTGGAAGGCTTCCGCAAGACCATCCCCATGGGCCGCATCGGCGAGCCTGATGAATGCAGCGGTGCTTTCCTTTATCTGGCCTCGGACCAGATGTCGGGCTACGTCACCGGCCAGATCATCGACGTCAACGGCGGCCAGTACATGCCGTAAGGTCCGGCGCCACGCCGGGCTGGTTCTGGCATGGCTCTTGCGGGCAGGGAGGATCATGTGCCACGATCCTTTCCTGCCCGTTTCCGCTGCTGCCGCCCTGGCCCCGCCAGGCGGCCTGCTGCGCGACAAGCTGGCCCTGCTGCTGGACTCCACCGGCGAGGGCATCTACGGTATCGACCTGGAGGGGCGCTGCACTTTCATCAACCGCGCCGGTGCGGCGATGCTGGGCTATGCGCCGGCAGAGGTGCTGGGCCACAACATGCACGAACTGGTGCATCACAGCCATGAGCACGGTGGCCATTACCCCGAGGCCGAGTGTCCGATCCTGAAGGCCTTCCGCAAGGGCGAGTCCTGCCGGGTCGACCAGGAAGTGTTCTGGCGCGCCGATGGCAGCTGCTTTGCGACCGAATATTCTTCCTACCAGATCATTGATGGCGGCCAGGTGCGCGGGGCGGTGATCGCCTTCAGCGATATCTCCAAACGGCGCCAGGCCGAGGAACAGTTGCAACGGGCCAAGGCCGAACTGGAAGTGCGCGTGGCCGAGCGCACCCGTGAGCTCTCGGCTGCACTGCGCCAGGTGCGGCAGTTGTCGGCGCATGCGCATTCGGTGCGAGAGGATGAACGCACCCGCATCGCCCGCGAAATCCACGACGAACTGGGCAGCCTGCTGGTGGCACTCAAACTGGATGTGAACTGGATGGCCAAGCGCGTGACCGATCTCGATCCGGTGGCGCGCAAGTGCGAGGCCATGAGCCGCCTGATCGAAACCGCAGTGGACAACGTGGGACGCATCATCACCGACCTGCGCCCCAGCATCCTCGATCACCAGGGCCTGATCGCCGCGCTGGAATGGCAGGTGCAGGAATTCTCCGAAGCCACCGAATTGCCCTGCGAAGTCGAGTTCGATATCGCGCCGGAAGCCTTCGTCCCGGATGGGGCCAAGGCCACGGCGGCGTTTCGCATCTTCCAGGAAATGCTCTCCAACGTGGCGCGCCACGCGCAGGCCACGCAGGTGCGCATTGCAGTCCACCTCACTCCGGCAGAACTGCGCATGGAAGTGGAAGACGATGGCGTGGGCACGCCCCGCGCCGCACAGGAAGCGGCCACGTCCTATGGCGTGATGGGCATGCGCGAGCGCGCCTTGCACTTCGGTGGCGCACTGAGCATTGCTGGTGCGCGGTATGCACCAGAGCACGGCAGGCCCGGCACGCTGGTCTGCCTGCGCCTGCCCCATCACGCCAGCCGGGAGCTGCCATGAGCCGCCCCGGTGACAACATCCGCATCCTGCTCTGCGACGACCATCGCATCGTGCGCGAGGGCTTGAAGCAGATCCTGGCCGACACGCCCGACATCGAAGTGGCCGCCGAATGCGCCAGCGGGCCGGAGGTGCTGCACAGCGCGCGCGTCGAGGCGATCGACCTGGTGCTGCTGGACATCGCCATTCCCCAGCAGGACGGGCTGGACGTGCTGCGCCAGATCAAGCAGGAGATGCCGCGCCTGCCGGTGCTGATGCTGTCCACCTATCCCGAGAAACAATACGCGGCCCGCTGCTACAAGTTGGGCGCAGCGGGTTATCTCAACAAGAGCACCGACCCCGAGCAACTGGTGGAAGCCATCCGCAAGGCCGCTGGCGGCGGCCTCTACGTGAGCGCGCAGATGGCCGAGACCCTGGCCTCGGGCCTGGCTCAGCGCGCCACGGCCCCGCAGCGGGCCGCGCATGAGAGCCTGTCGCACCGCGAATACCAGGTCTTCCAGTTGATCGCCGCAGGGCGCAGCGTCAAGGAAATCGCAGACCAGCTGGAATTGAGCCCCAATACGGTGAGCACCTATCGCAGCCGTATCCTGGAGAAGACCGGGGCTTCCAATGACGTGGGCATTGCCATGTATGCCGTGCGGCACCAGTTGCTGCCGGTGTGAGCATTTCTCACCGGCTGTCGTCATTTTGCAGCGCGTTTCGTCATTCTGACGATGTGATCGACGCTGTTTGTAGTGGCAGCACTACAAGATGTCGTGCGCCCATGACGTAATGCAGCGCGCTGGCAAATCCCTTGCAGGTAGTGCAGGTGAAAGCAGCAACTCACCTCACATTCACCAAACGGGGGAATCATGCCGGACGCACCAGAGACCAATCTGTTCCACACCTATGACGCCGAACGCGCCGGGCAGGGCTGTTCCTGCGGCCGCCACGGCAGCCAGCAGCAGCACGAGGCCGATGTGCTGGCCGGGCAGCAGCGCCTGCAGCGTGGCCGCGATGTGGAAACCCTGACCAATGACGTGGTGGAAGAAGCGCTGATGCGTTCGCTCTTCCCGCGCGTGGCCGAACGCCGTGATTTCCTGAGGGCGGTGGGCAAGAACGCGGCGCGCGCGGCCATTGCCAGCGTGCTGCCGCTGGGCTCGTTGCAGGCCATGGCGCAGGAAAAGAATGGCGCGCTGGAAAAGAAAGACCTCAAGATCGGCTTCATCGCCATCACCTGTGCGGCGCCGCTCATCATGGCCGATCCGCTGGGCTTCTATCGCAAGCAGGGCTTGAACGTGTCGCTCAACAAGACGGCCGGCTGGGCGCTGATCCGCGACAAGATGATCAACAAGGAACACGACGCCTCGCACTTCCTCTCGCCCATGCCCATTGCCATGTCCATGGGCGTGGGCAGCAATGCCACGCAGATGCGCGTGGCCACCATCCAGAACATCAACGGCCAGGCCATCACGCTGCATACCAAGCACAAGGACAAGCGCGATCCCAAGCAATGGAAGGGCTTCAAGTTCGCCGTCCCCTTCGAATATTCGATGCACAATTTCCTGCTGCGCTACTACCTGGCCGAGCACGGACTGGACCCGGACCGCGATGTGCAGATTCGCGTGACGCCCCCGCCGGAAATGGTGGCCAACCTGCGCGCAGGCAATATCGACGGCTTCCTCGGGCCGGACCCGTTCAACCAGCGTGCGGTGTATGACGAGGTCGGCTTCATTCATATCCTCTCCAAGGAGATCTGGGACGGGCACCCCTGCTGCGCCTTCGGCACCTCCGAAGAGTTCATCAAGCAGAATCCCAACACCTTCGCGGCACTGTTCCGCGCCGTGCTGACTGCGGCGGCCATGGCGCGCGATCCGGCCAACCGCTCGCTGGTGGCCAAGGTGATCTCGCCACCGGCCTACCTGAACCAGCCGGAGACGGTGGTGGAGCAGGTGCTGACCGGCCGCTTCGCCGATGGCCTGGGCAACGTCAAGAACGTGCCGGGCCGCGCCGATTTCGATCCGGTGCCCTGGGATTCGATGGGGGTGTGGATCCTCACGCAGATGAAGCGCTGGGGCTACATCAAGGGCGACGTCGACTACAAGGCCATTACCGAAAAGGTACTGCTGCTGACCGAGGCCAAGAAGCACATGAAGGAACTGGGCCAGCCGGTACCGGACGGCGCCTATCGCAAGTATTCCATCATGGGCAAGGAGTTCGATGCCAACAAGGCCGACGCCTACGTGAACAGCTTCGCCATCAAGAGGAGCGCGTGATGCCGGCCCGGCATATCGGCTGGCGCGCCGCGCTCATTTCCCTGCTGCTGCTGGCCGCCCTGCTGATGGTGTGGCACCTAGCCACGCTGCCCAAGGAGAGCGCCGCCAGTGCCGCCCAGGATGAGTACGCCAGGCTGATGGGCAAGAGCAGCGGCGCGGCCAAGCATGATGGCTTCCCCGGACTGGCGCAGATGGGCGAGACCATCCGCAAGGAACTGAGCAATCCCTTCTACGACAACGGTCCCAATGACAAGGGCATCGGCATCCAGCTGGCCTATTCGCTGGGCCGGGTCGGGCTGGGGTTTGCGATTGCGGCGGTGGTGGCGGTGCCGCTGGGCTTCCTGCTGGGGATGTCGCCGCTGATGCAGCGTGCGCTCAATCCCTTCATCCAGATCTTGAAGCCGATTTCCCCGTTGGCCTGGATGCCGCTGGCGCTCTACACCATCAAGGATTCCTCGGTGTCGGGGGTGTTCGTGATCTTCATCTGCTCGGTCTGGCCGATGCTGATGAACACCGCCTTTGGCGTGGCCTCGGTGCGGCGCGACTGGCTGAACGTGGCCAAGACGCTGGAGGTGGCGCCGCTGCGGCGCGCCTTCCTGGTGATCCTGCCGGCGGCAGCGCCCACCATCCTGACGGGCATGCGCATTTCCATGGGCATCGCCTGGCTGGTGATCGTGGCCGCCGAGATGCTGGTGGGCGGGACCGGCATCGGCTACTTCGTCTGGAATGAATGGAACAACCTGTCGCTGACCAGCGTGATCTTCGCCATCCTGGTCATCGGCGTGACCGGCATGGTGCTGGACCTGATCTTCGCGCGGCTGCAGAAGTGGGTCACCTATGTCGAATGAAGGGAGCAGGAGCATGGATCACAATTTCCTGAGCGTGCAGGGCCTGGCCAAGCGTTATGCAGCAGGCGCGCCGCCGGTGTTCGAGCAGGTGTCCTTCGGTATCGATCGCGGTGAATTCGTCTGCGTGATCGGGCACTCGGGCTGCGGCAAGACCACCATCCTCAACGTGCTGGCCGGGCTGGAAGCGGCCAGCGAGGGTGTCGTCATCATGGACCAGCGCGAAGTCAAGGGACCGAGCCTGGATCGTGGTGTGGTGTTCCAGAGCCACGCCCTCATGCCCTGGTTCAGCGTGCTGGGCAATGTGGTGTTCGCGGTGCGTTCGCGCTGGCCGGACTGGCCACGGGCCAAGGCCGAGGAGCATGGACGGCGTTTCATCGAGATGGTGGGACTGAAGGGCGCTGAACACAAGAAGCCCTCGGAGCTCTCGGGCGGCATGAAGCAGCGCGTGGGCATTGCACGCGCCTTTTCCATCGAGCCCAAGATGCTGTTGATGGACGAGCCCTTCGGTGCGCTCGATGCCCTGACCCGTGGCGTGGTGCAGGACGAGTTGCTGAAGATCTGCGCGGCCACGCACCAGACCGTATTCATGATTACCCACGACGTCGATGAAGCGATCCTGCTGGCCGACAAGATCTTCCTCATGTCCAACGGCCCGCAGGCCTGCATCGCCGAGGTGGTCATCAATACCTTGCCCAAGAACCGCACACGCGAAGGCATGCACCACGATCCGCAGTTCTATCGCATCCGCAATCACCTGGTCGATTTCCTGGTGCATCGTTCGCGCCAGATCCAGGCAGCGCAGGCCAGCGGCGCAGCGCGTCTGCCGACCCGCATCGTCATGCCGGGGCTGGAGCAGGTTGCGGCATGAAGGCAGGGGCCGGGCGACCTGCCATTCCGTCAGTTTATATCGTCGTTTTGCAGCATCGTTTCGTCAGGATCGATGACGCACACTACAAAGTGTCGTCGGTTTTCATTTTTCGTCCACCACAAGGAGAGAGCGCATGGACCGCAACCAAGTCACCCAGAAGATCGTCACCGCCAAGGTCAGCAAGAAGATGACCTGGGCCCAGATCGCCGAACGTATCGGCCAGAGCAAGGAGTGGACTACCGCCGCCATGCTGGGCCAGATGACCCTGACGGCCAAGCAGGCCGCCGCGGCACAGGAACTGTTCGAACTCACCGATGAAGAAACGCTGTGGCTGCAGATCGTGCCTTACAAGGGATCGCTGCCGACTCCGGTGCCGACCGATCCGCTGATCTATCGCTGGTACGAGATCGTCAGTGTCTATGGCAGCACCATCAAGGAACTGATCCACGAAGAGTTCGGCGACGGCATCATGAGTGCCATCGATTTCAAGATGGATATCCAGCGCCAGGCCGACCCCAATGGCGATCGCGTCAATGTGATGCTGTCGGGCAAGTTCCTGCCTTATAAAACCTATTGAGTCACATCGGGTTACAAGCGCGGCGATGCAAAGGCGGAATGCGCGGCTAGAATAGCGCGCATGCTCAAAGACAAGAAACTCTCCGCCTACGCGCCCTCGGCCACCCGCATCCGGGCGCGCTTCGTGGCCATCTCGTGGCGCGATCTCGCCGTCAGCTTCGGTCCCATCATCCTGCTGATCCTGATCGGCGCATGGCTGGTGATCTGGCTGATCCGGCCGGCGCCGCCGTCTTCCATCACCATTGCTGCCGGTCCCAAGGACAGCAATTTCTGGCGCGTGGCCGAACGCTACAAGGCGCTGCTGGCGCGCGATGGCATCCGGCTGGACATCGTCGAGACCGGCGGCTCGCTGGACAACCTCAAGCGCCTGGCCGACCCCGACCAGAATGTGGACGTCGGTTTCGTGCAGGGTGGTCTGGCCGGCGCAGTACCGGCCGAATCCTTGAGCCCGCTGGTGTCGCTGGGCAGTATTTCCTATGTACCGGTGTCGGTGTATTACCGCGCGCCGCCGCCGCGTGAGGATGGCCGCCCGGTACCGCCACTGCGGCAGCTGTCGGAGCTGGCGGGCAAGCGGATTGCCATCGGCGGGGAGGGCAGCGGTTCCAGCGTGCTGGCGGCCACGCTGCTCAAGGCCAATGGCGTCGAGTCGGGCGGCAGCACCCAGCTGTTGAACATCGGCGGCGACGAGGCCGCGCAGGCGCTGACCAGCGGCAAGATCGATGCGGCCTTCCTGATGGGCGATTCCGTCTCGGTGGCCACCATGGGCAAGCTCTTGCGCGCGCCCGGGATCCGGCTGCTGGATTTCTCGCAGGCCGATGCCTACGTGCGGCGCTTCCGCTATCTCAATACCCTCAAAATGCCCATGGGCGTGTTCGACCTGGCGCACAACCTGCCGGCGCGCGATACGCAGTTGATCGCGCCCACGGCCGAGCTGGTGGCACGCGAGGACCTGCATCCGGCGCTCTCGGACCTGCTCATCGCCGCCGCCCGCGAGGTGCATGGCAAGGCCAACGTGATGCAGAAGGCCGGGGAATTCCCGGCCCCGCTGGAGCATGAGTATCCGATCAGCGACGATGCGGCGCGCTACTACAAGTCCGGCAAGACCTTCTTCTACCGCACTTTGCCCTTCTGGATGGCCAGCCTGGTGGACCGTGCGGTGGTGATCGTGCTGCCGGTGATCCTGTTGTTGATTCCGGGTATCCGCCTGGTGCCGATGCTGTATGGCTGGCGTGTGCGTTCGCGCATCTATCGCTGGTATGGCGAGCTGATCGCGCTGGAACGCGGGCTGTCGCGCGAGTCGCCGGAGGAGCAGGCAGAGATGCTCAAACGCCTGGACGAGATCGAGATTGCGGTCAATCGCATGAAGATGCCGCTGGCCTTTGCCGACCAGTTCTACGTGCTGCGCGAGCATATCGGCTTCGTGCGGGCCCGGCTGGCGGCCGGTGTGGCCTGAGCGCCACGCCGTAAGGGGCTCGGAAGGGCAGGGTGGCGGCGGCTGTTGTATGCTCGCCATGGTGTGTACAGTACTGTATAAAAAGTACTGTGTATTCATACAGTATTATGCTAAAGTGAAGCCTCCTATCGACAAGAAGAGGAATCGCTGCCATGACCCACTTTGATCTTGCTTCCGACGCTCGCTTCGCTGTTGCATCGTCCACCCCGTCTTCGCTGGCCATCCGCCTGGGTCGCCGCGAAATCTTCATCTGCCGTGATACCTACGTGCGCCGTTATCGGGTCAATCCGGTGATTGAATGCAGCGCGGGCATCGAGCCAGGCCATGTGGAAATCCTGCTGTTCCGCCGCTGGCTGGTGGTGCTGTCGAAGGCGCGCGGCTGATGCGGCGTGCGCTTGACTGGCTGGTGGTGGATGCGCTGGGGAGGGCGGCCGGGGTCGATCAGCCCGGCTTGCCGGTAGCCCCGGGGGCGGTCCCTGCCGGGGCCGAAGGTGCCGCTGCCAATGACGATTCCATGTTCGGAAACGTCACCAGATGCGTCACATCCAGGCTGATCCCTATCCATTCCCCGACCGCATGATCGTGATGCGAGGGCACCAGCGAGAGCAGTTGCTGGCCGTTCTCCAGCGCCAGGGTGTAGAGGAATTCCGCGCCCCGGAATGATTTGCGCACCACCTGCGCCTTGAAGGGGGACGCATCGTCATGCATGACGTCGTCGGCCCGCAGCAATACGTCGACCTGCGCGGCGCTGGCATCGCGTCCGCTTTCCACCGGCAGTCCGCGCAACAGGCCTGCTGCGGTCTGGACGCTGATCTCGCCTTGTACCCCGGCATCCGCTGCAGCTTGCACCTCGCCGCGCAGCAACACCCCATGTCCGATGAAATCCGCGGCAAAGCGGGTGGCCGGACGATGGTAGAGCGCGTAGGGCGTATCCCACTGTTCCAATCGGCCGTGCCGCATCACCCCCACCACATCGGCCACCGCAAAGGCTTCCAGCTGATCGTGCGTAACCATCAGGGCGGTGGTGCCGGTGCGTTTGAGGATGTCGCGCACGTCGTGCGCCAGGCGTTCGCGCAGTTCCACGTCCAGGCTCGAAAACGGTTCGTCCAGCAACAGCAGGCGCGGCTGCGGTGCCAGCGCGCGCGCCAGGGCGATGCGCTGCTGCTGGCCGCCGGACAGCTGGTGCGGGAATTTGCTGCCGGCCTCGGGCAGGCCGACCAGGGCCAGCATCTGCGTGACGATCTGTTCCCGCTGCCCACGCGCCATGCCGCGCAAGCCAAAGCCGATATTGGCCGCCACATCCAGATGCGGGAACAGCGCGAAATCCTGGAACACCATCCCGATGCGCCGCGCCTCGGCCGGCACGCGCACGCCATCTCCTTCCAGCAATGTTCCGTCTAGCCGGATACGGCCTGATTGCGCCGGTTCCAGCCCGGCCACGGCGCGCAGCAGGCTGGTCTTGCCGCTGCCGGAGGGGCCGATCAGGGCGCCCAGCTCGCCCGGCTGCAGGCGCAGCGAGACGGCATCGACGGCTGCCTGGGCGCTGCGGGGATAACGGATACTGACGTGATCGACTTCCAGAAACATGGGCAGGCTCGATGAAATGGTTACAATTCGCGTTTGTCTCGGAGTGCGCAGTGTAGCGCATGGACCGCCGACTTCCCCTGGCAATTCTTCATTGGGCCGTTCCTGTTTATGCACATCATCGGTTTGCTCGCTGTCCTGATCGCCTTGCCGCTCTTCGGCATCCTCGCTGCCTGGTTCGGGCTGGATGCGGCCGGCATCGACAACCTGCGCCAGCAGATGCAGACCGTGCTGCCCGGCTACCTGGCCACCTCCGGCTGGCTGGCGCTGATGGTGCCGCTGGGCGTGGTCATCGTCGGTGGTGCAGCGGCGGTGACGGTGAGCCTGTTCGAGTTTCGCGGAAGGCGCTGGCTGTCCTGGGCGCTGCTGTTGCCGATGGCCATGCCGGCCTACGTGTCGGCCTATGCCTATACCGATTTCCTGCAATACGCGGGGGCAGTGCAGAGCACGCTGCGCGGCTGGTTCCCCGGCTGGCGCATGGATGTGCGCGGCTTGCCGGGGGCGGTATGCATGTTCGTCTTCACGCTCTATCCCTATGCCTACCTGCTGGCGCGCAATGCGCTCTCCGAGCGCGGCATGCACCTGATGGAGGCTGCCCGCATGCTGGGCACGCCGCTATCCGAACGCATCCGGCGCGTGGCCTTGCCGCTGGCGCGTCCGGCCCTGGCGGCCGGGGCGGCGCTGGCGCTCATGGAAACGCTGGCCGATTACGGTGTCTCGGCCTACTTCGGCCTGACCACTTTCACCACCGGCATCTACAAGGCTTGGGTTGTACTGGATGACCGCATTGCCGCCGCCCAGTACGCTTCGCTGCTGCTGCTCTTCGTGTCGGTGCTGCTGTGGCTGGAGCGGCGCGAGCAGGGCCGCATGCGCTTTGCGGCCACACGCGGTGCGCGCGGCAGCGAGGGGGCCGAGGCGCGCCTGCCGCAATTGTCTCGCGCACAGACGCTGGCGGCCTGGGCGGTGTGCGGCTTGCCGGTGGTGCTGGGCTTCGTGCTGCCGGTGGCGATCCTGTTGCAGTTGTGGGCCGGGCAGTGGGGCAGCAGCGACGCCGCCATGCCCGCTTTCGATCTGGCCCGCTATGCCGGCTGGGTGTGGAACAGCTTCCGCTTCGGCGGCCTGGCGGCGCTGGCGGCCATCGTGCTGGCGCTCGGCCTGTGCTTCGCGCTGCGCGGCGCGCACCTGCCGCGCCTGCAGGGGCTGGTGCTGCGCCTCACCGCTCGGCTGGCCGGTATGGGCTATGCCATTCCCGGCTCGGTCATCGCGGTCGGCATCCTGCTGCCGGTGGCCTGGCTGCAGGCGCTGTGGCCGGCGGCGGGGCTGGGCGTGCTGCTCACAGCCAGCTCGCTGGGCGTGATCTATGCGTATCTGGTACGCTTCACGGCGGTTGCGGTGCAGTCGGTGGAGTCCGGCTACACCCGTATTCCGGCCAGTCTCGACGAAGCGGCGCGCACCCTGGGCAGTTCGCGCGCAGTGATTGCCTGGCGCCTGCACATGCCGTTGTTGTGGCGCTCGCTGGCGGTGGCGGCGCTGATGGTGTTCGTCGATGTGGTCAAGGAGTTGCCGGCGACCTTGCTGCTGCGTCCCTTCGATACCGATACTCTGGCCGTGATCGCGCACAACCTGGCGCGCGATGAGCGCCTGGGCGAGGCGGCCTTGCCGGCCTTGTCCATCGTGCTGGTGGGGCTGGCACCGGTGCTGCTGGTGATGCGGGCACTCGATGGCCGGCGCCGCACGGACTTGCAAAGCGCGCTTCCGCCCGCATAACCCAAGCACGCAAAGACCAACAATGGGCGTGGCCAGGGGGCTGCGGCCACTCTCTGGAGAAACCATGAGCCAATACGATTACGACCTCTTCACCATCGGCGGCGGTTCCGGTGGCGTGCGCGCAGCGCGCTTCGCCGGCCAGGCCGGGGCCCGCGTCGGGCTGGCCGAGAAGGGTGATCTGGGCGGCACCTGCGTCAACGTCGGCTGCATCCCCAAGAAGCTGATGTCCTACAGCGCCCATTTCCACGAGGATTTCGCCGATGCCGCCGGTTACGGCTGGACCTTGCACAGCGAACCCACCTTCGACTGGTCGGCCCTGATCGCCAACAAGGACCGCGAGATCACGCACCTGAACGGCATCTACCAGCGTCTGCTCGATGGCGCCAACGTGAGCCTGCATCGTGGCTTCGCCACGGTGGAAGATACGCATACGGTCAGCGTGGAAGGCAAGCGTTTCACCGCCCGCCACATCCTGGTGGCCACCGGCGGCCATCCCGACAAGCCGCAGATCCCGGGCAGCGAGCTGGGCATCACCTCGGACGATTTCTTCCACCTGAAGAGTCTGCCGAAACGTGCGGTGGTGCTGGGCGGCGGCTATATCGCCGTGGAACTGGCATCCATCCTCAATGGACTGGGCAGCGATGTGACGCTGGTGTATCGCCGCGAGCGCCTGTTGCGCAACATGGATGCCGACCTGGGCATCCACCTCGCCGATGAAATGGCCAAGAAGGGCATCCGGCTGGTCTTCGATGCCAGCATCGCCGCCATCGAAGCGCCACATGCGGGCGAAGACAGCGTCAAGCAGGTGCGCCTGACCAATGGCGAAACCGTGGCGGCGGAGTGCGTGCTGTTTGCCACCGGGCGTACGCCCAATACACGCGGGCTGGGGCTGGAGCAGGCCGGCGTCGCCTTGAAGGAAAACGGCGCCGTGGTGGTCAATGAGAATTTCGAGAGCAACGTGCCATCGATTCTCGCCGTGGGCGACGTAATCGACCGCGTGGCCCTGACACCGGTGGCGCTGGCCGAAGCGATGGTGGTGGTGGCGCGCCTGTTCGGCAAGGGCGAGCGCGTGATGTCCTACCAGAACATTCCGACAGCGGTGTTCAGTCATCCCAATGTGGGCACCGTGGGACTGACCGAAGAACAGGCGCGAAAAGCCCATGGTGAAGTAAAAATCTTCAAGACCGACTTCAAGCCGCTCAAGAACACCCTCTCGCGCAATACCGAACGCACCTTCATGAAGCTTGTGGTCGATGCGCAGACCGACAAGGTGCTCGGCGTGCACATGGTCGGCGGCGATGCCGGTGAAGTCATCCAGGGCTTTGCAGTGGCCCTGCAATGCGGTGCCACCAAGGCGCAGTTCGATGCCACCATCGGCATCCATCCGACCTCCGCCGAAGAGTTCGTGACGATGCGCACGCCGGTGGCCTGAGTCCACCGTCTTCTGCAAGCGGTACCCAAAGAACGGAAAAAAACGGGGATGCCAAGGCATCCCCGTTTTGCTTGCATCATGCCCCGCGAAGCACGCTCACACGATGTTCATCGCCACAGCGCATAACCGATGCGCAGTTGCGGATGATCCTTCTGGTTGTAGGTCAGCAGGCTCTCGCCATAGCCGTAGAAGTAACTGGCCATCAGATAGCCTGCGGTACCGGGCAGCAGGCGCGAGAGCGGGTAGGTGACCTGGGTTTCGGCGCTGTACTTGCCGCCCAGTTTGCCCTTGCGCAGCATGGTCGCCACTTCCAGACCGTCGGGTTTGCCATAGGCCAGCTTCAGGTCCAGGTGGCCGCGATAGTCGGCGATGTCCGGGTTGTCGCGGGTCGGGCCGAGATAGGCATAGACCTTGGGCGCGACCTTGAAGTGATAGTCGTTGAGATTGCCGAAGTTGAAGGTCGGCTCGATGAAGTAAGTATTGATGCTGCGCGAGGCCGTGCCGTCGCGTCCATTGGACTCGTGCTCCAGGCCAGTGGCGATGCCGATGCGGCTGAAGACGCGGTTCTGTATGCCCACGTCCGGCAGGTAGTAATACAGGCTGGGGCGATAGCTGGTATCGCGGAAGGGGGCCGAGGGGGCCGACAGGTCCCACAGCGAGAACTGCGTGTAGCCCAGGTAGAGATTGTCCAGCAGGCCGCGCGAGCGCGGATCGTCCGGCACGAACACGCGGAACTTGAAGCTGAGCTGGAAGCGCGCATTGGTATCACCATTGTTGTGCCCCACCGTGAAATACATCGGTTCATTGAAGGACAGCCGGCGATTGTTGGAGAGGATGTCCTCAGCTGCCGGTGCACTGTCGATGGGCGAGGCATTGGCACCCGGCGTAAATACCGTGGCCGAAGGGGCCACCGGCGCGACCTTGCTGGTCGAATCGGCCAGCGGCGTGTTGATCAGGTCGGGCGACTCCGGCAAGGGCCCCAGCGACGGATCCGGGCGCACCACCGCCACCAGCACCGGCGAAGCATCCATGCCGATCGGTTCGATACGCACCATGCCGCGCAGGCGGCGCGGCAACTCGCCGCGATAGCGCACCTTGCGGAACTCACCTTGCTTCAGGGTCAGGCTGTCTTCGCCATCGACGCGCTGCAGGGCGATCTGCTGCGGCGGAATCATGTCGGCCGAGGCCGCCACCAGCAGCGTGGCGGGCAACTGATAGGTGCGCTGGGCCTGCTCATCCTCGGACACCAGCAGGGTCAGTTCCAGTGGCTTGGTGGCATCGATGCGCTTGGGCGGCTGCACCATCGAAATGCCGGCATGCGCCGGGGCGGCCAGCCACAGCGGCGCGGCCACGCCGCACAAGGCCAGCGCCACGCGGCGCGACAGGCGGCTACGGGCCGGCAGGCCGTCCTGGTGCGGATGCAGACGGGAGTGGGGTAAGTTCAGCATGTTGTCCTTGTTGTCGATTTGTTGTGTTTTGTTGTCGTTTTGCAGCTTGTTCGGTGGCGTGCAGGCGCGAAGGGCGGCCGGGCGGGGCCGGCGCACGTCGGGCGGCGATGCGCGGACTGCCGTGACAAGAGATCAGCGGCGCTCCATAAAGTTGCCATTCCATCGACATCTTCTGATCTCCGTATGCCTTTGGGAGGCGCAATCCTGACCAAATGATCAATTTGGCATGCGGTTGGTCACGGAATGTTGCTTGTTTGCCTCGTCCGGGTAACGTTTGGTCGACGGAAAATGCCATTGTGACAACGGGTATTTCCTGATTGTGTGACAATGCGCCGCCCCCTAAGCTTGATGACAAGTCGTCCATGTTGCCAAGCTGTTTGCCGGGGCGGGACGTGCCGGTGCGTGCGCGCACCGAATCACCTGCCTTCCAGCGACCTTCGCTCAATCGCCGTTTTTCACAGGCATCACTCTTCGCCATGCTCATCGCCAACTACGACAAGCCGCTGGTGGTCGTTTCCCTGCTGGTGGCCATCCTCGCCTCCTATACGGCGCTGGACATGGCCGAGCGCATCAACACCACCAGCCATCTGCATTCGCGTGCCGCACGCTTCTGGCTTGCCGGCGGTGCGGTGGCCATGGGGCTGGGGATCTGGTCGATGCATTTCATCGGCATGCTGGCTTTCCGGCTGCCCATCGCGCTGGGCTACGATGTCTGGATCACTACGCTCTCGCTGCTCATCGCCATTGCCACCTCGGGCTATGCGCTGTGGATCGTTACCCGCAGCGAATTGCCGCTGCGGCGGCTGTTCGGCAGCGCCTTGCTGATGGGGACCGGCATTGCCGGCATGCATTACACCGGCATGGCCGCCATGCGCATGACGCCGGGCATCGATTACGACCTGGTGCTGTTCATCGCTTCCATCCTGATCGCCATAGCGGCATCGGCGGCAGCGCTGTGGATCGCCTTCAGCCTGCGCCGCAATACCCCTTACGTGAAAGCCGCGCGCGCCGGCGCTTCGGTGGTGATGGGCGTGGCCATCGTCGGCATGCATTACACCGGCATGGCGGCCGCCACTTTTCCCAACGGTTCGGTGTGCCTGTCGGCACGCGAGGGCGTGGGGACCGGCTGGCTGGCGATCCTGGTCATCGTGGTCACGCTGGCGGTGCTGAGCATCGCCTTGCTGACCTCGGTGCTGGATGCGCGGCTGGAGTCGCGTACCGCCAAGCTGGCGCGCTCGCTGGCCGAAGCCAATGAAGAATTGACGCAGATGGTGCTGCACGACCATCTCACCAAGCTGCCCAACCGCACCCTGCTGGAAGACCGCCTGAGCCAGGCCATCAACAAGGCCGCACGCAGCCAGGGACATTTCGCGCTGATGTTCATGGATCTGGATGGCTTCAAGGCCATCAACGACTCGCTCGGCCACCATGTGGGCGACCGCATGCTGGTGGAGGTGGCGCAGCGCCTGACCGGTGCCATGCGCGCACACGATACGGTGGCGCGGCTGGGTGGCGACGAATTCGTGATCCTGGTGGAACTGGCGCAGCCGGAAGACGCCATGCCGGTGGCCGAGAAGCTGGTGGAAGTGGTCAACCTGCCGTTCCGCCTGGCCGAGCAGGAGCTGCGCGTGTCGGCCAGCGTGGGCATCGCCATCTACCCGGAGGACGGGGCCACGCGCCACGACCTGGTCATCAACGCCGACGCCGCCATGTATCACACCAAGCGCGCCGGCCGCAACGGCTACAACTTCTTCGAACCGTCGATGAATGCCAATGCGCATCATCAGCTGCAGTGGCTGCAGGACCTGCGGGTGGCGTTGGAGCGCAAGCAATTCCGGCTGGTCTACCAGCCCAAGTTCAGCCTGCTTGATGGTCCGGTGCTGGGGGCCGAGGCGCTGCTGCGCTGGCAGCATCCGCAACGCGGGCTGGTGGGGCCGGATGAGTTCATCGGCCTGGCCGAGCGTTCCGGCCTGATCATCCCGATCGGGGCCTGGGTGCTGGATGAAGCCTGTCGCCAGATGCATGAGTGGCTGACCCTGGGCTATGCTGACTGGAAGATTGCGGTGAATCTTTCGCCGGTGCAGTTTGCCGATCCGCATCTGCTGGACGTGGTGCGTGCTGCCCTGGAGAAACACCAGCTGCCGCCGTCCTGCCTGACGCTGGAGGTGACCGAGTCGACTGCCATGAACAATACCGAGCAGAGCCTGCAGACGCTGCAGCAGATCGCCGACCTGGGCGTGGAGATCTCCATCGACGATTTCGGCACCGGCTATTCCAGCCTGCTGTACCTGAAGCGCCTGCCGGCCAACGAACTGAAGATCGATCGCGGCTTCGTGCGCGACCTCAGCGAAGGCACCGAGGATGCCGCCATCGTATCGGCCATCGTGGCC
This sequence comes from Herbaspirillum sp. WGmk3, assembly GCF_023952535.1. Taxonomy (NCBI): domain Bacteria; kingdom Pseudomonadati; phylum Pseudomonadota; class Betaproteobacteria; order Burkholderiales; family Oxalobacteraceae; genus Herbaspirillum; species Herbaspirillum sp. WGmk3. The sequence continues at coordinate 572,898 of NZ_JAKYWT010000001.1, read as the reverse complement.
CTGGGGCGGACGCTGAATCTGCGCATCGTCGCCGAAGGCGTGGAGACCGAGCGCCAGCAGGAGTTCCTGCACCAGGTCGGATGCGACGCCATGCAGGGCTATCTGCTGGGACGGCCGATGGCGCCGGACCTGTTCCTGCAGACCATGCGCGACCATGCCGCCGAGCACAAGACGGCAGCCTGAATTCACAAATTGGCTGTGGCATCGCCTGCTATTCCTCGAATTGGAGAAGCGCGCTTGATGCAAAGATCACGACATAGGGAAACGCAAGGAATGTGAGCGTTTCAGGCAGGCTCCTGAGGGGGAGGTTGGGGCGGACGGCTCGTACTGGCGTCCGTCCCTTTTTGTTGATACCTGCTTCAAAGTGGCGTCACAGCACCTTGCCCGGATTCATCAATTGCTGCGGATCCAGCGCCTGCTTGATGGCGCGCATCAGACGCAGTTCCACCGGCGACTTGTAGCGCAGGATCTCTTCGCGCTTCAATGCGCCCAATCCATGCTCGGCCGAGATCGAGCCGCCGAAGCGGTCGACGCTGTCATGGACCACGCGGTTGATGTCGCCCTGGCGCGCCAGGAAATCGGCATCGGGCACGCCCACCGGCGGCGAGACGTTGTAGTGCAGGTTGCCATCGCCCAGGTGGCCGAAACTGACCATGCGGCAACCCGGTGCGGCCTGCTGCACCAGGGTATCGGTCACTTCCATGAATTCGGCGATGCGCGAGATCGGCACCGAGATGTCGTGCTTGATGTTCTTGCCCTCGTGCGCCTGTGCCATCGAGATGCTTTCACGCAGTCGCCACAAGGCCCTGGACTGGGCCAGCGAGGCGGCGATCACGGCATCGTCCGCCAAGCCCTGTTCAAGGGCCTCGCCAATCAGGGTTTCAAAAATCGCCCGGGCGTGGTCTTCGGATTCGTTGTCCGACAGTTCCAGCAGCACGTATTGCGGATGCGGCTGGCTGAAGGGCAGGCGTTGGTCGGGGAAGTGCTTGCAGACCAGCTGCAGGCAGAAGTGCGACATCAGCTCGAAACCGGTCAAGGCCGGACCACAGCGCGCTTGCGCCTGCTGCAGCAGTTGCAGCGCCTGCGCCGGGGATTGCAGCGCTACCAGTGCAGTCAGTTGCGCGCGCGGTTGCGGGAAGAGTTTCACTACCGCAGCGGTGATGATGCCCAGAGTACCTTCCGCGCCGATGAAAAGATCGCGCAGGTCGTAGCCGGTATTGTCCTTGCGCAAGCCCTTGAGGTTGCTCATGATCTCGCCCGCGGCCGTCACCACTTCCAGCCCCAGGCACAGCTCGCGCGTATTGCCATAGCGCAGCACGCCGGTGCCGCCGGCATTGGTGGAGAGATTGCCGCCGATGGTGCAGCTGCCTTCGGCCGCCAGCGACAGCGGGAACAGGCGGTCCACCGCCGCCGCCTGCTCCTGCAGGTGCTGCAGTACGCAGCCGGCTTCCACCGTCATCGTATTGTTGAGCGGGTCCACCGCGCGGATGCGGTTCAGGCGACGCAGCGAGAGCACCACGGCATTGCCCTGCTGGTCGGGCACGCTGCCCAGCACCAGGCCGGTGTTGCCCCCTTGCGGCACCAGCGGGATGCCATGGTGCGCGCACAGTTGCACCAGCGCCGCCACTTCGGCCGTATCAGCCGGGCGTAATACGGCCAGGGCACGGCCGGTGTAGCGGCCACGCTGGTCGGTCAGGTAGCCGGCGGTGTCGGCGGCTTCGGTGAGGACATAAGCAGCACCGATGGCGGTACGGCAGGCAGCGAGGAAGTCGGTCATGAAAGCGAAACGCGCCACGTGCAGTGGCGCGCCCAATCGATGTGGGGAAGCCGTGCGTATTACTGGGAGGCCTTCTGGATCGCCTGGCGGGCAATTTCCTTGGCGGCCTTCTTGAACGGGTGCAAATACGCCAGTGCACAGACGAAATACAGCGTGGTCAGTGCCACTTCGACCCAGGCCAGCAGCACCGAAGCATGGACACTGTCGCTGGTGGCGCGCACCAGCCCTTCCGCCAGGTACACCAGGATCAGCATGGACGACCATTGCAGCGTGTAGACGTCGCGCTTCAAAACCCCGCGCAGCGGCAGCAGCAAGGGCACGACCTTGAGCACCATCCACGAGCCGCCCGGTCGCAGCGGGGCCAGCACCAGTTCCCACGCCAGACAGAGCAGGATCAGGGCGATCAGGCTGGAACTGGCTCCGAGGTGGAAGTAGCGCGCACTGCTGTTCATGATGGTCTCCGTAATTTGATGGCGTTTTCTGCCAGCCGTTTGCCCAGCGCGATGGCCAGGGTGCGCGAGTCGTCCGACAGCGGCTGATTGCCGTTGACGCCCGCCCAGTGGCTGGCACCGTAAGGTGTGCCGCCGCTGGAAGTATTCATCAGCTCGGGATGCGAATAGGGCAGGCCGACAATCAGCATGCCATGGTGCAGCAGGGGCAGCATCATGCTCAACAGCGTCGATTCCTGGCCGCCATGCAGGCTGCCGGTGGAGGTGAAGACGCAGGCCGGCTTGCCCGCCAGTACGCCGGAGAGCCACTGCGGCGAGGTGCCATCCCAGAAATACTTCATGGCCGCTGCCATGTTGCCGAAACGCGTGGGCGAACCCAGGGCCAGGCCATCGCATTCCGCCAGGTCGCTGGCTTCCACGTAGGGCGCGCCGGAGCTTGGCACGTCCGGTTCCACCGCTTCGGTGACGGTGGAAACCGCCGGCACGGTGCGCAGGCGGGCATCGCAGCCGGGCACGCTTTCCACGCCCTGGGCGATCAGCTCGGCCAGCTTGCGGGTGGCACCATGGCGCGAATAGTAGAGCACCAGGATGGTGGCGTTGGAGGAGGTCTGCACGGAAGTAGCGGTCGAAGAGGTCATCATGTGACTTATTATATTTCCGTTTTTTTGCTCCCAGACAGCAGGAAAAGCCTGAGTGTCCCCGCTTTTTCTTCATCTGCACCATGAGGAAGCAGAAACTTTGGGCCTGCTCTGCGTTTTTGCGGGATTTTGCTGCCCGCTTGGGCGATAATCGCCAAACTTGTCGTCTGGCCGGCAGCAAGCCTGCGCGCCGCCATGCGGCCTGATTCAACCCCGATGGGGCGGCGCATCTGCGGGTGCGGCGTCTCCGATGAAGTCGAACGGATGTCTTCTTTGCGTTTTTCCTTGTCCCGTATGCGTGGTCTGACCCGTGAGCAGTTCAGCGACCTGTTGCGCTTCGCCGGCCGGCGGCTGCGCGAGGATCGCCTGCCGCAAGTGGCCGGCAGCCTGACCTTCACCACCATCCTGTCGCTGGTGCCGATGCTGACCATCGCGCTGGCACTGTTTACGGCCTTCCCGCTGTTCTCGACCTTCCGCGCCTCGCTGGAAGCCTATTTCGTCGAGAACCTCATGCCCAAGGGCGTGGCCAACACCATCCTGGGCTACCTGAACCAGTTCGCCGCGAAGTCGGCGCGCATCTCGGCCGTGGGCGGGGTGCTCTTGATCCTGACCTCGGTGCTGACCATGTCCACCATCGAGAGCGTGTTCAACCAGATCTGGCGCGTCAAGAAGTCGCGCCCGCTGGTGCAGCGGGTGCTGGTGTACTGGGCCATCATCACGCTGGGGCCGCTGCTGATCGGGGTTTCCATCAGCGTGACCTCGTATCTGTCGACCGCCACCGGCGGCGCGGTCAAGAGCCTGCCGTGGCTGGGCGCGAGCTTTTATACGCTGGTCTCGCTGATGCTCTCCACGCTGGCCTATACGCTGCTCTACAGCACCGTGCCCAACCAGACCGTGGACTGGCGTGATGCGGCCGCCGGCGGCCTGCTGGCCGGTATCGGGCTGGAAATCGCCAAGCGGCTCTTTGCCGCCTACATCCTGCAGTTCCCGACCTACACCATGGTCTATGGCACGGTGGCGGTGCTGCCGATCTTCCTGGTGTGGATCTACATGATGTGGATGATCACGCTCTTCGGGGCGCTGCTGACGGCGGCGCTGCCGGTGGTGCGCTATGAACGCTGGTGGCATGTCCCCTCGCCGGGCGCGGAATTCATCGATGCGGTCAAGGTCCTGAAATTCCTGCACGCGGCGCGCGTGGGCGTGGAGTCGGCCGTGGTCAGCATGGAGGAGGTGCGGCGCGCCACCCGGCTGGGCCTCGGTGAATTGCAGCAACTGCTGGCGCGCATGAGCGAAGAGGGCTGGGTAGCCTCGGTCAAGCCGGAGTCGGGCAGCCGCAGCCGTCGCGGCTGGAATCGCCGCATCACCGATGACATGGATCGCTGGACCCTGGTGGCCAATCCCAGCACCATCCAGCTGGCGCGGGTGTATCGCCTGTTCGTGTTCGATCCTGCCGTACTGGCCCAGGCCGGAGAGGAAGAAGCGCTGGTGGCGCGGGTGGAAGACGCCATCAACGCCGAGCTGGCGCAGTCGCTGGAGCAGTATTGCCAGGCCGGGCGGGTGGCCGAGGAAGAAGTCGCCGCCACCGTGTCCGCCATGCCGCATGCTGCGGTGCCGCTGGAGGCGCGCCGGCGTCTGTGGGAGCGCTGATCCGACGCCAAGGCCCCCGGATCAGCCCTTGTCGGCCCTTTTATGAAGCTTTCTAAAACGACACCTGCCCCGTGAGCATTTGCCAGTACATCACCCAATCGCCCATGAAGGAATAGAACGGATGACGGAAGGTGGCCGGCTGGTTCTTCTCCACCAGGAAATGTCCGACCCAGGCAAAGCCGTAGCCGCAGAACAGCGCCACCGCCAGCCACCACCACTGGTGCGTGATCAGCAGCAGCAAGAGACTCAGCAGCGCCAGCGTCGACCCCAGGAAATGCAGCTGCCGGTTGACCCGGTGCGCATGCTCGCTGAGGTAGGTCGGATAGAACTCGCTGAAACTGGCGTAATGGCGTTCGGGCAGGGTAGCGGCCATGGTCTTCTCCGGAGAGTCCTGACCCTTTCAGAGTAGTCAGCGCCGCGCCTGTTTGCAATCCTTGTGCTGAAGCAAGCTTCAGCTGCAAAACGTAAATTCTGCAGGGAAATACTGCGCAGCAGCGTCTTTGCGGGTTGCCCAAAGGTCGCCCTTGCCCGTACCATGTGATTTCCAGCGCGCCAGGAGGGCCTGGAGGAGGCGTCCGCTGCGGTTGCGGGCAGGATCAGTTATCCTGTTGCCCCCATGAATTGGATTTTCCCGGCGTCATCGCCTACAGTCAAAACAGCTTCATATAACCAAACCAGGACGACATCATGAAAGTCTCTGAAATCCTCAAGGTCAAAGGCAACATCCTCTTCACCGTCACGCCGGAAACCCCGATTCAGGAGGCGGTCGCCGCCATGGCCGAGAAAGACATCGGCTCGCTGGTCGTGATGGAATACGGCGACCTGGTCGGCATGCTGACCTTCCGTGAAGTGCTGCTGACGCTGCACAAGAACGGCGGCGAGCTGGGCGGCTCGACCGTGCGCAAGCACATGAACGATGCGCCCATCACCGTCACCCCGGATACTGACCTCAACGAAGTGCGCCGCATCATGCTGGAAAAGCACGCGCGCTATGTGCCGGTGATGGAGGCCCGTACCGTGCTGGGCGTCATGTCCTTCTACGACGTCGCCAAGGCGGTGCTGGATGCGCAGGGCTTCGAGAACAAGATGCTCAAGGCCTACATCCGCGACTGGCCGGCCGAGGAAGAAGAGCGCGAAGGCAACAGCTGAAGGCTCTGCGTTTCACGTTTTTCCGTTGGCAGCCGCCTGGCTGGTGCAGGCGCTGCCGTCATGACCGTTCCTGCTGGAGCGGTTTTTTATTGCCCGCAGTTCCTTGCCCCTTGGTATTGTTGCCAATCCTGACCCGCGCGGCGCAGACTGCGCGCTTCCTCCCTCACCTGATTGCCCATGCAAAAGAACAGCCAGTTCACGCTCTTCTCCCAACGGCGCTTCGCTCCCTTCTTCTGGACCCAGTTCCTGGGGGCCTTGAATGACAACGTGTTCAAGACGGCGCTGCTGACCATCCTTACCTATGACGCGCTGTCCTGGACGGACATGGATCCGGGCTTGCTCAACAACCTTATCCCGGGTTTGTTCATCCTGCCGTTCTTCCTGTTTTCAGCCACCTCCGGCCAGCTCTCCGACAAGCTGGAAAAGGGCAGAGTGGCGCGCTTCGTCAAGCTGCTCGAAATCGCCATCATGTGTGTCGCCGCCTATGGCTGGATGACGCATCACCTGTGGCTGCTGATCGCCGCCGTGATCGGCATGGGTATTCATTCGACCCTGTTCGGGCCGGTGAAATACGCCTACCTGCCGCAGCAGTTGAAGCGCGAGGAACTGGTCGGGGGCAATGGCCTGATCGAAATGGGCACCTTCGTCGGCATCCTGCTGGGTGAAATCCTGGGTGCGGTGCTGGTCGTGCACAAGCCTTGGGGCCTGCACCTGGTAGCCGGGATCACCATCGGGATCGCCGTGCTGGGCTGGCTGGCCAGCCTGCGCATTCCGCTCTCGCCGGCCCCGGTGCCGGACCTGAAGGTGAACTGGAATCCCTTTACCGAGACCGTGCGCAACCTCGGTTATTCGCGCCGCAACCGGCCGGTGTTCCTGTCGCTGCTGGGCAATTCCTGGTTCTGGTTTTACGGGGCCATCATGCTGGCGCAATTCCCCGTCTATGCGAAGAACTACCTGCATGGCGACCACAGCGTCTTCGTGTTGCTGCTGGCGGTGTTCTCGGTCGGCATCGGTGCCGGTTCGCTGCTGTGCGAGCGGCTTTCCGGGCACAAGGTGGAAATCGGGCTGGTGCCCTTTGGTTCGATCGGCTTGTCGGTGTTCGGACTGGAGCTGTATTTCGCCAGCCAGGCCTATGTCACGCCGTCGGCCATGCTGGACCTGGGCGGCTTCCTGGCGCAGGGCGGCAGTTGGCGCATCCTGTTCGATTGCCTGGGTATCGGCCTGTTTGGCGGCTTGTACATCGTGCCGTTGTTTGCGCTCATCCAGACCCGCTGCGACCCGGCCCACGTCTCCCGCACCATCGCCGGGATGAACATCATGAATGCGCTGTTCATGGTGGTCTCGGCCGTGGTGGCGATGGTGTTGCTCAAGGCCGGGCTGACGATCCCGCAGATCTTCCTGGCCACGGCCATCATGAATGGCGTGGTGGCGGTCTATATCTTCTCGCTGGTGCCGGAATTCCTGATCCGCTTCCTGGCCTGGATCCTGATCCACACCTTTTATCGGGTGCGCATCATCAACGGCCAGGCCATTCCTGATGAAGGACCGGCCGTGCTGGTGTGCAATCACGTGAGCTATGTCGACGCGATTGCCATCATGGCCGCCAGCCCGCGCCCGGTGCGTTTCGTGATGGATCACCAGATATTCAAGATTCCGGTGATGTCCTGGCTGTTCCGCAATGTGCGCGCCATTCCGATCGCACCGGTCAAGGAGGATCCCTGGCTGACCGAAAAGGCCTTCGTCGATATCGCCCAGGCCCTGCATGAAGGTGAACTGGTGTGCATTTTCCCGGAAGGCAAGCTGACCCGCGATGGCGAATTGAATCCCTTCAAGGGCGGCGTGCAGAAGATCATTGACCGCAGCCCGGTACCGGTCCTGCCCATGGCCTTACGCGGGCTGTGGGGCAGCCTGTTCTCGCGCGACCCCAGCAATCCGGTGGCACGCACCTTCAAGCGCGGGCTGTTCTCGCGGCTGGAGCTGGCGGTCGGTGAGCCGATTGCGCCCGACGCCGTGAGCCCGGAAGGGCTGCAGGAGCAGGTCCGGGCGCTGCGCGGCGACTGGAAATAAGTCTGCCTGAGGGGGAGCCTGCGGCCTGGTGCGGCTCGTCGGCATTGGCCGAGGCTGGTAGAATCGCGGCTTCCCCTATTTTTTGCGCGAATTCCATCATGTCCGGCAATACCTTCGGCACGCTCTTCACCGTCACCACCTTCGGCGAATCCCACGGCCCGGCCATCGGCTGCGTGATCGATGGCTGCCCCCCGGGCATGACGCTGTCCGAAGCCGACATCCAGCCCGAACTGGACCGCCGCCGTCCCGGCACCTCGCGCCACGTGACCCAGCGCCAGGAGCCGGATACGGTGGAGATCCTCTCCGGCGTTTACGAAGGCAGGACCACCGGCACGCCGATCGCGCTGCTGATCCGCAACCAGGACCAGCGCAGCAAGGATTACGGCAACATCCTCGATACCTTCCGTCCCGGCCATGCCGACTACACCTACTGGCACAAGTACGGCATCCGCGATCCGCGCGGCGGCGGCCGTTCCTCGGCGCGCCTGACCGCCCCGGTAGTGGGCGCGGCGGCCATCGCCAAGAAGTGGCTGTTCGAGAAATACGGCACCACCTTCAAGGGCTGCATGAGCCAGCTGGGCGAGATCGCGATTCCCTTCGAATCCTGGGAGCACGTGCCCAACAACCCCTTCTTCGCCGCCAACGCCAGCATCATCGAACGCCTGGAAGACTACATGGATGGCCTGCGCAAGGAGGGCGATTCCATCGGCGCGCGCATCGACGTGGTGGCGCAGAACGTGCCGGTGGGCTTGGGCGAACCACTGTATGACAAGCTCGATGCCGAGATCGCCTACGCGCTCATGGGCATCAATGCGGTCAAGGGCGTGGAGATCGGCGCCGGTTTCGCTGCGGTGGCGCAGAAGGGTTCCGAGCACGGCGACGCGCTGACCCCGGAAGGTTTCGTCGGCAACAACGCCGGTGGCATCCTGGGCGGCATCTCGACCGGGCAGGACATCACGGCCTCGATTGCCATCAAGCCGACCTCCAGCATCCGCACGCCGCGCCCGTCCATCGACAAGAACGGCGAGCCGATCTCGGTGGAAACCTTCGGCCGCCACGATCCCTGCGTGGGCATTCGCGCTACCCCCATTGCCGAAGCCATGCTGGCCCTTGTGCTGATGGATCACGCCCTGCGTCATCGCGCACAATGCGGCGATGTGAAGGTTGAGACGCCGGCCCTGCGCTGAGCGGCCGGCAAGCCCTGCCAGGAAACCGGCCATCGCACATGCGGTCGCCGGTTTTTTCTTGTCTGAAACAATTTGCAAAGAGCCGGGTCGAAGCGGCTCACGGCTGACTGACGGCAACACGCACGCCAGCAGACCGGACCCGAGATCAATATCAATTACGCAATGGAGGCGGGCATGGTGCTCAAACCTATCGTCAAGAACAGTCTGCTGGCCGCAGCCCTGGTGGGGCTGGTGGCTTGCGAAACCGTACAAACCACGCAGGGCGGTGCCGTCGGCATCGATCGCAAGCAGCAGATGCTGGTGTCCTCGGCCGAGATGGAGGCCTCCTCGGCCAAGGAATACGCCCAGGTACTGGCCGAAGCCAAGAGCAAGGGCCTGCTCAACCGCAATGCCGCCCAGGCGCAGCGCGTGCGTACCATCGCCAACCGCCTGATCCCGCAGACCGGCGTGTTCCGCCCGGATGCGCTGAAGTGGAACTGGGAAGTCAACGTGCTGACCTCGGATGAGACCAATGCCTGGTGCATGCCGGGCGGCAAGATCGCGGTCTATACCGGCCTGATCGACAAGCTCAAGATCACCGACGACGAACTGGCGGCCGTGATGGGTCACGAGATCGCCCACGCCCTGCGCGAGCATGCCCGCGAGCGCGCTTCGCAGCAGGTGGTGGCCAATTCCGCCATTTCCATCGGTGCCGCGCTGCTGGGCCTGGGCGATGTCGGCAAGCAGGGCGGCCAATACCTGTACATGGGCCTGATGGGCTTGCCCAATTCGCGCGCCAACGAAACTGAAGCCGATCGCATCGGCGTGGAACTGGCCGCGCGCGGCGGCTATGACCCCAAGGCCGCCGTCACGCTGTGGCAGAAGATGGCCAGCCTGGGCGGCGATGAGCCGATGAAGTTCATGTCCACCCACCCCTCCAGCAGCGAGCGCATCGCCGACCTGACGGTCTACGCCCAGCGCGTGGAGCCGCTGTACCAGCAGACCCGCAAGCGCTGATCCCGGCGTTTTCGGGAAAGACCGAACCGGCATTGCTTCCTGCACGGAAGAAATGCCGGTTTTTTCATGTCTGCCGCAAGTTCTGCGCTTTTTCTGCTGCCTTGCAGCATTATTCCCTGTTGCTGCGACGCGGCGGAAAACACGGCAGGGAGGTCAGACCTGTCGCTTTATGGCATAATCAAACGCTATTTTTCCCGTTCAGCATCCCTTTCTCGTTTCCGCCGGACCGCAACATGCTCAAGACGCTTTACGACAAACTCTGGGAGTCGCACGTCGTTCATACGGAAGATGACGGTACCGCCATCCTGTATATCGACCGCCACCTGCTCCATGAAGTGACCAGCCCGCAAGCCTTCGAAGGCCTCAAGCTAGCCGGTCGCCAACCCTGGCGGAACTCGGCCAACCTGATGGTGGCGGACCACAACGTCCCCACCACTGACCGCGCCCAAGGTATCGCCGACCCGATCTCGCGCCTGCAGGTCGAAACGCTGGATGGCAATGCAAAAGAATTCAGCCTGACGTATTTCGGCATGAACGACAAGCGTCAAGGCATCGTGCACGTGATCGGCCCTGAGCAAGGTGCCACGCTGCCGGGCATGACGGTGGTCTGCGGCGACTCGCACACCTCCACCCACGGCGCGTTCGCCGCGCTGGCGCATGGCATCGGCACCTCCGAAGTCGAACACGTGCTGGCCACGCAGACCCTGCTGGCGCGCAAGTCCAAGGCCATGCTGGTGCAGGTCGACGGCGCGCTGCCGGCCGGCGTCACCGCCAAGGACATCGTGCTGGCCGTGATCGGCAAGATCGGTACCGCAGGCGGTACCGGCTACGCCATCGAATTCGCCGGGTCGACCATCCGTTCGCTGTCCATGGAAGGCCGCATGACGGTCTGCAACATGGCCATCGAAGCGGGTGCCCGTGCCGGCATGGTGGCCTTCGACGACACCACCCTGGAGTACCTGAAGGGCCGTCCCTTCTCGCCCTCCGGTCCGCACTGGGAGCGCGCCGTGTCGTACTGGCGCACCCTGCATTCGGACCAGGGCGCCAAGTTCGACTTGGTCGTCACGCTCAACGCCGCCGAGATCAAGCCGCAAGTCACATGGGGCACCTCGCCCGAGATGGTGGTGGCAGTCGACGCCCGCGTTCCCGATCCCGACAAGGAAAAGGACCCGACCAAGCGCGACGGCATGGAAAAGGCCTTGGCCTACATGGCCCTGAAGCCCAACACTCCCATTGAAGACATCCGCATCGACAAGGTCTTCATCGGTTCCTGTACCAATTCCCGCATCGAAGACCTGCGCGAAGCGGCCAAGGTGGTGCGAGGCAAGTTCCGCGCCTCCAACGTCAAGCTGGCGATGGTGGTGCCGGGTTCGGGCCTGGTGAAGGAACAGGCAGAACGTGAAGGTCTGGACAAGATCTTCCGCGATGCCGGCTTCGAATGGCGTGAACCGGGCTGCTCCATGTGCCTGGCCATGAATGCCGACCGCCTGGAACCGGGCGAGCGCTGCGCCTCGACCTCGAACCGCAATTTCGAAGGCCGCCAGGGCGCCGGTGGCCGTACTCACCTGGTGAGCCCGGCCATGGCCGCGGCGGCTGGCATTGCCGGTCACTTCGTGGACGTGCGTTCTCTGTAAGCACGGGCTTGTGAATCTTTTCGAGAGAATACAACCATGAAAAAAATCTCCGCTCTGGTTCTGCTGGCCGTCGCCCTGGGGGCGCTGGCTGGTTGCAATACCGTCAACGGCTTCGGCAAGGATGTCGAAAAGGTCGGCGAGAAGATGCAGGACGCCAGCAAGAAGTAAGCAGGACAGTGCAACAGGCTGCGGCTAGCGTGTCGCAGCTTCAGTTTTTGAACAGGAAACAGGAAGGGCAGGGCAGAGCAATCAGCAATCGCCCCGCCGACCCGAGGTCAAGCTCATGAATAAATTTATCGTGCATGAAGGACTGGTAGCGCCGCTGGATCGCGCCAACGTCGATACCGATGCGATCATCCCCAAGCAATTCCTGAAGTCGATCAAGCGCAGCGGCTTCGGCCCCAACCTGTTCGACGAATGGCGTTACCTGGACCATGGCGAGCCGGGCATGGACAACAGCAAGCGTCCGCTCAATCCCGATTTCGTGCTCAACCAGGAGCGTTATCAGGGTTCGTCCATCCTGCTGTCGCGCAAGAACTTCGGCTGCGGCTCCTCGCGCGAACACGCGCCCTGGGCGCTGGACCAGTACGGCTTCCGCGCCGTGATCGCGCCCAGCTTCGCCGACATCTTCTTCAACAACTGCTACAAGAACGGCCTGCTGCCCATCGTCCTGACCGAACAACAGGTCGATCACCTGTTCAATGAAGTCAAGGCCTTCCCGGGTTATCGCCTGGTCATCGACCTGGAAAAACAGGTCGTCAGCACCACCAATGGCAGCGAAGTCTATCCGTTCGACATCAGCGAATTCCGCAAGTACTGCCTGCTGAACGGTTTCGATGACATTGGCCTGACCCTACGCAAAGCCGACACCATTCGTGCCTACGAAGAGAAACACCTGCACGAACAGCCCTGGCTGAGCAACACGATCTGAAGAGGATCGTCGAGACAACAGCAAAGGGCGGTCAGATGGCCGCCCTTGTCGTTACTGTCGTTACTTATTCCAAGAACGTCTTCCAGCGCGGCTGGAAACACTGAGAAAGAGAAACCATGAAGATTGCTATCCTGCCGGGTGACGGCATCGGTCCCGAGATCGTCGACGAAGCCGTCCGCGTGCTCAATGCCCTGGACGAAAAGTTCGAGATGGAAACCGCCCCGGTCGGCGGCGCCGGCTATGAAGCCCACGGCCATCCGTTGCCGGACGGCACCCTGAAGCTGGCCAAGGAAGCCGATGCGATTCTCTTCGGTGCGGTGGGCGACTGGAAGTACGACAAGCTGGAACGCGCCCTGCGCCCCGAGCAAGCCATCCTTGGCCTGCGCAAGCACCTGCAGCTGTTCGCCAACTTCCGTCCGGCGATCTGCTATCCGGAACTGACCGGTGCTTCTTCCCTGAAGCCCGAGCTGGTGGCCAACCTGGACATCCTGATCGTGCGCGAACTGAACGGCGACATCTATTTCGGCCAGCCGCGCGGCATGCGCGAAGCGCCGGACGGTCCGTTCAAGGGCGCACGTGAAGGTTTTGATACCATGCGCTATTCGGAACCGGAAATCCGCCGCATCGCCCACGTCGCCTTCCAGGCCGCCGCCAAGCGCGGCAAGCGCCTGTGCAGCGTGGACAAGGCCAATGTGCTGGAAACCTTCCAGTTCTGGAAAGACATCGTCACCGAAGTCGGCAAGGAATACCCGGACGTCGAGCTGTCGCACATGTACGTGGACAACGCCGCCATGCAGCTGGTGAAGGCACCGAAGAACTTCGACGTCATCGTCACCGGCAACATGTTCGGCGACATCCTCTCGGACGCCGCCGCCATGCTGACCGGTTCGATCGGCATGCTGCCCTCGGCCTCGCTGGATGCCAACAACAAGGGCCTGTATGAACCTTCACACGGCTCGGCCCCGGACATCGCTGGCAAGGGCATCGCCAATCCGCTGGCGACCATCCTGTCGGCCGCGATGATGCTGCGCTTCTCGCTGAACAAGGCCGAGCAGGCCGATCGCATCGAGAACGCCGTGAAGAAAGTGCTTGCGCAAGGTCTGCGCACCGCCGATATTTATGAAGAAGGCTGCACCAAGGTCAACACCCAGCAGATGGGTGAAGCCGTGGTCAAGGCCCTCGCCTGAGATCAACGTCGCCTGGCCGCGCCCCAACCGGTGCGGCCAGGCGCTTGAAATGCCGGATGGTCCGGCGCAAATGGGTTCAATCTGATTTGTTCACCATGGAAGTTCTAAATAGGGAAAGATGATGAAACTGGTTGGTTTGGTTGGCTGGCGTGGAATGGTGGGTTCGGTCCTGATGCAACGCATGCAGGATGAAGGTGATTTCGATCACATCGAACCGGTGTTTTTCTCGACTTCGAATGCGGGCGGCAAGGCGCCGTCGTTTGCCAAAACGGCAACGACCCTGAAAGACGCCAACAGCATTGAAGAACTGAAGAAATGCGACATCATCATCACCGCACAGGGCGGCGACTACACCAATGAGATCTTCCCCAAGCTGCGCGCCGCTGGCTGGGATGGCTACTGGATCGACGCCGCTTCCTCGCTGCGCATGAAGGATGACGCCGTGATCGTGCTGGATCCGGTCAACAACAACGTCATCAAGGATGCGTTGGCCAAGGGTGTGAAGAACTACATCGGCGGCAACTGCACCAACTCCATCCTGCTGATGGGCGTGGGCGGCCTGTTCAAGGAAGGCCTGGTCGAGTGGGTCAGTTCCATGACCTACCAGGCCGCTTCCGGCGGCGGCGCCAACCACATGCGCGAGCTGTTGAAGGGCATGGGCGTCATCAACGCGGCGGTGGCCGATGAGCTGGCGACCCCGTCTTCGGCCATCCTGGACATCGACCGCAAGGTTGCCAAGACCATCCGTGAAGACGTGCCGACCGAATTCTTCGGCGCGCCGCTGGCTGGCGGCCTGATCCCCTGGATCGACGCCCAGCTGGAAAACGGCCAGTCCAAGGAAGAGTGGAAGGGCCAGGCTGAAGTCAACAAGATCCTGGGCAACGAGCAGATCATCCCGGTGGACGGCCTGTGCGTGCGTATCGGCGCGATGCGCTGCCATAGCCTGGCGCTGACCATCAAGCTCAAGCGCGACCTGCCCCTGGCCGAGATCGAGTCCATCATCCGTGCCGGCAACCAGTGGGTGAAGTGGGTGCCCAATGACCGCGCCGTCACGGTCAAGGAACTGACCCCGGCGTCCATCACCGGCGGCCTGGAAATCGGCGTGGGCCGCGTGCGCAAGCTGAACCAGGGGCCGGAATACATCTCCGCCTTCGTCATCGGCGACCAGCTGCTGTGGGGCGCGGCCGAGCCGCTGCGCCGCATGCTGCGCATCATCCTGGGCAACCTGGAGTGATGCCGGCGGCCGGGATTCATCCCGGTCACTGCACCCGCGCGTTGCTGCAATGCGAATAGGACTTGCCTTTCGCGTTGTCAGTCTGCAACAATAGCCCGCCAGCGTCCATGCGAGTGGATGCTGGCGGGTTTTTCTCATCTTGAGAAAGTAAGTACACTTGCGGGTGTAAGTTCTTGATGTTAATTTGAAAAGCCAATCCATTTCATGAAAGCCAACATGTGGCAGCGCCCCGGACGGACGCCTGCTGGATTTGATGAAATGGATCTGCTCCGTCCGCTGGCCTGCAAGAAAAGCCGTGAAAACAGCAAGCCGGCACGGACAAGGAGTGGCGCAGGCCGGGTTGCAGGCCGCGCGGCATCTGCCCCATTCACGGAGTGGTACGGCATTCCCAGGCCAGCACCGGGTTGAACGCCAGCGTGACGGGTTTGAAGCGGAACGTTTCTCTAAGCCAAACAAAACATGCCTGTACATACCAACAAGAAGCTTCCCCTGTCCCAGATGAAGACACTCAGCGCTGCCATCGCGCTGGCCATGGCCTTGCCGCTGGGGGCGCAGGCCGCCGCCCTGGGCAAGCTGACCGTGCTCTCGTCGCTGGGCCAGCCGCTGCGCGCGGAGATCGAGGTCACCGCCGTCGGTGCCGACGAGGCCGGCAAGCTCACGGCGCGCCTGGCCCCGGCGGAAGCCTTCCGCCGCGCCAACATGGACTACAACCCGGTGTTGAGTTCGCTGTCCATCGTGCTGGAGCAGCGGCAGGGACGTCATGTCATCCGCATCAGTTCGTCCCAGCCGGTGAGCGATCCCTTCGTCGACCTGTTGCTGGAACTGGGTTCGGGTGAAGCGCGGCAGTTGCGTGAATATACTTTCCTGCTCGATCCTCCGGACAGCAAGACCCCGCGCAACGCCCAGGTCGCACCGCTGACACCGGGCAATGCCCAGGCCGCCACGGCGGCTGCGGCCGCGTCACCGGCCACCCCTGCGCCGGCCCCTGCTGCAGCCCCCGCGGCGGCGGCAGAAGCGCCGGCTGCTGCGATGGCGGCACCTGCTGCGGCTGAACCCGCCGCAGCGCCTGCACCGGCTGCTGCGCCTGCCGCGGCTGCGCCGATGGCCAGTGCGGCGATCCCGGTCAGCGGTGAAGAGCCGGCCACCAGCATCGTGCAGCGTCCTGCTCCTTCGCCGCTGGCGGAAGAGCTGATCCGCCGCCAGCAGGCCGCCCCCGAAAATACCCCGGCTTCGGCCAGCCCGGATGCCATGGCGGCCGCGCCGGCCGCCGGTCCTGCCGCCTCCGGCAGCGTGGCCGCCCCCGCAACAGCCCCGGCCGCGGCCAGTGGCGGCAAGAGCGCCGATTATCGCGTCAAGCCCGGTGATACGCTGGGCAGCATCGCCAACCGCAACCAGCAGCCCAACGTCTCGCTGGATCAGATGCTGATTGCGCTGTACCGCGCCAATCCGGACGCATTCCAGGGCAACAACATCAACCGTCTGCGGGCGGGCAAGATCCTGTCGATCCCCGACCAGCCCACGGCTGCCGCCGTGGACCGCGACGAAGCGCGCGGCATGGTCGTTGCGCAGGCCCAGGACTTCAACGCCTACCGCAACAAGCTGGCAGGCCAGGTCGCCAATGCACCGGCCGGCAAGGCGGGCAGCAATCGCCAGAGCGGCGGGGGCAAGATCACCGCGCGGGTAGAGGAGCGTTCCGGCACCCAGGATGCACGGGACCGCCTGGAGCTCTCGCGCGCCAACAAGGGCCGTGGCAAGACTGGCAACGCGGGCGCCGCTGCCGAGGACAAGGCGGCCAGCGAACGTGCGCTGGCCGAAGCCAATGACCGCGTCAAGGATCTGGAAAAGAACGTCGACAACCTCCAGAAGCTGCTGGAGCTGAAGAACAAGACCATCGCCGACCTGACCGCACAGCAGCAGAAGGAGGCGGAGGCCGCCAAGCCGGCAGCTGCTGCGGCGGCAACGGCCGCGCCTGCCGCCGACAAGCCGGCCGAGGGTGGCGACACCAAGCCCGAGGACAAGCCGATGCCGGCCGCTGCGCCTGCCCCGGCTCCCGTGGCTGCGCCGGCCACTGCGGCGCCCGCAGCGGCGGCTCCGGCGGACAAGTCTGCCAAGTCCGGTGGTTTCGTCGACAAGATCAAGGAAAATCCCTACATCGTGGCCGGTGCGGGCGTGCTGGTCGCGCTGCTGGCAGTCGGTGGCGGCGTGCTGGCCATGCGCCGCCGCAAGAAGAAGTCCGAGGACGGACCGGCTGAACCTGCCATCGAGCCTGAGCCTGCGCCTTCACCTGAACCCGTGGCGGCGGTGGCTGCCGTCGCACCCGAGCCCGAGCCTGAATCTGAGCCCGCTGCGGTGGCCGAGCCCGAGCCCGCCGCCGAAGCTGTCGTGGCACCGGTGGTGGCGGCACCTGTCGAAGAGCCGCCGGTCGACCCGATCGCCGAGGCCGACATGTACATCGCCTATGGCCGCGATGAACAGGCCGAGGACATCCTCAAGCTGGCCCTGCAGACGCAGCCCGAGCGCCAAGCCCTGCACGCCAAGCTGCTGGAGATTTATGCCAAGCGCGGCGACGTGGACAATTTCAACCGCGTGGCGCTGAACCTGCATGCCCTGAGCGGTGGCCTCAACGAAGCCTGGGTCAAGGCGGCTGCACTGGGCCTCACCATCGATCCGACCAATCTGCTGTATGGTGGCACGCCGGCCGAGCCGGAGCCTGAGCCTGAAGAAGCTCCGGGCATGGAATTCGACCTGTCCGACTTCAAGGCCGCCGAGGTGCAGCCGGACGCCAATCCGGCGCCGGCGGCCGCCATGGACCTGGGCAAGGACATCGATTTCGACCTTGATCTGGAAAACGGCGCCAAGCCGGATGCTGACGAGCCGATCCTGCCGGCCTCCAGCGGCGCGGCCTCGGCCTCGATGCTGCTGGACAGCCTGGATGATGCGCCGGCGGCCACGACTCTGGCCGATCTGGACCTGAGCCTGCCGGAAGACACCCCGGCACCGTCAGCGGCCAACATTCTGGAAGAGGACGAGGAATCGGCCTTCGAGCAGGAAATGACCACCAAGCTGGACCTGGCCGCCGCCTATGAAGAAATCGGCGACAAGGAAGGCGCCCGCGAATTGCTGGAAGAAGTGATGCGCGGCGGCAATGACGCCCAGGTGGCGCGCGCCAAGGCCATGATCGCCGCCCTGGGCTGATCCCGGCCCCGGGAGCGATTACAATAGCTTCATCTCGCGGGCAGCTCGCATGAGCTGCCCGTTCGTTTTTTATCGTGCCGCCAGACCGTGGTGTGCGGGCTGTATGAAGCTTTCTGCAGGCTTGCGCAGGAACCCGGCCGCTTGCGGCAGGCAGTGAACATCCATGACAGAACTTTCTTCCCCGTCCGAGGGCCTGCGCCGTGTGGTGCTGGGCGTGCAATACGACGGCGCCAGCTGGCAGGGCTGGCAGACCCAGCCGCACCGCCAGACCGTGCAGGACCAGCTGGAAGCCGCCCTGCGGCGCTTCAGCACGACTCCGATTGCCACCACCTGCGCCGGCCGCACTGATTCGGGCGTCCACGCGCTGGAGCAGGTCGTGCATTTCGACACGGCCATTGCCCGCGACAGCTTTTCCTGGGTGCGTGGCACCAATGCGTTTTTGCCGCCCACGATCGCGGTGCGCTGGGCTTGCGAACTGCCCTGGGTGGATGACGCGGCCATCGCCGGCGCCAGCGCTGCGGCCCAGGCGGCCGAGTTGCACGGGGCCGAGCGGGAAGGGGCGGAGAGCCTGGCGCAGTTCGGCTTCCATGCACGTTTTTCGGCCATCGCCCGTACTTATCACTACGTGCTCTACAACCACGCGGTGCGCTCGCCGCTGCTGGCCGGCAAGGCTGGCTGGACTTTCCGCCCGCTGGACGCTGACCGCATGCACCGCGCCGCGCAATACCTGATCGGTGAACATGACTTCACCAGCTTCCGCGCCGTGGAGTGCCAGGCCAAGTCGCCGGTGCGCAAGATGGAAAGCATCGCCGTGCGCCGCCATGGCGACATGATCGTTTTCACCCTCAAGGCCAATGCCTTCCTGCACCACATGGTGCGCAACATCGTCGGTTCGCTGATCGTGGTCGGCAGCGGCAAGCACGGACCGGAATGGATGGGGGAGGTGCTGGCCCTGCGCGATCGCAGCCGCGCCGCACCGACTTTCATGCCAGACGGCCTGTACCTGGCGCGGGTCGACTACCCGGATAGCTGGGCGCTGCCGCAGGAGGCGCGGTCCTGGCCCTGGTTGTGAGGCTGTCAGCCGCCAGGTCCGTAGAAGTTTTCACCCATGAGGCAATCTCCATGAGCTTTCGTACCCGCATCAAGATCTGTGGCCTGACCCGTGAAGAAGATGTCCGCGCCACCGTGGCCGCCGGCGCCGATGCGCTGGGCCTGGTGTTCTATCCCAAGAGCCCGCGCTACGTGACGCCGCAGCGTGCCGGCGAGCTCGCCCGTGCGGTGCCGCCTTTCGTGAGCATCGTCGGGCTGTTCGTCAATCCGACCCTGGAAGAGGTGCAGCAGGTACTGGCCGAGGCGCCGCTCACGGTGCTGCAGTTCCACGGCGACGAGACGCCCGAGCAGTGCGCCGCCATCGCCCGGGCCGTTGTCAGACCCTTCATACGCGCGGCCAGAATAGGAAGTTCGACGCAGCCCGCGGATTTGTTAGAATACGAGCAGGCATATCGCTCTGCCAGTCCGTTTTTCACCGGACTGCTGCTCGACACTCTGGTCGAGGAGTATGGCGGCAGCGGAAAGGTTTTCGATTGGTCTCTCATTCCAAAAGAACTCGCGCCTCGGGCCGTTTTGAGTGGTGGCTTGAGCGTACACAACGTCACTGAGGCGGTCGCTGGCGTTCGCCCTTACGCGGTCGACATCAGCAGTGGCGTCGAAGCCGCCAAGGGCATCAAGGATGCCGCCAGGATAGAGGCCTTCATCCAGGCCGTGCGTCTGGCGGATGCTACCCCTGCGTAGCACACCCCACAGAGTTTCAGAGGAACACCATGAAAGAATTGAATCCCCTCGGCGGTTTCGCCGAGCGTCAAGCCATTCCCGCCGCCGCCCTGCACCAGACGGCCCATTACAACCTGCCCGACGCCCGCGGCCACTTCGGTCCCTACGGCGGCAGCTTCGTCTCCGAGACGCTGACCCTGGCCTTGAACGAGCTGCGCGACGCCTATGCGAAATATCAGCACGATGAACAGTTCCTGGCCGAATTCCATACCGAACTGAAACATTTCGTCGGCCGCCCCAGCCCCGTGTATCACGCCAAGCGCTGGTCCGAGATCGCCGGCGGCGCGCAGATCTACTTCAAGCGCGAAGACCTGAACCACACCGGCGCCCACAAGATCAACAACGTGATCGGCCAGGCCTTGCTGGCCAAGCGCATGGGCAAGAAGCGCATCATCGCCGAGACCGGCGCCGGCCAGCACGGCGTGGCGACCGCCACCATCTGTGCGCGCTTCGGCATGGAATGCATCGTCTACATGGGCAGCGAAGACGTGAAGCGCCAGCTGCAGAACGTCTACCGCATGAACCTGCTGGGTGCCAAGGTGGTGCCGGTGGAATCCGGCTCCAAGACCTTGAAGGATGCGCTCAATGAAGCCATGCGCGACTGGGTTACCAACGTCGAGACTACCTTCTACATCATCGGTACCGTCGCCGGTCCGCACCCCTATCCGATGATGGTGCGCGACTTCCAGTCGGTGATTGGCAACGAGTGCATCCAGCAGATGCCGGAAATCGCCTCGCGCCAGCCGGACTACGTGGTGGCCTGCGTCGGTGGCGGTTCCAACGCCATGGGCATCTTCTATCCCTACATCGACTATCCGGACGTCAAGCTGGTCGGCGTGGAAGCCGCCGGCGACGGCCTGGACACCGGCCGTCACTCGGCCTCGCTGACCCTGGGCTCGCCCGGCGTGCTGCACGGCAACCGCACTTACCTGCTGCAGGATGCCAACGGCCAGATCATCGAGACCCATTCGGTCTCGGCCGGCCTGGATTATCCGGGAGTGGGTCCGGAACACGCCTGGCTGAAGGACAGCGCCCGCGCCAGCTACGCCTGCATCACCGATGAAGAAGCGCTGGAAGCCTTCCATAACTGCTGCCGCATCGAAGGCATCATCCCGGCGCTGGAGTCCAGCCATGCCCTGGCCCATGCGGCCAAGCTGGCGGCGACCTTGCCCAAGGACCAGATCGTGCTGGTCAACTTGTCCGGCCGTGGGGACAAGGACATGCATACCGTGCAACAGCATCAGGGTTGATCGGCCCAGCTGGCCCGCACGTGCCGGTCGGCTCTTTGGAGCCGGTCGGCAGTTTCGACAAAAAACTTCATATCATCATGTCCAGAATCCAGACCACCTTTTCCCAACTGGCCGAGCAGAAGCGCAAGGCGCTCATTACCTTCATTACGGCCGGTGACCCGGCCCCCGAGCTGACCGTGCCGCTGCTGCATGCGCTGGTGGCCGGCGGCGTCGACATCCTCGAACTGGGTGTGCCGTTCTCCGACCCCATGGCCGAAGGCCCGGTGATCCAGCGCGCCTGCGAACGCGCCCTGAAATTCGGCATCAGCACCCACGACGTGCTGGGCTACGTGCGCGAATTTCGCAAGACCAACAGCCACACGCCCATCGTGCTGATGGGCTATGCCAATCCCATCGAACGCTTTGGCGTCGATGCCTTCATCGCCGCGGCCAGCGAAGCGGGCGTGGATGGCACCATCGTGGTGGACTATCCGCCCGAGGAATGTGAAGAATTCTCCCAAAAGATGCAGGCCAGGGGCATGGACCCGATCTTCCTGCTGGCCCCGACCTCTTCGGAAGAACGTATCCGCCAGGTGGCGGCCGTCAGCAGCGGCTTCTGCTATTACGTTTCGTTGAAGGGCGTCACCGGCGCCGGCCACATCGACACGGCCGAAGTGGCCGAGCGCATCGCCGCCATCCGCCAGCACGTGAAGCTGCCCATCGCGGTGGGCTTCGGCATCCGTGATGGCGCGACCGCCCGTACCGTCGGCAGCGTGGCCGATGCAGTCGTGATCGGCAGCCGCATCATTGCCGAACTGGAAAACACCCCGCATGACCAGGCCTGCGCAGCGGTGCAAGCCTTCGTCACCGATATCCGCCAGGCGCTGGACGCCTGAGCGGCAGCGTCCCGGTCCGGCAGGGCAGGGGAGCGCAATGAGGAGCCTCCGGCAGCGTCCGGAGGCTTTGTTTTTTGATACGGCGCAAGCGGGCAGCGTGAATTTACTTGCTCGCCGGAAAGCATGACCGTGCTTTACGTCCGCCGCCGGTGGGCTCTGGTACAATGCGCGCCACCGGAAACATCTATGAGGTCTCTATGAGCTGGCTCGAGAAGTTATTGCCACCCCAGATTCAACGCGGTTCCACCAGCCGCAAAGCCATCCCGGAAGGTTTGTGGGTCAAGTGCCCCTCCTGCGAGGCCGTGCTGTACCGTACCGACCTGGAATCGAACCTGCATGTCTGCCCCAAGTGCAGCCACCACATGCGCATCCGCGCCCGCGCTCGTCTCGATGCCCTGCTCGACGAAGGCGGCCGCTATGAGATCGGCCAGGAAGCCCTGCCGGTCGATACCCTGAAGTTCAAGGACAGCAAGAAGTACCCTGATCGCCTCAAGGACGCCATGGAATCCACCGGCGAAACCGACGCCATGGTGGTCATGGGCGGCGCCATCATGACCCTGCCGGTCGTGGTGGCCTGCTTCGAGTTCGAATTCATGGGCGGTTCCATGGGCTCCGTGGTTGGCGAGCGCTTTGCGCGCGGCGCCCAGGCGGCGCTGGAACAGAAGGTCCCCTTCATCTGCATCACCGCCACCGGCGGTGCGCGCATGCAGGAAGGCCTGCTGTCGCTGATGCAGATGGCCAAGACCACCGCCATGCTGACCAAGCTGTCGGAAAAGAAGCTGCCCTTCATCAGCGTGCTGACCGACCCGACCATGGGCGGCGTCTCGGCGTCCTTCGCCTTCATGGGCGACGTGGTGATGGCCGAACCCAAGGCCCTGATCGGCTTTGCCGGTCCGCGCGTGATCGAGAACACGGTGCGAGAGAAGCTGCCCGAAGGCTTCCAGCGTGCTGAATTCCTGGTCACCAAGGGCGCCATCGACATGATCGTCGACCGCCGCAAGATGCGCGAGGAAATCGCCCATCTGCTGGCCCTGCTGCAAAATCAGTCCGCCGAAACGGTTTCCTGATTAGCCGCTATACTTCAGGCCCGGATTTGCAGAAGTGCAAATCCGGGCTTTGTCTTTTCGACATCCGCAAGCCGTAATCCGTAATCCGTAATCCGTTTTTCGAGCAGCAGCTTCACCGACCGAGACGCGCCATGACTTCCCAAGCCTCCCCGACTCCCGCCACCTTGAACGAATGGCTGGCCCTGCTGGAACAACGCCACTTCAAGCAGATCGACATGGGCCTGGACCGCGTGCTGGCCGTCAAGGAAAAGCTCGACATCCGCTTCGACTGCCCCGTCATCATGGTGGCCGGCACCAATGGCAAGGGTTCCACCTGCGCCATGCTGGAATCCATCCTGCTGCGCGCCGGTTATCGCGTGGGCCTGTACATCAAGCCGCATTTCCTGCATTTCAATGAGCGCGCCCGCCTGTCCGGCGACATGGCCAGCGATGCCCAACTGATCGCCGCCTTCGAGGCGGTGGAGGCCCAGCGCGGCGACATCTCGCTGACCTATTTCGAATTCACCACCCTGGCCATCATGAAGCTGCTGGCCGATGCCCGGCAGGATGTGGTGATCCTGGAAGTCGGTCTGGGCGGCCGCCTGGATGCGGTCAACGTGATCGATGCCGATGTGGCCATCGTCACCAGCATCGACATCGACCACACCGAATACCTGGGCGAGACGCGCGAAGAGATCGGTTTCGAGAAAGCCGGCATCTTCCGTCCCGGCAAGGTCGCCGTGTGCGGCGACCCGGTGCCGCCCAAGTCGCTCATCGCTCACGCCGAGAAGATCGGTGCCGACCTGTGGCTCATGGGCCGCGACTTCAACTACCAGGGCGACAAGCAGCAATGGGCCTATGGCGGGCGCGGCATGCGCCGCAATTCGCTGGCCTATCCCAGCCTGCGCGGTGCCAACCAGATCCTCAACGCCTCGGCCGCCCTGGCTGCGCTGGAAGCCCTGCGCGAAGTGCTGCCGGTGGGTGCCCAGGAGGTGCGCACCGGCCTGGCCACGGTGGAGCTGCCGGGCCGCTTCCAGGTACTGCCGGGCCAGCCGCTGGTGATCCTGGACGTGGCCCACAACCCGCATGCGGCCGCCACGCTGGCGCAAAACCTCGACAACATGGGCTTCCACCCCTACACCTATGCGGTGTTCGGCTCCATGCTGGACAAGGACATCGAAGGCGTCATCGGCCACCTCAAGGACAAGATCGACCACTGGTGCGTGACCGACCTGCCGCTGCCGCGCGCGGCCAGCGCGCAACAGCTCAAGGAAGCCCTGCTGGGGGCCGGCGTGCAGCCGGAATTCAGGCGGGACGCGGCACGCAGCGTAGAAACCTTCACTACACCGGCCGAGGCGTATGCAAATGCATTAAGCAGAGCAGGGGAGAATGATAGAATTGTGGTTTTCGGGTCCTTCCTGACCGTAGCCGGCGTCATGCAGGCGCGCCGCCCCGGTCTGCACTGATTCCGAACCCGCGTTCCGGAGCCGGCCGTCCTTGCCAGACGGTGCCAGGACCTGAGTGGCCAGGCAGGTTTTCCACGATTTCCAGATCAATTCAAGACGACTCCGCATGGGCTTGTTCTCGTTTTTCCGTAAAAA
Source organism: Herbaspirillum sp. WGmk3 (assembly GCF_023952535.1). Classification (NCBI taxonomy): domain Bacteria; kingdom Pseudomonadati; phylum Pseudomonadota; class Betaproteobacteria; order Burkholderiales; family Oxalobacteraceae; genus Herbaspirillum; species Herbaspirillum sp. WGmk3. Next base: position 548,205 of record NZ_JAKYWT010000001.1, on the reverse strand, counting down.
CAAGCAGGATTCTTCTGCTGACCAAGGGTCCTTCCGTTCACGTTCCGAGGAGCAATCTTCCGTCATCCGCAGCCGTAGCAGCCGAAGTGCGGCCAGTGGTGCCGCCGGTTCTGCCCGCAGCAGCCGCAGCAAGGCCGGCAAGGATGCCGCTGCCGATCCGCTGTTGCCGGAAAAGAAACGTGCCCGCCGCCGCCTGATCGGTGCCGTCGCGCTGACGCTGGCCGTGGTGATCGTGTTGCCGATGATCCTCGATTCCGAGCCCAAGCCGCTCAACGACGACATCGCCATCCAGATCCCGTCCAAGGACCAGCCGGCTTCCGGCGTGGCCCAGCCGGGTGGCCGTGATGCCAAGCAGGCTTCGCTGGACCAGAAGGAAGAGATCGTCGAGCCGTCCAGCATCGCCCCTGAGCCCGCAGCAGCGGCCACGCCGGCTGCCCCGGCCCAGCCGGTGACGCCGCCGGTGGCTGCCGTGGCACCCAAGGTGGTCGAGAAGCCGGCTGACAAGCCGGTGGAAAAGCATACTGAAAAGCCCGCCCCCAAGGCCGAGGAAAAGAAGCCGGCCGTGGCCGAGCACAAGGAAGAACCGAAGAAGGAAGCCGCCAAGCCCAAGGCGCCTGCGCACACTGCCGACGACGATGCCGCACGCGCGCTGGCCATTCTCGAGGGCAAGCCGGCCAGTGCCGCTGCGGCCCCGGCGGAAAAGAAACCGGCTGCGGCCGGTGGCAAGTTCGTCATCCAGGTGGCTGCGCTGGCCACTCAGGACAAGGTCAATGAATTGCGCAACAAGCTCAGCGCCGCTGGCATCCATTCGTACACGCAAAAGATCGCAACCGAGGCAGGAGAGCGCACGCGGATTCGCGTCGGCCCCTTCGCCAGCCGCGAGGAAGCCGAACGCATGGGCGGCCGAATCAAGAAGCTGGGCCTGAATGCCACGATTGTTCCTGCTTGAATTTGGCTACAGATAGCCGCATATTGTTGTCATCGTGACGATATTTGACTACCTGGTGCTGCTGATCCTGGCCTGTTCGGTGATCATCGGCACCCTGCGCGGACTGGTGCGCGAGGTGTTGTCGCTGGCCGGCTGGATCGTCGCGCTGGTGGTGGCCAATACTTATGGCGAGGCGCTGTCGGGCATGTTGCCGGATGTGGTGCCCGGTGAACTGACCCGCTTGATCGTGGCCTTCATTGCGCTCTTCATCGGCACGCGCCTGTTGATGGCGCTGGTGGCCAAGACGCTGGGCGAGCTGGTCAAGGCGACCGGCCTGGGTTTCCTCGATCGCACGCTGGGCAGCATTTTCGGTGTGGCGCGTGGGGTATTGCTGGTGGTGGCGGTGGCCTTGCTGTGCGGTACCACGGCCATTCCGCAACAGGATTTCTGGAAGCAGGCGCGCTTCAGTCCCTGGGTCGAGCAGGCCGCCGAAGCGGTGCTGCCCTACCTGCCGGGCAAGCTGGCCGAGCATGTGAGTTTTTCCACTCCGGTGTGAGCGGATGGGCGCCCCGTGGCGGGGACCATAGTATCGCGGGAGTGGCGTGGCAGTCGTGGTTCATTTTCGTTTTCGTTTTTCGTTAGGAGTCCACCATGTGTGGCATCGTCGGTATCGTCTCTCATAGTCCCGTCAACCAGATGCTGTATGACGCGCTGCTGCTGCTGCAGCACCGCGGCCAGGATGCGGCGGGGATCGCAACCAACCACAGCAACGGTTTCTCGATGCACAAGGCCAATGGCTTGGTGCGCGACGTGTTCCGTACCCGCAACATGCGCTCGCTGCCCGGCAACACCGGCATCGGCCAGGTGCGCTACCCGACCGCAGGCAGCTCGTCCTCGGAAGAAGAAGCGCAGCCCTTCTACGTCAATGCCCCCTTCGGCATCATCCTGGCGCACAACGGCAACCTGACCAATGCGGAACAGTTGAAGATCGAGATGTTCAAGAACGATCGCCGCCACATCAACACCGATTCCGATACCGAAGTGCTGTTGAACGTGCTGGCCCACGAGATCCAGCAAGCCACTACCGGCTACTCGCTGGACCCGGCTGCGCTCTTCAAGGCCGTGGCCATGGTCCACAAGCGCGTGCGCGGCTCCTACGCCGTGGTGGCGCAGATCGCCGGTTACGGTCTGCTGGGCTTCCGCGATCCGTACGGCATCCGTCCGATGTGCCTGGGCTTCAACGAGAGCGACAAGGGCATCGAATACATGATGGCCAGCGAATCGGTGGCCTTGGAAGGCATGGGCTTCCGCTTCCTGCGCGACGTCAACCCGGGTGAAGCGATTTTCATCGACAACGACGGCAAGCTGTACAACCAGCAATGCGCCGAGAACCCGACGCTGAACCCCTGTGCCTTTGAATACGTCTACCTGGCCCGTCCGGACTCCATCATCGATGGCGCTTCGGTCTACGCCACCCGTCTGAAGATGGGCGAATTCCTGGCCGACAAGATCCGCAGCCAGTTCAAGCATGGCGAGATCGACGTGGTCATGCCGATTCCCGATTCCTCGCGTCCGGCGGCCATGGAACTGGCCCTCAAGCTGGGCATCGAGTACCGCGAAGGCTTCATCAAGAACCGCTACATCGGCCGTACCTTCATCATGCCGGGCCAGGCGCTGCGCAAGAAGTCGGTGCGCCAGAAGCTCAACGCCATCGGCAGCGAATTCAAGGGCAAGAACGTGCTGCTGGTGGATGACTCCATCGTGCGCGGCACCACCAGCCGTGAAATCGTGCAGATGGCCCGCGAGTCGGGCGCCAAGAACGTGATCTTCGCGTCGGCCGCGCCGCCGGTGAAGTTCCCCAACGTGTACGGCATCGACATGCCGACCCGTGACGAACTGATCGCCTTCGGCCGCAGCGACGAAGAAGTCTGCCGCGAGATCACCGCCGACGCCCTGGTGTACCAGGATGTGGAAGCCCTGAAACGTGCCATCTCCGACGCCAACCCGGCCCTGAAGCAATTCGAGGCCTCCTGCTTCGATGGTCACTACATCACCGGCGACATCACCCAGGAATACCTGGACCGCATCGAATACGCCCGCAAGAATCCCAAGCCGGCGCTGGAAGATGTGGTGCGTTCCCAGCTGAACCTGAACCTGGCGCGCGTGGACTGATCCCCGCCGTCTGATTCCAGGCTGGACCAGGACGCCGGTGGCCGCTTTGGCGGCACCGGCGTTTTGCGTTGAGGTGCCATGCAAACCAGCCGACGGGAATCTGGCTTATCATTTTGCCTTTGGCCGTGCGCCGGCCTTGCTCATTTCTTCTGCTTTTCCGATCACGCGATGAACGATAAAAAGACCTACGGCTTCACCACCACCATCCTCCACAGCGACCGCCAGAAGGGCATCGAACACGGGTCGCTGCACAAGCCCATCCACACCTCCGTGACCTTCGGCTATGAAGATGCGCGCCAGCTGGCCGAAGTGTTCCAGGGCAAGCAGCCCGGCTATCGCTATGGCCGCCAGGGCAACCCGACCGTCTCGGCGCTGGAAGACAAGATCACCAAGATGGAGGACGGCAAGTCCACCATCTGCTTCGCCACCGGCATGGCCGCCATTGGTGCCATCGTCCAGGGTCTGCTGCGCGAGGGTGATCATGTGGTGTCCTCGGCTTTCCTGTTCGGCAATACCAACAGCCTGTGGATGACGGTGGGCGCGCAGGGGGCCAAGGTCTCCATGGTCGATGCCACCGATGTGAAGAACGTGGAAGCGGCCATCACGCCGCAGACCCGCCTGGTCTTCGTGGAAACCATCGCCAACCCGCGCACCCAGGTGGCGGACTTGAAGCGCATCGGCGAGCTGTGCCGCGAGCGCGGCATCCTCTACGTGGTGGACAACACCATGACCTCGCCTTACCTGTTCCGTCCCAAGACGGTCGGTGCCGGCCTGGTCGTCAATTCGCTGACCAAGTCCATCGGCGGCCACGGCAATGCCCTCGGTGGCGCCCTGACCGATACCGGTGAATACGACTGGACGCGCTACCCGCACATCGCCGACAGCTACAAGAAGAACCCGGCCCCGCAATGGGGCATGGCGCAGATCCGCGCCAAGGCATTGCGCGACTTTGGCGCCACGCTGGGCCCGGAAGCGGCGCACCACATCGCCGTTGGCGCCGAGACCATGGCCCTGCGCCAGGAACGTGAATGCAAGAATGCGCTGGCGCTGGCCCAGATGCTGGAAGCTGATCCGCGCGTGGCGGCAGTCCACTATCCGGGGCTGGAGTCGCATCCCCAGCACACCTTGTGCAAGCAGCTGTTCCGCTCCTTCGGCAGCCTGATGTCCTTCGAGCTGAAGGACAGCATCGATTGCTTCGATTACCTCAACCGGCTGAACCTGGCCGTGGCCGCCAGCAACCTGGGCGATACACGCACGCTGGTGATCCCGGTGGCGCACACCATCTTCTACGAGATGGGGGCCGAGCGCCGCGCCAGCATGGGCATCGCCGAGTCGCTCATTCGTGTGTCCGTGGGGTTGGAAGATACCGATGACCTGGTGGCCGATTTCCGCCAGGCGCTGGAGGCCTGAAGCTGCAAGCCCGCCGGGACGGCGGTTCCAGGCCGAAGTGAATGAAACGACACGCCCGTCGCCTCGCAAGAGGGACGGGCGTTGTCGTTGGTGTCGCCAGATGAACGCTTTTGTAAAAAACCGGTGTCAGGGCACCAGGTTGGCGACCGCTTCACGATCGGCCCACTTGGTCTTGTAGGTCGGCTTGAAGGTCTGGAAGCGCTCGATCAGCTTGACCGGATCGGCCTCATGCATCATCAGCCCGGACTGGTCGCTGCTGACGAAGCGCTGCGAGACCAGGTGATCGACGAAGGCGATCAGGTTGTTGTAGAAGCCCTCCACGTTGTACAGGCTGATCGGCTTGTAGTGGAAGCCCAGCTGGGCCCAGGTCAGCACTTCGAACAGTTCTTCCAGGGTGCCCATGCCGCCGGGCATGGCCACGAAGCCATCGGAGAGCTCGGCCATCATGGCCTTGCGTTCGTGCATGTCCTTGACGATGTGCAGGCGGGTCAGGCCGTCGTGGCCCAGTTCCTTGTCCAGCAAGGCTTTGGGGATGACGCCGGTGGCTTCGCCGCCCAGCTTCATGACTTCACTGGCGATGATGCCCATCAGGCCCACATTGCCGCCGCCATAGACCAGGGCGATGTTGTTCTTCACCATCTCCTGGGCCAGCTTGCGCGCTGCCTCGGCATAGGCCGGGGAAGCGCCGGGGGAAGAACCGCAATATACGCAAATCGATTTCATGTGTCCTCTGCTGTGTCCGTCGTTACGTCAGTACATGGTTACAATGGCTGAGCTGGATAGCCAGATGTTTCCTGCTGGAACCAGAATGTCTCTCCAAGCTGCCACTATCTCCAGTCGTCTTCCTGTTATACCATGATAGTGCAGTGCAGCATAAGCTGAAGTGGTGACGCCGGCGTGACAGCGCGGCACTGCGCATGCGCCCGGCCACATTGTGCGGGTCTGTCACGCGGCACGTGAAGATAAAGGACATCATGTCGAACAAGATCGTCAGTCTGGCCCTGCAAGGCGGGGGCTCGCATGGCGCCTTCACCTGGGGCGTGCTGGATCGTTTGCTGGAGGATGGCCGGCTGGACCTGGAAGGCATCAGCGGTGCCTCGGCCGGGGCCATGAATGCGGCGGTGATGGCCCAGGGCTACGTGCAGGACGGCCGCGACGGTGCCCGTGCGGCGCTGGAGCGCTTCTGGACGGCGCTCTCCAATGGCGTGCCGCTGGACCATGTCACGGCCGAAGGCGCGCCCGTCATCGCCAACCCCACGCCCATGCCCGGTATGCAGGCGCTGCTGGCGATGACGCGCTTCTTCTCGCCCACGCAACTCAATCCGCTGGATATCAATCCCCTGCGCGACATCCTGGTGGAGCAGGTCGATTTCGAACGCCTGCGCAACCAGCGTGAGCTGAAATTGTTCATTGCGGCCACCCAGGTCAGTACCGGCACGCTGAAGATTTTCCGCAACCCCGATCTGTCGGTGGAAGTGCTGCTGGCCTCGGCCTGCCTGCCTTCGCTGCACCGGCCCATCGAGATCGATGGCGAAGCCTATTGGGATGGCGGCCTGACCGCCAATCCGCCGATTTTCCCGCTCTTGCATTCCTGTGCCGCACGTGACGTGATGGTGGTGCTGCTGCATCCCAGCCGTCGCGCCGGCACGCCCACTTCCAGCCACGACATCGGCCAGCGGCTCTCGGAAATCAGCTTCAGCTCGGCCTTCTTCACCGAGCTGAGCGGACTGGCCCTGGCCAAGCGCGAGGCCGAGAATTCCACTCTGGCCTTCGGCTCGCTGGAACGGCGGCTGCGCCAGCTCAACATCCACATGATCGATGCCAATGAGCTCATGGAGCAGCTGACCAACCTCTCCAAGCTCAATACCCAGGCCAGTTTCATCGGCAGCCTGTTCCAACAGGGCCGCGAGCGGGCCTCGGAATGGCTGGAGCAGAACTTCGCCCAGATCGGTCATACCTCCACCTTCGACCTCGGACGTTTCCTGCCCTGAGGCGGTTCGCGGGGCAGGGCGGACGCACGATCGTTCACTTTTGTCTATACTTTGCGGCTTGATCCTTCGTTCCGCCCCGCCGTACCGACAAAAAAGACAAGCCATGCGCCAAACCATCGCCAAGAAAATCTCCCGTTCCGAATTCCTCGACGTGCGCGGCCTGCGCTACCACGTGCGCCACTGGGGCGACCCCCAGGCCCCCAAGATATTCATGATGCATGGCTGGATGGATATGTCGGCGTCGTTCCAGTTCATGGTCGATGCCCTGCAAGGGGAATGGCACGTAATTGCTCCCGACTGGCGCGGTTTCGGCCTGACCGAGCGGGCCCCGGCGCAGTCCTACTGGTTCCCCGATTACCTGGCCGACCTCGATGCCATCCTCGACCACTACGCCGGTGAGGAGGCCATCAACCTGCTTGGCCACAGCATGGGCGGCAATGTGGTGAGCCTGTATGCGGGCGTGCGCCCCCAGCGCATCAAGCGGCTGGTCAACCTGGAAGGCATCGGCCTGCCCACGGCCAAGCCGGAGCAGGCGCCGGGACGCTTCACGCAATGGCTGGACGAGATGAAGAATCGTCCCGTATTGCGCGGCTACGAGACGCTCGAAGAGGTCGCGGCGCGGCTGCAGAAGAACAATGCGCGCCTCTCGGACGAGCGCGCCGGTTTCCTGGCCCAGCATTGGGCGCAGCAGGATGAGAGCGGCCTGTGGCAGATTCTGGGGGATCCGGCCCACAAGCAGGTCAGCCCCATCCTGTACCGGGTCGATGAAATGATGGCCTGCTGGAGCCGCATTACCGCCCCGGTGCTGTGGATCGAGGCGATAGACAGCGATATCTGGCGTTTCTTCGGTCCGGCCTCGTTGAAACGTGAAGAAATCGACCGCCGCATCGCCTGTATCCCCAAGACGCAGGTGGAGATGATCGCCGACGCCGGCCACATGCTGCATCACGACCAGCCCGAGCGGCTGGCACAACTGATCGAGGCTTTCCTGCAGCAGCCGGCGTGAGGCCGGCCGCATCGTGCGGTGCAGTGCGGGGTTGGCATCAAGCGCGTAAAATGGACGCATTCCAATCACCCGGACCTCCCTGACCGACGGCAGCCACAAGCGACCGGCGCGGTCGCTGAGGTCATTGCGACTTCCTATGTCTGAACTCAAGTTCGATCTGCATTGCCATTCCAACGTCTCCGACGGCCTGCTGCCGCCGGAAGAGGTGGCCGCGCGCGCCAAGGCCAATGGCGTGGGCGTGTGGGCGCTGACCGACCACGATGAAGTGGGCGGCGTGGCGCGCGCCCGGGCGGCTGCGCGCGCGCTGGGCATGGGGCATGTGGCCGGCGTGGAAATTTCGGTCACCTGGGCCGGGCATACGGTGCATATCGTGGGCTTGCGCATCGACGAGACCAACCAGGCCCTGGTCGACGGCCTGGCCGCCACCCGCAACGGCCGCGAACGCCGTGCCCGCGAGATCGCCGAGGCGCTCGACCGGCACGGCATCTGCGGCGCGTATGAAGGCGCGTTGAAGCATGTGGGCAATCCCGACCTGATCTCGCGCACGCACTTTGCGCGCTACCTGGTCGAATGCGGCACCTGCTGCGATACCAAGGAAGTCTTCGCCAACTACCTCACCGAAGGCAAGCCCGGCTACGTGCCGCACCGCTGGGCCACGCTGGAAGAATCGGTGCGCTGGATCCGCGGGGCAGGCGGGGTGGCGGTGATCGCCCATCCGGGCCGCTACAAGTACACCCAGACCCAGTTCGGCGCCCTGTTCGACGAGTTCAAGCAACTGGGCGGTGAGGCCATCGAAGTCAATACCGGCAGCCATACGCCGGAGCAGTACCAGGAATACGCCCAGGTAGCGCGCAGCTATGGCTTTCTGGCCTCGATGGGCTCGGATTTCCACGGTCCGGGCGAGTCGCGCATGGACCTGGGCGGACTGCCGCCGCTGCCCACCGGGGTCAAGCCGGTCTGGCACGACTGGGGGCTGTGAAGCCCTTGAATTCAGCCGGCCGATTCCTATCTAATAACCACTTTTCCGATAGGAGTTTTCCCCGATGAAACGCATCCTGCTGTTTATCGCCACCAACATCGCCGTGCTGGTGGTGATGAGCGTGATCCTCTCCCTCTTGGGCGTGGACCGCTTCCTCACTCGTTCCGGCCTGAACCTGCCGATGTTGCTGGTGTTCTCGCTGGTGGTCGGTTTCACCGGATCGATCATCTCCTTGCTGATGAGCAAGAGCATGGCCAAGTGGTCCACCGGCGCGCGCGTGATCGAAACGCCCATGAACGGTACTGAAGCCTGGCTGCTGCAGACCGTGGGCAAGCTGGCCCAGCGCGCCGGGATCGGCATGCCGGAGGTGGCGGTCTATGACGGCGAACCCAATGCCTTTGCCACCGGTGCCTTCCGCGATTCGGCCCTGGTGGCGGTCTCCACCGGCCTGTTGCAGGGCATGACGCAGGACGAAGTGGAAGCCGTGCTGGGCCACGAGGTGGCCCATATCGCCAATGGCGACATGGTGACGATGACCCTGATCCAAGGCGTGGTGAATACCTTCGTGGTGTTCCTGTCGCGGGTGGTCGGCTATTTCGTGGATTCGGCCCTGCGCCGCAACAACGAGTCCTCCGGCCCCGGCATCGGCTACATGGTGACGGTGATGGTGTGCCAGATCGTCTTCGGTATCGGTGCCTCGATCATCGTGGCCTGGTTCTCGCGCCATCGTGAATTCCGCGCCGATGCCGGTGCGGCGCGCCTCTTGGGCACGCCCCAGCCGATGATCAATGCCCTGGCGCGCCTGGGCGGCTTTTCGCCGGAAGGCCTGCCGCAGAACATGGCAGCCCTGGGCATCAGCGACAAGCCCGGCATCATGGCGCTGTTCTCGACACACCCGCCGCTGGAACAGCGCATCGCCGCCCTGCGCGGCCAGCGCTAAGCCCGGTGGGCAGCGACAACGGCGGTGGCGACACCGCCGTTGTGCTTTTTACGATTTGGATTTGGATTGGAAACGGAAACCGCATCATGAGCCAGTTTTTCGAGATTCACCCCGACAACCCGCAACTGCGCCTGATCAAGCAAGCCGCGCAGATCATCCACAAGGGCGGCCTGGTGGCCTTGCCCACCGACTCCTGCTACGCGCTGGTCTGCCAGCTGGACAACAAGGATGCCGTGGAGCGTGTGCGCCGCATCCGTGGCGTGGACGACAAGCACCACTTGACCCTGCTGTGCCGCGACCTCTCCGAGATCGCCCAGTACGCCAAGGTGGACAACCGCCAGTACCGCCTGCTGAAGGCCGCCACCCCCGGTGCCTATACCTTCATCCTGGAAGCCACCAAGGAAGTGCCGCGCCGCCTCTCGCACCCCTCGCGCAAGACCATCGGCCTGCGCGTGCCGGAGAACCGCATCGCCCACATGCTGCTGGAAGAACTGGGACAGCCGCTGCTGGGTACCACCCTGATCCTGCCGGACGAAGATCTGCCGCTGACCAGCGCCGAAGACATCCGCAGCCATCTGGAAAAGCAGATCGAACTGGTCATCGACAGCGGTGCCTGCAGCCTGGAGCCGACCACCGTGATTGATCTCACCGATGACAATGAACCCGTGCTGGTACGCCAGGGCAGGGGAGATGCAGGCATCTTCGGTTTGCAGGCTGCCTGAGCGAGTTTTTGTTCACCCACATCCGGCCAGCGGAAGCGGCCCCGAGCGAATCCGGGGCAGTTCGTTGTCCCTCTGCTAAAATCCCCGCCCATGAATGAACTCATCCAGACCGTCGCGGTTTACGCGCTGCCCGTGCTCTTCGCCATCACCCTGCACGAGGCGGCCCATGCCTATGCGGCCAAGTTTTTCGGGGATACCACGGCGTATTCGATGGGGCGCATGAGCCTCAATCCGCTCAAGCACATCGATCCCTTCGGCACCATCCTCATTCCCATCATGCTGTACTTCGCCACCAATGGCGCTTTCCTGTTCGGCTACGCCAAACCGGTGCCGATCAACTTCGGCCACCTGCGCAAGCCCAAGCGCGACATGGCCTGGGTCTCGCTGGCTGGTCCCGCTGCCAATTTCTTCATGGCACTGCTGTGGATGCTGGCCATCTATGCCCTGGCGCTGGGCGGGGTGCAGGAAGAATTCTTCACACTGATGGCCAGGGCGGGGGTGCTGACCAACCTGGTGATGTTCGCCTTCAACCTGTTCCCGATTCCGCCGCTGGATGGCGGGCGTATCCTCACCAGCTTGTTGCCGAACAAATATGCGTATAAATTCGCCCAGATCGAGCCCTATGGCTTCTTCATCGTCATGGCGCTGGTGCTGCTCAAGGTGATTTACGCCTGGTGGATGGCCCCCGTGATGTATGTGGCCGGCAAGCTGCTGCAGCTCATTACCTTCCCCATCACCTTGCTGTTCTGATCCTTCATGTCGCTGATCCTGTTCATGTCGAACCGCCACCTGCCAACCAACGTCAAACGCCATGTATCCTGACCGCGTCGTCTCCGGCATGCGCCCCACGGGCGCGCTGCACCTGGGCCACTATCACGGTGCCCTGAAGAACTGGGTCAAGCTGCAATCCGAGCTGCCCTGCCTGTTCTTCGTGGCCGACTGGCACGCGCTGACCACCCATTACGACGATCCCTCCGTGATCGAGACCAGCACCTGGGAAATGGTGATCGACTGGCTCGCCGCCGGGGTTGATCCCTCCCAGGCCACGCTGTTCATCCAGTCGCGCGTGCCCGAGCATGCCGAGCTGCATCTGCTGCTGTCCATGGCCACCCCGCTTGGCTGGCTGGAACGCGTGCCGACCTACAAGGACCAGCAGGAAAAGCTGGCCGACCGCGATCTGGCCACCTACGGCTTCCTGGGCTACCCGCTGCTGCAGGCGGCCGACGTGCTGATCTACCGCGCCAGCCAGGTGCCGGTGGGTGAAGACCAGGTGCCGCACATCGAGATCATGCGCGAGATCGCGCGCCGCTTTAATCACCTGTACGGCAAGGAAAAAGGCTTCGAGGAAAAGGCCCTGGCCGCCACCAAAAAGCTGGGCAGCAAGCGCGCCAAGCTGTACCTGGAACTGCGTACGCAATTCCAGGAAAAGGGCGACGATGAAGCTTTGGAGCAGGCCAAGGCCATGCTGGACGATGCCCAGAACCTGTCGATGATCGATCGTGAACGTTTGTTCGGCTACCTCGAAGGCAGCCGCAAATTGATCCTCACCGAGCCGCAGGCCATGCTCACCGAAGCTTCACGCCTGCCGGGGCTGGATGGGGCCAAGATGTCCAAGAGCTATGGCAACGCCATCGCCCTGCGTGAAGAGGCCGCTTCGGTCACCAAGAAGGTCAAGACCATGCCGACCGACCCGCAGCGCGTGCGTCGCAGCGATCCGGGCGATCCGGACAAATGCCCGGTCTGGCAATTCCACCAGGTTTATTCCACCCCGGAAGTGAAGGAATGGGCCGCCAAGGGCTGCCGTTCGGCCGGGATCGGTTGCTTGGAGTGCAAGCAACCGGTGATCGATGCCATCCTGCAGGAGCAGCAGCCGATGCTGGAACGTGCGCAGCCTTACCTGGACGATCCTTCGCTGGTGCGCGCCATCGTCGCCGATGGCTGCGAGAAGGCGCGCAAGCTGGCCCAGGACACCATGCGCGACGTGCGCGAAGCCATGGGGCTGGGTTATTGACCAGCGGCAAGCGGGTTGCAGGCCTTTGGCGGGCCCGCAGGGGCGGGCTCTCCGGTTTTTTTTACGTCCGCTTTCATCTCTGGCAGCCGCAAATTGACCTGATGAGGCGTCTATCCGCTACAATCAGGCCTTTATTCTGACCACCACCTTACATACGCACACCATGATCAAGGGTAGCATTGTTGCAATCGTCACTCCCATGCATCCGGACGGCAGCCTCGACTACGATGGCCTGCGCAAGCTGATCGACTGGCATATCGCCGAGGGAACCGACAGCATCGTCATCGTCGGTACCACCGGCGAATCGCCCACCGTCTCGATGGAAGAGCACTGCGAACTGATCAAGGTCGCGGTCGAGCACACGGCCAAACGCATCCCCATCATCGCCGGTACCGGCGGCAATTCCACTGCCGAAGCCATCGAGCTGACCGCCTTCGCCAAGAAGGTCGGCGCCGACGCCTCGCTGCAGGTGGTGCCCTACTACAACCGTCCGACCCAGGAAGGCATGTACCTGCACTTCAAGACCATCGCCGAAGCGGTGGATCTGCCGGTGATCCTGTACAACGTGCCCGGCCGTACGGTCGCAGACATGAGCAACGAGACCATCCTGCGCCTGGCGCAGGTCAAGGGCATCGTGGGCGTGAAGGACGCTACCGGCAACATCGGCCGCGGCACCGACCTGATCCGCCTGGCCCCCAAGGACTTCGCGGTCTACTCCGGTGACGACGCCACCGCCATCGCCTTGATGCTGTATGGCGGCGCCGGCAACATCTCGGTGACGGCCAACGTCGCCCCGCGCGACATGCACGAGCTGTGCGTGGCCGCCATGAGCGGCAACATCGCCCGTGCCGTGGAACTGAACAACAAGCTGCTGCCGCTGCACAACAAGCTCTTCGTCGAACCCAACCCGGTGCCGGTCAAGTGGGCCATGCAGGAGATGGGTCTGATCCCGTCGGGCATGCGCCTGCCGCTGGCGCCGCTGGGCGAGTCCTTCCACGACACCGTGCGCGCTGCCCTGCGCGAGTCCGGCGTCTTAAACTGATCGGCTTGGCCGTTTTGGCGCAGGTCTCCTGAAATCCGATTCCGCTTTCACTAGTAACGATATGACTAATAGCAATAACGTTCGTCCGGTCTCCCGCTCCGCGTACACACTTACCCAACGCAGCATCGTCGTCGCACTGGCGCTGGCCGGACTGGCAGGATGCTCGTCCATCGGCAATATGCTCGAAGGCGACCGTATCGATTACAAGAGCGCCGAAAAGGCCCGTGGCCCGCGCCTGGAAGTGCCGCCCGACCTGACCCAGCTGCAGCGCGACAACCGCTACGCCATCCCCGAAGCCAACAAGGGTGTGGCCACTGCTTCCGGCTACCAGCTGGAACAGCAGAACAAGCCGACCACCGATGTCACCTCCGTGGCACCGACGTCCAAGGGCAACGAAATCCGTATCGAGCGCGATGGCTCGCAGCGCTGGCTGGTGGTCAAGCAGACCCCGGAACAGCTGTGGCCGCAGATCAAGGACTTCTGGCAGGACAGCGGATTCCTGATCAACATCGAGTCGCCCGATACCGGCGTGATGGAAACCGACTGGGCCGAGAACCGCGCCAAGATCCCGCAGGACTTCATCCGCAATACCCTGGGCAAGGTGTTTGATTCGCTGTACTCCACCGGCGAGCGCGACAAGTTCCGCACCCGTCTGGAACGCGGCCCGAACGGCACCACCGAAATCTTCATCAGCCATCGCGGTGCCGAAGAAGTGCTGACCGGTTCGGCCAAGGAAACCTCGGTCTGGACCGCACGTCCCTCCGATCCTGGCCTGGAAGCTGAATTCCTGTCGCGCCTGATGGTGCGCCTGGGTGCAGAAGAAACCAAGGCCAAGGCAGCCGTGGCCAATGCTCCCTCGCTGCAAGCCCGTTCGCGCCTGCAGAAGACCGCCACCGGCACCAGCGTGCAAGTGGATGAAGGCTTCGACCGCGCATGGCGTCGCGTCGGCCTGGCACTGGACCGCGTGGGCTTTACCGTGGAAGACCGCGACCGCAGCCAGGGCATCTACTTCGTGCGCTACGTGGACCAGAACCAGGATGCCAAGGACAAGAAGGATGACGGTTTCTTCTCGCGCATCTTCAGCTCCAAGGACAAGGACAAGAAGGCTGCCAAGTACCGCATCGTGGTCAAGGGTGCCGGTTCCGACAGCAGCAACATCGTCGTGCAGAACGGCGAGGGCGGTCCGGATACCTCGGGTATCTCCGACAAGATCCTCGGTCTGCTCAACGAACAGCTGAAGTAAGCAGGACCCGGGGCTCAGATGAAGTTCGCGAGCCTCGGTAGCGGCAGCGAAGGCAATGCGCTGCTGATCTCGGCCGCAGCCGGCGACCAGCGTCCCTCCTCGGGGACCACGGTCATGCTGGACTGCGGCTTTACTTTGCGCGAAGCCGAAAAGCGCATGCTGCGCCTGGGCCTGGATCCTTCCGATGTCTCGGGCATCGTGGTCACGCATGAACATTCGGACCACGTCAGCGGCGTCTTCAAATTCGCGCGGCGCTATCGCATTCCGGTCTGGCTCAGTTATGGCACCTGGCAGGCGGTGGCCGAGCAGGCCAACGATGTCGATGTACGTTTCTGCGCCGATGGCCAGAAGCTTGCCATCGGCGATCTCGAACTCTCTCCCTATACCGTTCCGCACGATGCCCGCGAGCCGGTCCAGTACGTGGCCAGCGATGGTGATCGTCGCCTCGGCGTGTTGACCGATGCCGGCCAGCCGACTGCGCACCTGGTGCAGGCCCTTGATGCCTGCGATGCGCTGTTGCTGGAATGCAATCACGACCGCGACATGCTGGATCGCTCGCCTTATCCCGCCTTCCTCAAGCGCCGCATCGGCGGCGACTACGGCCATCTGGCCAACGACGCCAGCGCCGAGATCCTGCGGCTGCTCGACAAAAGCCGGCTCAAGCGCGTCATCGGCGCTCACCTGAGCCAGCAGAACAACACTCCCGAACTGGCCCGCGCGGCCATCGAAAGCGTACTCGGCACCACTTTTGGCGAGATCGGCATCGCCTGTCAGGAAGAAGGCTTCGCCTGGCTGGACGTCTGATCGAAAAACGCGAGTGGGTCAGCCCTTTGTCAGGCTGTCTGTGTCTTGGGTGCGCTGCGTCAGAAACAATTTGTTTCTCTTTTTCTTCAGCTTGAAGGGCCTTGATTTGATCCCGATCCGCTGTTCCGTCTCGTCTGCTGCGATATTGTGTCTTCGATAAGAAATGCGGCTTCTGCGGGCTTGTCAGGTCCTTGTCAGTGGGTGCGCCAGGATTGAATGCGGCGATGCGTTCCTGGGCCGTTCTGAGCGGTTTGCGCTGGATCAAACGAGGGCAATGTCCGGGAGATCTGAAGTGAAGGCTGCTTCACGTGCCAAGTGAAGAGAAAAGACAGTGGTATGAAGTTTCGGACTGGAACGCCCGGCAAAAACAAAACGACAACAAAACTCGGGACGAAAAAAAACCGGTCTTGCGACCGGTTTTTTCCGAAAATAATCCGAAGATTACTTGGCCGGAGCGGCTTCAGCCGGCTTTGCATCAGCGGCCGGAGCGGCAGCGTCGGCAGGCTTCGCATCAGCAGCCGGGGCAGCGGCGTCAGCCGGCTTGGCAGCGTCAGCAGCAGGAGCGGCGTCAGCCGGCTTTGCATCAGCAGCCGGAGCAGCAGCGGCCGGAGCTTCAGCAGCAGGAGCAGCAGCAGGTGCCGGTGCTTCTTCCTTCTTGCCGCAAGCAGCCAGGGCAACAGCCAACAACGAAGCGATCAACAGAGTCTTTTTCATGAATATTCCTTCAATATTTAAAAATTGTGCGATGAATAATTACCGGTAATTATCGCTCTACTGGGAGGCTTTCGCCGCGGGTAAGACCTCACGGTCGGGCTTCGGTTCTTGCTTCTTTTTACTGCCGAAACAACGCCTGACAACGAAAACTTTCCAGCCCATCATTATAGCTATTTTTTTCCGGAATCACATCGCCACTATGGGAATTCGTAAGAATTTGTAAGAACTTACATCCCTTTTCAGCGGCCCGGAAAGTCTTGGCGCAAGCCGCTCTCCGGGATTTTCTAAAGTAATTTCGAGAAGTGTCCGCAATAAATTTCATTAATCTCGAATGATGTCGAGCCAGCCACTTTCATGCCATTGATGCAAGGCTTCCAGCAGGTCTTCGGAGGCCAGGTCGAGGTCGGATTTCTCCAGCACACGCGAGTCTGCCAATCGCGCCAGGATCTCCTTGTCGCCGCGATTGACCTGGAAGGATTCGCCATTGATGAAGACGTGAGAGCCACGGTACAGCATGCGCGTCTTGCGATGCAGCGCCAGACCGCGTTTCTTCGCGCCCTGGAAAAAGCGAGCAAAAGATAATTCCTCGGTCCGTGCTTCGAAGAAAACGCTGGGTTTGGGCTCTGACAGATGCTCGCCCAGGAAGATGGTGATGTCGTCGTCGGTGAAGCGGATCTTGTTGAGCTCGTCGCGGATGCGCGCCACCATGTCCAGTGGCAATTCGGCGGGCTTGGCGGTGGCTTTCAGGTCAGGATCTTCATAGCGGCCGGACAGGTCGATGGTATCCATCATGAATTCAAGGAAGGATTCGCCCAGTTCCTGGTAGGCCGGCGAGCGGAAGCCGACCGAATAGGTCATGCATTCGCCGATGGCCACGCCGTCGTGCGCGTATTGCGGCGGCAGGTAGAGCATGTCGCCCGGTTCCAGCACGAATTCCTGTTCGGCTTGGAAGTGGCTGAGGATCTTCAGCGGCACGCCTTCTTCCAGCGTCAGGTCGTCTTGCGCGCTGATGCGCCAGCGGCGTTGTCCGTGGGCCTGCAGCAGGAAAACATCATAGGAATCGAAGTGCGGTCCGACGCCGCCGCCATCGGTGGCGTAGCTGATCATCAGGTCATCCAGGCGTGCATCGGGCACGAAGCGGAACTGGCGCAGCAGGGCATCGGCGGCCGGATGGTGCAGGTTCACGCCCTGCACCAGCAGGGTCCAGGCTTTTTGCTTCAGGGGCGGCAGCTTGTTGAAGGGGCCGTGCTGCATGTCCCAGCCATCGGTGCGATGGGTGATGAGGCGCGATTCGACATCATCGCGGCGGGCCAGGTCGAACAGTTCCTGGCGCGGCAGCGGCGCGGTGAAATTGGGGATGGCGTTGCGGATCAGGAGCGGCTTCTTGTGCCAGTAGTCACGCAGGAATTGGGCGGGCGTGATGCCGCCGAGCAGATCGAGTTTTTTCATGGTCGCCATTATAGAGGGTGCCAGCGCAGCCGTACGCCATTGGCGGCGGCCAAGTTTGATGCAGGTATAATCGCGGAGTCGAGATACCGTTTTTGAAAGCGTCCTTGCCTCGCGGGAATGGCAAGGGGATGGTTCTTAGGCCCCAACCCGGGTGGCAGGTGTCCCGCGCGACGCTTCCGCAGCAGCTGCCGCTCCCGCACCACTATCGATACAAAGGACCCTTACGATGAAGATCGCGAAGAATACCGTCGTTTCCGTCAACTACAAGCTGTCGGATGCCCAGAACAACCTGATCGAGCAAAGCAGCGAGCCGATGGTCTACCTGCACGGCGGCTATCACAACACCCTGCCCAAGATCGAAGAAGCGCTGGACGGCAAGGAAGTCGGCTACAGCACCACCATCCAGGTCGAACCGGAAGATGCCTTCGGCGAATATGATTCCGAGCTGGTCAAGATCGAGCCGGTCGAGCGCCTGCCGCAACCGCTGGAAGTGGGCATGCAGTTCGAAGGTTCGCCCGATGACGACAGCGAAGAGTCGGTCATCTTCACCGTCACCGAAGTGGCGGACGGCAAGGCCGTGCTCGATGGCAACCACCCGCTGGCCGGCATCGCGCTGCGCTTTGAACTGGCGGTCACCGAAGTGCGCGCCGCCTCCGAAGAAGAAGTGGCCCACGGTCACGTCCACGGTGCCCACGGCCACCATCATCACCACGATGATGAAGATGAAGGCGACGCCGGCGACCACTTCCGCAGCCAGCCGCTGAACTGATCGCTGAATTCTGATCGCAGCGCCGCAAGCCGATCCCGGAAATCGGGATTTTCCTTCCGGCGACCATGCAAAAACGCCCGCAGATGCGCTCTGCGGGCGTTTTTCTTCATTTAAACCGTAAAAATCCGTTTACCGGCAAGGGTCTGGTACCTGGCATCGGGCAGCTAGCGCCGTTCTCCATCCGCATCGGCCACCGCAAACAGCTGTGGCAGATGGTCATCCACCACCACCTTGAGCCAGCGCTCACCCACGCCCACACTGCCCAGGTTGCCGGTCCAGAGGATATGGGCGGGTGTCTTGTTCTTGCCGCCCTGGGCATGTACCACCAGCACCCGCCCCTGGAACTTGCCGGCAAGCTCGGAGAACAGCTTGCGCGTCTCGGCAAAGCCATCGCGCTGAGTGCGGAAGAAGGAACGCTTGGGCGGCGGACCGAAGGGATTGCCATCACTGAAGAAGACGATGGCCGCGCTCTTCTTCAAGGCGGCAAAGGCGAACAGATGCTGCAGCCAGTTGCGGTTGGCGATGAGGCGGTCCTCGAACTCATTGTTGCGGCCGCCATCGAGCAGGAAGTGATTGTTGGCCGCCGGCAGGTTCACAGTGGCAAAGAGCACGTTGCCGATTTCCCAGCGGGTGTTTTCGGTATAGCTGCGGAACTTGGGCGTGAGCGATTGGCGCAGCATCGGCAGCCGGCTCGCGCCCAGCGAGAATTCACTGGCATAGAAGATCTCGCGCATGCGGGCCAGGCGTTCGATGGCGTCCGAGCGGTTCTCGCGGTCGCGGCAGGTGATCCAGTCGCTGCCAGCCAGCGACACGAAGATGCCGTTCTGTGCCTGCGAGAGCATCTCGTGGCGCTCGGCATAGAGCGCGTCATCACAGCTTTCGGAGGGGGATTTGATGCCATTGACCACCACGAAGGCGAGGTTGTCGGCATCGGTCTCGGTCAGGGCCTGGCGCAGCGCCTGGTCGCCCTTGACGCCGGGCGCGGCATGGTTGATCACGCCGAACGAGAAATCCTGCCCGGCGGCCCGCGCCGCACCGCCCGCCATCAGGATGGCAGCGGTGAAGCAGGTGCACAGCAGGATGCGTCGGATCGGGCGGATCGGCATGCAGTCTCTCTGCGGTTCAAAGGGCGGCACGAAGCCGGCGTCCCCGTGGTGTTGTTATTGTCCCCGGCTCAGGGCCTTCAACTGGTAGAGCGCATCCAGCGCCTGGCGCGGCGTCAGGGCATCGGGATCGATGCCGTCCAGCGATTGCAGCAGCGCCTGGGCCAGCGGATCGGGTTCGACCGCGCTGGCGGGATTGCGTTCATGGTCCGCTTCTTCAGTTTCCGCTTGCGTTTCCATGAAGGAAGGGGCGCTGAACAGGTCGAACTGCGGCGTCGGCTGCATGGACTGGCTTTCCAGCGCCGACAGATGCTTGCGCGCCGCGCGGATCACCGGGGCCGGCACTCCTGCCAGCTGCGCCACCTGCAGCCCGTAGCTCTGCGAGGCCGGGCCGCTCTGCACGGCATGCAGGAACACGATGCTGTCCTTGTGCTCCACGGCCGACAGGTGCACGTTGGCCGCCGTCGGGTGGATCTCGGGCAGTTGCGTCAGTTCGAAGTAGTGGGTCGCAAACAGCGTGAAGCTGCGCGTCACGTCGATGAGGTGCTTGGCAATCGCCCAGGCCAGGGCCAGGCCGTCGAAGGTCGAGGTGCCGCGTCCGACCTCATCCATCAGCACCAGCGAATGTTCGGTGGCGTTGTTGAGGATGGAGGCCGATTCGGTCATCTCCACCATGAAGGTGGAGCGGCCCCCGGCCAGGTCATCGGCCGCGCCGATGCGGGTGAAGATGCGGTCGATCGGTCCGATCACCGCGCTGGTGGCGGGCACGAAGCTGCCCACGTAGGCCAGCAGCGTGATCAGCGCCACCTGGCGCATGAAGGTCGATTTACCGCCCATGTTGGGACCGGTGATGAGCAGCAGCTTGCGCTCGGCGGCGAGCTGGCAGTCATTGGCGATGAAGCGTTCAATCTGGTTTTCCACCACCGGATGGCGGCCTTGCTCGATCTGGATGCAGGGCTCATCGACCAGTTGCGGCGCGCACCAGTTGTTGCGCACGGCATGGTCGGCCAGGGCCACCAGGGTGTCGAGCTGGGCCAGCGCATGGGCGATGGATTGCAGGCGCACGATGTGCGCGCCCATGTCATTGAGGAGCTGCTCGTAGAGGAATTTCTCGCGCGACAGTGACCGTTCCTGCGCGGAGAGCGCCTTGTCCTCGAAGGCTTTCAGCTCGGGGATGATGTAGCGTTCGGCATTCTTCAGGGTCTGGCGGCGGCGATAGTCTTCCGGCACCTTGTCGGTCTGGCCGTGGGTGACCTCGATGTAGAAGCCATGCACCTTGTTGTATTCCACCCGCAGGTTGGCGATGCCGGTGCGTTCACGCTCGCGCGCTTCCAGTTCCAGCAGGTACTGGCCGGCGTTTTCCGACAGGCCGCGCAGTTCATCGAGTTCAGCGTCATAGCCGCGCGCGATCACGCCGCCGTCGCGCACCATGGCGGCTGGCTCCAGCATGATGGCGCGTTCCAGCAGGTCCAGGCATTCCACGGGCGTGGCCAGGTCTTCGTGCAACTGGCCCAGCAGCGGTGCTTCAGCGTCGCGGGCGCACATCTCCACGTAGGCACGCAATGAACCCAGCTGCTGCAGGCCGCTGCGCAAGCCCGCCAGGTCGCGCGGACGGGCCGAGAGCAGGGCGATGCGGGTGGTGATGCGTTCGATGTCGGGCACGGCCGCCAGCGTGGCCGACAGGCCCGAGCAGGCATCGGTGCGCATCAGTGCATTGATGGCGGCATGGCGTTCGCGCGCGACTTGCTGGTCGCGCAGGGCGTGATGCAGCCAGTGGCGCAGCAGGCGCGAGCCCATCGCGGTACGGCAGTGGTCCAGCGTGGAGAACAGCGTCGGGGCCAGGGCATTGGCATCCTGCGCGCGGATGGTTTCGGTCAGTTCCAGGTTGCGGCGGGTGGCGGCATCCAGGCCGATGAATTCATTTTCGGATTCGACCGTGAGCGTGCGCACGTGCTGCAGGCCGCGTCCCTGGGTCGATTGCGCATAGCGCAGCAGGGCACCGGCGGCACAGATGGCCGGGCCCAGGCCATCGGCACCGAAGCCGTGCAGGGTGGCCACGCCCAGTTGATCGAGCAGGGCCTTCTCGCTGCTGGGCTGGTCGAAATGCCAGTCCGGCACTGTCACGGCGCGGTTGGGCAGGAGCGGCTCGCACTGCTCCAGCTGGCCATCGGCCACCAGCACCTCGGCGGCCGAGATGCGTTCCAGTTCCTGCTTCACGCGGCCATCGAGCAAGCTGCTCTCGACCGTGATTTCCATCATCTTCAGCGCGCCGCTGGCCATGGACAGCCAGGCCAGGCCGACCTGCATCTGCTTGCGCGACTTCGAGGGCAGCAGCTGCATGGCCAGCAGGCAGCGCTCGGATTTCTCGGGCAAGAGGTCGGAATCGGTCAGGGTGCCGGGCGTGACGACCCGCACCACCTTGCGCTCCACCGGGCCCTTGCTGGTAGCCGGGTCGCCGATCTGTTCGCAGATCGCCACCGATTCGCCGAGCTTGATCAGGCGTGCCAGGTATTGCTCCACCGAATGGAAGGGGACACCTGCCATCTTGATCGGGTTGCCGTTGGAGGAGCCGCGCTGGGTGAGGGTGACGCCCATCAGGCGCGAGGCCTTTTCGGCATCCTCGAAGAAGAGTTCATAGAAATCGCCCATGCGGTAGAACACCAGCGTGTTGGGATGGTCGGCCTTGATGCGCAGGTACTGCTGCATCATTGGCGTGTGGGCGGCGAGGTCTTTGGTCATGAGTCTGGGTGGCGATGCAGGGATCGCTTCTTGCAAGTTCGGGAATGCAGGGCCGCGCGGGCAGGCCACGGTGTGATCAGGCCACGGCGGGCGGCGGGAAGTCAGCCTGGCGGCCGCGCCGGGCGGGCCACCATAAATCAAAAATGCGGACCTTGGTCCGCATGCTTGAGCCGGGATTGTACGCGCATTGGGGGAGTGCAGCCAAGGGTAGCGCCCTGCATGGGGCTGAAGCAGGACAAAGAAGCGAGCGCATGTCCAGAAAGTTCGATTTTTTTGACTGTTCAATCAAGCCTTGGGCCCAAAAAAACAGGCGGCCACCGAAGTGGCCGCCTGCCCAGTCCGCAGGGGGGAGACGGACTGTGGGGGGAGAGCTTGTCGATCAGTGCGCCGAGCTCGTATCGGCCACCCGTGTCGGTTTCGGTGCCAGCCACACCGCCAGCGCCGCCAGCGAGAAGGACACCGCCGCCATCATGAAGATGTGGTTGGTGGCCAGCATCACGGCCTGGTTCTGCACCGTCTGCGCCAGCGAGCCCGTTGCCTGCTCGGCACTCATGCCGGAGGCCATCATGGCATTGACCGCATCGCCGCTGCGATCCACCAGGCCGGACAGTTCGGCGTGGAAGTAGGTGGCGTCGTTTTCCCAGCTGGTATTGACGATGGAGGTCGCAATCGCCCCGGCCATGGTGCGGCAGAAACTCATCAGGCCGGCCGCCGATGCGGTCTCTTCCTCGTTCACGCTGGAGAGCGCCAGGCCGGTGAGCGGCACGAAGAACAGCGGCAGTCCGATCCCCTGCAGGAACAGCGGCCAGCCGATCTGGAAGAACGACATGTCGGTGTTGTTGAAGGCCCGCAGGAAGGTGATGAAGCCCAGCCAGGTCACGCCGATGCAGACCAGCTTGCGCGCATCGACGGTGGTGGACATCTTGGCCACCATGGGGGCGGTCAACACGGCCAGGATGCCGGTCAGCGCCGAAATGCAGCCCGACCAGGTGGCGGTGTAGCCCATGTAGCCCTGTAGCCAGAGGGGTGTCAACACCACCGAGCCGAAGAAGGCACCGAAGGCCAGGCAGATGGTGGTCACGCTGGCGGTGAAGCCGCGATGGCGGAACACCCGCAGGTCGACGATGGGATTGTGCTCGGTCAGCTCCCAGATCAGGAAGGCAATGAAGAACACCACGGCGGTCACGGCCAGCAGCACGATCTCGGTGGAGGCGAACCAGTCCTTCTCCTTGCCTTCATCGAGCATCAGCTGCAGGGCGGCCACCCAGACCACCATCAGGATCAGCCCCACGCGGTCGATGGGCAGCTTGCTGGTTTTGGTCTCGAAGCGCTTGAGCATGCGCCAGCCGAGATAGCCGCAGATCAGCGCCACCGGCACGTTGATCCAGAAGATGTAGGGCCAGCTGTACTGGTCGCACAGCACCCCGCCCAGGATCGGGCCGGCAATCGGCGCCACCAGCGTGGTCATGGCCCACAGCCCCACGGCAGCCGGCGCTTTTTCCTTGGGGAAGATGCGCAGCAGCAGGGTTTGCGACAGCGGCATCAGCGGCCCCCCGGCCAGGCCCTGCATGACGCGGAAGGCGATCAGCATGCCCAGCGAATTGGCCAGGCCGCACAGGGCCGAGAACAGCCCGAACATGACCATCGACAGGATGAACACGCGCACCGTGCCGAAGCGATTGGCCAGCCAGCCGGTCAGGGGCACGGTGATGGCTTCGGCCACCGCATAGGAGGTGATGACGTAGGTGCCCTGGCTGGTCGAGGCGCCCAGCGCCCCGGCGATGGTGGAGACCGAGACGTTAGCAATGGTGGTGTCGAGCACCGCGATGAAGTTGGCGGCGGCCAGCAGGATGCCGGCGCCCACCAGCTGGCCGCCGGTCAGCGGGGCCTCGAAGGGGCCGGGCTGGGCGGCAGGCTTGGGGGCGGGCAGGTCGCCCGCCGCTGCGCTTGTTGTGGATGACATGATGAGTCTTTCCTTGTGCTCGCCGGATTACAGCGCGCCGGCCCGGGTCTCGGTGCTGGCCGACTTGGTCTGGGCGTCACCGGCCTGCATCTGGCCGCGCGTATCGATCTCCACCACCATCGACAGGCCCACCGACAGCGGACGCTGCGCCAGTTCCTTGGGATCCAGCGAGATGCGCACCGGCAGGCGCTGCACCACCTTGATCCAGTTACCGGTGGCGTTCTGCGCCGGGATCACCGCAAAGGCCGAACCGGTACCACCGGAGAGGCCGGTGACCACGCCGTGGTATTCCACCGAGCCGCCATAAATGTCCGCCTTCATGGTCACCGGCTGGCCGATGCGCACCTTGGTCAGTTGTCCTTCCTTGAAGTTGGCATCCACGTGCATCTGCTGCAGCGGCACCACCGACAGCAGGCTGGCGCCGCTCTGCACGCGCTGGCCGACCTGCACCTGGCGGCGGGCAATGACGCCATCCACCGGGGCGCGCAGCACGGTGCGCTCCAGGTCCAGCTTGGCCTGATCCAGCTTGGCGCGGGCCAGGACCACTTCCGGGTTGTCGTCCACGGTGGTATTGGCCGTCAGCACGGTACTGGCCTTTTGCGCACCCTGGGTCGCCTTGATGTTGGCGCGGGACTGCACTTCGGCAGCTTCAGCGGCTTTCAGGTTGGCCTGGGCGGTCAGCAGGGCAGTGCGCGCATTGCTCAGTTCTTCACCCGACACCGAACCCGACTTGGCCAGCGCCTCGCGGCGCTGCAGGTCGATCTCGGCGCGCTTCATATCGGCCTGCGCCGACAGCAACTGGGCACTGGCACGCTTCTGCTCGGCCTCACGGGCCAGCACCTGGGCGGCCAGGCCGGCATCGTTGGCGAAGTAGCCCTTGACCTTGCGCTCGGTGCGGTCCAGGTCGGCCGCGGCCTGGTCCACGGCCAGCTTGGCATCGGCGTCGTCGATGCGCACCAGCACGTCGCCCTTCTTGACGGCCTGGGTATCGACCACGTCAACGGCGGCCACGATGCCATTGATGGCCGGGGTGACGGTGGCCACTTCGGTGGCAGTGTAGGCATTGTCGGTCTCGACGTAGCGCGAGCCGATCAGGTACCAGTAGCTGCCATAGCCGATGGCGGCGATGGCGACCACGCCGCCGAAGATGGCAAAGAGCTTCTTGCGCTTTTGCGCAGCGGCGGCCTTGGTGGCCGCTTCATTGCGCTGACGGGTTTCTTCGGCCAGGGTATGGGCCGCTTGGGAATCGCTGTGGGACATGATGTTCAACCTTTCGCTTGCTGTTCGGTGTGGGGCGCGGTGGCGCTGTCTTGGCTCTTGCTGTCGTCGGCGGCGCGGTAGCCGCCGCCCAGGGCGCGCACCAGCGCGACATCCAGGGTGAACAGGCGCGAGCGCAGGTCGGAGAGCTGGCGCAGGTTGCTGATGAGCGTGTCCTGCGCATTGAGCACGTCGAGGTAGGTGTTGAGGCCGCCGTTGTAGCGGTTGCTGACGATGCGATAGGCCTCTTCGGCAGCGTCGGCTGCAGCTTGTACGTCCTGCAGTCGGCCGGCCAGGGCCTTCTCGCTCACGCCGACGTCGGCCACATCCTGCAGGGCCTGGGTGACGGCCTGGTCATAGTTGGCCACGGCTTCGTCATAGCTGGCGCTGGCCGAGCGGAACTGACCGCGCAGGCGGCCGCCATTGAAGATGGGGAGCGAGATCGCCGGGCCGAAGCTGCCGATGTCGGAGCCGCTGCGGGTGAGCATGTCGATGCCCAGCGACTGGAAGCCGAAGTAGGCCGACAGGTTCACATTCGGATAGAAGGCAGCACGCGCCACCTTGATCTGCTTGCCGGCCGCTTCCGCGCGCAGGCGCGCGGCCACGATGTCGGGACGACGGCCCAGCAGTTCCACCGGCAGTTGCGCGGGCAGGCCGAAGGGCTTGGACAGGTCGATCTGCGGACGCGCCAGCTGCAAGCCGCGATCCGGGCCGGCCCCGGCCAGTGCGGCCAGCTTGTTGCGTTGCAGGGCGATGGATTCGTCGGTGGCTTTGAGGTCGGCCTGGGCAATGGCGCGGCGCGCTTCCATCTGCTTGACCGAGCCACGCGTCTCCAGCCCGTTGGTGAAGCGCTGGTTGAACAGATCCAGCGTTTCTTCACGCACCTTGAGCGCGGCTTCATTGGTATCGCGCTGGGCGTAGAGCTGGGCCAGGTCGGCGTAGGCCGAGGCAATCGAGGTGGCCAGGGTGATGCGCGCCTGGGCGGCGTCCGCACGGCTGGCTTCCAGTTCCGAGGTGGCTGCGGCCAATGCGGCGCGGTTCTTGCCCCAGAAGTCGATTTCATAGCTGAAGTCCAGCGTGGTGCGGGTCTCGTTGTTGTAGCCCTTGGGCACGAAGTCCGGCGGCACGCCGTTGTTGTAGGACTGCTTCATGCGGTCCAGCGAGGCATTGCCGCTCACCTGCGGATAAAGCGCCGCCCCTTGTTGCTGGGCCGTGCCCTCGGCCTTCATCAGGCGGGCCTTGGCGACGGCCATGGAGGGTGCGCTCTGCAGGGCTTCGGCGATGAGCGCATTGAGCTGGGCATCACCGTAGACCGTCCACCACTGGTCGTTTGGCCAGGCCGCTTGCACTCCCGTGGCGGCCAGGGTCTGGCTGCTCTGGTAGTGGTCGATGGACTTGGGTTCGGCGCGCGCACCGAGATCGGTGAAGGAAGCACAGCCGGCCATGAGCGCCGCTGCCAGCACGGCCGCCGAGACCGCCGCCGCCCGCCGCCACGGCAGGGTAGGCCGCTCGGACCGCAGCGCCGGATAGGGCGCGCGCTGGTCGGGGAGAGATGAGTTCTTGTTCATTTGCGTGGAGAGTGGAGTGAACGACTGAATCAGAAAATCAGGTGTTTATTAACTGTACAGTTCAGTATAGTATTGGCTTTCATGAAGTGTCAAGGCGCTTTGCGATAAATTGCTCGTCTTTTCACGGCATTGCCGCAACAGGTTTTTTTGGCCGCGATTTGAGGGCAATCAGGCGGCTTTCGGCGGCATCGTCGCCTATAATTCGGGATTGGCCGGTTTTCTGGCCGGCATTACAGGACAATCATGCGCAAGAAGAGTGAAGAACGGCGGCAGCAGATGATCGACATCGCTGCCGAGGTATTCAACGAAATCGGTTTCGAAGG
Organism: Herbaspirillum sp. WGmk3; assembly: GCF_023952535.1. NCBI lineage: Bacteria > Pseudomonadati > Pseudomonadota > Betaproteobacteria > Burkholderiales > Oxalobacteraceae > Herbaspirillum > Herbaspirillum sp. WGmk3. The sequence goes on along the minus strand of NZ_JAKYWT010000001.1, from coordinate 521,072 downwards.
CGCCTCCATGGCGGAAATCTCGGCCCGTATCGGGGGCTCCAAGGCCACGCTGTACAACTATTTCAGCTCCAAGGAAGAGATCTTCGTGGAGGTGATGATCAAGCAGGTGGGTTGCCAGTTTGAAGAATTGTTCATGGCCTTGCGTAACGAAGACGAAGTACGCGCAGGTTTATTGCGGCTGGCGAATCATTATCTGGGCGTGGTGTTCCGGCCGGAGATTGTGGCGGTGAAGCGGCTGGGGATGTATTACGCCGGCAAGTCGGAACTGGGGCCGCTCTTGTACGAGCGCGGACCCAAACGTGGCTGGACGCGCATTGCCGATTTTCTGAAGGTCAAGATGGACGAGGGCAAGCTGCATGCGGGCGATCCCTGGATTGCCGCCATGCAGTTCCGCGCGCTGATCGAAGCAGAATGGATGGACGTGCGCATGCTCAATGTGGTCACCGAGATTCCGCCGGATCAGCTGCGGACTTCGGCGGAGCGGGCGGTGGAGGCTTTCCTTTATCTTTATCAGCCGCGCTGAGGGGATTCAGAAGCACTCGGTGACCCGGGCGACTGCAAGGCGGGTGTCGGTCAAGTCATCTAAGCAGAGCATTCAATCGCTACTTCTCGCTATGGCAACTCTTTGCCCAGTACATTTCGCGGGCCTTGACCAAGCTGTCTTCCATTTCCATTGTCTGGAAACTTTCTTTGCAGCGCTCGCAGGAGAAATATTGCACCGGTACGATGAACGTCTCTCCTCTGAATGTGCGGTTTTCCGTCGAGACGACATAGTGAACAGTTCCTTGACCGGCACAGGTCGGGCAAATATTAAAGGGCTTCATAGGCTTCGCACATTCCTCGGCAGACCAGAATTGATCCGGCATGGATCTTCCTTTAATTCACGCTTCCACGCATGCGAAAAAGTTGGATCAATGGTCACAAAATGAAGCCGATAAAAAAGCCGGGCTCGCCTCAACGGCAAGCCCGGCTTCCCCCGCATCGGGGCAGATATGAATGATTTCAGCGCTGATGCACCCGCACCCCCGCCGAATAAGTCGCGGCGATGGCACGGTCGTCACCCAGGATGGCCAGTGCGAACAATTGTTCCTCCAGGCTGTCGGTGGTGGCACTGCGGCGCGCCAGCAAGGGTGTGGCCTGCGGATCGAGCACGATGAAGTCGGCATCGCAGCCAGGCGTGAAGCTGCCGATGGTACCTTCCAGCTGGAGCGCGCGGGCACCGCCCAGCGTGGCCAGATAGAACATGCGCTGCGCCGGCAGGTAGGTGCCGCCCATGCGCGCAACCTTGTAGAGCTCGTTCATGGTTTGCAGCATCGAGAAACTGGTGCCGCCGCCCACGTCAGTGGCCAGCGACAGCGGCACCCGCGCCGCATCGGCACGGGCAAAATCGAACAGGCCGCTGCCCAGGAACAGGTTGGACGTCGGGCACAAGGTGGCGGCCGGCTGCGTGGCTGCCATGCGGGCGCGATCCTGGTCGTCCAGCCAGATGCAGTGCGCATACAGCGCACGCTGGCGCATCAGGCCGTAGCCGTCATACACGTCCAGGTAGCTGCGGGCATCGGGATAGAGCTCCTTGACCCATTTCACTTCGTCCGTATTTTCGGCCACGTGGGTTTGTATATACGTGTCCGGATACTGCGCCGCCAGCTCCCCGGCCAGCTTCATCTGTTCATGTGTGGAGGTCGGGGCAAAGCGTACGGTGATCGCGTAATGCTGGCGGCCCTTGTTGTGCCAGCGCGCGATCAGCTCCTCGCTCTCGCGCACACCCGACTCGGCCGTATCTCGCAGGAAATCCGGCGCATTGCGATCCATCAGGCACTTGCCGGCCACCATGCGCAGGTTGCGTGCATGGCTGGCGGCGAAGAAGGCATCCACCGACTGCGGATGCACCGTGCAATACACGGCCGCACTGGTGGTGCCGTTGCGCAGCAGTTCGGCCAGGAAGAAATCGGCCACCTCGGAGGCGTGTTCCGGCTGCTCGAAGCGGCGCTCGGCCGGGAAGGTGTAGTTGTCCAGCCAGGGCAACAAGCCCGGTGCGGGCGAGCCGATGATGTCGGTCTGCGGATAGTGGATGTGGGTGTCGATGAAGCCGGGGCAAAGGATCTTGCCGCGCAGGTCTTCGATGACGGTGCCGGGCGGCAGGGTTGCGGCCAGCGTGGCGTAGTCGCCGGTGGCCTGGATCTTGCCGTCTTGTACCAGCAGCAGGCCATCGCTGTGCCATTGCGTGGCGTGTTCGTCGAAGGCGGGATCGTTGGTGAAATACAGCAGGCTGGCGCGGTAGGCTTGCAGGGATGGGCTCATGGTGTTTCCTCGATGCAGGCGGCGCCGCGCGCAGGGGCGCGGGCCGTCGATTCAGTGGTCATCATACTGGAAGGCATCGTCGTGACGATGCTTTCCGTGTTGCGAGAGTGGAATCGAAGGGGAGTCCGGTGCGATCAGCCAAAAAGTGTCGACAGGATTCCCGGAAGGGGTGACGGCAGGGTGTTCCTTCAGCCTCTGCCGTCCAGAGCGTGTGTGGCCAGACTCAGTGGCCATGCCTTGGGTTTGGGTTGGGTAAAGCGCAGTTCCCACAGTTGCATCAGTTGTGCCACCACCGCAATGGCGATGCTGGCCGGTTCCTTGCCATAGATGCCGGGGATGCCGATGGGGCAGGTGATACGTTCCAGCTGCGCCGCCGAGAAACCGCGCTCCGAGAGGCGATGCTCGAACTGCTTGCGCTTGGTGATGGACCCGATCAGCCCGAACCACGCCGCATCTTCACGCTTGAGGATGCGTTCGCTCAGTTGCTGGTCGAGGGCGTGGCTGTGGGTCATCACGAGATAATACGCGCCGGGTTCGGCCATGTCGACCGCGGCATTGGGCACGTCGGTGGCCTCGATGCGGATCTGCGGCGGCAGGCCCGGCGGGAACATGTCCTCGCGCTCATCCACCCACAGCACCCGGCAAGGCAGGGTCGACAAGACCTTGACGATGGCCGCTCCCACATGCCCGGCGCCGAACAGCACCACCTGCGGCTGATGTGCCCGGCACAGGTCGAGCAGCCAGCGGCGGCCCTGGTCGTCGCGCACCAGCTGTGTCTGGTGTGCGTGACGGATGACCTCCGGCGGCAGGCTGAGGTCAGATGCATCGTTCTCCAGCAGTTGCAGGGGCGCGTCGTGATCCAGCGGCAAGGCGCGCCAGCGGTCAGTTCCGCTGCACCACGCCTGTTCCAGCGCCTGCCAGGTGTGCAAGGAGGTAGCCTCGGTATCGATGCGCTCGAAACAGAGAAACACCACACCGCCGCAACACTGTCCCAGGCTCGGCCCGAGCGCGATGCGCTCCAGTCGTCGCTGATCGGCCAATTCCTCGGAGCCGGCCGCCAGCATGGCCCGCGCGATCTGCGCCGCACGCCATTCGAGGTGGCCACCGCCGATGGTGTCGAACTGGCCCTCGGCGGTGTAGAGCATGCGCGCCCCTGGCTCGCGCGGGGTCGATCCCTGGATCTGCGCCACCGTCACCAGCACTGCCGGGATGCTGTCCTGCTGCATCAGACGTAATACGGTCAACCATGTGCTCATGATGTTTCTCCGCCGCGTATTACTGGGTCAGCGTGGCCGCGCGCACGGCATCGACCGCATCGAGGATGGCCTCACTGGTGGCCGGTGCGCGCAGCGGAGGATTGATGCGATGCGCGCCTATCGACGAGACCGCATCGCGGATCGCCAGGAACACCGAGAACGGCAGCAGCAGCGGCGGCTCACCGACCGCCTTGGAGCGGTGGATGGTGTCGGACACATTGCTGTTGGCATACAGTTCCGTGCGGAAGGCTTCCGGACAATCCGAGATGGCCGGGATCTTGTAGGTGGAAGGGGCATGCGTCATCAGCTTGCCGTCCTTGTTCCACCACAGTTCCTCGGTGGTCAGCCAGCCCATGCCCTGGATGAAACCGCCTTCGACCTGGCCGATGTCCAGCGCCGGGTTCAGGCTTTCGCCGGCGTCATACAGCAGGTCGGCCTGCAGCAGTTTCCATTCGCCGGTGAGGGTGTCGATGACCACTTCCGACACCGCCGCCGCATAGGCGAAATAGAAGAAGGGATGGCCGTGCATGCGCTTGGCATCCCAATGCACCTTCGGTGTGGAATAGAAACCGTCGGACCACAATTGCACCCGTTGCAGGTAAGCCTTCATCACCAGTTCGACGAAGGGCAGGGATTGTTCGCCCGCCAGCACCAGGCCATCGGCAAAGCGCACCGTCGCGGCCTCCACGCCAAAATGACGAGCGGCCACCTCGGCCAGCCGTGCGCGGATCTGCAGGGCGGCATCCTGCGCCGCCTTGCCGTTGAGGTCGCTGCCGGTGGAGGCGGCGGTGGCCGAGGTGTTGGCGATCTTGCTGGTATCGGTGGCGGTGCAGCGCACCTTCTCCAGCGGCACGCCCAAGGCGTTGGCCACTACCTGCGCGACCTTGGTGTTCAAGCCCTGGCCCATCTCGGTCCCACCGTGATTGACCAGCACCGAGCCATCGGTATAGACGTGCACCAGCGAGCCGGCTTGGTTCAGGTGCGGCACGTTGAAGGAAATGCCGAACTTCACCGGCGTGAGCGCCAGGCCTTTTTTCAACACCGTGCTGCCCGCATTGAACTCGGCCACGGCGCGGCGGCGTTCCTGGTAGCGGCTGCTGCGTTCGAGCTGATCAACCAGGCCGTGGATGACGTTGTCTTCCACTTTCTGGCCATAGTGGGTCACGTTGCGCGCCTCCGGTCCCTCGGCATCGCTGGGCCCGTAGAAATTGTTGCGACGGACCTCCAGCGGATCGCGTCCCAGATTGCGGGCGATGTCATCGAGGATGTATTCGATGGCCAGCGCGCCCTGTGGTCCGCCGAAGCCGCGGAAGGCGGTATTGGATTGCGTGTTGGTCTTGCCGCACATGGCGTGGATTTCCACGTCCGAGAGATAGTAGGCATTGTCGAAGTGGCAGACCGCGCGCGTGGCCACCGGGCCGGACAGGTCGGCCGAGAAACCGGCGCGCGAGATCATGTCGATCTTGGCCGCGACGATGCGCCCGTCATCGTCATATCCGATCTCGTAGTCATAGGCAAAACAGTGGCGCTTGCCGGTGACCATCATGTCGTCGTCACGGTCGGCACGCAGTTTCACCGGGCGCCGCAGCTTGGCCGCCGCCACCGCCGCTGCGCAAGCCCACAATGCCGACTGCGATTCCTTGCCGCCGAAGCCGCCGCCCATGCGCCGGCATTCCACCAGCACATCGTGCGAAGCCAGTTTCAGAACGGTGGCAATGTGGTGCTGCATCTCGCTCGGGTGCTGGGTCGAGCAATACACGTGCATGCCGCGTCCCTCCTTGGGGATGGCATAGGAGATCTGTCCTTCCAGATAGAACTGTTCCTGCCCGCCCACATCGAATTGCCCGCGCAGCTTGTGCGGTGCCAGTGCCAAGGCCACCGCCGGTTCGCCACGCGACAGATGCATCGGCGGCAGCACGTAGGATTGCGCCGCATGGGCATCACGCGGGGTCAGGATGGGCGGCAGTTCTTCGTAGTCGATCACGGCCAGGCGCGCCGCGCGGCGGGCCTGGTCATGGCTGTCGGCCACCACGATGAAGACCGGCTGGCCCACGTATTGCACCAGGCCATCGGCCAGTACCGGGTCGTCGTGGATGATGGCACCACATTCGTTCTCGCCCGGAATATCGGCAGCGGTGAAGACGGCACGCACACCGGGGGCAGCCTTGACCTTCTCCAGGTCGATGCCGCGCACCCGCGCATGGGCCTTTTGCGACAGGCCCAGCGCTGCATGCAGGGTGCCGTGCAGCTCGGCGATGTCATCGGTATAGGTGGCTTCGCCGGTCACGTGCAGGATCGCCGATTCATGCGGATGCGGCTTGCCCACGGTGGCCCAGTCCTTGGGCGGCTGCACCAGGGTGTTGAGGAATTGTTCGGTTTGCTTGTTCATGCGGTTCTCCTGCAGGTTCGGTCCAAGGACTTCACGCGGCGCTGACCGCGAAGGCGCGCACATCCTGGCGCGCCAGGGGCGCATCGGTGCGCGTTTCCAGCCAATAGCGATAGAGCAGGTTCTGCGCCGTGCGCAAGCGATAGGCGGCGCTGGCCCGCATGTCCGACAGCGGTGCGTAATCCTGCGCCAGGGCGGCCATGGCCGCCTGCACTTGCGCTTCGCTCCAGGCGCCGCCGTGCAGCAGCGCTTCGGCGTGGGCCGCGCGCTTGGGGGTGGCGGCCATGCCGCCGAAGGCGATGCGCGCCTCGGCGATGGTGTCGCCGTCCATGCGCAGCGCGAAGGCGGCGCAGACTGCAGAGATGTCCTGGTCGAAGCGCTTGGAAAGTTTATAAACCCGGAAGCGCAGGTCCTTGCGCGGCAGCGGGATGCGCACGGCCTGCACCACTTCATCGGGCTGCAGGGCCGACTTCTGGTAAGCCAGGTAGAAGTCTTCCAGCGGCATGACGCGCTGGCCACGTACGCTGGCCAGCACGATCTGCGCGCCCAGTGCGATCAGCCAGGGCATGGAGTCGCCGATGGGCGACCCGTTGGCGACGTTGCCGCCCAGCGTGCCGGCATTGCGCACGGGCAGGGAGGCGAAGCGCTGCCACAGTTCCGACAGCTCTTCCGGATAATGGCGCGCGGCTTCGGCGTAAGCCTCTTCCAGCGAGACGCCGCCGCCGATCTCCAGCATGCCGTCCTGCGCCTGCATGGCGCGCAGTTCTTCCACGCGGCCGATGTAGACGATATCGCCCAGCTCGCGCATCTGCTTGGTCACCCACAGGCCCACGTCGGTGGAGCCGGCCAGGATGCGGGCCTTGGGCAGGTCGGCGCGCAGCTGCACCAGCTGTGCCAGGGTGCGCGGGGCGTGGAAGGTCTGGCCGGCATGCGTGACGGCCAGCGGCGTGTCCTGATCGATGGCGCGCAGGGCAGTCTTGACGGCCTCGCGGTCGAACTCGACCTTGGGCAGTTCGCCCATGCGGCGCGCCGCATCGATGATGGGGCGATAGCCGGTGCAGCGGCACAGGTTGCCGGAGAGGGCGTCGTCGATCTCGCGCTTGTCGGGCGTGATGCCGTCCTTGTCATGCTTCAGGTACAGGCCCCACAACGACATCACGAAGCCCGGCGTGCAGAAGCCGCATTGCGAGCCATGGCATTCCACCATGGCCTGTTGCACCGGATGCAGGCAGCCGTCGGACTGCTTCAGGTCTTCCACGGTGAACAAGGCGCGGCCGTCCAGCGTCGGCAGGAATTGGATGCAGGCATTGACCGTCTTCAGTTCCAGCTGGTCATCGCGCAGTTCACCCACGACCACGGTGCAGGCCCCGCAATCGCCTTCGGCACAGCCTTCCTTGGTGCCGGTGCAATGCAGGTCCTCGCGCAGATGCTGCAGAACGGTGCGGGTCGTGGGTTGGCCTGCTACTTCGTGGGTCTGGCCGCGAAAGTAGAACTGTATGGGGCGGGTGGTCTCTGGCATTTGGCTTTACTCGAATTTGGATTGTCTACAAAACAGACTGCTTTATGGCGCGCTCCAGGGCGTATCGTGGGGCGTGCTTCTTGTTGTTGGATCTGCTTTCAGGCGGCACCTCCGCTTGGGGCGGTGGCCGGCCTGTGGTGTCTCCCGTGGCCAGATGGCATTCAAGAAACGTGCCGGGGTCGTCAAAAGAGGAAACGGATTGTCCGCACGCGATTGTTGCGGACGATTGTCGGGCTCCCTCTTGTCACGATCCCGAAGAGGCGGCCGGTTTGTCACCGGGCTGCCTCTTCGATTTTTCCTTTTGCTTCATGAGGCGTCGTGGCCGCTCATTCACCGCCGAGGTAGATGATCTTGAACAGGAAGATTGCGGCGATGATCCAGATTACCACTGATACATCCTTCATACGACCCGTCAGCAGCTTCAATCCGGCATAGCTGATGAAGCCCAGTGCCAGGCCATTGGCAATGGAGTAGGTGAAGGGCATCACCAATGCGGTGATCACGGCCGGTACGCATTCGGTGGTGTCTTCCCAGTCGATGTGCACCAGTTCGCGCAGCATCAGGCAGGCCACGAAGAACAGTGCCGGTGCCGTGGCGTAGGCGGGGACCACGCCGGCCAGCGGGGCGATGAACAGGCACAGCAGGAACAGCACGGCAATGGCGACCGCAGTCAGGCCGGTGCGGCCACCGGCCTGCACGCCGGCAGCGCTTTCGATATAGGCGGTGGTGGAGGAGGTGCCCAGCAGGGAGCCGGCGACAATGGCGGTGCTGTCGGCCATGAGGGCCTTGTTCAGGCGTTCCATCTTGCCGTCCTTCATCAGGCCGGCACGGGTGGCCACGCCCATCAGGGTGCCGGTAGCGTCAAACAGCTCGACCAGGAAGAACACCAGCACCACATTCAACAGGCCCATGGAAATGGCACCCTTGATGTCCAGCTGCAGGAAGGTCGGGGCGATCGAGGGCGGGGCGGCGAAGATGCCGGAGAAATGGTTGCCGCCAAAGACGAAGGACAGCACCGTCACCAGCAGGATGCCGATCAGCAGTGCGCCACGCACCTTCAATCGGTCCAGCGCCACGATGACCAGGAAGCCGATGATGGCCATCACCGGGGCCGGCTGGTGCAGGTCGCCGAGGGTGACGAAGGTGGCTGGGTTGGCAGCGACGATGCCGGCGCTCTTCAGGGAAATGATCGCCAGGAACAGTCCGATGCCGGCCGGGATGGCCGTGCGCAAGGACTGCGGGATGCTCTTGATGATCAGCTCACGTACCCGCAGTACGCTCACCAGCAAAAACAGGCAGCCCGAAATCAGCACCGCGCCCAGCGCAGCCTGCCACGGGAAACCCATGCCCTTGACCACGGCATAGGCAAAGTAGGCATTCAAGCCCATGCCAGGGGCCAGGCCAATCGGATAGTTGGCATACAGGCCCATGATCAGCGTGCCCACCGCCGCCGCCACACAGGTGGCCACAAACACCGAGTCCTTGGGCATGCCGGCATCGCCCAAAATGCTGGGGTTGACGAAGATGATGTAAGCCATCGTCAAAAAGGTGGTCAGGCCGGCCAGCAACTCCGTGCGGACGGTGGTGCCGTTCTCTTCCAGGCGGAAGAACTTGTTCAAGGCGTTCATTGTGGGTTGTCTCCGTTTGGTCCGTTTTTATGCGCCGGAAAACTTGCCTGGCATTGGCGCTGTGCATGCGCTTGTGCATGCGTCAGGGCCGGGGGCAGGCAAAAAATGGGCGGTGCTGGTGGGGGTGCTTTTCGCATTGTTTTGGCAGCGTTGCTAATGTCGTTGAATTTCATCTGAGGGATGTAAGGGATGGCACATAGCCATTATTAACCTGGAGTTATAAGTGGGATCTTCGGCGGAAATCAGCGCTGGCGCTGGAGATTGTTGCTGCGCATTGGTGACACGGAGGTATGGAATCTTGTGTTTCGCAGGCGAGATTTTGCCAGTTTTATCCGGGTGGGGCTTTTGGGGGCTTGTTTTGTTGTTTCGTGGAAATTATTTACTTGCTTGCTTGTTTGCTTGCTTGCTTGAGTAGTCTGCACGGAATGCTTTCCTGCGCTCTAGCTTAATTCTTGTCTCTCTCCGGTCGGGAGAACGCGCCGGGAGCGGCCCGGCAGCCGCTCACTTTTCTTGTCTCGCCAAGAAAAGTAAGCAAAAGAAGGCGACCCCAAAGAGCCAGCCCTCCTGCGGAGGGTCCCCGCCGCAGCAGAGCGAAAAGTGGGAAGGATAGAGTCGCTTCGCTCCCACTATCCTTCTGATCCACTTTTCGCTCCGCTGCGGCGGCTGGCTCTATGGGGACGGCACCCCCACGGGCTCGCCTGCGGCATCGCCCTTTCTCGCTCGCCTTCGGCCTCGCTAGTACTCGCCTGCGGCTTCGTCGGCTTTGGTTTTTCACCTTGTTTCATCGACGCCCGTTCGTACTGAGTAGGCCCTTCAGGGCCGTACCGAAGGCGCACCATCCCCTGTTTCACACATTCCGCGCCCGATTCCAGTAATCCTGTTGCCCGTAAACGTCCTTCAAATAATCAATGAAGAAACGCGTCTTCGCCGGCAAATGCCGCTGCTGCGGATACACCGCCATGATGTCGTAATGCGGCAAAGCATACTCATCCAACACCGTCACCAACTCCCCCGACGCCAACTGCGCCTGGATCTCCCACGTCGACCGCCACGCCAGCCCCAATCCCTCACTGGCCCAACGATGCAGCAATTCCCCATCGTTGCAATCAAGATTACCCTGTACCTTGGCAATCACCGGCTTGCCGTTCTGCTGGAAATACCATCCGCGCTGCTGCCCACCCTGCAAATTGAACGCCAGGCAGTTGTGCTGCGCCAGATCATCCAGCGTGCGCGGAACACCATGACGATGCAAATACTCCGGCGCCGCACACACCACCCGCCGGTTGCTCGCCAACCGCACCGCCACAAAGCTCGGTTCAATCGCGCCGCCAATGCGGATGCCCAGGTCATACCCCTCACGCACCAGATCGACCACACGATCCGTCAGATTGAATGAAATCTGTACCTCCGGATGCGCCGCCAAAAACGCCGGCGCATGCGGTGCCACATGCAGCCGCCCATACGCCGCCGGGGTCGAGACCACCAGGTGGCCTGTGGCCTTGTGGCGCCCCTCGGCAATGCTCTTCTCGGCCGTGTCCATCTGCTCCAACAACTTGCGGCAATGATCCAGGAACACGCTGCCCTGCTCCGTCAACGTCAAATGCCGCGTCGTGCGATGCATGAGCTTGGTGCCCAAACGCTTCTCCAACGCATCAATGCGCCGCCCCATCATCACCGGCGTCACCTTGTCTTCCAGTGCCGCCGCCGCCAGGCTGCCCTTGTCCACCACCAGCACGAATGCTTCGATCTGCTTGAGTTTGTCCATCAATCCCTCCCGGCCTGAGTGTAATTCAATACTTTTTGGATGTTTCCATACTTTTACTCAGTAATCAGTGGACTCGGATGATACTTATCATCCGGATTTGTAATGACTAGCATGGCCTCCAGCGATCACACATCCACCAACGGACATCCTGGAGAACGAGCATGGCAAAGATGAGAGCAGTCGACGCGGCAGTGCACGTATTGGTCAAGGAAGGCTGCCTGCAAGCCTTCGGCGTGCCCGGCGCCGCCATCAATCCCTTCTACTCGGCATTGAAGAAACACGGCGGCATCAGCCATATCCTCGCCCGCCACGTCGAAGGCGCCTCCCACATGGCCGAAGGCTATACCCGCGCCAAGGCCGGCAACATCGGGCTTTGCATCGGCACCTCGGGTCCGGCCGGGACCGACATGATCACCGGGCTCTATTCGGCCCAGGCCGATTCCATCCCCATCCTCTGCGTCACCGGCCAGGCGCCCCGCGCCCGGCTCTACAAGGAAGACTTCCAGGCCGTCGACATCGAATCCATCGCCAAGCCCGTCACCAAATGGGCCGTCACCGTGCGCGAACCAGCCCTGGTGCCGCGCGTTTTCCAGCAAGCCTTCCACCTGATGCGCTCCGGCCGCCCCGGCCCGGTCCTGATCGACCTGCCCTTCGATGTGCAGATGGCCGAGATCGATTTCGATCCCGATACCTACGCGCCGCTCCCGGTCTATCGTCCCGCCGCCACCCGCGCCCAGATCGAGAAGGCTTTCGACATGCTCAACGCGGCACAGCGCCCGCTGCTCACCATCGGCGGCGGCGTGGTCAACGCCGATGCGGCCGCACTGGCGGTGGAGTTCGCCGAGCTCACCGGCATCCCCGTGATCCCGACCCTCATGGCCTGGGGTGCGATCGCCGATGATCACCCGCAGATGGCCGGCATGGTCGGCCTGCAAACCAGCCACCGCTATGGCAACGCGACCCTGCTGGCCTCGGACTTCGTGCTCGGCATCGGCAACCGCTGGGCCAATCGCCATACCGGTTCCATCGATGTCTTCACCAAGGGCCGTACCTTCGTCCACGTCGATATCGAACCGACCCAGATCGGCCGCGTCTTCGGTCCGGATTACGGCATCGTCAGCGATGCCGGTGCCGCGCTGAAACTCTTCGTCGAAGTGGCCAAAGAGTGGAAGACCGCCGGCCGCCTGCCCGACCGTTCTGCCTGGCTGGCCGAATGCCAGCAGCGCAAGAAGTCGCTGCAACGGCGCACCCACTTCAATGACACGCCCGTCAAGCCGCAACGCGTATATGAGGAAATGAACCGCGCCTTCGGCCGCGAGACCTGCTATGTGGCCACCATCGGGCTCTCGCAGATCGCCGCCGCGCAATTCCTGCACGTCTATCATGATCGTCACTGGATCAATTGCGGCCAGGCCGGGCCGCTGGGCTGGACCATTCCCGCTGCACTGGGTGTGGTGGCGGCCGATCCGCAGAAGAAGGTGGTGGCCATCTCGGGCGACTATGACTTCCAGTTCATGATCGAGGAACTGGCCGTGGGCGCGCAGTTCAAGCTGCCTTACCTGCACGTGCTGGTCAACAACTCCTACCTCGGCCTGATCCGCCAGGCGCAGCGCGGTTTCGAAATGGATTACTGCGTGCAGCTGGCCTTCGAGAACATCAACGCCCCCGAACTGAACGGCTATGGCGTGGACCACGTGGCCGTGGTCGAGGGCCTGGGCTGCAAGGCCATCCGCGTCACCGATCCCAATGCCATCCAGGATGCCTTCGCCCAGGCCCGGCGCTGGATGGCCGAATACCGCGTACCAGTGGTGGTGGAAATCATCCTCGAACGTGTCACCAACATCGCCATGGGCACCGAGATCGATGCCATCAATGAATTCGAACCCCTGGCCGAGCGCGCCGATGATGCGCCCACTGCCATCAGCCTGCTCGACTGAAAACCAAGGAGACTCGCATGACCAAACTCGCCGCCAATCTCACCATGCTGTTTACTGAACAGCCTTTCCTGGAACGCTTCCAGGCCGCATCGCAGGCCGGCTTTCGTGCAGTGGAATTCCTCTTCCCCTACGCCTTCGCGTCGGAACAGATCGCCGATCAATTACGCACGCATCGACTGCAACTCGTGCTGCACAACCTCCCGGCCGGCAACTGGGACGCCGGTGAACGCGGCATCGCCTGCCATCCCGATCGCGTGGCGGAGTTTCGTGCCGGGGTCGATGAGGCGATCCGCTATGCCCGCGCGCTGGAGGTGCCGCAGCTCAATTGCCTGGTCGGCATCCTGCCGCCGGGCGTCTCGCGCGAAGCGGCGCGCGAGGTGCTGGTCGGCAATTTGAAATACGCGGCCACGCGCCTGAAGGAGCAGGGCATCCGTCTGCTGATCGAGCCGATCAATCACTTCGACATTCCCGGCTTCTTCCTCAACACCACGCGCCAGGCGGTGGAGCTGATCCTGGCCACGGGCTCGGACAATCTCTTCGTGCAATACGACATCTATCACATGCAGCGCATGGAGGGCGAACTGGCCAACACGCTCAAGGCCAACCTCTCCCTGATCGGCCACGTGCAACTGGCCGACAACCCCGGACGCGGCGAACCCGGTAGCGGCGAAATCAATTACCGCTACCTGTTCAAGTGGCTGGAGGAGATCGGCTATCGCGGCTGGATCGGCTGCGAATACAAACCGCAGGCCGGGACCGTTGCAGGACTGGGCTGGATCACGCAACACGGATTGCAGACAGCCTGAACACATGACAGCAGGATTTCATCTTTCTTGAGGAGACACAGCATGGCAAAAGTTGGATTCATCGGCCTGGGCATCATGGGCGCACCCATGGCGGACAACCTGCAGAAGGGCGGCCACAAGCTCTACCTGCACGACCAGAAAAATCCCCCGGCGCCCTTGCTGGAGAGCGGTGCCACCGTCTGCACGTCGGGTGCGGAAGTGGCGCGGCGCGCTGACATCGTCATCGTCATGGTGCCGGATACGCCCCATGTGCAGGCCGTTCTCTTTGGCGAGAAGGGCGTGGCCGAAGGCCTGTCGCCGGGCAAGATCGTGGTCGACATGAGCTCCATCTCGCCCATCGCCACCAAGGAGTTCGCGCAGAAGATCAATGCGCTCGGCTGCCAGTACCTGGACGCACCGGTCTCGGGCGGTGAAGTGGGCGCCAAGGCGGCCTCGCTCACCATCATGGTCGGAGGTTCGGAATCGGCCTTCAACGACGTCAAGCCGCTGTTCGAACTGATGGGCAAGAACATCACCCTGGTCGGTGGCAACGGCGATGGCCAGACCACCAAGGTCGCCAACCAGATCATCGTGGCCCTGAACATCCAGGCCGTGGCCGAGGCCTTGCTCTTCGCTTCCAAGGCCGGAGCCGATCCGGCACGGGTGCGGCAGGCGCTCATGGGGGGATTTGCCTCCTCGCGCATCCTTGAAGTGCACGGCGAGCGCATGGTCAAACGGACTTTCGCGCCGGGCTTCCGCATCGAGCTGCACCAGAAGGATTTGAACCTGGCCCTGCAAGGCGCCAAGGCACTGGGCATCAGCTTGCCCAATACTGCCGCGACCCAGGAGCTGATGAACGCCTGCGCGGCCAATGGGCTGGCGGGGATGGATCACTCGGCGCTGTGCCGGGCGGTGGAGATCCTGTCCAATCACGAGATCGCCAAGGCCTGAGCGAATGATGATGTCAATGTGAAGTGAGACTGCGCGTATTTCGCCTCGGCTTCACTTCACATCCCGTTCGGACTGAGTAGCCGCGCATGCGGCGTATCGAAGGCGCACAGACGACTGCGCGCCTTCGATACGATCCTGCGGATCTACTCAGTCCGAACGGTTTTTTTTGTATCCAACCAGAACAAGAGGATTTCCATGCGCCGACTACGCCAGGCCAAAATCGTCGCCACCCTCGGTCCCTCCAGCGCCACGCCGGAGATGATCCGCGCGCTCTTCGACGCCGGGGCTGACGTATTTCGTTTCAACTTCAGCCACGGCAGCCACGCCGATCATCACGCGCGTTACCAGATCGTGCGCCAGGTGGAGCGCGAAGTCGGCCGCCCCATCGGCGTGCTGGCCGACCTGCAGGGACCCAAGCTGCGCATCGGCCAGTTTGACGGGGGCAGGGCAGTGCTGCAGGCCGGACAGGCGTTCACGCTCGATCGTGATGCCTCCCCCGGCGACCAGCACCGCGTCTGCCTGCCCCATCCAGAATTGTTCGAGGCCATTCAAGCAGGACAAAGCCTGCTCATTGATGACGGCAAGCTGCGCCTGCAGGTAGAAGCCAGCGATGGTCATGCCATTCGCACGCGCGTGGTCAATGGCGGCGAGGTCTCCGACCGCAAGGGCGTCAATGTGCCCGACGCGGTCTTGCCGATTCCGGCGCTCACCGCCAAGGATCGCCGTGATCTGGACTTCGCGCTGGAGATGGGGGCGGACTGGATCGCGCTGTCCTTCGTGCAGCGCCCCGAGGATGTGCTGGAGGCGCGGGCTTTGGTAGCGGGCCGCGCGGCCATCCTCTCCAAGCTGGAGAAACCGGCCGCGCTGGAGCGGCTCGACGAGATCGTGGCGGTGTCGGACGCCATCATGGTGGCACGCGGCGACCTCGGCGTGGAGCTGCCGCCGGAGTGCGTGCCGGGCACGCAGAAGCGCATCCTGCGCGCCTGCCGCCAGCAGGGCAAGCCCATCGTGATCGCCACCCAGATGCTGGAGTCGATGATTGCCGCGCCGGTACCCACGCGCGCCGAAGTCTCGGATGTGGCCAGTGCCATCTATGATGGATCGGATGCGGTGATGCTGTCGGCCGAGTCGGCCAATGGCAGCTATCCCTTGCAGGCGGTCACGATGATGGACCGGGTGATTGCTGAGGTGGAGAAGGATCCGTTGTATCGCACCCTGATGCAGGCGCAATACGCCACCCCCGAACGCAACCGGCCCGACGCCATCTGCGCGGCGCTGCGCGACGTCACCGGCATCCTCGGGGCCAGCGCCACCGTGACCTATACCAGCTCGGGGCATACCAGCCTGCGCGCGGCGCGTGAACGTCCCGCTGCGCCCATCCTCTGCATCACGCCGCAACTGGCCACGGCGCGGCGGCTGGCGCTGGTGTGGGGCGTGCATTCCACCATCAGCGAAGCCGTGCATGACGAGCGCCAGATGGTCAGCGCGGCCTGCCAGGCGGCGGTGCGCGAAGGGTTTGCGCGCCAGGGAGACCAGATCGCGATCACCGCGGGCATGCCCTTCGGGCAGCCGGGCAGTACCAATCTGTTGCGGGTGGCGGAGGTGTGGGGGTAGGGGGCCGACACAATGAAAACGACCCCTTGCGACGTTCTGGAGGAGGACGTCACAAGGGGCCGTGCTTCATCATGGCGGCTTACTTTGATTCAGCCAGCTTGCTTTCCTTGACGCCGGCCTGTCCTTCTTCTTCATCGACCAGGTGCAACTTGTTGCGCGCCATCAGGATACCCATCTTCACTTCCTGCCAGATATAGGTCAGTACGCCCGGCTTGGCATCGATCTCCAGCGTTTCGGTATTTTCGGCGGTGGAGGTGATGACGTGCTTGCCAGGCGTCAGCTCCTTGTAGAGATAAGTGTGTGCAGCCGTGCGGCCCAGGGGCGCGCCATCCACCGCGACATCCATGCGCACGGCCGCGCCCATGGTTTCATTGCGATAGATGTAGACGGCACTCTTGTTCTTGTCGATCTTGAATTCCTTGAGTTGTGCATCCTTGGCCGGATCGGCCATGGGTACGGCGCAACCGGACAGCGCTGAGACCAGCGCGAGACTGAACAGCATGGCTTTCATTGGTTTTCCCCTTGGGTTGTGACGGCGATGTCTTTCTTGCTTCTTATTTCTGTAAGGCGCCTGCTTTGGCGGAGCCATTCGTCTCGATCTTCTTGTCGATCACGGTATGCGTTTGTTCTTCCTCGATCCATACCGCGGAATAATCTTCGCCCAGTTCCCCCTTGACCACGTAGACCTTGCCGGCTTCCGGCGTGAACTGGACCTTGCCCTCAACGCGATAGACAGGATTGGTCAAGGCCAGGATGGGCGCGGCATATTGCGTCTCGCCGCGAATGCCCAAGGTGGTGGGTTGGATCGGGAAGTCGTGGCTGATCAGGTAGACACGCATGAACAAAAACTTGCCCTGGTTCTCCGCACGCGTACGCATGGGGGAAGTGAGGACTGACTCGCCATCAACGGTATCGATGTAGAAGATATCGGCTTTTTGGGACGAGTGGCGCTTGGTCGAATCCTTGATGGTCGCCTTGGGCCCCTGATAGTTTTCCGGCAGCGTCTGCTTGAGACTTGCGCAGCCTGTCAATGCGATGGCCGTGGCCAAAGCCAATCCAGTCAATCTCATTTTTCCCCTGACATCTGTGTTGTTGAATGTCTTATTTTTCTACTTCTTCATTTTTCGCCACTGCCCTGCGCTCTCGGCGCAGCTCAGCAATGACGGGAGAAATAATAATCCATCTTGCAAGAGTTGTCAGGGCACCGCTTGCACCTGCGCCGGTTGCAGAGGATCGTGGCGAACCGGCGTTGCGCTCCCCGAGCCTCACGCCTCAAGCCTGAACACTTCCACCGCCTCCCGCAACTGTCCGGCCTGATGGCGCATGGCCTGGGCCGCTGCGGCTGCTTCTTCCACCAGCGCCGCATTCTGTTGGGTCGATTCGTCCATGAGGGTGATGGCACGGTGGATCTCTTCGATGCCACTGCTCTGTTCCCGGCTGGCGGCGCTGATTTCCGTAATGATGGCGTTGACCCGCTGCACGCTCTGCACCACGTCATGCATGGTGCTGCCGGCCTGCTGTACCAGCGTGGCGCCGCTGTCGATGCGGCCCACCGAATCGTTGATCAGCTCCTTGATTTCACGGGCGGCGGTGGCACTGCGTTGTGCCAGTGACCGCACTTCGGAGGCCACCACCGCGAAGCCGCGTCCCTGTTCGCCTGCGCGCGCTGCCTCCACGGCCGCATTCAGGGCCAGGATGTTGGTCTGGAAGGCAATCCCATCAATGACGCTGATGATGTCCACGATCTGGCGCGAGGAGGCATTGATGTCGGCCATCGTCCTGACCACCTGCTCCACCACTGCGCCGCCCTGTACCGCTATGTGCGAAGCATTTCCGGCCAGCTCGGTGGCCTGGCGGGCATTGTCGGCGTTCTGCCTGACGGTGGAGGTCAGTTCTTCCATGGCGGCCGCAGTCTCTTCGATGGAGCCTGCCTGCTGCTCGGTACGCGCCGACAGGTCCAGGTTGCCGCTGGCGATTCTTCAGCAGCATGATGGATGGTGTCGGTGCCAAGGCGCACGCGGCTGACGATGTTGCGCAGGTTGTCGTTCATCAGTTTCAAGGCCATCATCAGTTCGCCTGTCTCGTCCCGTGACCTCACCTCGACCCGCGCCGACAAGTCGCCTTGCGCCACCCGCCGCGCCACGTCCACCGCATTGACCAGCGGCCGCGCAATGCTGCGCGAGACCAGCCATGCCACGCCCGCCGCCAGCAGCAGGGCAGCCAGCGCCAGGCCGTTGATGATGTTGCGGGCGCTGGCGGAGTCCTGGGTGGCGGCCTCGCCGGCTGCATCCATCAGGCCGCCCTGGTAGTCGAACATGGCATCGAGCGCGATGAAGTACTTGATCTGTACCGGCATGAATTGCTGCGGCAGGTATTGTTTGGCCTCGTCCACCTGGCCCGCCAGTGCCAGGGCCAGGAGCTTGTCGCGCGCCGGTACGTAGGCCTGGCGCGCGGTCATGGCAGCGTCGACGTAGCGCTTGTCTTCTTCGGACCGCGCTACCTCCTTGAGCCTGGCCAGCGACTCGTTCATCTTGCGGTCCGCTGCGGTGGCGTCGGCGACCAGGGCCTTGATGCGTTGCGGATCATCAGTGAGCAGGATGTCGCGGATGTCGAGCGCGATCTTGTTGACCTGGATCTGTACCGTGTTGGCCATCACTGTCTTGGGGTAGCGGTCCTTGACGATCAGGCCGATCCCATCGGCCAGTCGCCCCAGTTGAAGATTGCCCAGTACCGCAATGGCCAGCAACAGCACCATGACGGCACCGAAACCCAGCGCCAGTCGCGCCCCTATTTTCATGTCTGCAATACGCATGCTGCTTTTCCCTTTGCCCATGTCAGCGCGCCGCTTCGGCGAGCTGGTACGCGAGATGATTGTGCCGCTCCAGCACCGCCCCCAGGTCAATGGTGGTGAGCTGTCCCTCGCGCACGATCACGCGGCCGTTGATGATGCTGGTGTTCACGTTGGCGGGGGTGCAGAAAACGAGTGCGGCCACCGGATCATGCAGTGCGCCGGCAAAGGCGATCTGGCGCGTGTCGAACATCACGATGTCGGCGGACATGCCGGGCTTGAGCGCGCCGATGTCGTCGCGATTCAATACCTTGGCGCCGCCCAGGGTGGCCACTTCCAGCGCCTGGCGTGCGGTCATGGCGTCGGGGCCGAAGCCGACACGCTGCAGCAGCATGGCCTGGCGGACTTCGCCCAGCATGTGGGCACTGTCATTGGACGCACTGCCGTCCACGCCCAGGCCGACCGGTACGCCCGCGTCCAGCATCTTGCGGATGGGCGCAATGCCGGAGGCCAGCCGCATGTTGGAACAGGGACAGTGCGCCACGCCCGTGCCGGTGCGGGCAAACAGGTCGATGCCATGCTCGTCGAGCTGCACGCAGTGGGCGTGCCAGACGTCATGGCCGACCCAGCCGCAGTCTTCGGCATATTCCGCCGGCGTCATGTTGAATTTCTCGCGGCTGTAGGCGATGTCGTTGACGTTCTCGGCCAGGTGCGTGTGCAGCGATACGCCATAGTGACGCGCCAGGTCGGCGGCCTCGCGCATCAGGTCGCGTGAGACCGAGAAGGGGGAGCAAGGGGCGACGACGATGCGCTGCATGGCGTGGCGCTGGCTGTCGTGGTAAGTCTCGATGAGGCGTTGTGTGTCCTTGAGGATGGCGGGCTCTTCTTCCACCACACGGTCCGGCGGCAATCCGCCCTTGGACTGGCCGACGCTCATCGCACCCCGCGCTCCGTGGAATCGCATGCCGATCTGGGTAGCAGCCTCCAGGCTGTCGTCCAGGCGGGTCTGGTTGGGGTAGATGTAGAGGTGGTCGCTGCTGGTAGTACAGCCCGACAGGATCAACTCGGCCATGGCCGTCAGCGTCGATACCCGGATCATCTCGGGCGTCAGGCCCGCCCAGATCGGATACAGATTGGTCAGCCAGTTGAACAGCTCGCCATTCTGCGCGCTGGGGATCGCACGCGTCAGGCTCTGGTACATGTGGTGGTGCGTGTTGATCAGGCCCGGGATGACCACGTGATTACTGGCATCGATGATCTCGTCCGCCTCTTGCGGAAGATCCTCCGTCTTGCCAACCTGCTCGATGACCTTGCCCCTGATGTAAAGCGCACCATCGGCGATCTCTTCACGGCCCTCGTTCATCGTGACCAGGACGCGCGCGTTCCTGATCAACAGCGTTTTGCCTGTTGCTTGCTCTTGCATGATGTTGGACTCCTTCTTGGCTTCCTTGTTGATGTGTTTGACTTGCGGGTCGGCGCAGGTGACAGGGGGGAGTCCCTTTCTTGCCCTATTAACGACTGCGACGGGTGGGGTTGTTGGGAGGGTTTAGGTCCGTTTAATGCTGGTTTTGTTTTGCGTTAAGGTTTGCTTAATGCTGGTGTTTCGCTGTTTTTGCTGGTTTTGTGTTTTGTGTTTTGTGTTTTGTGTTTTGGGTAGTCTGCACGGATCGCTTTCCTGCGCTCTAGCTTAATTACTTTCTCTCTCCGGTCGGAAGAACGCGCCGGGAGCGGCCCGGCAGCCGCTCACTTTTCTTGTCTCGCCAAGAAAAGTAAGCAAAAGAAGGCGACCCCAAAGAGCCAGCCCTCCTCCGGAGGGTCCCCGCCGCAGCGAAGCGAAAAGTGGGAAGGATAGAGTCGCTTCGCTCCGGCTATCCTTCTGATCCACTTTTCGCTCCGCTGCGGCGGCTGGCTCTATGGGGCCAACACCAACTCGGGCTCGCCTGCGGCTTCGCCCTTGTCTTGCTCGCCTGCGGCTTCGGTCTTACTCGCCTGCGGCTTCGTCCGGACCGCTGCTGCAAATTCCCGTTCGCACTGAGTAGCGGCACAGCCGCGTATCGAAGACGCGCAGAACACTAAATCATATAAATCATTAACGCTTCGCCTCAAAACTGCGCAGGAAATCCAGCAAAATCTGCCCCGATACCTCCGCATCATCCGCCGTCATCGTCTCCAGCGGATTGTGGCTGATGCCTCCATTGCCACATCGCGTAAACAACATGCAGACATCCGTCAGCTTTGCTATCGCCATCGCATCATGCCCGGCTCCGGAAGCCAACGCGAACGGCGTCACCCCGGCACGCTCCGTGGCAGCACGCAACTGATCCATCAACCACGGCGCACACGGCGCAGCCGCTGCGCTCAAGGTCTCCTCCAGCTTGAAATCGATACTGCGGCGGCCACAGATCTCCTCGATCTTGCCCAGGATGTCCTTCACCGCCGCCATACGCACCTCATCCACCGCCGCACGTATGTCCAGCGACAACTGGCACGCACCCGGAATCACATTCGTCGACCCGCGCGGTACCTGCAACTGGCCTACCGTGCCCACCAGCGCCGCATGCTTGTCCTGCGAACAACGCTGTTCCACATAGAGGATGATCTCGGCCGCCGCTGCCGCCGCATCCTTGCGCATGTCCATCGGCGTGGTGCCGGCATGGCTGGCCACTCCCTTCAACTCCACCAGATAGCGCGAACTTCCCGCAATCGAGGTGACAATGCCCACCGGCAAATCACGATTGAGCAATACCGGTCCCTGCTCGATGTGTACCTCCACATAGCCCAGGATGTCGGCCGGATCGCGCGCAATCTGCGGGATGGCCGCGACATCATGGCCCGCCTGGGAGATCACCTCGCGCATGCTGATGCCATCCTTGTCCTGCAGGTCCAGCAGCTTCATGTCGAAATGGCCGGTCACCGCATTGCTGCCCAGGAAGGTGCTCTTGAAACGTACGCCTTCTTCTTCCGAAAATCCAATCACCTCGAAATGGAAAGGCAAGGTCTCGCCACGTTCATGCAAATGCTTCACCACCGCAATGGGCAGCAAGATTCCCTCGCGCCCATCGTACTTGCCGCCATTGCGCACCGTGTCGTAGTGCGAACCGGTCAACAAAGTCCTGGCCTGCGGATCGGTGGAAAGATAGCGCCCCACCACGTTGCCCACCGCATCGATATGCACATGCATGCCCGCCTCGCGCATCCACTGCGCAATCTGCTGGGCAGTACGCTGGTGCGTCTCGGTGAGATAAGTGCAGGTGAGGGCGCCTTCGTCTTCCGACAGGGCGCCGATTTCTTCCGCCCACTGCATCACCGTGGCCCCCATCGCCGGGCGATAGCCCAGCAGGTCGTTGATGCGCATCTCGGCAATGCGGCCGATCTGGCGCAGGGCTTCACGCACTTCGTCTTCCGGCTGGTTGCGCAGGCGGCGGGCAAAGGTGGCGATGATCTGCTGGCGCGTCAGGCCCGCACCAGTGGGGCCCTTCACCGCCAGGATGAAGGGAAAACCGAATTTCGCGTTGTAGTCGGCATTGAGCTGTTGTAGCCGGGCAAATTCTTCCGGGCTGCACAGGTTCAGTCCGGCCTTGGCCTGCTCACCCGTGGACTCGGCCGTCAGCTCGCCGGCAATCGCGGCGCGGCCGGCCAGTTCGGGGTGGGCGCGGATCAGGCCCAACTGCTCGGCTCGGCTGGCGTCGGTCACGACCTTGTGCAAGGCCAGCTTGAAGGCGGTGAGATTGCGGAACGGACGCTGCAGCGCCGCCCGCTCGGGAATCCAGGGAGAGTGCTCGTAAATGCCGTGCAAGGCGGCGATGAAGGCCGAAGTCTCGGCTGCGTTCAGGTGTTCCAGTGTCGTCGTCATGTGCTGGCCGGTCGGCTCGCCGCCGGCTCCCTCGCTGTGTTCATGGGTGATGCCGCAAAGCCGACGCCGACATTCCTCATGAAAATCAGGATTGTCGGCACCGATTGTTGTCTGCGGCTGTCGTCTCACGGTCTGCGCCAAAGCCCGCCCGGTGCGGTCTGCAGCGCAGATGAGACTTTAAAACATCTTGGCCCGGATGGCATCAACGGTTTCATCTGGGCCGTATGCGCAGCGGCATATCTCGCCGCACCCGCTTCAGTGATCCGAACTCTGCGCCGCCGCCACCGCATAGCGGGCCACGTCCTCTTCACTGCCCGGGCCATTGAAGAACAGGTTCAATCCGACCGCCATGGCCGAGGCCAGCAGGATGCCGCTGTGGAAAATGGTGCCCAGCAGATGCGGCATCTTGTCGAAGAAGGTCGGCGCAACGATGGGGATCATGCCCACGCCAATGCTGATGGCGACGATGAAGAGATTGTTGCGGTTGCCGTGGAAATCGACCTTGGACAGGATCTTGATGCCGGTCGCCGCCACCATCCCGAACATCACGATGCCGGCACCGCCCAGCACGAATTGCGGAATCGACGCGGCCACGTGCGCCATCTTGGGGAACAGGCCAAACGCAATCAGGATCACCCCGGCCGCCACGCAGACGAAACGGCTGCGAATGCCGGTCACGCCCACCAGCCCGACGTTCTGCGAGAAGGAGGTGTAAGGGAAGGTGTTGAAGAGACCGCCGATCACCGTGCCCAGGCCATCCACGCGCAAGCCGCTGGCCAGCGTGCGGTCGTCGATGCGGCGGCCGACGATGTCGCCCAGGGCCATGAACATGCCGGTCGATTCGATCATCGTCACGATCATCACCAGGCACATGCTGATGATGGAGGCAATGTCGAATTGCGGCAGCCCATAGTGAAAGGGCTGGATGAAGGCGAACCAGTCCGCCGCATCCAGCCCGTCAAAGCTGATCTTGCCCAAGGCAAAGGCAATCACGAAACCGACCACCATGCCCATCAACACCGATATGTTGGAGATGAACCCCCGCGTGTACTTGGTGATGAGCAGGATCGACACCAGTACTACCGCCGCAATCGAGAGCGACAGCGGGGAGCCATAGTCGGGATTGGGGACCTTCACGAACACCCCGTCGACCAGCTTGCCGATCACCGGCTGTCCACCTGCGGCCCAGTTGATGCCCACGCCCATGAGCGAGACGCCGATCACCGTGATGACAGTGCCGGTGACCACCGGCGGAAAGTAGCGCATGAGCTTGCTCATGTAGGGCGAGGCGAGGATGCAGAATACGCCCGAAGCAATCACCGCCCCGTAGATATGCAGGATGTTCAGCTGCGGATTGTTGGCCATGGCCACCATCGGCCCCACGGCGGCAAAGGTCACGCCCATCATGACGGGCATGCGGATGCCGAATTTCCAGAGACCGGCACTCTGGATGATGGTCACCAGCCCGCAGCAGAACAGGTCGGCACTGATGAGGTAGGCGATCTCGGACTTGGGCAGGTTGAGCGCACCACCGATGATGAGCGGCACGGCAATCGCACCGGCATACATTACCAGCACGTGCTGCATGCCGAGGGCAAAGAGCTTGAATACGGGTAGGCGTTCATCCACCGGATGGCGAGTGGCTTGCATGGGATTGTCTCCTGGTATTTTTTATCGATGGAACCTGGCATGTGACCGCGCCACCGTGATCATTCTGAGAGGGTGGCGTGCCTTGCCGCTTGAAGGTGGTTCCGGCCCAGTACCTTGCTCCGCGTCTTGGTGGGGCTTGTGTGCGGATGCCGGTCTGATGCTGGCGATACTAATGCAATCCGGGGAGTGCGATATATAAGCCCCGGCATACCGGCTGGCGCGCCGCCGATATATGCCGGAATGCCCGTTTCCTTTGCCGGAGCGGCCCGGCACCGCTTCAGGCGCGGCCCTGCGCCATCATCTTGGCCGCCGCGCTGACCTGGGCGCGCAGCCATTTGTGCTCGGTGGCCTGGTGCACCCGCTCGTGCCACAGCTGGTAAAAACGCAGCGGCGGGAACTTGATGGGTACCGTATAGCTTTTCAGGCCCAGGAGTTTTTCGTAGAAGCTGGCGAACTGCTGGCCAGCCGTCAGCACCAGGTCGGTCTGCGCCACCATGTAGGGCAGCATGCGGAAGTGCGCCGATTCCACCACCACATTGCGATGCAGGTTCTGCTTTTCGAGGAAGGTATCGATGGTGCCGTGATAGCCGGGCAGGATCTGCGAGGGCGCGGCGTGCGGCAGCGAGAGATAGTCCTCGATGCTCATGGCGTCGCGCGCGGTGCGCTTGGCGTAGGCACAGTCGGCGCGCATCAGGCAGACGATGGGGTCGTCAAACAGCTTTGACAGGTGCAAATGCGCAGGCGGCTCGTCCCAGTTGGCAATCACCAGGTCCAGTTCCCCGTCCGAGAGCAGGCGCACGTAATCGGTATCCGGACCCAGCGCATGGATGACGATGCGGCTGCGCGGCGACTCGCGCCGCAGGCGGGCGATCACTTCGGTGAAGAAGGGCGTGTTCATGTAATCGGGCGCGGCGATGTGGAAGGTGCGCTCTTCCTCCTGCGGTACGAAAGCAGTCTTGGGCACGAACAGGCGCTCGGTCTCGTCGAGGATGCGCTTGGCGGGTTTCAAGAGGCTCTCGCCATGCTGGGTCGGCACCATGCCGCGCGCACCGCGTACCAGCAGCGGGTCTCCGGTCAGCTCGCGCAGCTTGCGCAGCGAGGCTGAAATCGAGGGCTGCGGCTGGTTCAGTTTCAGGGCGACCCGCGATACGTTCTTCTCGCAGAGCAGGAGATAGAGGATGCGGATGAGGTGGATGTCGAGATGGTCAGGCAGCCTGGACATGGGAATGTCTCCGGGGTCTTGTGGTGCGGGGCAGGTGACGGTTTTTCGTTCACTCTGGGGCGGCTGCATCGGGGCAGGCGCATTATCGTTGTCGTGTGCCGGGCCGGCTCGGGCGGCGGCCTGGCGTGATGCGAGCGCAAGCGTCCCACATCCAGGGGGCATTTTTGTATATCGTCATTCGTATGTCAAATATACGTTGATGACCATGTTTTGCGTGACCCTCACGTTTATCTTTCCTGCAACCGTCCCGCATCAGCAGGATGGCCAAAAAAACAGATGGCATCAGCCATCGGGTCGTAGCGGCAGCACGACGGGAGACCAGCCAGGGCGCCATCAAGGCGCCTGCGCTTCCCGGCGCGCGGGAAGCCTTCACTCCACTCATCCAGTTGCAGCCTTGGTACACGCAGGGCGGTGGGAAGGCTTCCATGGCGGCCCATTCCTGAGGCAATGCCTCGCCTGTCCGGAGTAGGTCGCGGTGGCGGACAGCAATCCTGCGTGGGGAAGACATGGAAGCACTCCTGGTTTCATATGGCATCGACTGGGCCAACCTGCTGGTCCGCTGGCTGCACCTGATCACGGGCATCGCCTGGATCGGTGCCTCGTTCTATTTCGTCTGGCTGGACAACTCCATCCGCCCGCCCAAGCCGGGCAGCGACCTGGAGAAGAAGGGCGTCTCCGGCGAGCTGTGGGCCGTGCACGGCGGCGGTTTCTACAATCCGCAAAAGTATCTCGTCGCGCCGGCCGAGCTGCCGGAAGAACTCCACTGGTTCAAGTGGGAAGCCTATGCCACCTGGATCACCGGTGTGGCCATGCTCTTCATCGTCTATTACTTCAACGCCTCGGCCATGATGGTCGACAAGTCCGTAGCCAACCTCACCGGGCCGGAAGCCGTCGGTGTGGGCATCGGTACCCTGGTGCTGGGCTGGATCGTCTACGACCTGCTGTGCAAGTCGCCGCTGGGCAAGCGCGAAGGGCTGCTGGGGCTGGTGATGTTCGTCTTCATCGTGGCGGTGGCCTATCTGCTCACGCACCTGCTGTCGGGCCGCGCGGCGTATATCCACGTGGGCGCGATGATCGGCACCATCATGGTGGGCAATGTGCTCATGGTCATCATCCCCGGCCAGCGCAAGCTGGTGGAGGCGATGAAGGCCGGCCGCTCGCCCGACCCCATCCACGGCCGCAAGGGCAAGCAGCGCAGCGTGCACAACAACTACTTCACGCTGCCCATTCTCTTCATCATGATCAGCAACCACTACGCGATGACCTACACGCATGCCCATAGCTGGCTGGTGCTGGCGGCGATCATGGCGGCCGGTGTGCTGATTCGTCACTTCTTCAATTTGCGGCACAAGGGCAAGGTGTCGGTGGGCTATCCCATCGCCGGAGTAGTCCTGTTGCTGGCGGTGGCCGTGGCGATTGCCCCGCGTCCCGTGGCACCTGCTGCGCCTGCTGCCTCCGCAGGTGAGGGCGCAGCGCCGGTGGCCGCTGCCGCACCGGACTTTGCACGCATCCAGGCCATCGTCACCCAGCGTTGCGCCAGCTGCCATTCGGACAAGCCGACCCAGGCCGGCTTCGCCACCGCACCAGCCGGGATGATGCTGCAAACGCCCGAGCTGATTCATCAGCACGCGGCCAAGGTCTTCCAGCGCGCCGTCCAGACCAAGGACATGCCGCTGGCCAACATGACCCAGATGACCGATGCGGAACGCGCCGAGCTGGCCGCATGGTTCCAGGCTGGGGCCAAGTAATCGCACCCGATTCCATCAGAGATCACTCATGCAAACCATTACCATCGACGGATTCAACCTCACCGCCGCGCAAGTTGTCAGCGTGGCTCGTGCGCCTCGCCTGAAAGTGGCGCTGGCCGCTTCTTCGCGTGCCGCCCTCAAGCAAAGCCGCGATTACATCGAATCTACCTGGATGCACGACGAAGCGCCCATGATGTACAGCTTCAATACCGGTGTCGGTTTGCTCAAGGACACGCGCATCAAGGTCGAGCATATCGAGCTGTTCCAGACCCAGCTGATCCGTGCGCACAGCGCGGGCATCGGCGAACCCTTCTCCGAAGAGGTCAGCCGCGCCACCATGCTGTTGCGCGCCAATGCGTTCGCTTCGAATTATTCCGCGCCACGCGTGGAAGTGTTGGATCGCCTGCTGGCCTTCATCAATGCCGGCATCCATCCGATCATGCCGCAGAAGGGATCGGTCGGTGCCTCCGGCGATCTGGCGCCACTGGCTTACCTGGCGGCGGCCATTGCCGGGTTTGATGAAGCCGAAGTGATGTATCAGGGCCAGCGCATGCGTGCTACGCAAGCCATCGAGCAGGCCGGGATAGGTTCGGTCAAATTTGATCTTAAGGCCAAGGATGCCTCGGCCCTCATCAATGGCTGCACCGCCTCGCTGGCGGTCGCCATCCTCGCCGCGCACGATGCGCGCCATCTGCTGACCGATGCCTGCCTGTCACTGGGGCTGACGCTGGAAGCGATGCGGGCCGAAATGGCCGCCTTCGATCCGCGTATCCAGCAGGCGCGTCCGCATGCGGGGCAGATCAAGACGGCTGAAGTCATTCGCAACTTGTTGAAGGGATCCACGCGTACTACACATGAAGCGCGTGCAATACAACTGTCCGATGAATTGCGCCGTACCGATATTCCCTACACCGCGCGCATTCAGGATGTGTATTCGCTGCGCTGCGCACCGCAAGTGTATGGCCCGGTATTCGATGCACTTGACTACATCGATACCATCATCGAGAAGGAAACCAACTCCGCCACCGACAATCCCCTGATCTTCAACAAGGAAGTCGGCGAAGGTTTCGAAATCATTTCCGGTGGCAACTTCCACGGCCAGTATCTGGCGCAGGCGATGGACTTGCTGGCCATGGCCATCACCGATCTGGGCAGCATCTGCGAACGCCGCATTGCGCGTCTGATCGATCCGACCTTGTCGTGGGGACTGCCGCGCAACCTGATGAGCGGCGTGCGCGGCGTCAACACCGGCTATCCGGTGGTGCAGTGTTCCATGAGTTCGCTGGTGATGGAAAACCGTACCCTGTGCATGCCCGGCAGCGTCGACAGCATCCCCTCCAAGGGCAACAGCGAGGATCACATCTCCAACTCGACCTGGTGCGCCCGCAAGGCGATGACGGTGGTGCAGAACACGCAATACATCGTCGGCGTGGAAATGCTGCTGGCGGCGCAGGCGCTGACCATGACCGAGGACTTGCTCAAGGACTTCAAGCTGGGGCAGGGTACGCAGGCGGCCTATGAGGAGATCCGCCGCCAGATTCCTGCGTGTCTGGAGGGCGATCGCTGGTTCCATGATGACGTGCGCGCTGCGCATGACTTCGTGGTCAGCGGATCGGTGCGGGAGGCAGTGATCGGTGCAATCGGGAGTTTCGTCTGATCCCGCACTGGCTTGCATGAAAAAGGCCGTCCGGTGCAATGCCGGACGGCCTTCGTATTTGGCGTATCGAGCTACGCCAATTCAAAAACGATATAAAACAAATAAACAATTTGGCGTGGTCATACATCCGCCCACTGTCGCAGCAGGTTGTGATAATGCCCGGTCAGTCCCACCACTTCTTCGGTATCGCCCAGTTTCTGCCGCAGGCCGAAGATGTTGCGATCCAGTTCGAAGAGCATGCTGCGCTTCCAGTCGTCGCGGATCATGCTCTGGGTCCAGAAGAAGGAGCACACGCGTGCCCCGCGCGTGACTGGTTCGACCCGGTGCAGGCTGGTGGAGGGATAGACGATCATGTCTCCCGCCGGCAGTTTCACCTCATGGGTGCCATAGGTATCGACCACCACCAGTTCACCGCCATCGTATTCGTCCGGCTCCGACAGGAACACCGTGGTCGAGACATCGGTACGGATGCTGCCCGCCGCATTGGGCAGCATGCGCACCGAGCCATCCACGTGCAGGCCGTAGTGCTCGCCGCCTTCATAGCTGTTGAACAGCGGCGGCATGGTCTTCTTGGGCAGCGCGGCGGCAAAGAACAGGGGATTCCTGCGCAGTGCTTCCAGGATGATCTCGCCCAGCTGGAAACCCAGCGGCGAATGTTCCGGCAACTGCCGGTTGCGCTTCACGCGCGCCCCCTGTTCACCCACGGTCTCGCGTCCGTCCACCCAGTCGGCGCGCTGCAGTTCGGAGCGGATGTGGCTGACCTGTTGCGGGGTCAGGGCCTGGGGGATGTGCAGCATCATGATGGAATTCTCCTGTAGCGAATGAAAAAACCCCTCCGCACGGGAGGGGCCGTCAAGTCGCCGATCACTGGCTCACCGGAGGGGACACGAACTCTTGCGAGTCAGAGCACCCCACCCGGTGAGGGCTTCAATGCCAGGGGCAGGATCAGAACTTGAAGTTGGCGGTCAGCGCCACCGAACGCGGCGTGCCTGGGGTGTAACGATAGCCGCTCTTGTTGATTGCCGCTACGTAGTCTTTATCGAAAATATTGTAGATATTGAGCTGTAGATCAACGTTCTTGTTCACGATATAACCAACCATGCCATCGAAGACCCAATAGCTGTTGGCGTACTTGGGCGTACCGACCGCACCATCGGTGCCGCGCAGCAGCGAACTGACGTAACGTGCACCACCGCCGACGGTGAAGCCCTGCGGCAGGCGATAAGTGGCCCACGAAGTGAAGGCCTGCTTCGGCGTATAGGCAAGATTGTTCTCGCCGGCGGCCGTGGTGATGGCACCGTTGTTCACTTTGGTGTCCATCCAGGTGTAGCCCGCTGCCAGCGACAGGTTGCTGGTCACGTCACCGGTGACGCCCAGTTCGATACCCTGCACGGTCTTCTTGCCGGTCTGGAAGTACTGCAGCGAGGTCGGATCCTGCTCGACTTCATTGGTCACTTCGGTGTGGAACAGGGCCGCCGTGAGGGCCAGCTTCTTGTTCATCAGATCCCACTTGGTGCCCAGTTCGGAGGTCTTGGTCTTTTGCGGGGCGTAGTTGCTGTTGGCCGCGCTGTTGGCCGAGGCCGACAGGGCAAAGTTGCTGCCGCCCGGCGGCTGCTGCGAGGTGGCGTACAGGGCATAGATGCTGCTGTAGTCGGTCGGCTTGTAGATTGCGGCCAGCTTCCAGTTGAACAGATTGCCCGAGGTCGACAGGTTGGTGATGGTGCCGGCGGCGTTGGAATAGTACGTGGTGCGGTAATGGTCCTCGCGGATGCCGGCGTTGATCGACCACTGGTCGTTGAACTTGACGGTGTCGAACAGATAGGCCGAGACGGTGTCGGTCTTGCCATCGTTGTAGCCGGTGGCCGTCATCGTGTAGGTCTTGGCGTCGTTCGGATTCGGGTTGTACAGGTTGGCCACCGACAGCGTGCCGCTGCGGGTGAAGGACAGCGCGTGCTGCTTCTCCTGGGTGAACTCGACACCGCCCACCAGCGTGTGCTTGAGGCTGCCGGATTGCAGATCGGCCGTGATGTTGGTCTGGTTGGTGATGATTTCGTTGCTCTGGTCCTTGCGCGTCGGGTTGGAGCGCGACAGGGTCCAGGCCGAGGGATTGCTGGCCGACGGCGTGACCAGGTTGGCCGATGTGCCCATGAAGGCGGTCAGCAGGTAATCCTGGCTGGTCTTGGCATAGCGCGTGGTGTTCTGCAGCTTGACGTTCTGCGAGAAGTCATGCTCCACGCGCGCCGTGAACATGTCGGCGGTCACCTTGTCGTAGTCGCCCGACAGGCCGTAGAAATTCGACGAGTTCACCCGCGCCGCGCCGCTCAGGAAGGAGCGCGAGGCATCCGGCGAGGTATAGCCCGGCAGGCCGATGGTGGGCACGCCGCCATCGGGCACGTTGTCCTGGTCGATGTGCAGATAGTTCAGGAATACGCGTGTCGGGCTGTTCAGGCCAAAGGCCAGCGAGGGCGCCACGCCCCAGCGGTCGTTCTTGACTTCATGGCGGCCGGGGACGCCGCTGTCCTGCTTCATCACGTTCAGGCGCATGGCGATGCCGCGCTCTTCATCGATCACCTTGTTCCAGTCGGCGGTGGCGCGCTTCTGGTTCCAGCTGCCATAGGTGGCCGAGGAATTGAAGAAGTTGCTCATCTCGGCCTGCTTGGTGACCATGTTGATCGAGCCGGTCGGCGAGCCGCGGCCATTGTCGGTGCCCGCCGGGCCCTTCAGGACTTCCACTTGCTGGATGTTGAACATGTCGCGCGAGATCGAGCCGAGGTCGCGCACGTTGTCCACGAAGATCGCGCTGGAACTGTCGAAGCCGCGCATGTAGATGGCGTCGCCAGTGTTGGTAGTACCGTTTTCACCGAGATAGAAAGTCCCGACGCCCGGGCTGTTGCGCAGGGCTTCGGTCAGCGTGGTGGCACCCTGCTGGTCGATCAGCTGCTTCTTGATCACGGTCAGGGTCTGCGGGGTGTCGACCAGCGGCTGGCTGTACTTGGCCGAGGAAGCCTTGTCGGCCTTGTAGTCCGATTCCTGGGTGGCGGTCACTTCGACCTTGGGCAGGGCGGTGCTGGTCTGTGCGTGCACGCCCACGGCCGGCAGCAGCAGGGCACCGGCAACGGCGGCGGACAGACGGGTCGAAGCAAAGGCAGGCTGCGCGTGCTTGCGGCTCTTGATGTAACTCATGGCAGGGTTCCGAGAGAAAATGTTGAGAGTTCTCTTGGCTGGCTATGAGTCGAACGGGCAATCGCATGGTCTGGTGAGACCTGGCAGGCTCCGCCGTAATGGCTGGCGAGATTGTAGTTTTTGTATCTCGTTGATATCGCAATGTTTCAAATTGCTACGAGATTTTTACAATTATAGCCACGGTTCCAAATAAAAGTGATTCTTATTCTAAAAATTTCTGTTCCCTGATCGTCTGCTCTTGGGCTTCCATTCAGAACATCCCGCGCAAAGCCGCACCGCATCCGGGAAGGCGGAAGAGGAAAGTCGAAACTGCATTTGTTGCATAAAAAATACGAAGCCTCACGGCAGTGCGCTGCCGTGAGGATGGCGTGGGAGAGTTCACCGGTGGCGGCAGAACGCCGCCACCGCCGGGCAGGAGATCAGAAGCGGAAGTTGCCGGTCAGCGAGAAGGCACGCGCACCGCCCGGGGTGTAGCGGTATCCGCTCTTGTTGATCGCGGCGGCGTACTGCTTGTTGAACAGGTTGGTCACGTTGAACTGCAGTTCCACGGTCTTGTTGATGGCATAGCTGGCCATGGCATCGACCAGCCAGTAGGCATCGGTCCTGGTGGGCGTGCCCAGCGCATTGCTGTCGGTGCCGCGCAGCAGGCCGTCGGTATAGCGCAGGCCGCCGCCCAGCGCCAGGCCCGGTGCCGCGCGCCAGGTGGCCCACGAGGTCAGGGACTGGCGCGGTGCGTAGGCCAGGTAGTTCTCGCCGTTGGCGGTGACCACGCGTCCCTTGTTGACGCGGCTGTTCATGCGGCTGTAGCCGGCGGTGAGCGAAATGTCCCGGGTGAGCTCGCCGGTAACGCCCAGTTCCACCCCTTCGGTACGTTTCTCCCCGATCTGGAACCAGGTGTCGGCCAGCGTTCCCGGCTCGATCTCATTGTGCACGTCGGTGCGATAGAGCGCGCCGGTGACGGCCAGGCGGCGGTCGAGCAGGTCCCACTTGGTGCCGATTTCTGCGGTACGGGTCTTTTGTGGCGCGTAGTCGGGGTGGGAGGGATTCCTGCGGCTGGCACTGAGGGAGAGATTGTTGCCGCCCGGCGGCTGCTGCGAACTCGCCAGCAGGGCGTAGACGCTGCTGTAGCTGGTGGGCTTGAAGACGGCCGCCAGCTTCCAGCTCAGCAGGTTGCCCGAGGTTTTCAGTGCAGTGGCGGTGCCGGAGGCGATGCCGTCGAAGGAGGTGCGGTAATGGTCCTCGCGCAAGCCCAGGTTCAGTGACCAGCGCTCGCCGAACTTGAGCGTGTCCAGCACGTACAGCGCGACGGTATCGATCTGGCCCTCGTTGCGGCCGGTGGCCTGGATGCTGACTTCCGATTCGTCGAAGCGGGGATTCGGCTGGTACAGGTTGGCCGGGGGACGGAATCCGTCCACCGTGAAGGCCAGCGCATGCTGGCGTTCGCGCGTCAGTTCCAGGCCGCCAACCAGGGTGTGCCGGATCGTGCCGGTATTGAACTGCGCCGTGGCATGGGTCTGGTTGCTGAGGATCTCGTTGGCCTGGTCGCGCCGCGTGACGATGTTGCGCGCCAGTAGCCAGGTGGTGCGGTCAGTGGCCGAGGGCGTGCGGATGCCGGACTTGTACTTGCCCCGGTCGCTGCCGGCGGCAATGAAGGAGGCCAGGCGGTAATCCTGGTCGGTGCGGGCGTAGCGGGTGCTGTTTTCCAGCTTCAGGGTGGGCGAGAAGTCGTGCTGCACCCGCAGGGTGTACATGTCGGCGTTGACCCGGTCATAGTCGTCCACGTGGCCATAGTAGTTGCTCGGATTCACCTTGGGCGCGTCGCCAATGAAGGGACGCGCCGGGTCCGGCGAGCGATAGCCGGGCAGGCCCAGGGTGACTACACCGCCCTCGGGGACGTTGTCCTGCTGCATGTGCACGTAGTTGAAGAGGATGCGGGTGGGGCCGTTCAATCCCCAGGCCAGCGACGGCGCGAAGCCGTCGCGGCTGCTGTGCACCTGGTGGCGGCCTGGTACGCCGCTGTGCTGTTTCATCAGGTTCAGGCGCAGCGCCAGGCCCTGATCGGGGTTCAGTACCTTGTTCCAGTCGACGGTGGCGCGCTTCTGGTTCCAGCTGCCATAGGTGCCGCTGGCGCTGACCGCATCGGCCAGTTCAGGCTGTTTGGTGACCAGGTTGACGGAGCCGGTCGGAGAACCCCGGCCGTTGTCGGTGCCCGCGGCTCCCTTCAGGACCTCCACCTGCTGCAGGTTGAAGACGTCGCGCGAGATCGCGCCAAGGTCGCGCACGTTGTCCACGAAGATGGCGCTGGAGATGTCGAAGCCGCGCATGTAGATGGTGTCGCCGGTACTGGTGCTGCCGTTCTCGCCGAGGAAGAAGGTGCCCACGCCGGGCGTATTGCGCAGCACCTCGGTGAGCGTGGTGGCACCCTGCTGTTCCATCAGCGGACGCTTGAAGACCTGCAGCGTCTGCGGCGTATCCACCAGCGGCTGCGTGTACTTGGGGGAGGCCGATTGCTCGGCCTTGTAGGGCGATTCCTTGACGGCATCGACCTGTACCGAAGGCAGTTTGCCGCCAGCGGACTGGGCCTGGGCGGTGACTGCCGGCAGCAGCAGGACGCCCGCCAGCGCCGCCGACAGGCAGCAGCTGGATGAGGCAGGAGAGGGCGGGGAAGAGGGGTGCTTTTTGCTCTTGATGAAGCTCATGTCAGGTTCCGAGAGTAAGGGTGGCGAAATCTCTGGGCTGGCGATGAGCGGTGTCCGGGACGATATGAAGCTTTGTGAAAAAAGCGGGATGCGCGTCCGGACGGGGGCTGGCGGTCAGATGTCAGGGGGAATCCGGCCGGCGATGGCGACGTGCCGGGAGCGGATCCGGCTGAGTATAGGAAGCGGGGAGGAAAAAAGAACTCCTGCAAATTTCGATTTTTTGCAGGAGTTTTTGAAGATTGAAATTTGTATCGGAAGCTCGATTTTTTTCAATCAGGAGCGGCCAACTCCTTGGCGCAACGGGCGGCTTCCCGCTGCCGGAGGCGATCAGAAGTGATATTCGGCGCGCACCATCGGCGTTTTGGCCAGCGAGCCCGGCACGTTGCTCGGGTTGCCGAACTTGTTGCGCCAGTACTGGTATTCCAGACCCAGGCGCAAGGTGTTCTTGCCCAGTCCCATGGCCGTGCCGAGGTCGTACATGAGCTGTCCGTCGAAATTCAGTTCGGGCGCAGTCGACCCGCCGAACTCGTTCCTGCCCTTGGCGGCGATGTAGTTCAGGTAGCCCTCGAAGGCCCATCCGCTGCCGCCCAGCGGGATCCCCCAGGCCAGGTTCAGCATCGGATGCGTGTCATAGGTGTAGCGGCTGCTGATGCCCTTGGGCTGGTTGCTTTCGAACAGGGCCAGCACGCTCACGTTGAGAAAACCCGGCACATCCATCATCAGGGTCGGGCCGACCACCCACATGCGTTTCTTCGAGGCATAGCTGTTGTCGTTCTTGGTGTTCCAGTCAAAGCCCAGCGTCAGGCCGACGCCGCGCGCCGGTCCGAAGGACAGGTCACGGCCGCTGATCTTGCCGATGTCCAGCGTATGGCGATAGGTGACATAGGCTTCCTGGGCATTGTCATCCTTGCTGTCCGACATCAGCAGGTCGACGTTGAGGAAATTGGTGCCGAACTTGTAGCCGCTGGCATGCTGGAAGTTGACGATGTTCTTGCTGATGTCCTGCGTATTGAAGGGCTCGGCAAACTTCGTGCCGTAACGGTAGCCGATCGAGTTGTCGGCCCAGTCGGCCGCCAGTGCGCTGCCGCCGGCCATGAGCAGGACGCCCGCGAGCGTGCCGTGCAGGCGCAGGGATGGAATGGGCATGGTGTCTCCTCCAGTGATGGATGTTGTTTGATATAAATGATTTAGATGATTGCCGCGCCGGGCCCGTGCTGGTATCTGCGGTCCGGATGTCGGCTCCGGTTTGGCAGGGGGCTGCGCGGTAAGGCATTATGTCCGCTGCATCGATGGCCGGTATAAGCGCACTCGTATAGGGTTTGGCGGGCGGCGGTATATCATCGGCGCTCACGATCACTCATCCTTACTCATCCTCACTCATCCATTACACAGCGAAAGGACAGCAATATGGGCAAACTGAGCACGCACGTGCTGGATATCACCAAGGGCAAGCCCGGCGCGGGCGTCAAGCTGGCGCTCTACGCGGTGACTGGCGGCGGCAAGACGCTGCTCAAGCACGCCGTCACCAACAGCGATGGCCGTTGCGATGCGCCGCTGCTGGAAGGCGAGGCGCTGCAGCCCGGCAAGTACGAACTGGTCTTTGCGGCCGGTGATTATTTTGCGGAACAGGGCGTGAGCCTGCCGGAACCGCGTTTCGTCGACGAAGTGGTGATTGCCTTCGGCGTGGCCGATGCCTCGCAGAACTATCATGTGCCGCTGGTGGTGTCGCCGTGGGCTTATTCGACTTATCGCGGCAGTTGATGATGCGCACCTGATTCATCTCTGGAATCGATGAATGAAAAATCCGGCCTTCGCGCAAGAAGCCGGATTTTTTTATTTCCGCAAAAGGCGGCGCAGGCGTGGCGATGCGCAATTCACCCGCGGCTTCTGGTGGCGTGACCGGATGTTGTGCGTGAAGGTAAAAGGGCAAGGATCAGCGCAGCGTGTTTGATGTGGATTAAGGGACGGAGCACGGAAATCGGGTCCAATCACACCTCCTCTCTGTTGTATTTGCGGGCTGCGGCAATATGTCGCAGCCCATTTTTTTTGTTGTTCGCTGCCGCTAACTGCTTGTGCCAAAAGGACTTTCTTCGGATCCGCAAGCCGCTCTTGCCGGACGGCAGCACGGCCACGGGATTGCAGCGCACAGGCTGCGTGATAGATTGCGCCGATGAAAAAACAGGGAGTGCGAACGTCACGGCGGTCGCGGGTGCGGCTGCGCGCGCTTCCCTCACAACACCAAGAAAAGTCAGACATCCTCGCCATGAACACGCTGCCTGTTTGCTCCTCATTGTCTCCGTCTTCGCCGGCTTCTGCCGTCTCCCGTCCGCTTCGCCTGCATCCCTTGCTGCTGGCCGTGCTCTGCGCCTGGAGCGGCAGCACCCTGGCCCAGCAGGCCGCCGCCAGTGACGGCAGCAGCGAGGCCGCGACCTTGCCCACCATCGAAGTGCGCAGCAGTGGCTCGGTCGCGGAGCGCAAGCAACTGCCGCAGACCACGGCCAGCGTCACTGCCGATACCGCTGCCAACAGCATCAACGTCACCGACAGCTCGGATGTGCTGAAGTATCTGCCCAGCCTCTCGGTGCGCAAGCGCTACATCGGCGATACGCAATCCCCGCTGGCCACTCGCACCACGGGCGTGAACGCCAGTGCGCGCAGCCTGATCTATGCCGACGGCATCCTGCTCTCGGCGCTGGTGAACAACAACAATGGCAATGGCTCGCCGCGCTGGTTCATGGTGGCACCGGAAGAGATCGAGCGCATCGACGTGATGTATGGACCGTTTGCGGCGGAGTATCCGGGCAATTCCTACGGTGCGGTCACCGAGATCACCACGCGCATGCCGCAGCAGTTCGAGGCCAGCATCAAGGCGCAATATGCGCAGCAGGATTTCAGCCAGTACGGCGCGTCCGGTACCTATCGCGCGCAGGAGTACAACGTCGGGTTGGGCAATCGCAGCGGGGCGCTGGCCTGGCGCTTCTCGGTCAATCATCTGGACAGCTACTCGCAGCCGGTGACCTGGATCACCGCCACCAGCCTGCCGGCCGGCACTACCGGCGCGGTGCTGGCGCAGGATCGTACCGGCAAGAACCTGTATGTGCTGGGCGCCGGCAATCTAACCCATACGGTGCAGGACACGGCGCGGCTGAAGGTTTCTTACGACTTCACGCCGGCGCTCACGGCCACTTATACCCTGGGCTTCTGGCAGAACCAGGCCAGCGCCAATCCGCAGAGTTTCCTGAAGACCGCCAGTGGCGCCACGGCCTATACCAGCGGCTTTTCCAGCAACGACGTGGACCAGCAGCAATGGATGCAATCGCTGGAATTGCGCAGCAAGACCGGGGGCGAGTGGGACTGGCAACTGGCGGCGTCGACCTTGTCCGCGTCGCGTGACCTGACGCGCACCTCGACGGCCACCTTCCCGGCGGGCCAGAGCGGCGGGGCCGGCACCATCGCCGATGCCAGCGGCACCGGCTGGAGCACCGTCGATGCCAAGGGCATCTGGCGTCCACAGGGCAGTGCCCAGGTCATCAGCTTTGGTGCGCATCTGGATCGCTACACCCTGGCCACGCCGACCTGGAACACCAGCAACTGGATCAGCGGTGGCAACGGCACGCTGGCCTCCGACTCGCGCGGCAAGACCGAGACTTCCGCGCTGTGGGCACAGGATGTGTGGCGCTTGTCGTCTTCCCTGAAGGCCACGCTGGGTGCACGGTACGAATGGTGGCGTGCCTTCGATGGCCGCAATGTCTCGACCTCAGGCAGCACCGTCTTCGCGGTGAACCAGCCGGAGGTCAGCCACAGCGGACTCTCGCCCAAAGCCTCGCTGGCCTGGGCCCTGGCGGACGACTGGGTGGCCACGCTCTCCACCGGCCGCGCGCTGCGCTTCCCGACCGTGGGCGAGCTGTACCAGAACGTGCTGCTCAATGGCGTCTATCTGCAGGCCAATCCCAACCTGAAGCCCGAGAAGGTCTGGTCCACCGAACTGGCCATCGAAAAGCAGTTGCAGGAAGGGCAGGGCAAGTGGCGCGTTTCGCTGTTCGAAGAGCGGGTGTCGGATGCGCTGATTTCGCAGAGTTCCACCATCGGCAGCGGTGTCGCCTCCTTCACGCAGAACGTGGATCGCACCCGCCAGCGTGGCATCGAGGCGGCCTTCGAGCGCAACGATCTGCTGGTACGGGGTTTCTCGCTGAACGGCAGCGTGACCTGGGTCGATGCCCGCATCCTGGAAAACAAGGGCTATGTCGCCACCACGGCGGGCGCGACCTCGGTGGGCAAGCGCACGCCCTACGTGCCGGAATGGCGCGCCACGCTGGTGGCCAGCTACAAGCCGGATGACCGCTGGACCTATACGGTGGCAGGGCGCTACAGCGGGCGGGTCTACGCGACCGTCGACAATACCGACATCAACACGCACACCTATCAGGGCTTCGATGGCTATACCGTGTTCGATGCCCGCGTGCGCTATCGCATCGACCGCCACTGGAGCGGTGCGGTGGGCGTGGACAACCTGACCAACCGGGATTACTTCCTGTTCCATCCCTTCCCGCAGCGCACGGTCTTTGCCGAACTGAAATATGACTTTTGATGAGGGAGGCCGCTGCTGTGGCTGGGTGGCCGGTTAGCCGGGCAGGCCGGAATGAATCCGGCTGCCGGATGAGGTGAGTTGCAGGGAGATGCGGGCGCGGCGTGGGCTTAGCTGCCGCGCGCCTTCTCGATGGTTTCGCGGGCCGCTTCCATGAGGGCGGCTGGTTCCGGGGCGTTGGATTCCAGGTAGGAATTTTCCAGCGTGACCGAGAGATTGCTCATCTTCTCCGACAATTCCGCCAGCGCCACGCTGAGCTCACACATCAGGGCCGAGATGTTTTTGGGTGACTGCGTCATTACGTTTCCTTTTCAGATGTCGCACCTGGGCGGCCTGTCCAGGGCGACGAAAAGGGGGAATTCATCGCGCATCAAGCCGGTGCGTACCAATCGATTACGTCGTGAGCTTTGGCTATTCTAAGCCATGCCGGATGCCGGTACGACTGTACCTTGGTCTAAAAGTGCGACAAAAAGTGAAACTTTCTTCATCCGTGTTGCACGGTGGATATGGCTCGTGCCCCTGCGTTGCCGTCCTGGCATGGTTGGGTCGGCAGGCTTGCCGCGATGCGATGCAGGATCCATGCCACGCGCCTTGATCGACGCGTGCTTCAGGTCAGGATCTGCTGCTGCAGCATGATCTCCTCGACGAAATCAGCAAAGGCACGCGCCTTGGCACTGGCCAGCCTGCCGGTGGGAAAGACCGCCCACAGGGCGATGTCCGGCAGCGTCCATTTTTCCAGGACGCGTACCACGCTGCCGGCCGCCAGTTCAGGGGCGAACATCCAGTCAGAGGCAATGGCCAGACCCATGTCGGCCAGCACGGCCGCGCGGATGCCCTCGGCGGCGTTGAAACGCACCCGCCCCTGCACCATGACCGAGACTGCGGTACTGGCACGGGTGAAGGTCCAGACATTGTCCAATTGGCTCAAGACCAGGGTCTCGTGCCTGGCCAGATCTGCCGGTACCCGTGGTGCCGGGACCCGCTCCAGATAGGCGCGGGTGGCCAGCACCGAGCGCCGCGTCGTGGCCAGTTTGCGCGCGACGCTGGCGGAATCGGCCAGGTTCCCCATGCGCAGCGAGACGTCGATGCCTTCGGCCACCAGGTCGATGGTGCGGTCATCCAGGATCACGTCCGCCTCCAGTGCCGGATGACGTGCCAGAAACAGCGGCAGGAAGGGAATCACGAACAGCCGCGCAAAGGTGGGGGCGGCCGAAACCCGCAAGCGTCCGGCCAGGCCTGCGCCGGCACCGCGTGCGGCCAGTTCGGCTTCCTCCGCTTCCTGGATGGCCACGCGGGCGCGCTCGAAGAAACGCATCCCCGCTTCGGTCGGCGTGAGACCGTGGGTGGAGCGCAGCAGCAGCCTGACCTTGAGCTTGTCTTCCAGCTGCGCCACGGTCTTGGAGACCGCCGGCTGTCCCACGCCCAGCACCCGCGCCGCCGCCGAGAACGATCCCGCCTCTACGACACGTACAAAGGCCGTCATGGCCAGCAAGCGATCCATAGTGATCTCATTTATTCCAAAGTGGAATAAGCATTATAGCCATTGCCTGTCTGCCATTCCCGTCACCAGAGGACCAGAATGCGCTGCATCGGTGGTGAGGAACACCGCCGAGCAGCCTTATCCCATTTACCGACCTCAATGACAGGAGCCTCATCATGACTCTGCAAGACAAGCTGGACGCCTTCAAAGCCGACTTCGTGGCCGGCAAGCCACCCTACAACGTACCCGCACCGGTCATTGCCACCATGCAGCGCGCCACCGATGAACTGATCGCATCAGGGGCGGCCGCACGGGCGCTCAAGGCGGGTGACCGTGCACCGCAGTTCACGCTGGCCGATCCGGACGGCAAGCCGGTCTCGTCCGCCGAGCTGCTGGCCCGAGGACCGCTGGCGGTGAGTTTCTATCGTGGTGTGTGGTGCCCTTACTGCAATATGGAATTGCAGGCGCTGCAGGAAGTCCTGCCGCAGTTGCAGCAGGCCGGAGCCAGCCTGGTGGCGATCTCGCCGCAGCTGCCGGCCAACAGCCGCAAGGCGACGCGCCAGAACGGCCTGGAATTCCCCATCCTCTCGGACGCGGGCAATGAGGTAGCCGCCGCCTTCGGACTGCGCTTCACCTTGCCGGACTATCTGGTGGAGCTGTATCGCTCGCTCAAGAATGAATTGCCCGCTTTCAATGGCGATGCCAGCTGGACGCTGCCCATGCCGGCCCGCTACGTGATCGCGCCGGATGGCGTGATCGTTTATGCCGAAGTCAATCCTGACTACACCCGCCGTCCGGAACCGTCGGACATGTTGCCGGCCATCGCTCGCGCCATCGGCTGAGCGCGGCCAAGTCGCGCCGGCGCTCCGGCGCGATCGTTCACCCCCGTGCCAGGACCACCAGTCCCGGCACGGCTTGCTGCATTTCGACGCGCAGGCTTTCTTCGCGCACCAGCAGCACCTCCAGGCCCGCGGCTTGCAGGCAGTGTTCGACATAACTGCGCTGGTGGCGGAAGCGGCCGCTGGGATGGAGCGTGTAGGGAGCGGCGTGTTCTTCGCCAGCCAGTTCCACCGTGAAGATCAGA
Source organism: Herbaspirillum sp. WGmk3 (assembly GCF_023952535.1). NCBI lineage: Bacteria > Pseudomonadati > Pseudomonadota > Betaproteobacteria > Burkholderiales > Oxalobacteraceae > Herbaspirillum > Herbaspirillum sp. WGmk3. The sequence goes on along the minus strand of NZ_JAKYWT010000001.1, from coordinate 478,981 downwards.
TGGCCTTGCGGCTGCAGGGAGCATCGCGCCGCTGCGAAGAAGGACGCCAGCTCCCCGCAGTAGATCAGCACGTCACAGGCGGCGATCAGGCCATAGCGTGCCGGATGGGCTGCCATCCATTCCACCACGTCCGCCTGTTCCAGCGCCGTGTACTGCGGGTGTTGCGCGGCATGACGCAACATGTTGGGGGAGAGGTCCACGCCTTCCAGAGCCAGCGCGTAAGGCGCGAGGACCGGCGCACACAGCCCGGTGCCGCAGCCGGCGTCCAGCACCGTACTTGGCGTTATCTCCGACAGGAAGGCGTTGAGCAGCATGCCCAGCACTTCCGGTCCGCGATAGTCCAGGTGGCTGACCAGGTTGCTGTCGAAGTGATCGGCATACTCGTCGAAGCGACGCACGATGTAATCGCGCGGCACGCTGTGGCTGGGCAGACCCGCGTACGCCGCATGCATGTGGCTGGCGATGGGGTGGCCTGGCTCTTCCCGCAGCCATTGGCGGCAGACTTCCGCCGCTTCTTCCACCCGTCCCAGGAAGTAAAAGGAAATGGCCAGCAGCTCGCGTGACATGCCCTCATGCGGCGGCAGCACAAAGGCCAGGCACTGGTAACGCGAACTCTGCATGCGGTCGCCCAGCGCAGCGTAGAGGTCAGCCAGCTGGTACAAGGCAGGGAGGCAATGCGGATCTCGCAACAGGGCCTGCTCGCAGGCGGCGATGGCGGCCTGCGGCTGGTGCTGCGCGCGCCGTGCGGCGGCCAGGTTGGTCCACAGCTGGGCATCGTCGGAGTGCAAGGTCAGGGCTTGTCCGTAGGCCAGCTCTGCCTGGTCGAAGCGCCCGCAGGCGAACAGGACGTTGCCCAGATCATTGCACCAGGCGGCATCGGGCGGGCTGGTGCGCGCGGCTTCGTGCATCAGCGCCAGGCCTTCCTCATGCCGTCCGCACTGGTGCAGCAGTACGCCCAGGTAGTGCTGGGCCGGGGCGTACTGCTCCTCCATGGCGAGGACCAGGCGATAATCCTCCTCGGCAGCTTGCAGGCGACCCGCAGCATGGTGGTTGAAGGCCGAAGTGAAGCTTTCTTCAATCAGCTCTTCCAGGACCCCGGTAGACGGCATGGGTTCGCTCCTTCTCTTGTTATCGGTCATGCGGGGTGAATTCATTGACTCAACGCGGCCAGCGGAGGAAGTGGCAAAGCGGGACTGCCGTCCGTGTCGGCCAGCATCACCGCTGCCGGTGCGGTCAGCGTGAACACCGCCACCGACGCCGTGAGTGTGGCCGCCCGTTCGGTCAGGGCATCGGCGGCGGCAGCGGTCTGTTCGACCAGGGCAGCATTCTGCTGAGTCGCGCGATCCATCTCGACCAGGCTGAGGCTGACCTGGGAAATCCCCTCGGCCTGCTCACGCGTTGCCATCGCAATTTCGTTGACGGTGGTCATGACGTTGCCGAAGGACTGCACGATCTGCACGATGGCCTGGTCGGCCTCCTTGACCTGTTGCGCAGCCTGGTCGACTGAACCGATCGAGGTGGCGATCAGGTCCTTGACTTCGCGAGCGGCCTCGGCGCTGCGCAGTGCCAGCGAGCGCACTTCCGATGCCACGACCGCGAAACCCCGGCCCTGGCTGCCGGCACGGGCAGCTTCGACCGAGGCGTTCAATGCCAGGATGTTGGTCTGAAAGGCGATGCCGTCGATCAGGCTGACGATGTCGGAAATGCGTCCCGCCCCGGCGGTAACCTGGGCCATCGCCCCGGCGATGCCGCTCATGACCTGTCCGCCGCGCTCCGCATCGCTGGCGGCAGCAGCGGCCAGCGCGTTGGTGCGCTCGGCATTTTGTGCATTGTTGCGCACCGCACCGGAGAGCCGTTCCAGGGTCGCGGCGGTGGTCTCCAGCGTACTGGCCTGCGCTTGTGTGCGTTGTGCCAGTTCGCCGTTGCCTTGGGCGATGTCGGCGGCCCCGTGATGCAGGTCCCGGGTCGCTTCGCGAATGTCGCCCACGGTAAGGGCCACGCCATGCTGCATGCGCCGCAGAGCCGCCAGCAGGACGCCGATTTCATTGCCGGAGATGCCTTGCACCGCCTGGCTCAGGTCGCCATCGGCGATCCGGTCGAAATGGTCGGCTGCGCGTTTGAGCGGCTGCAAGAGCAGACGATCAAACAGCAGCCAGCAGATCGCGATGAGCAGGACCGAGGCCGCCAGCATGGCCACCGCCAGCAGTGTGGCCTGGTCCGAGCGGCGTTCGGAGGCCAGGCGCAGGCCATCCTTCACCTGTTCCGCATGCTGGATCACGGCGCGCAGCGTGGCGGCGAATTCGCGGTCGGCGGCTTCGGCGCTGACGGTGGCGGCGGCGTAGTCCTCCAGCGATACGTCATAGAGGGCGACCTCGCGCAGGTTCAATACCTTGATGTAGCTGTCGTAGGCAGCCGAAACGCGCACCGCTTCCGGTTCCGCCAGTGCCGATGGCGTCAATCCCTGACGATAGCCGTCGAAGGCCTTGCGTGCGTCCTGCAGGGCTGCCGAGGCGCGCCGGCTGTAGTCGTTGGACTTGATTTCATCGCCCTTGACCAGGTTGATGTAGGCATTGTCCATGTTGATCAGAGTGTTCAGGAACAGGCGCTCGGTGTCATGCAGCGGCTGGATGTGGCGGTCCGAGAGTTCGATCAGCGCGACGGTGGCGCGGCTGGCCGAGCGCGCACCCTGCCAGGCCATGCCGGCAGCCAGCCACAGCGCCAGCGTCAACAGTCCCAGTACCAGCATCAGGCCGGTACGCAGCTTCATTCTGTTCAACATGATGCTTTTCTCCCCGTGATCAACGCAGTCCCAGGCGCCGGTCCAGCGACCAGGCCCCACCGCCGCGCGCGACCAGGAGCAGCAGCAAGCCAGCCCAGGACAGGTGCGTGGGCCAGGCATCGGGATAGACGAAGATCTCGATGACGGTGGTCATGCCCAGCAAGGCCAGGGCCGCGCCCCGGGTGCAGAGGCCGAGGATCAGCAGCAGCGGGAAGAAGTGTTCCGCATAGGTCGCCAGGTGTGCGGCCAGGTCGGGTGGTACCAGCGGCAGGTGGTATTCCTCCTGGAACAGGACATAGGTGCTGTCCTTGATGTCAAGGAAACCGCTGACCTTGGTGCGGCCCGAGAGGAAGAAGATCGCTGCGATCGCCACGCGGGCGACCAGCGTCAGCACGTTGTCGCTGATCACCCGCGTGGCCAGGTCGGCGGCGCGCGACCACAGCGAGGGAGAGGGCTGCACGTCGGCAGGCAGGGTGGCGGGCTGGTTCATGGAAGTCTCCGTTCAGTGAAACGAGGTAAAGGCATCGGCCTGGATCAACTGGCCCAGCATGGTGCCGATCTCCAGGCCGGGCTCCCGGGCCAGCGCCTGGCCGGCAGCGCTGGCGATGCCGCAGCCATCGCGGCAGGCATCGAGAAAGCCTGATGCGCCCGCACTCAGCGGCTGCCATTGCACCTGGCCGTGCGGCCGCGTGAGCAGGGCTCCTTCGCCCTGCCATTCGGGGGCGATTTCGGTGTCGTCAGCGTCGCTGCGGTTGATGCTCCAGATGGTGTAGACCGGATGCTGCGGATCGTGATGCCAGCGGCTGGCGGCATGCGGTACCAGCGTGATGTCCTGGCCGGCGGCCAGCGCCGTGTGCAGGGCCGACACGTCCAGCAGCGGGTCGTCGGCGGCCAGGTGCGCTTCGGTCCAGCAGCGGTCCAGGGTGGCGACGCCCGGCAGGTAGGGCAATTCCCGTGCTGCTTCCAGCGTGGCAAGGAAATCGGCAAAGCCCGCCCCATAGCAGATGAGGCTGGCTTCTTGTGGCAAGTGCTCGCGCGCAAAGGCCTGCGCTGCAGACTCCATCCAGGGGCTGCCGACCAGCCGGTGCACCGCCGGATAGTTGGCCAGCAGTGCGTCGACACAGCCCTTGAAGACGGTATTGCGATAGACCGCGAAGGCCGGTTGCGCCAGCAGTGCGGCAACGCCTGGGTCGTCGCTCTGCCCGTTCAGCAGGGCCTGCAGGAAGCTGGCGTAGTAGCGATGGTCGGGGGCATTCATGCGGCTTGCTCCTCGTGCGTGGCCGCTGCCGGATGCAGCAAGGTGCCGGCCATGTCGCGCTCGGCCAGCAGCACGTCGAACGTGGGCACGTTGCCATCCCGTTCGATCAGGGTGGGACGCTTCCCGGTGCGTGCCAGCAGATGCGCGTAGAGCTCCCAGACCGCTGCCGCAACCGGAGCGTCATGGGAATCGACCAGCAGGCCGGGCAGGCTGGCATCGGCACTGTGGCCGGCCAGATGGATTTCGAGAATGTCATCGAACGGCAACTGTTCCAGGTAGTGGTGCGCGTCGGTGCCGAGATTGCAGGCGCTCACGTGCACATTGTTGACGTCGACCAGCAAGCCACAGCCAGTCCGGCGCACCAGTTCACGCAGGAAGTCCGGCTCGCTCCAGCTGTGCTGTTCTATGTGCAGGTAATGCGACGGGTTCTCCAGCGCGATCCGGCGCTGCAGAACATCCTGAGTGCGGCTGATGTTGTCAGCCAGGCGTGCCAGTGTGTCGTTGGTACGCGGCACCGGCAGCAGGTCGGGCAGGTAGTGGCCGCCGATGCGCGACCAGGCGAGGTGTTCGGACACCAGCACCGGTTCGATGCGCGACACCAGTTGTGCCAGTTTGCGCAGATGCAGGGGATCGGGCGCGTCGGGCCCGGCCAGTGACATCGACACCCCGTGCAGGGCCACCGGATGATGCTCCCGGATCGCCTGCAGCCAGGCCAGGCGGGGGCCGCCGTCCATCAGGTAGTTTTCCGGATGGACTTCGAACCACAGTCCCGCTGCCTTGCAGGCCAGCGCTGCATCAAAATGCTGGGGTTTGAGACCCAGGCCGGCGGTGAGGGGTGACGTTGTCATGGCCGATGGCTCCGGAACGATCAGACCGGCTTGAGCGAGCCCATGCCGCGCGGCGTCTTGATCGAGGTGCAGGTGCCGGCCGGGACGTTCTTCCAGGCATTGCCCTGGTAATCCATCTTGGCGGTGCCGGCGCAGGTGGTGCCTTCACCAGCCTTGCAGTCGTTCTGGCCGGCCAGGGAGACGCCGTAGCACTTCTCGACGGCGGTCTTGTTCATCGGTTGCTTGTCTTGCGCCATGGCGACGCCGGAGGCGAGGGTGGCGAGGGTCAGTGCGGCGGTGGCGACGAAGTGGTTCATGGTGTGCTCCTGAAAATGGATGAAGTGGAAGATGACACTGACCGGCGTTTCGCTTGCTGCTGCTTTGCGTCCGATCTGCTTGTTAATTCGCAGGGAGTGGCTGGCCGGTTACAGCACGATGAAGATTTTTTGAAAAAATATTTTTCGCGCCTGCTGTAACCGCAGCGCTGTTGTGAACGAATACAAAAGAGAGCGCGCCATTGCGCAGTCCGCCCGCACGGGCCCAAAGGGGATGTGAATGAAAACGATGGAACTGGTCAATATGCTGGCAACGGGAACGGGCGAGCCCCCCGGCCCCGTCCAGCGCAGCCTGGTGCGCAACGTGGCCGCGCGCATGGCGGTGGCGCTGGCCTTGGGCCTGATGGGGGCGGCCCTGCTGCTGGCCATACTCTATGGGGTGCGCAGCGACCTGCGTGAACTGTTGCAGCAGCCGCTGTTCTGGATGAAGGTGTCGTTCCCGCTGGCGGCCTTGCTGGCCGGGCAGCTGGCGGCCTCGCGCCTGGCCCTGCCGGGCATGCGCATGGGGCTGGCTCCGGCGGCAGGACTGCTGCTGCCACCGGCCCTGCTGTGGCTGGCCGGTGGCAGCTGGCTGGCACTGGCACCGCCTTCGCAGCGTCTGGACCTGCTGCTGGGCAGCAGCTGGGAAGTGTGTTCGGCCAATGTGGCCTTGCTGTCGCTGCCCACGCTGGCCAGCATGCTGTGGTTCCTGCGCGGGATGGCGCCCACGCAATTGCGTGCCGCCGGTGCGGTGGCCGGTTTGGTGGCGGGTGCCCAGGGCGTGCTAGTCTATTCGCTTTATTGCGTGGAGATGGCGCCGCCGTTCTGGGGCGTCTGGTATGTACTGGGGGTGGCGCTGCCGACGGCGGCCGGCGCCTTGTGCGGCCCGTGGCTGCTTCGTTGGTGATCGGGTGGCATGCCCATGACTGAAAGTCCATTCCTGTTGGCGACTGGGGGACCGGCCGTGCCGGATGAGGTGGCCGGCCGTCCTGGCAAGCCCTCGCATCCCGCCGAGGAGCGCCTGCGCATGCTGCTGCTGGCCGGTCTCGACGGCGACGCCGTGGCCTATCGCCAGTTTCTGGCCGAATTGAGCGGCCGCCTGCGCGCCTTCCTGCGCAAGCGCCTGGTGCATCTGCAGGATGACGTCGAGGATGTGGTGCAGGAAACCCTGCTGGCCATCCACAACGCCCGCCATACCTATCGCCACGATCAGCCGCTGACGGCCTGGGTGCATGCCATCGCGCGCTACAAGCTGATGGACTTCCTGCGCGCCCGTTCGCGCCGCGAAGCCTTCAACGACCCGCTGGACGAAGAGCACGACCTGCTCACCACCTGTGATGATGAACCGGCCCAGGCGCGGCGCGATGTCGGTGCGCTGCTGGAGGAATTGCCCGACAAGCAGCGTTTGCCGATCGTTCACGTCAAGCTGGAAGGCCTGTCGGTGGCCGAGACGGCACAACTGACCGGGATGTCGGAATCGGCCGTGAAAGTCGGCATCCATCGTGGCCTCAAGGCCCTGGCCCTGAAGATCCGGGAGAAACTGCAAGCATGAAGACCGAAGACCTTATTTCGATGATGGCCAGCGGCGTGGCACCGGTGGACCGGCGTTTGCCGGTCAAGCAGATGGCCCAGGCCCTGGTGCTGGGCGGCTTGGGTTCGCTGTTGCTGATGCTGAAGATCTACGGGCTGCGTCCCGATCTGGCGGTGATGCTGGGCGTGCCGCTGTTCTGGATCAAGCTGGCCTTTCCCACCACATTGGCCGTGGGGGCCATGCTGGTGCTGCGACGCCTGGTGCGTCCGGGATTGCGCGTGGGTGCCAATTGGTCAGGCATCGCCCTGCCTGCCATGGCAGTGTGGCTGGGTGGGGCAGCCGTGTTGCTCAGTGCACCGGTAGCCCAGCGGCTGCCGCTGTTGATGGGGATCAGCTGGCGCAGCTGCCCGTTCAACATCGCGCTGCTGTCGATTCCACTCTTCATCGGCATCTTCTGGGCCGTGCGCGGCATGGCCCCGACCCGGCTGCGCCTGAGTGGTGCGGTGGCTGGCCTGCTGGCCGGTGCCACGGCGACCATGGTGTATTGCCTGCATTGCCCGGAGATGGGCGTGCCGTTTTGGGGAATCTGGTATTTCCTCGGGATCCTCATTCCGGCAGCACTTGGCCTGCTGCTGGGTCCGCGCCTGTTGCGCTGGTAAGTCCTGGAGAGATTGAGCATGAGCGTGATCCATACCGCATTCGTCGCAGGACTCAGTGGAGGCTGGCGCATCTTGCGCGTCGACGCCGTGGTCGGCGAATCGCTGGCAATGGCGGGAAGGCTTGCCGTCGCCGGTCCCGGCGAGGCGCAGTCCACCGCTACGCCCGGCGTGCAGTGGCGCCTGGACGGTGCCACCGGTCATGCGCGTTATGCCACGCGGCACGAACTCGATACGCTGGGCGCGGTGCAGCAGGGCCTGGGGCGGCCCGAGGCACGCTGCGCAGCCCTCATCCCGATCCGCAAGAACCCGGCCTGGTGGGCGCTGGCGCAGGATGAGCGCCGCGCGATCCTGGAGGAGCAGTCGCACCACATCGCCATCGGGCTGGAGTACCTGCCACCGATTGCGCGCCGTCTCTACCATGCGCGCGAACTGGGCGAGCCTTTCGATTTCCTGACCTGGTTCGAGTACGCGCCGGAACACGCTGAAGCATTCGAAGAGTTGGTCGCGCGATTGCGCCGGAGTGCCGAATGGCAGTTCGTTGATCGCGAGGTCGATATCCGCCTGGTCTACGATGAGCCTGCCCGACAAGGAGCTGCCGGATGAATCTGCTTTCCCTGTGGCAGCGCGCCACCCGCAACAAAGCTGCGCGCCAGGCGGCGCACGACGAGCAACTGCTGATGAGCCTGTTCCTGCTGGCCTGGGCGGTGGAGGCGCGCGATCCCTATACCGGCGGGCATCTGTGGCGGGTGGCGCGATTGTCGCGTCTGCTGGCGCATTCCGCCGGACTGCCCGCGGAGCAGGTGGCCCGCATCACCATCGGTGCCTTCCTGCATGATCTCGGCAAGATCGGCATCCCCGATGCCGTACTGGGCAAGAAATCGCGGCTGGATGAGGCGGAATACGCGGTCATCAGGACGCATCCCGAGATCGGCCACCGCATGCTTGCGGGCCACCCGCTGGCAGCCCTGGCCGAAGAGGCGGTGCTGCTGCATCACGAAACACCGGACGGGCGCGGCTATCCCTTCGGACGGCGCGGTGAGGACATCCCGCTGGCTGCGCGCATCGTCGGCATCTGCGACGCCTTCGACGCCATGACCAGCACGCGTCCCTATCGCAGCGGGATGCCCATTGCACGGGCCATGGAAATCATCGAGGGTGAGCTCGGCAAGCAGTTCGATGCCGAGTTGGGACGCCGCTTCATCGGCCTGCAGGCCGATGCGGAACTGGCCCACATCGTGGGCCACAGCGATGAGGGCATTCCTCTGCAGCGCTGCCTCTCATGCGGCCCGATCATCGTACGGCCCCGGGAAGCCGTGGCCGGCGATACGCTGTACTGCCCGGCCTGCCATAGCGAATACACCATTGCTCCCAATGAGCAGGGCCTGCTGGCCAGCGGCAAGCAGGATACGGCGCGCGCACTGGCGGTGGCACCCGACTCCGGGCTGATCAGCCGGCTGGTGGGGGAAAGCCGCGCCGCCCTGGCCTGAATGGCGTCCCCATGAAAAAAGCCCGCATGAAGCGGGCTGGTGTTGCGCAAGGCAAGGGGGCTCAGAAGGTTTCCCAATCTCCTTCATCGTCGCCCGCAGGCAGGCGCGAGGGTTTGGCGGCAGGCTTGGCTGCGGGTGCGTCCGCCTTGGGCGCGGCTGCTGCAGCGGGTTTGGCCGGGGCGGCCTTGGGTGCTGGAATGGTCGCACGTGCCGCCGGAGCCGCTGCCGGCTTGCGCGGCGCAGCGCTCGCCGACGCGGCAGGTGCCGGGCGTGCGGCCGGCTTGACCGCCGCCGGTGCAGCCGCAACGGTGCGCGCCTGGCTGCCATCAATCTGGAAACGTCCGACCAGACCGGCCAGGGTGGTCGCCTGATCCTGCAGCGATTGCGCCGCAGCCGCGGCTTGCTCCACCAGGGCGGCGTTCTGCTGCGTCCCCTCATCCATCTGCGTGATGGCACGGCCGACTTCGGCGATGCCGGCGCTTTGTTCCTGGCTTGCCGAGCTGATTTCCCCCACGATGTCGGTGACGCGGCGCACGCTGGCCACCACTTCGGTCATGGTGGCACCGGCCTGTTCGACCAGCTTGCTGCCGGTATCGACCTTGGCCACCGAGTCATCGATGAGCGACTTGATCTCCTTGGCGGCCGAGGCCGAACGCTGGGCCAGTGAGCGCACTTCCGAGGCCACCACCGCAAAGCCGCGTCCCTGCTCGCCGGCACGGGCGGCTTCCACTGCCGCGTTCAGCGCCAGAATGTTGGTCTGGAAGGCGATGCCGTCGATCACGCCGATGATGTCGGCAATCTTGCGCGAGCTGTCGGTGATGCCTTCCATGGTCTGCACCACCTGGCCGACCACGCTGCCGCCCTGGATCGCCACTTCCGATGCCGATTCAGCCAGCTGGTTGGCCTGGCGCGCGTTGTCGGCATTCTGCTTGACGGTGGCGGTCAGTTCTTCCATGGCCGAGGCAGTTTCCTCGATGGAGCCGGCCTGTTGCTCGGTGCGGCTCGACAGGTCGAGGTTGCCGCTGGCGATTTCCTGGCTGGCAGTGGCGATGGTGTCGGCCGAAGTCTTGATGTTGGCGATGGTACTCAGCAGCGAATCGCGCATGCTGCGTACTGCGTAAAGCAGGCTGCTCTGGTCGCCCGGTGCGGTTTCGATGTTGGGGGTGAGGTCGCCTTGGGCGATGCGGTTGGCGACCTCGGCCGCCTTGGCCGGATCGCCGCCAATGGTGCGCAGGATGCCGCGGTTGATCACGATCACCAGCGCTATCAGGGCCGCCGCCACCACGGCAAAGAGGATCGCCATCTGTGTCAGCGTACGCATGAAGGCGGCGTTGATGTCATCCATGTAGGCCCCGGTGGTCAGGTTCCAGTCCCAGGGCTGATAGGCGATCACGAAGGAGGTCTTGGGCACCGGTTCGGCCGCCCCGACCTTGGGCCACAGGTAATTGACGAAGCTGCCGCCGGGCTGGCTGCCGGCCTTGGTGATCTCGACGAACAGGTTCTTGCCGGCCGGATCCTTGAAGTTGGTCAGGTCCTTGCCGTCCAGTTCGGTCTTGATCGGATGCATGACGATGATCTGCGCCGAGGTGGAAATCGAGAAGTAGCCGTCGGTGCCGTAGCGCAGGCTCTTCATGGCGGCTTTGGCGCGTTTTTGCGCTTCTTCCTTGGTCAGCGCGCCGGATTCGGCCAGCGCGCCATAGCCCTTGACCATGGATAGCGCGGTCTGGCCGATGTTGGTGAGGTCGTTCTTGCGCTCTTCCAGGCGCACATCGCGCACCATGACGGCGCTGAAGATGGATATCGCCAGCAGTGCGATGAGGCTCAAACCGAGTGGCAGCCACAGTTTTTTACTGAAGGACAACTGGCCCATGATGATATCTCCCATTGTGTAGAGGCGCTCGCTGGCATCGTTGTGCCGGGACGATGGCACCTGGCCTGGCGGGCCGGGTACATCGCCTTGCGTGAGCTTGTTGTTGCTAGGTCAAGTAGTGTGCACGGGCGTTTACGGACGAAATGCGCGCGACCTTGTCACTCTACGCCGCTGTCGTTGTGCTGAATGGCGGAACAAGAGGCGCAAGGGCATTCATTTTATGGGTTGGCTTGTGCTGCAATCCTTGTTTTCACTGCCCCACGGCGCGCCTGAGGCTGTACCACAGCTGGCCGACCCACTCGCGCAGGGCGTAGCTGGCCAGCTCCAGGTTGCCGGCGCGCGGCAGGTAGTCGGTCAGGCGCGGGCGCGACCGCCCGGCGAACACGGTCGGCGCGGCCTGCACCTGCAAGCCGGTATACGCAAAGACGCGCATGGCGCGCGGCATGTGGATGCTGTCGGTCACCAGCAGGATGCGTTCGATGCCGTCAGCCTTGAGCATGGCGGCGGAATAGCTGGCGTTCTGGGCGGTGGTATCGGCGCGCGTTTCCTGCCAACGCACCGGCACCCCGAAGTCGCGCTGCAGGTTGCGCGCCATCAGCGCGGCTTCGCTTTCGGGCGAGCCGTCGGGGCTGCCGCCCGTGACCAGGATCGGCAAGCCGGTGCGGCGCGCCAGATAGGCCGCGTATTGCAGGCGCTTCATGCCGATGGCGGTGGAGTCATCGCTGCCGCCGTATTCCGGTGCCTGGTCGATCCGGCCCGATCCCAGGACGACGATGGCTTGCGCATTGCCGGCGCTGGCCAGTGGCGCATATTGCGCTTCCAGTGGCCGGATCACCCACAGGGCCCCGATGCGCGTACTGAGTACCAGCAGGATCAGGGCCCCCAGCAGCATCAGGGCCAGGCCTGTGCGGGGCGCGCGACGGCGTAGCCAGAACCCGGCCAGACACATCAGGAAGGGCGAGACGGGCGGCAGCAGCAGGCTGCTGGCAAGGGCGGAGATCAGGACCGGCAAGGACATGGACATGGGCGGCAGCAAGGGAAGACAGCCCGGCATTGTGCGCGATTGCGCCCGCTTCGGCCAGCCTTGCGGGCAGGGCGATTTGCCTCGCCGCAGGGAATCCCCCAGAATGCGGGATCGCAAAGGGAAGGGCGCATGCCCCGGAGAATGCCGTGATACGACTTGTCTTGTTATTGCTGGGTGCCGATTTCATTCGCCGCAACTGGCATGCGCTGGCCGTGGCCGGCCTGGCCTGGGGTGCCGTTGGCGTCTCGCTGATGATCGATGCGCTTGATGGCGTGCTCAATTTCCCGCTGACCCTGTTCGGTTATCTGCTGCTGGTGGAAAGCCTGGTAACGCTGTGGATGGCCAATAGCGGCGTGGGAGCACAGAAGACACTGCGCTATGCCAAGGGCGGACTGTTCCTGCTCATTGCGGTGCTGGTCATCACCCAGCACCAGGCCAGCAACATGGCGCTGGCCATGCTTTTTGGCATTGCCTTCACCATCGGCGGCTCGCTGCAGATCACTTCGGCGCTGGTGGTGCGCTTTCCGCGCTGGCGCACGGCCATGTTCGGGGGGATCGTGCAGATCCTGCTGGCGATCTTCTTCTTCCAGCCTTACCCGACGCATTACAAGGGCACGGTACCGTATTGCCTGGCGCTGGGCCTGATCTTCGGCGGCTGGAACATGATCTGGCTGGCGCTGCGCAGCCGCATGCTGCCGCAGCAGGCCTCGGCCGATGTGCTGGTTGCGCGCAACAGCGGCGATGACCGCCCGTTCGATGCCGGCTTGCATGACGGTGCGCCTGACCTGCAGGCGCAACTGGGTGCCGGGGCGCCGGCCCCGGCAAAGCCGCCTTCCGGGGCACAGCCCCCGCTGACCGTGCACGTGTGGACGCCCGCCGGCAGCGCCAAGGGCCCTGCCCGACGGCAGCCGCTGATCGACCGCTACATCGCCGCCGTCGACAACCAGGGGGTCATCTCGACCGGCCATGCGGCGCTGGAAATCCTGCCCGAGCTCTACATCAGCCTTTATCCGGCCGAAGAAATCGACCGCTCGCCGGACCAGTTTGCCCGCCTGCTGCGCGCCACGGCCGACAATGACGTCAAGGGCCGCTACCTGACCGACTACCGCAGCGAAGCCGCCGCCTGGTGTGAATCGACCGAGAAGATCGTTTTCCGTGATTACCGCCGCGCCTCGCTGGACCGCTTCTGGCAGCACTACCGCCAGACCGAGATTTACAACCTGACCTATCGCAACTGCTCCAGCACCGTGGCGCATGCGCTGGAGGCCGCGCTGGAAGGCGTCATCGGCGGACGCGACCGGCACTGGTTCAATGCGGTCAGGATGATGTTCACGCCGGAGATCTGGGTCGCCAGCCAGATCCGCAAACGCGCCGTGACCATGGCCTGGACCCCCGGCATGGTGCTGGACTATGCCCGCGCGCTGCGCGCCGTGGTGCATCCGCGTCCGCTGTCCTGGGCCGCATCGCTGCACCTCGCCCTGCGCCAGAGCCGCCGCCTGCGCAAGGCCTGGCGCACCGCGCGCCGCCAGGCCGACGTCAATTCCACTCTTCTCGACAAACCATGACGCTTCCCCTCCCGGTACAGGAACACTGGATCGACGCCGCCGACGGTACCCGGCTGTTTTGCCGCGACTGGCTGCTGCCCGGGGCCACTTCGGCCGTGCAGATGGTGCATGGGCTGGGCGAGCACGGCGGGCGCTATGCCGCGCTGGCGCACTTGTTCAATGCAGCGGGTTGTTCGGTGCGCATCTGCGACCATCGCGGCCATGGCAATTCAGGAGGGCGGCAGGGCAGCCTGATCCAGCCGGATGACCTGCTGCGGGACCTGAAGCAGGCCTTCGATGACTTCAGCCGCCGCACCCAGTGTACGCCGCTGCTGTTCGGCCACAGCATGGGCGGGCTGGTGGCGGCGCGGTTTGCCACTGGTGGTTTCAGTCCGGTGCGGGCACTGGCGTTGTCTTCGCCGGCCCTGGCGCTGGATCTGTCGGGCTGGCAGCGGTTGCTGCTGAAGGTGTCGTCGGCCATCGCGCCGGGGCTGGCCCTGCCGACCGCCTTGCCGGCCGAGCGCATCTCGCACGATCCGCATGAGGTCCGGGCCTACCGGCAGGACCCGCTCAACCACGGCAAGATTGCGCCGCGCATGCTCAATTTCATGCTCGATGCCATGCGCCATGTGGCGCGCGATGCCGCCCAATTCACGCGGCCGGTGCTGTTGCAGGTGGCGGGAGACGATGCCTTCGTCGCCCCGCGCGGCAGCCGGGCCTTCTTCGAGGCGTTGCCGGGCGAGCGCAAGACGCTGCACTGGTATGCCTCGGCCTATCACGAGATCTTCAACGAAGAAGCCGGGCTGCGCGAGCAGGCCATGCACGATTTGCGGGAGTGGCTGGGGCAACTGCCGCCTGCGGAGTAAAAACCGGACAAAGCAGGCGGGATGGAAAGATGAACGCTGAAATCAGCGTGAAGAAGGGTTCAGGATTTAACCTGAAATTACGCATGTAAAGCGCCGTGACGGGCTCCGCCAGGAGCCGATCCGGCGCTTTTGTTCATTCAGGGTTGCCCGCTGGGAACGTTGATGAACTGGCAGCGGCTGTCAAAGCCGACGAAGCCGGGCGCGCAGGCGCAGCCTTGCACGGCCAGCAGCAGGGCGGAGGCGGCGAGGAGAGAGGCAAGTCGCTTCATGCTTCACTTTCGTTGCGTTGGCAAAGCTTGCGAGTGTAATGCGCTGCAGCAGCTTTGCAAGTGAGGCCGCGACCTGACATTTACCTGCAGGCGGCTACCAACATTGCACCAGGGAACATCACCCAGATATCAATAATGATGATAATGGTGCAATTTTGCGCCAGAATGGTGCGGATCATGCGGCCGATCCGGACCAAAAGAAAAAGCGGCTTGTCAGCGTTGCAACGCGACAATGACCGCTTTCAGGACTGCTCCGGGATGCCAGCGGATCTCCTTGCGGAGACCGGCGATCACCCGGCCAGGAGGCTGCTTACTTGACCGAAATCAGGTAGCGCGCGACCATGGCGCCGATGAGCAGGGTGTACGGGAGGATGTCGGCGACGATGTTCATGGTGAGCTCCGTGAGGAAGAAATTGATCTGTTGCATTGCAATATATTCGCTTCACGGGCGTGCTTCCACTTTTGAATCCCAATACCAGTTATCTGATTTGTGAATAATGTCGCCTTGCGTCGTCAGGGGCGTCCGGATTTAAAAAATATTTCCTTTTAAATCAATGGCTTGATAATTCCGTCTGGCCAGAAGCGACCAGCCCCTGTGATACGGTGTGTCGTCCGTACCACAGGGGCTGAAGTGTAAAACTGCGCAATCCGTCGCAATTTGTTGCGTCGGAGGATCAGGCTTACTTGGCCAGTTGCAGGTTCAGGCCGCGCAATTCGGTACTGATCTGTATCTGGTAGCTGCCGCCCTGGGCGACTTGCAGGGTCAGCTTGTCGGTGGTCGGCCCGGCATTGCTGCCCAGGCTGTTGACGCGTTTGACGCTGAAATCGTAGCTGCCGGGCTTGAGCCAGATCGACAAGCGCTCGCCACCGGCGATCTGGGCCAGCACGACATCGTTGATGGCCAGTTCCAGCATGTCATTGTTGAGCAGGCCGGCGGCGCGCGTGAAGCTGATCTGCGACAGGCCGGCGGCCTGTTCGGTCATGCTCTTGATGTAGACGCGGGCGGCCGGGATGTCGCCGCTGGCGGTGCGTTCCACCGGGGTGGTGCAGGCGGTCAGCGCCATGAGGAGGGTGAGGCTGGCAGCGAGGGACTTGATCATGTTCTTCTTCCTTGTGGGCGTGTTCAATGCGGTGCTCAGGGGCGAGGGGCAGACGATAGCACGGCTGGCTGCCCGGTCAGTTGCAGCAGATGTTGTTCGATGGCGAACACGTGGCGGTCTTCGGCACCCAGTTCGCGCAGGGCCTGGGCCAGTTTGAGCAGGTATTCGCTGTTGCGGCCGCTGGGACCGGCCGCACCGGCGATCTGGCGCGCGATCTCCAGTTCACTGGCCGGGCCGGCGAAGGCTTCATTGTCCTCGGCGGCGATGTAGATCAGGCCTTCTGCCGCCTGGCCGTCCTCGAAGCGCATGGTGGTGGCCAGGCGCAGATAGCCGTTCTTTTCGCGATGATCCAGATGGGCAAAGACTTCTGGCGTGATCAGGTAGGCCATGCCGGCACAGTCGGCGCCTTCTTCAGGCACCAGGGTCACGACCCGGCCCGGTGCCTCGGCGGTGCCGCGGTGATCGTGCGAGCCTTGCCAGAAGCGTCGCGCCCAGCCGGTGATGTGGGCCGGACGGCGTTCCAGATAGGGGAAATCGGCCTTGAAGATGATGGAGCCGTAACCGAACAGCCAGACGCTGGCCTGGTCATCGAAACGGCGCATCTGGCGGTTGATGGCGATGGTGTTGACGGACATGGAGACTGAGCGGGGCGACGGCCGGGCGTCGGAAGTTTGCCATTATAGAGGGGAACGGGCAGGCGTTTTTGAGCGAAAACTTTCAGGGATAGTCATCGAATTCTGAACTTTTGCGCATAAAATGCAGCCTGCCGGCCCCCCTGCTGGCCGCAACGGTCCATGCGGCGGCGCTGTCCGCCTGCCCTTGGGAGGGGAGTGCGGCCATCCGGGGCCTCATCCGAATCTTCAGGGGAATATCATGCGTGTCGTCGTCATGCTGCTGACGCTGGTCGTCGGTGTTGTGCTGGCCGGTTGCGAAAAGACCGACTTTGAAAAGAAATCCGAATCCGATGCCAATGCGCGCCGGATCTTCAATCTCAAGAAGGAGTCGTCCAAGGACTGAACGCGGCGATTTCCCAAAGAAGAACAGCAGGCACGCGGCCTGCTGTTTTCATTTGCGCGCGACGGATGGTTTCAGTGATGCGCGGCGACCGGGCCCTGCGGGGCGCGCAGGGCCTCGGCACATTCATGCACCAGCGCCGGTCCCTGGTAGATCAGGCCGGTGTAGAGCTGCACCAGTGAAGCGCCGGCATCGATCTTGGCGCGCGCATCGGCACCGCTGAAGATACCTCCCACCCCGATGATGGGCAGGGCGTCGCCGATTTCCGCCTTCAGGCCACGGATCACCTGGTTGGACAGTTCCAGCACCGGCTTGCCCGACAGGCCGCCGGCTTCTTCCCCATGCGGCATGCCTTGCACGGCATCGCGGGTGATGGTGGTGTTGGTGGCGATGACGCCATCGATCTGGTGACGCAGCAGCGCGTCAGCAACATTCTTCACTTGCTCCAACTCCATGTCCGGCGCGATCTTGAGCACGACGGGCACGTAGCGCCCGTGGTGATCGGCCAGGCGGCGCTGGGCCGACTTCAGCTGCGACAGCAGGGAATCCAGTTCAGAGGCCCCCTGCAGTTGGCGCAGGTTCTTGGTGTTCGGAGAAGAAATATTCACCGTCACATAGCTGGCGTAGGGGTAAACCTTTTCCAGGCAGGCCACGTAATCCTCGGCGGCGCGCTCGATGGGGGTATCGGCGTTCTTGCCGATGTTCAGGCCCAGCACGCCCTGACGCTCTTGGTAGAAACGCGAGGATTGCACATTGGCCACGAAGGCATCCACCCCGCCATTGTTGAAGCCCATGCGGTTGATCACTGCGTTGGCGGCCGGCAGCCGGAACATGCGCGGCAGCGGATTGCCCGGCTGGGCGCGCGGCGTGACCGTACCGACCTCGATGAATCCGAAGCCCAGTGCGGCCAGGCCGTCGATGTAGGCGCCGTCCTTGTCCAGCCCGGCGGCCATGCCGACCGGATTGGGGAAGGTGATGCCCATGACGGTACGCGGATCGGCGGCCGGCTTTTTGGTGACGAAGTCCGTCAGGCTGTAGCGCGCGGCACAGCGCAGGGCGGGCAGCACCAGATGGTGAGCGGTTTCAGGTTCCAGAGAAAACAGCAGCGGGCGCGCGAGTGCGTAGAGGAATTTGTCGGACACGATGGGACGATCAGGAAAGAAGAGGGCCAAAAAAACTGCCGCTATTCTAACGCGTGCCACCGCCCATTCCCTGCCTTGGCGGAGTAGTTGCCCCCAATTTGATCCCGCTACCCCTGTTTTTGCAGACGTTGCGCCACAAAGGTGAAGCTTGCTTCAGCCTTCCAGCAGGCTCCATTCCCCTTCATGGAGGGCTTCCAGCGGCTGGTAGTTGGTTTTGTAGGCCATTTTCTGGCTTTCCTTGATCCAGTAGCCGAGGTAGACGTAGGGCATCTCCAGCTGGCGCGCCTGTTCGATCTGCCACAGGATGTTGTAGGTGCCGAAGGACGCTGCGGGCAGGTCGGGATCGAAGAAGGTGTAGACCGAGGACAGGCCGTCATTGAGTACGTCGATGATGCTGACCATGCGCAGGGTGCCGTCAGGCTCGCGGAATTCCACCAGGCGGGTATTGACCTTGCTCTGCAGCAGGAACTGCGCGTACTGATCGCGGCTGTCCTGATCCATGCCGCCGCCGGCGTGGCGGGCGCACTGGTAGCGCAGGTAGAGCTCGTAATGTTCGTGGGCGTAGGTCAGGTTGGTGACCAGGGTTTGCAGGCCGCGATTGCGTTCCCAGGCACGGCGCTGGCTGCGGTTGCGTTCGAAGTCGGCTACCCGGATGCGTACCGGGGTGCAGGCATTGCAGCCGTCGCAGTAGGGGCGGTACGTAAAGATGCCGCTGCGGCGGAAGCCGGTCTTGACCAGTTCCGAGTACACATCTGCATTGATGAGATGGGAGGGGGTGGCCACTTGCGAGCGGGCCTGCTGGTCATCGAGATAGCTGCACGGGTAGGGCGCGGTTGCATAGAACTGCAACGTGGAGAACGGCAAGTCTTTGAGATGCGTCATGTGCGTCCTGTCCTGTCTTGCGGGAGGCCGGCGGCGAGGTCTCTGCTGCCCCGTGCGGTCCCTGGAGTCAGGTTCCAATTTACACCATTTTGATACCTGCAGTGAAGAACCGCGCCAGGCTCAGTCGCGTCGGGCCGACGGGATGCCGTGCTCCAGCAGGTTCAGCGGCTCCCAGCCCCGTATCTGAGGCCACTGGATGGCTGCGCGCAGGTGGCGCAGGAAGTCGCTGCGGGGGATCGGGCGTGCGCCCAGCGAGGCCAGGTGTGAGGTTTCCTGCTGGCAGTCGATCATCTCCACGCCGTGGCTGCGCAGGAAGAACACCAGATGCGCCAGCGCCACCTTGGAGGCGTCGCTCACGCGGGCGAACATGGATTCGCCGTAGAACATGCGCCCGATGGAGACGCCATAGGCGCCGCCGACCAGTTCGCCGTTGAGCCAGACTTCGGAGGAGTGGGCGTAGCCGGCGCGATGCAGGCCGGTGTAGCCGGCCATGATCTCGGGCGAGATCCAGGTGCCCTGTTCATGGCGGCGCGGTCCGGCGCAGCCTTGCATGACCTGTTCGAAGACGGTATCGAAGGTGACTTGCCAGAGGCCGTCGCCGTGGCGGCTGCGTTCGATGCGGCGCAGGGTCTTTTTGAGGCTGTCGGAGACGGCGAAGTGATCGGTGCGCAGGACCATGCGCGGATCGGTACTCCACCAGAGGATGGGCTGGCCTTCGGAGAACCAGGGGAAGATGCCATGGCGATAGGCTTCCAGCAGCCGCTGCGGCGACAGGTCAGCGCCCGCCGCCAGCAGCCCGGCCGGGTCGGCGAGGGCGCGGGAGACATCGGGGAAGGGCGTATCGAGGTCCAGCCAGGCGATCATCCGCGTGCTCCTGCGGATCAGATCATGCGGCGGCGGATGTCTTCGGTGTGCAGCGTGAAGCTGCCTTCACCGTTGCGCACGTTCTTGAGATCGGCAAAGAAGGCGCGCAGGGTGAATTCCACCGTGGGGAAGGCGATGTCCTGCCAGGGGATCTGGTCTTCTGTATAGAGGGCCACTTCCAGGCTTTCGACACCGGCCTGGTAGTCGAGGTCGAGCAGGGTGGCGCGGTAGAAGAGGTGGACCTGGTGTACGTGGGGCACGTTGACCAGGGAGAACAGTTCGTGCAGTTGGATGTGCGCGCCGGCTTCCTCTTCGGTTTCGCGGCGGGCGGCGTCTTCGGTGGTTTCGGCGTTTTCCATGAAACCGGCCGGCAGGGTCCAGTAACCGAGGCGCGGCTCGATGGCGCGCTTGCAGAGCAGGACCTTGGTTTGGCCATCCTGATCCCAGACGGGGATGGAGCCGACCACCATCTTTGGATTCTGATAATGGATTGCACCGCAGTTGCCGCACACATGGCGCAGCCGCGTGTCATCGGGAGGGATCTGCAGGGAGACTGTGTGGCCGCACTCGGAACAGAATTTCATAGAGGCTCGGAAGGTGTCTGTCTATATATATAGTAGGGAAGTGCCCTTGGTGCATTTTCCTGCTGCGGCGACAGGGCGTTGGGACGCTGGTCTGGACGGCTGCGGGAAGCTGTAATGCGGTTAGGAGTGTATCACTGTAAAAAGATTGCAGAAAATGTTTGCATTCCGATTTTACCTGCCCTATAATTGTTTTCTTCAGACGCGGGGTGGAGCAGTCTGGCAGCTCGTCGGGCTCATAACCCGAAGGTCGTAGGTTCAAATCCTGCCCCCGCAACCAAATGCACTAAGGCGAAAGCCTTGCAGATAAAGGCCTCTAACGGTACCGCGTTAGAGGCCTTTTGCTTTTGCGTGACTCTGCAAAAACGGCCTGCGTGACTTTTGCGTGACCTTGTTCAGCCGTTGACCACGCGCAAGATCGTCATCCTCTTCCGCGTGAGCTCGACCTTGTTGGCCTGGTCGACCAGGCGCTCGACCGTTCCAGTCGCGTAGTGCTCGGGCATGCTCTTGCTGGCGTGGCCCAGCAATAGCGCCCGGTCTTCCTCGGAGACGCCGGCGGCGCGCAGGCGGGTGCCATATGTGTGCCGCAGGTCATGCACGCGCACTTGCGGCAATTTCGCCCGCTCGCGCGCCTGGTTCCCGCCGTTGTTTCCCATCTCCACGATCCGGCCGCCCCGATAGGGGAAAAACGTACTTGAGCAACGTGGCTGATGTGGACAAGCTGCGCGAGGCCATGCGCAACAGCAAGGGGCCGGGGAATTTTCGGAATTTGTTTCTCTATGCGCCTGGCGGGAAGAGGGGTGGGGGCAGATTCTGCCGGTGGCGGAGATCGCGGCCAAGGATGAATTCTTCAATATCAAGAACTGCACGCGGGATAATGTGCTGGCCGCGCACCGGGTGCCGCCGCAGTTGCTGGGGACGATGCCGAATAACACCGGAGGGTTCGGAGATGTGACGAAGGCGGCTGCTGTGTTTGGGCGCAATGAGATTGAGCCGTTGCAGGGACAGTTTCTTTGTTTGAATGAGTGGGCCGGTCAAAAGGTGGTCCGCTTCCGTCCCTATCAACTTCCTGCCAATGAGGGAAGACAACCATGAGCGATCACGCCGGCAACGCGGACGGCAGAATCTATCGAACCATCGCAGTTGGTCTCGCCGTCGCAAGAAGAGCTCCAGGATAGGAAGTTGCTACGCTGGAAAATTCACGGAGATTCAGGACTGGCAGCAGTCGCCCCCAAAGTGGACACAGGAATTTACTGGTCGTGCTTCGGCAAGAAGTCGTCAATCTCTTGATCGGCAGCTGCCCATTTGGGACCACGCGCTTCATACATGCTCACAAGCCCAAGTAGTTCTATCAAACTTTCGGCCTGAAAACTCATGCCGTCTTTCTCGGCGTACCAGCCGTCATTTCCGGTTGCGGTAACGATGTAAGCCTTCTGGCTGAGGACGAGGTAGGCCGGGACTTCCACGTTTGCAGCCGCGCACAGTAAAGGTTGGGCTTGAGCCATACATATACTCCAATAAGTCCGAGGTCTGGTTGTCTGAAGGTCACCTACGTCCGCTGCTGGCCGATTGCGGACTATCTATCGCTGACAATATCTGTCAAATCGTAGTAGAAGGCTGGATACGCATCATGAGAGGCGTAATAACAAACGAACTCAGCCTTCGTTTCCCTTGAACTGCGCTTCTTGCTCATCATTTCCAGCAACTCGACTATGCCGTCCGTTTCGAGAAAATAAACATAGCCTTCTTGCTTGACGTGCGCAGGAATCCCCCCGTTACTTTCCATCTGTACTATCACAGCCTCACAACTTTGATGAAATGGTTCACGAGCACATACGACTGAATTTTCCGGCATCTGTGCCGAGAGGAAGATCGCATCAACAAGCTTCATTGGTAATGATAGAAAAAGACCTTTGGTAGGTAAGTAGCATCCGGTAATGGCCGATTGCGGACATCTTAGCTCAAAGAACAATGGGGGAGCTGAACGTGGACTTCTCGCCGAACTGATTGTCCATGTTCGCTGAAATGCACCGTTCATTGCCTGCCGTCGCCACTCTGCTTGAAAAACCTCTCCCGCGAAGTCTCCAGCAAAGGCGTCACCGCTTGCACGCAGAGCCGGGCCTGCGCGAACTCCACCACCCCGCGTTCGGTCTGCCGTCGCTCGATCCCCTTGATGACCATGCGAGAGGCCTTGATGGCATCCACCTGGACATCCACCAGCTCCACGATGACCTCGCCGCTGTCACGCTGCAGCCGGGCACCTTTGGTCGGCCGGTGGCGGTCGCCATCCTCGAAGACGCCCACGCGCAGCTCCCCGATGTTGCGCGCCTCATCGCCCAGCAGCTCGCAGGCAATCTCCACGCCGTTGCGGCGCATCTGATAAACGATCACTTGTCCTGCGCCAGTAGAGACAGAAAAAATTTTAGACAATACGTGCTACTTCGAAGGCAAGGCATATCCGAGTGGCAGGTTTGTAAGGATAGATGGCGGTCTGATCAACGAATGCATATACGACGCGACCATCAGTAAATCATTGTGGTTCAAGCCGCGATAGTAAATCCAAGCTGCTCCCCGAGATGATCTCCCTGCTTTCCTATCTTCGCGCATTCCAATGCAGCGCGACTTTTAGGGCCTATCCTTGGTAATCAATTGGTGTGTCTTGACGTGCAGGCATTTCATATGTCACGTCATGAAATGCAAGATGTCTCGGAAATTGAAGCGTTTAAATCTTGGAACGCCTTGCAGATTTCAGTTGTAATAAAAATGCGACAGCACGAAACAGAGCGGTAACCTAGCCATTGCATGATGTTTTCCATGGCCCAGCGATTGACGGGGCCACTACCTGACCAGGAGAAAACCATGCGCCGCTTTTTGATTGCTATCATGTTGATGTTCTCGTTGAATGCATACGCAGCCGATCGTTACGATGGCATCCCTGAGCGTTTCTTGTCTCTGTATCAATCCGGAAAGCCGATGGAAGCGCTGGACTACCTCACGAAGACATCTCCCTATGCGAAGGAGCTTTCTGACCAGATCCGGAGTCTGCGCGAAGTGGTCAAGACCTACCAACAGTCAATGGGGAAGTTCGGTGACGCCGAGATGATCTCGGAACGTACCATCGGCACCCGTTACGTCTACATGAAGTACATGTTGAACTATGAACGCCAGCCTGTTCTGTTTGAACTGACTCTGTACCGCTTCAAGGATCGCTGGGCTTTGCAGAATGTTTCTTTTAATGCCAACTTCAGCGAGGAAATTGCACGCGAGTCGAACGCTACAACGGCGAAGTAATGTAGATGAGGTTGTAAAGGCCAACGATGATTTAGAGGAAAACCCCTACTGGAGTTTTCCTCATTTTTATTCTTGATGAATCTTGCTTGTTTTCCGAGATGATCTCGCGGACCTCTTTGATTTTGGCCTGATGTAGAGCCGCGGCACGTTTCGCACTTTGCTTGATGGTGTAAGTTCGTTTGAGCGTTTTCATATTGTGGACCTTGCTAACCAGCTCAATGCCCTTGTTGTTCTTCTTTTTGGCTTTGTCCGCCACTTCGCTTTCACGCCGGTGATGCCTTCCTCCGGATCATGATCGAGCTAGCGCTCAGTGTCGCCCGCTTGGGTTTTTTTCTTGAACGCGATGCGCAAAGTAAAGCCGCTTCCCGTGATGCAATGCGTGACGGTCTTCGACCACCATTCCGTAGCATCGATCTCTTCCTTGGGGCCAGAAACCACTACAGGCGACTGCGGCATGATCCTGGTAACACCTTGAGCTACCGGCCAGATTTTCCTTCGACCCGATTGCGACCGTTCGCTTTGGCGCGATAGAGATGTTGATCAGCCTCAAAAAGCAGGTTCTCGGTCGAGATGTTGCTGGCAATCTCCAAGGTGGACACGCCGATACTGACGGTGATAGTCCCGAAAGAAGATCCATTGTGTGGAATTGCGAGATCTTGGATTGCTTGTCTTAGTCTTTCACCAAATATCAAAACATTATTTGGAGACATGCCAGGCAGAATGCATACAAATTCTTCCCCTCCGTATCTCGCGGCCAATTCATTCGTCGATTGAATCAATGCGCTGATCGTGGCCGCTACGCGTTTTAAGCAATGATCTCCCTGTATATGCCCGTATAGATCATTGAATGCTTTGAAATAATCGACGTCGATAAGAACCAAAGAAAAAGGAATGTTCTGTTCTAGCGCACGTTGAAGCTCTCTTTTAAACACCTCATCAAAATAGCGTCGATTCGCTATTTGGGTCAGGTCATCGGTAATGCTCAGCAAATAGATTTGCTTGTTCAGCGCGAGCAGTGAGGCTTCAGTACGCTTCCTTTCAGAGATATTTCGAACGATAGAGCAATTAAATTTTTTTCCTTCAAATTGAACCAGGCTTGCATTCACTTCGATTGGAATAATCTGGCCAGATTTGTTCCTGTTGGTCGTTTCCAAACAAACGGACTGCTTTATCTCAAGCTCCTTCCAATGATCTTTCCAGCGTACCTCGTCAAAGTCTGGATCAATATCACAGACTCTCAATTGACTTAGCTCTTGAGATGTAAAGCCTAAAAACTCTGTGGCAGCCTTATTGACGAATACGTAAAATCCGTCTTCATCGAGCCAAATAATCATGTCGCTCACTGCGTCAATTGAATATAACGCTAGCTCGGCACCAAGTTCCGTTAATGTCGATCTCATTTACTTATACGCCTGATGCCTCTGCAATGCTGCCGGAAAAATTGGGTAGTCGACATTATATTTAAATTTCTTTGAGACATCCTTCGCTCCAAACAGCGGAATAAATGGCTTTGTTATGCTCGGTTGCGTTGTTTTACCTTTATTTGAAATTCCGAATAAAAGGGGGGGGAAGAAGTCATGTTGACGCTACCCCCATTATTGGTGATGTGATCCCGTCAAAAAAAGCCCCGCACGAGGCGGGGTGAATTGCCAGTGGTATGTCAGCACTGGCAAGGGGTTCTGTACGGTGCGTCTCTATCGGGGCAGTCCTGCTGGATGCGGAGTGATATCCACACTGTTGCGTACCAGAGTGGCAACCGCCGCGGTGGCGTGGCGCACGTCATTGCCGCTGAGTTTGAAGATGCCGACGGTCTCCTGCAGGCGGCTGGATTGTTCCTGCAATGATTGGGCGGCAGCGGCGGCTTCTTCTACCAATGCTGCGTTCTGCTGCGTTACTTCGTCCATCTGCACGATGGCCTGATTGATCTGCTCGATGCCATCACTCTGTTCTCCGCTGGCAGCGGTGATTTCGGCGACGACATCGGTGACGCGTTTGACGCTGGCGACCACCTCGTGCATAGTCGCCCCCGCCTGTTCCACCAGCCGGCTGCCGTTTTCCACACGCTCGACCGAGGTATCGATCAAAGCCTTGATTTCCTTGGCGGCTGCAGCACTGCGTTGCGCCAAGGTACGTACTTCGGAAGCCACCACGGCAAAGCCACGTCCCTGTTCTCCAGCTCGTGCTGCTTCCACTGCAGCATTCAGGGCCAGGATATTGGTCTGGAAAGCGATGCCATCGATAACCGTGATGATGTCTACGATCTTGCGTGAGGCATCATTGATCTGGCTCATGGTCTGAACTACCTCACCCACCACGCTGCCACCTTGCACGGCGACCTGCGAGGCGCTCGCGGCCAGGGTGTTGGCCTGACGGGCATTGTCGGCATTCTGCTTGACGGTAGAGGTGAGTTCTTCCATCGCCGAGGCGGTCTCTTCCAGTGCACCGGCTTGCTGTTCGGTCCGCGAGGACAGATCGAGGTTGCCGGTAGCAATCTGGCCCGACGCGGTGGCAATCGTGTCGGTACCCTGGCGAACCTCGGTGACGATGCGATGTAGGTTCTCGTTCATGGTTTTGAGTGACGACAGCAGCGCGCCCGTTTCATCCCGGGAGGTGGCGGCGATCTGCACAGTGAGGTCACCCGCCGCCACCGCGCTGGCCACCCCAACGGCTTCATTGAGGGGACGAATGATGGAGCGCGTGATCAGGATGGCGCAGGCCGTCGAGAGCACAATGGCGATGCAAGAGAGCACAACCATCAGATTGATGGCATCGGCCGATGCGGCATCACTTTTGGCCACGCTCTTGTCCATCAGCGACACCTGAAAAGCCGACATTTCCTTCAGTGCAGCGAAGAACTTGTCTTGCGCGGGAATGACTTCCTTGAAAAGGTAGTCGGCGGCCTCAGCCCTTTTCTGTAGCCGGATCATTTCGAGCACGTTATCCCGTGGCTTGGCATATTCTGCACGCGCGTCCCTGATGCGCTTGAATAACTCGCTGCCCTTCGGCGTATTGATGCGTTTTTCGAGATCAGCCAGGTGCTGTGTCACTTCGCTGGTATTGCTGACAGCACGCTCCAGGTACTTGTCGATCGTCGCCTGGTCCGGGGCAATGATCGCATTGCGAATCGCTCGCGCTGCAATGTTGACCTTCTCAGTGGCCTGATTGACCAGCGCGACTTTGACATAACGATCATTGACGATTTCATTTGTCGCATCGCTGATGGTCCACAGATTCTTCACACCAACGCCTGCAATTACGCACGTCACCAGGATCAGCGTGGCGAAGCAGATGCAAAGTCTCACGCTAATTTTGATATCGGTCATCTTCATAATGCCCCCTTAAATTGCCTCTTTCACGAGGCCTGATTAGACATGCGCATCTGATTCAGATGCATCGTCGTTGATCGAGCAGGGAAACTATACGACAAAAAAAGTATTTAAATCACTTTATTTGAGTTTTTTGTTGGATTTCTGTGTTACGTCAACCAAATGCTTGCTCAGCAAGAAACCTTCTATTGAGAGAAGAAACGGGATAAGCCGCAAATGCTGCATTTTTGGCAAATTTTAGCCCATTTTCACATCCCCTTGCCAAGCAACGAGGTGGCTTGCAATAGCAACCGCTCGGGGTAGTTTCCAATAAGAAAAACGGCTGTTGTTATGCTTTTAAAATATTAAAATTGATTTATTTGTTTTTTTGATCCGTATCGGGATTAAAGCCGATTTCGAGACCAGGACGGGTGCTATTGCTAAGGTTGTCCAGACGGTGCATGCGATTGGGAACAGCCGTTTTGCTTTACGTGACTTCCGATTCACTTTTTGGCCGTTGACCCTCAGTGAAGTTTTTTTCTCCTCGGCAGGTTCTTTTTCGTTTCTTGAAAATGCCTGTGTCAGTCGTTTCCCCGCCTCGGTCTGAAACCTGGAGTCGCTTCCGCCGCCGCCGTCAAAGAGAAGGGCCCTGGTGCACCTGAATCGCCTCTCGGCTGTGAGCAGCCCTCTTCGTGATAGCATCCGACACATTATTCACACCAAGGAAAGCCGCCCATGTCAGAACTGGAACAAGATCCCTGGATCGTCCGTGCCGAAGAGTTGAAAACGCAGATGGAATCGCTTCTCATCGCCCAGCTGGAAGAATATGAAAAGATGACCGCCAAGCTCGAACAGTGGAAGCAGAATCCCGGCGGCTCCTGGCTCACCGAGGCGGATTACCAGCCTTGGCAGGAAGCCCTCAAGAAGCTCGAAGCCGCGCAGCGCGAATTTGATGGCCACATCAGTACGCGCGTGAAGAAATAAGCATCACCTCGCCCGCCCATCGCGCGGGCACAAGAACAACGCCGTGAGCACTGAAGCACACGGCGTTTTTTCTTTCCGCTCAGGATGTTCCCGCTTCTCCATCCGCCTCCCCTGTGCCTGCACTTGCATTGGAAGTCGACGTTGAAGCCGATCGCCTGCGCCGCCGCTTGCTCCAGCGCCGCGCACGGTCTAGTACCACCTCCATGAACTGCTGGGCCGTCTCGGGTTTGAGCAGATATTCCACGGCTCCGGCTTCCAGCAAGGCAGGCATCTCCGGCGGATAGTCACTGTCCGGAAATACCACGATCGGCACCGCACGCGTGTCGCGGCCCGCCTTCATGGCCTGGATGAAGTCCAGGCCGTTGTTTTCCATCATGCCCGGGTCCAGAAAGATCATGCCCGGCAGCTGCATCTCGCCATCCGCACGACGCTGCAACAGTCCCTCGATGGCCGCGTCTGCTTCGTCAACCCACTGCAATACACAGTGAAAATTGTTGCGCCAGAGCGCAAAGCGCGCCAGCTCTACTGCTTCGCCGTTCGACTCAATCATCAGTATGATCGGCGGTTTCATGGTCTTGTCCTTCTCTTGTAGTGACCCTGATCACCATTCCTGTGCCGCGGGAATCCATGCTGGCCTCTGCGGGCGCTTCTCCGGGCACAAAACTTCATCTGCAGTCTGACAAAAATGCGAAAAAGCTCCTAGCAGGAAATTCCTGATAAGCGCTGTTGTCACTGTCTACAAGACGGTTGAGCGAGTTTCAATTGGCTCTGAAGGCAAATCCTTGCCGGCGGGCATCCAGGCCTCCGCCGTCAAGATCCTTCATCTCCCCAACCCCTATCTGCATTGCGGTGTAAGCTAAACCTTCATTGGCACGCCAGCGAACCCGGTTGCATCATGCAGTTCCCGTCAGGTGAGATTGTGAAAATCGGGGAATTGATCAGCGCGGGCACCGTTTGCCTGGACCGGCCGCTATGCCAGCATGCGCCCGCCGTGGCACGCCGCTTGCTGCACTTCTGAGGGAACATGCAGCCTGCTGTCCTGTTGACCGCTGGCCCGCCGTTCCGGATTTGAACAGGCACACCATCATCATGAATGCACCACTGACATCAGCCGCCGCGCAACCGACCGAGGCGACGCTGGACATCCTCAAGACCCTCATCGGGTTCAACACCATCAGCCGCGAATCCAACCTGGGCCTCATCGAATGGGTCCGCGATCTTCTCGAACGCCACGGTGCCACCACCCGCCTGACCTACGACGCCGAACGGCGCAAGGCCAATCTCTTTGCCACCCTGGGCGATACCGGTCCCGGCCGCTTCGGTACGGTCTTCTCCGGACATACCGATGTGGTGCCGGTCAAGGGACAGAACTGGGATACCGACCCTTTCGTGGCGCATGTGGCCGATGGCAAATTGTTCGGCCGCGGCGCTTGCGACATGAAAGGTTTCATCGCGGTCTGTCTGGCGCGCTTGCCGGCCATCGCACAGGATCGCCTGCACACACCACTGCACTTTTCGTTCTCTTACGATGAAGAAGTGGGCTGTCTGGGGGTGCGCGAGCTGCTGGCTGACCTGCAGCGTAACGACATCAAGCCCACCGGCGTCATCATCGGCGAGCCCACCATGATGCAGCCCGTGATCGCGCACAAGGGCAAGCGCTCCTATCGCTGCTCGGTGCATGGCCATGCGGCGCACTCGTCGTGTCCGCACCTGGGCATCAACAGCATCGACTATGCGGCCATGATGCAGCTGAAGATCCGCGAGATCGCGCTGCGCGTGCGCCATTCGGAAGCGCAGGATTACGACTTCGACGTGCCGTATTCCTCCATCGTCACCACGCTCTCCAATGGCGGCAACGCGCCCAACATCATTCCGGACAAGGCCGAGTTCGTCTTCGAACACCGCTTCCTGCCCGGTATCGATCCGGCCGGGGTGTTCGACGAAGTGAAGCGTTATGCAGAACAGGAAGTGCTGCCGCAGATGCAGATCGAAGGTGCGCAAGGACGCATCGAATTCGAAACGCTGACGGCCTATCCGGGCATGAGCACGTCGCCCGATGATCCGCTGGTGAGTTCGGCACTGCGCATCCTGGGTAGTGAACGCGCGCGCAAGGTCGGCTTCGGCACCGAAGGCGGGCTGTTCGGTCAGGCCGGCATGCCGGCGGTGATCTGCGGGCCGGGCGACATCATCCATGCGCACAAGCCCAACGAGTTCGTGACACTGGAGCAATTGGCCCGATGTGAAAGTTTCTTCGACAACTTCGTCGCTTCGGCGCATCTGAAGGCGGGTTGACCGCTCAGTTGTCTTGGCCAGGATGAACAAAGGCGCTTGCCCGTGAGGGTCAAGCGCCTTTTTTCCGGAGCGGGAAGAATCAGGCCGGAGCGCGAACGCGCTTGTCCAGCGAGGCCGAGACGGCCACCGTCACCAGGCCCAGCAGGGCGAAGGCCGAGCCGATCAGGGGCAGGTCGGTCAGCGGCAGGCCAGCCGAGATCGCCAGTCCACCGACCCAGGCGCCAGTGGCATTGCCGAGGTTGAAGGCCCCCTGGTTGAGGGTCGAGGCGAGGTTGGGCGCGCCGCGTGCGGTGTCGAGCACGCGGATCTGCGCACCGGGCACCACCGCAAAGGCGAAGGCCCCCCAGGCGAACATCGTTGCCAGCGTCGGCCACTTGTAATGGCTGGTGAAGGAAAACAGCCCCAGCACGATGGCGATGCACAGGAACACGCCGCACATCACCGGCATCAGTTTCCAGTCCGCCAGCTTGCCGCCGACCAGGCCCCCCACGGTGATGCCCGCACCGAAGAGCAGCAGCACCCAGCTTTCTTCACGGGCGCTGAAGCCGGTCACGTCCAGCAGGATGTAGGCGATGTAGGTGATCACGCTGAACATGCTGATCGAGGCCAGCGTCGAGGTCAGCAGTGACAGCTGCACGCGGGTATCGATGATGGAGCGGAACTCCTGGAAGATATTGCCGGCCTGCATGGGGATCTTCTTGGGCAGCATGGTCCACAGCATGACGGCAGCCAGCAGGCCGATGCCGGTCACCACGCCGAAGGTGGAGCGCCAGCCCGCCGCATGGCCGAAGGCGGTGCCCAGCGGCACGCCCAGGATGTTGGCGACGGTCAGGCCGGTGAACATCAGCGCCACTGCCTGCGCGCGCTTCTGCGGCGTCACGAGTTCTGCTGCCACCACCGAGCCGATGCCGAAGAAGGCGGCATGGCAGAAGGCGGTGACCACTCGCGCCACCATCAGGAACGGGTAATTGGGGGCCAGCGCGCACAGCACATTGCCGAGGATGAACAGGCACATCAGCCCTACCAGCGCCTGCTTGCGCGGCCACTTGGCAGTAAGGATGGCGAGGATGGGCGCACCGGCGGCCACGCCCAGGGCATAGCCCGAGACCAGCATGCCGGCGGCCGGAGCCGTGACACCCAGATCAAGCGCAACGTCGGGCAGCAGGCCCATGATGACGAATTCAGTGGTGCCGATGCCGAAGGCGGCAACGGCGAGGGCAAACAGGGGCCAGTTCATGCTCAGTCCAGGTGGAGGGTGGAGAGGAGGAGGGCGCGGCCAGGGCAGACCGCGCAAAGCCGCAAGTTTACCGTTGGATGGAAATCGCTGCAGGACTCAAGCCGGATCGGCCGCCAACGGGCGGCCAAACCAGCTCTTCAGGAAGGACATCAGCGCGCCATATGCCGGCAGGAAGAACAGCAGGCTGATGGCGATCTTGAAGCCATAATCGACCAGCGCGATCTCCACCCAGTGCTCGGCCATGAAGGGATCGCTGCTGCGCCAGAAGGCGATGGAGAAGAAGGCGATGGTGTCGCTGGCATTGCCGAAGATCATCGATACCGACGGTGCCAGCCACCAGTGGCGCGAAGCCCGCAGGCGATTGAACACTTGCACGTCCAGCACCTGCCCCAGCACATAGGCCATGAAGCTGGCCGCCGCGATGCGCGCCACGAAGACATTGAAATGCGCCAGCGCGCCGAAGCCCTGCCATTGGCCCATGTAGAAGAGAGCCGAGATGCCGTAGGAGATGAACAGGGCCGGCAGCATCACCGCGAAGATGATGCGGCGGGCCAGTGGCGCACCGAAGAAGCGCACCGTCAGATCGGTCGCCAGGAAGATGAAGGGAAAGCTGAAGGCACCCCAGGTGGTATGCAGCCCGAAGATCGAAACGGGCAATTGCACCAGGTAGTTGCTGGAAGTGATCACCAGAAGGTGAAACAGCGAAAGGCAGGTCAGCAGCGCGGCATGGCGGCGCAGGTCGAGTGTTGTCATATGAACCTTTTTGATGAATGGGGGCGAGGGAACCCATGGAACACGTCCGGCCGCCGCGCGGGCAATGGCCGCCGAAGACCGGACAGAAGGGGCAGGATTTTATCACAAGGCCCGGTCCCGGCCCTTGAGGTAAACTCTTGCGCTTTTGGGCAGGTGCAATGAACAGCAAGAAGGCAACCCTGATCGGTTTGAGCGCCGTGGTCTTGTGGAGCGCCATCGTTGGCCTGATCCGCGGCGTGAGCGAACATCTCGGTGCCACCGGCGGCGCGGCAGCCATCTATACGGTGGCCTCGCTGATCCTGATGGTGTCGGTCGGTTTCCCGCGCCTCTCCAGCTTTCCGCGCAGGTATCTGCTGTGGGGCAGCGTGCTGTTCGTGGCGTATGAACTGTGCCTGTCGCTCTCGATCGGCTACGCCCATACCGGCCGCCAGGCCATCGAAGTGGGCATGGTCAACTACCTGTGGCCGACCTTCACGCTGGTGGCGGCGATTCTCTTCGGCGGGCAGCGCGCGACGCTGCTGGTGGTGCCGGGCTTCATCCTGTCCATGCTGGGCATCTGCTGGGTGCTGGGCGGCAATCAGGGCCTGGACCTGCCGGTCATGCTGGCCAACATCCAGGACAATCCCTTGAGCTATGGCCTGGCCTTCATCGGTGCCCTGATCTGGGCGGCCTACTGCACCGTGACCACCCGCATCGCCGAGGGCAGGAACGGTGTGACGCCTTTCTTCATGCTGGTGGCCTTGGCCTTGTGGGTGAAGGTCCTGCTGGGCGGTCATGCCGCTGAACTTTCCTTCAGCGTGCCCGCGCTGGTCTATCTGCTGCTGGCGGCTGCCGCCATGGGGCTGGGTTATGCGGCCTGGAATGTGGGCATCCTGCACGGGAACGTGACGGTGCTGGCGGGGGCTTCGTATTTCATCCCGGTGTTGTCCTCGGCACTGTCGGCCGCGCTGCTGCGTGCGCCGCTGCCGCCGTCGTTCTGGGTCGGCGCGGCACTGGTGTGCGCCGGATCGATCCTCTGCTGGCGTGCCACCTCCGCAGGACGCAGAGAGGCGTGATCTCCCGATCTGATCCGCAGACTTCACTGCCTCGGCATGCTGCCAACAAATTTTTACATCGCATGGGGCTTTCCTGACGCCGTTGTCATCAATGCGTAACGGCGAGGTCATCTTGACTGCCTAGACTCCTGCTTTTTTCAGAGCAAGGCCGCGCGACGCGGCGAGAGTCATGCTGTCATCCCTTCCTCTTTCTCCACAGCGCACGGTACCCGGTGCGGCCATGCTGCGCAAAGCGCAGCCGGCGCTGCTGGTGCTGGCTGCGCATCTGGGCTTGCTGTGGCTGGCCACGCAGATGCACGCCTTGCCCGCGCCCATCTCCACGCCACCGGTACCGCCCACCGTGATGCTGGCACTCCTCGAGTCCGCACCGCAGCCGCCCTTGCCTGCGACATCACCGCATCCTGCAGCCCCCGTGCGCACTGTGCCATTGCGGCCGACACCCGTGCCGCACACCCGTCAGGCCGTGGCACCCGCGCCGGCCATGGTCACTTCTGCCGACACGTCATCTGCGCCATCCGCGCCATCTGCTCCTTCCTCGCCAGCTGCTCCAGCGTCTGCGCCCGAGGCCGCCGCTGCCGCGGTGACGCCGGCCGCCCCGATGATCCGCCCGCCCGTCATTACCAGCGGCGTTCAGTACCTCACTGCACCGCAGCCGGTCTATCCCGCTGCGGCCCGCCGTCGCGGCGATGAAGGCGAGGTGCTGCTGCGCGTGCTGATCGATGCCCAGGGCGGGGTGGAGCAGATTGCACTGGAACGCTCTTCCGGCATCGCCAGCCTCGACCAGGCCGCGCGCGAGGCCGTCCGGCGCGCGCGCTTCCAGCCCTATGTGGAGCAGGGCAGGGCGCTGCCTGCCTATGTGGTCGTACCGATCAAATTTCAATTGACGCAGTAACCCCGAACGAAAGGAATCAGCAATGGATGCAAGTCCCTACGGCCTCACGGCCCTGTGGTCGCAAGGCGATGTCGTCACCAAGGCGGTGGCGCTTCTGCTGACGATGATGTCGATGGCATCGTGGTATGTGATCGTGACCAAGGCCCTGCAATTGTGGCGCTACCGTACTCCGGCGCACGCCGCAGGCCACGCGTTCTGGGAGGCCGGCAACGTCGCCGCCGGCATCACTCTGCTGGGCCGCGACAATCCCTTTGCGGCGCTTGCCGGCGCCGGCCAGGGCGCAGTCGATCACCACACCAACCACCAAGGCCAGTTGCAGGATCGTCTGCCGGTCAGCGAGTGGGTCACGCTGTCGCTGCGCCAGGCCATCGATGAAGCCTCGGCCAGCCTGCAGTCGGGCATGGCGGTGCTGGCCTCGGTCGGTTCGACGGCTCCCTTCGTGGGCTTGTTCGGCACGGTCTGGGGCATCTACCACGCCCTGGTTTCCATCGGCAGCAGCGGCCAGGCCAGCATCGACAAGGTCGCCGGACCGGTCGGCGAAGCGTTGATCATGACGGCGCTCGGGCTGGCAGTGGCCATTCCCGCCACCTTTGGCTACAACGCGCTCCTGCGCGGCAACAAGAGCATCATCGCGCGACTGAACAAGTTCGGTTTCGAACTGCATGCGCTGTTCGTCACCGGGGCGCGCGCCGATGCCGCCTCTGCCGCGGCGGAACAGGCCCCGGCCCTGCGCCTGCGCACGCGGGGAGCTGCATGATGGGCATGGGTTCCCTCTCCGATTCGGACGATGACTTCAATCCCGAAATCAACACCACACCGCTGGTGGACGTGATGCTGGTGCTGTTGATCATCTTCATCATCACGGTCCCGGTCATGAACAACGCCGTCAAGATCGACCTGCCGCGCGCCACCGCCCAACCCGATACGCTCAAGCCGGACAGCATCAACCTCGCCATCGATGCCGACGGCAAGACCTTCTGGAATGACGAACCGGTCGATCAGTCGCAACTGCAGGCTCGCATCGGCAAGGCAGCCTCTGCACCGCAGCCGCCGGAACTGCATCTGCGAGCAGCCCGCACCACGCCCTACGAAAAAGTGGCACAGGTGATGGCCATGGCACAGGCCGGCGGGCTGGCCAAGATCGGCTTCGTGACTGATCCGCGGCCATGAACCCGAAAACGACCCGATAAAAAAGAGAAGACTGACCGGCATTGCCCGGTCGGTCCATTGCATAGCCAAATCAACTCCCTCTCTCTCCACATCCACTGCGAGTCCGACATGATTTCCACACGCATTGTCCGTTTCCGTCCGTCCACCATGCGCCGCGCCCTGCTCGGCGCCGGCCTCCTGCTGGGCAGCGCCGGCCCGCTGATGGCGCAGGCCGATGACAGCGTCCTGCCCCAGATCACCGTCACCGACAGCGCCGACAAGAAGAAATTGGCCGAGAAGGTCAGCAGCGGTGCCCTCGGTGATCGCTCCGAACTGGAGACGCCGTTCTCCACGCGTGCGGTCAAGAGCGACGAGATCGAAGATCGCCAGGCCACCTCGCTGGCCGAGGTGCTGAAGTACGACGCCAGCGTCAGCAACAACAGTCCGGTCAATGGCACGCACCCGGCCACCATCTCGGTGCGCGGCCTTCGTCTGGATGACCTGAACGGCTACAAGATCGATGGCCTGGCCAACATCAACCGCGGGACCGAAATGCCGCTGGAGATGTTCGAGCAGGTGGAAGTGCTCAAGGGCCTGTCCGGCTTCATGTATGGTTTCGGCTCGCCGGGCGGGATCATCAATTACGTCACCAAGCGCCCGACCGATGACACCTTCTTCGCCACCGATCTCGGCTATGCCAGCGGTGGCACCTGGAAGGAACATGTCGATGCCGGCGGGCGCTTTGGCGAGGACCAGCGCTTCGGTTATCGCGTCAACCTGGTCAACGAAAGCGGCGATACCGAGGCCGATCACGGCAGCATCAACCGCCAGTCCATCGGCGCATCCTTCGATGCCCGTCTCACCAGCGACCTGACCGTGCGCCTGGATGCCATCTACCAGCGCCGCATCGCCACCGGCGGTACCGATGTCATCGTCAGCGGATTCAGGATTCCTTCGCCGCTGGATGGCACGACCCGGCTCTACAGCAATGGCTCCTTCACCGATGTCGATTACCGCCTGGTGACGCTGAGCGCCGACTACCGTCTTTCGGATGACTGGAAGGCCAGCGTCGCCGTGCGTCACTCCGAATCGGTACGCATCTACAAGAAGGACCAGTACTACATCACCAGCAACAGCGGCAATTACCGTGATCGTGTGACCTCGGAATACCACGGCTATGAATTCAACGAGGCGCAAGCCATGGTGCAGGGCAAGGTGCGCACCGGATTCCTCCAGCATGAGCTGGTGTTCGGTGCAATGGCGCAGAACCTGCTCTCGACCTCTTCGGTCAATACCCCCAAGCCCTACATCGGCACCGGCAACCTGTATGCCCCGACGATCTACTCGGCCGACAGCGTCAACTACAGCGGCGGCACTTATCGCGATGAAAAGACCACCCAGACCGCGCTGTTCGCCAGCGACACGATGAAGTTCGACGACCGCTGGTCGGTGCTGGCCGGTGTGCGCTATACCAACTACATCGATACCGCCTACAGCACTGCCAACACCACCAGCGCGCGCTTCACCGCCAATCCGCTGAGCCCGACGGCAGCCGTGATGTACAAGCCGCGCGCCGATACCACGGTCTACGTCAGCTATGCCGAAGCACTGGAGCAGAGTGCCTCCGCCCCGACCACTACCGTCAATGCCAACCAGACCTTCGCGCCGATCAAGAGCAAACAGGCTGAAGTCGGTGTCAAGACCGAGCACGATGGCTGGAACGGCAGCCTGGCACTGTTCCGCATCGAGCGCGGCTCGCAGTACATCAACAGCGCCAACGTCTACGTGGCCGATGGCCAGAGCGTGTATCGCGGCGTGGAAGCCAATGGCTCGCTGCAGCTCACGCGTGATTTGAGCCTGGATGGCAGCGTCATGGTCATGGGATCGGAGATCACCCACGCTGCGGCCGCGGTCAACGGCAAGCGTGCCGTCGGTGCGGCCGATATGCAGGCCGGGGCGCAACTGAGCTATCGCGTGGCGGCCTTGCCGGGCTTGCAATTGCATGCCGGCGCGCAGTATGTCGGCACCATGGCGCTGGATTCGGCCAATGCCAACATGCTCTCGCCGTACAGCCTGTTTGATGCCGGGCTGAACTATCGCACCCGCATCGGTGGCCACATGACGACCTGGAGCGCCAACATCACCAACCTGGCCAATCGCAAGTACTGGACCTACTATCAGGAAACCTACCTGAACGTGGGTGCGCCGCGTACCCTGAACCTGAACGTGCGCGCAGACTTCTGAGTGCCAAGGTTTTCCTGATTCGGAAAGGATGAAACAACATGATCGGTGGCCTGTTCTCCCATCAGCCCGCAAGGGCCTGTGTCTGGCTGAGCGGCTTGCTGCTGGCCGCCAGCCTGGCGCAGGCCGCCGATCGTGATGATCGCCAGACCAAGACCCCCTACGCACCACGCCAGACGATGGCCAGCCTGGAGCCGGTTCCGCCTGGATATGAACCGGTGTTCACGCAACTGCTGGCGCGCCATGGATCACGCGGCCTGACGGGGATGAAATCCGATCTGGCCTTGTATCACCTGTGGCAGCAAGCCGAACAGGAGGATGCGCTGACCCCGTTGGGCCGCGAACTGGGACCGGCCTTGCAGGCCATGCTGCGCGCCAACTTCCTGCTGGGGGCCGGGGTTCCAGGAATCAGCCAGCCCGGCTATGGCAACGAGACCCGGACCGGCTTGCAGGAGCATGCCGATCTGGCGCACCGGATGCTGCAGCGCCTGCCCGGCCTGTTCGATCAGGCCGGCAGCGCCGGGCGCGCGGTGGTCGTGGTCAGTTCCGGCAAGGATCGCGCAGTGGACAGTGCCGAGGCCTTCACCCGGGCGCTGCTGGTGGTCCGCCCTGGTCTGCGCGACCAGGTGCAGGGGCCGTCCAGCGATGCCTATCTGCTGTATTTCCACCGTTTGCCCAAGACTCCCCCGGCAGAGACCTCCGGCGCGGATCCTCAGCAGGCGCTGCGCCTGCAGACCTGGCGCGACAGCCAGGCCTACCAGGCTTATGCCCGCAGTACCGCGCTGCAGGCGCAACTGGCCCGCATCCGGCAGGATCCGCGCTTGCAGGAGGCGGCCGATGTGGTCCTGGCACAGCTGTTCAAGCCGGATTTTCTGAGCCGGCTGGGGCAGGGGAGCTACCGTTTCAGCAACAGCGGCACGCTGACATTTTCCAGCGCCGATGGCCGTTACACCAGCACGCTGACCGGCGATGGCCGCAGCGTGATCGTCAACGGCTTGCAGGCCGCCTGGGCGCTGTATGACCTTTATGCCATCAGTGCCGGCATGCGCAGCGAACTGGCGCAGGCTGGCAGCGATGTGAAGGAGTTTGAACGATTCATGCCGCCGTTGGCGGCGCAGCGTTACGCCGAGGCTGAAGATGCTGAAGACTTCTACAGCAAGGGGCCGGGCATGGTGGAGCAGGGCGATGTGACCTGGCGCATGGCGCGCATCCTGCTGCAGGATTTTTTTGATGAGGCCGATGCCATTGAACGCGGGCAGCGCCGCCATCTGGCCAAGCTGCGGTTCGCCCACGCCGAGATCGTGATCCCGCTGGCTGCGCTGCTGGGCCTGCCCGGCGCATCGCAGCAGGTGACCGAGCGCGAACCCTATGCCCCGGCCAGCAATGGCTGGCGTGGCGCGCTGATCGCGCCGATGGCCGCCAACCTGCAGTGGGACATGTTCGCCAATGCCGCAGGACGCACCGTGGTGCGCCTGCTGTACAACGAAGCGGAGATGGATTTCAAGCCGGACTGCGATGCTGCGCGGCTTTCGCCGGACAGCCATTACTACGACTATCGCGCCTTGCGGGCCTGTTACGGATCGGTCCGCAAGGCCGAAGAGCACAATCAGAACTGATAGCTCACGCCCACCCGCAGCACCGGATACAGGTTGTAGCCATGCACCTTGTCGCTGAGCTGGGCGTTTTCGGCCGCCACGTCGGTGGCCAGGCGCGCGCAGATTGCGGCGGGGGCGTTGCAGCCGGAGTTGCTGACCGAAGTCGAGGCATTGCCCTGGAACATCACGCCCAGGTCGGCCGTGAAGCCCCAGCCCGGCTTGGCCGGGGCGACTGCGTTGCCCCAGCCCAGGCCCACGTAGGGCGCGAACTTCTTGAAATCGATGCGGCCATCGACCTGGCCTGCCTGTGAAGCGGTATAGACGTTGCCATTGATGGTATAGATGCCGTTGGCCTTGGGTTTGCCGGTGGCGTCGATCTTGTTGCCGTTGTAGACCACGCCGCCGGAGAGACGGAAGCCGTTGTCGAACGGGAACCAGTCCAGCAGCGCATCGAAGGTGCGCAGCTTGGCTTTGGCATCGTAGTTCACATCATTGGTGCTGGAGTTGAAGGAATAATCAAAATAGTTGACCCCGAAGCGGGCATTGAGCTGTTGCGCCAGCGGCACGCTCAGGTGGACGCCCACGCCGGTAGTGCCGAGTTCGCCACTGAGGCCGAGATTGGCGGCCTGGGCGGTGCTGCCAAGGGCAGCCAGGCTGATGAGACAAGCGCAGGAAAGTTGGAAACGGTGCACGAAGAAATCCCCCGGGATTGAAGATGAAAGACGGTCAGATGCCGTCCATCGCAGCCTAGGGTTTGGCGCATCGCTCTGTAAAGCGCGACAATGCCGAAAAGCAATCGAAAAGCGGCACGACGAAGACGCCGCGTGACATTGGCACCACAGAGGGCGGATTGAGGCGTGCTGTAGATGCCGTTCCGGCAACAGGTCCTGACCCTTTGATGCACATCAATGCGGTCCTGCAGTGATCTGTCTATTCTGCAAGCTCCAGTCAATACCAGCTCGCCCGGTGGGCTCGCGGCCCAGCGCATGTGCGCGCCGCGTCAGTCCGGCGTGGCAGCCGGCCAGGAGCATCGCATGCAAGTCGCCCATCCGTCCATCCTGCATCCATCCGCCAGTCTCGCCGGCATGAACAAGGCCGTCCTGCGCAAAATGGACCAGCGTGGTCCGCGTTACACGTCCTATCCCACGGCAGATCGCTTTTCGAGTGACTTCGCCGTCACCGACTACCTGCATGCGGTCTCCGACCGCCGCAACATGAGCGCCTGGCGGGCGCTGTCGCTGTACCTGCACATCCCGTTCTGCGACACCATCTGCTATTACTGCGCCTGCAACAAGATCGTCACCAAGAACCGCGCCAAGGCCTCGCTCTACCTGAGCTATCTCAAGCGCGAGATCAGCATGCAGGGTTCGCTCTTCTCCGGCATGAACCAGGTCGAGCAGCTGCATTTCGGTGGCGGTACGCCGACTTATCTCTCGGACGAGCAGATGTCGGACCTGATGAACCATATCCGCCACAGCTTCACGCTGGCTCCGGATCACGTGGGTGAATATTCGATCGAGATCGATCCGCGCACGGTGTCGGTGGCGCGTGTCCACAAGCTGCGCGAGCAGGGCTTCAACCGCATCAGCCTGGGCGTGCAGGATTTCGATCCGGAAGTCCAGCTGGCGGTCAATCGCGTGCAATCCGAAGAACAGACCCTGCAGATCATCGCTGCCGCGCGTGAAGCCGGCTTCCGCTCGGTCAGCATCGACCTGATCTACGGGCTGCCCAAGCAGAACGTGATGTCGATGTCGCGCACGCTGGCCAAGGTCATCGCCGCCAGCCCGGACCGCATCGCCGTCTACAACTATGCGCACATGCCGGCGCTGTTCAAGACCCAGCGCCAGATCAAGGAAGAAGACCTGCCCAGCGCCGACAGCAAGCTGGACATGCTGTCGCTGTGCATCCGCCAGCTGACCGGCGCCGGTTACGTCTATATCGGCATGGACCACTTCGCCAAGCCCACTGACGATCTCGCCATCGCCCAGCAGCAGGGCCGCCTGCATCGCAATTTCCAGGGCTACTCCACCCATTCCGAGACCGACCTGGTCGCGTGCGGCGTCTCGGCCATCAGCGCCGTGGGCGGCAGCTACAGCCAGAATGAAAAGACCCTGGATGGCTATTACGCCCGCCTGGAAAATTCCACGCTCCCCATCGCCCGCGGCATCCAGCTGGGCATGGACGACGTGCTGCGCCGTCTGATCATCCAGCGGCTGATGTGCAATTTCGAGCTGTCGATCAATTCGCTGGAGATCGCCTATCCCATCGTTTTCCGCGAATACTTCGCGCCGGAGATGGAAAAGCTGAAGCAACTGGAAGAGGACGGCCTCATCAATATCGAACCCGAATGGATCACGGTCGAGCCCAAGGGCCGTCTGCTGATTCGCAACATCTGCATGGTGTTCGACCGCTACCTGAACCAGGACCGCGAAAAAGCCGCAAGCCAGAACAAGGACACACCACAGCGTTATTCGCAGACCGTGTGAGCGGGGCGCGTCGATGAACCTGCTGCCGATCTTCCTGGTAGGCCTGATGGGCAGCGTCCATTGCATCGGCATGTGCGGCGGCATCATCGGTGCGCTCAGTTCAGCCGCGCCGCCGCGTGCCCCGGCGGTCGCCACCCAGGCGCTGGCCATGGCCGCAGCGCCGGGGCGTGCGGCGCATCGCATCATTCCCCTTCATGTCGCCGGCTCCGCCCAGGTCCAGGCCTTCGGGCAGGATCTGGTGCGCGTGCTGGGCTACAACCTCGGTCGCCTGTCCAGCTACGCGCTGGCCGGCGCACTGGCCGGTGGCATCGCCGCCGGCCTGCTGCGCGGTGCCGATGTGCTGGGCTGGCTGGCACCGGCGCAGACGGTGGCCTACGTCATCACCAATCTTGTCCTGATCCTGCTGGGGCTGTACCTCACCCAGTGGTGGAGCGGCCTGTCCCGCATGGAGCAATGGGGTAGCGGTCTTTGGTCCCGACTGCGTCCCCATGCAGCGCGGCTGGTGCCAGTGGATACGCCGGTCAAGGCGCTGCTGCTGGGCAGCCTGTGGGGCTGGCTGCCGTGCGGGATGGTCTACAGCGCCTTGCTCACCGCCCTCATGGCCGGCAGCGCCGTGCAAGGCGCGCTGATCATGCTGGCCTTCGGGGCGGGCACCTTGCCGGTGCTGCTGGTGGCCGGCATGTCCGGTGCACGCTTGCGCCAGTTGGCTGCGCGCCCTTGGGTGCGGCGCAGCGCCGGCGTGATCGTCTTGGCCTTCGGGTTGTTGGGTTTGCTGCGTGCCGCCGAGATTGGCGGCCTGGGCATTGCGCGCGGCTGGATCGACGTGTTCTGTGTCAGTCCGGTGCACGGAGGATGAGCATGCACAACGACGGGAGTGATGCGGCGAACCTGTGTTTCCATTGCGGCCAGACGGTGCCGGCGGGGGAGTCCTGGACGCTGGACATTGGTGGGCTCAACCGGACCCTGTGCTGCGTGGGCTGCCAGAGCGTGGCCCGGCTCATCGTCGAGAGCGGATGTGAAGATTTCTACCTGCGGCGGACCGTTCCCTCTGCCCGCATCGATCCAGAACAGTTGCTGCCGCCAGAGCTGGCCCTGGTGGATCTGCCCGTGCAGACAGCCGATGGTGAAGTTTCTGACGCAGGGGACCACGCGCAGGAACTGGTGCTTTCCATTGATGGCTTGCGCTGCGCCGCCTGCGTCTGGCTGATCGAGAAATACCTGGCCCGGATGCCCGGCATCGACATGGCCGAACT
This sequence comes from Herbaspirillum sp. WGmk3, assembly GCF_023952535.1. NCBI lineage: Bacteria > Pseudomonadati > Pseudomonadota > Betaproteobacteria > Burkholderiales > Oxalobacteraceae > Herbaspirillum > Herbaspirillum sp. WGmk3. The sequence goes on along the minus strand of NZ_JAKYWT010000001.1, from coordinate 436,437 downwards.
CAACGTGGCCAGTGCGCGCCTGCATATCCGCCGCGATCCTGCGCGCTGTTCTACTTCCACCATCCTGCGCGGCCTGCACGGCCTGGGTTATACGGCCTATCCCTTTGATCCGCTGCGCCAGGGCGAGCAGGCGCGCCGCGCCGGCCGCCGCCTGTTCCGCCAGTTGTTCATCGCCGGGCTGTCGATGATGCAGGTGATGATGTATGCCATCCCGGTCTACATGACGCATGAAGGCATCGATCCCGACATGATGGCGCTGATGCGCTGGGCCAGTCTGTTCCTGACCATTCCGGCGGTGTTCTATTCGGCCTTGCCGTTCTTTACCGGTGCCTGGGCGGGGCTGCGGGCGCGTGCGCCCGGCATGGACCTGCCGGTGGCGATCGGCATTGCTGCGGCCTTCACCGGCAGCGCCATTGCCACCTGGCGCGGCGAGGGTGAGATCTGGTTCGACAGCGTGAGCATGTTCATTTTCCTGCTGCTGGCCAGCCGCTACCTTGAGACTGCCGCGCGGCGCAAATCGGCGGCCGCGCTGGAACGCATGCAACAGGCTTTCCCGGCATCGGCGCTGGTACTGCGCGGGTATCCGCTGCAACGTGAGACGACGCTGGTGGCCGCCAGCCAATTGCAGGCCGGTGACGTGATCCTGGCTCGCCCCGGTGACACCATCGCCGCCGACGCCTGTCTGCTCGAAGGCGTGGCTGAACTGGACCTGGCGCTGCTGTCAGGCGAAAGCCGTCCGCAAGCTTTCCAGCCCGGTCAGGAAGCGCCGGGCGGCGCGGTCAACCTGAGCCAGCCGGTGCTGCTGCGTGTGGTGCGCACCACACGCGACAGCACGCTCGCGTCCATCACCCGCCTGGCGGAGCAGGCCGGGCAGGGCAAGCCGGCACTGGCGCAGTGGGCCGACATCGTGGCCTCGCGTTTCGTGGTGGCCTTGCTGCTGCTGGCGGCGATCACTTTCATTGCCTGGCATCTGATTGATCCGGCGCGCGCCTGGGCTACCGCGATTGCCGTGCTGGTGGTGTCCTGCCCTTGCGCGCTGTCGCTGGCCACGCCATCGGCCCTGGCTGCCGCCACCGACCGCCTGTTGCGGGAAGGCACGCTGGTCGTGCGCGGCAACGTGCTGGAATCCTTGCAGCGTGCCGATACCATCCTTTTCGACAAGACCGGCACGCTCACGCAAGGCCGGCCGCAGATGACGGCGTTGTGGAGCTGCATTCCCCAGGCGCAGGCCCTGTCGGTCGCCGCCGCCATGGAGCGCGGCAGTCTGCATCCGCTGGCCAAGGCGCTGGTGGAGGAGGCCGACCGTCGCGGCAGTGCAGCGTGCGACGTCGCCGAGCTCGGCTCCGTCACGGGCGCGGGCATGCATTGTGTCATCGATGGCGTGCCGCATCGCCTGGGCGCGCGCCACTTCGTGGCCGAGATCGCAGGACAATCCGTGCCTGCCGAACTGAACCAGCCCGCTGCGGCAGCGGCCGGTTCGGTCTACCTGGGCAACAGCCAAGGTTGGCTGGCGCGCTTCGACCTGGCCGATGCATTGCGTGCGGATGCCGTGGATACCGTGGCTGCGTTCCGTGCGCAGGGTTTGCGGGTGATCCTCCTGAGCGGTGACCAGCCCGAGGTCTGCGCCGAGGTAGCAGCGGCCGTCGGTATCGACGAAGTGATCGCCGGCTGCACGCCGCAACGCAAGCTGGAGGTGGTGCGCCAATTGCAGCAGGGCGGGGCGGTGGTGGCCATCGTCGGCGATGGCATCAATGACGCCGCCATGCTGCGCGCAGGCGATGTCTCCTTCGCGATGGGCAAAGGTGCGGCTCTGGCCCAGGTCAGTGCGGATGCCGTCATCATGAGTGATCGCCTGTCGGCCGTGGCACAATGTGCGCAGATGGCCCGCCGGACCATGCGCATCGTGCGCCAGAACCTGGTGTGGGCCAGCGTCTACAACTTCCTCGCCATTCCGGCAGCGGCCTTCGGGCTGCTTGATCCGTGGATGTCGGCGGTGGGCATGTCGGCCAGTTCGCTGCTGGTGGTCGGCAATGCACTGCGCCTGAGCCGTGCCACGCGCGCGGCACGGCAGGTGCCGGCAAGTGCTCCAGCGGTCCAGCCAGCGCTGGCGGGAGGGGCCTGATGGAAGCGCTCTATCTCCTCATTCCACTCAGTACCTTGCTGGTCTTCCTGGCGATCTGGGTGTTCTTCCGCGCCTCCGACAGCGGTCAGTTCGATGATCTCGAAGGACCGGCCATGCGCATCCTCCACGACGACGACATTCCCCCGCAGCAGGACCGGCACGATCCCGCCTGAGCTGCTCTCGCGCCTGCCCGTTCGTGCAAATAACGCCGCAATTGCCTGCATTTTTCTTTGCCTCTCTTTCCACTTGATACACGTCAATGCCCCCCGGAGGCTTGCCCCGTAAGCTCGCATTGAACAGTACTCAACAAAGTGGGGAGAGTTTCGTGAGCAAAGAAAATAGCTACAACTACACGGTTGTGCGCCAATTCACCGTGGCGACCATCCTGTGGGGCGTAGTCGGTATGCTGGTCGGCGTGATCATTGCCGCCCAGCTGGCATGGCCCGAATTGAACATGGGGATTCCCTGGCTGAGCTTCGGCCGGCTGCGTCCCTTGCATACCAACGCAGTGATCTTTGCCTTCGGCGGCTGTGCGCTGATGGCAACCTCGTATTACGTCGTGCAGCGCACCTGCCAGGTGCGGCTGTTCTCCGACTTCCTGGCGGCCTTCACCTTCTGGGGCTGGCAGCTGGTGATCGTCGGTGCAGCCATCACGCTGCCAATGGGACTGACTCGCGGCAAGGAATACGCCGAGCTGGAATGGCCCATCACCATCCTGATCGCCGTCGTCTGGGTGGCCTACGCCGTGGTGTTCTTCGGCACCCTCATCAAGCGCAAGGTCAAGCACATCTACGTGGCCAACTGGTTCTACGGTGCCTTCATCATCGCCGTGGCCATCCTGCACATCGTCAACGGCATGACCATGCCGGCCACGCTGACCAAGTCGTACTCGATGTACAGCGGCGCACAGGATGCCATGATCCAGTGGTGGTACGGCCACAACGCGGTGGGCTTCTTCCTGACCGCCGGCTTCCTGGGCATGATGTATTACTTCATCCCCAAGCAGGTCAACCGTCCGGTCTATTCCTACCGCCTGTCGATCGTGCACTTCTGGGCTCTGATCTTCACCTACATGTGGGCCGGTCCGCACCACCTGCACTACACCGCATTGCCTGACTGGACCCAGTCGCTGGGCATGGTGTTCTCGCTGATCCTGCTGGCACCGTCCTGGGGCGGCATGATCAACGGCATGATGACCATGTCGGGCGCCTGGCACCAGCTGCGCACCGATCCCATCCTGAAGTTCCTGGTGGTCTCGCTGTCCTTCTACGGCATGTCCACCTTTGAAGGTCCGATGATGGCCATCAAGACCGTCAACGCCTTGTCCCACTACACCGACTGGACCATCGGCCACGTGCACTCCGGTGCCCTGGGCTGGGTCGGCTTCGTCACCATGGGGGCGATGTATTACCTGATCCCGCGCCTGTCCGGCAAGACCCAGATGTGGAGCAAGGACCTGATCGAGATCCACTTCTGGGTGGCCACCATCGGCATCGTGCTCTACATCGCCGCCATGTGGATCGCCGGTGTGATGCAAGGCCTGATGTGGCGTGCGGTCAATGCCGACGGCACCCTGACCTACAGCTTCGTCGAAGGGGTCAAGGCAACCTACCCGTATTACATCATTCGTCTGATGGGCGGCCTGATGTACCTGTCCGGCATGCTGGTGATGGCCTACAACACCTGGCGCACCATGCGCGGCACCGAACTGGCTGTCGCACCGATTCCTGCCGTGACCAACGCTGCGCACTGATTGGGGGAAAGTATGAAGTTTTCGCATGAATGGATTGAGAAGAACCCCTGGCTGCTCATCGGCCTGGTGCTGCTGGTGGTCAGTGTGGGTGGCCTGGCCGAGATCGTGCCGCTGTTCTTCCAGAAATCGACCACCGAACCGATCGCCGGCCTCAAGCCTTATTCGGCCCTGCGCCTGGCCGGCCGTGACGTGTACATCCGCGAGGGCTGCTACAACTGCCACTCGCAGATGATTCGCCCGCTGCGCGCCGAGACCGAGCGCTATGGCCACTACTCGGTGGCTGGCGAGTCGGTCTATGACCACCCCTTCCAGTGGGGTTCCAAGCGTACCGGTCCGGACCTGGCCCGCGTCGGTGCCCGCTACAGCGATGAATGGCATCGCGCTCACCTGCACAACCCGCGTGACGTGGTACCGGAGTCCAACATGCCGGCCTACCCGTGGCTGGAGCAGGCCAAGCTGGACAACTACGACATCGTCTCGCGCATGAAGGCATTGAAGCGCATCGGCGACCCGTACACCGAAGAAGACATCAAGAATGCCCCGGCCGAGCTGGCCGGCAAGACCGAACAGGATGCGCTGATCGCCTACCTGCAAGGCCTGGGCATCCTGATCAAGGCGGAGAGATAAGACCATGATTGAAATGTTGACCGACCCACGCAGCCTGATCACGCTGATCAGCTTCATCACCTTTGCCGGCATCCTGTGGTGGACCTATGTCGGCCACAAGCCCGCTGATTTCACGCAAGCCGAGATGATCCCCTTCGCCGACGGCGACATGGGCCAGCCCGCTGCCGACAGCAGCGACAAGGAGGTGCGTCATGGCTGATTTCACCAGTGGTTTCTGGAACATCTGGATCATCGTCCTGACCGTGCTGGGCATCGCCGGTTGCGCGCTGCTGCTGTGGCAGCAGTCGAGCTGGAAGGTCAAGAAGGGCGACCAGCCGGTTGCCGGTTCGACCACCGGCCACGTCTGGGACGACGACCTGACCGAACTGAACAACCCGCTGCCGCGCTGGTGGATGTGGCTGTTCTACCTCACCATCATCTTCTCGGTGGGCTACCTGATCGCCTATCCGGGCCTGGGCAACCTGCCCGGTACCCTGGGCTGGCGTTCGACCGGCGAGCATGATGCCGACGTCAAGCAAGCCGAAGCCAAGTATGGACCGCTCTTCGACAGCTACCTCAAGCAAGACCTGAAGGTGGTAGCCGCCGACCCGCAGGCCCATGCTATCGGCCAGCGCCTGTTCCTGACCTATTGCGCGCAGTGCCACGGTTCGGATGCGCGCGGCAACAAGGGCTTCCCCAACCTGACCGACAACGACTGGCTGCATGGCGGCACGCCCGAGATCATCAAGGAAACCATCCTCAAGGGCCGTCACGGCGTCATGCCACCCATGGCGGCAGCGGTGGGCACCGACAAGGATGTCGACAACGTCGCCAACTACGTGCTGAGCCTGTCCAATTCGGCCCATGATCCGATCAAGGCCGAACTGGGCAAGTCCAAGTTTGCCGCCTGCATGGCTTGCCACGGCCCTGGCGGCGTGGGCAACCAGGCCCTGGGCGCGCCCAACCTGTCGGACAAGATCTGGCTCTATGGCGGCAGCATCGACACCATCAAGGAGACCATCAACAAGGGCCGCGACAACACCATGCCGGCGTTTGGTGAATTCCTCGGTGAACCCAAGGTGCACGTACTGGCGGCCTATGTCTGGAGCTTGTCCAACAAGCCCAGCAATGCAGAGGCCAAGTAGGCCCCGATGAGCAGTTGAACCCGCGCCGGGGCCGACGCAGACACAGAGCTGCGCGGCCCCGGCGTTCTTCGTGATGGCCATATCGGCAGCGCCCGGCCAAGGGGCGCATGACAGAGAGCGAAAGCAGAGCAGGCAAGACCATGAACAAGGCCGCAATGACACCCAGGCAGGGCAAGGAAGGGGACCCGCCACCCGAGGCAGGAACGCAGCAGGAGGCGCCAAAGAAGGAAGGCAAGAACGGCAAGGATGAATACGCCGTCATCCGCATGTATGCCGCGCGTGAACAGATCTACCCGCGCGAGATCCAGGGACGTTTTGCCAGCCTGCGCTGGCTGTGCGTATTCCTGACGCAGCTGGTGTTCTACGGCCTGCCGTGGATCAACTGGAACGAGCGCCAGGCCGTGCTGTTCGACCTGGCATCACGCAAGTTTTACCTGTTCGGCCTGGTACTGTGGCCGCAAGACTTCATCTGGCTGGCCGCGCTGCTGATCATCTGCGCCTTCAGCCTGTTTCTCTTCACGGCCATCGCCGGCCGCGTCTGGTGCGGCTATGCCTGTCCGCAGACGGTCTACACCGAGATCTTCCTGTGGATCGAACGCCGCATCGAAGGCAACCGCAGCGCCCGCATGCGCCTGGACCGCCAGCCCTGGTCGTTCGACAAGCTCTGGCGCAAGTCCGCCAAGCACCTGGCCTGGGGTAGCGTGGCCCTGTGGACCGGCATCAGCTTCGTCGGCTACTTCTCGCCGATGCGCGAGTTGTTGCCGGAAATCGGCCAGTTCGCACTGGGCCCGTGGGAGAGCTTCTGGATCGCCTTCTACGCCTTCGCCACCTATGGCAATGCCGGCTGGATGCGCGAGCAGGTCTGCAAGTACATGTGCCCCTATGCCCGTTTCCAGAGCGCCATGTTCGACCGCGACTCCCTGGTCATCACCTATGACAACGCCCGTGGCGAGCCGCGCATGCCTGCGGCCAAGGCAGCCAAGCTGCAGGAGGGACGCAAGGCGGGCGATTGCATCGACTGCACCATGTGCGTCCAGGTCTGCCCGACCGGCATCGATATCCGCCAGGGCCTGCAATACATGTGCATCGGCTGCGCGGCCTGCGTGGACGCCTGTGACAGCGTGATGGACAAGATCGACCGTCCGCGCGGCCTGATCCGCTATTCCACCGAGAACGCCATCGAGCAGGGCTTCTCGACGCCGGAAATCCGCCGCCGCCTGTTCCGTCCGCGCATCCTGATCTACACCGCCATCTTGGGCGCGGTGATCGCGCTGTTCCTGGGCTCGCTGGTGGTGCGCACGCCGCTGAAGCTCGATGTGATCCGTGATCGCGGTTCCATGGGCCGCGAGGTGGAGGACGGCATCATCGAAAACGTCTACCGCTTGCAAGTCATCAACACCGATGAGCGCGGCCATCGCTATCGCATCAGTGCGAGCGGCATCGAAGGACTGACCGTCGATCCGGCCGGCCCCATCGAACTGGCCGCCACCCAGACCCTGATGGTGCCGGTGCGGGTGAGGGCGCCGCATGGAGCGGGTGAGTCCGGCTCCAACAAGATTCATATCGAATTGCAGGCAGAGGACCAGCCGGCGCTGCATGTCAGCGAGAAGGCCGTGTTCCTGGTGCCGCGCCGCTGAGTGCGGCAAGCGTTGCAACACACGTGAACCAAACTTCATATCGAGAGGAAACCATGACCACCATCTCCCCCAAGCTTGGCAACACCGCTCCCTGGTACCGCCACCGCTGGCCCTGGCTGCTGATGTCCGGCCCGGCCGTAGTGGTGGTAGCGGGGATCTTTACCGCCTGGCTGGCCATCTCGCGGGCCGATGCCCTGGTGGCCGACGATTACTACAAGCAGGGCAAGGCCATCAACAAGGACCTGCGCCGCGATCATGAGGCGCAAAGGCTGGGCGCGGCCATCGGCATCGCCTATGACCCGGCCGCTGCCGTGCTGCGAGGCCGCCTGCAGCTGCGCCAGGTGCCTGCCGTCGGCGAAGAGGGCCAGACCCTGGTGCTGAACCTGGTGCACCCGACCCAGCCGGCCAAGGACCGCACGCTGCTGGTGCGTCCGGCCGCCGATGGCAGCTTCTCGGTACCGCTGGCGGAGATGGAGCAGGCACGCTGGCGCCTGGTGGCCGAGGACGGCAGCCATCGCTGGCGCCTGCACGGGTCCTGGGTGTGGCCGCAACAGCGCAGCATCGAAATGAATGCGGAGGCCTACGCACCGGCCGAATAATGCGCTAAGCTGGAGTGAAGCCGGCTTCAAGACCGGCCATCTTCGGATGAAACTTCATGCGTCAAGGAGACAGCCATGCGCAAACAGCAACGCAATCTCGCCATCGTGGTCTGGGTGGCTTTCCTGATGGCCATCGCGGCCGAGGGTGTGTTCTTTTCTCTGTTCAATCCCGAGGAACTGGCCATGGCGTCCGGCCATGAATGGGAAGCGCTGGGCGCCTACACCGTTGGGTTCTTCTGTTTCTGGGGAAGTTTCGCCGTCTGCGGCCTGCTGGCCGTGAGGCTGACACGCGCCCTGCCGAGAGAGCGCTTGCGTCATTACGTCCAGGGCTGAACGCCTTGGAGCGCTTCAATCAACTTTGAACAGTCTGGGGTTGGCTCGAAGCCGGTGCTGCTACCGGTTTCAAGCCTGTCAGCCCTTAGCCTTAGCTGGCTGCTCGTGCGGTAGCTGCTGCCGCCGGTGCCGGTGTGCAGGCATCGACGCCGGCAGCCAGGCGCTTGAGCGCGGCCAGGTCCACCACTTCCACATCGCGTTGTTCCACCGCCAGCAGGCCCTGCTTGCGGAACTTGGAAATCAGGCGGCTGATGCTTTCGATGGTCAGGCCCAGATAGTTGCCGACGTCCTGACGCGTCATGCGCAGCTGGAAGCGCGTCGAGGAATAGCCGCGTGCGGCATAACGTGAAGACAAATTCACCAGGAAGGCAGCAAAGCGCTGCTCCGCACGCATGTTCCCCAGCAGCATGATGACGTTCTGTTCGCTGGTGATCTCGTGGCTCATCATGCGATGGAAGTGGCGCAGCAGATGGGGAATCTGGCCGAACAGCTGTTCCAGGCGCGCAAACGGGATCTCGCAGACTTCACTGTCCTGCAGGGCCACTGCATCGCATTGATGCTGCTCGGTGCTGATGGCATCCATGCCCAGCAGTTCGCCAGGCATCTGGAAACCGGTGATCTGGCGGTCGCCGTCGAGGTTTTCCTGATAGGTCTTGAAATGGCCCACACGCACGGCGTAGAGCGCGGTGAAGCGGTCGCCGATACGGTACAGGAAGTCATCGCGGGCCACCTTGCGGCGGCCGATGATCTTGTCCAGGCGTTTCATGTCGGATTCATCCAGGCCCATGGGCAGGCACAGCTGGTGCATGCCGCAGGCGGTGCAGCTGCGCAGCGCAGAGCTGGCGGCGGCTTCGCGCGCGGCGGTCAGCGGCGAGCATTGGGTCAGGGGCGCGGCGGCGTTGTTGGCAGCGGCGAGCGAAGTGGAGTGGCAAGGCTGGTTCATACGATGTTCCCGGCGGACTTGTGGCAATCGAATGACTCGATTTTAAGTGCGCGGAACGTGATAGGCAGCACAGTATTCCCGAATCAGACGGCATTTCTTGTCCCAGATCAAACTTGGTCCAAGTAAGCGCCCGAAAGGGCGGGCAGGCTTACCGTGTGATGGCGGATTTCACCTAAAAACATCAGAACTGACGGCCAATGACGACGGCTGACAGTACGTGGAAGAGAAGCGGCCTTGATGGGGGAAAGTGGGCGGTATCGCGGGGTTACCGGGGACCCGCGAATGCCCTTCCATGCGACCGTCTTGTTATTGAAACTTCAGAACTTTCGTGGCTTCCTGAATGGGGCTGCCTTGGCTCCCGTTCAAACTTCTGCCGTAGGTTTGCTCATGTCCGGCAACGGCAGCGGAGTACTGGTCGGGCGGCCACGATAGTCGGTCCAGCACAGGCGCTTGAAGTCATACAGCTTGCAGCGGCGCGCCGTGTCGAAGTACCAGCGCCAGGAGAAGCGCTGGATCACGATACGGCCGGGCAGCATGGTTTCCAGTTTCTTCTGGGCTTGCTTGAGGCGATACAGCGGCACGCTCATGTCCACGTGGTGCGCGGTGTGTTCCATGATGTGATGCAGCAGCGAACCCCAGTAGCGGCCAAAGGTCAGGTGTACGGTAGTGGAAACGAAGGGTTGTGCAGCGGCCCAGGTGATCTTGTCTTCATACCAGGCCACCGAGGTATGCGTATGGTGCACATACACCACGAAGCCGATCATGGCCTTCCAGAACAGCAGCGGAATCGCAAAGCCGGTCACCAGCAAGATCCAGAAGGATTGTTCAGTTGCCTGCGCGGCCCAGGCCAGGCCGGCAATCCAGACGGCGGCTACAGCCGTCACCAGTACGCCATCCCACATGAATCCAGCACGGCGGGTCGGCATCTGTTTCTTCGAGGGGAAGTACATGCGCTTCCACCACATGTCGATCATGTAGTACAGGCCAGGACCGAAGCCGCTGCGGTAGATGCGCTCCAGGCGCTGACGCCAGCGCGGCAGGGCGCGGAATTCTTCCAGCGAGCGCGGCTGCCAGACGAAATCAAAACCCTTCAGGTTGGTGTAGCCGTGGTGCACCACATTGTGACCGACTGCCCACAGGCTATAGGGCGTGAGCGAGGGCATGAACAACAGGCGGCCCAGCCAGGTATTGAGCTTGCGGCTGGGTGTGAAAGCCTGGTGGCAGGCATCGTGGCCGAGGATGAACAGGCGGCCGATGATGAAGCCATTGACCACGCCCAGCGCGATCTTGGCCAGCAGCCACGGGGCCCAGACGATGGCCGCCAGGCTGGCACCGAACAGGCAGAAATCCAGCACCGACAGTGCCAGGGCGATGGCCGTGCTGCGCTGGCTGATGGGGATCACCCAGGAGCGGATGATCTTGCGATGGGGCATCGGCGCGCCGGGCGCGACCGGGGTATTGGGGTGCGAAGTCGTCGACATCGTAATTACCTCTTCCTACTATCAAACGGTGGACAGGCGGAGCATGCCGCGGAGACTGCTCCAGCTAACGCTGCAAGGGCGGATGGCATTGCAAGAAATGGCGGCCGGAAAATCGGTGGCGGGACGTTAGCGCGAATCCCAAAAAACAACGCGACCGGTCATCATCGATGACGGATCGCGCCGTTTGGGTGCGGCAAGAATACCTTAGAAACGGTAACCCACGCCAACGCCGATCAGCCACGGGTCGATCTTGACGCTGGAAATCTTGGTGCCGGAAGCAGTCTTGACGTCGCTGGAGATCTGCACCTTCTTGATGTCGAAGTTGATCAGCCAGTTCTTGTTGATCTTGTAGTCGGCACCGATCTGCAGGGCACCGCCGACGCTGTTGCTGTCCAGTTGCAGGCCGTTGGCCAGATCCACGCCGGAGATGCGGGTGTAGTTGATACCGGCACCGACGTAGGGGCTGAAGACTGCTTCAGGCATGAAGTGGTATTGCAGCAGCAGGGTCGGCGGCAGGTGCTTGAAGGTACCGATCTTGGTGCCGTCCAGGCGCACGTCCTGCTTTTGCGGATAGGTCAGCACCAGTTCGGCGGCGATGTTCGGGGTGAAGAAGTAGCTGATGTCGAGTTCCGGAATCACCTTCTCGTTGATGGTGATGCGGTCCGAGGCGCCGGCGCCGTTGACCTGGTCGGACTTGTTTTCCGGGCTCAGATCAACGGCACGCACGCGCACCAGCCACGGGCTTTGCGCTTCTTGCGCGAACACGGGAGCAGCGGCGAAGGAGGAAGCCAGGGCGGCAACGGCGGCAGTGATGGTGACGATTTTTTTCACGGTGTTTTACCTGTCGAGTGAGGATGTCCGAAAGGTACGCGTGAAGCTTTCTGCAGGCTTTGATGCCGATCAAGCGCGTGGATACATGGGGCGAAAATGCCCCGCCGGCGGGAACTTGCCACGCAAAAACGACACAAGCCCCGGCCTGGATGAACAGGCCGGGGCTTGGTAGGCAGCGTGGCGAATATCCGGATCGCTATCAGGATATCCGCCTGTGCGCGGGGACTGCGCTTACTCCTTGTAACGCGCTTCGCGGGCCAGCTTGGTCAGGTTTTCCGGATCTTCGAAGGCCTTGTAATAAGCGTTCAGTGCCGGGGCCCCGCCGAGGTGGGCATACAGCACGCGCTGGCCCTTGAAATGGCCCTTCTTGGCCATGTCGATCAAGCCATCGATGGATTTTCCTTCATACACCGGATCGGTCAGCATGGCTTCCATTTCGGCGGCGGTGCGGATGGCGGCGATGGTCTGCTCGCTCGGCAGGCCGTAGGCCGGGCCACTGTAGTCGGGGATGATCTCGATGTCGGCATCGCGCACCACCACGCGCTGGCCACCCTTGGCGGCGATCAGTTCGCTGGTGTCGTTGGCGATCTTGGTGACGGCGCGGCGGGTCATGGCTTCATCGTCGGCGGTATCGATGCCGATCACGCGGCGGCGCTTCTCCTGGGCGGCGAAACCGACCACCATGCCGGCCTGGGTGGAACCGGTACAGGTCGCCACCACGATGTTGTCGAAGAAGATGCCCAGCTGCTGTTCCTGCATCGCCACTTCGTCGGCGAAGTTGGCATAGCCCAGGCCGCCCAGCGGGTGGTCCGACGCGCCGGCCGGAATCGCATAGGGCTTGCCGCCCTTGGCGCGCACTTCTTCCAGGGCACGGGCCCAGGTGTCCTTCTCGGTGGTGGAGTAGCCATAGCCGCCCATGATCGGGTTGCCGCCCATGATGCGGGTCAGCAGGATGTTGCCGACCTTGTCGTAGACCGGATCATCCCATTCCAGCCAGGTTTCCTGCACGGTATAGGACTTCATGCCCACGGCGGCAGCGGCCGCGCAGACCTGGCGCGTGTGGTTGGACTGGATGTTGCCGATCGAGACCAGGGTGTCGCAGCCCTTGGCCAGGGCATCGGCCACCAGCCATTCCAGCTTGCGGATCTTGTTGCCGCCGAAGGCCAGGCCCGAGGAGACGTCATCGCGCTTGGCCCACACTTCCACGCCCAGCATGGCGGACAAGCGTTCCAGCTTGTGGATGGGGGAGGGGAAGAAGCCCAGGGTCTTGCGAGGGAAGAGTTTGTCGAGTGCCAGCATGGAGTGCTCCGGTTCAGTTGGATGGTCGAAAGGGGTCCGAATCTGGTTCGATTCATGGTGAATCGCCGGGATCAACTTTACGCCGGAGGATTAAAATGGTGCTTCCGAATTTATGGCATGATTCGTGATGAAAAAGCGATGTAAATTATTTCAGGCAAAGAAAATTGCGATAAACAATATTTAAGGGAAAGATTCATCATGTCACTGGACCGCATGGACAAGCGCATCCTCAAGGCGCTGCAGAAGGACGGCCGCATCGGCAATGCCGAGCTGGCCAAGAAGCTGGGCATGAGCGCCACCGCCTGCTGGAACCACACCAAGCGGCTGATGGATGAGGGCTATGTGAAGGAAGTGCGCGCCATCCTCGACCCCGAGAAACTGGGCCTGCCGGTGCTGGTTACCGTGGGCGTGGTGCTGGACCGTTCCACTCCCGAAAGCTTTGCCGAGTTCGAGAAAGCGGTGCGCGAGATCGCCGCCGTGCAGGAGTGCCTGCTGCTGGCCGGGGAATTTGACTACTGGATCAAGCTGCGCGTGAAGGACCTGCAGGCCTTCAACCGCCTGCACGCCAATACGCTGCTGCGGCTGCCGGGCGTGCGGCAATTGCGTTCATTCTTCGTGCTCAACGAAGTGAAGAACAATCCGGAACTCGTGGTGGAATGAGGACTCTGCGTTCCTTTCACGCACACCCTATACTGCATCTTTTGTCTTCACCCTCAAGGATCTGCTGATGACCACTTCTGCTCCTGCTACCCTGCGCGGCCTCTATCCTCCCATCGAACCGCATGACCACGGCCTGCTCGACGTCGGTGATGGTCACCAGGTCTACTGGGAAGTCTGCGGCAACCCCAAGGGCAAGCCGGTGGTATTCCTGCACGGTGGCCCCGGTGGCGGTTGCGGTCCTTCGCATCGCCGTCTCTTCAACCCGGAGAAATACCGCATCGTCCTGTTCGACCAGCGCGGCTGTGGCCGCTCGCTGCCGCATGCCAACCTCGATGCCAACACCACCTGGGATCTGGTGGCCGACATCGAACGCCTGCGCGAACTGCTGGGCATCGAGCGCTGGCAGGTCTTCGGCGGCTCCTGGGGCAGCACGCTGGCGCTGGCCTACGCGCAGACCCATCCGCAGCGCGTGACCGAACTGGTCCTGCGCGGCATCTTCCTGCTGCGCCAGGCCGAGCTGGATTGGTACTACCAGGAGGGCGCTTCGTGGATGGTGCCGGATCGCTGGGACGAATTCCTGGCCCCCATCCCGGCCGCCGAGCGCGGCAACCTGGTGCATGCCTATCGCAAGCGACTCACCGGCGACGACGAAGCCGCCAAGCTGCAGGCCGCCCGTGCCTGGAGCCGCTGGGAAGCCAGCACCATCACCCTGGTGGCCGATGAACGCCTGATCGATTCCTTCAACGATGCGCAATTCGCGCTGGCCTTTGCGCGCATCGAGAACCACTACTTCTTCAACAAGGGATTCATGGAGGAGGGGCAGTTGCTGGCCAATGCCTCGCGCCTGGAAGGCATTCCCGGCGTGATCGTGCAGGGCCGCTACGACCTGGCCACCCCGGCCAAGTCGGCGTGGGATTTGCACCAGGCCTGGCCCGGTTCGCAATTGCACCTGATCGACAGCGCCGGTCATGCCTACAACGAACCCGGCATCCTCGATCAGTTGGTCGCGGCCACCGATCGATTCGCCGAACTGTGATGCCATGGCGGTGAACGCGGCCAGCGATCTGGCCGCGCAGTCTGTCTGACGCTCCCCTTTGCGGGAGCGTTTTTTTTTACCTGTTCGTTCGTTTCAGCTTTTCTTGCGGCTGCGTTTGGCGGGTAGCTCATCCGTTGCTGCGGCTGGCACAGGGGCGTTCGAGGAATACACCTCTTCCAATTCAGCCAGCCGATGGTTGAGTTTGCCCAATACAGTGGTCAGCGCCCCGATTTCCTCGTCGCTCAGGGCAGCGAACAGTCCGTCGATGAAGGTTTTTTTCACCGGCTCCGAGGCCCGCAGCACTTCTTTTCCCGACGCTGTCAAAGCGATGTATTTGACCCGGCGGTCAGTGGTGTCGCCATTGCGCTGGACCAGTCCGTCGCGCTCCAGGGCATCGATGGCCTCGGTGATGGTGCGCGGCGCGAAGCCAAAGGCCGTGGCCAGGTCGGCCGCGCGTACCGGGCTGTTGCGTTCGATGTGGCCGAGCATCTTGTTGCGCGCCAATGAGGCTCCTTCGCCGGCCATGAGCTTGTCCAGCGTGCGGTGCGAGCGGATGTAGAAGTCGCGCAGCGCCTCGGCGGCACTGCTGCTGTCATCGTTTGTAAAGCCTGTAGACATGATTTTTCCAGATACCATATCATATGGTACCTCATTAATTTCCCCGTTCGGTTGGGGAAAGCTGTATTGACCCCGTATTGCCACTGTATTGGTGCTGGCGCGTGAAGTGTATTGCTCCGTATCAATACAGTGTTGCCCAGTGTATTGATTCAGTTAGCAGCCCTCCGCGCCCAGATATTAGGATAAAAAAGATGACCGACGCCACACCCAGCAACACACCGACCACTACAGAAGCCAGTTCCTCCCGGCCGGATGCCTCCACCAACGGCAGCAACAAGAACAACGCTCCCAAGAAACGCATGAGTCCGCGCGCCCGCTTCATCCTGCGTACGCTGGGCTTGCTGGTGCTGGTGATCGTGACGGCCTGGGTGCTGTACTACCAGTTCCGCGGCAAGTATCTGGAGAGCACCAACGATGCCTTCGTCCAGGCCGACAGCGTGACGGTGTCCTCCAAGGTGACCGGCTATGTCGACCAGGTGCTGGTGGCGGACAACCAGATCGTCAAGGCTGGCCAGCCGCTGGTGCGCATCGATGCGCGCGATTATTCGGCGCAAGCCGCCCAGGCCAAGGCCCAGATCGACGCCGCCAGCGCCAGCGAGGAAGCTGCCCATGCCCAATTGGCCGAGCAACAGGCCGCCATTGCGCAGGCCAAGGCCCAGCTTGCCTCAGCCGATGAAGATGCCCGCTTCGCTACCGCAGAAGTGGAGCGCTACACCCCCTTGGCGGCCTCCGGTGCCGAAACCCGTGAACGCCTGACCACCCTGCGCAACCAGCAGGCCCAAGCCCGCAGCACGGTCGCCGCACGTCGTGCTGCGCTCGATGCGGCGCAGCTGCGGGTACGCTCGCTGCAGGCCCAGGTGCGCCAGGCGCAGGCCCAGGGCGAGACGGCCAAGGCGCAATACGATGCTGCCAGCGTCAACCTCGGCTATACCGAGATCCGCGCCGCCGTCGATGGCCGCATCGGTGACAAGCAGGTCCGCGTCGGCCAGTTCGTCTCGCCCGGTACGCGCATGATGACCGTGGTGCCGACCCGCTTCTACGTCTCGGCCAATTTCAAGGAAACCCAGATCGGCATCATGCGCATCGGCCAGCCTGCCATCATCAAGGTCGATGCCTTGCCGGGCGTGGAATTCCACGGCCATGTGGAAAGCCTCTCGCCGGGTACCGGCGCCCAGTTCTCGCTGCTGCCGCCGCAGAATGCCACCGGCAACTTCACCAAGATCGTCCAGCGCGTGCCCGTGCGCGTGGCCGTCGATGCTACGCCGGAAGAAACCCGTGCCTTCGTGGCCGGCCTGTCGGTGACGGTGGAAGTCAACACCATCGCGGCCAAAGATGAATTGCGTGAACTGCGCGAACGCAACAGCGAGACCAACGCCACCCGCAAGGAGTCGCAGTGAGCGGCGCGGCCCCCGCCCAGCCCATCGGGCAGGGCGCCCAGCCGGAGAAAGCCGATGCCTCCGCCTGGCTGGCGGTTGCGGCCGGCACGCTGGGTGCGCTGATGGCCACGCTGGATATCTCCATCGTCAATTCCTCGCTGCCCACCATCCAGGGTGAAATCGGAGCTTCAGGCACTGAAGGCACCTGGATCGCCACCGCCTACCTGGTGGCCGAGATCGTCATCATCCCCATGTCAGCCTGGCTGGAACGGCTGCTGGGATTGCGCGTGCTGCTGCTGACGGCGGCCAGTCTCTTCACCTTGTTCTCGGTGCTGTGCGGCCTCTCGACCACGCTGCCGATGATGATCGTGGGCCGGGTCGGACAGGGTTTCACCGGTGGCGCGCTCATTCCCACCGCCATGACCATCATCGCCACGCGCCTGCCGCGTTCGCAGCAGCCGGTCGGCAATGCCCTGTTCGGTGCGACCGCCATTCTCGGTCCGGTGCTGGGGCCGGTGATGGGTGGCTGGTTGACCGAGAACGTCAGCTGGCACTATGCCTTCTTCATCAACCTGCCAGTGGGTGCGGCCCTCATCACCTTGCTGCTGGTGGCCATTCCCTATGAACGTCCCAAGTTCGAACAATTGGCCGAGGCCGACTGGTTCGGCATCGCCGGACTGGCACTGGGGCTGGGTGGGCTGACGGTGGTGCTGGAAGAGGGCGAGCGCGAGCAGTGGTTTTCCTCCCCGGATATCCGCTGGCTGGCGGCTACCTCCGTACTCGGCTTCATCCTGCTGGCCATCGGACAGGTGCGCGCGCGCCATCCTGTGATCCAGCTGCGGCTCTTGCGCGACCGCCAGTTCGGTTCCGTGGTGATGATGGCCATGATCGTCGGCGTGGCGCTCTATGGCACGGCCTACGTGATCCCGCAATTCCTCTCCGGCATTGCCGGCTACAACTCGCTGCAATCGGGCTGGATCGTGCTGCTCTCGGGCGTGCCGATGATCCTCATGATGCCTTTCACGCCCTTGCTGATGCGGCTGGTGGATATCCGCATTGCCGTGGGCACCGGCTTCCTGCTGCTGGCCACCTCGGCCTTCATCGAGACCGACCTGAGCCCGCTGTCCTATGGCGGCTCCTTCGTGGCCTCGCAGTTGATGCGCGGGGTGGGCACGGTGCTGGCGATGCTGTTCCTGAATCAGGCGGCGATCCGCTCGGTGCCGCCGTCGCAGGCCGGGGATGCATCCGGCCTCTACAGTGCCGCGCGCAACCTGGGTGGCTCGCTGGCGCTGGCAGCCATTGCCGTGATCCAGGACCAGCGGCTGTGGTTGCACAGCCGCCGCCTGGAAGAAAGCCTCAACGCCAATTCCGACCTGGTGCAGTCCGGCATCGCCGCGCAAGCCCATCTGCTGGGCGGGCAGGATGTGGCAATCCAGCTCATGGGCGCGACCATCCAGGCGCAGGCGCTGACCATGACCTATGCCGACCTGTTCTGGATGCTGGGCGTGGCCATCCTCTGCGTGACTCCGCTGGTGCTGTTCCTGCGCCCCTTGCCGACCAATGCCGCACCGGTGGCTTCTCATTGATGATCAACATGGACAAGACTTCTTCTTCCTTCCCCGCCGTACGCCTGATCGCGCTGGCGGCCGCCGCGCTGCTGGCCGGCTGTTCCGCCCTCGGACCGGACTACGCCGGCCCGCCCGAAGCTGCCCCGCAAGCGGCACACAGCCAGCAATTCGTGCGCGGCGGCGACAGCGCCAATAGCGCCGCGCCGATCAATCAATGGTGGCAGGGCCTGGGCGACAGCGAACTGAACAGCCTCATCGAGCGTGCCCTGCAAGCCAATCCGAACCTGGGCGTGGCGCGTGCCCGCCTGCAGCAATCGCGCGCGGGACTGGCGCTGGAACAGGCCAATGCCGCCCCCAGCGTCGGTGCCTCGGCCCTGGCCGGGCATGCGCGCCTGCCGCCGGCCAACCTGGGCGCGCTGACCGGCGGCTCCAGCTCCGGCAATGGCTCGCCGACCAGCGCCAATCTCTACAGCGTGGGTTTCGATGCCAGCTGGGAGATCGATCTGTTCGGTGCCCGCCGCCGAGCGGTAGAAGCGGCCACGGCCACGGCCGATGCGGCACAAGCCTCGCTGGCCGATGTGCAGGTGAGCCTGGCGGCTGAAGTGGCCAATGCCTACATCAGCCTGCGCGACCGCCAGTTGCGTCTGTCGCTGGGCCAGGAAGCGGTGCAGGCGCAGGAGCAGATGCTGCAGCTGACCGGGCAGCGTGTCGAGCGCGGCACGGCCTCTTCGCTGGATCAGCTGCGCGTGCAGAACCAGCTTGATGCCAGTCGTGCCGACCTGGTCCCGCTGCAGGCCGAGCGCGATGCCTACCTCAACCAACTGGCCACGCTGCTGGGACAGGAGCCGGGCACGCTGGACAGCGAACTGGCGGCCACAGCCCCCGTGCCGCTGCCGCCGCAGCAGGTGGCGGTGGGAGATCCTGTCTCGCTGCTGCGTCGTCGTCCTGATGTCCGAGCTGCTGAACGCACGCTGGCCGCCGATACGGCCAAGATCGGCCAGGCTGAAGCGGCGCGCTATCCGAGCCTGAAGCTGTTCGGCGTGATCGGGCTGGGTGGAACACATCCTTCGGACCTGACGCGCCTGGATGATTTTGCGGCGCTGGGCGCACCCATGTTGAGCTGGAATTTCCTCGACTTTGGCCGCGCCAAGGCACGTGTCACGCAAGCAGAGCGTTTGCGCGACGAGGCCGAGATGAAGTATCGCCAGTCCGTGCTGGAAGCCCTGCGCGATGCCGAGGACGCGCTCTCGCGCTTCCGCTATGGCCGGGTGAGCGTGGCCACCATCGCGCGTTCCAAGGTCTCTGCCGACCGTGCGCTGGTGTTGGCGCGGCAGCGTTATCAGGCGGGTACCGGGACGCTGATCGAAGTGCTCGACACCACGCGGCAGCAGATCACCGCGCAGCAGAATCTGTTGCAGGCCGAGGCCAATCTGACGCGCAGTTTTGTGGGAATTCAGAAGGCGCTGGGGCTGGGGTGGTCGGAGGAAGCGCTCTGACATGCGGCAGCCGATACGGGTGATGAGCCCCGTATCAGCCACCTCCGTTTTCTTCACATCGCCGCAGGCTGCAATGCCTGCGGCGATTTTCTTATCCGCTCTTTTGCCCGGTGCCTTTGCATGGACGGCACTGACGCTTCTTCCTTTTGGCAGTGACCCGCCGACGGGTTTCGCGCGTCATCCTCCCTTCGGTCGCCCCCTCACCTGAGGTACGAAGCTTCACCTCCCTCCGCCCTGAACAGCACCAAAAGACAATGTCCAGAAAGGCCTTGTCCCCCGACAATGCGCCCCTACAAAAGCCGGTCCGAACCGGCACCAAGGGGCGACGACAAGAAGGACGGGGGACGGGGTTGCCTTCCCGATGACCCGGCCAATTCCAAAAGATCGACCGAGGAAGGGAAGATGAAAAACAAGAAGAAGCAGGGCAAGTCCGCCTGCACCACGCCGCCCGCCGGCTTGCGCCTACACCGTCTCTGCACCGCCGTACTGCTGACCCTGAGCCCGGCCCTGAGCCTGCCCGCTGGCGCCCAGAGTTTCGTCAACTACGATGGCAGTACCACCACCGACTCTGCCGCCGCCCTGGCCAGCTGGACAGGCAACAAGGAATTCCAGACCGATTGGGGGCTGGGGGCCATGAATGCCCAGTACGCCTACGCGGCCGGCTTCTCGGGCCTGGGCATCAAGCTGGGCGCGGTCGATTCCGGGCTCTTGCTGACCCATGCCGAGTTCGTCACCCGCAACGTCAAGGCCCTGGCCGTCAGCGGCACCTACGCCAACGACGGCGCGCAATACCAGGACGGCAGCCAGGCCTGGAAGGCGGGAGATGCCTTCAGCACCACCGGAGCACTGAGTTCCCTCAACGACAAGCACGGCAGCCACGTCTCCGGCACCATCGCGGCGGCCAAGAATGGCGCGGGCATCATGGGGGTGGCTTTCGCCAGCGACTATCACATCACCAATACCAACGGCACCGACAGTTCGGTCTATGGCGTGAACGTGGACTACAACTACTTCAAGGCAGCCTACGGCAACCTCGCCAATGCCGGTGTGCGGGTCATCAACAGCAGCTGGGGCAGTCCGGATTCGCGCGATGACTTCAGCAGCATCGGCGGCGTGGCCGCAGCTTACGAGCGCCTGCAAGGCGGTAACAAGAAAAGCTGGCTGGACGCCGCCGCCGATGTGGCCAGAGAATCCAACACGCTGATGGTCTGGGCGGCCGGCAATTCCGCCAAGGCCAACATCAATATCCGTTCGGCGCTGCCTTACTTCCGGCCGGAGCTGGAACAGAACTGGATCGCGGTGGCCGCCATCAATGCCAGTTCGGTGCTGCCCAGCTTCTCCAACCAGTGTGGACTGGCCAGGTACTGGTGTGTGTCCGCCCCCGGTTCGGCCATCACCAGTCTGAACATCACTTCCGACACCGATCTGGTCAACGCCTCCGGCACCTCCATGGCCGCCCCGCACGTGACCGGCGCACTGGGGCTGCTCATGGAGCGCTATCCCGACCTCGACAACCAGGCCATCCGCACCATCCTGCTGACTACCGCCAAGCATCTGGGCAGCGGTCCGGCGGACGTGCCCAATGCCATGTTCGGCTGGGGCGTGCCGGACCTCAACAAGGCCCTGAATGGTCCGGGACAATTGCTGGGTGTCTTCAACGCCAACATCGCCGCCGGCCGCAGCGACACCTGGAGCAACGACATCTCCGAAGCCGCGCTGATCCAGCGCAAGAGCGATGACCGTGCCCAGCTGGCAGCCCGTGAGGCTGCCTCGCCCGATGCCCTGCAGGCGGCCGCTGCCAGCGCGGCGGTCCAGATCGCATCGAATGTGGAGAGCGGCTATGGCCAGGCCATGGCACTGGTGCAGACACGCGCGCAGCGCAATGCCACCTTCCAGGCCAGCAAGAAGAAAGAGGACAACACTGCCTTCCAGCAAGCCGACAAGGCAGTTGCCGCCAATCCGCTGGCAGCGGCCCTGCTCAAGCAGTCCGGCAGCGGTCCCACGCTGAGCAAGGAGGAGTTGATGGCCAGGCTGATCGCCGCAGATCCGGCCACGGTGGCGCTGGGCGACTATCACGCCCAGGCCACCTATCTCGACGCCGCCCGCAAAAAGACCGATGCCGATTACGTCGGCAGCCTGGTCAAGACAGGCGAGGGCAGCCTCACCTTGTCTGGCAACAACAGCTATTCGGGGGGCACCCGGCTGGAGGGCGGCACGCTCGGCGTGGCGTCTTCCACCGCGCTGGGCACCGGCCCGCTGGCCATGTCCGATGGCACCACCTTGCGTGCGGCGGCCGACCAACTGGCCATGGGCAATGTGGTCAGCGTCAGTGGCGAAGGACGCTTCGATACCCAGGCTTTCACGCTTACGCTCAATGCCGGCATCGCCGATGGCCGCAGCAAGGGCAGCCTGGTCAAGCAGGGGGAAGGGACATTGCACGTGCTCGGTCCGCTCAGCTACAGCGGCAACACCACCATCGCCGCGGGCACTTTGAGCGTTCCGGCCTTCAGCCTGGCGGCGGACCAGACCCTGAGCGTGGGCGTGGCCAGTGCCAGCCAATACGGCAAGCTGTCGGTCACCGGTGCGGCCAGCTTCGCGCCCGACGCGCACCTGGCCGTGGATGTCTACAAGACCTCCAGTCTGGGAAGCGGCCAGACGCTGGCCGGCGTGGTCACTGCCGGCAGCCTCACGGCACCGCGCCTGAATGTCACGGACAATTCCCTGCTGTTCGACTTCAAGCCTGTGGTGTCCGCTACTGCGCTTGACCTGAACATCGTCGATGCGACCAGCATTCAGCAGGTCGCCCAGGCGGTGCTGACGCCGGATGCGGCGGGGACACCGGCCCCTGCCATACAAGCAACGGGCACGCAGCCGGCCGCTACACCTGCTCCGTCCGTACAGCCAACGAACACGGATGCGTCCAGTACACCGGCTTCAACCGTACAGGCGACCAGCGCGCAGGCGTCCAGTACACCTGCGCCAGCCGTACAGGCAACTGGCACACCGGCATCCACTACACCAGTGCCAGCTGTACAGGCCACGAGCACTCAGGCGTCCACTCCACCTGCACCAGTTGTACAGGCCACGAGTACTCAGGCGTCCACTCCACCAGCGCCAGCTGTACAGGCCACGAGCACTCAGGCGTCCACTCCACCTGCACCAGCTGTACAGGCCACGAGCACTCAGGCGTCCACTCCACCTGCACCAGCTGTACAGGCAACGAGTACTCAAGCATCCACTGCACCGGCTCCAGCTGTACAGGCTACGACCACCCAAGCGTCCACCACGCAAGCACCAACAGGTCCGGCCGCAAATAAACCAGTACCGGCAGCATCGGCAGCACCAGCAGCACCAGCAGCGCCCGCAGCACCGGCAGCACCGGCAGCAGCACCCGCAACCCCTGCAGCAGCATCACCGGCTCCAGCGCCCGCCCCCACAGTGCGCCCTTCGGCCACGCTCATCGCCGCCGCCACGGCCGCTGCACGGGTCGCCCCGGTACTGGACCGCCAGATCCGCCAGCCCTCGACGGCGGACATGGCCCAGGTGGTCACTGCCCTGGGCCGCATGCCCGATGCGGAAAGCCTGCTGCGCGCCGTCAGCCAGACCTTGCCCAGGGACGTCAGCGCCAGTGCCATCCGTGGCACCATGGCGTCTCTGAACCGCGTCATCGCCACCCGCACCGAGAGCGGCAACATGGGCAGCGCCGCTGCAGGCAGCGGCTTGTCCTCAGGCGAGGCAGGCGGCGACCGCCAGGTGTGGATCATGCCCTTCGAGTCGCGCACCAACCAGGGCGACCGTGGCGGCGAGTCCGGCTTCAGCGCCAGCACTTCGGGCCTGGCCGCCGGTGCCGAGATGGAGTTCGACAGCGCACGCGCCGGCCTGTCCTACGCCTATGCCAGCACCAGTGTCAGCGGCAATACCGCCATCACCGGCACCGGCAGCCGCAGCCGCATCGAGTCCAACATGGTGGCCCTCTACGGCAGCCTCCCGCTGGGAGAGATGTCGCTCGGCTGGCAAGCCGACCTCGGCCGCAACGGCAACCGCCTGGATCGCCAGATGCAGTTCGGTGGCCTCAATCGCATCGCTAGCAGCCGCTTCCAGAGCTGGCATGCGCATTTGGGCACGAACGTATCGTTCACGCTGCCGCTGAGTGAAGCAATGAGCCTGGTACCGGCCCTGCAGCTCGACTACACCCGCCTGCAAAGCCCGTCCTACGGCGAGAACGGGGCAGGGGGCCTGAACCTGTCGGTGCAGGGCAAGCGCAGCCAGGCCCTGTTGCTCGGCACGGCGGCGCGCCTGAACTACGCGCTGACAACGTCTTCGCAGATCAGTACCTACCTCGGTGCCAGCTATGACGTCTTCAACGATCGCGATGACCTGGTGGCCACCTATGCCGGTGCGCCGGGCCAGTCCTTCACCACGCCCGGACCGGCTCGCTCGCCGTGGTTGTTGAAGGCGGGTGTGAGCTATCGCTTCAAGCTGGTGGAAGCGGCCGACATCTTGCTGCGCTTCGATGCCGAAGGCCGCAGCGGTTTCATCAACCAGTCGGCGGCGATCAAAGCCAGCTGGCGCTTCTGAGCGATGCACTGACCTGCTGAAAAGCTGAAAGCAGAAACAACGCGGCCGCTCCTGTAGCGGCCGCGTTGCGTTGTTGCGTTTACAGGTCCTTGCTCAATTCCGCGACCAGATAATCCAGGAAGATCTCGACACTGCGCGGCAAGGTCCGTCCGGCCAAGGTCTGTACTTCAACGAAGCGGCCATCGCTCGGACAATCGCGGATCGGCCGCATGGTCAGTTCACCGCGCTCGATGCGGTAGCGCACGGTGACGTCGCCGGTGATGGAGAGGGCATCGTTGTCGAGCACGTAGTTATGCAGCGACTGGATGTAATTGCTGGTCATCACCGGTTCGATCACCACCTGCTGGCGACTGCAGGCGATGTCGAACAACTGCCGCAGCGTCGTGGTCGGATCGGGCAGCGCCAGAGGATAGGGTTTGAGCTGGCCCAGCGACACATGGCGGAAGCGCGCCAGCGGATGATCGTTGCGCATCACCAGCGCAATGGGGCCGGGCTGGCGGTGCACGACCTTGATCTCCGGCTCGGGCAGTCGTGCGAAGGTCAGGCCGATATCGGCATTGCCTTCGCGCACCTGGCGCGACACGACTGCCGGCGCGCCCACGAAGAGCTGGAACACGAAGCCCGGATATTTTTTCTGGAAAGCGTTGATCAGGCGCGGCAGGAAATCGATCGCAAAACCTTCCGAGGCCGACAGCCGCACACGCCCGCTGCGCAAGCCTTTGAGGGCCTGCAGGTCGGCCACCACGCGGTCGGCTTCAAGTGCCATCTTGCGCGCATGCGCGGCCAGCATCTCGCCACCTGCCGAGAGCACCATGCCGCGTGGACGGCGTTCAAACAGAACCGTATCGAGCGTCTCTTCGAGACTGCTGATCTGGCGGCTGATGGCCGAGCTGGCCACGTTGAGGCGCTGCGAGGCTTCGCTGATGGAACCGCAGCGGACTACTTCGAGAAAGTAGCGCAGCGCGGTGTCTTGCAGTTGCTGTGATTTCATCCGGTGACTCCTTCCGTCCTGACCAAGGCTGACCGGCACTTTACCCGGTCGGTGCAAATAATTTCGCGCTTTATTTGGTGCGTGCTTCACGGCTTTGGTGCAGTGCTTGCGGGCTGGGCGCGCACTGCGATGCTGCACCTGCTCCACGCCCCGCAGCCCAGCAGCGATGCGGCTTTTGCCAGGGTGGTCTCATTGTGGTGCAGCATTTCTGCGTTCTGGATTCGGCAACGCAGGCTTAGAAATTTGATGATTGTGGCATCGATAAATCCTAGCCTAGTATCAGCCCCGACGTCGCGATTTTTTCTAAATTGTCTTATTCGAACGAAGGGGCAGGAATGAACGCACTACCGAAATCCCTCATGCGCTGGTCACGTTGCGCGGTATTCGTGGCGGGGGCCATGAGCGCGATGGCAGCCCATGCCGGCAAGGCCAACGACACCCTCATCTACGCTTCCGACAGCGAAGTCGAGAACATCAGCCAGTACCACAACAACCTGCGCGAAGGCGTGATCCTGGCGCACCTGATCTGGGACACGCTGATCTATCGCGATCCCAAGACCAACGAGTACAAGCCGCAACTGGCCACCGCCTGGAAGTGGGAGTCGCCCACTGCGCTGGTGCTGGATCTGCGCCAGGGCGTGCAATTCCAGAACGGCGACAAGTTCAGTGCCGATGATGTGGTGTTCACCTTCAACTATGCCGTCTCGCCGGAATCCAAGGCGGTCACGCGCCAGAACACCGACTGGATCAAGAGCGTCGACAAGCTGGGCGACTACCAGGTGCGCATCAACCTGAAGGGGCCGTTCCCCGCTGCCCTCGAATATCTGGCCGGTCCGCTGCCGATCTATCCGGCGGCCTACTTCAAGAAGGTCGGACTGGAAGGATTTTCCAAAGCCCCCATCGGTACCGGTCCCTACAAGGTCACCAGCGTGACCCCGGGGCAGGGGGTGACCCTGGTCAAGAACGGCAACTACTTCAAGGACAGCCCGCAGGGCCAGCCCTCGATTGGCAACATCAAGTTCGTGGTGATCCCCGATCCGGAAACGCGCGCTGCGCAACTGATGACCGGCGCCATCGACTGGATCTGGCGTGTGCCGCCCGACCAGGCCGATTCACTCAAGACCAATCCCAAGCTGGCCGTGCAGAGTGGCGAGACCATGCGCGTGGGCTTCATCACCCTGGATGCGACCGGTACCTCCGCGCCCAATTCTCCCTTCAAGGATGTGCGCGTGCGCCAGGCGGTCAATCACGCCATCAACCGCAAGGGCTATGCCGAGAACCTCATGCGCGGCGGCAGCCAGCCGGTCTATACCGCCTGCTTCCGCACGCAGTTCGGCTGTGACAGCAATGCCGCCATCAAGTTTGACTACAACCCGGCCAAGGCCAAGGAGCTGCTGGCGGCAGCCGGTTATCCGAACGGCTTCGATACCGACATCTACGCTTACCGCGAGCGTGAAATCGCCGAAGCCATCATCGGCGACCTGCGCAAGGTCGGCATCCGCGCACGGCTGCATTACATGAAGTTCGCGGCCCTGCAGACCGAGTACCGCAGCGGCAAGACACCCATGAGCTTTTATTCATGGGGCTCGTTCTCCATGAACGATACCTCGGCCTTTGCCGGCGTCTACTTCAAGGGCGGGGCCGATGACATCACCAAGGATCCGCAATTGCAGCAGTTCCTGCAGACCGCCGATACCTCCATCGATCCGGCCGTACGCAAAGCCAATTACACCAAGGCGCAGGAACTCATTTCCAAGCAGGCTTACGTGGCACCGATGTTCTCCTATTCGACCTTCTATGCCTTCAATGCGCAGTTGAAGTTCCAGGGATATCCGGACGAATTGCCGCGCTTCTACGAAGCTTCCTGGAAATAAACCCGGTGGCGCATGCCCTGCGTGCGCCGCTCCTGACGTCATCCGCCCAGCTTCTGCAAGGAAGGATCGCCATGTTGATCTACCTCCTGCGCCGCCTCGCCATCGCCTTGTGCGTGGCGCTGACGGTGTCCGTCGTCAGCTTTACCTTGCTGCATCTCTCCGGAGATCTGGCGGTCTCCATCGCCGGGCCGGAAGCCACCGCGGCCCAGGTCGAATCGGTGCGTACCCAGTTCGGCCTGGACCGTCCGCTGACCACGCAATACGTGGACTGGCTGGGGCGCGCCGTGCAGCTCGACTTCGGCAAGTCCTTCTACTTCCAGGGGCCGGTGATGGAAATGATTTCCGAACGCCTGCCCATCACCTTCAAACTCGGCGGCAGCGCCTTGCTGCTGGCGATCCTGACCGCCATTCCATTGGGCGTGCTGGCGGCGCTCTATCGGGATACCTGGCTGGATCGCACGGCGCTGCTGATCGCCGTGGTGGGGCAAGCCATGCCCAGCTTCTGGTTCGGCCTGACGCTGATCCTCCTCTTCGCCGTCACCCTGCACTGGCTGCCGGTGGCCGGCAACGAGAGCTGGCAGCATTTCATCCTGCCGGCCGTGGCGCTGGGCTACTACGCCATGCCCGCCATGATGCGGCTGACCCGCTCGGGCATGCTGGAGGTGCTGGGTTCGGACTACATCCGCACGGCACGTGCCAAGGGCCTCTCCAAATCACGGGTGGTGTTCAAGCATGCCTTGCGCAATGCGGTCATCCCGGTGGTGGCGCTGGCGGCAGTTGAGCTGGGATTCATGCTGGGGGGCTCGGTGGTCATCGAATCGGTCTACTCGATGCAGGGGCTGGGTCAGCTCGCATGGGACGCCATCTCGCGCAACGACTATCCCGTGGTGCAAGCCGTGGTGCTCATCATCGCCATGTTCTACATCGGCCTGACCTTCCTGGCCGATGTCATCAATGCGCTGCTGGACCCGCGCATCCGTACCCGCTGATCTTGTCTGGAGACGACATGAGCGTTACCTCATCATCCACTTTGCCGCCCCCTGCCGTGTTGAGTGCGGCCTTGCCACCGCTGCCGGCGTGGCGCCGCAAGCTGCGCCGCCTGCTGGGCCATCGCGGCCTGGTGCTGGGCGCACTGTTCCTGGCCGTCATCGTGCTGGCGGCGATCTTCGCACCGCTGCTGGCGCCGCATGATCCCTTCGAGCAGGATGTCACGGCGCGCCTGATCCCGCCGGTGTGGCAGGCCCAGGGCAGCTGGGAACACATCCTCGGTACCGACAAGCTGGGGCGCGACTATCTCTCGCGGCTGATCTTCGGTGCGCGCGTCTCGCTGACCATCGGCATTGCCGCCGCGCTGATCTCGGGCCTGATCGGTACCACCCTGGGCGTGCTGGCCGGTTACTTCGGCGGACGCACCGATGCCGTCATCAGCTATCTCATCACCACGCGCCTGGCCATGCCGGTGGTGCTGGTGGCGCTGGCCATGGCCTCGCTGGTCGGCGGCTCGCTGAAGGTGGTGATCGTGCTGCTGGGGCTGTTGCTGTGGGACCGCTTTGCGGTGGTCACGCGCTCGGCCACGCAGCAATTGCGCGATGCCGAATTCATCGCGGCCGCCAAGGCCATCGGGGCCTCGACCCCCTACATCCTGCTGCGCGAGATCCTGCCCAACATCATGGGTGCACTGATCGTCGTGGCGACGCTCGAAATGGCCCACGCCATTCTGCTGGAAGCCACGCTGTCCTTCCTCGGACTGGGCGTGCAGCCGCCCACGCCGTCGTGGGGCCTGATGGTGGCCGAGGGCAAGACCTACATGTTCTTCAAGCCCTGGGTGATCGTCATTCCAGGTGTGGCGCTGGCGCTGCTGGTGCTGGCGA
This sequence comes from Herbaspirillum sp. WGmk3, assembly GCF_023952535.1. Taxonomy (NCBI): domain Bacteria; kingdom Pseudomonadati; phylum Pseudomonadota; class Betaproteobacteria; order Burkholderiales; family Oxalobacteraceae; genus Herbaspirillum; species Herbaspirillum sp. WGmk3. Next base: position 407,620 of record NZ_JAKYWT010000001.1, on the reverse strand, counting down.
TCAACCTGGTCGGCGATGGCCTGCGCGATGTCAATGCGCCCGACGGCCGCAACTAACTGAGGGTTCACGCAAGGAGCACACCATGAGCATATTGCTGGACGTGAAGAACCTGAAGGTGGATCTGCCCACCGAAAACGGCATGCTGCATGCCGTGCGCGGCATCGATTTCCAGGTGCGCAAGGGAGAGATGCTGTGCCTGGTCGGCGAGTCCGGCTGTGGCAAGTCCATGACTTCGCTGGCCTTGATGGGCCTGCTGCCGCGCAAGGCGCAATGCAGTGCCGACCACATCCTCTTCGATGGCGCGGATCTCAACACCATGAGCGAACGGCAGCGCATGCAGTTGCGCGGCAAGCGCATGTCGATGATCTTCCAGGAGCCGATGACGTCGCTGAATCCCGCCTACACGCTGGGCAACCAGCTTTGCGAGGCGATGCTGCAGCAGCCGGGCGTCACACGTGGCGAGGCACGCGAACGTGCGCTCTACCTGCTGCACCGGACCGGCATCAGCAACGCCGAAGACCGCCTGCGCCAGTATCCGCACCAGCTCTCCGGCGGCCTGCGCCAGCGCGTGATGATCGCCATGTCGCTCATGTGCAGCCCGGACCTGATCATCGCCGACGAACCCACTACCGCACTGGACGTGACCATCCAGGCGCAGATCCTGCGCATGATCCGCGAACTGCAGCAGGAGTTCGGGACTGCGGTCATTTTCATCACGCATGACCTGGGCGTGGTCTCGCGCATCGCCGATCGCGTGGCCGTGATGTATGCGGGGCAGGTGGTGGAGACCAGCGGTGTGGCCCAACTCTTCGCGCAGCCGCGCCATCCCTACACGCGCGGCTTGCTCAATTGCATCCCGGTGCGCGGCAAGACCTTGCCGGGCAGCAGGCTGCAAGCCATTCCGGGCGTGGTGCCCAGCCTGGTCGGGCAGGTCAGCGGCTGCGCCTTCCGCAATCGCTGTACCCTGGCCGACAGCGGCTGCGAACAGGATCCGCCCATGGTGCAGCAGGGCGGCCCCGGCTTGCCGCATGAGGCGCGCTGTTTCAAGCTCGATGCGCCGGTGTCGGCGATGGGGGTGGCAGCATGAACACTTCCCTGACACCACGGCCACCGCTCGACGATATTGCGCTGGAACTGTGCGCCTTGTCGAAGGTGTATCCGCTCAAGCGCGGGCTGTTCCAGGCACCGGGTGAACTGAAGGCGGTCGATGACGTGTCGCTGCGTCTTTATCGCGGCGAGACGCTGGGCCTGGTCGGCGAGTCCGGCTGCGGCAAGAGCACCCTGGCCAAGATGCTGCTGGGGCTGCTGGCGCCGACGTCGGGCAACGTGCTCATCAATGGCCAGGAGGTCGATCCGACCGAGCGCCGCGCGCATGCACGGCACATCCAGCCGATCTTCCAGGACCCGTATTCGTCGCTCAATCCGCGCAAGACCGTGGGCGAGATCGTCGGCCTGCCGCTGAAGCTGCATGGCATCGGCAATGCGGCCGAGCGCAATCGCCAGGTGCGCCAGATCCTCGATCTGGTCGGCATGCCGGAGCGCACCCACACGCAATATCCCAACCAGCTCTCCGGCGGCCAGCGGCAGCGGGTGGCGATTGCGCGGGCACTGATCCTGCGGCCCGACATCCTCATCTGCGACGAACCGACCTCGGCGCTGGATGTGTCGGTGCAGGCGCAGATCCTGAACCTGCTGCTGGACCTGAAGGCCGAGTTCGGGCTGACCTACCTGTTCATCAGCCACGACCTGGGCGTGGTGGAGCATCTGGTGGACCGGGTGGCCGTGATGAACAAGGGCAGCATCGTGGAATTGGCCTCACGTGAACAACTCTTCAGCGATCCCCAGCATCCGTATACCCGCATGCTGCTGGCCTCGGCGCTGACGCCCGATCCGGGCCTGGGTATTCCGGCGCTGGCGGCAGCCGCCTGAACACATGAACCAAACTGAAAAAAACCAAGGAGCAGCAGCATGAGCAGAGCACAAGCCATCGCCGGCGTACAGGCTTACTTCGACGACGGCCGTTTCATGGAAACCCTGAAGCGCCGCGTGGCCATCCGTACCGAGAGCCAGGAAGCGGCCAGCCTGCCCATCCTCTACGACTACCTGCGGCAGGAGATCACGCCTTATCTCGTCACGCTGGGATTTGACTGCGAAGTGATCGACAATCCGTTGCCGGGCGGCAGTCCCTTCCTGATCGCCGAGCGCCTCGAGGAGGGGGCCGCCTTCACCTTGCTGACCTACGGGCATGGCGACGTGGTGCGCGGCTATGACAATCAATGGCGCGCCGGCCTCTCGCCGTGGGAGATCGTGGTCGAGGGCGAACGCTGGTACGGACGCGGCATCGCCGACAACAAGGCCCAGCACACCATCAACCTGGCCGCGCTGGAAGAAGTCATGAAGGTACGCGGCGGCAAGCTCGGCTACAACGTCAAGCTGATCCTGGAAATGGGCGAGGAAACCGGGTCACCCGGCCTGAACGAAGTCTGCCGCCAGTATGCAGAGCGCCTGAAGGCTGATCTCTTCATCGCCTCCGACGGCCCGCGCGTGAACGCTCCCACGCCGACCATGTTCCTGGGCTCGCGCGGCGGCTGCAACTTTGATCTGACCTGCCATCTGCGCGACGGCGGCCATCACTCCGGCAACTGGGGCGGCCTGCTGCGCAATCCCGGCGTGCGCCTGGCCAATGCGATCGCCTGCCTGGTCGATGAACGCGGTGCCATCCGCGTGCCGGCATTGCTACCCGATGCCTTGCCGCAGAGCGTGCGCAAGGCCCTGGCCAGCGTCAAGCTGGGCGGCGGCCCCACCGATCCCGAGATCGATCCGGATTGGGGCGAGCCCGACCTCACGCCCGCCGAGCGCGTCTTCGGCTGGAATACGCTGGAAGTGCTGGCCTTCAAGACCGGCAATCCCGAGGCGCCCGTCAATGCCATTCCGGGGCGCGCCACGGCGCATTGCCAGATCCGCTTCGTGGTCGGCAGCGATGATGCGCATTTCATCGAACACATCCGCGCACATCTGGATGAGCACGGCTATGACGATGTGCAGGTGACGCTGTCGGGCGTGCAGTTTTCCGCGACCCGGCTCGATCCGGATGATGAATGGGTGCGCTGGGGCCTGGCCTCGCTGCAGGAGAGCACCGGCAAGACACCGACCTTGCTGCCCAACCTGGGAGGCTCGCTGCCCAACGATGTCTTCTCCGAGACCCTCGGCCTGCCGACGCTGTGGGTGCCGCACTCCTATCCGGCCTGCTCACAGCACGCGCCCAACGAGCATATACTGGCCAGCGTATCGCGCGAGTCGCTGCAGCTGATGGCGGGCCTGTTCTGGGACCTGGCCGAGCAGGGCCGCGATGTGCTGGCGCGACGCCCATCCCCCACGGAGAAACAATGAGTCACCCGCATGAACACGCCCTGTGCGAGGTCGCCGACCTGCACGATATCCACGACGAAATCACCGGCATCCGCCGCCATCTGCACCAGCATCCCGAACTGTCCTTCGAGGAAGTCGATACCGCTGCCCTGGTCGCCTCGCGCCTGGAAGAGTGGGGCTATACCGTCACCCGCCACATCGGCGGCAATGGCCTGGTCGCCACCCTCAAAGCCGGCAGCAGTACCCGCAGCATCGGCCTGCGCGCCGACATGGATGCCTTGCCCATCCACGAAGAAACCGGCCTGGACTGGGCCAGCGTGAAGCCCGGTGCCATGCACGCCTGTGGCCATGATGGCCATACCGCCATGCTGCTGGGTGCCGCCAAGCACCTGGCCCGCACCCGCCGTTTTGACGGCACGCTGCACCTGATCTTCCAGCCGGCCGAGGAAGCTGGCTTCGACAGCGGCGCGCAGAAGATGCTGGCCGATGGGCTCTTCGAACGTTTTCCCTGCGATGCCGTCTTTGGCATCCACAATCATCCGGGCGTGGAAGCGGGCACATTCATGTTCAGGAGCGGTCCCTTCATGGCGGCCTGCGATACCGTCAAGATCCGCCTCACCGGGCGCGGCAGCCACGCGGCGCGTCCGCACCTGTCGGTCGATCCGGTGGTGGCTGCCGCCAGCCTGGTGATGGCCTTGCAGACGGTGGTCTCGCGCAATGTCGATCCGATGGAAACGGCAGTGGTCACGGTCGGCAGCCTGCATGCGGGCAAGGCCTCCAACGTGATTCCCGAATTCGCCACGCTGGAGTTGAGCGTGCGCTCCTTCAAGCCCGAGGTGCGCGCGTTGCTGGAAGAACGCATCCGCGCCTTGGTGGCGCTGCATGCCGAGAGCTACGGTGCGCGGGCAGATATCGAGTACCTGCGCGGCTATCCGGTGCTGGTCAACAGCGATGCCGAAACCGAATTCGCCCGTAGCGTGGCTGAGGAACTGGTGGGTGCGGAGAAGGTGATCGCGCCCTTCGGTCCGATTGCCGGCAGCGAGGATTTTGCCTACTTCCTGCAACAGCGCCCTGGCTGCTTCTTGCGGGTGGGCAACGGGCAGGGCCAGCCCATGCTGCACAACGCAGGCTACGATTTCAATGATGCCACCATCCCGGTGGGAGCTGCCTTCTGGACCCGGCTGGTGGAGCGCTGGCTGCCCGTCAAGGCTGGCTGAGAGGGGCAGCGCGCGGCTTATGCATCAACAGCATAAGCGCATGACGAATGCTTCGTTTTCAGCCGCTGCGTAGCCCGGTAAATTAAGGGCGTCTCCTCAGACGTCCTTGGACTTGGACAATTCGAGCCTGAACCCGCCACGCGCAAGCCTGGCGGGTTTTTTTTCGGCTGTTTCCCTGCGGCAGCTCGGCATGAAATTCACGTAACTTTTACAGGTCATGGAAGAGCTTGATATGCGGCAAAGCCTTGTGCCAGCTTGCTGTCGAGCTGACAAGCCGCGTTGCAGGATCAGGAATTCCCCGATGTTCGCAGTCACGTTGGGCCACTACCATGGGAACCAATGAAACACGGTCTGTGCCCCGGACCCCCGACCACAAAGTGGGGTCGTGACTGGCACGCAAGACCTTGACCAAGAATCTTGCCTTAGGAGCCAGCCATGCATTTCGTTACCGAATCCGTACCGGGTGAAATCACCCTGATGTTCATCAGCTACCTGGTCTTCTGCACCGTACTGATGTATCTCTTCGTCAAGACCGACAAGGAGTGGGGCAGCCTGGAAGTGTCGCTGGACGACATCGGCCGGCGCGACCAGCAGGTGATGGCCTCGGCCCTGCGCTACGTGAAGGTGGATGCCGAAGACCGTTCGCTGTTCGACAATGGCCTGACCCGGCCGTCGCTGCAGCACTGCGCACAGTATCACGATGTCGATTGCACCTGCTTCATGCAGGAACCGAAGAAGCCGGATTGAATTCCAGGGGAGCAGTGCCTGGGGGCGAGGGATAGCAGGGCAAGTGAGGGGAAGTGAAGCGAGGGGGAGTGAAGCAGCAAAGGCAGTACCGTTGCGTGGCACTAGGGGTAGTGCCTGCAACAACAGCAAGCATCCGCAGCAGCAGTGAACCAATGTCGTTTCGTTTTGCAATGGGTTTGTAGTGGTAGTTGCAGTTGCAGTGCGTAGCAGCAGTTGAAGTAGCCGTAGCAGTAGCAGCAAGTTTTGCGTAGTAAACATGTCTTGAGGGTGGAACGGCAAGTCGTGCAGCCGCTTTTGTTCCAAAGCGCGTCACGCAACGGGAGTGTGCAGTCCGGCACACCCGTGGAGCGGCCTAGCGGCTTGCCCGTTCTTTTCCATGAGAAAATAGCGCCCATGCAAAGCTCACATTCCTCCGCGCAGAACCTGCGCCCATTGATCCCCCTGGCCGATTACCAACGCATCTTCCGCGTCATCCATTCCGTGCTGCACAGCGTGGAAGCGGACATCCCGGCCGCCAGTTTCTTCTTTTCCGTCACCGCCGCCCAGATCCTCAAGAAGTTCTACAAGCGCAATGCCTTCCCGGTCGCCGGAGCGGCCTTCTACCTGATTCGTGAAGATGGGGGCGGCGCGCTGTCCTTTGGTTCACTGGCCGAAGACGGCCAAAGCGTCACCAGCCACCAGGACGCCTTCCACGCCTGGGTACAGTGCGACGGCTATGCGCTGGACTTCATGGCACCGCTGTTCCAGGAGCTGCTGGTTTCGGCCGGCCACCCACTGCCGGTGCCGCGCCAGATGTTCCAGAAAGACCTGCAGCGCATGAGCGCGGACGTGCAGGCGCTGGCCAAGCCGGGCGACTTCTACCTGGCTTCCAACCTGGAACTGACGCGTGAGCTGTTGCAGCAGTTCATGGCCAAGAAAGCGCTGACCAATCTGTCGCAACTGTGCCTGGAATGGTTCCGCAAGCCGCCCAAGGCCATGCCGGATGACCTGGCCTTGCAAGGCGCCGATGGCGAAGTCTCGCGCATCAAACTGCAGGCCACGGCCATCGAAGGCGTCTGGTAAGACGTCCGTCGTTTTTCTTCAGTAATGTAGTTCGGGAATGTCATGGAGGCGGATGCCTCCGAGAGGAGGGTGTGCTGGACTGATGTCCAACACACCATGCGATCATGCATATCGGTTGCATGTACCGCACTAAGGTTCACACTATAGTTCGTCGTTATGACGGCTTCATGACATTTTCGGTATCACTTTTCTCCCGGCCGCTGCCGTTCTCGCTTTTTCCTTCATCTCCCCTGTGCACTGTCATGGCGCGGTCATACGCGGCTACTAGACTTCAACACGTCTCCTCTGACCCTGTGCAGATGTTGTTGCCTGCGATGCGAGCGCGTCGCAGGCCTTTTTTTCTGCGGGTCAGCCAGTTTCTCCCAGCTTCATGCTTCACGCCCAGGCCGGACAGTGGCGTCGTAACCCGGCAGGTCGCACACGTGATGGAAGCCGCAGTCCTCCCTTCCCGTCAGGCGCAAGCTTGTCGGTGCGCGGCGCGGGGTGCGTCCCTCCCTTCCGGGCAGGCTCCGTCACCGGGGCCTGCTCATCGCTTTTTCCTCTCTTCTGCTCCCCGTGTTGCCCGCCGATTGCCCATCCGCTGCCCTGGTGGTGAATTCCCTTTGCAATCAACGACTTGATGCGCTTACCCAGCGCTTTTCCACAGGCTTGCTCCCAAAAAATGTGGATATCCATGCAAGGGCTGCAGGCCAACGGGCCTTGCCCGTCTCGTATCATTTTTCATAAAGCCCTTAACAATCAATGGCTTGAGTGGCTTGTCCAGTGCTTTTCCACAGGCTTGCTCCCAAAAAGTGTGGATATCACCCCGCTCGGCCAGTCTGGGCGCGGCTTTGCGGCGGACGGACTGGTGCGCCAAAAAACTGCCCGGGTTTGCATCTGAAATGGTTTTTCCTTTGTAATCAATTACTTGGATCTCTTGTCAAGCGCTTGTCCACAGGCTTGCTCCCAAAATGTGTGGATATCCTGCCGGAAGCGCCTGGCAATGCCGTATTTCGAGTTCGGAGCAAGCTGAAAAGCCAAGGTCGGGCGTATTTGGGTGGTCTTTGCCGGCCGCAGTTGCGTTAATGAAAAGTTGTTTTGAATCAACGGCTTGAGTGCCTTGTCAAGTGCTTCTCCACAAGCTTGCTCCCAGAAAATGTGGATATCCTTGCAGGTCCTGCAACGCTTATCGGGTCTGCCGGGCCGCCCGTTTTTTGCCTGCTGCAGCCTCGGCTAAGGAAAGTCCTTTGCAATCAAGACCTTGCCTGACTTGCCCAGCGCTTCTCCACAGGCTTGCTCCCAAAAAATGTGGATATCCGCTCAAGGGACAAGGACAAGTCAGGGCGGCGAGATGGGCGGAAGGCGACTGCACCATTTCTGCGCGTTGCCGAGGCGGGAGGGAAAAGTACTGAAGAATCAAGGGCTTGGGTGGCTTGTCAAAGCCTTGTCCACAAGCTTGCCCCCGTAAAATGTGGATAAGGCCTGCGCAGGGCAGGCCTTGGAGGAGGCAGCGGAGAAACTGGGGATAAGCCGTCGGGGCGACGACTCAGCTCTTGTCCGGCGCGCTGTAGGGTTCAACGCTGACCGCTTTCATGCTGTAGCTGGAGGCCCCCATGGAAGAATCCGAGCGTTCCACCTTGAGCACGCCGCTGATCCACACCGCATCCATGGTGCGCACATTCTTGACGGCCTTGGCGCTCTTGACGTGAATGATCTGGTTGGCCGGCGGTGGCGGCACGTGAATGCAGGCACCGAAGTAGGGGACCAGCAGGAATTCCTTGAGTGCCTCGCCTTCCCGGTCCAGGGACACCACGAAGCCGGGCAGGCGCACCGGCTTGCCTTCCATGGCCGGGTCGACCGGGGCATCCTTCCAGTATTTCTTGGCCTTCCACAGCGCCGCATCGGCACGCGGATCGTCATCGGTCATCTGGTCCAGTTTCAAGCCCTTGAAGGGGGCCATCGGGTCCCAGTCCTTGGGGATCAACGATTCCCAGGCGATCTCCTGGAAGCCGTTCACCATCTTGCCCGAGGCCTGGTAAGGCTTTTCGGTCACGGCGGCACTTTGCTGCAACTGGTCGCCGACCTTGTAGGGGCCGTTGGATGCGTCCGCCACGCCCGGCACGGTGCTGCCGGCATCGGCGCGTGCCGTGACGGCGGGGACCGCGCCGGCCAGCGCGGCAGACGTCGCCGGGGCTGCGCTGACCGCTGCAGGCGCGGCCGCCGGGGCCGCGTGGGCGTTGACTTGCGAGAGCAGGCGCACGCCGAGCCCGGCCCACAGGCCGGCGACCACGATGCCGCCTATCCAGTAAAGAGTCTTCATATCATGGCTTCCAGATCAGAGTCTTGGTGTCAGGCCGTCCGCCAGGCTCAGGCGATACGCGCGCCAGGCCGGCAACAGGCTGGCCACCAGTCCGGCCAGCACGGTCCAGAGCAGCAATTGTAATTCGCCTGCCGCCGGCCAGGCGGGATGCAGGGCGATGCCGAACTGGTCAGCCAGCATCGGCCCCAGCACCCAGATCAGTCCGCTCAGCAGCAACAGCCCCGCCAGCACGCCGCACAGCATCACGCCCAATCCCTCCACGCACAGCAGCCACAGCACATCCAGCGGACGCGCTCCGACCGAGCGCAGAATGGCCAGCTCGCGCCGCCGCTCGCCCAGGCTGGCCAGGATCGCCGCCACCAGCCCGGCCAGGCCGACCACCACCACCATGCCCGAGACCACCAGCAAGGCGTTCTCGCCGATACCGACCACGTCCCACAGCTGGTCCAGCGCCACGCCCGGCAGCACGGCCATCAAGGGCTCCTTGAAGCCATCGCCATCGGCAATGGCGCGCTGCACGGCGAACACGCGGGCGCGGCTCTTCAGGCCCACCAGGACGGCGGTGATGCTGGTCGGCGTCAGGTTGAATTTCTTCACGAATTCGGCCGGGATATGCACCCCCGGCAAGGGCGCACCGCCTTCCCAGTCAAGGTGGATGGCCTGCATGCCATCCAGGCCGATATGTACCGTGCGGTCCACCGGGGTGCCGGTGCGGGCCAGGATGCCGACCACCTTGAAGGGTTTGTCGGCGTGCTGGGTCAGCCCGAGACCACCCATGCCATGGGCCAGGACGATGACGTCTCCGAGGTGATAGTGCAACTTGTCGGCCACGTCCGCCCCCAGCACGGCATCGAAGACGCCGGCAAAGGGCTGGCCTTGGGCCAGCTTGAGCGACTGGCCGCTGCCATAGCGGAAATGGGTGAAGTAATCGCCGTTGGTGGCCAGCACCGGGAAGCCGCGATGCGAATCGCCCAGCGAGATCGGGATGGTCCAGGCCACCGCCGGATTGCGCGCCAGGGTCTGGGCACTGTCCCAGCCCATGTTGTTGGTGGCGCCGCCGATGCGGAAGATGGCGTACAGCATCAGCTGGATCGGACTGGTCCGCGCACCGACCACCAGGTCCGTGCCGGACACCGATTGCGAGAATCCGGCCCGCACTTCATGGCGCACCCGTTCGATGCCCAGCAGCATGGTGGTAGAGAGGGCAATGGCCAGCAGCATCAGCCCCAGCGTGAAGCGGCGGTTCCAGGCGCTGCGCGCGGCCAGTCGCAGGAGCAGCTTCATGCGGCCTCCTCGGGGCGGGCGGCCTGGTTCAGCTGTTCCAGCGCGATGCGGCGGTTGAAGCGTTCGGCCAGGCGCTGGTCGTGGCTGACGAAGACCAGCGCCGCGCCGCTCTGCGCACATTCGCGCTGCAGCAGGTCGAGGAAGGCTTGCTGGCGGTCGCTGTCCAGGGCCGAGGTCGGTTCATCGGCGACGATGATTTCCGGACGGCCGATCAGCGAGCGCGCGGCGGCCACGCGTTGCTGCTGGCCGATGGAGAGTTGGGTCACGGGGCGCGTCCACAGGCCCGGTGCCAGATCCAGCGCCGCCAGCAGGGATTGCGCCACGCCCTTGAGATCGGCCCCTTGCTGGCCGGCACGCTCCCTGCGGTAGGACGAGAACTGGCAGGGCAGCAGCACGTTGTCGAGGATCGACAGATATGGCAGCAGATTGAACTGCTGGAAGATGAAACCGATGTGATCCACCCGGAAGCGGTCCCGGCGCGCCGCCGAGAGGCTGTGCAGCGGCTGGCCCAGGACTTCCACGGTGCCGGCCTGCGGCACGATGATGCCGCCGATGGCCGCCAGCAGGGTGCTCTTGCCGCTGCCGCTGGGGCCGCTGACGAAGACATGTTCACCAGCCGCGACCTGGAAATGCGGCAAGCCCAGCGCCGGGTGCGTCTGGCCGGGCCAGGTGAAGCGCAGATCGCGCATGGCGATGGCGGCGGCCGGGGAGGGGCGTTCAGGGAGAGTCATGACAACATGAAGGAAAAGCGCAGGAGTGCCGAGGCAGAGGGGCAGGGCCGATCATAGCGCCGCTGCCTGTCATTGGCCTGACTGGCCGCCGGGGCAAGTGGCCCCGGCGGTTCGGAGGATCAGTTCAGGGGGATCAGGGCGCTGCCTGGCACCAGTTGCACCGCACCTTGCTTCTTGGGCGTGGCCAGTTGCACGTCGATGCGCTGGAAGCCGGGGAAGGCGGCAAACAGGCCGCTCACATCCACCGTATTGAGTGCGCCAGGGGTGGCGCAGACCAGGGTGAAATCGCCATCGAGGTCGGCATGGCCATCGCTGGGGGCGGGCTCGCTGCTGGCGGGCGTCTTCTCACCCAGGAGAGCCGGTGGCAGCACGGCCGACTCCAGCTGTACTTCGGCCGGCTTGCACTGGGCAGCGGCATCGGTGGCAAACATGCGGTTGACCTCACGCAGGTTCTTGACGGCGGCGCGCACGGTGTCCTTGTCCTTGCCGCTGCTGGCGGCGTGTTCGAAGCCGACCAGGTTGATCAGCGGGCTGTCCAGGTGCAAAGTCAGGGTGTTGCCTTCCAGGGCCACGTCCAGCTTGCCCACGCCGTGCACGTGCGCGGGATGGTTGCCATGATGGTCATGGCCTTCATCGGCGGCCAGCGCTGGCAGGCTGGCCAAGGACAGCAGGACGAGAGGGATCAGGGGCAACGATGGACGGGATCGGAACATGGGCGGCTTCTTTCTTGTGCTTGTTGTAAAGAGAATTTAAGGGGGGGCGGCAAACCGGCAACGCAAGGAAACAGACTGCAAACCAGGGCAGAAGATCCGCCCTCAGAGCGGCATTGTGCCCCGGACAAAGGGCAGATTTGCAGCGTTGTTACATTCTGCAACAGGGTTGCATTATAATGCCTGCTTTTCCTGTTTCTGCAACTCGGTTGCGCCAACGGGCAAGTGTGCTCTTCCCGGCCTTGCTGGCCGCCTTGTCCGGTGCCCGTGTTGCTTCTTCTCAGATTGCCTGCCGTGTCGTTTCTCTCTCGATTCCTGTTGAAGCAAGGCGTGCTCGCCAGCCCCTGGTGGGAGCGTGTGCTGGCCGTTGTGCCCGTAGTCCTGCTGCTGTGGCTGGGCGTGCACTGGGCCTTGGGGGAGGGCTGACATGGACGCTGCCATCTCGCTGGACAACCTCACCGTCAGCTATCGCCGCCATCCGGCCCTGCACCATGTCAACGGGGCCTTTGCGCGTGGTTCGCTCACCGCCATCGTCGGTCCCAACGGGGCCGGCAAGAGCACTCTGCTCAAGACCATGCTGGGGCTGGTGCGCTGCAATGACGGACGCGTGCATACCCATGTCGATGCACGCCGCATCGCCTACCTGCCGCAGCAGGCCGAGATTGACCGCAGCTTCCCCATCACGGTGATCGACTGCGTGCAACTGGGTTACTGGCAGGCCAAGGGCAACTGGGGCGGCATTGACGCCGCCATGCGCCAGCGTGCGGTGCAGGCGCTGGCGGCAGTCGGGCTGGACGGTTTTGCCGGCCGCCCGGTGTCCAGCCTCTCGGTCGGGCAGTTCCAGCGCGTGCTGTTTGCCCGCATCCTGCTGCAGGATGCCGAGGTGATCCTGCTGGACGAACCCTTCAATGCCATCGACGCCCGCACCACCGGCGACCTGCTGCGCATCATCTCGGCCTGGCATGCCGAACGCCGTACCGTCATTGCGGTGCTGCACGACCACGACCAGGTGCGCCGCGCCTTCCCGCAGACCTTGCTGCTGGCGCGCAATGTGGTGGCCTGGGGCGAGACGGCCGAAGTCATGTGTGAAGAAAACCTGCAGCGCGCCCGCGCCATGGCCGAGGCGGTCGATGAGCATGCCGGCGTCTGCGAGGTGAGCGAGGCGGAAGTGCTGGCCTTGTCGCGCGTGCATGACCATGCGCATGAACATTCACATGGGCATCCCCACGCGCACCATGCCGCCAGCCCGGGAGGCCAGGCATGAGCGTACTTTCGACGTTGCAAACGCTGGCCATTGCCCCGTTCCTGGAATTTTCCTTCATGCGCCGCGCTTTGGTGGCTGCCTTTGCCCTGGCGCTGGGCAGTGCCCCGCTGGGCGTGCTGCTGACCCTGCGCCGCATGAGCCTGTTCGGCGAGGCCTTGAGCCACGCCGTGCTGCCGGGTGTGGCGGTGGGTTTCATCTTCTTCGGCCTGTCGCTGCCGGCGCTGTCCATCGGCGGGTTTGCTGCCGGGGTGCTGGTGGTGGCCGTGGCCGGCTGGATCAGCCGCCATACCGAACTGAAGGAAGACGCCAGCCTGGCTGCCATCTACGTGGTGGCCCTGGCGCTGGGCGTGATCCTGATTTCGCGCCACGGCACCCAGCTCGATCTGCTGCACATCCTCTTCGGCAACGTGCTGGGCGTGGACAGCGAAGGCCTGGTACTCATTGCCGGTGTGGCCAGCGCCAGCGTGCTGGGCATCGCCGCGCTCTATCGCGGGCTGCTGCTCGAGAGTTTTGATCCCTCGTATATGGCCGTGGGCGGCGGACGCAGCGGCGGCGCGATCTACCAGCAGGTATTCCTGATGCTGGTGGTGATGAACCTGGTGGCCTCCTTCCAGACCCTGGGCACCTTGATGGCGGTCGGCCTGATGATGCTGCCGGCGGTCTCGGCGCGGCTGTGGCACGACACCTTGCCTGCGCAGCTGTGCAACAGCGTGCTGCAGGCGGCGCTGGCCGGGTATGCAGGGCTGCTGATCTCGTATTACGCCTCGGTGCCGTCCGGCCCCGTCATCATCGTCTGCGCGGGCGTGCTGTATGCCGCCTCGCTGCTGTTGGCCCCGCGCGGCTGGCTGCCGCGCCTGTTGCGGCGACCGCACCTGCAGGCCTGAGACTTCACTTTCTCCTGTCTATTGCTGATTTCTTCTGCTTCTCTTTCTCCGGAGTATTCATGAAACTGTTTCGTCCTCTCTCTGCGCTGCTGGCGGCCCTGGCCGTGGCGGCGAGCCTGCCCGCGGCCGCTGCCGAGCGCATCCCGGTGCTGGCCAGCTTCAGCATCCTGGGCGACGTGGTCGCCAATGTCGGCGGCGAGCGCATCGCCGTCTCCACCTTGGTCGGTCCGGATGAAGATGCGCACGTCTTCCAGCCCGCGCCGGATGACATCAAGGCGGTCTCGCGTGCCAAACTGATCGTGGTCAATGGCCTCGGTTTCGAAGGCTGGATGGAGCGCCTGGCGCAGTCGGCCAATTACCGTGGCCCCATCGTGGTGGCTTCGGCCGGCATCAAGCCGCGCGAGCGCGTGGGTGACGATGAGGACGATCACGCCCACGGTGCCGGACATGAACATCACGGCAAGGACGACCCGCACGCCTGGCAGGATCCGCAGAACGTGATCGTCTACACCCGCAACATCGTCACCGCCCTGGCCAAGCTGGACCCGGCCGGTGCCGAGGTCTACCGCAAGAACGGCGAGGCCTATGTCGCCAAGCTGCAGGACCTGGATGCCTGGGCTGCACGCCAGTTCAGCCAGATCCCGGATGCCAAGCGCAAGGTCATCACCTCGCATGACGCCTTCGAATATTTCGGTGCGCGCTACAAGGTGCGCTTCCTGGCTGCGCAGGGCGTGTCTACCGACAGCGAACCCAGCGCCCGCGAGGTGGCTTCGCTGATCCGCCAGATCCGCAGCGAGAAGATCAAGGCCCTGTTCTTCGAGAACATGAGCAACCCCAAGCTGCTGCAGCAGATCGCCCGCGAATCCGGGACGGCACCGGGCGGCAAGCTGTACGCCGATGCATTGTCGAAACCGGATGGTCCGGCAGCGGACTACCTCTCGCTGATGCGCTACAACATCACGCAATTGCTGGAAAAGATCCGTCTCAACTGAGGCGCGACAAATCGCGTATGCTGGTGGCCCCGCGCCGCCGCCCTGGCGGCGTCCGTCACCTTGCATAGGAGAATTCCCGCATGAGCACCGTTACCGTCGTCGCCATCATCACCGCCAAGCCCGGCCAGCGTGAAGCGCTGCTGGCCATCGCCCGCGCCAACCTGGCCGCCGTGCGTGCCGAGGAAGGCTGCATCGAATATGGACTGGTGGTGGATGTGGATGGCTTCGGCCCGAACCAGGCGCCGCTGGGGCCGGATACCTTCGCCTTCGTCGAGAAGTGGAAGGACGAAGAAGCGCTGAAACTGCACTTCACCCTGCCGCACATGACTGACTATCGCGAGAAGTCCAAGGACCTGATCGCAGATCGCAAGGTGCATGTGCTGAAGTCGGCGGACTGATCCTCGCCGCGTTTGTCCCCGCGCCCGGCGCGGGGATGGACTCCCTCAATATTCGCCAGGAAAATCCGCCGGCCAGGTCTGCTGCGGATCGAACGAAGACGCTTGGCCCATCTGCTTCAACCACATGATGAAAGTCTTCAGTGCCGGATTGGTGTCGGCGCTGCTGCGATAGAGCATGTGGTAACCCTCCCCGTGCAGCACGATCTCCGGAAACAGCCGCACCAGCCGGCCTGCGGCCAGATCGTCATCCACCAGCGCCAGCGTGCCCATGCCCACGCCTTGGTCAGTAGCAGCCGCCTGCAGGCTCAGGAAGGAATGTTCATAGACCGTCCCCGGCATCTTGCGCCGCACCGCCACCCCGGCCTTGCCCAGCCACTGCGACCAGGCCGCTGACCGGCTGGAGAGGTGGATCAGCGGCACCTCCACGAAATCGCGCGGGACCCGGATCGGGTGCGTCTCCAGGAAGTGCGGCGAGGCCAGCGGCACCGACACGTCATCCAGGAAGCGCACGCAGTCATAACCGCTGCGCTCCAGCGGGCTGCGCCAGATGATGACGTCGAAAGGATCCTTCACATCCTCGAAATACTCCGACATGGTCGTGGTGACGCGCACCTCGATCCGCGGGTTGTCAATCTGGAACTGCGACAGGCGCGGAATCAGCCAGCGCATGGCCACCGAGGGCGCGGCGATCAGGCGCACCACGCGGCTCTTGCCGGCCAGCGACAGCTGTTCGGCCGCCAGCGCAATGCGGTCCAGGCTGGCCTTGACCTCGGCATAGAAGGCCAGGGCCGCTTCTGTGGGTTCCACGCCACGCGACTGGCGTAAAAACAACGGTTGTTCGAAATACTCTTCCAGCGTTTTGATCTGCTGGCTGACCGCGCTATGGGTGATGAAAAGTTCATGGGCCGCCAGCGTCAGACTCCGCGTCCGGACTGCCGCTTCGAACACCTTGAGGGCCTTGAGCGGGGGTAAGGATGAAGACATGCTGTAAGAAAAACTTATAGTGGTGACGGAAAATGTTGCTTTGCAAAAGCCGGGGGCGACCTTATTCTTCAATCACCCAAACGTCAAACAGAAGGAATTCATCGTGAACAACGTCAGTATATTGGCAAAAGATGCCGGTTTTTCTAACAATTTGCGCTCCCTGGTCGAGCTGGTGAAGTTTGCTGTCCAGCAAGTCATCGCCGCCCATGCCCTGAAGCCCGTGCGCAACGATGCTACCGACCTGCATGACGCCGCCTACTTCGAAGGCGTGACCGACCACTTCGAAATGGAAGTACGCCTGCGCCAGCTGGATCACAGCCACCTGCACGCCGTCTGGAAGCTGCAATCGCAGATCTGAATGCCGATGCGGCCAGCTTGATGGCAGCACCCGCAGCAATGAAATACCGCAGTACCCGGCAGGACCAGGCCCGATGCGCCTGAAGAACGACGAAGAAGAGACCGGCTCCGCATGCCCGGAGCCGCAGCAGGCAGCCAGCAGTCGCCCACAGAGGCAGACCCTGCCCGACGCATCTCCGTAGTACCCGTATTGCCCGCAACGGTGGCCTGATGGCCGACGGCACCCCCAACATGGCCAGGTGCACGCTGCGTTGAACACCCCCGATCCCCGCTGCTGCGGGGATTTGTCGTTTACGCGTGTGTTTCCTGAAAAGCCATGCCGTCTAGCCCGCTCCGGACACTTTCCTCTTAACAAAAATGACATCGCGCGGTAGTGGAGCACTGCTATATTTGTCGCGGGGAAAAGAAATATGTTGCTGTTCATGCAGGTTCCGCTTCATTGCTTCTTACAGGGGAGTTCGCCATGTTGTCTTCACTTCGTGCCCGGCTGATCGTCATTTGCGTACTGATCGTGGCGGTGGCCATGATCGTTCTCAGTGGTGCCAACATCTACACCGTCCGCAGCGATACGCTGGAGGGCATTTCGACCCAGACCCGCCAGCTCACCGAAAGCTACGCCGCCAACATCACCGAGTGGGTGCGCAGCAAACGCATCATCACCGGGGCCATGAAGCAGGCCTTGAAGCAAAGCGATGTCCTGCCCATCGTCGCGGCGGCCCAGGAGGCAGGTTCCTTTGACGACGCCTACATCGGCTATCCCGACAAGCGCATGCTGGCCCTGCACCCGATGCCGGCCGGCTACGATCCGACCGCGCGGCCCTGGTACAAGCAGGCGGTCGATGCCGGCAAGCCGGTACTCACTGCCCCCTACGTGGACGCCACCACCGGCAAGCTGGTCGTGACCTTCGCCGAGCCGGTCAGCGACAAGGGGACCCTGCAGGCCGTGCTGGGCTCGGACGTGCAACTCGACAACGTGGTGAGTACCGTGGCCGGCATCAAGCCCACGCCATCCAGCTTCGCCTTCATCGTCGGCAAGGATGGCCTCATCATCACCCACCCCAACAAGGAGCTGGCCTTGAAGCCGGTGTCGGCGCTGGACCAGAATCTCTCCGCAGCCTCGCTGGCCGGGATGAAGCAGGGCGGCAGCGCGACCATCGGCGGCGTACCCTATCTGCTCTTTACGCAACCCATCGACAACACTGACTGGTCGCTGGTGGTGGCGCTGGATTATCGCGAGGCCACGCATGCGGTTGGGGCGCTGATGGCGCTGGCGGTGATTCTGGCCGTGGTGGCCATCGTCGCGGCGGCATTGCTGCTGAGCTACACCATCACGCGCCTGCTGCGCCGCCTGGGCGTGGTGCGCAATGCGATGGAAGAAATCGCGTCAGGTGACGGCGATCTTACGCGCCGGCTCGATACCAGCGGCAAGGATGAACTGGCGCAAATTTCCCGCGCCTTCAATCACTTTGCCGACAAGATCTCGCGCACCTTGCTCGATATCCGGCGCGCCAGCGAGTCTGTGAAGGTTTCTTCCAGCGAAATCGCCAGCGGCAACATGGACCTGTCCGCCCGCACCGAGCAGCAGGCCGGTTCCCTGGAAGAGACCGCCTCGGCGATGGAAGAACTCACCTCCACCGTGAAGCAAAACGCCGATAACGCCCGCCAGGCCAACCAGCTGGCGGTGTCGGCCTCGGATGTGGCGGTGCATGGTGGCACCGTGGTGGGCCAGGTGGTCAGCACCATGAGTTCCATCAATGAGTCTTCCCGCAAGATCGTCGACATCATCAGCGTCATCGATGGCATCGCCTTCCAGACCAATATCCTGGCCTTGAATGCTGCCGTGGAAGCGGCGCGTGCCGGTGAGCAGGGGCGCGGGTTTGCGGTGGTGGCGTCGGAAGTGCGTTCCCTCGCGCAGCGCTCGGCCACGGCCGCCAAGGAGATCAAGCAGCTCATCGATGACTCGGTGCAGAAGGTGGAAGCGGGCAGCCAGCTGGTGGCCCAGGCCGGTTCGACCATGGATGAAGTGGTCTCCAGCGTGCGCCGCGTGACAGACATCGTGGGTGAGATCAGTTCAGCCAGCCAGGAGCAGAGTGCCGGCATCACCGAAGTGGGCAATGCCGTGACCCTGATAGATGAGGCGACCCAGCAGAACGCGGCGCTGGTGGAGGAAGCAGCGGCAGCGGCCAAGTCCCTGCAGGAACAGGCGGCTCACTTGGCTGCCGTGGTGGCGGGCTTCAAGCTGGATGAAAGCGGCGGGGCCGCACCGATCACGCCGCCGCCGGTTCATCATGCAGCCCCGCCGCCGGCTGCAGCAGCCCGTCCGGCACCGGTCAACATCACGCCCAAGCCGGCACCGCTGAAGGCCAAGCCCGCCAGCAAGCCTGCGCTGCCGGCCGAACCGGCTGCGCCTGCCGCGCCCAAAGCCGCACCGAAAGCACCGCCCAAGAGCAGTGGCGGCGACGACTGGGAAGAGTTCTGAGCGAGGAAATGGAAGCGGGTCGCCTCAGGCCCGCTTCTTCAGCAGCTGCATGGGCGCAAACAATTGCTGCATGCCGCTGTGCTCGATGAAGCTGAGGTTGTAGGGATGCTCGGCCACCGCGCGCGGGAATTGCGCCACCAGCGGCAGGCCGCTCAGTTGCTCGGCGATCTTCCCCCACAGCACCAGCGTCGGCAGGGATTTGCCCTGTGCCTGGCCATGCTCGGCCAGCGCGCGCAATACCGTTTCAAAGAAGGGCTTCCAGCCCTTGGCGTCCTTCACCGGTGCGACGTGGCTGCGGAACACCAGGCTGGCATTGAGCAGCAGGAAGCCTTGCGCAGTCAGGTTGTCCTGCAGGTCGGCCAGGGTCTGGATGCTGCCTTCGACATCGGCCTGGGCCTGCGCCGCAATGCCGGCCAGCGCATCGCCACTGGTCTGGCCCGCCTGCAGCGCGCCTTCGGCCACCAGCAGCATCTTCATGAAATTGCGCAGCGAGGTCGCCCGATTGACCTGCTTGGACAAGCCCTTTTCCGACCACAGCGAACCCACCGCGCCATCCATGAAGCACACGCCGGTGGCGCTGGCCGCGCGCGGGTAGGGGCCTTCGCCCACCAGTACGTAGCGCACCTGGTCCATGGGCTGCGTGAAGGCTGCGAACAGGCGGCCTTCGGTGGGCAGGTAATCGTCCTGCGCCAAGGTGGGCAGATAGGCGGGATCGGCTTGCTGGATCGCCTCCATGCCGGCGCGCAGGGCGGCATGCCAAGAGGGATGGGCGGTGTGGATCAGGTCGAGCAGGGGAGCGGGGAGGGCGGAAACGGAAGACATGGAAAATGAAGGGGAGGCACGGCCGTATGAATGAAGTGGCGGCATTGTATACCGCCCGGCCGGCCTCCCTGCAGGATCAGGCCACTGCCGAATCGCTGCCCGATGCGCCGAAGAGCTGCTGCTTGAGCAGCTGCAGCTGGTCGCGCGCCGCGGCGGCCTTTTCGAACTCCAGGTTCTTGGCGTGTTCCTGCATCTGCTTCTCCAGGCGCTTGATCTCCTTGCTGATCTGCTTCTCGCTCATGGATTCGTAGTTGCGCTTCTCCTCGGCCACCATCATTTCGGTGCGTGCCTGGGCCGGGTTGAAGATGCCGTCGATCAGTTCGCGGATTTCCTTCTTGATGCCGGTCGGCACGATGCCATTGGCGGCATTGAAGGCCAGCTGCTTGGCGCGGCGGCGCTCGGTCTCGCCGATGGCCTTGTGCATGGAATCGGTCACCACGTCGCCATACAGGATGGCCATGCCGTTGAGGTTGCGGGCCGCGCGGCCGATGGTCTGGATCAGGCTGCGCTCGGAACGCAGGAAGCCTTCCTTGTCCGCATCCAGGATCGCCACCAGCGAGACTTCGGGAATGTCCAAGCCCTCGCGCAAGAGGTTGATGCCGACCACCACATCGAAGGTACCCAAGCGCAGGTCGCGGATGATTTCCACACGTTCGACCGTATCGATGTCGCTGTGCAGGTAGCGCACCTTGATGCCGTTGTCGGAGAGGAATTCGGTCAGTTGCTCGGCCATGCGCTTGGTGAGCGTAGTCACCAGCACGCGCTCGTCCTTGGCGATGCGGTCGTTGATCTCCTGCATCAGGTCATCCACCTGCGTGGTGGCCGGACGCACGGCGATGATGGGGTCCACCAGACCGGTCGGGCGCACCACCTGTTCCACCACCTGGTCGGCGTGGGTGTTTTCATAGTCTGCGGGCGTGGCCGAGACGAAGATGGTCTGGCGCATCTTCTTCTCGAATTCGTCGAACTTCAGCGGCCGGTTGTCCAGTGCCGAGGGCAGGCGGAAACCGTAGTCCACCAGGTTCACCTTGCGCGCGCGGTCGCCGTTGTACATGCCGTTCAACTGGCCGATCAGCACGTGCGATTCGTCCAGGAACATGACGGCGTCCTTGGGCAGATAATCCACCAGCGTCGGCGGCGGGTCGCCCGGCTTGGCCCCGGACAGATGGCGCGAGTAGTTCTCGATGCCCTTGGTGAAACCGATCTCGGTCATCATCTCGATGTCGAAGCGGGTGCGCTGTTCCAGCCGCTGTTCTTCGATGAGCTTGTTTTCCTTGCGGAAGAATTCCAGGCGCTCGGCCAGCTCTTCCTTGATGGTCTCGATGGCGCGCAGCACGGTCGAACGCGGCGTCACGTAGTGCGAACCGGGATAGATGGTGAAGCGCGGGATCTTCTGGCGCACCCGGCCGGTCAGCGGGTCGAACAGTTGCAGGCTGTCGATCTCGTCGTCGAAGGTTTCGATGCGCACGGCCAGCTCGGCGTGTTCGGCCGGGAAGACGTCGATGGTGTCGCCGCGCACGCGGAAGGTGCCGCGGCCGAAATCGACTTCGTTGCGGGTGTACTGCATCTGGATCAGGCGGGCGATGACGTCGCGCTGCGAGACCTTGTCCTTGGCGCGCAGGGTCAGGATCATCTGGTGGTATTCGTTCGGGTTACCGATACCGTAGATGGCCGAGACAGTTGCCACGATCACCACGTCGCGCCGTTCCATCAGCGACTTGGTGCAGGACAGGCGCATCTGCTCGATGTGCTCGTTGATCGAGGAATCCTTCTCGATGAACAGGTCGCGCTGGGGGACGTAGGCTTCCGGCTGGTAGTAGTCGTAGTAACTGACGAAGTATTCCACCGCATTGTGCGGGAAGAATTCGCGGAATTCGCTGTACAGCTGCGCCGCCAGCGTCTTGTTGGGGGCGAACACGATGGCCGGGCGGCCCAGGCGGGCAATCGTGTTGGCCATGGTGTAGGTCTTGCCCGAGCCGGTCACGCCCAGCAGGGTCTGGTAGAACAGGCCGTCGTTGACGCCTTCGACCAGCTTGTCGATGGCCGCCGGCTGGTCGCCCGCCGGGGGGAAGACCTGGTAGAGCTTGAAGGGCGAGTCGGGGAAGGTGACGAACTTGCTCTCGTCCAGCTCGGTATTGATGGGGGTCAGTTCAGCCATGGTCTGGGTTGCCTTTGTCGCGCGGGTTCCGGTGAGCCGCCACGGTGCAGGAAGAACCGGCAAGGCCCGCAAACGGGGCATTGCACACAGGCAAGGTGGAGGCGTGAATATTCATCAAATGCTGCCGGGATGCTGAAGTTCAAGACACAATCTGCGCCTCCGCAGCCGGCAAAACCGGACGCAAAGCCGCGTCAGGAGCCAGCTCATCCACTGGGGCGGACGGCCTGGCGCGGAGTGGGTGCAGATCGGGGTTATGTCGATAGAACATGGTGTCATGCAGATTCAGCAGGCAATTGGGCCTGTCTGTGTCTGTGATTGGCCATCCACATTTGTTAGAATGCAGTGTTGCAAAAAGGTGCACATCCGAATCTCTCCCTGTGCACCCATTTCCTTCTGCAGCGCTTTGTTGCAGCTAACTTTTCATGTTATCACGATGAACGCACCTGTCTCCGCCTCCCTGTTTTCCGCCATCGAAATGGCGCCGCGCGACCCCATCCTGGGCGTGACCGAAGCCTATAACGCCGACCAGAACCCGGCCAAGACCAATCTGGGCGTGGGCGTGTACTACGACGACAACGGCAAGGTCCCCCTGCTGGAATGCGTGAAGAAAGCCGAGGCGGAACTGGCGGCCAAGCTGGCCCCGCGTACCTACCTGCCCATCGACGGCCTGGCCACCTATGACCGCGCCGTGCAGGAGCTGGTCTTCGGTGCCGGCAGTGCCGTGGTGACCGAGAAGCGTGCGATCACCGTGCAAGCCTTGGGCGGCACCGGTGCCCTGAAGCTGGGTGCCGACTTCCTGAAGCACTTTTCGCCGGCCGGTACCGAAGTCTGGATCAGCGATCCGAGCTGGGAAAACCACCGCGCCCTGTTCGAGATGGCCGGCTTCAAGGTCAACGCCTATCCGTACTACGATCCGTCTACCCGTGGCGTGAACTTCGCCGGCATGCTGGAGGCTTTGAAGTCCATGAGCGCCGGCTCGGTCGTGCTGCTGCACGCCTGCTGCCACAACCCGACCGGTGCCGACCTGACCGACGACCAGTGGACCCAAGTCATCGACGTGGTGACCTCGCGTGGCCTGGTGCCCTTCCTGGACATGGCTTACCAGGGCTTTGGCGACGGCATCGCCGAAGACGGCCAGGTGGTGCGCCGCTTCGCTGAAGCCGGCGGCCCGCTGTTCGTGTCGAACTCCTTCTCCAAGTCCTTCTCGCTGTACGGCGAACGCGTCGGCGCACTGTCGATCGCTGCGGCCAGCGCCGAAGAAGCGGCACGCGTGCTGTCGCAACTGAAGCGCGTGGTGCGTACCAACTACTCCAACCCGCCGATCCACGGTGGCCAGGTGGTCGCGACCGCCCTGGCGTCGCCCGAACTGCGCAAGCTGTGGGAAGACGAACTGGCCGAGATGCGCGTGCGCATCCGCGAAATGCGCCAGCTGCTGGTGGCCAAGCTGAAGGAAAAGGCCCCGGGCCATGACTTCGACTTCGTCATCAAGCAACGCGGCATGTTCTCCTACTCGGGCCTGACCAAGGCCCAGGTGGATCGCCTGCGCAACGAGTTCTCCATCTACGCCGTCGACACCGGCCGCATCTGCGTGGCTGCGCTCAACACCAAGAACATCGACGTGGTGGTCGACGCCATCGCCAAGGTGCTCTAATTGGCATGCGCGGCCCCGTCTTCGGAGGGGCCGCGCAGGGCGCTTTCTCCTATGAAAAAATGCGCCTTTCCCTGAAAAAAGTTTTGACATGAAGTAAAAATCGCGTCATAATCTTTTTCTCAGCTGTTCCCTGATAGCTCAGTCGGTAGAGCGACGGACTGTTAATCCGCAGGTCCCTGGTTCGAGTCCAGGTCGGGGAGCCAAAGAATGCGAAGGCCTCGCAAGCAATTGCGGGGCCTTTTCAATTAGTGTGAGGCTGGTGTTTTGGTCTCGTACGAAGGGCGGCAGGGCTATGCCGCCACGATGCAGAACGATGTAAAAAATTTTCGTTTTACACTCTGGTAAATCTGAAAAAAATCGTTCATAATCGCGCCCTCAATTGATCCCTGATAGCTCAGTCGGTAGAGCGACGGACTGTTAATCCGCAGGTCCCTGGTTCGAGTCCAGGTCGGGGAGCCAGAATACGAAAGCCTCGCAAGTTTCTTGCGGGGCTTTTTTGTTTTTGGCTTCGTATCTTGTGATGCTCACGCACTGCGCTGGAAACGAGCACAGTTGAGCTGGTTTTTAGCTCACCAGATAAATGCTTCGCCTAGCGTGTCTTCATCTCGTAGCAGTCGCTACCGGCCTTTTCCGTTTCACTTCCTGTCAATTAAACGCTGCTAGAATCGGCATCCCCCGACCAGCCAGGACTTTGCCATGAGCGACCCCATTCGTCTGACCCAATACAGCCATGGTGCCGGTTGCGGCTGCAAGATTTCGCCGCAGGTGCTGGAAGTCATTCTGGCCGGCAGCGGTGCCCAGCATCTCGATCCCAAACTCTGGGTCGGCAATGCTTCGCGCGATGACGCCGCCGTCTATGCCATCGATGAAGAGCGCGGCGTGGTATCAACCACCGATTTCTTCATGCCCATCGTCGATGATCCCTTCGACTTCGGCCGCATCGCCGCCACCAATGCCATCAGCGACATCTACGCCATGGGCGGCGATCCGCTCATGGCCATCGCCATCCTCGGCTGGCCGGTCAACGTGCTGCCGCCGGAAGTGGCACGCGAAGTCGTGCGCGGTGGCCGCGCCGCCTGTGATGCGGCTGGCATCCCGCTGGCTGGCGGCCATTCCATCGATGCCCCGGAACCCATCTTCGGCCTGGCCGTGACCGGTGTGGTCGAGAAGCGCCACATGAAGCGCAACGACACCGCCAGTGCCGGCTGCCTGCTCTACCTCACCAAGCCGCTGGGCATCGGCATCCTCACCACCGCAGAAAAGAAGGGCAAACTGCGCCCTGAAGACGTCGGCACCGCGCGCGACTGGATGTGCCAGCTCAACCAGCCCGGCAGCCGCTTCGGCAAGCTGGCGGGCGTGGCCGCAATGACCGATGTCACCGGCTTCGGCCTGCTGGGCCATCTGGTGGAGATGTGCGAAGGCAGCGGCGTGAGCGCACGCATCCAGCACGCGCTGGTACCCAGCCTGCCGGGCGTGCCTTACTACCTGGCTGAAGGCTGTGTGCCGGGCGGCACCGGGCGCAATGTCGAGAGCTACGGCAGCAAGATCAGCCCGCTCAGCGAAGCCCAGAAGAACCTGCTGTGCGATCCTCAGACCAGCGGCGGCCTGCTGGTGGCGGTGCGGCCCGAAGCCAATCCGGAATTCCTGGCCACCGCCGCCGCCCTCGGACTGGAACTGGCCCCCATCGGCGAACTGGTGGAACGACAGCGTTACGCCGTAGAGGTGCTTTGATGGCCGATCTGCAGCCCAGCCGCGAACTGTTCCTCGCCGATACGCCCATGCTGGATGCCCGGGCGCCGGTGGAGTTCGGCAAGGGCGCCTTTCCGACTGCGGTGAACCTGCCGCTGATGAATGACAGCGAGCGCCATCAGGTCGGCCTGCGCTACAAGGAGCAGGGCCAGCAGTCCGCCATCGAACTGGGTCAGCAACTGGTCAGCGGAGCGGTGAAGGACGAACGGATTGCGGCCTGGGCGGCGTTCGCAAAAGCGCATCCGGAAGGCTGCCTGTATTGCTTCCGCGGCGGCCTGCGCTCGCAAATCACCCAGCAGTGGTTGAAGAGCGAAGCCGGCATCGCCTATCCGCGCGTGGCCGGCGGCTACAAGGCGCTGCGCCATTTTCTGATGGAAGCCATCGACCAGGCCTTGGCCGAGTGTTCCTTCGTGGTGGTGGGCGGCATGACCGGCTGCGGCAAGACCGACGTGCTGCTGCAGCTCGACAACGCGCTGGACCTGGAGGCTTACGCCAATCATCGTGGCTCCAGTTTCGGCAAGCGCGCCAGCCCGCAGCCTGCGCCCATCGATTTCGAACACCGTCTGGCCATTGCCCTCATCAAACTGCAAGCGCAGGGCCATCACTGGTTTGCGCTGGAAGACGAAAGCCGCCTGATCGGTGCCTGCGCCTTGCCGCTGGCCCTGCACCAGCGCATGCAGAGCCTGCCCATAGTGTGGCTGGAAGACAGCCGGGAAGGGCGCGTGGAGCGCATCCTGCGCGATTACGTCAGTGGGCTCTGCGAGGAATACGTGGCGCTGGATCCGCGCCACGGGTTTGAACGCTATCGCGCGCATCTGCTTGCTGCATTGGGCAAGCTGGTCAAGCGCCTCGGCGACCAGCGCTACCGCCGCCTGCTGCAGATGATGGAATCGGCGCTGGCGCGCCAGGAACAAGACGGCGTGGTCGACCTGCACCGCGCCTGGATCGATGCCTTGCTGGCGGAATACTACGATCCCATCTATGCCTTCCAGCGGGAGTCCAAGCGCTCCCGCCTGCTGTTCGCAGGACAGCAGGCCGAGGTGGTCGGCTTCCTGCGCCAGTATCGGCCCTGAATCAATTTACAGCAGCACCACCGCCACCAGCCCGCTGACCACGCCGATGAGCATGGTCAGCAGGGTGACGGTCGTGAGTACGCGCGGCGTGAAGGATTTGCGCAGCATCAGCAGCGACGGCAGGCTGATGCTGGGCAAGGTCATCAGCAACGCCACGGCCGGCCCCACGCCCATGCCCAGCGAGAGCATGGATTGCACGATGGGGATCTCGGCGGCCGTCGGAATCACGAAGAGCGTGCCCACCACCGCCAGCGCCACGATCCACAGCAGGCTGTTGCCCATGCTGGCATCGACCTGCGGGAACAGCCACACCCGCGCCGCGCCCAGCGCCAGCACCACCACGATGTAGACCGGTGCCGTGGTCCAGAACAGTTGCCACAGCTTGCTGCCCCAGCGGACCAGGAAATGACGGCCATCGTCCATCGGTTCATATTCGGCGGCGGCCACCGCATCGAGGGCGGCCTGCGGCAGGGTCTCGGTCTGCGCCACGCGTTGCGCGATCAGCGACACGCCCACTACCAGCAGCACGCCGGCCACCAAACGCAGCGCGGCCAAATGCCAGCCCAGCACGAAGCCCATGAACACCAGCGTGGCCGGATTGAGCACCGGGTTGGCGATCCAGAAGGCCAGCGCGGCCCCCACCGACACCTGCTGGCGGCGCATGCCCGCCACCACCGGTGCGGCGCAGCAGCTGCACATCATGCCGGGCAGGGCGAACAGGCCGCCACGCAGGGTCGAGCCGAGGCCAGCGCGGCCGAACACCCGCAGCAGCCAGTCGCGCGGCACCAGTACCTGCACCAGCGAACCCAGCAGCACACCCAGCACGGCGGCTTTCCAGATGGCCAGGAAGTAGACGGTGGCATATTCCAGCGCAGCCGACCACGGAGCAGTTGGCGCATTGGCCAGGATGGAGCCGCCAATGCTGTGCTTGTCGGCGGCCACGAAGGATTTCAGGTAGTAGGGCGACCACTTCACATAGTAGAGGCCGATGGCCGCCACCAGGATGAACAGCAGCGGCTTGAGCCAGGCAGAAGAGCCGCGCGAGGCGGAGGATGAGAAGGTCATGGGAAGATCTGGTGGTAAAGAATAG
Source organism: Herbaspirillum sp. WGmk3 (assembly GCF_023952535.1). Classification (NCBI taxonomy): domain Bacteria; kingdom Pseudomonadati; phylum Pseudomonadota; class Betaproteobacteria; order Burkholderiales; family Oxalobacteraceae; genus Herbaspirillum; species Herbaspirillum sp. WGmk3. The sequence continues at coordinate 380,300 of NZ_JAKYWT010000001.1, read as the reverse complement.
TGGGAGAGCAGGAGAGTGCGCGCATGATACCTGCCGCGCGCCACTTCGTCAGTGCGCCAGAAGGACATGTCAGACAACTGCGGCGCCCCCTGTCACCGGCCTGAAGTGCAGATTCCTTCACATTCACCGCTTGCGTCCGTTTCGTGTCCTGTTATACTGCGCTTGCTGTTGTATGACGTCTTATGACAATCACCCCAACACACAACAATACGCCAAGAGACACTTCCGGCAAGTCCCGATGCCAGTCCGCCCGCGTTCTTGCGGCGGCGCTTTCGGGGCCGGCCAGGCGGAGCGGATGGCGAGAGACCTGGAGAATCCAATTGGCGCAAAGCAACACCCCCAGCGGGGCAGCGGCCGGCAAGCCGACCCATATCCGCTACCTGATCCTGTTCCTGCTGTTCGTCGTCACCACCGTCAACTACGCTGACCGCGCCACGCTTTCCATTGCCGGTTCGGCCATGAAGACCGAGCTGTCGCTGGACCCGGTCACCATGGGCTACATCTTCTCGGCCTTCAGCTGGGCCTACGTGCTGGCCCAGCTGCCGGGCGGCTGGCTGCTGGACCGCTTCGGTTCCAAGAAGATCTACATGTGGAGCATTGCCCTGTGGTCTTTCTTCACCTTCCTGCAGGCCGGTGTGACGTGGATGAGCACGGGTGCGGCCGTGATCGCGCTGTTCCTGCTGCGCTTCATGGTGGGCCTGGCCGAAGCGCCGTCCTTCCCGGCCAATGGCCGCATCGTCGCCGCCTGGTTCCCGACCAAGGAACGCGGTACCGCCTCGGCCATCTTCAATTCGGCGCAGTATTTCGCCGCCGTGATCTTCACCCCGCTGATGGCCTGGATCGTGCACACCTACAGCTGGCACCATGTCTTCACCGTCATGGGCGTGGTCGGCATCCTGCTGGCCATGGTCTGGGGCAAGATCATCTACAGTCCCAAGGACCATCCGCGCATCAACCCGGCTGAACTGGAGCACATCGAATCCGGTGGCGGCCTGGTCGACATGGACAATAAGAAGGTCGCCGCCCCCTCCACCAAGGGCAAAGGCTACATCCGCCAGTTGCTGTCCAACCGCATGCTGCTGGGTGTCTACATCGGCCAGTACTGCATCAACGTGATCACCTATTTCTTCCTGACCTGGTTCCCGGTGTACCTGGTGCAGGAGCGCGGCATGTCCATCCTCAAGGCCGGTTTCGTGGCCTCGATCCCGGCGGTGTGCGGCTTCATTGGCGGCGTGGTCGGCGGCCTGATCTCGGACCGCCTGATCAAGAGCGGCATGTCGGTGACCTGGGCGCGCAAGATCCCCATCGTGGGCGGCATGCTGCTGTCGATGACCATGATCCTGTGCAATTACGTCGATGCACAGTGGATGGTGGTGGGCATCATGGCCCTGGCCTTCTTCGGCAAGGGCGTGGGCGCGCTGGGCTGGGCGGTGGTGGCCGATACCGCGCCCAAGCAGATCGTGGGCCTGTCGGGTGGCCTCTTCAACATGTTCGGCAATGTGGCCGGCATCACGACCCCGATCGTGATCGGCTATATCGTCAAGGAGACCGGTTCCTTCTCCGGTGCGCTGGTCTTCGTGGGCATCAATGCACTGGTGACCGTGATCAGCTATCTTGTCATCGTCAAGGAAATCAAGCGCGTCGAACTCAAGGACGCCTGATCCGTTTTACGGGCGGCCGCTGTTGCAGTGGCCGCCCTTCATTTGAATTGCAGCATTCTGTCGCATGGGACTTAGCATGAGCACCGATACCGCCGCCAGCCAGGCATTCACACCGCGCTACATCATGATGAACGACAGCGACAATGTCGCCATCGTCGTCAATGACGGAGGCCTGCCTGCCGGCACCGTCTTCCCCGACGGCCTGACCCTGGTCGACCGCGTGCCCCAGGGCCACAAGATCGCGCTGCGCGATCTCAAGCAGGGCGAGGCCATCGTGCGTTATGACGTAGCCATCGGCTACGCCGTGCGTGACATCCCCAAGGGCAGCTGGATCGAGGAATCGCTGGTGCAGATGCCCCCGGCGCGCGGTCTCGACAACCTGCCCATCGCCACCAAGAAACCGGCCCCGCAGCCGCCGCTGGAAGGCTATACCTTCGAAGGCTACCGCAACGCCGATGGCTCGGTGGGCACCCGCAACCTGCTGGCCATCACCACCACCGTGCAGTGCGTAGCCGGTGTGGTGGAGCATGCGGTCAAGCGCATCCGCGCCGAGCTGCTGCCCAAGTATCCCAATGTGGAGGACGTGGTGGCGCTGGAGCACACCTATGGCTGCGGCGTGGCCATCGATGCGCCCAATGCCGGCATCCCCATCCGCACCCTGCGCAACATCAGCCTGAACCCCAACTTCGGCGGCCAGGCCATGGTGGTGAGCCTGGGCTGCGAAAAGCTGCAGCCCAACCGCCTGCTGCCGGAAAACATGATCCCCATCCACAAGGCCGGCGAGCCCTATGTGGTCTGCCTGCAGGATGCGGAACACGTCGGTTTCAACTCCATGATCGATTCCATCATGAAGATGGCCGAGGCGCGCCTGACCGAACTGGACAAGCGCCGCCGCGAAACCTGCCCGGCCTCGGACCTGGTGGTGGGTGTGCAATGCGGTGGCAGCGATGCCTTCTCGGGCGTGACGGCCAACCCGGCAGTGGGCTTTGCGACCGACCTGCTGGTGCGCGCAGGCGCCTCGGTGATGTTCTCGGAAGTGACCGAAGTGCGCGACGGCATCGACCAGCTGACCTCGCGCGCGGTCAACGAGGAAGTGGCCCAGGCCATGATCCGCGAGATGGACTGGTACGACAATTATCTGAAGCAGGGCGGTGTCGACCGCAGCGCCAACACCACCCCCGGCAACAAGAAGGGCGGCTTGGCCAACATCGTCGAGAAGGCAATGGGCTCCATCGTCAAGTCCGGCTCCAGCCCGATTTCGGGCGTGCTCTCGCCGGGCGACAAGCTTCAGCAGAAGGGCCTGATCTATGCGGCCACGCCCGCCTCCGACTTCATCTGCGGCACCTTGCAACTGGCGGCCGGCATGAATCTTCATATCTTCACCACAGGCCGGGGTACGCCGTATGGCCTGGCGGCCGTGCCGGTCATCAAGGTCGCGACCCGCAATGACCTGGCGCGGCGCTGGCATGACCTGATGGATGTCAACGCCGGTCGCATCGCCAGCGGCGAGGCCACCATCGAGCAGGTCGGCTGGGAGCTGTTCCAGCTGATGCTGGACGTGGCCAGCGGCAAGAAGCGCACCTGGGCCGAACAGTGGAAGCTGCACAATGCACTGACCCTGTTCAATCCGGCACCCGTGACCTGATCCTCCCTTGGGGCCCGCTTGCGGGTCCTTTTTTTTGTTCCATCGTCATGCCAACAACAAGATGATTCGCCAGGAGACCGCATGAGCAACACCCTTTCTTCACCTTCTTCCCGCCTCGCCACCTTGATTGCCTCTTCCGTCCTCAGCCTGGCCGCAGCGCATGCCGGTGCGGCCACTGTCGCCTACGTCTCCAATGCGGACAGCCAGGACATCTACGTGCTCCGGCTCAATGGCGATGGCAGCGTCAACCTGATCGACAAGGTCGATACCGGCAGCACCGTGATGCCGCTGGCGCTGAGCCCGGACCACAAATTCCTCTATGCCGCGCTGCGCGGCCAGCCGTATTCGGTGGTGAGCTATGCCATTGATCCCGCCAGCGGCAAGCTCAAGGCGCTGTCCAAGGTGCCGCTGGCCGACAACATGGCCAACATCGCCACAGACCGCAGCGGGCGCTACCTGCTGGCCGCGTCCTACTCCGGCAACAGGATCTCGGTCAATGCCATCGGGACGGACGGTACCGTGCAGGCCCCGCCGCTGGCGGTGATCCCGACCGGGAAGAACGCGCATTCCGTGCAGGTTTCTCTTGACAATGCTTTCGTCTTTGCCAGCAACCTGGGCAGCGACGTGATCCTGCAATACCGTTTCGACCCGGCCACCGGCACCGTCACGCCCAACAGTCCGCCGTCGGTCGCCACCAAGGCCGGTGCCGGGCCGCGCCATTTCGTGTTCTCGCCGGACCAGCGCTTCGTCTATTCGACCAATGAGCTGGACGCCACTGTCAACACTTACGCCTACGATCGCCAGTCCGGCACCCTGACCCTGCTGGCCAGCGACTCGGCCTTGCCGGAAGGCTTCAAGACCAGTGAACAGCTGGCGGCCGCCGACCTGCACCTGACGCCGGATGGCCGTTTTCTTTATGCCACCGAGCGCGCCTCCAACACGCTCAGCGCTTATCGCGTGGACCCGGCCAGCGGCAAGCTCACCCGCATCCTCAACATTCCCACCGAAACCCAGCCGCGCGGTTTCAACATCGATCCGCAAGGGCGTTACCTGCTGGCCGTCGGCCAGAAGGCCGGGCTGACCAGCTATGCCATCGACCGCGACAGCGGGGCGCTTACGCCGGTCTTCCGCTACACCTTGGGACGCAATCCGAACTGGGTCGAGATCATCGACTTGCCCGGCGTACGCTGATCCCTGAAGGGTTTTGATTCACCCTCAGAAACCTCAATATGTTGTTTTTTGGGCTTGCCGAATGTCATTTCGGCAAGCTTTTTCACATCTGTGCCCCGTCGTATGAATCAGGCTTGATCCAGGACAGCCAGTCCCGGGTGTTGCCGGTGCACAATGCGAAAACGGACATTTGCTGACTGCCCTAACCGGGAATTGGGGGAGTTTTGGTTGGTTTGCCGCCGATATGAAGCGCGACGCGGTGTTGTATCGTCTGCGCCATGTTGTTCATTTCACTTGTTGTATCAATATTAAGCGGAGAGAGGGAATGCGAAATCTGACGGTTCGCTTCAGCCTGATGAGCGCGCTTGCGCTGTTTTCATGCATGATCGTAGTGGGGGCTGGCGTAGGCATCTTTGCACTGGGCCGGGCCAACCAATCCACCGAGTACGTCCACGAGATCACCGAGCGCACCTTGCTGATCAATGACGCCTACAAGGACACCACCCGTACCCGGGCCGCCCATTCGCGCATCTATTCAACGCTGATGGAGAAGGGCGATGCGGCCGTCATCGAGTCTGCCTTCAAGAGCGCCCAGATGACCTATGACCGCAGCCTGAAGTATCTGGATGAATACGCCAAGCTGCCCGACCTGGAGGGGCAGGATCCGGCTACCAAGACCGAATTGATCGAATCGGCCAAGGCCCTGAACGAGATCCTGAAGAAGGCCACGGATACCCTCAAGGCCGGCGACGCGCAGGGCTATTCCCAGCTCAACAACAATTTCATCAGCAAGGGCGGAGCCCGCTTCTCCACGGCGCTGGAGGCTTATCAAAAGCGCGCCATGGAGCTCAATGACAAGGCCACGGCCGAGCGTCAGCGCGAGTACAACCTGGTGGTGTGGCTGGTGGTCGCCGGTCTGATCGGCGCGATGTTCCTGGTCGTGGGCGTGCATTTCCTGCTGCGCAACATCGTCCTGACCCCGCTCAACCGCGCCGTACACCTGCTGGACCTGGTTGCCAATGGCGATCTGAGCACCAAGGTCGAGGTCAAGAATGACAATGAAATTGGCCGCCTGTTCTCGGCCATCCGCAGCATGCAGCAGGGTCTGCTGACTACCGTCTCGCGTGTGCGCAGCAGTTCGGACAGCATCGACACCAGCGCCAAGGAAATCGCCGCCGGCAACATGGACCTGTCTTCGCGCACCGAGCAGCAGGCCAGCTCGCTGGAAGAAACCGCGGCCTCCATGGAGCAGCTGACCGGTACCGTCAAGCAGAATGCCGACAATGCCCTGCAAGCCAACCAGCTGGCGCATTCGGCGTCTTCCACCGCCAGCAAGGGCGGGGAGGTGGTGTCGCAGGTGGTCGATACCATGCAGGCCATCAATGAATCCTCGCGCAAGATCGTGGACATCATCAGCGTGATCGACGGCATCGCCTTCCAGACCAACATCCTGGCGCTCAACGCCGCAGTGGAAGCTGCCCGTGCCGGTGAGCAGGGCCGCGGCTTTGCCGTGGTGGCGTCCGAAGTGCGTTCGCTGGCCCAGCGTTCAGCCGCCGCCGCCAAGGAAATCAAGTCGCTCATCGATGCCTCGGTGGAGAAGGTCGAAGCCGGCAGCCAGCTGGTGGAACAGGCCGGTGCCACCATGGGCGAAGTCGTCACCAGCGTGCAGCGCGTCACTGACATCGTCGGTGAAATCGCCGAAGCCAGCCGTGAGCAAAGCACCGGCATCGAGCAGGTCAACCGTGCCATCACCCAGATGGATGAAGTGACCCAGCAGAATGCTGCGCTGGTGGAGCAAGCAGCCGCTGCGGCCCAATCGCTGCAGGCCCAGGCCACCAATCTGGTTGGCGCGGTCAGCATCTTCAAGATCGATGCGCATCAGGTCGCCAGCCCGGCGGCCAAGCCGCGTCCGGCGCCGATGGCACCGCCGCCGGCCCCGGCTGCGCCCGCTGCACCTGCCTTGAAGCCTGCGCCGCCCGCACCCGCTGCTGCGGCACCGAAAGCGGCCCCCAAGCTGCCGCCGGCCAAGCCGGCCAAGGCCGCGCCGCCTGCGCCGACCAGCCGCCTCAAGGACGATGCACAGGATTGGGAAGAGTTCTGAGTTTTTGACATTCCCCTTCATCAAAACCTCCGTCGCTCAGGCCACGGAGGTTTTTTTTCGGCCAGGGCCTGCACTTTCTTTCATATCGCCCAAAAAGGGAGGGGCCGCAGCTGCCTGCGGCCCCTCCCTCGGGTACTGCCGATCAGATCAGGCAGTCTTTATTGCGGACCCAGCTTCTTGATCAGTGCAGCCAGTTCTTCGTGCTCTTCCGGCGTGCAGTCGGTCAGGGGCGTACGCACCGGTCCGGCATCGTGGCCGACGATCTTGGCACCGGCCTTGACGATGGAGACGGCATAACCGGCCTTGCGGTTGCGGATGGCGAGGTAGGGCAGGAAGAAGTCATCGATCAGCTTGCCCACGGTGTCGTGGTCTTCCTTGGCGATGGCCTGATAGAACTCGACGGCGGTCTTGGGGATGAAGTTGAAGACCGCCGAGGAGTACACCGGCACGCCCAGCGCCTTGTAGGCGGCAGCATAGACTTCCGCAGTCGGCAGGCCACCCAGGTAGGTGAAACGGTCACCCAGCTTGCGGCGGATATGCACCATCGGTTCGATCTCGCCGATGCCGTCCTTGAAACCGATCAGGTTGGGGCAGCGGTCAGCCAGGCGTTGCAGGGTCTCGGCATTGAGCTTGCAGACTGCACGGTTGTAGATGATGACGCCGAAGTTGACCGATTTGCAGACCGCTTCCACGTGGGCGGCGATGCCGTCCTGGCTGGCTTCGGTCAGGTAATGGGGCATCAGCAGGATGCCGTGGGCACCCAGGCGCTCGGCTTCCTGGGCGTAGGCGATGGCCGCGCGGGTGGAGCCGCCGGCGCCGGCGATGATGGGCACCTTGCCGCGGCAGGTGTCGACGGCGGTGCGGATGATGTCCGAATATTCACCCGGGACCAGCGAGAAGAACTCACCCGTGCCACCGGCGGCGAACAGCGCGCTCGCGCCATAGGGCGCCAGCCATTCCAGACGTTCGATGTAGGTCTTGGGGCGGAAGTCGCCTTGCTCGTCGAAGTCCGTCAGCGGGAACGACAGCAGGCCGGAAGAGAGGATCTGTTTGAGGTCTTGGGGTGTGTACTGGGACATGGTTTCGCTCGACGCCGTTAGGAATGGGTTGGAAAACGAGGCAAATAGGATGAATGTTGTCTCTGATCTTCTTGTATCCAATTAGGATATCAGTCATCGTACAACATAAGATTTCAGAAAGCCAGTACTTTGTTGTGATGGTTTGCGCAAGGTGGAGGGCGGGATTTCCGGCCGGCCGGGCCGAGGAGATCGTCGGATGGCGGGGGCTTGCTGAAGAGGGGGGAGAACGGAAGCGGCCGGTCCGTGCAGCACGGACCGGCCGGACTTGCGCGGGATCAGGCGTTGCCGGCGGTGCCCGATTCGGCTTCCTGCTGCGCGCGGCGCAGGCGCTCGCGGCTGTTGGTGAGGTGATTGCGCATGGCGGCGCGGGCGGCTTCAGCATCGCCGCGGGCGATCGCCTCATAGATGTCTTCGTGCTCGCGCTGTACCCGCTCCAGGTAGCTGGCCTGCTGGTCATGCGCCAGCTCGGCGGTATTGATGCGCTTGCGCGGGATCACACCCATGCCGAGATGGCTAATGATCTCGATGAAATAGCGGTTGCCGGTGGCGTTGGCGATGGCGAAGTGGAAACGGAAGTCCGGGCCCACGGTGTCGCCGCCGCTTTTCTGGTTGGCGTGGAACAGGTCCAGCGCCTCGCGGATTTCCTGCAGCTGGGCATCGCTGCGGCGCGATGCGGCCAGGCCGGCGGTTTCGGTCTCCAGGCTGATGCGCAGCTCCAGCAGCGCCAGCAGGTCGCGCATGGTGGTGATGGTGGCCGGGTCGATGTTGATGTTGGAACCCTTCTTGACCTCCAGCACGAAGGTGCCGATGCCGTGCCGCGTCTCCACCAGTCCGGCCGCCTGCAGGCGCGAGATGGCTTCACGCACCACGGTGCGCGAGACGCCCTGGGTCTGCATGATCTCGGATTCGGTGGGCAGCTTGTCGCCCGGCTTGAGGCTGCCGTTGGAGATCATTGCGGTCAGCGCCGCCACCACTTCCTGCGACAGGCTCTGGGGCTTGCGGCGCGGGCGCAGCAGCGGGTTGGGGGTATCGCTTACATCCATATCGTTTTATTTCTCGGGAGCGCTGGCAGACCGGATTGTGAATGGTTGTGATCGGTCCGCATCAGGCGGGGTGAACATAGTCGCGCCATCTTACCAGATCGATAAGCCGCCACGACGCCAGGACCAGCCGTAGTCGTGAGAGTAGCGCACTTTGCGCAAGAGGTCAGACAGTTTCAGGTGAATTTGTCGACGGCTTGCGCCAGGCCGGGTTTTGGCCGATATGAAGGAAAAGGCAGGGTACCTGACAGAATTACTCGGGTTTGCTATACTTGACTCAAATATTCGGGAATTCAGGGTAACCGGCCCCGCCGGTGCATTTGTTTCTGGAGCGAACTTCATGCGTCTTACCACCAAAGGCCGTTTTGCCGTGACAGCGATGATTGACCTGGCTTTGCGCCAGGGCAAGGGCCCCGTCACGCTGTCGGCCATCAGCGAGCGCCAGGAAATTTCTTTATCATATCTGGAGCAGTTGTTCGGCAAGTTGCGGCGTCACCAGATCGTCGAGTCCGTGAGGGGGCCCGGCGGTGGTTACAATCTCGCCCGCAAGGCGGCTGACGTATCGGTCGCCGACATCATCATCGCGGTGGACGAACCCCTGGATGCAACCCAGTGCGGTGGCAAGGAAAATTGCCACAGCGCGGCGCATCCGGGCGGCGCACGCTGTATGACGCATGAGCTGTGGTCCACCCTGAACGAGAAGATGGTCGAGTACCTGGATTCGGTATCCCTCCAGGACCTGGTGGACCAGCAAAAAGAACCCAAGGCGGCCGAACACCGTGCCGCCGACTCGCAGAGCGTGGTGGTGATGCACCGCCCGCAAGCCGCAGCCTGATTTGGAGCAAGGACCTTATGAACGCACCCCTGGAAAAAAGCCTGCTGGAGACCATCAAGGCTCCGCACTTCCCGATCTACATGGACTACTCGGCGACCACCCCGGTCGATCCGCGCGTGGCCGACAAGATGATTCCCTACCTGCGCGAGCAGTTCGGCAACCCCGCTTCGCGCAGCCACATGTACGGCTGGACTGCTGAAAAGGCCGTGGAAGAGGCGCGTGAAGAAGTGGCCAAGCTGGTCAACGCGGATTCGCGCGAGATCATCTGGACCTCCGGTGCCACCGAGAGCAACAACCTGGCCATCAAGGGTGCGGCGCAGTTCTACAAGTCCAAGGGCAAGCACATCATCACCGTCAAGACCGAGCACAAGGCGGTGCTGGATACCTTCCGCGAGCTGGAACGCGTGGGCTTCGAAGCCACCTACCTGCAGCCCCAGGACAATGGCCTGGTCACCGTCGAGCAGATCGCTGCGGCCGTGCGTCCGGATACCATTCTGGTGTCGGTCATGCTGGTGAACAATGAAATCGGCGTGATCCAGCCGGTGCCGGAAATCGGCGAGTTCTGCCGCTCCAAGGGCATCATCTTCCACAGCGACGCCGCCCAGGCGACCGGCAAGGTCAAGATCGACCTGGAAAACTGGAAGGTCGACCTGATGAGCTTCTCGGCTCACAAGAGCTACGGCCCCAAGGGTATCGGTGCGCTGTATGTGCGCCGCAAGCCGCGCGTGCGCATCGAAGCACAGATGCACGGCGGTGGCCACGAGCGCGGCCTGCGTTCGGGCACCCTGGCTACCCACCAGATCGTGGGCATGGGTGAAGCCTTCCGCCTGGCGCGTGAAGAAATGGACAGCGAACTGTCCCGCATCCGCGCGCTGCGTGATCGCCTGGCCAAGGGCCTGCAAGAGATCGAAGAGACCTACATCAACGGCGACATGGATCATCGCGTGCCGCACAATCTGAACGTGAGCTTCAACTACGTGGAAGGTGAATCGCTGATCATGGCCATCAAGGACATCGCCGTTTCGTCCGGTTCGGCCTGCACCTCGGCCAGCCTGGAGCCGTCCTACGTGCTGCGCGCCCTGGGCCGCAGCGACGAACTGGCGCACAGCTCGATCCGCTTCACCATCGGCCGCTTCACCACCGAGGAAGATATCGATTTCACCATCGAGCTGATCAAGAGCAAGGTCGGCAAGCTGCGCGAGCTGTCCCCGCTGTGGGACATGTACAAGGACGGCGTGGACCTGTCCACCATCCAGTGGGCGGCCCACTAAACCAGGATTCTGCCAGCCATCGCCAGCAGCCGCAGCAGGGCAGGGGCGATGGCCGAAACCATCATCTAGGGAGCAAAGAACATGTCTTATTCCGAAAAAGTACTCGACCACTATGAAAACCCCCGCAACGTCGGCGCCTTCGAAAAGGGCGACGACACCGTGGGCACCGGCATGGTCGGCGCGCCGGCCTGCGGCGACGTGATGAAGCTGCAGATCAAGGTGGGCGCGGATGGCGTCATCCAGGATGCCAAGTTCAAGACCTATGGCTGCGGTTCGGCCATCGCTTCGTCGTCGCTGGTGACCGAATGGGTCAAGGGCAAGACCCTGGACGAAGCCCTGTCCATCAAGAACACCCAGATCGCTGAAGAACTGGCCCTGCCGCCGGTGAAGATCCACTGCTCGATCCTGGCCGAAGACGCCATCAAGGCTGCCGTGCAGGACTACAAGGCCAAGCACGGCGAACAGCAGCAAGCCGCCTGAGCGGCTTGACGGGCAGGACAGCAAGGCCGTTTTCGATTTCGTAAGGCAAGCATCATGGCAATCACGTTGACAGAGAAGGCAGCAAAACACATCAGCCGCTACATGGAGCGCCGTGGCAAGGGCATCGGCCTGCGCCTGGGTGTGCGCACCACCGGCTGCTCCGGCCTGGCCTACAAGCTGGAGTATGTGGATGAACAATCGTCCGAAGACACCGTCTTCGAGTCGCATGGCGTGCGCGTCTTCGTCGATCCCAAGAGCTTGCCCTACATCGATGGTACCGAGCTGGACTTCGCCCGGGAGGGACTGAACGAAGGATTCAAGTTCCAGAATCCGAACGTCAAAGATGAATGTGGCTGCGGCGAAAGCTTCCGCATCTGACCTGCATTTTCAGTTTCTTGTCGATGCCGTCGTACCGGCTTTGTGGTGCAGGCGGCCCCAGTGCTTAGCCGGACCGTGATAGCCCTGTGACAGCCTCGTGATTGCTCCCTGCGGGGCCGACCTGGTCACCGTCCGCCGTCCCTGATGTGCCAAGCCTGTTGCAGTCCGACAGGCTTTTTATTTTTCAGCCATGCAAAACCACTTCGATCTGTTCCAGCTGCCGCAACGTTTCGCCATCGACCAGAAGGCGCTGGAGCAGGCTTTCCACAGCGTGCAGGGCCAGGCGCATCCGGACAAATTCGCGCACGCCAGCGATGCCGAAAAGCGCGTGGCCATGCAGTGGGCCACACGTGCCAACGAGGCTTACCAGACGCTGAAGAACCCGTTGAAGCGCGCACGCTACCTGTGCGAGCTGCACGGCGTAGACCTGCAGACCGAATCCAACACCGCCATGGCCCCCGCTTTCCTGATGCAGCAGATGGAATGGCGCGAGACGCTTGACGACGCCAAGGCCGGCAAGGACATCGATGCCTTGGAACAGCTCAACACCGAACTGCTGACCGAGAAGAAAGCCGAGATCGCGCGCATCGAAGCGCTGCTGGATGCGGGCGACTACGCCGCTGCCGGCAAGCTGGTGCGCCAGCTGATGTTCCTCGACAAGTTCGGGGCCGAGATCGGCGATGCCTTCGCCCTGATCGAAGGCTGATGGGAGACGCACGATGCCCGATCTGTTCCTGTTCCTGCTGGCCGCGATGACGCTGACCCTGGCACCGGGTCCGGACAACCTCTATGTGCTCACGCGCGGCATCGCCCAAGGGCGCAAGGCCGGGCTGGTGGCCGCTGCCGGGTTTTGTTCGGGACTGATCTTTCATACGCTGCTGGCCGTGCTGGGTTTTGCCGCCCTCATCAAGGCTTACCCGCCGGCCTACCACGCGCTGCAATACGCGGGTGCCGCCTATCTGGCCTATCTGGGTGTGCGCACGTTGCGTTCGGCTTCCAGCGGCATCGCGATGTCGGCAGACGGGCAGGGCGCTGCTGCGGTCCCGCTGCGCCGCATCTATTGGCAGAGCGTGCTGGCCAATATGCTCAACCCGAAGGTGACGCTGTTCTTCATCGCGTTCCTGCCGCAGTTCGTGCAGCGCGAGGCTGGCCATGAAGCCCTGCAGATGCTGATATTGGCGCTGGTGTTCATTGTTCAGGCCTTCGTCATCTTCAGCGCCATCGCGCTCTTTTCCGGTGCCGTCGGTGCGGTCTTCCGCCGTCGCGCTTCCGCTTCCGTTCATCTGAATCGCCTGGCAGGCTGTGCCTTCATCGGCCTGGGCATCCGGATGGCCTTACCTGAATAACGGCGAGTCACTTCGCCCCAACGCTCCACGACGAGTCCACACCTTATGGCTTTACTGCAGATTTCCGAACCGGGCATGTCCACCGCGCCACACCAGCGTCGTCTGGCCGTCGGCATCGACCTGGGCACCACCAATTCGCTGGTGGCGACCGTACGCAACAGCATTCCCGAAGTCCTGGCCGATGATGACGGCCGCGTGCTGCTGCCCTCGATCGTCCGCTACCTGCCCAACGGCCATGCCAACATCGGCTACAAGGCCCAGGCCGCGCAGACCATTGATCCGCGCAATACCATCGTCTCGGTCAAGCGCTTCATGGGCCGTGGCCTCAAGGACATCGCCCACGCCGAGAACATGCCCTATGACTTCCAGGACCAGCCCGGCATGGTGCAGATCAAGACCGTGGCCGGCGTGAAGAGCCCGGTGGAAGTCTCGGCCCAGATCCTGGCCACGCTGCGCCAGACAGCTGAAGATGCCCTGGGCGACGACCTGGTGGGTGCCGTCATCACCGTGCCCGCCTACTTCGACGATGCCCAGCGCCAGGCCACCAAGGACGCGGCGCAATTGGCCGGTCTCAATGTCCTGCGCCTGCTCAACGAACCGACGGCGGCAGCCATTGCCTACGGTCTGGACAATGCCTCCGAAGGCATCTTCGCGGTCTATGACCTGGGCGGCGGTACCTTCGATATTTCCATCCTCAAGCTCACGCGCGGCGTCTTCGAAGTGCTGTCCACGGGTGGCGACTCGGCCTTGGGCGGGGATGACTTCGACCATCGCCTGTTCTGCTGGATCAGCCACGAGGCGCAACTGCAGCCGCTGTCGGATGAAGACACGCGCCTCCTGATGGTCAAGGCGCGCGAAGTCAAGGAGCTGCTCTCCACCAAGGAGGAAGTGCAGATCGATGCCGTGCTCAAGTCCGGCGAAGAAGTGCACCTGTCGATTACCGCCGCACAATTCAACGAGATCACCCAGCACCTGGTCGCCAAGACCATGGCCCCGGTCCGCAAGGCCCTGCGCGATGCCGGCCTGACCGTGGAAGACGTGGATGGCGTGGTGCTGGTCGGCGGTGCTACCCGCATGCCGCACATCCGCCGCGCGGTGGGCGAGTTCTTCAAGACCAATCCGCTGTCCAACATCGACCCCGACAAGGTGGTGGCGCTGGGTGCGGCCGTGCAGGCCAACCTGCTGGCTGGCAACCGCGCGCCGGGTGACGACTGGCTGCTGCTGGACGTGATCCCGCTGTCGCTGGGCATCGAGACCATGGGTGGCCTGGCCGAGAAGGTCATCCCGCGCAATTCCACCATCCCCTGTGCCCGCGCCCAGGAATTCACCACCTTCAAGGATGGCCAGACCGCCATGGCGATCCACGTGGTGCAGGGCGAGCGTGAGCTGGTGGCCGACTGCCGTTCACTGGCCCGCTTCGAGCTGCGCGGCATTCCGCCGATGGCTGCCGGTGCGGCGCGCATCCGCGTGACCTACCAGGTCGATGCCGATGGCTTGCTGGCGGTGTCGGCGCGCGAGATGACCTCGGGCGTGGAAGCCTCCATCACCGTCAAGCCTTCGTATGGCCTGGGCGACGACGAGATTGCGCGCATGCTGCAGGAATCCTTCAGTTCGGCCGATGAAGACATGCAACGCCGCGCCCTGCGCGAAGAACAGGTCGAAGCCGAGCGCATCGTCCTGGCCACCCGTTCGGCCCTGCAGGCCGATGCCGCGCTGCTTTCGGAAGAAGAGCGCGTGGCCATCGAAGCGCAGATCGACGCCGTGACGGCCGCCGCGCAAGGTGCGGATCACCTCGCCATCAAGGCGGCGGTGGATGCGCTGGCGCATGGCACGGAAGAATTCGCCGCACGGCGCATGGACCGCAGCGTCCACGCCGCGCTGGCCGGCAAGAAACTGGACGAAGTCGCGTAAGCGATGTCGTCACCCCGAATACTGTAGACACGATAGACAAGACACGAGAGCCACCATGCCCCAGATCGTCATCCTCCCCCATCCGGTCCTTTGCCCTGAAGGCTCGGTGATCGATGCCCCCGCCGGCAAGACCCTGTGCGATGCGCTGCTGGACAGCGATATCGACATCGAGCACGCCTGCGAAAAGTCCTGCGCCTGTACCACCTGCCACGTGGTCATCCGCGAAGGTTTCGAGACCCTCGATGATCCGACCGACAAGGAAGAAGACCTGCTGGACATGGCCTGGGGCCTGGAAGCGACGTCCCGCCTGTCTTGCCAGGTGGTGCTGGGCGAAGACGACCTGACCGTCGAAATCCCCAAGTACACCATCAACCACGCTTCGGAGAATCACTGATCTTCCGAGGTTTTCGTTCGGTGCCATGGCACCGGGGAGACTGACATGAAATGGACTGATACCCAGCAGATCGCCGAGGAACTCTACGACAAGTTTCCCGAGGTCGATCCCAAGACCATCCGCTTTACCGACCTGCATCGGTGGGTGATGGAGCTGGATGGGTTTGAGGATGATCCCAATCGCTCTGGTGAGCGCATTCTGGAAGCCATTCAGGCGGCGTGGATTGCCGAGGCTGAATGACATCAGCCAGATTGCCGATCATGATCTGTCTCTCGGGTCAGAACAACGGCAATCTGGCTCGGATCCAATCCCACTTTGTTGGCGGGATGCTCAAGTGCTTCTTGTATCCTGACTCGTCCGACGTATCCACATAGCTGACAGATTCACTGTCAAACTTCAGCGCTTCGTGGAAGCTTTTTCCCGCATACCAGTTGACTGCAAAGTAGCGCCTGGCAAGGAGCGTACCTTTTTCGTCGAACACCTTGAGTTCGATGTTGTCGTCGGAGCCGTCTTGATCGTTGCCACCTGTGCCGCACATCTGGAATCGATATGAAGTTCCGTTCAGGAACTTCACGCCCCCGTCCAGCGTATCTGGCCGATTGTAAAAATCGCAGCGAGCATAATGAGGCCGCGTGAGATGAACGATAAGGCCTGCGCCAAGATAAATCAGAAAAGCTAGCCCAATGAGCTTAAGGATTCTGGTCGGCATATTTCACCAAGTTTCAGGTCGATGGGCTTCTTCAGTTTCAGGTGCAAGGGTTTTGAATACACCATGAAGTCGCCGCCTCGTTGGTGTTTTTCTCTCCATCGATTGTAGTCTGCGTTAAACACCGGGAAGTAGACGTCAGGCTCCTTGAATTTACCGAACACGCCTTTACGCGTGTCCACCGGTTTGTTGATCGCCTTTAGCCAGATATCGATATCCGTGTCTTTCTTGGACGAACTTGATCCCGTAAGCCATGTGCCTGGTGCGATGATGATTCCGTGCTTGTTCCAATGTCCAAGATATTGTTTTCCGTTGAATGAATAATTATCTTTCACATAGACATAGATATGAGTAATCTTCCCGGTGGCATTCAGGCAATAGAGGGTGCGACCTCTTTCATATCTGAAGTATTTTTCAGCCAAAATCTCGACGTTCCCTACTGCAGCATAGATATTGAAATTCGCCAGCGAACCGGTGAGATCGGTCAGCGTAAGTCCATTGAAAGTATCTCCGTCGCTGATCGTTAGCTTCTGGAACTGCCATTCGGCATGGAAGTTCCGCAAGTCGCCTAAAAACGAGGAGGTATCAACGCTTAAATTGCTATTCCTGCTTTCGAAGAGATGACGGACGAAACCCTTTACCGCGTCTGTAGCAGCACCAACGGCACGCGGCGTATAGATGTCACTGGCAAGAAATTTTTCGTATTTCTTCCGAACACTTCCGAATCTCAATGCCCATTCAAGAGATACGACGCTGTCATTGAGGGGCTGCTCTGAACGAGGATCATCGTTAAAGATATGGGCCGCACTGGAAAACCACGTTCGCGCCAGTTTCGCCGATACGGTCCAGCCCAATTGGTCCATCGCGAAAGGTACGTCTTGCAGATCGAAAGCCGGCGGGTTTTCACAAACTTCAAATTCAAGTTCGGTCGGTATCGTCTTCCTCTTGGCCTTCGCTTGTGGAGTTTTTGATTGTTGTGCAGGCGGCGGGACCCGAGCTTGCTTCTCACCCTTTTTTGACTCGGTAGTGTGGTTTGGTGGAGAAGGAGGCTTTGCTCCTGGTGGAAGCCTCTCAATTGATATGCCCGTTGGGGTCTCCAGAGGAATGCATCCCCTGACTCCCTTGAATTCTTTCAATTCGATACCGAACAAGCCTTTCTGAGGTTGGTAATACGGCGCTTTCTTTAATTCGGCCATGGACATCCCGTCTCTAGAGTTAAGGCATAGCAGCCTTTGCGGCGTCACCCGTGACGGAACGCCGTTGCGAACGCAAAAGGCTACCGTTAACGGGTACCGAAAATCTTCGAAACTAGAGTGGGAAATTCATCCCAGGATTTGCCTGCAGTGATCTAGATGAACAGGTCGGGCATCCCTTTCGATCCGCCAGCATATTGTGGAAAAATTTTCTCCAATGCCTGATCCGGGATGCGCATATGCCGCTCCGACAGCGCACACAAGACCGCCCGGAAATCCGTCGTGATCGCCAGGTCGCGCCCCTCGTTCAAGACTGTCTGATTCAGCCCCGGCCACTGACCATAAATCTTGCCGCCGCGCAGATTGCCTCCCATCAGCCACATCGCATTGCCGTGGCCATGATCGGTCCCGCCGTTGCCATTCTCCTTGAAGGTGCGGCCGAATTCGGACATCACCACGATCACCGTGTCATTGAAGGCTGGCCCCAGTTCACGCGCCAGCATGGCCAGGCCCGTGGCCAGCGGCGACAGACGCCCGGCTAACTGGCCGGTCCCGTTGCCTTGTGCAATGTGCGTATCCCAGCCCCCCACGGCCAGGAAGGCCAGCCGGATGCGCGGATCATGCCGCATCAGCCGGCCCAAGCGTGCCGTATCCATGGAGAGCCCATTGGGCAGCGGCGCGCCGTTGTTGGCCATCTGCTGCTCCTGGCTGTTGATCTCGGCCATGAGCTGCTTGCGCGCGGCCATGCCATCGCGATAGGCCTTGCCCAGCGCATCATCACCGCCATACAGCGGATCGAAGACCTGGCTCCAGCGCGGCTGGTCAATCATGCTCGGACGCGTGGCATCGCGCCCGGTCTGCAGATTGGCCGCCACGTTGTGGCCGCTCAGGATGCGCGGTGTGGCGCTGCCGACGTTGATGGCCTGCAGTGGCGACTCGGCCGGCGGCAGGTAATCCATCACCCGGTTGAGCCAGCCATCGCGCGTGCTGTGCTGGCCGGGTGTGCCGGTTTCCATATAGTCCTGCGCTTCGAAGTGCGAGCGCGAGCCATCGGGCGAACCCGATGCATGCACGAAGGCCAGCTGCCCGCTTTCCCAGTACGGCATCAGCGGCTGCAGCGCCGGATGCAAACCGAAGTAACCGGTCAGGTCCAGCGCGCCGTTGGCCTGGCCGGGACGTGCCACCGCAATGGTCGGACGCGCCTGGTAGTACAGCGGATCGCCATGCGGCACCACCACGTTGAGGCCATCGACGGCCCCGCGCAGGAACACCACCACCATGCGCGGCGCACCGTCACCCTGGGCATGCGCGCGCGGGGCAGGGGAGCCGTAGGCCACCTTGCCGGGCGTGTGGTTGCTGCGGCTGATGGTCTGGTCGCCGGTCGGCACGACAGCACAGCCGGACAAGCCGATCGGCACCAGGATGGCGCCGCTGCCGGCAGCGCCCAGATAACGGAGAAAATGGCGGCGGTTCATGCTGGCCTCCAGCGGTTAGCGTTTCATGAAATCGGGACTGCCCAGGACCAGGCCGGCACGCTGGTTCTCAGGTGCGGCATTGATCTGTGCGGCGGTGGCCGGCGTGATGGCCGGGCCGAGGGTGCGCAGCAAGGCCGCTGCGTCCAGCGGCGGAGCCTCCGTATTGGAGGGCGCAGGCGCGCCTTCCACGCGGGCGATCGGCGACTTGCCGCTGGCCAGGTTGCCGGCCAGATTGATCCGCCGCAGCAGCGCGCCGGGATTGAGCCAGGCCGCCTGCGAATACTTGTAGCCCTCGGGCGTGAGCCAGCCGTACAGCGGCATGCCGAATTGCCCCAGTTCGCCATTGACCGGCTTGGGATTGCGCACCGGAATATCACCCGCGCGCAGGGCCGAGACCACGAACTGGTACGGCGTCTTGAATTGCGTCTGGTAATTGCTGCGGGCCCAGAATTGCGGACTGTCGAACAGGGTCTGCAACACGGCCCGGATATCGCCATGGCTGGCCAGGAATTTCTGCGCCAGCTTGTTCACCAGCGCCGGATCGGGTTGGTCGGCGACGAAGTATTCCACCAGCTGGGTCGAGATGAAGCGTGCCGTCGACGGATGATTGGCCAGGATGTCCAGCGCTGCCTCTCCTTCCTGATAGCCGCTCGCCTGCAGCGGTTTGCCGAGGAAGATCTTGGGGCCGTTGTCATGCCGTTGCGCGGCGAAGCGGAAGGGCGAGGCACCGGCCTTCATGGCGTCCACATCGATGGTCCAGCCGGAGAGAATGCGCGCCAGCGTGATCACGTCGGCCTGCTGATAGCCACCATTTACGCCCAGCGTATGCAGCTCCATCAGCTCGCGTGCATAGTTCTCGTTAAGCCCCTTGAAGCGGCCGCGCGCACCGGGCGTGCCGGCACCGCTGGAGAGCCAGTTGTCGAGGTAGTAGAGCATCGCCGGATGATGCGCCACCGCCCCCAGCAGATCGCGGAAGTTGCCCAGGGCATAGGGGCGGATGGCGTTCTTTTCATAGTCGCCCACCCAGTAGCGCACCCACTCCTTGCCTTCGAAGACGTTGAAGTGATTGGCCCAGAATTCCGTCATGACTTCTTCCAGCTGGCGCGGGCTTTCGCTGGCCTGCAGCAGCCGCGCCATGTGGAATTGCGGCGTCAGTTCGCGCGGCGCGCGCTGGCGCGCGGCCTGCTGCTCTTCCTTGCTGGCGCTGCGGTCGAAGGAGGGCGGGCCATAGTCGACGAACAACTGTGCCGGCGTCATCTGCAGGCCCGGCAGCGCCGCCAGGCGCGCCTGCAAGTCATCGGGCAGGGGGATGCGCTCGGGATGCAGTTGCTGGTCGATGTAGCGCTTCACGCCCATGCGCTCCACCTGCTCCAGATCGCCGGGACGCGGGCCATAGGCGAGCCGGTTGAGTACGTGCAGGGCGCGCTCCTGTTCCGACAGCGGGGCACTGGCGGAAGTCGGTCCAGCCGCCTGGGCCTGCCCCAAGGTGCAGGCAACCAGTGCCAGCATCAGCCAGGCTGAACGTGAAGGAAAAAGCTGCTTGAAGGGCGCTTGCATCGACGAGCCTCGCGAAGTCGAAAATTGGGGAGAACAGCTGCAGGCCAGTATGGTGATGGACTTGCACGCGGGCTGTAATAAAGTGTAATGCACGGGGCTGGCCGCGCCGCGATCCCGTGCTGCGGCGGCCGAGCGCCACTGTAGCGCAGCAAGCATTGTTCTTCATACAGGGTGTTACAAAGCTGACGCCTTCGTCAGCTTCCCGCAAGCGCGGTAAAGTATAAAAATTCTGCGATTTGTCACTGTTTTTCAGACGATTCTTATGCGCCGGAAGGCGGCGCTCGACCACAATAACGCCTTCGTCAGCGGCTGCATCAGAAGGGGGGCTGATGATGCACCGCAGCGGCTTCACATGATCAGAATACGAGGGGATAGCGCATGACATGGACCTTGGCATCGGCGTTGCGCATCGCGCTGCTGGACGACCACGCCGTGGTGCGTTACGGCCTGGCCAAGCGTCTGGCCGAGGAGCCGGATTTCACCGTGGTCGGCGCTTTCGCCACCAGCAAGGAGCTCATGGCAGCCTTGCGCGCCTCGCCGGCCGATCTGCTGCTGATCGATTATTCGCTGGGCAGCAATGACATCGACGGTCTCAACCTGATCCGCGCCTTGCGCGTGCGCTTTCCGCGTTCCAAGATCCTGGTGACCTCGGCCCACAGCAGCCCGGCGACGGTGGCCATGGCGATGAAGGCGGGGGCACGCGGTTTCGTCAGCAAATCGCAGGAGCTGGCCGAACTGATCCTGGCCATCCGCACCATCAGCCGGGGACGCGAATATCTCAACAGCACCATGACCCGCGAGCTGGCCATCATGCAGGCCGCCGAAGCGGCCACGCGCAGCCAGCCCGAAGTGCGCCCGCCGCGCCGGCGGCCGCGCGGGACCGACATCTCGCCGGACTCGCTGTCGGACATGCCCAGCCTGTCGCCGCGCGAACGGGAAGTCCTGCGCTGCTGCCTGGACGGCATGTCGGTCACCGACATCGCGGAAAAATTCGCACGCAGCGTCAAGACCATCAGCGGGCAGAAGCAATCGGCCTTCCGCAAGCTGGGCGTGCGCAGTGACAATGAACTGTTCAAGATCGAATACCAGATCAAGGAGCTGTAAATGCCGCACCAGAGGGAAAGCGCCACTACCGGGCAACGTGAACCGGCCGTGCTGCTGGTCGATGATTCCGTCACCATTCGTTACGCCATCCAGAACCGCCTGCAGCGGCTCGGCTGTCAGGT
The DNA here is from genome assembly GCF_023952535.1 of Herbaspirillum sp. WGmk3. Lineage (NCBI taxonomy): Bacteria > Pseudomonadati > Pseudomonadota > Betaproteobacteria > Burkholderiales > Oxalobacteraceae > Herbaspirillum > Herbaspirillum sp. WGmk3. The sequence continues at coordinate 358,832 of NZ_JAKYWT010000001.1, read as the reverse complement.
CGATTGCGTGGCCGATGGCGGCAGCGCATTGGCCGCCATCCGGGCGCGGCCCTACGGGCTGGTGCTGCTGGATTGCTTCCTGCCCGACATCCCCGGTCAGGAAGTCGCCCGCCAGGTGCGGCAGCTGGAACAGACGCAGCGCCAGCGTCCTTATACGCCGCTGATCGGCATTTCCGCCGAAACCGACGCCCTGCATGTGCAGCGCTGTCTCGACAGCGGCATGGACGGCATGCTTCCCAAGCCCCTGCAGACCCAGGCCATCCGGCGCCTGCTGGCCCTCTGGTGCGATCTCGACAATGAGGAGGATGGCCAGGCCATGACGCCTGAACAGGAATATGGACAGGATCTGGACCGGCTCTTCCTGCAAACCACCCGCAACGATCTGGCGGCGCTCGAACAGGCCAGCCTGCAGGGCGACAGAGGAAGGATGGTGCAGCTCGCACATCGCATGAAGGGAGCCGCCCTGACCATGGGCCGGCTGGAACTGGTGGCGCTGCTGGATTGCGTGGAAGAAGCGCTGCGCGCCGAGGCCGATGGCCAGGCCGCCATCAGCCTGCTGCTGCAGTCGCTGGCCAGTGCCCTGCAGGCGCGCAGCCTGCAGGCCTGATTCCGTCAGATTCGTTCAGGCACCCACCCACGGCAGGCCGGCCTTGCACCAGCCCTCGATGGTCTTGCGGTGGCCGTCGGCGTCCTTGTTGCCTTCAAAGCCTTCCAGGATATCGAAGCACTGCGTGTAGCCGTTTTCCGTGGCCAGCTTGGCGGCATGCTTGGAACGCACGCCCGAGCGGCACAGGAACAGCAGCACTTCACCGGGCCGGGCGACTTCCTGCAGTTGTTCGAGGAACTGCGGATTGGGCTTGCCCTCGGGGTAGAGATTCCATTGCACGGCCAGATGCTGTCCGGACGGGATCTGGACCACGCCGACCCAGTCACGCTCGGCGCGGGTGCGCACGTCGACCAGCTTGATGGCGGGATCGGACTGCAGCAGGGCCAGGGCTTCCTGCGGGGTCACGGCACCGGCATAGGGCAGTTGCCCGTCGGTCGCGCGTTGGGTGGCAGTGCTGAGAATCGAATCGTTGCTCATGGGTAAAGCCTCTGAAGAAGAAAGAAGCGCGTACAAGGAAGCGCAGGAATGCCGGTGAAAGCCCCTGAAGCGCAACGAAGCCAGTGAAGGCAATGTGCACCCAGGGGAGATGATTTTAAACAATATAAACAGTTAGGCAATTTTCCCAAGCTGGTGCACGCATGGCAGTTCATCCGGGGGGTGCCCCAACACGGCGCATGCGCCATAGTGGTGCAATTCATATCCAAATCCATGGATATGCATTTACTTGGTGCATTATTGGTAAATTGCACTAAAATAATGCATATCTGCAGTACCTCTGCACCGCGCGCAGCGCCCCAACTGGCGCGTCCTCCCTAAAAACTTCCATTATTGGCGCACCCGAAAGGTTGGTGGCATGGAATCTGCTATCATCCGCGACTGAGTTCGGCGCAAGACCGTTGTATCAAATGCAAAGATCCAGTCGCAGAAAACGGCTCAACACCCCAATTTATACTACTTCCTCGTTTTAGGAGATTCGCATGGCAAGGACGGCCGCAGAGGTTTTGAAGATGGTGAAGGACAACGAAGTCAAGTTTGTCGACTTCCGTTTCGCTGACACCCGTGGCAAGGAACAGCACGTTTCCGTGCCTGTTTCGCATTTCGACATCGACAAGTTCGAATCCGGTCACGCCTTCGACGGTTCGTCGATCGCCGGCTGGAAGGGTATCGAAGCCTCCGACATGCTGCTGATCCCGGACCCGAACACCGCCAACATCGACCCGTTCATGGAAGAGACCACCCTCTTCATGCAATGTGACGTGATCGAGCCGTCCGACGGCAAGGGCTACGACCGCGATCCGCGCTCCATCGCCAAGCGCGCTGAAGCCTACCTGAAGTCCTCCGGCCTGGGCGACACCGCCTACTTCGGTCCGGAACCCGAATTCTTCATCTTCGACGGCGTCCGTTGGGGTGCTGACATGTCCGGTTCCTTCGTCAAGATCGACTCCGAAGAAGCTTCCTGGAGCACCGGCGCCAAGATCGAAGGCGGCAACTCCGGCCACCGTCCGACCGTCAAGGGCGGCTACTTCCCGGTTCCCCCTGTCGACAGCTTCCAGGACATGCGTTCGGAAATGTCCCTGATCCTGGAATCCCTGGGCATCCCCGTCGAAGTGCACCACCACGAAGTTGCTGGCGCTGGCCAGAACGAACTGGGCACCAAGTTCTCGACCCTGGTCGAGCGCGCTGACTGGACCCAGACCCTGAAGTACGTGATCTGGAACGTCGCCCACACCTACGGCAAGACCGCAACCTTCATGCCCAAGCCCCTGGTTGGCGACAACGGCTCCGGCATGCACGTGCACCAGTCGGTCTGGAAGGATGGCAAGAACCTGTTCGCTGGCGACGGCTATGCCGGCCTGTCTGAGTTCGCGCTGTACTACATCGGCGGCATCATCAAGCACGCCAAGGCCCTGAACGCGATCACCAACCCCGGCACCAACTCGTACAAGCGTCTGGTCCCTGGCTTCGAAGCTCCGGTCAAGCTGGCCTACTCGGCCCGCAACCGTTCCGCTTCGATCCGTATCCCGCACGTGGCGAACCCGAAGGGCCGCCGCATCGAGACCCGTTTCCCGGATCCCCTGGCCAACCCGTACCTGTGCTTCTCGGCTCTGCTGATGGCCGGTCTGGATGGCGTGCAGAACAAGATCCACCCGGGCGAAGCTGCCACCAAGGACCTGTACCACCTGCCGCCGGAAGAAGACAAGCTGATCCCGACCGTCTGTGCTTCGCTGGATGAAGCCCTGGAGCACCTGGACAAGGACCGCGAGTTCCTGACCCGTGGCGGCGTGTTCACCGACAGCATGATCGATGCCTACATCGAGCTGAAGATGCAGGAAGTCCAACGCTTCCGCATGACCACGCACCCGATCGAATTCGACATGTACTACTCGCTGTAATCGAATCCGCATCCGGAGAAAAAGGGGAAGCTTGCTTCCCCTTTTTTTATGCGCGGCGCACCGCCCGCTGCAGGGCAGTGCGCCCGAAAATTGCTAGTCAAAACAGATCCAGTACAACATCCGCCGCGGCAAGCCTTTGCAAGATGCAGCCAGACCGGCACGAGACGACATGACCCCAGGCATCAAGAATCCTCCCATGAAGACACCGCTCCCATCCCTCGATGGCCTCGACCTGCTGGCCTCGGCCGTGATCATCCTCGATGCCAATGGCGGCATCGTCTACGCCAATGCCGCCGCCGAGAACCTGCTGGAGAGCTCCTTCAAGGTGCTCTCGCAGCAGAAGCTCTCGGAGCTCTTCCTCAATGGCAAGGAGCTGACCGCGCTGTTCTACCAGGCCATCGAACACCAGTTCGCCGACAAGCGCCTGGACCTGGTGCTGGAGCGTGCCAACCGCGAGCCGCTGCAGGTCCACACCATCGTCACGCCCCTGGACAGCACCGACTGGCCGGTGCTGCTGGAGCTGCGCGAGAACGTCCAGCAACTCAAGCTGGACCGCGAAGAGCGCATGTTCGACCAGAGCCAGGCCAACAAGGAACTGATCCGCAACCTGGCCCACGAGATCAAGAATCCGCTGGGCGGTATCCGTGGCGCCGCCCAGCTGCTGGAGCTGGAGTTGCCCGAGCGCCACCTCAAGGAATTGCGCGAATACACCCAGGTCATCATCAAGGAAGCCGACCGCCTGCAGACCCTGGTGGATCGGCTGCTAGCCCCGCACCGCCACCCGCACATCGTGGGCGACGTCAACATCCACGAAGTCTGCGAACGCGTGCGCAGCCTGGTGATGGCCGAGTTCCCGCAGGGGCTGACCATCAAGCGCGACTATGACCTGTCGATCCCCGAATTCCGGGGCGACAAGGAGCAACTGATCCAGGCCGTCCTGAACATCGTCCACAACGCTGCGCAAGCGCTGGCCGACCGCATCCGTGCCGGTGATGGCGAGCTGATTCTGCGCACGCGCGTCTCGCGCCAGGTGACGCTATCCAAGGTCAGATACCGGCTGGCACTAGACTTGCATATCATCGATAACGGTCCGGGCATTCCTCCCGACATCCAGGAAAGAATCTTCTATCCGCTGGTGTCGGGTCGCGAGGGAGGCAGCGGACTGGGGCTGACCCTGGCGCAGACCTTCGTGCATCAGCACATGGGGGTCATCGAATGCGACAGCCGGCCCGGTTGTACCGATTTCAGAATACTTATACCGCTGCCGTGAGCATGGCCGCAGGCGGCGCGCCAAAGCCGAGTGGATGCAGAGCATCCGGTCCACCAAGGGGGCTGCGGACAGGGCGTCAGAAGCGCCGTGGATCGCGGGAGCATTAACAGCATGACCAACGCAGGAAGAAGTTATTTATGAAGCCAATCTGGATTGTTGACGACGACGAATCGATACGCTGGGTGCTCGAAAAAGCCCTGGCCCGAGAAAATCTCGCCACGCAGAGTTTTTCCAGCGCACGCGATGCGATGGCAGCCCTGCAGAACGGCACGCCGCAAGTGCTGGTGTCCGACATCCGCATGCCCGGTGCCTCCGGCCTGGAACTGCTGCAGACCATCAAGGCCAAGCACCCCGGCATCCCGGTGATCATCATCACCGCCTTCTCGGACCTGGATTCGGCGGTCTCCGCCTTCCAGGGCGGCGCCTTCGAATACCTGGCCAAGCCCTTCGACGTCGACAAGGCGGTCGAACTGATTCGCCGCGCGCTCGACGAGAGCCTGCGCGAAACCGATATCGAACAGGGCGCGGCCCAGACCCCCGAAATCCTCGGGCAGGCCCCTGCGATGCAGGACGTGTTCCGCGCCATCGGCCGCCTGTCGCAATCCAACGTGACGGTGCTCATCACCGGCGAATCCGGTTCCGGCAAGGAGCTGGTGGCGCGTGCCCTGCACAAGCACAGCCCGCGCGCCAGCCAGCCGTTCGTGGCGCTCAACACGGCGGCGATTCCCAAGGACCTGCTGGAATCCGAACTGTTCGGCCATGAACGCGGTGCCTTCACCGGCGCGCAAGCGATGCGCCGTGGCCGTTTCGAACAGGCCGAGGGCGGCACGCTGTTCCTCGATGAAATCGGCGACATGCCGCTGGACCTGCAGACGCGCCTGTTGCGCGTGCTGTCCGACGGGCACTTCTATCGTGTCGGCGGCCATCAGTCGCTGAAGGCCAATGTACGCGTCATTGCGGCCACTCACCAGAACCTGGAGCAGCGTGTACGTGAAGGTTTGTTCCGGGAAGACTTGTACCACCGCCTGAACGTGATTCGCCTGCGCCTGCCCAGCCTGCGCGAACGCAGCGAAGACATTCCCATCCTGGCCCGCTACTTCCTGGCGCAGAGTGCGCGCCAGCTGGGCGTGGAGGCCAAGCGCCTGTCGCCGCAGGCGATGCAGTTCCTGTCGCAGCTGGAATTCCCCGGCAACGTGCGCCAGCTGGAAAACCTGTGCAACTGGATCACCGTGATGGCCCCGGGCCAGACGGTCGAGATCAAGGACCTGCCGCAGGATCTGGTGGAAGAACGCGTCCATGCACCGCAACCGGCGCAGACCGTTTCCGCGCCCGCCTCGGCGGCTGCCGTGGCCGCTCCGGTGGCGTATGCCGATCCGGCGTCCGCCGCTGCACCGGCGGATGCTGCGGCCGGCAACTGGATCTCGCTGCTGGAAGTGGAGGCGGCGCAGATGCTGGCCTCCGAACAGCCTGAAGTGATGGACATCCTCGGCCGCCAGTTCGAAGCGGCGCTCATCAAGATCGCCCTGAAACACACCCACGGCCGCAAGAACGACGCCGCCGTGCGCCTGGGCATCGGCCGCAACACCATCACCCGCAAGATCCAGGAACTGGGGATCGGCGGCGCGGAAGACGACTGATCCGCAGCGCAACCGTCAAGCAGGGGAGGTCTGCCCGCGTGCCGCCGCGTGGGCAGCATCAGCAAGGGGAAGAGGCGGCGGCCACAAAAAAGGAAATGGCCTGGATCGCGAGATCCAGGCCATTTTTATTGATGCTGCTGATAAACGATTTATAAAATTTAAATCATTTAGTTAATTCAGCAAGAGGGGCGCGTTCACATGGCCAGGCGCGGCATGTGAGGCTGGCCATTGGTCGCCAGAGCGGGCATGAGCGGCGCAGCCTGCAGGAGCTGCGCGTCGATGCGGAACACCGACGCCGCCGCCGTCAATTGTTCGGCCTGTTGCATCATGGCCTGGGCGGCAGCAGCGGCCTGTTCCACCAGGGCGGCGTTTTGCTGCGTGACCTGGTCCATCTGCAAGATGGCTGCATTGATTTGCGTGATGCCGGCGCTTTGCTCTTCCGAAGCATGCGCGATGTCGCTGATGATGCGGGTGGTATCGACCGAGGCGCGCATGACTTCGGCGATGGTGCCGCCGGCCTTTTCCACCAGCGTTGTGCCGCTCTGGATGCGCCCCACAGAGCCTTCGATGAGTCCCTTGATTTCCTTGGCGGCACCGGCGCTGCGCTGGGCCAGCGCGCGCACTTCGGTGGCCACCACGGCGAAGCCGCGGCCGTTCTCGCCGGCGCGTGCCGCTTCCACGGCGGCATTGAGGGCCAGGATATTGGTCTGGAAGGCGATGCCTTCGATGACGCTGATGATGTCCGACATCTGGTGCGAGCTGACGGCGATCTCGCGCATGGTGCTGACCACTTGCGCGATTTCCGTTTCACCACGGCGGGCCACATCGGCACCGGCACTGGCAACGTGGCTGGCCTTGCGGGCGTGGTCGGTATTCTGCTGCACGGTGCTGGTCAGCTGTTCCATGCTGGAGGCGGTTTCCTCCAGCGAGGCGGCCTGTTCTTCGGTACGTTGCGAGAGATCGGTATTGCCCTGGGCGATTTCGCGTGCGGCCACGTGGATGGCACCGCTGGCCTGCTGGATCTGGCCGACCAGGCCGGCCAGCTGTTCGCGCATGGTCATGAGCGAATGCATCAGGCTGGCGCGGTCACCCTTGCGCAGTTGCAGTTGCGCGCTCAGGTTGCCGGCGGCGATCTGGGCCGACAGCCACATCGCTTCGGCCGGCTCGCCACCCAGCTGGCGCGTCAGGCGGCGGCTGATCAGCAGTGCGATCAGCAAGCCGATCAGCGCCGATGCCAGGGTCAGGCCGATGATCAGCATGCGGCTGCCGGCATAGGCTTCGCGCGCGCTGGTGGCGGCCTCGGCGACGCCCTTTTCGTTGACGGTGATGAGACGCTGGATCTGCACTTCCATCGCCGCGCGCAGCGGGAAGAGCTGGTCTTTCATGATGTCCACGGCCTGCTCCTGCTTGCCTTGCTCAAGGGCGGCCAGCATCTGCTGGCTCACGGCCAGGTACTTGGGCAGCAGGGCCTGCAGCTCGTCGTAGGCGGCTTGTTCCTCGGACGTATGGATGAGCGGACGATACTGGTCGGCGGCGCTGGTGTAGCGTCCCAGCGAGGCGGTCAGGCGCGTGCGGGCATCCTGCATGCGCTGCGCATCATTGGCGGTGAGCGCACGATACTGGGCCAGGTTGAAGGCGCGGATCTCGGCCTGCATGGTCTTGGCCGTGGCGACGCTGGGCATGAGGTTGGTCTGCACTTCGTTGAGCTGTGCGTCGACGGTATTGAGTCCGTACCAGGCCGCCGCACCGAGCACGGCCATGAACAGGATCAAAACGGAAAAACCCAACATAAGCTGGGTGGCAACTTTGGTCTGTCTGAAATTCACGATATCCCTCAGGGGGCTGGCCTGCCGCCACTGACGGCAGACGAAGGGTGGATGATGATTCCGACGCAGGCGCACGGCCTGCAAGGGTGAGCGGCAGTGCCGTCAGGATGAGCTCCGGGGGAAGCGCCATGAACTTTAATGGCAGTCTTGCCCAAATTCAAGATGAATTTGGCAGGATGACGCCAAACGGAAACACTCTTTCAATTATGCTTATCAATGCATAAATATGGATTGGCAACAAGTTGACCGAAGTGCCACCGCATCTCGATCAAAACTGACAAATTGCGTGGTGTGCACCCGTGACGAGTCCATCAAGAAAAATGGCCAGGATCGGGTGATCCTGGCCATTTGGCGGATGTGCCATGTACGGAGCGGAAGTCGCTGCAGCAGCGCCTGCCGCTCCGCTAAAAAGCAGTAAATGATTTATATCATTTGTCTGTTTTCGGTCAGCGCAGGCGCAGCACGAAACGTGCGGCCAGCGTGGCGATCAGACTCAGCACTGCGCCAAAGATGACGAAGTAGCTCACCGACAGCTTGTTGCCGGTGAAGTCGATCAGCCAGGTGATGATGAGGCCGGCGAAGCCGCCGAAGATGGTGACGGCAATGTTATACGCCAGCGACATGCCGGTGCCGCGCGTGGCCACCGGGAAGATGTCGGCCAGCAGGGCCGGCATGGAGGCGAAATACATGGTCATGAGCACGCCGATGACGGTCTGCAGCAACAGCAGTTGCAGGAAGCCCGGCGAGTTGGTCAGGAACACGAACATCGGATAGGTCAGCACGATGTACAGCGCGCTGCTGGTGATCATGAAGGGCGTGCGGCCGATCTTGTCGGACATCGCACCCACCAGCGGCGAGCCGATGAACATGATCAGGCCGGCCACCGACATGGCGGCAAACGAGGACCAGGCCGGCAGGCCCAGCTGCTTGACCGCATAGGTCGGGATGTACAGCGACAGGTACACCGAGACGGTCGCCATGATGACGCTGCCGGCACCGATCAAGAGGCGCATCTTCTGGTGGGCGAAGGTATCGCGCAGGGGCGCATCGGTCTTTTCGCTGGATTCCTTGAACTCGGGTGCTTCATCCAGATGGCGGCGGATGTAGATGCCGGCCGGTGCGATCAGCAAGCCGAAGATGAACGGCACGCGCCAGCCCCACGAGGCCAGTTGCTCGGGCGTGAGCATGTTGTTGAGCACGGCGCCGAAGATGGCCGCCAGCAGCAGGCTGATGCCCTGGCTGGCCACCTGCCAGCTGGAGAAGAAACCACGGCGATGCGGGGCATGTTCCACCAGGAAGGCGGTGGAGCTGCCGAACTCGCCACCGGCGGAGAAGCCCTGGATCATCTTGCCCAGTGCGATGCCGGCCGGCGCCAGCAGGCCGATGCTGGCGTAGCTGGGCATGAAGGCGATCATCGCCGTGCCGACCGTCATCAGCATGATGGACAGCATCAGCGCCGCCTTGCGGCCTGCGCGGTCGGAGTAGGCGCCCAGCACCACCGCGCCCAGCGGACGCATGAAGAAGGACACGCCGAAGGTGGCGAAGGTCAGCAGCAGCGAGACGCTGTCGTCGCCGGTCGGGAAGAACTGCTTGGCGATGACCACGGCGAAGGCGCCATAGATGAGGATGTCGAACCATTCGAGCGCATTGCCGATGGAGGACGAGATGATCGCACGCCGCGCTTGCGGATGCGTGGTGCCGGCGCCAGGCGCCGCGGTGTTGCTGGTCATGGAGACTCCCTGATGGATACGTGGATGGAGGAGCAGCACGCCGTTCTGACCCTGGCGGAGCAGAAGGCTGCCTGGCTGTGTATGGATGGTTGTGGGCTCCCTGTGACGGCCGGGGCCGTTACAGCGGGCGAGGATAGGCGGCGCGACGCGGCACTGTCAAGGCGCAGTGCGGGGGATTATCAGGAGGCAGGACGCGCACCTGATTTTGCGAAATAATTTTCTCGTTTCCCGTGCCTGCAGCCTCATGATGGCTCCCTGTTCTGCGCTTCCGTTTCCTTGAGCTTGCGCCACAAGGTCGTGCGGCTGATCCCGAGATGGCGCGCAGCCGCGGCACGGTTGCCACGGAAGCGGCGCAGTGCAGCTTCAATGGCATCAGCGTCGGGGGCGATGTCGGACGTGATCAGCTCATGGGGTGCCACCACTTCCGCCGTGTTCGACAGCAGCGGCTGCGCCATCCCCGCCAGCTCCGGCGCCACCCGCTGGATCAGCGCCGGTGTCAGCGCCTGCAGCGGTTCTGCGGCCAGGAACAGGGCCAGTCTTTCCATCAGGTTGCGCAGTTCGCGCACGTTGCCGGGCCAGTCATAGGCACACAGCAGCGGTGCACAGCGCAGGATCTCGGCCCCCAGGTTGGCGTGCGGCCGCGCATCCATTGCCGCCAGCGCATGCTTGAGATGCCATTCGGCCAGCGCCGCAATATCCTCGCGGCGCGCGCGCAAGGGCGGCAACTGCAAACGCAGTACGCTGAGCCGGTAATACAGGTCCGCCCGAAATCGGCCTTCACGCACCCGCGCTTCCAGATCGCAGTGGGTGGCGCTGATGATGCGCACCTGGACCGCAATGGGCCGCGTGCCGCCCACGCGCACGACTTCGCGCTCTTCCAGCACGCGCAGCAATCGCGTCTGCAGTGGCAGCGGCATCTCGCCGATTTCATCGAGCAGCAGCGTGCCGCGATGGGCCGCTTCAAAGACACCGGCCCGTCCGCCACGGCGCGACCCGGTGAAAGCGCCTTCCTCATAACCGAACAGTTCGGATTCCAGCAGCGATTCGGCCAGCGCGCCGCAATTGATGGCCACGAAGGGGTGGGCTGCCTGGGTCTTGCCCTGCATGCGCGGATGAGCACGATGGATGGCTTGCGCCGCCAGTTCCTTGCCGGTGCCGGTCTCACCCTGGATCAATACGTTGGCCGGCGAGCGCGCAAAGAGCGTGATCGACTGGCGCACCGTTTCCATCACCTCCGAATCGCCCCGCAGGTCCTTGAGGTGATGCCGTGCGCGCAGGCTGTCAGCGACCGGCAGGCTGGGGCCACGCGTGCTTTCCAGCTGTGTCAGCCGCGCCAGTTCCAGCGCATCTTCAAAGGCCTGCCGCACCGTGGCCGAGGAGTAGAGGAAGATCCCCTGCATCCCCGCTTCCTCGGCCAGGTCGGTGATGAGCCCGGCCCCGACCACCGCCTGCACGCCGCCGGCTTTCAGTTCCTGCACTACGGCGCGCGCGTCTTCTTCGGTGGCATAGGTGCGCTGGGCAATGTCGAGTCCGAACATCTGCTGGAATTCGGTCAGGGCCGGCATCGCCTCCTGATAAGTGACCAGCCCGATGCGCGCGCTGATCTGGCGGGCACGGGCCAGTGCCTGCATCACGTCGAAGCCGCTGGCGCGCGCCACCACCACCGGCACTGGCAGGCGGCTTTTGAGATAGGCACCGTTGGAGCCGGCCGAGATCACCACATCGCAGCGCTCGCTGGCCAGGCGCTCGCGGATGGCGCGCACGGCCTCGTCGAAGCCCAGATGTATGGGCTCGATATCGGCCACGCCGTCGAATTCCAGCGTGATGTCGCGGAAAAGTTCGGAGAGGCGCGACACGGACACGGTCCAGATCACGGGCTTGTCGGCCAGGCGGTCAGCGGGGGCAGGGCGTTTCATGGTGGGCGTTCGCGGCGTTTCGATGAAACGTTAATGTAACACTGATGAAACGGCCAGGGTTGTGGAACATCAACCCGACAGAAGGCGGGTACGCCCGGAGAGCGCACCGGAAGGGAAGCCTGCCAGCCTTGTCCGGCGCTGGTTTCAGACGATATGAAGGTTTTTTCATGCCTTGCGCCATGCAATGCTGCACTGCGATGGCACGGCCGTTGCAATGGTGAACGCACATGTCGCAGGACGGGTGTGATGCAGCCCCGCCCGCCGCAGTCAGGCAATCCAGACTTTCCGTATTTCAACCTCATCGAGAAGGTGTCCACCATGGCTCTCCACTCCGCAGGCGCAGCGTTCCGCCAGGCCGTCCAGGAAGAATCCCCCTTGCAAGTCATCGGCGCGATCAACGCCAATCACGCCCTGTTGGCCAAGCGTGCCGGCTTCCGCGCGATCTACCTGTCCGGCGGCGGCGTGGCTGCGGGTTCGCTGGGCCTGCCTGACCTGGGCATCTCCAACCTGGATGACGTGCTCACCGACGTGCGCCGCATCACTGACGTGTGCGACCTGCCGCTGCTGGTGGACGTCGATACCGGCTTCGGTGCCTCGGCCTTCAACGTGGCGCGCACCGTGAAGTCCATGATCAAGTTCGGCGCGGCCGCCATGCACATCGAAGACCAGGTCGGCGCCAAGCGCTGCGGCCATCGTCCCAACAAGGAGATCGTCACCAAACAGGAAATGGTGGACCGCATCAAGGCCGCCGTCGATGCCCGTACCGATGAGAACTTCGTCATCATGGCGCGCACCGATGCGCTGGCGGTCGAAGGGCTGGACGCCGCCATCGAGCGCGCCGTGGCCTGCGTCGAAGCCGGTGCCGACATGATCTTCCCGGAAGCCATCACCGACCTCGCCATGTACAAGCAGTTCGCCAATGCGGTGAAGGTGCCGATCCTGGCCAACATCACCGAATTCGGCTCGACGCCGCTGTTTACCGTCGACGAATTGAAGGGCGCCGATGTGGGCCTGGTGCTCTATCCGCTCTCGGCCTTCCGCGCCATGAACAAGGCCGCCGAAAACGTCTACCAGGCGATTCGCCGCGACGGCACCCAGAAGAACGTGGTCGATACCATGCAGACCCGCATGGAGCTCTATGACCGCATCGATTACCACAGCTACGAGCAGCGTCTGGATGCGCTGTTTGCCCAGCAGAAGAACAAGTAAAACATTACCGCAAGACCGAATACCCCCTTCCGATAATCAGTTTCGAGCCAATACAGACTACGAGGAGAACACGATGAGCGATCAGCAAGCCCCCGGTTTCAAGCCCAAGAAATCCGTTGCCCTCTCTGGCGTGACCGCCGGCAACACCGCCCTGTGTACCGTCGGCAAGACCGGCAATGACCTGCACTACCGCGGCTACGACATCCTGGACGTGGCCGACAGCTGCGAGTTCGAGGAAATCGCTCACCTGCTGGTGCACGGCAAGCTGCCCACCGCCGCTGAACTGCGCGCTTACAAGGCCAAGCTCAAGGCCCTGCGCGGTCTGCCGGCCAACGTCAAGGCGGCGCTGGAGTGGCTGCCTGCGGCCTCGCATCCGATGGACGTGATGCGCACCGGCGTCTCGGCGCTGGGTTGCGTGCTGCCCGAGAAGGATGACCACAACACCCCCGGCGCGCGCGACATCGCTGACCGCCTGATGGCGTCGCTCGGTTCCATGCTGCTGTACTGGTACCACTACAGCCACAATGGCAACCGCATCGAAGTCGAGACCGATGACGATTCCATCGGCGCGCACTTCCTGCACCTGCTGCACGGCGAGAAGCCTTCCGACGCCTGGGAGAAGGCCATGCACACCTCGCTGATCCTGTACGCGGAACACGAATTCAACGCCTCCACCTTCACCGGCCGCGTCATCGCCGGCACCGGTTCGGACATGTATTCGGCCATCACCGGTGCCATCGGCGCACTGCGCGGCCCCAAGCACGGCGGCGCCAATGAAGTGGCCTTCGAGATCCAGAAGCGCTACGACAACCCCGACGAAGCCGAGGCCGACATCCGCCGCCGCGTCGAGAACAAGGAAGTGGTGATCGGTTTCGGCCATCCGGTCTACACCATCTCCGACCCGCGCAACAAGGTCATCAAGGAAGTGGCGCGCAAGCTCTCCAAGGAAGCCGGTTCGACCAAGATGTTTGACATCGCCGAACGCCTGGAAACGGTCATGTGGGACATCAAGAAGATGTTCCCCAACCTGGACTGGTTCTCGGCCGTGTCCTACCACATGATGGGCGTACCGACCGCGATGTTCACGCCGCTGTTCGTCATTGCCCGCACCTCGGGCTGGGCGGCGCACATCATCGAACAGCGCATCGACAACAAGATCATCCGCCCCTCGGCCAACTACGTGGGACCGGAAGACCTGAAGTTCGTGCCGATCAGCAAGCGCAAGTAAGACCAAGCAAGACGAAGTGCCCGCGCAGTTGAGTCATCAGCGGATGGCGCGGGCATGAGGGGCAAGAGAGGGAGAGGGAGCAGCAAGAAGAAGGAAGCGGCGGCCGGCGCGTGTCGGCCGCAGCATTCCCCGGGACAGTGGCAGTGCGCAGGCAGATTTGTAACAAGCGTTACATGTGGTCGAGTCAGATGCAATAACTTGCTAAGATGCGGTCGGATCTTTTTCGCCCCCGCGTCCACCCCTGACTCTCCATGGATCATCCGATGATTGCTGCCATCGTTTCCCGCCGTCTTTCCGCATTGCCCCTGACTTCCTTCGCACTGGCCGGTGCCGTGGCTGTTGCCCTGTCCGCCTGTTCTTCCACGCCCGTGCCGGTCACCGAGACCAAGCCGGTGCTGCCGCAGCTGCTGCAGTCGCCCGCCGCCACACAGCCGAGCTGGGCCACGCAATTGAAGACCGGTGCCTTCAGCTGCGAGATGGGCAACAAGGTGGAAATCCGCATGGATGGCCGCGTGACCGATGGCGTCACGCTGGTGTGGAAGGGCAGCAGCTACATGATGAACCCGGTCAGCACCTCGACCGGTGCAGTGCGTCTGGAGAACAAGGGCGAAGGCCTGGTGTGGATCCAGATCCCGTCGAAGTCCATGCTGCTCAATTCCAAGATCGGGCAGCAGCTGGCCAACGACTGCCGCACGCGCTGACAATGCAGCGCCGCGCCGTCGTGCAGGTCTGACGTCGGCGCGTTCTTTCCACCTCGCATTTCCTCCTCCCTTGTCATGCCGATGGCGTCTTGCTGTCGGCATCGCTCCTGCTTGATTTGAATCATCGAAGACCGCTGATGCAAGCGGCGGATTCAGCCCCTCGTAAGATTCAGGTGCAAGACTGGTTTCATCGTCGCATGAGGGCCACGCATGGCAAACAGGTTTTTGCCCATGCACCAGAGCCACGCGACCATCGGCCTGCAAGCCACGCTGCGCAAGGCCGACAGCGGTTTTCAATTCGAGAGACATGAGGAGACGTCATGCAATACGAGGATTTCTATCGCCGTTCCATCGAGCAGCCTGAAGCCTATTGGGCAGAAGAAGCGCAGCGCATTCATTGGGACAAACCGTTCACCCGCACGCTCGATTATTCCCGCGCACCGTTTGCGCGCTGGTTCATCGGCGGCACCACCAATCTTTGCCACAACGCGGTGGATCGCCATCTGGGCGAGCGGCCGCATCAGGCGGCGCTGATCGCCATCTCCACCGAGACCAACACCGAACGCGTCTACGACTTCGCCGAGCTGCATCGCGAAGTGCAGGCCATGGCCGCCACCATGCTGTCGCTGGGCGTGCGGCGCGGCGACCGCGTGCTGATCTACATGCCGATGATCGCCGAGGCGGTCTTCGCGATGCTGGCCTGCGCCCGCATCGGCGCGGTGCATTCGGTGGTGTTCGGCGGCTTTGCCTCCAACAGCCTGGCCTCGCGCATCGATGATGCGCAGCCGACCCTGATCGTCTCGGCTGATGCCGGTTCGCGTGGCGGCAAGGTGATCCCTTACAAGGGTTTGCTGGACGAAGCGATCAACCTGGCGCAGCACAAGCCGCAGAAGGTCTTGCTGGTGGATCGCGGTCTGGCGGAGATGGCGCGCACGGCGCAACGCGACGTCGATTACGCGCCCTTGCGTGAACAACACCTGGACCAGCCGGTGCCGGTGGCCTGGCTGGAATCGAATGAAACCAGTTACGTGCTCTATACCTCCGGTACCACCGGCAAGCCCAAGGGCGTGCAGCGTGACGTGGGCGGCTACGCGGTGGCGCTGGCCTCGTCCATGCAACACATCTTCTGCGGCAAGCCGGGCGAGACCTACTTCTGCACATCCGATATTGGCTGGGTAGTGGGCCACTCCTACATCGTCTACGGGCCGCTCATTGCGGGCATGGCGACGGTGCTTTATGAAGGCTTGCCGATCCGGCCCGATGCGGGCATCTGGTGGAGCATCGTCGAGAAATACAAGGTCACGCGCATGTTCTCGGCACCGACGGCCATCCGCGTACTGAAGAAACAGCCGGCCGAATGCATGGAGCGCTACGACACGTCTTCGCTCAAGGCCCTTTATCTGGCCGGCGAGCCGCTGGATGAAACGACGTCGAGCTGGATCTCGGGCGCGCTGAAGGTGCCGGTCATCGACAACTACTGGCAGACCGAATCGGGCTGGCCCATCATTTCGATTGCCAAGGGCATCAGCGACAAGCCCACGCGCCTGGGCAGTCCCGGGGTGCCGATGCCGGGCTATCGGCTGGCCATCCTGAACGAAGCGACCGGCGAGCCTTGCGCGGCTGACGAGAAGGGCGTGGTGGCCATTGAAGGCCCGCTGCCGCCGGGCTGCATGCAGACCGTCTATGGCGACGATGAGCGCTTCGTCAACACCTACTGGCGCAGCCTGCCGCGCGAGGTCTACTCGACCTTCGACTGGGGCATCAGGGACCAGGACGGTTACTACTTCATCCTGGGCCGCACCGATGACGTCATCAACGTGGCTGGCCATCGGCTGGGCACGCGCGAAATCGAGGAGAGCATCTCCAGCCATCCCAACGTGTCCGAAGTGGCCGTGGTCGGCGTGGAAGACAAGCTCAAGGGACAAGTCGCGATTGCCTTCGCCATTCCCAAGCAGGCCGATGCGATTGCCACGCCCGAGGGGCGCCGTGCGCTGGAAGCGGAAATCATGGGCGTGGTGGACAAGCAGATCGGCGCAGTGGGCCGCCCAGCGCGGGTGTTTTTCGTCAGCGGCTTGCCCAAGACGCGTTCGGGCAAGCTCTTGCGCCGGGCCATCCAGTCCATCTGCGAAGGACGCGATCCGGGCGACCTGCCCACCATCGAGGATCCGGCCGCGCTGGAGCAGGTGCGGGCGGTCATCAAGGACTGACTCGCAATACCCTCATGAAGGCACGGCGTTCCTGCAGCGGAGCAGGGACGCCGTGCCTGGCGTAATTTGGTTACACTGACGGCTTTCGCTTTTCCACGATTGCGTCCCGCCCATGTCGCCCTCCATCCGCCCGGCCACCGCTGCCGATGCTCCCGCCCTCTGCGGCATCTACAACCATTACGTGCAGACCACCGTGATCAGCTTCGAGACCGAAGCGGTCAGCGTCGAGACCATGGCCGCGCGCATTGCTGATGTGCAGGCTGATTTCCCCTGGCTGGTCTTTGAAGAGCAGGGCGAGGTGCTCGGCTATGCCTATGCCAGCAAGTGGAAGCCGCGTGCGGCTTACCGGCACTCGGTGGAGAGCTCGGTCTACCTGCGCCACGATGCCGGTGGACGCGGCATGGGCAAGCAGCTTTATCGCGAACTCATTGCGCAGTTGAAGCCCTTGGGCGTGCATCTGGTCATCGGGGGCATTGCCCAGCCCAACCCGGCCAGCGTGGCGCTGCATGAGAGCGTGGGCTTCGTGGCCTGTGGCGTCTTTACGGAAGTGGGTTACAAGATGGGACGCTGGATCGACGTGGGATACTGGCAACTCAAACTGCAAGAGGCCCAATGATGAGATCGACCCGAGCCGCCAGCGCCATCGAGCGCCTGAACGAACGTACCGAATCGCGCGAGTACTCCATGCTGCGCACCTCCGATGAACGTTTCATCCTGACCCGGCGCGTGGCCGGGCAGCCGCTGGAGAAGCTCAACGAGGCCATGGAGCTGGATGATTTCGTGCGCTTCGTCAACGCCCAGGGACCGCAGAAGGCCAAGCGCGTGAGCAAGCTGGATGTGCAGTTCGAGAAGAACATGCGCAACAAGAAAGAACAAACGCCACCTGAAGGTGGTGTTGAATAAATCCTCATGAGCTTGAACGCAAAACGGCAAATGATATAAATCATTTGCCGTTTTTTTTATGGCTGGAGGGGTATGTGTCTCAGTCCGCCAGGGTGGCGATCACCGGTGCGTGATCCGAGGGTTGTTCCCACTTGCGCGGCACCTTGTCGATGACGCAGGCGGTGCAGCGCGGCACCAGTTCTTCGGACAGCAGGATGTGGTCGATGCGCAGGCCGCGGTTCAGGCGGAAGCCCATCTGGCGGTAGTCCCACCAGCTGTACATCTTTTCCGGTTGTTCGAAGAGGCGATAGGAATCCGTCAGGCCCAGGGCCTGCAGCTTACGGAAGGCTTCGCGTTCCGGTTCGGAGACCAGCACTTGGCCTTGCCAGGCGACCGGGTCGTGCACGTCGCGGTCTTCGGGGGCGATGTTGTAGTCGCCCAGCAGGGCCAGGCGCGGGTTCTTCGCCTTTTCCTGGGCC
Organism: Herbaspirillum sp. WGmk3; assembly: GCF_023952535.1. Taxonomy (NCBI): domain Bacteria; kingdom Pseudomonadati; phylum Pseudomonadota; class Betaproteobacteria; order Burkholderiales; family Oxalobacteraceae; genus Herbaspirillum; species Herbaspirillum sp. WGmk3. The sequence goes on along the minus strand of NZ_JAKYWT010000001.1, from coordinate 340,747 downwards.
AGCCATTCGTGCAGGGCGGCCAGCCAGCTGAGCTTGTAGGGATACTTTTCGGATTCCAGCGACTGGCCGTTGGGAATGTAGGCACAGACATAGCGCACGCCTTCGATGGTGGCGGCGATGATGCGCTGCTGTTCGTCGGGGAAGAGCGGGTTGTTCTTGACCACGTCGTTCATCGGATGGCGCGAGAGGATGGCCACGCCGTTGTAGGTCTTCTGGCCCGAGAACTCGACCAGGTAGCCGGCGGCGGCGATCTCGGCTGCGGGGAACTTGTCGTCGGTCAGTTTGGTTTCCTGCAGGCAGAGCACGTCGACCGGGTTTTCTTCCAGCCATTTCAGCACTTGCGGCAGGCGGACCTTGAGGGAGTTGACGTTCCAGGTGGCGATTTTCATGGAGACAATGCAGTGGTGAATCGGAGGCGGGCCGTGCGCATCATGGCCGATGCGTCGTGGACAACGGGCGACATCTTACCGCATTCACCAAGGCGGCAGGTTGGACTAGGTCGGCCGAGACCGAAGACTTCCTTCAAAACAGAAGGGGAAGGCCCTCGCAGACATTCCCCTTCGTTGTGCCATTGCCGGCCCGCAATCCGGGCCAAGCAATCAGATCCCGAGCATTACGCCGGCATCATCTGCGCATTCATCTGCGCCTTGTCACCCTTGTCACCCGCCTTGCGACGACGATAGGCCGCGAAGCCGATCAGGCCCAGGCCGCCGATCATCATGGCGGTGGTCGAGGCTTCCGGGACCGGTGCCACGCTGATGTTGCCGGCGAAGCTGCCGCCCGCCGAGCCCAGCACGGTGCCGGCCACCGACAGGGTGTACAGGCCGGAAGTCAGGCCATTGGTGCGCAGGCTGAAGATCTGCAGGTCACCGCCGGACAGTTGGGTGCCGGTGTAGGTCTGGCCGTTGCCGCTCAGGGTGAAGCTGTTGATGCCCACGCGCGAGAGGCCGTCCAGGGCGATCGACACCAGGGCCGAGGAAACCGACGCGCCGGCACCGCCGATGTTGAAGGTGAAGTTCTCCAGGAAGGTCTGGCCAGTGGTGCCATCGCCGAAGCGGGCGTTGAAGGTCGACGTGGCGTCGGTCCACACCAGCGTGCGCGTACGCTCCAGGTCCGCGGCGCCAGCCGAGGATGCCATGGCGACGAATGCGGACGCGACAAGGAAACTGCTCAACAGTTTTTTCATAAAAGACCTCTTTCCAGTTCGATTGATTGGTGGGTATTCGATTGGTATTTGATTGCGAAAGCACTGCAAGGGGGATAGCGATCCGACAGGTTTTTTTATTGGTGTTGGCGAGGCCGGAATCCTGTCTCTGTTTGTGATATTTGTTCATCGAGACGGAGTGAGAATAATGGAAAAATGCTAACGTTAGCAATAAATTATTACGCTTTTCCTGTCACTCCTGTTGTGATGTAGGAATCCATGAAGCCGCGCCGGTAAAGGGTTTCCGACGAAGTATGGATTCTCTTGAGGCAATTAGTTTGGATGCGGAAACTAAGTTTTTAGGGCAACATGAACTCCTTCTCATGGGCTGAAAAACAGGACGAAATTTGCGTCAGAAAAAGTGACGCATGAACATATTCGGGAACTATTTACGCAAGGGAAGCGCGGCCGTAATGCTCAGGATCACGCGAAAAAAATTCGCAAGGAAGTCCAGCTCATCCGTAGAGAAAAAGTGCGCTGTGCGCAGAGCGCGCTTCAGCGGAACGTGACGATCCTTGACTACATCACAGCGCGTGTGCAGCAGCGGCAAGCGAGGACATCAGAAGACAACGAAGAGAAGAAGAGAAGAAGAGAAGAAGAAAAATCGGGAGAGCAGGTACGGCAGTGACGCGACCTGAAGCCGGGCAGGGCGCCGGCTTCAGGCAGGGATGAGAAGTGGCTTACTTGAAGCGATAGCTGACCGCCACGATGGCGGTGTCATCGGTGTGACGGCGCACCAGCGGACTGTCGGCCACCGCGTTGTCCAGCCATTTGCGGCGCAGGTGCAGGTTGAGGTGCCAGTCGCCGGTCAACGGGACATCGGCGGCCAGACCAAGGGTCGGGCTGGTGGACGCACCGGCGCTGTACTGGCGCAGGCCGCTGGCGGCCGCTTCGCTGGAAGTGACGCCGACGAAGTAATCGTTGTAGCTGCCGCTGCGGTATTCGACGCCGAGCTGCGGATAGAGGGTCACCGGACCCAGGTCGATCTGCGCCGCATAGATGGCCTCGGCCAGGGTGCCATGCGACTTGTTGAAGTCACGGAAGACGTTGAGGAAGAAACCGCCGATGGGCGTTTCCTGATAGGTACCGATGCCGAGCGGAATCGGATCCGAACGGCGCTGCAGGCCCCGCTGGGCATCGAAACCGTCCAGGCTCACGCGCCCGGCCAGTTCCAGATAGCCGTAGCCCATGCGCACGGTCTTGACGCCGAAGGTGTCGAGCCGGGCAAAGAAGCGCCCGTAGTCGGCATAGGCATAGGGCAGGACGTGGTTGCTGCGGTCGGCATCGGGGCCGTTGCGGTCGACGCGGTAGACGCCTGCGCCGATGTCACCGGTGAGACGGTCCTGCAGTGGCAGGGGATCGGGCGTGGTGGTTGCTGGAGCGGCTTGCTGAGCCAGAACGGGGAGGGCGCAGCAGGCCAGCGTGAGCATGGCGAGTATGTTTTTCATGATGGGCAGTGGTGTGGAGGCAAGCGGCATTGTAGCGGTCAGCGGGGCGCTGCGGCATCCGCTCACGAAAATGGCCTGCCGCGCAGGCAGGCCATGGCTGTCATGGGCAATTGGCGCCGGACGCAGGCGGCCCGGCACGGTTCAGTGCATCAGGACTGCTGAAGGGTCGGGTAGTCGGTATAGCCTTCCGCACCGCCGCCATAGAGCGTGGCCTGGTTGATCTCGGCCAGCGGTGCGCCGGCCTTGAAGCGTTCCACCAGATCCGGATTGGCGATCCACGGGCGGCCGAAGGCGACCAGGTCGGCCAGATTGCGGTCGCGTGCCTTCACGGCCATCTCCAGGTCATAGCCATTGTTGGCGATGTAGATGCCCTTGAAGAGATCGCGCAGGATCTGCAGGTCGAAGCCACCTTCGACTTCGCGCGGGCCGCCGGTAGCACCCTCCACCACGTGCAGGTAGACCAGCTTGTAGCGGTTCAGCTGCTCCACCACATAGCTGAAGAGTGCCTTGGGATCGCTGTCGGCGATGTCATTGGCCGGGCTGATGGGCGACAGACGGATGCCCACGCGCTCGCTGGGGATCACCGAGGTCACCGCTTCCACCACTTCCAGCAGCAGGCGGGCACGGTTCTCGATGCTGCCGCCGTAGTTGTCGCTGCGCTGGTTGGTCTTGTCACGCAGGAACTGGTCCAGCAGGTAGCCGTTGGCGGCGTGGATTTCCACACCATCGAATCCTGCCTGCAGGGAAAGTTGCGCAGCGATCTTGTATTGCTCGACGATGGCGGGCAGTTCAGAGGCATCCAGTGCGCGCGGTTCCACGAAGGGCTTGAAACCGCTCTCGGTGAAGGCATTGCCTTCCGGCTTGATGGCCGAGGGCGCGACCGGCAGCGCGTTGCCCGGCTGCAGGTCAGGGTGCGAGATGCGGCCCACGTGCCACAGCTGCAGGAAGATGCGGCCGCCCTTGGCGTGGACGGCGTCGGTGATTTTCTTCCAGCCGGCCACATGCGATTCGTTGTAGATGCCCGGGGTCCAGGCGTAACCCTTGCCCTGTGGCGAGATCTGGGTGGCCTCGGCGATGATCAGGCCGGCACCGGCGCGCTGGGCATAGTATTCGGCCGCCAGTTCGGTGGGCACGTCGCCCGCCTTGGCGCGGCTGCGGGTGAGCGGCGCCATGACGATGCGGTTCTGCAATTGCACCGCACCCAGTTGCACGGGCTTGAAGAGGTCACTGTGAAGATGGGCATTGGTATTGGCGTTGGTCATGCTGATCCTTTCTTGTTGGCATTCGTTGGGATGAACTGCGTCGACCTTGCTACCGACCACGGCGGGGGCGGCAGTGTTCCGGAAAAAGTTCACAGTCTAGAGGGGAACGCGCAGCCTTGCAGGCGGTCGCTGCGGCTTTGCTGATGGGCAATGTTCAGGGTGGGATCTGGTCCAGCCAGGGCCCCAGGCGGGTCTGCGCATCCTGGCGCGCAGCGCGGTTGGCCTCGACCGACTGGCGTGCACGGCCCGGGTCGTCGAAGTCATGTGTGGCCCCCGCATAGAGCGTCACCACCGGCGGCGGTGCCTGGCGCAGGCGGATGGACTGGCGCAGGACGCGCTCGCAGGTCTGCGGCGAGACTTCCTCGTCGGCGCTGCCCAGCAGCACCTGCATCGGTTTGTCGAACTCGGGGTGGGACGACAGCAGGGCCTGCTTGCCGCAGCCCGGATAGAACACCAGCGCGGCGGCGAAGGAGGGCGCATCGCCCGCCGGCCGCGCAGCCTGGCGCTGCATCACGTTCAGTGCCGTGCTGCCGCCATTGGACCAGCCTTGCAGCATGATGCGGCGGACATCGACTTCGCTGCGCGTGGCCAGCCATTGCAGCGCTCCTTCCGCGTCCAGCGGCCGAACGGTGAGTTCATTGACGGCGGCGCGTTCGGGCGCACCATGCGTATGGCGGCCAAAGCCGTGGGCTACGCCGCGCGGCCCGAAACTGTCCACCAGCAGGACCACGTAGCCGCGTGCCAGCCAATAGCGCGTCCAGTCCAGATGGCGGGCGGTCAGCGTGCTGGCATCGCAGGGCGAGGGGATGGCCGGGCCGATCTGCGTGCAGGCCGCATTGACGCGGGAGGAATACAGGCCGGCGCGTCCATGCAGCAGCACGATGGCCGGATGCGGGCCGGCACCGAAGGGATCGTAGAGATAGCCGGTGAGGGTGGTTTTACCGTCAGATGAAGGAAAACGCACGGTCTGTGCGGGCGGCATCGGCGCGTCTTGCGCCATGGCCGGTCCCGGCAGGATCAGTCCAGGGCTGGCAACCAGCAGTAAAAAGATGAAAAAAAACCACCGCAACACGGCGTGCTGCGGTGGTCTTGCTCGGGCGGCGTCCGGGGACGTCTGCGACAAGAGGGCGGTCATGGCGTGGCCGGTTCCGTCTCCGTGTCGCAGGCCCATCAGGCGCGTGCCGACTTGGCGCGCGCCTGGTTGAGCAGCCAGGTGGTCAGCAGCGGCACCGGGCGTCCGGTGGCGCCCTTGGCCGCGCCGCTCTTCCAGGCGGTGCCGGCGATGTCCAGGTGGGCCCAGGTGTACTTGCGGGTGAAGCGCTCCAGGAAGCAGGCTGCCGTCACGCTGCCGCCGGGCTGGCCGCCGATGTTGGCGATGTCGGCGAAGTTGGACTTCAACTGCTCCTGGTAGGCGTCCTGGATCGGCATGCGCCAGGCGGTGTCGCCGCTTTCCTTGCCGGCCGCCAGCAGGGCGTTGGCCAACTGGTCGTGGGTGTCATCCTCGCGGGTGAACAGGCCCGTGTTGTGATGGCCCAGGGCCACCACGCAGGCACCGGTCAGGGTGGCGATGTCGACCACGGCAGCCGGCTTGAAGCGTTCCACATAGGTCAGCGCGTCGCACAGGATCAGGCGGCCTTCGGCGTCCGTGTTGAGGACTTCGATGGTCTGGCCGGACATCGAGGTGACGATGTCGCCCGGCTTGGTGGCGCGGCCCGAGGGCATGTTTTCGCAGGTCGGGATGACGCCGATGACGTTCAGTTTCAGGCCCAGTTCGGCGATGGTACGGAAGGTACCCAGCACCGAGGCGGCACCGCACATGTCGTACTTCATCTCGTCCATGTTCAGGCCCGGCTTGAGCGAAATGCCGCCGGTGTCGAAGGTGATGCCCTTGCCGACCAGCACCACCGGTGCATCCTTGGCCTTGCCGCCCAGGTGCTTCAGGACGATGAACTTGGGCGGCTGGTCGCTGCCGTTGGTGACCGACAGGAAGCTGCCCATCTTGAGCGCTTCGAGCTGCTTGCGCTCCAGCACTTCCACGCCCAGCTTGAATTCCTTGGCCAGTTTCTTGGCGGTCGTGGCCAGGTAGGTCGGGGTACAGACGTTGCCGGGCAGGTTGCCCAGTTCCTTGGTCAGTGCCATGCCGTTGGCCAGCGCCACGGCCTCGCCCAGGGCGGCCTTGGCGGCAGCGCCTTGCTCGGCGGCGACCAGCAGGGTGATCTTCCTGACGCCGGTGGGCGCCGGGTCCTTCTTGCTCTTCATCGTGTCGGAACGATAGACGGCGTCACGGCCGGCCAGCACCACGGTGCGGATGGCCCAGTCCAGGCCACGGCCCTTGATGCCATCGAAGGGCAGGGCCAGGGCGGCATCGTCACAGCCCAGGGTGGCCAGGGCGCGCACCAGGGCGCTGCTGGCAGCGGCAAAGTTCTTGTCAGCGCCCTCGTCTTCGTTGCCCAGGCCCAGCAGCACGATGCGTTCGGCGGCGATGCCGGTCACGCCGCGCAGCAGCAGGGTCGAGCCCGGCTTGCCGGAAATGTCGCCCGACTTCAGCGCGGCGCTGATCGCGCCCAGCTTGTCGAGGGCACCGGCGGCCTTGGACAGCTTGCGGTTTTCATAGATGCCAACGACCAGTGCGCCGGTCTTTACGCCCGTCAAGGCGTTTTTTGCGTCCAATGTTTTTGTGCTAAAGTCCATCGTTCGTCCTTTATATGAATTACTTGGCGATTATAGAGCCCATTTCGTCGCGACGCGCGCATGAGTTCTGTCAGGTGAGCCAGCCTCGGACACGATGCCGGGCACCGGCCATCCCTACAACGATCCCGACACCAGAAACCAAGCCAGCATTCCCATGATTTTCCAACGCGCCCTACGACGCGAACTGACCAGCACCGCAGGTGGGGTCTTCACTACGCTGTTCACCATCACGCTGACGGTGATGCTGATCAAGATCCTCGGCCAGGCCGCAGGCGGCCAGGTTGCGTCGCAAGACGTGCTGGCCCTGATCGGCTTCCAGTCGCTGAACTACATGCCCATCATCCTGATCCTCACCGGTTTCATCTCGGTGCTGCTGGTGATGACGCGCAGTTACCAGGATTCCGAGATCGTGGTCTGGTTCGCCTGCGGCATGTCGCTCACGCGCTGGATCGCGCCGGTGATTCGCTTCGGCTGGCCCATCGTGGCCCTGGTGGCGACGCTGTCCTTCGTGGTGACGCCCTGGGCCAACGAACAGAGCAGCGAATACCGCAGCCGCTTCGAACAGCGCGAGGACATCGCCCGCGTCTCTCCCGGCAAGTTCCAGGAGTCGGCGGCGGCCAACCGGATCTTCTTCGTCGAGGGTATTTCCGGCGATGCCTCCAAGGTGCGCAACATCTTCGTCAACACCATCAACGCCGACGGCAAGAACAGCGTGGTCGTCGCCAAGGAAGGCGAGACCCAGATCGATCCTGATGGCGAGAAGTTCGTGGTCATGAACAAGGGCCGCCGTTACGATGGCTCGCCCAGCCTGCCGGATTTCCAGATTGTCGATTTCGAACGCTATGGCCTGCTGATCGGCAACCAGTCGCAGAGTGCCGCCGGTGAACGCTCGGCGCGCGCCTTGCAGATGAAGGAACTGCTGGCCAAGCAGGACGGCTATGCGCGCGGCGAACTGCTGTGGCGCATCGCCCTGCCGCTGATGGCGCTGGCGCTGATGCTGCTGGCCATTCCGCTGTCCTTCGTGAACCCGCGCGCCGGCCGTTCGCTGGGGCTGCTGGTGGCCTTGCTGCTGTTCGTCGTCTACTCCAATACGGTCAGCGTGTTCCAGGCTTCGGTGGCGCAGCAGCGCATGAGTTTCGTGATGGCCTGGTGGCCGGTCCACCTGATCGTGGTGGCGCTGATCGTGGGCATGTTCGTCCTGCGCCTGAACATCAACCATCCCTATCACCCATCCCGGATGTGGAGCCGAGTGCGCCGCGCCCTGACGTTCAAGCGCGAGGCCTGAGATGAGAGTCATCCAACGTTACTTCACTGCCGAGATCACGCGCTCGGTGCTGTTCGCACTGGCGGCCTTCCTGGCGCTGTTCGCCTTCTTCGAGATGATGGGCCAGCTGGAGCAGGTCGGCCGCAATGGCTACAAGCTGCAGCAGGCGGTGTTCTATGTGCTCATGGGCTTGCCCGGCAATGTCTATGAACTGATGCCGACGGCGGTGCTGATCGGTACCATCTACACGCTCTCGCAACTGGCGGCGCGCTCGGAATTCACCATCATGCGTGTCTCCAGCATGTCCACCGGCATGGCGGCCAAGGTGCTGCTGCGCATCGGTGTGGGCTTTGCGGTGCTGACCATCGTGTTCGGCGAACTGATCGCGCCCAAGGCGTCCGAGTGGGCCGAAAAGCTCAAGCTGCAGGCGCAGGGGGCATCGATGTCTTCGCAGTTCCGCTCGGGCATGTGGGCCAAGGACGTCATCAAGGACAACGGCCTGGAAGGCAACGTCACCGGCAGCCGCTTCATCAACATCCAGACCGTGCAACCGGATGGCCGCATCGAAGGCGTCAAGCTCTATGAACTTGATACCGACTTCCACATGGCGCGCATGGTCGTGGCCAAGGATGGCATCTACGAGGGCAATCATCAGTGGGTGCTCAACGACGTGGTGCAATCGGACTTCGTCGGCGGCAAGGACCGAAAGATCACCGAGCCGGTCAAGACCGTGAAGCTGCCGCAGCTGAAGCTGGTGTCGGAAGTGACGCCGGAAATTCTCTCGGTGCTCTTCGCCGATCCGGACCGCATGTCGGCTTATGACCTGCTGGCCTACACCAAGCATTTGGAAGCCAACAATCAGCGCACCGACCGTTACGAAATCGCGTTCTGGAAGAAGATCGTCTATCCGCTGTCGATCTTCGTGATGCTGGCGCTGGCCTTGCCGTTTGCCTACCTGCATTTCCGTGCCGGTGGCGTGAGCCTGAAGATCTTCACCGGCATCATGATCGGCGTCTGCTTCCAGCTCATCAACAGCCTGTTCTCCCATCTGGGTCTGCTCAATACCTGGCCGGCCTTCATGACCGCGGCCTTGCCCAGCCTGCTGTTCATGGTGCTGGCCATTGGCGCGCTGTGGTGGGTGGAGCGGACCTGAGTTCGTCCTGCGATTTCGTTTATTTAGCCTGAAAGACTGCTGCACATCATGAGCCAAGCCACCTCCCAAAGCCTGATCCTGTTCGCCCACGGCGCTCGCGACCCTGCCTGGGCTGCGCCTTTCGAGCGCCTGCGCGCGCTGACGCAGGCGGCCATGCCGGGGACCAGCGTGGAGCTGGCCTTTCTGGAACTGATGCAGCCGGACCTGCCGACCGTGGCAGCCAGGCAGATTACCGCCGGCAGCCAGCGCGTGACTGTCATTCCGGTATTCCTGGGGCAGGGCGGCCACGTGCGCCGTGATCTGCCGGAACTGCTGGAGCAATTGCGCCAGGCGCATCCGGGTGTGGACGTGCGCACCGTCGCTGCAGTTGGCGAGGATGAGGCGGTGTTGAAGGCGATTGCGGCGTATTGCGTGGGGACGGTCAATAGCTGATCCGGCGGTCAGCACTCCTGGATGCGACGATGGCCCGGAAACAGGCCATCTTTTTTTTGGGGGGCCGTGAGCCCTTCAGAACAGGCGAGCGCCGTTGGGCACGGCCTGGTCGGGCTTGAACAACACCACCTCGCCCTGGGCGTCAGGAAAGCCCAGCGTCAGGACTTCCGACATGAACTTGCCGATCTGGCGCGGCGGGAAATTCACTACCGCCGCCACCTGACGGCCGACCAACTGCTCCAGCGTGTAGTGGGTGGTGATCTGGGCGCTGCTCTGGCGCACGCCGATGCCCGGGCCGAAATCGATCTTCAGTTTGAACGCAGGCTTGCGTGCTTCAGGGAAGGCGTCTGCGGCGATGATGGTGCCGATGCGGATATCGACCTTGAGGAAGGCCTCGAAATCGATGGCAGCAGCTGCAGGGGCGGCAGGGTCGTGGAGCAGGTGCATGAGCTTCAGTCCCGATCCGCCAGCGCCGGCCCGATCATCACCAGCACCGGCCCGCTACAGGCTTGCAGTCCGGCCTCCAGACCGGCCAGTTGCAGATGGTAGATGTGCTCGTCAGGACGGCTGCAGTTCTCCACCACTACGACCGGCGTATCGGGCGCATGGCCCAAAGCCAGCAAGCGCTGCGCAGTGGCCGTGGCTTCGCGTCCGCCCATGTACTGCACCAGCGTATCGCCATTGGGCATGCGCACTTCATCCGGCTCGTCCACACCCGTGCTGGAGGTGAACAGCGAGACGCTGCGCGCAATCCCGCGCCGCGTGAGCGGACGCTTGGCGGCCGAGGCGGCGGCCAGTGCGGCAGTGATGCCGGGGACGATTTCGTAAGGGATGTGGTTGGCTTCAAGCGCCCGCATCTCTTCATCGGCACGGCCGAAGAGCATGGGGTCGCCGCCTTTGAGGCGTACTACGCGGCGGTACTGCTGCGCGGCTTCGACCAGCTTCTGGTTGATGACGGGCTGGGCCGTGGAGCGCTGGCCGCTGCGCTTGCCCACCGACACCTTCACGGCTTGCGGACACAGTGCCAAGATTTCTTCGGTGACCAGGGCATCGTGCAGCACGATGTCGGCCTGCGCCAGCAGGCGTGCGGCGCGCACCGTCAACAGGTCAGCGGCCCCGGGGCCCGAGCCGATCAGCCACACCATGCCCGGATGCTCCGGGCTGGGGGCGGGTGAATCGGAAGAAGGTGAAGTCGCTGCCTGTTGGGTGGCCATGGCCTGGTCGAAGAGACGATTGCGGATCGAAGGAAATTCAGTCGATCCGAATCATACCAGCGGCCACTGTCTGGTGGCTCACTTCGTCGATCAGGATGAAGGCGCCAGTGGCACGGATGTCCTGGTAGGCATCGGCCGCGATGGGCTGCTGCACGTTCACGCTGATGCGGGCGATGTCATTGAGCTTGAGCGTATCGGCGGGACGGCGTTCCTGGGTGTTGATGTCCAGCAGCGTATCGACCTTGGCCACGCGCGCCGCCACCTGCTTGGTGGTGTGCTTGAGCCAGTACTTGCGGCGCAGGTCCAGCGGTTCTTCGGAGAGCCAGCAGACATCCGCGTTGATGGTCTTCAGGATGGTGGACGGCTGTGCCTCGGCGGCCAACAGGTCGCCGCGCGAGATGTCCAGGTATTCGTCCAGCAGGAGGGTCACTGACTGGCCGGCCGTGGCCGATTCCAGTGAACCGTCCAGGGTCCGGATGTCCTTGACGGTGGCGCTCTGGCCGCTGGGCAGCACTACCAGCTTGTCACCCTTGGCCACCTTGCCGGCTTCGATGCGGCCCATGTAGCCGCGGAAGTCATTGGCTTCATGGCCGTTGTGGCGCGCCACCAGCTGCACCGGGAAGCGGAAGGCTTCTTCGTGCGCATCTTCATAGACCGACAGCGACTCCAGCAGGGTGATCAGCGTCGGACCCTGGTACCAGGGCATGCGCGCGCTGGCTTCCACCACGTTGTCGCCGGCCAGCGCCGACAGCGGGATGGCGTGCACATCCTTCAAGCCCAGTTGCTGCGCGAATTGCTGGTAAGCACCGACGATGCGTTCATAGACGGTCTGGTCGTAGTCCACCAGGTCCATCTTGTTGACGGCCACGATCACGTGCTGGATCTGCAGCAGGTGGGCGATGGTGGAGTGGCGCTTGGTCTGGGTCAGCAGTTCCACGCTGCCATCGTCGCCCAGCTTCACCTTGGACACGTCCACCAGGATGATCACGGCGTCGGCAGTCGAGGCACCGGTCACCATGTTGCGGGTGTACTGCTCATGGCCCGGGGTGTCGGCGATGATGAACTTGCGCTTGGGGGTCGCGAAGTAGCGATAGGCCACGTCGATGGTGATGCCTTGCTCGCGCTCGGCTTCCAGGCCATCGGTGAGCAGCGACAGGTCGACCGTGTCGCCCACGGTACGCTTGTGCTTGGCGCGCGAGATGGCGTCTAGCTGGTCGGCGAAGATGCCCTTGCTGTCGAACAGCAGGCGGCCGATCAGGGTGCTCTTGCCATCGTCCACGGAACCGGCGGTGATGAAGCGCAGCAGGCCGCGTTCGTGCGGTTGCGCGGAGGCCTGGGCCAGTTGTGCTTGGGTTGCGGCGGCGTTCATCAGAAATATCCTTCCTTCTTGCGTTTTTCCATCGAGGCTTCGGACGTCTGGTCGTCCATGCGGGTCGCGCCGCGCTCGGTAATCTGGGTCACTGCGGTCTCGGCGATGATGGCTTCCACGGAAGCGGCATCGGAAGACACCGGGCAGGTGCAGGAGATGTCGCCCACGGTGCGGAAGCGCACGACCTGCTTCTCCACGGTCTCGCCTTCGCGCGCCGGGGTGAGGTCGGTGAGCGGCACCAGGAGGCCATTGCGCGGAATCACCTCGCGCTCATGGGCAAAGTAGATCGAGGGCAGGGCCAGCTTTTCGCGGGCGATGTACTGCCACACGTCCAGCTCGGTCCAGTTCGAGATGGGGAAGACGCGCATGTTCTCGCCCGGATGCACGCGGGTGTTATACAGGTCCCACAGCTCGGGGCGCTGGGCCTTGGGGTTCCATTGGCCGAATTCGTCGCGGAAGGAAAAGATGCGTTCCTTGGCGCGGGCCTTTTCTTCATCACGGCGCGCGCCGCCGATACAGGCGTCGAACTTGAATTCTTCGATGGTTTCCAGCAGCGTCACGGCTTGCGCGGCGTTGCGCGAATCGGTTTGCGGGTTGCGCAGGCGCACGGTGCCGCGCTTGATCGAATCTTCCACCGAACGCACCACCAGGCGCTCGCCCAGTTCAGCGGCGCGGCGGTCACGGAATTCGATGACTTCCGGGAAGTTGTGGCCGGTGTCGATGTGCACCAGCGGGAAGGGGAACTTGCCGGGACGGAAGGCTTTCTCGGCGATGCGCAGCAGCACCACCGAGTCCTTGCCGCCGGAGAACAGCAGCGCCGGGTTGCTGCACTCGGCCGCGACCTCGCGCATGATGTGGATGGCTTCCGATTCCAGCCAGTCGAGGTGACGGTTGCTGGCGTTGTCCAAAAAGAGGGTGTCTACCGCAGTGTTCATGCCGGACCTTCCGATGCGTTGCTTGTTGTTGCTTTGATTGAATTCTGGTTCAGCTCGCTGCATGCGCCTTGATGCGCACCAGCTTGCCGTCGACCACGTGCAGGCCGCATTCCTTGGAGTCGGGGTTCTCCCACCACCAGCGGCCGGCGCGGATATCTTCACCGGGCTGGATGGCGCGGGTACAGGGCTCGCAGCCGATGGACGGGTAACCCTGGTCGTGCAGCGGGTTGTAGGGCACGTCGTTGGCGCGGATGTAGTCCCACACGTCCTGTTCGGACCAATCGGCCAGGGGGTTGAACTTCTCCATGCCGTGGGCTTCGTCCCGTTCCTGCACGTGCAGCTCGGCCCGCGTGACCGATTGCGCGCGGCGCTGGCCGGTGACCCACGAGGCCTTGCCCTGCAGGGCGCGATTGAGCGGCTCCATCTTGCGGATGTGGCAGCACTCCTTGCGCAGTTCCACACTGTCGTAGAAGGCGTTGGCGCCGTGCTTCTGCACGTAGGCTTCCACCGCCTCAGGCTGGGGACGATAGGGCGCGACCTCGTAATCGTAGGCCTCGCGGATGCGGTCCAGCATGCCTACGGTTTCCTTGTGCAGGCGGCCGGTTTCCAGGGTGAAGATGCTGATGCGATCCTGCAGCTGGCCGCGCAGGATCAGGTCGGTCAGCACCATGTCTTCGGCCGCCAGGCTGGAGGCCAGCGCCGCCGGGGCGTACTCGGCGGCGATGCGTTCCAGCGTGGCCTGGGTCTTGGCGATGAGTTCTTGCAAGCCTGGGGTAGCCATGGGCTGTCCTTCCTTCTTCACGATCGCGCCTCAGTCGGCGGTCTGCACGGTTTCGCGCTTGACGCGGCGGAACAGCGGGTTCTTCTCGTCCCAGGAGGTCTGGTACTTTTCCGAGAAGTCGGTCAGGCCCTTGACGGCATCGTGGATGTTCTTGTCGGCACGCACGGCGAAGGCGTCGAAGCCCACGCGCTGCATGTAGAACAGCTGGTCGCGCAGCACGTCGCCGATGGCGCGCAGCTCGCCGGTGTAGCCCAGGCGGGCACGCAGGTTGTAAGCGATGGAATAGCCACGGCCATCGGCGAACTTGGGGAAGTCCACGGCCACGACCTTGAAGCTGTCCAGCTGGCCCTTCAGTTCTTCCGGACGTTCATCGCTGGCCAGCCAGACGCCGATCTCGGCGCGCGACTTCAGGGCATCGCCCTGGGCCTGCCACACCTTCAGCGGCACGATCACGCGGCCTTGCGGCACGGTCACGGTGTCTGCGGTCTCGCCTTCAGCCAGGCGCAGGACGGTCCAGTCGTCGCTGACGACGGTCTTGTTCTTGATGATTTCAGGCATTTGCGTCTTCTCCTGCGACATACTCGGCCGAACGGATCGGCGTTGCGTAAACGAATTCCTTGAACGGGGTCACACCGATGCGGCGCACGGTGTCGATGAAACGTTCTTCCTCGGTGCGCTGCTTGACGTACACCTGCAGCAGGCGGTCGATCACGGTCGGCATCTGGGTGGCCGAGAACGAGGGGCCGATGATCTTGCCGATCGAGGACTCGTTGCCCTGGGCGCCGCCCAGCGACACCTGGTACCACTCGGAACCATCCTTGTCCACGCCCAGGATGCCGATGTTGCCCACGTGGTGGTGGCCGCAGGCGTTGATGCAACCGGAGATGTTCAGTTCGATGTCGCCGATGTCGTGCTGGAAGTCGATGTTCTCGAACTTCTCGGCAATGGCCTGGGCGATCGGGATCGATTTGGCATTGGCCAGCGAGCAGAAGTCGCCGCCGGGGCAGCAGATGATGTCGGTCAAGAGGCCAATGTTGGGCGTCGCCAGTCCATGCGACTTGGCGGCCTTCCACAGGGCATACAGGTCGGATTGCTTGACGTCGGCCAGCACCAGGTTCTGTTCGTGGGTCACGCGCAGTTCGCCGAAGCTGTATTGATCGGCCAGGTCGGCCACGAAGTTCATCTGGTCAGCGGTGATGTCGCCCGGGGGCACGCCCGGTTTTTTGAGCGACAGGAGCACGGCGGCATAGCCGGCCTGCTTGTGCGCCTTGACGTTGCGCTTGATCCAGTTGGCGAAGCCACGGTCTTCGGCCTTCAGGCGTTCATATTCCGCATCCACCGCCGGCAAGGTTTCGTAGGCCGGATCGGTGAAGAACTTGGCCACGCGCTGCAGTTCTTCTTCGGTCAGGGTGGAGGGGCCGTCCTTGATGTCGGCCCATTCGGCTTCGACCTGGCGTGCAAACTCTTCAGGGCCGATGGCCTTGACCAGGATCTTGATACGGGCCTTGTACATGTTGTCACGGCGGCCGTACTGGTTGTAGACGCGCAGGATCGCTTCGAGGTAGGACATGGCGTGCTTCCAGGGCAGGAAGTCACGGATCACGCTGCCCAGGATGGGGGTGCGGCCCATGCCGCCGCCCACCAGCACGCGGAAGCCGACTTCGCCGGCTTCATTCTTGATGACGTGCAGGCCGATGTCGTGCACAGCAGTCGCGGCGCGGTCTTCGGCAGCGCCGCTGATGGCGATCTTGAACTTGCGCGGCAGGTAGGCGAACTCGGGGTGGAAAGTGCTCCACTCGCGGATCAGTTCGGCGTAGGGCCGCGGATCGACGATTTCGTCGGCAGCCACGCCGGCCAGTTCGTCCGAGGTGGTGTTGCGGATGCAGTTGCCGGAGGTCTGGATGGCGTGCATTTCCACGCTGGCCAGTTCGTCCAGAATATCGGGAGATTCTTCCAGCTTGATCCAGTTGAACTGGATGTTCTGGCGGGTGGTGAAGTGGCCGTAGCCGCGATCGTACTTGACGGCGATTTCGGCGAACTTGCGCAGTTGCCGAGAGGCCAGCATGCCGTAGGGAATGGCGACGCGCAGCATGTAGGCGTGGCGTTGCAGGTAGAGCCCGTTTTGCAGGCGCAGGATGCGGAATTCGTCTTCGATGAGCTCATCCGACAGGCGCCGACGCACCTGGTCCCGGTATTGTGCGACTCGCTCTTTGACGATCAGGTGATCGTATTGGTCATAGCGGTACATCTTGTCTTCCCTGTTAACGTCTTATGGGCGACCGGATCAGGGTGCGCCCGATTGAAAATGAGCCTACCAAATCAGCTTGACTGCAACGCTCGTCAGCGTAATGGCCAGCAGGCCGCGCAAGAATTTCTCCGGCACCGCTCGCGCCGCGAGCGATCCGATGGTGATGCCTGGCACCGATCCCAGCAACAAGGTCGCCAGCAGTTCCCAGTTGATCGAACCCAGCCACCAGTGGCCCAGCGCCGCAATGGCGGTCAGCGGCACGGCATAGGCAATGTCGGTGCCGGCAATCTCCGCCGGAGACAGGCGAGGATACAGCAACACGAGCAAGGTGGCGCCGACGGCACCGGCACCGATGGAGGAAATCGTCACCAGCGTGCCTAGAAGGGCACCGGCGGCGATGGTGGCGTTGGCGAGCGTGGCACCCTGCAGCTGGCGTTGCGGATGGGCATTGAGCCAGGCTTGCATGCGGGCGCGGAAGAGCAGGGCCACCACGGTCAGGAACACCGAGATCGCAATCGAATAGCGGATGGTCAGCGCGATGCCGTCGCTGACGGCACCGAAGTGCTTGAGCAGCAGGGTGGTCACCAGCGCAGCGGGCAGGGCGCCATAGGACAGGCGGCGCACCACATCCCAGCGTACCGTACCCTTGAAGCGATGGGCCAGGGTGCCGGCGGTCTTGGTCGCGGAGGCAAAGGCCAGGTCGGTGCCCACGGCCACCGAGGGATGAATGCCGAACAGCAAGGTCAACAGCGGTGTCATGAGCGAGCCGCCACCGACCCCGGTCAGTCCGACCAGCAGTCCAACGGCAAATCCGCTTACTACATAAGAAACAGTCATAACACCTCGCCCATTAGTCTGCGAATCGTAATAAACTTATGTTTCAAACCAAACTACATAGTATTTATTTGCTTATATACGCCTTTGGCATATGGAAATGCGCCAAACGAGGCAGGTAAGGCCGGTGAGGCCAGCAAGGCAGGCGCGGTGCGCCGCCATACCAGGTAGAAGCGAAGGAATTCCCTCATGAATCTTCATCAATTCCGTTTCGTTCGTGAAGCGGTAAGGCAGAACTTCAACCTCACGGAGGCCGCCAAGGCCCTGTATACCTCGCAGCCCGGGGTCTCCAAGGCCATCATCGAGCTGGAGGAGGAGCTGGGCGTGGACATCTTCACGCGCCACGGCAAGCGTATTCGCGGCCTGACCGAGCCGGGCCGCGCGGTGCTGCGCTCGGTCGAGCTGATCATGCAGGAAGTGGATGGCCTCAAACGTATCGGCAAGGAATTCGCCGCCCATGACAGCGGCAGTTTCACCATCGCCACCACCCACACCCAGGCGCGCTATGCGCTGCCCAAGGTGGTGCAGGCCTTCACGCAGAAGTATCCGAAAGTGCATCTTTCCTTGCTGCAGGGTAACCCCAAGCAGATCACCGAGATGGTGCGCAACGACCAGGCGGACATTGCCATCGCTACTGAAGCGCTGGCTTCAGGCGAGGGATTGGTCTCGCTGCCTTGTTATCAGTGGGAGCATGTGGTGGTGGTGCCGCCGGATCACCCCTTGCTGCAGTCCAGAAGCCTGACGCTGGAAGAGATTGCCGGCAATCCCCTGATTACCTACGATTCCGCCTTCAGCGGCCGCAGCAAGATCGACCATGCCTTCTCGCTGCGCCAGTTGAAGCCTGACGTGGTGCTGGAAGCCATCGATGCCGATGTGATCAAGACCTATGTCGAGCTGGGCATGGGCGTGGGCATCATCGCCGGCATCGCCTTCGATGCCGAGCGCGACCGTGGCTTGCGCGCCATTCCGGCCGGCCACCTGTTCGGCACCAATGTCTCGCGGGTGGCCTTGAAGCAAGGGGCGTATTTGCGGGGATATGTCTATACCTTCATTGAATTGCTGGCACCGACCCTCAATCGCAAGCTGATTGCGCAGGTCATGGAAGGCGAGAAGGACATGTATGAACTTTAAGGCGTAAGGCCCGGCGCCGAGCAGTGCGCCAGGCCTGAAACAAAACGGCCGGATCCTTGCAGATCCGGCCGTTTGCGTTAGCAGCGCTTGGCGGCAATCTTATGCCACCGCCGTGCGCTCCAGGTCGCGGCAGCCATCCAGCAGGAAGGACAGGCCCACCACCAGCACCAGTTCACCTTCGGCCGAACGGGCCGTACCGGTGATGCCGGCAGTGTGGATTGCGGTCAGCGGCTTGATCACGAGATCGGCCGTGCCTTCCACCGATTCCACGCCCAGGATGTAGGGGTGGGGAACCGCCATGACGATACCCACTCGCTCATTGCCCGGCTCGTAGCCCAGCACGCCGGCCAGCGAATTGACCGGCAGCGGACGGCCCTGGTCGCGCAGCACCGGGGCGCCGCCGACTTCGTCGAAGGTTTCCGGCAGCTCGACCACGCGCTCCACCACCGCCATCGGCAGGGCCAGCGGAGCACCGGCGCAGCGCACCAGCATGGTCGGGATGATCGACAGTTCGATGGGCAGGCGGATCGAGAACTTGGTGCCCTTGCCGATGGTGGATTCGATGCGGATGGTGCCGCGATGCTTTTCCACCGCCGTCTTGACCACGTCCATGCCCACGCCGCGTCCGGAGACGCTGGAGGCCACTTCTTTGGTCGAGAAACCGGGCAGGAACACCAGCTGCAAGGCTTCGTCGGAGGTCAGCGCCTGGTGTTCGTTGATCAGGCCCTTGGCCAGCGCCTTGTTGCGCAGCATGTCCGGGTCCATGCCCTTGCCGTCATCGAAGACTTCGATCATGACGCTGCTGCCGGCCTGCCAGGCGTTGAGCGAGATGGTCGCCTTGTTGGGCTTGCCGGCGGCGGCGCGGTCCACTTCGATACCGTGGTCCAGCGAGTTGCGCAGCATGTGCACCAGCGGGTCGTAGAGGCTGTCCACCACCACGCGGTCGACTTCGGTTTCGGCACCGGTGATGACCAGGTCGACGTCCTTGCCGAGGTCCTTGGCCAGTTCGCGCACCAGTCGGGGGAATTTCTGGAACAGGCGGCCGACCGGCTGCATGCGCGTGGACAGCGTGGCGCGTTGCAGTTCGCTGGAGTAGCGCGAGGCGCGGCCCAGGGTTTCGGCCAGGGTCGACATCAGGGCCGCAGCGGTCCCTTCGAACTTGAACTGCTGCAGCTTTTCCAGCAGCACGGCAGCCTGGTTGGCGGCCTGCACCGATTCGCCGGCCACTTCCAGCAGGGCGTCCAGCTTGACGGCATCGATACGGATGCTTTCTTCCTTGGCCCCGCCAGGGGAATCGGTGGCGCGGCGATTCTGCTGTACCGGCGCGGCGGCCTTGGGCTCGCCATCGGCTGCGGGCGCGGCAGGCGCGGCGGCAACGGGTGCCGCTGCGGCGGCAGCCACCGGGGCCGCCTCGGCGCTACCCTCCGCGACCGGCGCGGCAGCCGCACCGGGCACCAGGGCCTGGTAGAGGGCGGGCCAGTCCAGTTCGCCATTCTTCATCACGCTGGCACTGCCATCGACGCTGACGGCGGCCACTGCAGCGGCGGCTGCGGGCGCGGCCACCGGTGCTGCGGCTGCCGGTGCTGCGGCTGCCGGGGCAGGCGCTGCTGCCGCTGGGGCAGGGGCCGGCGTGGATTCGCTCTTGCCTTCGATGGCCTGGGTCAGGATGTCCTTCAGTTCGGCCGGCATCGAGGCCAGGCTGTCGGGCGCCGCACCGTTGGACAATTCGTTCAACTGGTCGGCCACGAAGCCGCTGGCCTGCAGCGCTGCTTCGATGGCCAGCGGCGTGACCGGGGCCTTGCCGGTGCGCAGCGCATCGAACAGGTTTTCGGTCAGGTGGCAGGCCGACACCATGGCCGGCAGGTTCACGAACCCGGCGCCACCCTTGATGGTGTGGAATGCGCGGAAGACCGCGTTGAGGATTTCAAGGTCATCAGGATGTCGTTCCAGCGTCAGCAGGTGCTCTTCCACGTTGGTGGCGAGATCCAACGCTTCAACGACAAAATCCTTGAGCATTTCGTCATCCATTAGAACCCCAGGCTATCGAGTAAGTCGTCCACGTCGTCCTGCGCCATGGCGGTGCCTCCCACGGAGGGGCCATTCATCAGGGTTGCCGGTTTGTCTGCATCGATCTGCGCCTTGACTTCCGGCGGCGCGTTGTCGCGCAGCAATTGCGCCAGTTCGCGCTCGGCGGCGGCGGTGATGCCCACGATCTTCTTGATCAACTGGCCGGTGATGTCCTGGAAGTCCTGGGCCATCATGATTTCCAGCATGCGCGCCTTTTCCGCCTCGGTCGATTCCATCACCGAATTGGAGAACTTCTGCGAGTCGCCCGCCAGAGCCTTGAATTCCTCGATGTTCATCTGGCCGGCATACAGCTTGGTCCAGCGCGCGTTGATGTCCTTGGCTTGCTCCTGCAGGCGGTCCTGGGCCGGCATGCCGGAGTCCAGCGCATTGAGCACCTTGTTGGCGGCCTGCTCGGTGAGGGTGGCGATGTGTTCCAGACGGCTCTGGGCGTCGCCGATCTGCTCGGCCACGTCGGTCAGCGAACGGTCGTAGCCGAGTTCGCGCATGGAGTCGTGCAGCAGGCGCACGATACCGCCCAGGCGTTCGTACATGGGCTTGTCGCTCTGGTCCTCCTGTTCGCCTGCAGCCGCTTCTTCGGTGCCGGCGGCGGCGGGGGCGGCGGCAGCGGCAGCCGGTTCGGCAGTCATGCCCGGTAGCGTCTGCGAGGAAATTTCGTCAAACAATGCTTCCAGATCAACGTCGTCGCTCATGATTACTGATTCTCCCAACAAAGGTGTGCGCTCGTCGGCGCACTGCTGTGCAAAGTTGCCCGTAGGCGGATCTAATGCGTCGTTCCGGGAGGCACAGCCACTACCACCGCCCCGATATCAGACAGATATCGGCAGCCAGAGGCAGTCTCTGAAGGCCCGCAGACCACGACAACGTTCAGGATGACAGTGAGGCCGGCCGACCCCGCAAGGGTCCGCCGGTCGACGATGCCATGGCGCCGAGTATAGGACCGCTTGGCGTGATCTCATCGGCCAAACAGCGAGTGAAATCCCCCATTTGTTTCAATTTTTCGGCCCCACCACAAAAAATTGGCAAGAACCGCGATTCAAATGTTTTTTGATAGAAAAATCGAATTTTTTCTATATATCACTGCTGAGGATGGATTTTATCCGGCTTTTTCCTGAAAGCAATTGCGGCTGTCCCGCTTGTGCTGATTTACATCACCTGGGTGCTGCGGCTTGTGGCGTGTACGCTGCACGCCTACAATGGCGCGGTTTTGGTGCCCGCCGGCGTGTCCTCGCCGGCAGTTAAACGGGAAACACGCGCCAGACCGCCTGCAGCCAGCAGGGCGGTCAGCCAAGGTGTACTGCCCCCGCAACGGTAACCAGGTGCCGGCGACGATGTGACGATGCGTCGCGTCTCGCCGGCGAGGCCTCTTCCACGCCACTGTGTTTTTGCGCGAACGTTCACTTCGCCACATGGGAAGGCCGATGGTCATGCCTGCAGTCCGGAGACCGGCCAGAACAGGAGGAGCCCGCACAGCCAGTATTGGTGCGGTTTTCCGTTGATTGCGGCCCGCGGGGAGGCTGGCTGCACAGATTCTTTACCTGATTTTTCATGCATATCGCTTATTTCCAGGCCCGCTGTGGCGGTCCTCGCCCCCGTATTGCCCTGCGCACTGCCAGTGCGCTGATTCTTTCGGCTTTCGCTGCGTCGACCCACGCCGCCGATACCAGCCAGCCACTGTCGGCGGTAGTGGTCTCGGCTTCGCGCTTCCCCAATGATCCGGCATTCCCGCCGGTCGCTGCCACCGTCATCACCGCCGAGCAGATCCGCGAAGCCGGCATCGACAACGCCAACGAAGCCATCCGCAAGCTGGGCGGCGTCTATGGGCGCCAGAGCCTGTCCGGCCCGCGCGACTTCCCGCTGGACCTGCGCGGCTTCGGCACCAATGGCGACCAGAACATGGTGGTGCTGGTCGATGGCGTGCGTATTTCCGAGAATGAACTGGCCACGCCGCTGCTGTCGGCGATCCCCATCGAGACCATCGAGCGCATCGAGATTGTGCGCGGCGGCAGCAGCGTGCTGTATGGCAGCGGCGCTACCGGCGGCACCATCCAGATCATCACGCGCCGCCCGCAGGCCAATACCGTGCGCGGAACCGTGATCGGCGAAGTCGGCAGCAACGGTCAGCGCGCCGGCCGGGCAGCGGTTTCGCGCGGCTGGGACAACATGTCCATCGACGCCAGCTATGCCAAGTCGCATGCCGACAACTGGCGCGACAACAGCAAGTCCAATCAGGAAAATTTCAGTACCACGGTGCAGTGGTTCGCCAGCGACTGGCGCTTCGGCCTGCGCGCCAACTTGTCGCGCGCCGATTTCGGCCTGCCGGGCAGCCTGAGCCAGGCGCAATATGACGCCAATGCGCGCCAGACCAGCAAGCCGCTGGATCACGGCTCCTATGACAATGACAGCATCACGGCCTTCCTCGAGCGCCGCTTCGGTGCCTTCGACGTGGCGGCCGAGCTGTCGCATCGGGAGAAGATTTCGCGCTCCACCTATGTCAGCAGCGGCTCCACCGCGCAAGCCAACATCCGGACCACCCAGTTCTCGCCGCGCCTGCGTCACGTACTCGACAGCGGCCTGTGGAAGAACGAGGCCATTGCCGGCGTGGACCTGGCCGAATGGAGTTCGGCCACCAATGCCAGCTATGGCAACAGCGATGCCTCCCAGCATTCGAAGGCGCTGTACCTGCGCGATGAAATCGAGTTCGACCGCAACGCCCGCCTCGCTGCCGGCGTGCGCCGCGAGCAGTTCACCCAGCAGAGCGATTCCGGCGCCTATGGCCGCACCAGCGCCGTCAATGCCTGGGATCTGCAAGCCAGCTATGCGCCGCTGCCGCTGCTGCGCGGCTTCGTCAAGACCGGCCAGAGCTATCGCCTGGCAACTGCCGACGAGAACGGCTTCACGGCCTTGCCCAGCGGCGCGGTCCTGAAACCGCAGGTTTCGCATGACCTGGAACTGGGCGCGACCCTGGGCCATACGGCGCGCCAGGTGACGCTGCGCTGGTTCCGCCATCGCGTGCGCGACGAGCTGTATTACGACCCGACCGCCAACGGTGGCTTCGGGGCCAACAGCAACCTGGCCCCGACCCGCCATCAGGGCGTGGAACTGGAAGGCCGTGTGCAGCTGACCGAGACCCTGGGCTGGAGTGCGACCTACCAGCACATCAATGCGCGTTTCGAGGAAGGCGACAACAGCGGCAAGCAACTGGCGCTGGTGCCGGCCAATACGCTGTCGACCCGCCTGAACTGGAAGTCCGGACAGCAAAGCGCCGACGTCGGTGCACGCTGGGTGGACCGCCAGCGCATGGGCAACGACTTCGCCAACACCTGCGCGCGCATGCCTTCGTTCACTACCTTCGATGCGCGGTATGCGGTGCGTGTCAGCGCCTGGGAATTTGCCGTCACGGGGACCAATCTGGCTGATCGCAGGTATTACTCGCAGGCGTATGACTGCAGTGGCGGGGCGGTCTCGGGCATCTATCCGGAGGACGGACGGGCCCTGAAATTCACCGCCCGCTACGACTTCTGATGCTGACCTGATCCTGGCCCCGATGCGACGTTACCTGCCTGTGCTGTGCACCTTGCTGCTGCTGTCCCTGCTGGCCTTGTCGGCGGCGGTGCTGTGCGGCAGTACTGGCTGTTTGCGTCCTTCGGCCTCCGCCGACCAGGTGGCGATGCTGCTGTCGCTGCGCGTGCCACGCGCGCTGACCGCCTTTGCCGTGGGCGGCGCGCTGGCCCTGTCGGGGGCGCTGATGCAGGTACTGTTGCGCAATCCGCTGGCCGATCCCTATGTATTGGGCTTGTCGGGCGGTTCGGCGGCCGGGGCCTTGCTGGCCATGCTGGCAGCCCTGCGGCTGGGCTGGCCGGTACAGGCCGTCACCGCACCCGGCGCCTTGCTGGGCGCGGGGCTGGCGATGCTGCTGCTGTTCGGGCTGGTGCGTCCCTCGCTGCGGCATCTGGCGGTGTCTCCCTTGTTGTCCAGCCAGCGCCTGTTGCTGACGGGTGTGATGCTGGCAGCGGGATTCGGTGCGCTGATTTCGCTGGCGCTGTCGATTGCGCCGGATGCGCAGTTGCGCGGCATGGTGTTCTGGCTGATCGGCGACCTCGACGATGCGCGCCTGCTGCCGTTGATGGCACCGGTGTTGCTGCTGGCATTGCTGTGGAGCTGGCGTCATGCGCCCTCGCTCAATCTGCTGGCACGCGGCGATGCCTTTGCGCAGTTGCTGGGCGTGCCGGTGATGCGCCTGCGGGTGATGCTGCTGTGTGTAGCGGCCGCGTGCACGGCCAACGCCGTGGCCATGGCAGGGACCATCGGCTTCGTCGGACTGGTGGTGCCGCATGGCTTGCGCCTGCGGGTCGGCAATGACCAGCGCCTGCTGCTGCCGGCCTGTGTCCTGGGCGGCGGGGCCATGCTGACGCTGGCGGATCTGCTGGCGCGTACCGTGGTCGCACCGGTGCAACTGCCGGTGGGAGTGATCACGGCACTGGTGGGCGTGCCAATGTTCCTGTGGCTGCTGGCGCGGAGCCGCCCATGACGAATATGGCGCATTCTTCAGTGCCCGTTCTGCAGACCCTCCAGCTGGCAGTGCACGCGGGTGCGCGCGTCCTGCTGCAGGCGCTGGATTGGCAGGTCCGCGCGGGTGAATTCTGGTGCGTGCTGGGGCGCAACGGGGTCGGCAAAAGCAGCCTGCTGCATGTACTGGCCGACTTGCAGGCGCCGCATGCCGGCGAGGTTCTGCTGCAGGGAAGGGCGCTGTCGTCCTTTTCGCCGTCGCAACTGGCCTTGCAGCGCGGCCTGCTGTTGCAACATCAACAGGATGCGTTTTCGCTGCCGGTGCTGGATGCCGTCATGGCGGGCCGCTTTGCCCACGGCGATGGCTGGGGCGGGCCGGAGAAGGACAGCGCGCTGGCCTTGTCCGCCCTCGGACAGGTCGGCCTGTCCGGCTTGGCGGGGCAGGATCTGTTGCGGCTGTCCGGCGGGGAGCGCCAGCGCGTGGCGCTGGCGACCTTGCTGGTGCAGGCTCCCGCGCTCTGTCTGCTCGATGAGCCGACCTCGCATCAGGATATCGCGGCCCAATTGCAGGTAATGCAATTGCTGCAGGAATGGGCGCAGGAGGGCAGGGCCGTGGTAGCCAGTTGTCACGATATCAATCTGGCGCGGCGCTTTGCCTCGCATATCCTGCTGCTCGACGGCAGCACCGCGCACGGCGGCACCGCGGAAGCCATCCTGCAGCCTGCAGCGCTGGAGGCGGCGTATGGATGCCGCTTCTTCCCGGTCGCAAGCCTGGACGGTGTGGTGTTCGTGGCGAGCCAGGGTGAGCAGGAGAAGCGCAGGGTTTGAAAGAAGCTTCGTATTCTCATCTGCTGATATGTTGTTTTTCAGCAAAAGAGCTCAAAAAATCAACAGAAAACTCTTTACCAATATTTACGAATTCTCGCCTCCCGATATAATTGCCGCCGGGGAAAACCCTGACGAAGTACTGACAATTATTTAGGGATATCAGGAATGAAAAAGAATATCGCAGCAGCAGTTGCAGCAGTTGCAGCAATCGCAGCAATGATGGCCGCCGGTTCGGTGGCAGCGCAGACCGTTGACAGCGGCGTGTACATCGGCCTGGAAGGCGGCGTCGCCACCATCAGCAGCATCGCTACCCCGACCAACGGCGTGAAGACCTCCGAAACCAACGAAACCGGTGCCCTGCGCGCCCTGGTTGGTTATCAGATCAACAAGAACTTCGCGATCGAACTGGGTTACTTCGCCACCGACGACTTCAAGCAAGACGGTACCAACCGCACCGGTACCGTGCGTTACAACGTCAAGGCTGACGTCAAGGGCGCCGATCTGTCCGTGATCTACAAGTTCACCGAATTCGTGCCAGGCCTGTACCTGAAGGCGGGTGCGACCCGTTCCAAGGTTTCCCTGGAACTGAGCCAGCCGTCCGGCACGAGCTCCTTCTCGCAAACCGGTACCGGTTACCTGTACGGCCTGGGCTATGAGTTCGCCGTGGCGAAGAACGTTGGCATCAACGTTGGCTACACCCGCTTCGAAAAGTTGGGTGGCGAAAGCGACAACAAGATGAATCTGTACTCGGCTGGCGTGAAGTACAAGTTCTAAGCTTTACCTGCAGTTTTGCGGGTCTTGAAATCCCTCCCTGGTGGAGGGATTTTTTTCGTTCGCGCGATCCACTGACGATTTGTCTTCTCGCTGCTGGTCGAGCAGGCTTTCCCTGATGATCCCATCAAGGGCAGCGCCAAACTTTCTTCCATTCCCGAAAAGCTTTTGGAGTGACATCGAACTCCGTCGACAAAGCAGTTGAACTTTGGTGTCAGACAGCCATGACAGCCTTGTTGCTCATTAATATCGCGCCGGCTTTCCGGTTCCTCTTTCTGGATCGGATGGCAATCTCCGCGCCGGTCTGGTGCCGTTGCGGATCTGTCAAACATGCACTTACTTTGTCGGGGTAATGATGAGCAAAATCAAATTGCTGGTGTCCGGGACGATGCTGCTGGTGGCTACCGCTGCATCGGCGCAGGCGGTCAAGGCCGAGCGGGGATTCTATGTGGGCTTGGAAGGCGGGGCCGCCACTTACGATACCGATATCGAACGCGACCGTGATGTCCGCGAGAACAATGATGCCGGCCTGGTACGACTGGGCGTCGGATATCAGTTCAATCCCAATTTTTCGGTGGAGGCCGGTTATTTCCGGATCGGGGATGCGACGCTGGAATATCGCGACCGATTCTCCCGGGATTTTTCCAGCGGCGGTGTGAAGGGCTTCGATCTGCTGGCGACCTACAAATTCACCGGTGGATTGCCTGGAGTGTATCTCAAGGGCGGGCTTACCTTGGCAACGCTGACTGAGAACGGGTCATATGAATTCAATGATGGCTACATGTCATCCGTCAGCCGTACCCGCTCGAGCGAATCGGGAGCCGGCTATCTGCTGGGTCTGGGCTATGAGTATGACGTGACCAAAAGTGTCAGCCTCAACGGCGGTTATACCCGCTATCAGAGTCTGGGCGGCAATTCCCATGCTCACGTCAATCTGTTCAGCCTGGGCCTGAAATATCGCTTCTGAGTGCTTCATTCTGACGCTGCACATCCCTCTTCGTGAGGGATTTTTTTATTGAGCGCTTGTTGCTTGCCGTGCCTGATCCAGCTTCCCGCACACTTCCTGCGCCGCCTCCAGCACCCGTGGCCCGGCGCGGTTCAGCCAATCCGCATTGACGGTATGGAGCTGCCCGTCGCGCACGGCTCGCAGGCGGGGAAAGGCCTTCCAGCGCTCCAGCGGCTGGTCGCGCGCATCGCCTGCCGTGAGAATCACTTGAGGATCTGCTGCCAGTACCGACTCCACACTGACCGTAGGCGCCAGTTGCGGCAGGTCGGCGAAGATATTGCGTCCGCCGCACAGGCGCAGCACGGACGACACCATGTGCTGGCCGTTGAGCGTCATCAGAGGCTGGCTCCAGATCTGATAGAACACGCTCACCGGCGTACGGCCGCGATATTGCGCTTCCAGCTGCTGCCAACGCGCACGGAAGGCAGTCGCCGCCGCTTGGGCGGTGGCCTCGGTACCGGCCAACTGGCCCAGTCGTTCCAGCGAAGTAGCGATCATGCCGAAATCGGCCGGCTGGCTCTCGAAGACGGGAATGCCCAGGCTGCGCAGGCGCGCCAGTTGCAGGGGTTTGTTGCCGCTGTGCCAGGCCACGACCAGATCGGGTTTGAGGCTGGCGATGCGCTCCAGGTCGAGCGCGTTGTAGCCGCCCAGGTTGGGCAGGCGGGCAGCTTGCGGGGGATAGTCGCTGTGATTGCTGGCGCCGACGATCTGCTCGCCGGCGCCGGCCGCGTACAGCAGTTCGGTAACATGTGGGGCCAGGCTGACGATGCGGCGCGCCGGCTGTAGCAGGGTGACGTTCTGGCCCAGGTCATCCTGGACGGTGATGCTGGCGTGAGCCGCGCCGGCAGCCAGCAATCCGGTGAGGGACAGCAGCCAGGCCGCCAGCGCACGCATGGATCAGATTTCCAGGTTGTCGATCAGGCGCGTGGCACCCAGCTTGGCGGCAGACAGCACGACCAGCGGCGCGCCTTGTTCCATGTCGGCTGCTGAAGGCGGCTGCAAGTCGATGCGCTTGCGCACGGCCACGTAGTCCGGCTTCCAGCCACGGCCGGCCAGGCGTTCCATGGCCAGTTGCTCGACCAGGGCGACGTTGTGCTGGCCGCCGCGCACTTCGTTGGCGACGTCGTTGAGCACCTGGTAGAGCAGCGGCGCTTCGGCGCGTTCTTCGGCCGACAGGTAGCCGTTGCGCGAGGACAGTGCCAGGCCGTCGTCGGCGCGGTAGGTTTCGGCGCCCACGATTTCGGTCGGCAGGGCGAACTGGCGCGCCATGTTGCGCACGATCATCAACTGCTGGTAATCCTTCTTGCCGAAGACGGCGACGCGCGGCTGCACGCAGGAAAACAATTTCATCACCACGGTGGAGACCCCGGTGAAGAAGCCGGGACGGAATTCACCTTCCAGGATGTTGCCCAGGTCATTGGGCGGCTGCACGCGGTATTCCTGCGGTTCCGGGTACATATCCTTTTCGGTGGGGGCGAAGAGGACGTAGACGCCTTCCTTTTCGAGCTTCTCGACGTCGGCCTGGAAGGTGCGGGGATACTTGTCGAAGTCCTCGTTGGGGCCGAACTGCAGGCGGTTCACGAAGATCGAGGCCACCACCGGGTCGCCGTGGGTGCGCGCCAGGCGCATCAGGGACAGATGGCCTTCGTGCAGGTTGCCCATGGTCGCCACGAAGGCGGTGCGCAACTGGCCGCGCAGGTGGTCGCGGAGTTCTTCGATGGAGGAAATGATTTTCATGCGGATTCTCTGGTTGCGGGCGGACTGTCGCGTGGCTTGTCGCTCAAGCCTGCGCAGCCCGGCCCCGGTTGCCGGTCGGCTGCGCCCGCTCAGCTGGGCGAGTACGACAGTCTGACATAGATGGGCGCGAAGGCTTCGGCCTGGGTGATTTCGATGAGCGTTTCCTTGGCCAGTTCGAGCAGGGCGATGAAGTTGACCACCACCACCGGCACCCCGCGCGAGGGATCGAAGAGGTCCGAGAACTCGACGAAACGCGCCGACTGCAAACGCCGCAAGATGCCCGTCATGTGCTCGCGCACCGACAGTTCTTCGCGGCTGATGTGGTGATGCTGGGTCAGCTTGGCGCGTTTGAGGATATCAGCCCAGACCGCCTTGAGGTCGTCGATGTCAACCTCGGGCCAGCGCGTGACCACGGTCTGCTCGATGTGGACCTGGGTGCGCACGTAGTCGCGGCCGACTTGCGGCAGCTGGTCCAGCTCCTGGGCGGCCAGCTTGATCTGTTCATATTCCAGCAGGCGGCGCACCAGCTCGGCGCGCGGATCTTCCGGCTCCTCGCCGGGCTCGGCCTTCTTGGCCGGCAGCAGCATGCGCGACTTGATCTCGATGAGCATGGCGGCCATCAGCAGGTACTCGGCGGCCAGTTCCAGGTTCTGCTTGCGGATCTGCTCGACGTATTCCAGGTATTGCGCGGTGACTTGCGCCAGCGGAATGTCGAGGATGTTGAAGTTCTGCTTGCGAATCAGGTACAGCAGCAGGTCCAGCGGACCCTGGAAGGCTTCCAGGAAGACTTCCAGCGCATCCGGCGGGATGTAGAGGTCATTGGGCAGCTGGAACAGCGGTTCTCCGTACAGGCGTGCCAATGCCACGCCGTCGATCACGTCGGGCGTGGTGTCCTGCTGGCCTGCGGGGGTGATGTCGATGGCGTCGGCGCTGGGTTCCGCGCCGGGCTGGCCGGCGGGATCGGTGCCACCTGCTTGAACCGTCATGCGAACAGCTTAGTGGCTCTGGTAGACGTAGGGCTGCTGGGCCACGCGCGAAGCCTTGTCACGGGCGGACTTGTCCAGGTCCAGCGGTTCCTTGTCCCACAGCAGGGCGCGGCCGGCGCGTTGGGACTCTTCCAGCTTCGGGTTCTTCGTCTTCAGTTCGTCGATGAACTGGGTGATTTCAGATACGTAGGTGGTCTTTTTTCCGAAGAGCATGATATTTTCAGGCCAAATGTTACACAGAAGCCGTATTTTACCTTGTCTTCATCAGGGATAATCAATTACCTATGCGTGAACCCATCTTCACCCGCCTGCGTCGCCACGCCGGTCATTTCGGCGCTTTGCTTGTCGCTCTGGCCATGTTTGGCTGCGACCGCAATGGCAATCCCATCGAGGAGTTCGGTTTGGACAAGCTGCAAAAGGGTGTTTCCAGCGAAGCCGACGTGCGCGGCGTAATGGGCCAGCCCGATACCGTCTGGGAAGACGGGGGCGGGGCCAGGACCCTGGAATACCCCAAGGGACCAGAAGGCATCCGGACCTGGATGTTCCGTATCGGGGCCTCCGGTACGCTGATCGACTACACGCAGGTGCTGACGCAGGATCATTTCGACACCATTCGTCCCGGCATGAGCACCGAGCAGATCCGGCGCGAATTCGGCCGGCCGCGCAGCGTGGTGCAGTTCGCCCGCAAGAATGAGGAAGTGTGGGACTGGAAGTATCGCTACGTGCACGAGGACCGGCTTTTCAACGTGCATTTCGACATCACCACCAAGCAGGTCGTGCGCACCTCGATTTCGGAAATCTCTGGCCACTGAACCGCTGCGGGTTCAGCGTATTCCCGCCCGCATGAACGACTGCACGAATTGCCGCTGGAACAGCAGGAACGCCAGCAGCAAAGGCGCAGAAGTCATCAGCGTGGCCGCCGTGATGATGGACCAGTCTACCCCCTGGTCGGTGGAGGAGAATACCTGCAGCCCCACCGTCAGCGGGCGCGATTCCACCGAATTGGTCACGATCAGCGGCCACAGGAAGTTGTTCCAGTGGGTACTGACCGAGACCAGCCCGAAGGCGATATAGATCGGCTTGGCCAGCGGCACATAGACCTGCATCAGGATCTGCCAGGCCGAGGCGCCTTCCACGGTTGCGGCTTCATCCAGCTCGCGCGGCACCGTCTTGAAGGTCTGGCGCAGCAGGAAGATGCCGAACGCCGAGGCAAAGTAGGGCAGGCCAATCGAGAGGATGGTGTCGCGCAGACCCAGCAGGTTCATGGTCTGGTAGTTCTCCACGATCAGGATGTCGGGCATCACCATCAGTTGCACCAGTACCAGCATGAACATCACATTGCTGCCCCGAAAAGTGAAGCGGGCAAACGCATACGCGGCCAGGGTGGCCAGCACCAGCTGCGCCGCCAGGATCATCGTCACCAGCAGGAAGGTGTTGAGGAAATAGCGCGGAAACGGCGCGGCATGCCAGGCGTTGGCAAAATTCTGCAGCGTCAGCGGCGCATCCGGCACGAAGCGGGTGGCGTAGGCGGCCGGATGGAAGGCCGTCCACAGCGCGTACAGCAGCGGCAGTAGCCACAGCAGCGCCAGCACCCAGGCAGCGACGGTTTCCAGCGCACGATGGCGCTCAGCGAAGGGTGAGGTAGGCGCGATCATTGATAGTGGGTCCTGCGGTCAAGTACACGAAACTTCACCAGCGCAATCAGTCCCAGCAGGGCCAGCAGCACTACCGTCAGGGCTGCAGCGTAGGAAGAATCCCAGAAGGCGAAGCCAACTTCATAGATGTAGTACAGCAGCAGGGAGCTGGCGTTGTCCGGTCCGCCCTTGGTCATCACCACGATGTGATCCACCAGGCGGAAAGCGTTGATGAGCGCATTGATCAGCACGAAGAGTGTGGTGGGCATGAGCAGCGGGAACTGCACGCGCCAGAAGTATTGCCAGCGCGACGCCCCTTCGAGTGCGGCGGCTTCGGCCAGCACCGGCGAAATCTGCTGCAGGGCGGCCAGGTAGAAGATCATGAAGAATCCCGCCTCCTTCCACACTGCCACCACCATCAGCGCACCCAGCACGGTCTGCGGATTGCCCAGCCAGTTGTGCGAGGGCAGGCCCAGCGCGCCGGTGATCTGCTCCAGCAAGCCATATTGCGGCGTATAGAAGAACAGCCAGATATTGGCCACCGCGATCATCGGCAGCACCGTCGGGGTGAAATAGGCCAGGCGCAGTATGCCGCGCCCGGCCAGTTTCTCGTTGACCCACAGCGCCATCAGGATGGCCAGGGCGATGGCCAGCGGAATGGTGCCGAGGGCGAACCAGAGGTTGTTGCACAGGGCCTGCCAGAACACCGGATCCTCCGCCATCAGTCGGTAATTCTCCAGCCCGACGAAGACCGGCGGGCGGCCTGCCTTGGGCGTGGAAAAGAAGCTGTGCCAGAGCGTGGCCAGCGCCGGATAGTGCGTGAAGGCGATCAGCAGCACCATGGCCGGTGACAGCAGCAGCCAGGGCAGCACGGAGGAGGGCAGGCGTTTCATCGGCAGGTCTTGTGCAACGGACAGCGCTTAGCGGCCGTAGGCGCGCAGGATGCGCTCGGCTTCGCGCTGGGCATCCTTCAGGGCAGCCTCCGGGGTCTTGGTGCCGGACAGCGCCGCCTGCAGGTTGTCGTTCAAGGCCTTGGTCACACGCTGGTTGTCGTGGGTAGACAGTTCAGCCACGCCATACTTCATCTGCTCGCGCGCCACGTCGGCGGCCGGGACGTCCTGCAAATATTTCTTCATTTCCGGGGTATCCCAGGCATCCTGGCGCGGGGCCACATAGCCGGTGGCAATGGACCACTGTGCCGCGCGTGCCGGCTCGGTGGCGAAGCGGATGAACTTCATGGCGGCCTGCTGCTCGGCCGGCGAAGTCTTGTTGAAGACGTAGAAGTTGCCGCCGCCGGTGGGGCTGCCCGGATGCTTGATGCCGGGCAGCATGGCCACGCCGAAGGGGAAGCTGGCGTTGGTGCGGATGTTGGTCAGGTTGCCGGTGGTGGTCCAGACCATGGCAGCCTTCTGCTCCAGGAAGTCCTTGGGCGTGGTGCCCCATTCGATGGAACCGGCCGGCATCACCTTGTCTTTTGTGGTCAGGTCGACCCAGTGCTGCAGGGCCTGCACGGCGCCCGGCTTGTCGAAGTAGGTCTTGGTGCCGGCGCTGTTCATGAGGATCGTGTCATTGGAAGCGGTCATGGCCTGGAACATCCAGTAGCCGAAGCCGGTGGAAGGAATCTTCACACCCCACTGGCTGACGTTGCCGGCGGCATCGCGCTTGGTCAGCTTCTTGGCGGCTTCCACCATCTCGTTCCAGTTGGCCGGGGCCTTGTCGGGGTTCAGGCCGGCTTCCTTGAACAGGTTCTTGTTGTAGTACATCACGATGGTCGAGCGCTGGAAGGGAATGCCCCAGGTCTTGCCTTCGGTCTGGCTGTTTTCCATGAAGCCCTTGTAGAAGCCGTCGATCCACTTCTTGTCTTCGGCGCTGCTGGCCAGGCTGTCGATGGGGACGATGGCGTTCTCGTCGATCAGGGTGAAGAGATCGGTCGAGAGCAGCACGGCCAGGGTCGGCGGGGTGCCCCCCTTGAAGGCGGTCAGTGCCTTGACGATGCTTTCCTGGTAGGTGCCGGCATAGATGGCCTTGACCTTGATGTCGGGATTGGCCTTCTCGAAATCGGCCACCATGCTGTCGATGGTCTTGGTGACCGCGCCGCCCACGGCGACCGGGTAATAGAAGCTGATCTCGACCGGATTGGCGGCCAGCACCGGCGCACAGAAAGCGGCTGAGACAGCCAGGGCGGCCAGGGACTTGAGGAAGGTTCTACGCATGATGCATCTCCATGAGGTGGATGGGTTGGCTTGCTGCGGAAATCGTTTTACGGATCAGGACCGGCGCAGGCCGCTCTCCTGGTCGAAGAAATACTGGTCGCGGTCGTTCCAGGCCAGGTGGACCGTTTCGCCCGCGTTGAAGCGATGTTGTCCGGGCGCGCGCACCAACAGCGAGGCGCTGCCGATGCGCGCGCCGATGATGGTGTCGGCACCGAAGTATTCGACCGTCTCCACCAAGGCGGGCGCGGTGGCCTCGCTGGCAGCGGCCAGGCGGATGTGTTCAGGGCGCAGCCCGAGTTGCAGGGGGGGCTGGCCGAGCTGATGCAACACCACGTTGCTACCGGCGATGGCCAGGCCTTGCGCATGCGCTTGCAGGGGCAGCAGGTTCATCGGCGGCGTGCCGATGAAGCGGGCGGCAAAGGCCGTGGCCGGCTGGGCGTAGAGATCGGCGGGCGCTGCGTCCTGTTCGATGCGGCCTTCACGCAGCAGGATCACCTGGTCGGCCATGCTCATGGCTTCGGTCTGGTCATGGGTGACGTAGACCATGGTCATGTTCAGCTGCTGCTGCAGGGCGCGGATCTCGCGGCGCATTTCCTGGCGCAGCTGCGCATCGAGGTTGGAGAGCGGCTCATCCATCAGGCACACCGGTGCATCGGCAATGATGGCGCGGCCCAGCGCCACGCGCTGCTGCTGGCCGCCGGAGAGCTGCGCCGGGCGGCGCTCCAGCAGGTGCGACAGGCCGAGAATGTCAGCCACGCGCTGCAGGCGCGACGCATGGCCTGCACGCGGCTCCTTGCGCACGCGCACGCCGAAGAGAATGTTGTCGCGCACGCTCAGGTGCGGGAACAGCGCATACGATTGGAACACCATGGAAATCTTGCGCTGCGCCGGGGGCAGTTGCGTGACATCGCGGCCGCCGATGTGGATGCTGCCGGATGTGGGTTTGTCCAGTCCTGCGATCAGGCGCAGGGTGGTCGACTTGCCGCAGCCGGAGGGCCCCAGCAGGACGGTGAACTGCCCCGACTTGACCTCAAAATCGATGTTGCTCACCGCCTGGGCTTGACCCCAGTGCTTGCAGACGCCCTGCAAGGAGATGGCTGCCATGCTGGTTTCCTCGTGGAGATGCGATCACGCCGCCGCGCCGCTGCGGATCTGCTCCACCAGCAGGCGCGCGCTCGGTTCGTCGATGATCAGTTCGTTGATGAAGCCGCCGCGCAATGCGGCTTTGAGGCCCGGCAGCTTGCCGGTGCCGGAGACCACGCACAGCGAATGCGCGGCGCGTGCAAAGCACGCCATGTCCGGGCCGCTGTTGCGGGCATTGAAGGCCACATCGCGCCAGGAACCATCGGCGCGGAAGAAGACGGTTGCGATGTCGCCGACCAGGCCTTCGTCGCGCAGGATCTGGCGTTCTTCTTCACCCAGATAGCCAGCGGTATGGATATAGCTGCCGGTGGCCTCGGCTCCGATGGAGAACAGCAGGATGGAGGCGCGCTCCTGCAGGTCGCGGATGGCCTTGATGCTCTTTTCTCGCCACAGCGCCGTGCGCGTTTCGGGATAGTCGAAGAAGGCCGGCACCGGCAGGTGATGGGCGCGCGCACCATAGTTCTGGGCAAAGCGCGAGACGATGGATTCGCTGAAGCTGTTGATGAAGCTGGCACCGCTGCCCGAACCGTTCAAGGCGACAACGTCCACGTCATGCACATGACGCGGCAGCAGCTGGTCGGCGATCTGCGCCACGGTCGTGCCCCAGGCCAGGCCGATGACGGTGCCCGGCGTGACCAGTGAATTGACATAGGCCGCAGCGTGACAGGTGACCCGCTGCAGGGTTTCCTTGTCGGTGGCTGCCGCCGCCACGGGCACTACCTGGATCGACCGCAGGCGATAGTGATGGGCGATGGCCGCTTCCAGGCTGCCGGAGACCTGCTGCGGATCGTGTACGCGGATTTCCACCAGTCCGCGCTCCAGTGCGAAGGACAGCAGGCGCGAGACGGTCGCGCGCGAAGTACCGATTTCGTCGGCAATCGCGGCGGTGGTCATGTTCTGGAAGTAGTAGAGTCGCGCAACGCGCACCGCCATGTAGACAGTTTCCTGTCTATCCCCTTGGGCCATTGTTATTGTGCTTACCTGTGAATGTGAACTGATGGCGCATGCCCTTGGACTGCTCCCCGGCAGGCCAGGCGGGCTTGGCCTCCTGACAACGTTTTCACGATGGTAGCGAGCGAATGTTACCGCTTGATGAACAAACGTTCCAATTTGCCGAGGTGGCGGGGAGGCAAAAGAAAAGCGACGCATCAGGCGTCGCTTTCAAGGGGGATCACAGGAGGAGAAACATCAGTGCCGCATCACGCGCCGCATCACGATGGGCGGGGCTTCCTGCGGATTGGCGCGGGTGTATTCCAGTTCCGGCGCGATCTCGAAGCCGAAGGCGGCATACAGGTCTACCAGCTGCACCTGATCGGTGCGTACCGCCAGCCGCAATTCGCGCACATCGGCTGACTGGGCACGATGGATCAGGGCTTCCATCAGGTGCTGGGACAGGCGTTCACCCCGGAACGCCGGGGCGATGCCCATGCGGCGGATTTCCCAGACATCGCTTTCGGTGTCCAGAGGCAGCCAGCGCACCGATCCGGCGGGCGTCTCGCCACTGAGCAGGATGAAGGCACCGCCATGCTGCAGGTCTTCCTGCACATGGTCGGGTGCCTCGCGATGGCCCGAAGAACTGGGCGCAACCTTGTTGGCCCAGCTGTGACGGGTCAGTTCGGCGATCAGACTGGCATCTTCCGAGGTGGCTTCACGTATCACCAGGTTCATGACGTTCTTTCCTCCTGCACAGGCAATCGGCGGCGAATGCCTCAGCGCACGCGCATGCCCGGCTCGGCACCCGGCCAGGGGGTGAGCACATAGATGCCCGGATTGGCTTTCTCGTCCTTGGCGGAGGCGGCCAGCACCATGCCCTCGGAGACACCGAACTTCATCTTGCGCGGCGCCAGGTTGGCCACCATCACGGTCAGCTTGCCGACCAGTTCTTCCGGCTTGTAGGCCGAGGCGATGCCCGAGAAGACATTGCGGGTGCGGCCTTCACCGGCATCCAGGGTCAGGCGCAGCAGCTTGGTGGAGCCTTCCACCGCTTCGCAGTTGACGATCTTGGCGATGCGCAGGTCGACCTTGGCGAAGTCATCGATGGAGATTTCCGGCGCCAGCTCTTCGATGGCGCTTTCTGCCGCTGCGGGTGCGGCTGCAGGCGCTTCCGGCGCTTCGAACAAAGCATCCAACATCTTGGGATCGACGCGCTGCATCAGGTGCGAATAGGCATTGATGACGTGGCCATCGGCCAGCGGCACGGCCACATCGCTCCACTGGAAGGGCTGGACCTGCAGGAAGGCTTCCACCTGGGCGGCCAGTTGCGGCAGCACCGGCTTGAGGTAGACGGTCAGGATGCGGAAGGCTTCCAGCAGGCGACTGCAGACTTCGTGCAGTTGCGCATCCTTGCTGCTGTCCTTGGCCAGTTCCCAGGGCTTGTTGGCGTCCACGTAGGCGTTGATGGCGTCGGCTTGCTCCATCACCAGGCGCAGGGCCTTGCCGTATTCGCGCTGCTCGTAGAGGCTGCGGATCTCTTCAGCCACGCCGCGCAGCTTGGCCAGGAAGGCATCGCCAGCGATGGCCCACTGGGTGGAAACACGGCCTTCGAAGCGCTTGGCGATGAAACCGGCAGCGCGGCTGGCGATGTTGACGTACTTGCCGATCAGGTCGGCGTTGACGCGGGCGACGAAGTCGTCCGGGTTGAAGTCCACGTCTTCCACCTTGGCATTCAACTTGGCGGCGATGTAGTAGCGCAGCCATTCCGGGTTCATGCCGATATCCAGGTAGCGCAGCGGCGAGATGCCGGTGCCGCGCGACTTGGACATCTTCTCGCCGCTGACCGTAATGAAGCCGTGCGCGAACACGTTGGTCGGCGTCTTGCGGCCGGCGAACTTCAGCATGGCGGGCCAGAACAGGGTGTGGAAGTAGGTGATGTCCTTGCCGATGAAGTGATACTGCTCGGTCTTGTCATCGGCCATGAAGGCGTCGAAGTCGCGGTCGGTCTTGACGAAGTAATTCTTCAGCGAGGCCAGGTAGCCGATGGGCGCGTCCAGCCAGACATAGAAGTACTTGCCCGGTGCGTCCGGGATCTCGATGCCGAAGTAGGGCGCGTCGCGGCTGATGTCCCAGTCGCCCAGGCCGTCTTCGCCATCCAGCCACTCGCGGGCCTTGTTGGCCACTTCCGGTTGCAGGCGGTTGCTGTCCAGTGCCCATTCGCGCAGGAAGGCCACGCACTTCGGATCCGAGAGCTTGAAGAAGAAATGTTCAGACGACTTCATCACGGGCGTGGCGCCCGAGAGGGTCGAGTAAGGATTCTTCAGGTCGGTCGGGGAATAGACCGCGCTGCAGTTCTCGCAGGAGTCGCCATACTGGTCCTTGGTGCCGCACTTGGGGCATTCGCCCTTGATGTAGCGGTCCGGCAGGAACATGTTCTTCACCGGATCGTAGAACTGGTCGATGGTCTTGGTGGAGATCAGCTTGGCCTCGTCGCGCAGCGCGCGGTAGATTTCCTGCGACAGTGCGTGGTTCTCCGGGCTGTCGGTGGAGCTCCAGTTGTCGAAGGCGATATGGAAGCCATCCAGGTACTGCTTGCGGCCGGCGGCAATGTTGGCCACGAACTGCTGCGGCGTGATGTTGGCCTTTTCGGCGGCGATCATGATGGGCGCGCCGTGGGCGTCGTCGGCACCGACGAAGTGCACCTCATTGCCCTGCATTCGCTGGAACCGGACCCAGATATCGGCCTGGATGTATTCCATGATGTGGCCGATGTGGAAAGCGCCGTTGGCGTAGGGGAGTGCGGTCGTGACGAAGAGTTGGCGAGGTGCGGAAGTGCTCATTGGCGATACGGACGATGCAAGTAGGTTAAGGCGCGTGCGCGCCGAAAAAGCAAGAAAGCTGCAAGAAAACTGCCATGAAAGAGGGGCATTCTATCAGTCAGAGGGCCTTGGGCGCAGTAGTTGCTCCATTGCAATCAAAGTGAAGCTTTGTGCAAGGGTGGTTTGATTGCCGCACAGGGCGGCCCTGGCGCGATTGGTTTAGACTTGCGGGTTCTGAGCAAGGAGAACCAATGAGCATTACCGTGGAAGAGATCAAGGCGGCCCTGTTGCAGGTGATCGACCCCAATACCGGCAAGGACATGATCCGTGGCAAGGAAGCCCGCAACATCCGCGTCGAGGCTGGCCGCGTGCTGCTGGATGTGGAGCTGGGCTATCCGGCGGCCAGCCAGATTGCGCCTATTCGCCAGCTGGTTGAAGAGGCGCTGGGCAAGCTGCCGGGCGTGACCGCAGTCGAGGCCAACGTCTACTTCAAGATCGTGGCGCACGCGGTGCAGCGCGGCATCAAGCTCAAGAGCAACGTCAAGAACATCATCGCCGTGGCGTCGGGCAAGGGCGGGGTAGGCAAATCCACCACGGCGGTCAACCTGGCGCTGGCGCTGTCGGCCGAGGGCGCGCGTGTGGGCATCCTGGATGCCGATATCTACGGTCCTTCGCAGCCCATGATGATGGGCATCTCCGGCCAGCCCGAGACCAAGGATGGCAAGACCATGGAGCCGCTGGAAAACCACGGCCTGCAGGTCTCGTCCATCGGTTTCATGATCGATCCGGACGAGCCCATGGTCTGGCGCGGCCCCATCGTCACGCAAGCCCTGCAGCAATTGCTGGACCAGACCAACTGGCGCGACCTGGATTACCTGATCGTCGACATGCCGCCGGGCACTGGCGATGTGCAGCTGACCTTGTCGCAGAAGGTGCCGGTCACCGGTGCGGTCATCGTCACCACCCCGCAGGACATCGCCCTGCTGGATGCGCGCAAGGGTTTGCGCATGTTCGAGAAGGTCGGCATTCCCATCCTGGGCATCGTGGAAAACATGAGCATGCACGTCTGTTCCAACTGCGGCCATGCCGAGCCCATCTTTGGCGTGGGCGGTGGGGAGAAGATGTGTGCGGACTTCGGCGTGGACTTCCTGGGGGCCTTGCCGCTGACCATGGAGATCCGCCAGCAGACCGATTCCGGCAAGCCTACCGTGGTGGCCGATCCGGATGGCAAGGTGGCCGAGAT
Organism: Herbaspirillum sp. WGmk3; assembly: GCF_023952535.1. NCBI lineage: Bacteria > Pseudomonadati > Pseudomonadota > Betaproteobacteria > Burkholderiales > Oxalobacteraceae > Herbaspirillum > Herbaspirillum sp. WGmk3. The sequence goes on along the minus strand of NZ_JAKYWT010000001.1, from coordinate 300,874 downwards.
CTACAAGGCCATCGCCCGCAAGGTGGCCGTGAAGGTGGCCGAGAAGGCGCGCGACATGACCAGCAAGTTCCCCAGCATCGTGGTGCAGAACGACTGATGTCTGCCCCGGAGCGGCCCGCCGGCATGGCGTGCCGCCCTGCAAAGGCATTAAAATGACGCCTTTCCGAATTTCTTTGCTTGACCGATGGCCGGCCCTGGCATTCCAGGACCGGCCTGATTTTTACTCGCTATCATGACTGCCACTCAAGTTCGTACCCGTTTCGCTCCCAGCCCCACCGGCTACCTGCACCTGGGCGGCGCCCGCACGGCGCTGTTCTCCTGGGCCTATGCCCGTCGCTTCGGCGGCACTTTCGTGTTGCGCATCGAAGATACCGACGTCGAGCGTTCCACCCCGGAAGCGGTGCAGGCCATCATCGAGGGCATGCAGTGGCTGGGGCTGGAGCATGACGAAGGTCCGTTCTACCAGATGAAGCGCATGGATCGCTATCGCGAAGTGATCGGCCAGATGCTGGAGCAGGGCACGGCCTACTATTGCTACTGCACCCCGGAAGAAGTGGAAGCCATGCGCGAGCGCCAGCGTGCGGCCGGCGAGAAGCCGCGCTACGACGGCACCTGGCGTCCGGAACCGGGCAAGACCTTGCCGGCCATCCCGGAAGGGCGCAAGCCGGTGGTGCGATTCAAGAATCCGCAAGACGGCGAGGTGAGCTGGAATGACGTGGTCAAGGGCCCCATCACCATCTCCAACCGTGAGCTGGACGACTTGGTGATCGCCCGTCCGGACGGCACGCCGACCTACAACTTCTGTGTTGTGGTGGATGACTGGGACATGAAGATCACCCACGTCATCCGTGGCGACGACCATGTGAACAATACGCCGCGCCAGATCAATATCCTGAAGGCCCTCGGCGGCACGCTGCCCGAGTATGGCCACGTGCCGATGATCCTGGGTGCGGATGGCGAGAAGCTGTCCAAGCGCCACGGTGCGGTGAGCGTGATGGATTACCCGGCCCAGGGCTATCTGCCTGAGGCCATGCTGAACTATCTGGCGCGCCTGGGCTGGAGCCATGGTGACGACGAGATTTTCTCGATGCAGCAGTTCTGCGAATGGTTCGACCTGGATCACCTGACCAAGGCGCCGGCGCAATTCAATCCGGAAAAGCTGAACTGGCTCAACAACCACTACATCAAGCTGGCTGACAACGCCCGCCTGGCTGATCTGGTTCGCTCGCTGCTGCAGGCACAGGGTGCGGTGTTCGAGGGCGCGCCTGATCTGGCGGCCGTGATTGCTCTGCTGAAGGATCGTGCCAATACCGTCAACGAGATTGCGGCTGCGGCGCTGATGTTCTATCGCCAGCCGGCCCCGGATGCGGCCCTGGTGGCCCAGCACATTACCGAGGCGATCAAGCCGGCGCTGGCTGACTTTGCCCGGCGCGTGGCGACGGTGGAGTGGAGCAAGGAAGCGATTGCGCCGATGATCAAGGAAGTGCTGGCTGCGCACGGCATCAAGATGCCACAGCTGGCGATGCCGTTGCGCCTGATCGTGGCGGGGCAATTGCAGACGCCGGCCATTGACGCCGTGCTGCAATTGTTTGGCCGTGAGGCTGTAGAGGCACGTTTGGCGGCATATCTTTGAAAAAAAGAAATTATTTTTCAAAAAGCTGTTGTCTTTTGAAAAGAGGTATTGCATAATCTCGCTTCTTCGCAACGGGGGTATAGCTCAGCTGGGAGAGCGCTTGCATGGCATGCAAGAGGTCAGCGGTTCGATCCCGCTTACCTCCACCAG
>NZ_JAKYWT010000001.1:0-298991 GCF_023952535.1 Herbaspirillum sp. WGmk3 | reverse complement strand
TGTCCCCTTCGTCTAGAGGCCTAGGACATCACCCTTTCACGGTGAGTACGGGGGTTCGAATCCCCCAGGGGACGCCAAATAAAAAAGCCCGCGCAAGCGGGCTTTTTTGTTTGGCGGCGCCTAGCGATGTGCTTGAGCACATCGCGGGGGGGATTCGAAAGGTTTCGCTTGCAAGCGAAACCGGGCCCGCGGCACGTGGGCGAATCCCTCGCTCGCGCAGCGAGCGTTAGCCTACGATTGAGCGCGCACCGAACGCAATCCAAGCCACCCCAGCCAACCGAAAGCCCGCGCAAGCGGGCTTTTTTGTTTGGCGGCGCCTAGCGATGTGCTTGAGCACATCGCGGGGGGGATTCGAAAGGTTTCGCTTGCAAGCGAAACCGGGCCCGCGGCACGTGGGCGAATCCCTCGCTCGCGCAGCGAGCGTTAGAGGGCCGTTGAGTGCGCGCCTGACGCAATCCAAGCCACCCCAGCCAACCGAAAGCCCGCGCAAGCGGGCTTTTCCATATGCTGCCCCAAAGTGCATTTGTCTCCCCAGTAACATTTTCCCCCGGCATTTTGCGCTATCCTCCCGGCAAACCTTACCGCAGGAGCCTTCATGACCGCAGCCGCCCATCTCGACATCGACCCGCGTGGCCTGGCCACGCTGACCCTCAATCGCCCTGATGTCCACAATGCTTTCGACGATCAACTGATCGCCCACCTGATCGACCTCATCAACGAGGCGCGTGACGACAAGCGTACTCGCGTCCTGCTGCTGGCCTCCACCGGCAAGTCCTTCTCCGCCGGTGCCGACCTGGCCTGGATGCGCCGCATGGCCGATGCCTCGCGCGATGACAATCTGCGCGATGCCCGCAAGCTGGCTTTGCTGATGGAAACCCTCAACAGCTTCCCGGCGCCGACCGTGGCCAAGGTCCAGGGCGCGGTGATGGGCGGCGGTGTCGGCCTGGTCTCGTGCTGCGACATCGTGGTGGCTTCCGAGGCGGCCTTCTTTGCGCTTTCCGAAGTCAAGCTGGGCCTGGCTCCGGCGGCCATCAGCCCGTACGTGATCGCCAAGATGGGCGTATCGCAGGCGCGCCGCTTCTTCGTCTCTGGCGAGCGTTTCTCGGCCATCCGTGCCGCCGCCATTGGCCTGGTGCATGAAGTGGTGCTGGCCCAGGAACTGGATGCCAAGGTGCTGCAAGTGATCGATGCCTTGCTGGCCAATGGACCACAGGCGATGCGCGCCGCCAAGCAATTGGTACAGGTCGCCAATCCGCTGCAGGTCACGCCTGAACTGGCGGAATATACGGCCGGCGTCATCGCCGACCTGCGCGCCTCCCCGGAAGGGCGGGAGGGTCTGCGCGCCTTCCTTGAGAAAGACGCCCCGGCCTGGACACGCACTTCATCTTCAGCAGGATAAACATGAAATCCATGCACGTAGCCATCGCCGGTGCCGGTCCGGCCGGATTGGCGATGGCGCTCTACCTCAAGCGCGCCGGCCATCGCGTCACCTTGCTGGAGCGCTTCGTTACGGCCGCGCCCGTCGGTTCCGGCCTGATCCTGCAGCCCACCGGACTGACGGTACTGGAAGACCTGGGCCTGTTCTCGCGCATCGCCGCGCTGGGCCAGCGCATCGACCGCCTCTACGGGGCCGACGCCCGCAGCGGCAAGACGGTGCTGGATGTGCGGTATGACGCGGTGCGCGGAGGACGCTATGGCATCGCGGTCCATCGTGCGGCCCTGTTCGGCGTCCTGCAGGAAGCAGCGCAACGGGAGGGGATCGAAGCCGAAACCGGCCATGAGATCAACGGCCTGGAACAGGGCAGCGCCGGTGCCAGCCTGAGTACTGGGGATGGCCGCCGCATCGGTCCCTTCGATCTGGTCATCGATGCCAGTGGTGCCCGTTCGCTGCTGCGCCGCCACGCGCTCAATACCTGCGAGCCGAAGCGCTTGCCTTATGGTGCCTTCTGGGTTTCCTTGCGCGCCCAGCCCGGCCTGTCGTTCGGTGTGAATTCGCTGGTACAGCGCTATCGCCGCGCCAGCACCATGATCGGGGTGCTGCCCATCGGTCGCCCGAGGCAGCAGGATGATCCCATGGTGGCCTTCTTCTGGAGTACCAAGCCGGACCAGGTGGAGCAGCTCAAGCAACGAGGGCTGGAAGCATGGAAGGAGGGAATTCATGCGCTGTGGCCGGAATGTGAACCCTATCTGGCCCAGATCGATGGCTTCGAACAGATGACGCTGGCGCGCTACGGCCATCACACCCTGCCTTCGCCCTATGGCCAGCGGCTGGCCATCATCGGCGACGCTGCCCACTCCACCAGCCCGCAGCTGGGGCAGGGGGCCAACATGGCCTTGCTCGATGCACGGGCGCTGATTCATGCCCTGCAGCAGTCCGATACGCTGCAACAAGCGCTGCCGCGCTATGCCGCCTCGCGACGCCGCCACGTGCGGACCTTCCAGGCGATGTCGGCGATGTTCACGCCGTTCTACCAGTCCGATTCGGTGTGGTTGCCCTGGGTGCGCGACCAATTGGCGGCGCGCTTGTCGATAGTGCCGCCCGCACCGCAAATGTTGGCGCGGATGGTGGCCGGCACTTTGGTCGATCCCTTCACGTCGATTGGCTTGCAGGAGCGCGACTGGAACATCGCACCCCAGCCCTCGGCCCTGGGCTGATCGCGTTCAACCCGGGAAGACGTTTTCCTTCACTTGCGCTCTTCGCGGCAGAACAGGCGGCCGCGGCGCTGGCAGCGTTCGCGTTCCTCGGGCGTCATCGCTTCCCAGCGCGCCTGCATGAAGCGACGCTTCTCATGCCAACCGCCATGCCGCCCGCGGAAACCGCCGAACAGCACCCGGCACAGCACCAGCAATCCCAGCGCCCGCCAGAAGCCGATCTCGGCTACGCCCGGGAAGATCGGCGGCATCACCCAGTTCCACAGCAGCATCACCACCACGCCCAGCAGGGGCAAGCACAGCAGGCACAGCAGCAGTTTCACGCCCCAGCGGCGCGGATCACGCCCGCCACGGAAGCCACGATCGCGGCGTGCCGGGGTGGGCGGATTTTGAGGCATGTCGTTCTGTTCCATTACATCTCCAATTCGTCATAAACCGCCTGCAAGCGCTCGCGCAGATGCAGGACTGCATAGCGCTTGCGCGCCAGCAGGGTATTGAGGCTGGTGCCACTGGCAGCAGCCATTTCCTTGAAACTGAGGCCATCGAGTTCGTGGGCGATGAAGACCTCGCGCTGCGCTGGCGGCAATTCGTCCAGTGCCGCCTGCAGGGCCTCGATCAGCGCCGCACGGGCATAGGCCGCTTCCGGGCCGCCGTCGCTGGCCGGCAGCACCAGGTCCAGCCGCCAGCTGTCTTCGCCACCCTCGACTTGCTCGATGTCGTGCGCCTCGGGCAAGGGCTCTTCCTTCTTCTTGCGGAAGCGGTCGATGATGCGGTTGCGCGCCACCCGGAACAACCAGGCGCTGACCTGCTCGATCGGCTCCGGCAGGCGGTAGGCCTGGACGAACTCGTAGAACACTTCCTGCAGGATGTCTTCGGCCTCGCCGGCGTCGGCCACCCGGCGGCGGATGAAGCCGCCCAGCCGGCTGCGTTCGCGCATGACGGTGGCGGTGATCTCGCGGTCCTGGTCGCTCATCGGGGAGAGGGTGGAAATGGGCTGCATGCCCTGAAGACGGTTGTTCTCAGGGCATATTGTGGCTCGGCAGGAAAAAATGGGGGGAAACTGCGAAGGGGAAATGAAGAAACAAGCAAAACCAGCGGGTTTGCGCGGGGAGCCATGGCCCTGCAAGCCGCTCCCCGCCTGAGGGTCCAGCCCTTACAGTTCGATGCGGGTGCCCAGCACCTGCAGGAACTGCGCCAGCCACGCCGGATGCGCCGGCCAGGCCGGGGCCGTGACCAGCTTGCCGTCGGTGATGGCGGCATCCACGGCGATATCGGCGAATTGTCCGCCGGCCAGCTTCACTTCCGGCGCGCAAGCCGGATAGGCCGAGACCTTCTTGCCTTCCAGCACGCCCGCCGCAGCCAGCACCTGCGGACCGTGGCAGACCGCAGCGATGGGCTTGTCGGCCTTGGCGAAGGCTTGCACCAGCTCGATTACCTTGGGGTTCAGGCGCAGGTATTCCGGGGCGCGGCCACCGGCCACCACCAGCGCGTCATAGCCTGCCGCGCTGACGTCGTCGAAGCTGGCGTTGAGGGCGAACTGGTGGCCGGGCTTCTCGGTATAGGTCTGGTCGCCTTCGAAGTCGTGGATGGCGGTTTTGATCTTGTCGCCGGCTTTCTTGCCGGGGCAGACCGCGTGTACCGTGTGGCCGACCATCTGCAGGGCCTGGAAAGGCACCATGGTTTCATAATCCTCGGCGAAATCACCGGTCAAGAGCAGGATTTTCTTTGCAGCCATCGTCATCTCCTTGGGATAAGGCCGCCGGCGCGGGGAGGGACCGGGCGGCCGGGTTGAAACACATCTTGTTGCGGGCTGGCTTGGGCGGGATTCACTCCAGCCAGCGCATCCGGCGCGACTGCCCCATCAGGAAGTCGCGGTTGAGCTCCACGCAGTCGCGCAGGTAGCTCCACAGGGCTGATACCCGCGCCACATGGCGCTGCTCGCTGGAAGCCACCAGCCAGAAGGTGCGGGTGATGGCGATCTGTTCAGGCAGCACCGGCACCAGCTCGTCGGACTGCTGCGCCAGGAAGCAGGGCAGGATCGCCAGCGCGCGGCCGGCGCAGGCCGCCGTGTATTGCGCTACCACGCTGGTGCTGCGGAAGGCTCGGAAAGCGTCCGGCGCCACCGTATCCTTGTAGCGCAATTCTTCACTGAAGACCAGATCATCGATGTAGCCGATGAAGTTGTGTTGCGCCAGGTCATCCATGGTGTGAATCGGCGCGTGCCTGGCCAGGTACTCACGTGAAGCATAAAGCTTCAGGACATAGTCGGACAGTTTTGTGACCACGTAATTACCCGACAGCGGCCGTTCGATCGACACGCTGATGTCGGCCTCATGCTTGGACAGATTCACGAAACGCGGCATCGGCAGCATGTCCACAGTGATGTGGGGATTGCGGGCGCAGAAATGCGCGATGTGCGGTGCCAGCACGAAGGTGCCGAAGCCTTCGGTCGCGCCCAGCCGGACCTGGCCGGAGAGCTTGCTGTTGTGTCCGCCCAGTTCTTCGGTGGCGGCATACAGGGTGCTCTCGACCTGCTCGGCATATTCCACCAGCCGGTAGCCGTCGGCGGTGAGCTTGTAGCCGTGGTTGTTGCGGTCGAACAGCTGGCTGCCGACCTGCTCCTCGAAGCGCTTCATGCGCCGCGAGACGGTGGAATGGTCGATGCCCAGCTTCTTGGCGGCATCCACCAGGCCCTGGCTGCGGGTGAGTTCGAGAAAGATCCTGAGGTTGTCCCAGTCCAGCATGTGGTCTCCATGGGCCCATCGTCATCGATGTGCATCAATGCAAAAGCGTTTTGTCTTTGTGGTTATTGTATCGATAAATACGCACATGCAGAATAGCGGGGCCGTGATGCCGCCCGGGAAGACAGAGGCGACAGACGGCAGGAGACAACGGCAAGACCCGGCGTCCATGAACGCGGGCAGGTCCGACAACAATCACAAGATCAAGGAGACAAGATGTCCAAGAACGCTTTCGGCCGTTCCCTCACGGCTGCTGCCGTGGCCTGTACGGTGTCGCTGGCCACCACTGCGATGACCGCCATTCCCGCCCTTGCCCAGGATGCCAACACCGTCAAGATCGGCGTGCTCACCGACATGTCCGGCCCCTACTCGGCCATGGGCGGCCAGGGTTCGGTGGTGGCCGCGAAAATGGCGGTGGAAGACTGCCTCAAGAATGAGTGCAAGGGCATGAAGATCGAGATCCTCTCGGCCGACAACCAGAACAAGCCCGACGTCGGCGTGACGCGCGCCCGCGAATGGCTGGACCGCGACAAGGTCGAGGCCATCGCCGATCTCACCAATTCCTCGGTGGCGCTGGCGGTGCAGAAGCTGATCAAGGAAAAGGGCGGCATCGCCATGTACAGCGGCCCGGCCACCGGTGCGCTGACGACGGCCGAATGCGCCACCAACGGTTTCCACTGGATGTTCGACACCTACTCGCAAGCGGCCGGTGCGGCAGCGGCGCTGACCAAGCTGGGCAACAAGTCCTGGTACTTCGTGACGGTGGACTACGCCTTCGGCCATTCGCTGGAGAAGGATGCCTCCGATGTGGTCAAGGCCAATGGCGGTACGGTGGTGGGTTCGGTGCGCCATCCGCTCAATGCCTCGGACTTCTCCTCCTTCCTGCTGCAGGCGCAGGCCTCCAAGGCCCAGGTGATCGGGCTGGCCAACGGCGGCACCGATGTGGTCAACGCCATCAAGCAGGCCCGTTCCTTTGCCGTCGGCGGCAAGGACCAGCGCCTGGTGGCGCTGCTGGTGTTCCTCTCTGACGTGCATGCGCTCGGGCTGGAGGCTGCGCAAGGCCTGGTTTATACCGATGGCTTCTACTGGGATTACGACGAGCAGACCCGCGCCTTCTCCAAGCGTTTCGAAGCGCAGTTCAAGAACATCAAGCCGACCATGGTGCAGGCCGGTGTCTATTCCAGCGTCTACCAGTTCCTGAAGGCGCGCGCGGCCGCCAAGACCTCGGACTGGAAAGTGGTGGCGCAGAAGATGCGAGAAATTCCGATCTCCGACGCCGTCATGCGCAACGCCTCCATCCGTCCGGATGGCCGCGTGATCCACGACATGTACCTGTACCAGGTCAAGACCCCGGCCGAATCCAAGGCCCCGTGGGATTACCTGAAGCTGCTGTCGGTGATCCCGGCCCAGCAGGCCTTCCGTCCGATGGACGCGGCCTGCCCGCTGGTCAAGCAGTAATGCCTGTGGCCGGGAGTTGCTTCCGGCCTTGCTCTCCCCATCCTGTTCACCTCTTCACAATGGAAATTGCAATGAGCCAAGCCAACATCCCCAACGTTCCCCTGTACCTCAACGGTGAAAAGGTGCAGTCCACTTCCAAGGAGTGGCGCGACGTACTGAACCCGGCCACCCAGGAAGTGGTGGCGCGCGTGCCCTTCGCCACCAAGGAAGAAGTCGACCGGGCCGTGGCCAACGCCAAGGAAACCTTCAAGACCTGGCGCAATACTTCATTGGCGCAGCGCATGCGCATCATGCTGAAGTTCCAGCAACTGCTGCGCGAGAACATCGCCCCGCTGGCCGAAATGATCACCCGTGAACACGGCAAGACCCTACCGGACGCCGAAGGCGAAGTCATGCGCGGCCTGGAAGTGGTGGAGCACGCCTGCTCGATCACCTCGCTGCAACTGGGCGAACTGGCCGAGAACGTCGCCGGCGGCGTGGACGTTTATACGCTCTACCAGCCGCTGGGCGTGGGGGCGGGCATCACCGCCTTCAACTTCCCGGTGATGCTGCCTTGCTTCATGTTCCCCATCGCCGTGGCCTGCGGCAATACCTTCGTGTTGAAGCCCTCCGAGCAGGACCCGACTTCCTCGCTGTTCCTGGTCGAGCTGGCCAACCAGGCCGGTCTGCCGCCGGGCGTGTTGAACGTGGTGCATGGTGGCCCGGACGTGGCCAACATGATCTGCGACCATCCCGACATCAAGGCGGTGTCCTTCATCGGTTCCACCCATGTCGGCACCCACATCTATCGTCGCGCCAGCGAAGCCGGCAAGCGCGCCCAGTGCATGATGGGCGCCAAGAACCACTGCATCGTCTTGCCCGATGCCCCCAAGGACCAGGCCATCAACAACCTGCTGGGTGCGGCCTTCGGTGCGGCCGGCCAGCGCTGCATGGCCAATTCGGTGGTGGTGCTGGTGGGCCAGACACGCGAATGGATTCCCGAGATCGTCGAGCGCTCCAAGGCCATGAAGGTCGGACCCGGCACCGACCGCAAGGCCGATGTCGGCCCGCTGGTCTCCAAGGCGGCCAAGGAACGTGTCGAACGCCTCATCGCCAGCGGCGTGGAGCAGGGCGCCAAGCTGCTGCTGGACGGCCGCAACTGCAAGGTGGCCGGCAGCGAGAACGGCAACTTCGTGGGACCGACCGTCTTCACCGGCGTCAAGCCCGAGATGGACATCTACGCCCAGGAAATCTTTGGCCCGGCCATGTGCATCGTCGAACTGGAAACCCTCGATGAAGCCATTGCCTTCATCAACGCCAACCCCAACGGTAACGGTACTTCCATCTTCACCAGCTCGGGCTATGCGGCGCGCAAGTTCCAGAACGAGATCGACGTCGGCCAGGTCGGCATCAACGTGCCCATCCCCGTGCCGGTGGCCTACTTCAGCTTCACCGGTTCGCGCGCGTCCAAGCTGGGCGACCTCGGCCCCAACGGCAAGCAGGCCGTGACCTTCTGGACCCAGACCAAGACCGTCACCGCCCGCTGGTACGCGCCCGATGAAGAAGCCGGCCAGGTCAACACCACCATCACCCTGAAGTAAGGAGAGCAGCATGAGCGCCAACATCGTCTTCATCGGCCTGGGCAATATGGGTTTGCCGATGGCGCAGAACCTGGTCAAGGCCGGTTTTTCGGTCAGCGGGCATGACCTGGTCAAGGCCAGCGTGGACAAGGTGGTGGAGGTCGGCGGCAAGACCGAAGCCGATTCCATGGCGGCCGTGGCCAAGGCCGACGTGGTCATCACCATGCTGCCAGCCAGCCGTCACGTGGAATCGCTCTACCTGGGCGATGTCGGGGTGCTGGCCTCGGCCAAGCCGGGCGCGCTCTTGATCGATTGTTCCACCATTGCTCCGGAAGCGGCGCGCAAGGTGGCGGCAGCGGCCAAGGCGCGCGGCTTCGAGATGCTGGATGCGCCCGTCTCCGGGGGCACCAACGGGGCGACGGCGGGCACGCTGACCTTCATGGTGGGCGGCAGCAAGGAGGCCTTCGAGGCCGCCCAGCCTTATTTGCAGAAGATGGGGAAAGCAATCTATCACGCAGGTGAAAGCGGCAGCGGTCAGACCGTCAAGGTCTGCAACAACATGCTGCTGGGCATCCTCATGATCGGAACGTCGGAAGCGATCCGCCTGGGGATGGCCAATGGCATGGATCCCAAGGTGCTCTCGGAAATCATGTCCAAGAGCTCGGGCCGCAACTGGACGCTGGAGGTCTACAACCCTTGCCCCGGCGTGATGGAAACGGCACCGGCCTCCAAGGGGTATGCGGGCGGCTTCGGCGTGGATTTGATGCTCAAGGACCTGGGGCTGGCCGTGGAGAATGCGCTGGCCACCAACTGCGCCATTCCGTTGGGTTCGACGGCACGCAATCTGTACGACATCCACAGCATGAACGGGGCAGGCAAGCTGGACTTCTCCAGCATCTTCAACATGCTGGGCAAGGCGCAGTAAATCCGTATCACCCAGGCAGCAAAAAGGGACAGCCTCTTGCGGGGCTGTCCCTTCGTTTTTCTGCGTGCTGATGTGCAGCTTATTTCTTCACTTCGTCCTCGATGTGGGCCCGGATGATATCGGCGAAGTTGGCATCAGCCGTAAAGCCCAGCGCCTTGGCGCGCTTGGCTTCGAAGGCACCGGGCCAGGAATTGACGATGCGTTTGATGGCTTCGTCTTCCTTCCATTCGATCAGTTGCACCACTTCCTTGCCGGCGACCTGTTCCAGGGCCTCGACCATGTCCTTGACGGTCACGCACAGGCCGTCGATGGAGAGGAAGCGGGCCAGGCCCAGGTCAGCGCCATTGATTTCATGGCCGTGGATCAGGTTGGCGATGGCCTGGCGCGGCGACATCAGCCACATGCGGGTATCGGGCGTGACCGGGCAGACCGAGGGCTGGCCATTGAGCGGTTCGCGGATGATGCCCGAGGCGAAGCTGGAGGCCGCCTTGTTGGGCGCGCCCGGACGTACCGAAATGGTCGGCATGCGCAGCGCACGGCCGTCGATGAAGCCCTTGCGCGAATAATCCTGCACCAGCAGTTCACCCATGACCTTTTGCGCACCGTAGGAGCTTTGCGGCATCAGCAGGGTGTTGTCGGGGACCACGGCCGGCAGTTCGCCGCCGAACACCGCCACCGAACTGGTGAAGACCACGCGCGGCTTGGTGCCCAGGGCACGGGCGCGTTCCAGGATGACGCGGGTGGCGTCGAAGTTGATCTTCATGCCCAGATCGAAATCGGCCTCGGCGTGGCCGCTGACGATGGCCGCCAGGTGGAAGATGGACTGCGTCTCGGGCGTGATGACGCGCTCGATCACGGCGGCGTCGGCGATGTCGCCGGTGACGGCTTCGATGCGCGGATCGGTGAAACCCTGGGCCGGAACCACGTCCAGCAGGGTGATGCGCTTGATCTCTTGCGGCTGGCCGTCGCGGCCGGTCAGGGTGCCGCGTTGCAGCAGCTGGCGCGCCAGTCGGCTGCCCAGGAAGCCGGCGCCGCCGGTAATGACGATATGCATGTGTTCTCCTCGTGATCTGTCGTCGGAATAGGGGGATATGAACGCTTGAGCGAAACCCGTGCAGCGCATTATAGCGGAAGTTGTAATACAACTTTGAGAATATGAAGCGGAAGTCACAAAAGCCGATGCCTGCGCGGTATCATGCGCGCCATGAAGACATCCTCCTCCTCCAGGCCGCAGGCGTCGGCGCTCGCCTCCATGGCCGCTGCTGCGCGCGGCAAGACCACGCTGGCCGACCATGTCACCAGCGTACTGGCACAGCAGATTCGCAGCGGGGAATTCGCCCCGGATGCGCGCTTGCCTTCGGAGATGGAGTTGACCGAACGATTTTCGGTGAGCCGCACGGTGATCCGCGAAGCCATTTCACGCTTGAAGTCCGAGGGGCTGGTCGGTTCGCGCCGGGGCAGTGGCACGGTGGTCCTGCCGGTGACGCAGGCCACGCCCTTCCGGCTGGACCTGAATGTGGATGATGGCCGCGACTCCATCCAGGCAGTGCTGCGGGTGATCGAACTGCGGCGCGGGGTGGAAGGGGAAATGGCCGCCCTGGCGGCGCAGCGCCGCACGCGCGCGCAGAACCTGGCGATTCAGCAGGCCTTGCAGGCCATCGATGCAGCGGCTGCGGCGGGGCGCGATGGCGTGCAGGAGGATTTCGCCTTCCATGCCGCCATTTCCAATGCCTCTCACAATCCGCTCTACACCTCGCTGGTGCAGTTCCTGAGCCAGTTCCTGCACGCCGCCATCCGCGTGTCGCGCATGAACGAAGCGCGCAGCAATGAGTTCGTGCAGCAGGTGCGCGCCGAACATGCGGCGCTGGCGCAAGCGATCAATGATGGCAATGCCGAGGCCGCGCGGGCAGCGGCCTTGCGCCATATGGAGCAATCGGCACTGCGCCTGCAGGCGGCCGACAAGGCCTTCTGGGCCAGCGCGGAAGGACAGGCGGCGGCGCGGGACCTGGCGCGGGTGAGGGAAGGGGGATGAGCTTCAGGCTTCATCTAGTGCCTGGAACACAGGCATAAAAAAACGCTGCACCAGGCAGCGTTTTTTTATTGGCGTTGGCTAACGATCAGCCGCGCACGACCTTCTTGTACTCGTTGGTGCGGGTGTCGATTTCGATGTCGTCATCCTGGCTCACGAACAGCGGCACCATCACGGTGATCTGGTTGGCTTCGATGGCGTTTTCGATCTTGGCTTCCTTCAGGACGTTGCCCGAAGTGTTGCCCTTGACCGCCGGTTCCGAGTAGGCAACCTTGCGCACGATGGTGGTCGGCATTTCGACCGAGATGGCCTTGCCGTCGTAGAAGACAGCTTCGCACTGCATGCCGTCCTTCAGGTAGCCGATGGCGTCGCCCATGTTTTCGCCTTCGATTTCGTACTGGTTGTACTCTTCGTCCATGAAGACGAACAGCGGGTCAGCGAAGTACGAATAGGTCACCGGCTTCTTGTCCAGCACCACGACGTCGAACTTGTCGTCGCCACGGAAGACGCTTTCTTGCGGGCTGTTGGTCAGCAGGTTCTTCATCTTCCACTTGTAGGTGAAGCCGGTACGGGAAGAACCGTTGACGTCCGAGCGCAGGACGATCATGGGCTTGCTGTCGACCATAATGATGTTGCCGACGCGGATTTCTTTTGCAAATTTCATAGCGATGTGTCGTGAAAAGTAGGTTTTTTCAAACTGTCAGTAGCCCACTGGTAAAACTTCTAAAACTTCACCGCAAGCCCACGTACGATTGAATTCCAAACTGCGTTAAAACGGTAGCCCGCTATTTTAACCCATTTTCCGTGCTCTTCCACTCTTCCAAGGCGAGCCGGCGGGCGAAGCCGAGCAAATTGTCCATCCAGTCGCCATTTGCCAACAGCTTCTGGACCCATTGTTCAGCCTGGCCCGACAATGCCGGCAGCTCTGCCTGCAGCGTCTGCCAGCTTGCCTGCCAGTCAAGCTCGCCCGGATAAGCGCCGTTCCAGGCCCGGTTGAGGTCGATGACGGCGGGCGTGGCCGGGTCGTAAATCTTCAGGAAAGCGTTGAGCTTGGTGTGGTGCAGGTTCTTGTCCTGGTGATAGATGTTCCAGACGAAGGGGCGGCCGGCCCATTGGGCGCGTGCGAAGGAATCTTCACCTCGCACGAAATTGAGGTCGCAGCTCCACAGCAAGCGGTCGTAATCGGTCTGTGCCACGAAGGGCAGCACACGTACCGTCAGTGCGCCCTGCGTGGCCACCGTACCGGCGCGCATCGGTGCGTTCAGGAAAGCCTCGACCGCCGCGCGGCCTACGCCTTCCGGCACGAGGCAGGTGACCGCGAGGGGCGAGGCTTGCCAGGCTGCAAACAATTCGGCAATCGGGGCGTAGTCGTAGCAGAACAGAGAGACCTTGCAGGCTTGCGCTTCGGCCGCAGTCACGCCCAATCCGCCTAGGAAAGCCGGGCCTTCATTGTTGGCCAGGAAGGCCTGTCGCCTGGCTTGCAGGTCGGCTTCGAAGCTGAGCCCGCCGGTTCGTTCATTGAAGCCGGGGAAGAAGAAATACTTGGTCAGTTTCAGCGAGCGATGCGGCGAGGGCAGGGTGTGGCAGCCCTCGACCCAGGCTTCGGCGGACAAGCCTTCCAGGTTGAACCAGACGGGCTTGGGCGAGCGCTGCGCCATGGCTTCCACGTAGCCGGGCGGGATCTCGCAGCCGAAGAATTCAATGACGATATCGGCCACATCGTCCGGCGTGAACAGGCCGTCCTGGCCGCGCCAGTGCTGCACCGTCACGCCGCTGACCTCTTGCGTCCCGGCCAGCGTGTCCACCGTCGGCCAGATGCGCCGGAAGCTCACCAGGTCATCCACCCACAGCCGCACCGCGAGCCCTTGCTCATGCGCCAGCTGCCGCGCCAGCCGCCAGCAGATGCCGATATCGCCATAGTTGTCGACGACCTTGCAGAACAGGTCCAGGGAGCGCAGGGGATTGGGGTGGGAATTCATCGATATGCAGGAAAATGCGGATGCAGGCCGCATGATACCGGCTTGGCGCAGGGACCGACGAAGCGAAATGAACAACAACGACAAATTTTTTCAAATTAAATAGCTTGCAATTCAATTTTGAGCAGTTTAATATGCAGCACATGGACAAGACGCACACCACGAATCTCCCGGACGCACTGATCGACGAAGCCCTGCTTCTCGACAACCAGCTGTGTTTTGCGATGTATTCGGCGTCGCTGGCCATGACCAAGGCTTACAAGAAGATCCTGGCCCCGCTGGAGATCACCTATCCGCAATACCTGGTGATGCTGGTGCTGTGGGAAAAGGATGGCGTCACGGTCTCGGAACTGGGCACGCGCCTGTTCCTGGATTCTGGTACGCTGACCCCGCTGCTCAAGCGCATGGAAAGCATGGGTTTGCTTCACCGCAACCGCGATGCCGGCGATGAGCGCCGGGTGGTCGTAAGCCTGAGCGATGGCGGCCGCGCATTGCGTGAGAAGGCCAAGGCCGTACCGCAGCAGATGAGTTGCATGCTGCCGGCGCTGGACCAGATCAAGGCCCTGGTGGTGGAGCTGAAGCAGGTCCGCAAGGGCCTGATCGATGCCGAAGATGAATGAAAATGTAACAAGCTTTGTGTTTTATGTTGTGCGCAATAATATAGTTAATTATTTATATCGTTGATGCAGCCGAACTGAATAGCGCAACCTCAGCAACACCAGAAACATCAGCAAGACCGCAAGTGAAGCAGCAAGAGATTGGCAAGCCAGTGATGACCAAAAGTGAATCTTTAGGCATCACACCCCTCGAACGAAACCCGTCAAGGGTGACGACAACCTGAACTTTGAAAGGAAATACCATGCCTTCGAACAAGATTGAAAAAGCCCTGTACACCGCCACCGCTACCGCCACTGGCGGCCGTGAAGGTTCGGCCAAGTCCTCCGACGGCGTGCTGGACGTCAAGCTGTCGACCCCCAAGGAACTGGGCGGCGCCGGTGGTAACGGCACCAACCCGGAACAGCTGTTCGCGGCCGGTTACTCGGCTTGCTTCCTGGGCGCGCTGAAGTTCGTCGCCGGCCAGGCCAAGGTGGCCCTGCCCGCGGATGCCAGCATCACCGGCAAGGTCGGCATCGGCCAGATCCCGGGCGGTTTCGGCATCGAAGCTGAACTGAACATTTCGCTGCCGGGCATCGACCAGGCCGTGGCGCAAGATCTGGTGAACAAGGCCCACCAGGTGTGCCCGTACTCCAACGCCACCCGTGACAACATCAACGTCACCCTGAACCTGGTGTAATGCCAGCAGGCCGGGCGGGAGCCGATGTGCTTCCTGCCTGCGCCGGTCAGCATGAAGGAAAACGCCGCTGCGTCCATCCGGTCGCAGCGGCGTTTTCTTTCATGGAACGCGGATCAGAGCGCCGAACGCTCCTCCCGCAGTACCCCCAGCAGCAAACTGCGCGCGATGCAGCGATGGAAGGGCATGATCGCCGCCAGATAGGCCTTGCCCAGCAGGCGTTTGGTTCGGACCACGGTGGTCACGGTGAGCCACTGGTCTTCATCTGCCGCCTGGCCGGTCGCGGCCGGCGACTTTTCGACGCACAGCCGGAAATCCAGGTGGCGGTCGTCCATTCCCATCACGACCCTGGCCGGTTCGGCCAGCAGCAGGGGAAACCCGGCCGGCCCGCCGCCGTGGTCGCCGGCCTGCTTGAGTCCCAGCGGCGCCATCAGGCGATCACGCAAGCGTATCAATGCGCTGACCCAGGCAGGCTGGGTCGCCATCATGCGGGCTGCGATCTCGGTCGAATTCAATTTCGCCAGTTGCGGCGTAAGGCGGATGCGGTAACTGTCGGCGAAACCGGCACCTGGCAGCAAGGCCCAGTGGCGCGGCGCGGGCGCGACTTCTTCGGTGTGCGAGGCAGGGGAGGCAGGCATGATGGTCTCCAGGCAAGTTGAAAAAAAGGCCGGCAGCGACGCTGCCGGCCTTGCTCCTGCGATCACTCGATCATGTGATCACGTGAGGATCCGATCCCCGAGCCTACCTGCCGTTGCGCCGCTGCCTTTCCGCCGCACGGGCGCTGGCGAAGCGCTCGTGGGTTTCCTCGGCCTTGCGGCGGCCGAAGGCATAGTTGGCTTCCAGCCACATGACGTTGATGATGCCGAAGGCCAGGGCCAGGCCGATACCGAGTATCCAGGCGAAATACCACATGATGTTCTCCTCGTTGCAGTTTGCGATTGCGCGTAATCAATACGCCGTGTGTTCGTTCTCGTGGATGTCGCGGGCGGTGACCTTGCCCTTGACCACGCGATAGACCCAGCCGGTATAGACGATGATGAGTGGCAGGAAGATCAGCACCATCCAGAACATCAGGCCCAGGGTCTTGTGGCTGGAGACCGAATCCCACAGGGTCAGGCTGCTCTTGGCGTCCAGCGAAGAGGGCATGACGAAGGGGAACAGCGACATGCCGGCGGTGAGGATGATGCCCGTCACCGACAGCCCGCTGGCGATGAAGGCCAGGCGCGCACTGCGCACCAGCGCCAGCAATGCCGCCAGCACCGCACCGGCCACGCCCAGCGCCGGGAACAGCTTGGTCACGGGCCACTTGGCATAGTTGTCGAACCAGGCACCGGCGACCACTTCCACGGTCTTGGCCAGGGGTGTGAAGGCACTGTTGGCATCCGGCATGGAGGTGATGCGATAACCAGGCATCTGGGCCACCCAGAAGCCACCAGCCACGAACAGCAGCACCGTCACCAGCGCCGCACCGATGACGGTCTTGCGCGAACGCTCGCCCACGGCGGCCTCGGTCTTGACGAAGGCGAAGGCCGCACCGTGCATCAGCAGCATGGTTACCGACAGCAGGCCCGCCAGCAGGCCGAAGGGATTCAACAGTGCGAAGAAGCTGCCGGTGTATTCCACGCGCATGGTGTCGTCATAGTGGAAGGGCACACCCAGCAGCAGGTTGCCGAAAGCCACGCCGCAGATCAGAGGCGGCACGAAGCCACCGATGAACAGTCCCCAGTCCCAGGCATTGCGCCAGCGCGGATCGGCCACCTTGCTGCGATAGTCGAAGCCCACCGGACGGAAGAACAGCGAAAACAGCAAGATCATCAGGGCGATGTAGAAGCCCGAGAACGCCGTCGCATACACCAGCGGCCAGGCCGCGAAGGTGGCACCGCCGGCGGTGATGAACCAGGTCTGGTTGCCTTCCCAGGTGGGGCCGATGGAATTGATCAGGATGCGGCGCTCGGTGTCGTTCTTGCCGGCGAAGGGTAGCATCATGCCCACGCCGAAGTCGAAGCCGTCGGTCAGGGCGAAGCCGATGATGAGTACGCCCACGAAGGCCCACCAGATCAGCTTGAGTGTTTCGTAATCGAAGATCATTCTGCTTTCCTCATTTCTTCTGATGGCTTAGTGGCTGCCGGCATTGGCCGACGGATTCAGGGGCGGCGGCAGGACATCGCCGGGGCTCTTTTCATGACCCTTGGTTTCCCAGTGGTATTGGCCGGTATGCAGGCTGCTCGGACCCAGGCGTGCGTACTTCACCATCAGGATCATCTCCACCACCAGCAGGAAGGTATAGAACAGGATGAAGCCGGCCAGGCTGAAGTAGAGGCTGCCCGGCTGCAGCGAGGAGGCCGACAGGTGGGTCGGCAGGATGCCGGCAATGGTCCAGGGCTGGCGGCCATATTCGGCCACGATCCAGCCGAGCTCGGCGGCGATCCACGGCAGCGGGATCGAGATCACGGCAAGGCGCAGCAGCCAGCGTTGCGGGGCCAGTTGCTTCTTGGCCAGGAACCAGAACGACGCCGAGAAGATGAACAGGAACAGGAAGCCCAGCGCCACCATGCCGCGGAAGGACCAGAACAGCGGTGCGACCTTGGGGATGGTGTCGTTCACCGCCAGGCTGATCTGTTCAGGCGTGGCATCGACGACGTTGTTGGTGTACTTCTTCAGCAGCAGGCCGTAGCCCAGGTCCTTCTTGAGCTTGTCGAATTCGGCGCGGGCTTCGGGGGACTTGTCGCCCGCCTTCAGCTTGGCCAGCGCCGCATAGGCCAGCATGCCGTTGCGGATGCGTGCTTCGTGTTCCTTCTTCAGGTCCTTGATGCCCAGCACCTGGGTATCGGCCGAACGGGTGGCGATCAGGCCCAGCGCATAGGGGATCTTGACGGCGTAATCGGTGCGCTCTTCCTTGTCATTGGGCAGGCCGAACAAGGTCAGGCCGGCCGGGGCAGGGTGGGTGTCCCACTCGGCTTCGATGGCGGCCAGCTTGACCTTGTTGACTTCACCGGCGGTATAGCCCGACTCGTCGCCCAGCACGATCACCGACAAGGTCGAGGCCAGGCCGAAACCGGCCGCCACCGCGAAGGAGCGCAGCGCGAAGGCGGTATCGCGGGCCTTCAGCAGATACCAGGCCGACACGCCCAGCACGAACATGGAAGCCGTCACGTAGCCGGCGGCCACGGTGTGCACGAACTTCACCTGCGCCACCGGATTGAAGATCACGTCTGTCATGCTGACCAGTTCCATGCGCATGGTCTCGAAGTTGAACTCGGCGCCCACCGGATTGTTCATCCAGCCATTGGCGATCAGGATCCACAGCGCCGACAGGTTCGAGCCCAGCGCCACCAGCACGGTGACGATCAGGTGCTGCTTGCGCGAGAGCTTGTCCCAGCCGAAGAAGAACAGGCCGACGAAGGTCGATTCCATGAAGAAGGCCATCAGGCCTTCGATGGCCAGCGGGGTCCCGAAGATGTCGCCCACGTAGTGCGAGTAATAGGACCAGTTGGTGCCGAACTGGAATTCCAGGGTGATGCCGGTGGCCACGCCCATGGCGAAGTTGATGCCGAAGAGCTTGCCCCAGAAGCGGGTCATGTCCTTGTAGATCTGGTTGCCGGTCATGACATAGACCGACTCCATGATGACCAGGATCCAGGACAAGCCCAGGGTGAGGGGGACGAACAGGAAGTGATAGAGCGCCGTAACGGCAAACTGCAGCCGTGACAGCGAGACGACTTCATCGATGGGAACCATGTTGTGTTACTCCGTTTGTTGTTTGGCGGACAGGTCTTGGGACGGGTACTGCTGTGCGGTGGCTGGCTGCGGCGTGGTGAAAGACAGCATGCGCTGCTCCACGCGCTGTACCGGCATCTGCATGTGCTTGGCTTCGGGATGGGCGAAGAAAGTCTTGGCCAGCACCGTAATGAGGGCAATCTTGACCACCAGCAGCAGGGTGATCTCCACCCCCAGCGGCAGCTGGGTCAGGCGTGGCCAGCGCCACGGGCGCTTGCGCAAGGATGAGGCGAGTTGCATGCGGATTACTCCTTTTCGTTGCTGCTGCCGCCGACGCGGAACTTGTCGCGCACGTCCAGCAGCTTCTTGACCTTGGAACCCATCTTCATCAAGGACACCAGCGTCTCCGGCGAGAGGCGCTGCACATCGTCGAACCAGGAACTGGAAAGTTCGATCAGTTCATACATCTCGCGCATGCGCTTTTGCACTTCCTTGTCGTCCTTGCTGCCGGGCGCTTCCAGCAGGGCGTCGCGCAGCATGGAGAGGGTCGGCTCGATTTCGCGGCGGCGGCGTTCTTCCAGCAGCACCTTGAAGATGTCCCAGATGTCGCCGGGCGGTTCGAAATATTCACGGCGGTCACCGGGTTTGTGCAGCAGCTTCACCAGCCGCCAGGACTGCAATTCCTTCAATCCCATGCTCACGTTGGAGCGCGAAAAACTGAGGTACTCGGCGATCTCGTCGGCATTGAGCGCACGCCCGCAGATATAGAGCAGGGCATAGATCTGGCCTACGGTGCGATTGATACCCCAGCGGCTGCCCATCTCGCCGAAATGGCCGATGAAACGCTGCATGAGCGGGCTGAGTACGTTGTTTTCCATGTCGAAGTCTTTCGAAATTTCAGTAATGTCTGAAATTTAAAGCAATTGCTTGACCCATCGCAATGTCATGCACCTGTGTATTTGCTGATAACAGTTATCACGGATGAGAATGACGGGCGCCCGGCGCGGAGGCGCGGGCGAGGGCCGTCGGCAGGCTCAGGGGCTGGCAGGGGCGAAGGCGCTTATTAACGTCTCTTCATGACGACATCGCGTCTTGTGAACTTCCCGGTTTCACAAGGACGCAGCCCTGTTCAGCATCATGTTGCGCTGCATGAACGTATTTTCACGCTTTCCTACAAAGCCAGAAGGATTTGGCTGATAGGAAACCTGATGCGGATCAAATAAGGTGCATTTGCAGCTCAGCCGTAGCGTGGCACGCGGTCGGGAAACGACATCTCGGCCACGCCACAGGTGAAGTACTGAGTGCAACTGAGTACAACTGAGTGCAAGCGTCCACCGGGTTTCTTCACCTCGGTGGAGAGGGGCTGGCGGGCTGGGGTTGCCCGTGGCGCACGCATGCTGCGTCCTCTTTTTCCAAGGATGAATATTTATGCTGGGTTTTGATTTCCGCGTGGCCAGGATCGTCTGGACCGTCTTCCTGGTGGCATTGCTGCTCTATGTCACCTATACCATTTCAGCCACTGTGCTGGTGCTGGTGTTTGCCGTCTTCTTCAGTTATCTGGTCTATCCGCTGGTGGAGCAGGTCGAGCGCGTGCGCCCGGCCAAGGTGCCGCGGGCCGTCTCCATTGCGGTGGTGTTCGTGCTGGCCATCGGCATCGTGGCAGCGGTGGCGACCATCTTCGGCGCGCGCATCCAGGAGGAAGCCGTGCGCCTGTCCGAGCAACTGCCGGCGCTGCTGCGCTCCAATGATGCGGTGTCCAAGATTCCGCTGCCGGGCTTCGCCGAACCGCTGCGCGCACGCATCCTCGGCTTCATCCGCGACCAGCTCGCCAACGGCACCGACCAGGCCATGCCGCTGGCCAAGCAGTTCGGGGTAGGCGTGATGCATGCGGCCAGCAACCTGATCTACCTGGTGCTGGTGCCGGTGATCAGCTTCCTGCTCATCAAGGAAGCGCCGGCCATGCGCGATGAAATCCTGTCCTGGATGAACCGTTCCAACCGCAAGCTGTGGGATGGCATCATCAAGGATCTCGACGTGCTGCTCTCGCGCTATGTGCGCGCGCTGCTTTTTCTCTCCATTGCCACCTTCGTGGCCTACAGCATCGCCTTCTCGCTCATGGGCGTGCCCTACGCCATGCTGCTGGCGGGCCTGGCGGCGGTGCTGGAATTCATTCCCTTCGCCGGTCCGCTGGCGGCCAGTGCGGCCGCCCTGGTGGTGGCCGGCTTCAGCGGCTATGACCACCTGCTGTGGCTGGTGGGTTTCATCGTGGCGTATCGGGTGTTCCAGGATTACGTACTGAATCCTTACCTGATGAGCGAGGGCGTGGAAGTGAGCCCGCTCATGGTGATCCTGGGCCTGCTGGCCGGTGACCAACTGGGCGGGGTGGCGGGCATCTTCCTGTCGGTGCCGGTGATGGCAGCCTTGAAGATCATCTTCACGCGCGCCTCGGCGGCCCAGAAGGCAAGACGTGCGGCCGAAGCGCGCGAGGCTGAACTGGCGGCCCAGGCCGCGCAGGAAGCGCTCAGGTCGGCAGAGGCGGCGGAGCCTGCAAGTGTGCCGCCTGCGTTGCCGCCGACGGGAAGAACAAGCTGAAGCGGATCCAGCCCGGCTGCGGGCATTCAACCGCCGCCGTGCCCCGGTGCAAGGCCATGATGGCCTTGACGATGGCCAATCCCAGGCCATTGGATTCGGTGAAGGCGCTGCGGGAACGGTCGCCGCGATAGAAGCGGTCGAACATGCGCGCCATCGCATGGGGCGTGACGCCTTCGCAGCGGTTGTCCACCAGGATGCGGCTGCCGCTGGCGTCGTTCTCGGTCTGGATGCGGATGACGCTGTCGGCCTCGCCATAGCGCACCGCATTGATGACCAGGTTGTTCACTGCCCGCCGCCACATGTCGCGGTTGGCGTGGCAGGTGCCCTGGGCCTCCAGTTCGAAGCGCAGGCCGCGTTCGTCGGCGATGCCTTCGAAGTACTCGGTCACCTTGCCCAATTCTTCATGCAGGTCCAGCGCGCTGCATTCCACGGCCAGCGTCGCATGGTCGGCTTGCGCCAGGAACAGGATGTTCTCGACGATGCGCGAGAGCCGCTGCAATTCCTCCACATTCGATTCGAGCAATTGTTCATATTCTTCCAGGCTGCGCCGTTGGCCCAGTGCAACCTGGCTCTGGCCCATGAGCACGTTGATGGGCGTGCGGATCTCGTGGGCCAGGTCGCCGGAGAATTGCGCCAGGTGGTCGTAGCCAGCCTCCAGCCGGTCCAGCATGGCATTGAAGGAGAGCGCCACGCGCCGCAGTTCGGACGGCATGCCGTCCTGCTCCAGGCGGGTGGAAAGGCGGTCGGGCGTGATCTGGGCGGCGCGCTGGCTCATCGCTTCCAGCGGCTGCAGCCCGCGTCGCAGCAGCAGGAATCCCAGCAGCGACGTCAGCAAGATGGCAGCGCCCGCTGCACCGGCAATGCGCCAGCGGTAGCTGTGCATCATGCGGCTTTCCTGCACCATCACATAGGCGGCCACGATCTCCACGCGGTCGCCGCCGGCGCCACCCTTGCCCACATCGGCCAGTGCCGAGACCCAGCGTACCTTCACGCCATCGGGGCGGAAGCTGGTCTGCAGGCTGGCCGAACTGACCGGACGGCCCACCGGAAGCGGGGTCATCTCAGGCGGCTGCAGGTGATCGGGATTGCTTTGGATGAAGGGCGCTTCACCCTGACGGCGGAAGATGCGCACATCCTGCTCATTGCCCATCATGCTTTCGAAGAGGGCAGGGCGCTGCTCCATCTGCTCGACGTTGTAGAGGTCGTGCATCAGGTTGCGGAAGTGTTCCACGCGCCCGATCAGGGCCTGGTCGGCGCGCTGCGAGAGGGCGACCCCGGCCGCCCGATCCAGGTAGAAGCCCAGGCCGGTGACCACCAGCGCAGTCATCAGCGCGAACAGGGCGGTGACGCGGGAAGTGAGGGTCCAGCTGCGCACGGGTGTGGCAACGGTGTTCATGGGTTCTCAGAGAACATGTAGCCGACACTGCGCACGGTGTGGATCAGTTTCTTCTCGAAGGGCGCGTCGATCTTGGCGCGCAGGCGCTTGATGGCGACGTCGACCACATTGGTGTCGCTGTCAAAGTTCATATCCCAGATCTGCGAGGCGATCACGGACCGTGACAGTGCCTCGTCCCGGCGCTTGATGAGCAGGTGCAGCAGCATGAATTCCTTGTTGGTCAGGGCGATATGAATACCCTGGCGCGTGACCTTGTGGCGCACGTGGTCCAGCTGCAGGTCGGCGATCTCATAGACCTCGGCCTCGCGCGTGACGCCCCGGCGCAGCAGGGTGCGGATGCGCAATACCAGTTCAGTGAAGGAAAAGGGTTTTACCAGGTAGTCGTCGGCCCCCAGCTGCAGGCCACGGATGCGGTCTTCCACCTGGTCCTTGGCGGTCAGGAACAGCACCGGCAGGTCGCGCTTGCTGCGCAGTGCGCTCATGACCTGCCAGCCATCCAGGCCGGGCAGCATCACGTCCAGCACCACCAGGTCGTAGTCCTGTTCCAGTGCCATGTGCAGGCCGTCACTGCCGGTGCGGGCGAGGTCGACGGCATAGCCGGATTCGCGCAAGCCTTTGCGCAGGTAGTCACCGGTCTTGGGGTCGTCTTCGATTACCAGGATGGCCATGCTGTGGGAAACCGTGTGAGGTGGAATGGACGGAAAGTGCCGCTGCAAAGGCGGCCCGGATCGGAGAGAATGAACCGGAAAATGCACTTGATTCTAGCAATGGAGGGATTTTTCTTCATGACAAAATTGTCATCAAAATGCCACCCGGGCGTCACCGCGCCGCTTTTACCATGGCATCTCATCGGCGAGGTCTTGACCTTGCCTCCGCTTTGCATTCACTTCCTTTTTTGCCGGAGCGCACCATGCTGATCAAGATTCGTCCCGACCAGATTGACATCCCGACCGCCTCCGAGATCACCCCGCGTGATCTCTACCTGTCGCGCCGCAGCTTCATGGCGCGCGTGGCGGCCGGTGCCGCGCTGGCCGGCGGCATGGGCGCGCTGCCGCAAGCCTTCGCCCAGCAGGGCAAGAAGCTGCCGGCCCAGCTCAATAACGCCTTCGCGGTCATGGACAAGCAGACCGCCTACAAAGACGCCACCAGCTACAACAATTACTACGAGTTCGGTACCGACAAGGCCGATCCGGCCAAGAATGCCGGCAGCCTGAAAACCAGCCCGTGGACCATCGACATCGAAGGCGAGGTCAAGAAGCCCATGACCCTGGACCTCGATGCCCTGACCAAGCTGGCCCCGCTGGAAGAGCGCATCTACCGCATGCGCTGTGTGGAAGGCTGGTCGATGGTGATCCCGTGGATCGGCTATTCGCTCTCGGCCCTCATAAAGAAGGCCGAACCCACGGGCAATGCCAAGTATGTCGAATTCGTCACCCTGGCCGACAAGAAGCAGATGCCGGGCTTGTCCACCCCCATCCTGAACTGGCCCTATCGTGAAGGTTTGCGCCTGGACGAAGCCAATCACCCGCTCACCCTGCTGACCCTGGGCATGTACGGCGAAGTGCTGCCCAACCAGAACGGCGCACCGGTGCGCATCATCGTGCCTTGGAAGTATGGCTTCAAGTCGGCCAAGTCCATCGTCAAGATCCGCTTCGTCAAGGACGAACCCAAGACCGCCTGGAATCTCTACGCCCCGCAGGAATACGGCTTCTACTCCAACGTCAACCCCAACGTGGACCATCCGCGCTGGTCGCAGGCCACTGAGCGTCGCATCGGCGAGGACGGCTTCTTCGCGCCCAAGCGCAAGACGCTGATGTTCAACGGATACAACGACGTGGCCAGCCTGTACACCGGCATGGACCTGCGCAAGTTCTTCTGAGGATCGGATCAGGCATGCAGCTCGCTCCGGCCGCCTTGCGCAATCTCAAACCACGCGCCGTGACGGGGCTGTGGTGGCTGTTCCTGGCCCTGGCCTTCGTTCCGCTGGTGCGGCTGGTGGTGCTGGGCTTCACCGGCGGCCTCGGAGCCAATCCGCTGGAATTCATCACCCACAGCACCGGCGACTGGACCTTGTACCTGTTCTGCATCACCCTGGCGGTGACGCCCCTGCGCAAGATCACCGGGCTGAACTGGCTGGTGCGCATGCGCCGCATGCTGGGGCTGATGGCGTTTCTGTATCTGTGCCTGCACTTCACGACCTTCGTCTGGTTTGATCACTTCTTCGACCTCGGTGAGATCTGGAAGGACATCGTCAAGCGGCCCTTCATCACCGTGGGCGTGCTGGCGCTGCTGCTGTCGATCCCGCTGGCCATCACCAGTACCAACGGCATGGTGCGTCGCCTGGGCGGCAAGCGCTGGCAGGCCCTGCACCGGCTGGTCTATGTGATCGTGCCGCTGGGTGTGCTGCACTACTGGTGGGACAAGGCCGGCAAGAACCTGATCGCCCAGCCGCTGTTGTTTGCGGTACTGGTCGGGGTGATGCTCGCTTTGCGCCTGCTGTGGCGGCGCAGCGGCGCATCGGGCACGCCGGGAAAGCCCGTGCGGCGCTGAATGCTTCATATCTTGTGCGTTTGACCTGATCGTCCTAGCCGATTTTCTGATTTTTCCCTGCCCTGTCGGAGCCTGCCATGTCCCTGTTCAAACCTGCCTTCCTGGCCTCTGCGGCCAGCCTTTGCCTGGCGCTGGCCTGTGCTTCCACTTTTGCTGCCGAAGCGGCGGTGGCGGTGCCCGCTCCTAGCGGCAAGGCGGTGCTGGCCTCCACCGCCAACACCGCCACCGTGGTCCTCGCGGGTGGCTGCTTCTGGGGTGTGCAGGGGGTGTTCCAGCATACCCAGGGCGTGTTGCAGGCGGTGTCTGGTTATGCCGGCGGCAAGGCCGATTCGGCCACGTATTCCATGGTCAGTTCCGGTACCACCGGGCACGCCGAGGCGGTACAGGTGACCTACGATCCGCGCAAGATTTCCTATGGCCAGATCCTGCAGATCTATTTTTCGGTGGCGCATGACCCGACCCAGCTCAACCGCCAGGGCCCGGACCATGGCACGCAATATCGTTCGGCCATTTTCACCGCCAGCGACGAACAGGCCCGGGCCACCCAGGCCTACATCGCCCAGATCAATGCCGCCAAGGTCTTCAGCGCTCCCATCGTGACCCAGGTGACGCCGCTGCAAGGTTTCTACCGGGCCGAGGATTACCATCAGGATTACGCCACCCTGCATCCGAACCAGCCCTACATCGCCTACAACGACCTGCCCAAGATCAGCAACCTGCAGAAGATGTATCCGGCCATCTATCGCGCCGATCCGGTGCTGGTGTTCAAGCGCTGACGCAGTACCCCGGCAGGGATGAGACAATACGCGGGTTTGTCTCACCCCGCCTGCCATGAACGCCACTGATACCGTCCGCCTCGCCCTCGACCATTTCCACCAGGATGACTACGCCGCCGCCGAACAAGTGCTGTTCGGTTTGCTGGAGACCCATCCCCGGCACAAGGATGCGCTGCAGCTGCTGGGCAGCGTGGTGGCCGCGCAAGGACGTTTCGAAGAAGCAGCCCTGGCCTGGCAGCAGGCCTTGCCGCTGGTCGACCCCGACAGCGAGGAAGCGCTGGCCCTGCGCTATCGCCTGGGGCGCGCCTTCTACGAGCAGGGGCGATATGAAGACAGCTTCCTGCTCTATCGCGACCTGATCGAGGCGGGGCATGAACGTCCCGAGTTCTTCGTCGCCGCCTCGGCCGCCTTGCAGGGCATGTCGCCCTCCGGCAAGAACGATGGCCAGGCGCTGGCCTTACTGGAAGAGGCACTGCGGCGCAATCCCGATGTTCCCGATACCTGGCACCGCAAGGCGCGCCTGCATGAGCGCGCCGGCCAGTGGGAAGCCGCACGCGAATGCCTGCGCCAGGTGCTGCTGCGCTTCGATGAGCGCGCGCAATACTGGCTGGATGCGGGCCTGATCGAACATGCCTTGGGTGACTACGAGGAAGCGCTGCGTTATTACGACCGCGCCCTCATCCTCGACCCCGATCTGGTGGATGCCCACGTCAGCCGCGGCACCACGCTGGCGCGCCTGCGCGACCACGAGGAAGCCATCGACAGCTTCCGCCGCGCCCTGCGCATGGATGGCAAGGACGCCGATGCCCATGTCAACCTGGCCTTGTCGCTGCTGGTGCTTGGCCGGCTGGAAGAGGCTTTGCCGCTCTACGAATGGCGTTGGGAAGGACGCGGTGCCGATCCTTATCGCCACGCCGCCATCCCGCCCTGGAACGGCGGCAGCTCGCTGGCCGGCAAGCGCATCCTGCTGTGGGCCGAGCAGGGGCAGGGCGATACCATCCAGTTCAGCCGCTACGTGCAGCAGATCGTCGAGGCCGGGGCCGAGGTGGTGTTCGAGGTTCCGGAAAGTTTGTTCACCCTGATGCAGGGCTTGCCGGTGGCCTCGCGCATTCAGCTGGTGCCGACCGCAGGCGCCTTGCCCGCGATCGATTATCAGTTGCCGCTGATGAGCCTGCCGCTGGTGTGCAATACGGCGATGGACAACATCCCGGCACCGGTGCCTTACCTGAACGTTCATATCGACCTGAAACGGCAGTGGGAGCAGCAGCTCGACGCGCTGGCACCGCGTGCGCCGGGGCAGGTGCGCGTAGGCATCATCTGCTCCGGCAACCCCGGCAATGCCAACGATGCGCGCCGGTCCATCGCGCTGGAGCGCTTTGCGGCTCTGGCCAAGGCGCGTGACGGGGTGTCCTTCTTCATCATCCAGCCCGATCTGCGCACCGCCGATGCGCAATGGCTGCAGCAGGCCGGACCGCAGTGGCATGCGGTGGGGGAGGGCATTCGCGATTTCGCCGATACGGCCGCCGCGCTTGCCTGCATGGACCTGGTCATCAGCGTCGATACGGCAGCCGCCCACCTGGCCGGCGCGCTCGGCTTGCCGGTCTGGATCGCCTTGCCCTATGCGCCCGACTGGCGCTGGTTCCTGCAACGCCATGACTCGCCCTGGTATCCGACGGCACGGCTGTTCCGCCAGCAGCGTGCGGGCGATTGGGATGAGGTCATCACCACCTTGCGTGCCGCCCTGGCGGTGGCGTCGTTTTCTTCCTGAGCGTGCCGGAACCCGTGCACCTCATCCGGCTGCAGACGTTCTTGGCAGGGTCTGCAGCTGTTCTTCATTAATCTTTGTAGTGTTTCTCGAATTATTTCGAGGCCGTATGAAGATTTCTGCACCATCGGACAATTCGTTCCCCCCCGTCCTTTCCGCGATCATCCAAGCCAATTCTCGTCACCCGTCATCGCAGCCGGCCGGCTGCCCTGCCGCCTTTGCGGCTGCTGCCCGGCCAGTGTGCAGGTGCGTGAAGTACGGCGCCCGGCGCCGTCTTCCCGCCTGCCGCGAGACCTTCCTCCCTGGACGAGATCAACCTGAAATGAGCGCAGATGAACGACATCCTCCCCCTTGGCGGCGCGTGCGGCCCGCAGTCTTCCTCCACCTTGCCGCGCCCGCGCTGGCCCAACCGGCTGGCTGCCGTGATGGCGATGTCACTGGGCTTGTTGAGCCTGCCGGCGGGCGCTGTCAGCCTGGGCGATCTGGTCAAGCAAGCCGCTTTCAACAATCCCGCTGCGGTCGCTCGGCAACGTGCCGTCGACGCCGCTGCCGAAGGTATCTCGTCGGCCAAGTGGCAATTCTTTCCGACACCGTCCATGTCGGTCGAACGCGCCGGCGTGACCAGTTCGCGCGACATTTCCTACAACGGCGACGATACCGTGGTGACCCTGCGCCTGCAGCAGACCCTGTGGTCCGGCGGCCGCCTGACGGCCCAGCTGGAACAGGCCGGGCACAATCATGAATCTGCTGGCGAAGCCCTGCGTGAACAGCGCTTCCGCCTGGCCGAGCAGGTCATTTCGCAATACAGCCTGTGGGTGCGTTCGGATCTGGCCACCGAGGCCAATCAGAAGAATCTGAAAGCGCTGGAAGATTTCCTCGCACAAAGCCAGCGCCGCGAGAAGGAAGGAGCCGCTGCGCGCGTCGACGTGACGCTGGTGCGCGGCCGTCGCGACCAGGCGCTGACCGACCTGCTGGGAGCCAAGGCCAGCCGCCAGTCGGCGCGGCTGCAACTGGAACAACTGGTCGGCCTGCCGCTGAGCGATGAAGAACTGCGTGCCGATGTGGCGAAGATGTCCGTCAGCGAGGATCTGCCCGCACTGACCGAGAGCATGCTGGAGAGCAGCCCGCTGCTCAAGCGCCTGCGCGCTGATGCCAAGGTCCAGGAGTCGGCCATCCAGATCCGCAGTGCCTCCTACTGGCCTGAAGTCTATGCCCGCCTGGAGCACCAGCGCGGCAACTTCAGCGTGCCTCACACCCCCAATGCCAACCGTGCTTTCATCGGCATGCAGATGCAGCTGGGGGCCGGCCTGTCGCTGGGTTCGGAAGTGGCGGCCGCGCAGGGCCGCTATCAGTCAGCGCTGCTGGCCGTGGATGCGGCACGGCTGGAACTGATCTCGCAGATGGCCGCCACCTACACCGAGTATCAGCAAGCCGAGGCGCGTGCACGCAATCTGGAAGACGTCGCCGTATCGTCCGAGGAGGTGCTGGCTTCCTATACCCGCCAATATCTGTCGGGCCGGCGCTCCTGGCTGGACGTGATGAATGCCGCCCGCGAAGTGGTGCAGACCGATCTGCAGAAGGCCGACGTCACGGCCATGATCATCGCGGATGGCCGCAAGCTGCAATTGTGGGCGTATGGCCTGGACCAGGTACGCTGACCATCAATCCCGTGCGCATCCGCTGCGGTGCGCACGGGGACCGCAAGGGGAACTGCGGCCGGGGGGACCATGATCACCAAAGCGCAGTTCAAGCGCGCCATCGAGCGCGAGGAATTCAGAGTCGTCTATCAGCCCATCGTGGTACTGGCCGACGGCCGCTGTGCGGGCGCAGAAGTCCTGGTGCGCTGGCAGCGCGAAGACGGGGCACTGCTGCCGCCAGACCGTTTCCTGGCCGCGGCGCAGCGGCATGGCTACCTCAATGCCATCACCGACCGGGTACTGCAACAGACCGTCAGCGACCTGGCCCCCACGCTGCGCGCTCATCGCTGCTTGCATGCGGCCGTCAATATCCCGGCCCAGGATGTCAACAGCGGCCGCATCCTGGAGGTGCTGGATGCCGCGCTGGACGGCACCGGTATCGTGCCGGCCCAACTCTGGCTGGAAATCACCGAGAGCAGCAGCATGGAAACCCTGCCGAGCCGCGAGACGCTGTCGCGGGCGCGGGAGCGGGGGCATCTCATTGCGCTGGATGATTTCGGGACCGGCTATTCCTGCCTGCGCTATCTGCACGAACTTCCATGTGATGTGCTCAAACTGGATCGTTCCTTCGTCATCGGCATCGGCACGGATCACGAGCATCCGGTGCTGGCCTGCATCATCGACCTGGCCCGCAAGCTCAAGCTGAAGATCGTCGCGGAAGGCGTGGAAACGCCGGTGCAGGCGCGCTATCTGGAGCAGGCCTGCGTTGACTATGCCCAGGGCTGGCATTACGCACGGCCGATGCTGGCCGCTGAATTTGCGCGCTATTGCGATCGGGCAGCGGGCCCGGCGGGTTCGCCACTGTCGGCTCTGTCGTTGCACGCCCCGGAATCGCCGTTGTCTTCTCTCGCGGCTGGCGGCTCCGCAGAGGCCGTGGTGGCGCCGGATCTGCAGTCCTCGCACTGAGCTTGCGCGGGCTGTGCGCACAGGCGTCCTTTCCTGTCTGATCTTTCCTCTCCGTTGCTGTTGATGTCGTTCACTCGACGGTGCCATCGATAGTTCATTCCGTCTGCACCATCAGACAATTTGTTAAGCGAAAAATGTTAGATAAAGTTAGTACGGCGTCGATGTTAATGGTCTGGCGGAGACGCTGTCACCAGTGCTGACTGATTGTCGGTGATCAGGTGGCGAATGGCACCAAGCTCCCCTCGGGTTCAACATGATTCGAGGGGAGTTCGCTTTTGTGTATCCAGATATGAAGAGGCTTTCAAAGATCTTCCGTATTTCTTTGATCGTCGCGAAAGTGGTCCTGGATTTTCCCTTCACTCGTCGACAGGAAGGGCGTCCATCGTTCCAGAGTGAGGTTTGTTCTCTGATCGACTGAAATCGTCATTTACTTAGTTTTTTCGAGACTACAAATATGTCTGAAATGAACTAAAGGACAATTAAATCTTTATATATTTTCACAGATCATTAGCCCCATTGACGATCTGCCGCAGCGCCTGATTCCGGACGAGATCTCCCTCGGTTTTGCCCGCTGTTGCTGAGATGGCAAAGCAGCAACGATGACGCATCCCGCTCATTTCTGGCATCGCGCGACACATCGTCCGAGGGGTTCTCTCCCGTTTTTCGCTCTCACTGTCGATCAAGCCGAGTACGTCCGCATCGTCCGCATCGTCCGAATAGGCGCCGTCGACAGTCCTTCCCCTGAAGGAAGGCCGATCGTCGCGACTGATATCAAACCAAACGAATCGCCATGAGAAAGAATATTCATTCCTGTCCCAGTTCGCCCCCCGTTGCCGGTGCGGTGCGCCGCGCTGCGGCCAGCAAGATGTCCGGCGCAGGCTGCACGGGCCTGTATCCAGCTGCCTTGCTGGTTTCCCGGGAGGCCTGTCATGAGTGAACTGGCGTCTTCCTTGTCATGGGCCGTGATGACGGCAGCGCGACGCCACGGTGTGGTGATCGACAGCGTCCGGCTCAATGCCGCCATCACCCAATCGATGGTGAAAAGCGGCGCAGCGGCCATCGACATCAACAGCCTCTGCGCTGCCCTGAGCCTGCCCAAGTCGCAGCATCTGGCCAAGCCGGACCGCGCACAGCTTCCCATGCTGGGCGTAGTGCGCGAGCGCGGCTGGGGTGTCATCGCCGACCAGCGTCCCGATGGCCGCTGGATTTTCATCAGTGAAGAAGGCCATGCTTTGGTCAGCGACAGTGATCTGAGCGAAGGTGCCTACAAGCTCGATTTCGCGCCGCTCGGCAACAAGCCGGACCAGCACGGTTTTGAACGCGTCTTCAAGGAAGCGCTTGGCGAATACCGTCCCATCATCCTGGAAGTGGTCATTGCCTCGGTGGTGATGAGCGTCATTGCGCTGGGGGCCTCGGTCTTCTCGATGCAGGTCTATGACCGGGTCATTCCTACCCACGGCGTGGCTACGCTGATCGTGCTGGCCATCGGCGTCTCGCTGGCCATCGTCTTCGAGCTGGGCATGAAGTTCGCGCGTTCTCACATCATGGACAGCGTGGTCTCCGGCCTCGATGCCAAGCTCTCGCAGGCGCTCTTCGAACGCTTGCTGTCGGTCCGGGTGGACCAGTTGCCAGGTTCCGTCGGCAGCCTGGCCGGGCAACTGCGCGGATATGAACAAATTCGCTCCTTCTATACCTCGCAGACGCTGTTCACCCTGGTCGACCTGCCGCTGGGCCTGCTGTTCGTGCTGGTGATCGCCTTCATCGCCAGTCCCTGGATGGCGCTGGTGCCGACCGTGTTCGGGCTGGCGGCCATCGGCATCGGCTACCTCTCCAATCGCAAGGTGGTACGGCTGGCCGACAAGAGCGCGGCGGCCTCCAACCTCAAGACCGGCTTACTGGTGGAGACGGTGGAGGGGGTGGAGACCATCAAGTCCGGTTCCGGCGGCTGGAAATTCCTCTCGCGCTGGATCGACGTCAGCGCCGAGTCCATCCGCAGCGACATGGCCATGCGCGCCATCGGCGACCATGCCGGCTATATCGCTGCCATGCTGCAGCAACTGAGCTACTCGACCACCGTCATCGTCGGCTCCTTCCTGGTCATCAACGGCCAGATCACCATGGGTGCGTTGATCGCCTGCTCCATCCTGGGTGGCCGCATTCTGGCCCCGGTGGCCATGATTCCCGGCCTGATGGTGCAGCGTGCGCATACCAAGGCCACTCTGGCCGGACTGGAAAAAATCTATGCCCTGCAGACTGATCAGGGCAACGAGCGCCAGCTGACCCCGGACACCCTGCGCGGCGAGTTCCGTGTGGAAGAAGTGAAATTCACCTATGCCGGCAGCCTGCTCAATGCCATGAGCATTGACCAGCTGAGTATCCGTGCCGGGGAGCGCGTCGCCATCCTGGGACCGATCGGTGCCGGCAAGTCCACCATCGTGCGCCTGCTGTCCGGGCTGTACCGGCCCCAGCAGGGCCGCATCCTGATCGATGGCCTGGACATGGCCAACATCAACCGCCTGACGCTGAATCAGCACATCGGCTATCTCCAGCAAGACCACCGTCTCTTCGTCGGCACCCTGCGCGAGAACCTGCTGATCGGCCTGCCCGATCCCGGCGACGAAGTGCTGCGCCAGGTGATGGAGCGCACCGGCCTGCTGCGCCTGGTCTCAGCCCATCCCAAGGGACTGGACCTGCCGATCCAGGAGGGCGGGCGCGGCCTGTCCGGGGGCCAGCGCCAGCTGGTGGCCTTCACCCGGCTGCTGCTGTGCCGGCCTGACATCTTCCTGCTCGACGAACCCACGGCCTCCATGGATGAAGACCTGGAGCGTCACTGCCTGGGCGTGCTCAATGAAGAAATCAGCGGTGGCCGCACTCTGGTGGTGGTTACCCACAAGCCTGCCTTCCTGCCCATGGTCGAACGCGTGATCGTGGTGGTGGGCAACCGGATCGTGCTCGACGGCCCGCGCGATGCCGTCCTGGCCCGACTGCGCGGTGATACCGCCAGTGCGGGGAATGCCGTCGTCGCCTGAGGTTCGCCATGACCATGAGCTTGAAAATGAATAAACCCGATCCCCATCACTCCCTGGTCTCGGCGCGCTGGATGTTGCGCCTGTCCATGCTCAGTGTCGTGCTGCTGCTGGTCTGGGCCGGCCTGAGCCACATCGATCAGGTCACCCGCGCGCAAGGGCAGGTGATTGCGGTCTCCCGTACGCAGTCGGTGCAGGCCCCTGATGGCGGACCCGTCAAGCAGATCCTGGTGAAGGAGGGTGAGGCCGTCAAGCAGGGGCAATTGCTGATGGTGCTGGAGCAGGACCGTATCCAGACCTCCCTCAACGACAGCCGCGCCAAGGTCGCAGCGCTGCGCATCAGCCTGGCGCGCCTGCGTGCCGAGGTGTACGGCCAGCCGCTGGTGTTCGAACCGGACTTGCTGGAGTACAAGGAATACATCGCCAATCAGAAGGACCTCTACATTAAGCGCAAGGCCCTGATCGACCAGGATCTGCAGGCCCTGCATGACATGCTCGGCCTGGCCTCGCAGGAACTGCAGATGAACCGCAACCTGGAGCAGACCGGCGACGTCGGCCGCGCCGACGTCCTGCGGCTGCAGCGCAACGTGGCCGACATCCGCGCCCAGATCAACAACAAGCGCAACAAGTATTTCCAGGAGGCCCTGGTCGACATGACCAAGGTGCAGGAAGACCTCAACACCCAGCGTGAACAGCTGGAAGACCGCAGCCAGGTGCTGGAACACACCGAGTTGCGGGCACCGGCTGACGGCGTGGTCAAGAACATCAAGCTCACCACCATTGGCGGCGTGGTGCGCCCGGGTGACGTGGTGATGGAAATCCTGCCGGTGGACAACCTGATTGTCGAGGTGAAGGTATCGACCACCGACTCCGCCTACGTCAAAGCCGGCCAGGAGGCCAACGTCAAGCTTGATGCCTATGACTATTCCATCTACGGCACCCTCAAGGGCCAGGTCGTCTACGTCAGTCCCGATACCTTGCTGGACGAAACGCGCCAGGGAGCCGTGCCCTATTACCGCGTCCACATCGCCCTGGAGGAGGCCGTCTTCAAGGGCCAGAAGGCCAATGCCATCCATGTCAAGCCCGGCATGACCGCCACCGTCGAGATCAAGGCCAATACCCGTACCGTCCTGTCCTTCTTGGTCAAGCCTATCGCCAAGACTCTTCAGGAATCGATGGGGGAGCGGTAAGCCCCATCGATTGCCCACTACTACCACTACAAGGAAAATTCCATGAAACCTGTCTCACTACCCAAGCAATCTGCTCCCGATCCGGCTTATCTTCTGCCGATGATCGGTACGCTGGCCGTATTTGCCATGTACATGCTGGTCAACGGCCTGCTTTACGGACGCGTGAAAGAGCTGATGGAGCACGTGGCCAATCCCTACTTCGTCATCTTGCTGGTGGTCGTGACCATCATCGGCCAGCTGCTCACCCTGTGGCAAACCTGGCGTCTGCTGGGCGAAGGCAAGTACCTCGGTCTGCTGGCCGGCCGGTTCAAGTCCTCCGAGACCCAGGACCGCCGTGTCAAGCTGGCCAACCTGAACGATACGCTGGCCGGTGTGCCCGCCGGCCTGGAAGTGCGGACCTTGTTCCAGAACCTGCTAAGCAAGGATGGCACGGCCCCGATCCATGATCCGGCCCGCCTGCAGCACCAGGCTGACAGCTTCGCGCTGGAAATCCAGCGCCGTACCACGCTGACCCAGTACATCGCCAACACCCTGATCGGCCTGGGCCTGTTCGGCACCTTTCTCGGCCTGATCGTGACCCTGAAGGAGGTGGCAGCGCTGATCGGCCTGTTCGGCGTGGCCGGTTCGGGCGGCAGCGACATGATGGCGCAGTTCTTCCAGAAGATGAGCGCGCCGCTGGCCGGCATGGGTGACGCCTTCGTCGCCTCGCTGCTGGGCCTGGGCGGATCCATCGTCAACAACGTGCAGCTGCTGGCCACCCGCAAGTTGCAGCGCGTGCTGTGCAACCGGGCCGAAGCGGCGTACATGAGCGTGGCCGATGCCGTTTGCGTGCCCGCCAACGGTGAGCCGGACGAACAGCAGATGCGCAACGATTTCTCCGTGGCCCAAGCCCAGCTGCAGGAAATCCGCAGCATCCGCAACGAGATGCACCAGCAGACCGAAGCCGTCCTGCTGGCCTCGTCCCGCATGCGCCAGGCCAGCGAACCCCTGGTGAAGTGCCTGGAAGGACTGGAAAAGCGCACCGCCGCCCAGGCCCAGGATCGCCCGCAATTGGAGCAGATTGCCGCCACCATGGAGCAGCGTCTCGGTGCGCTGGTCCACAAGTTCGAAGACACCCAGCAAGCGCATCAGGGCCTGCTGACCAGCGTACGGGCCATGGAAGTGCACCTGGCCGGCATCGCCATGGGGCAGACCGAAGCCAGCGACGACCAGCGCAGCGTCTCGCGCAAGCTGAGCGACCTGATCGCCGCCGCCACCCAGGAGGCCGAACTGGCGCGCCAGGCCATGCGCGAGCATGCGGACACCCTGCGCTCCGCCGTGGGACAAGACCTGCGCCAGCTCAGCGAACTGATCGAATCGAATCTGCGAGAACAGCGCGAACAAGGGCAGGCCCTCAGCAGCATGCAGACCAGCTCGCGCAGTACGCAGGTGGCCGTCGAGACCGTCGGTGCGCAACTGCTGCAGCAAGGCCAGCAACTGCAGCCGCACCTGATCGAGATCATCGCCCGCATCGACAAGGTCGACATGAATGCCGCCGCGAGGGCGCAAGCCACACTCTCGGCGACCGGCAGTCCGGCCCTGCGGCTCTCGGAAGAACATCAAGAACAGCAAGACCAGCAAGACCAGCAAGACCAGCAGGACCGCTTGCCACCCTCAGGTGCCGATCCGGAAAGCCATTCCTGACCTGCTGTCCCGGCAAGGCCAACGTGATGTTGGCCTTTGCCTGTCTGGTGCAGCGGTTTCGTCACTTATTTCATTCATTACTCACTCCATAGACCAGAGAAAGAGCGCTTCGTATGTCCAATGATCAAAACAAGGCTGGAATCAACCCGATCAGCAACAAGCAATTGCGCACTGCCCCGCTCCCGTTGATCATGCCGTCGGCCCGGCGCACCACCGTGGCAGCAGCCAGCAAGTCCGGAAAATCCACCAAGGCGGCCCAGCTCGGCAAGGAGCATACGGATGCAGTACCAGACGAGCCGCAAGCCGACATGGACCTGCTGACGGAAGCCGAGGCCGCCGCGCGCGCGCAGGAAAGCGCCGACGCAGCCATGTCGGTACGCCGTGGCGAGACAGACGAAGAAGAGGAGGAGAGGACGGAGGAACTTTCCGGCAACGCCCGACAGGACGATGAGCGCCTGCTGCTGGCGCAGGCCAGCAGCGCTTCATCCGGCAGCAAGACCGGTGCCGGTCAGACCAGCGCCGATGCTCCCGTCAGTGTGGGCGAGGAACTGTTGCGCCAGGCCGCCCCCTTGCCCGGCGCGCGCGAAAAATCCGGTGCCGACTGGATGGAGAGCTGGTTCGGCAAGGACTGGAAGCTGCCGCTGGCCATCGGCGGTGGCGCGCTGGCACTGCTGGGCCTGGCCGCCGCTGGCGGTGGTGGCGGCGGTAGCAGCGGCAATACCAATGCCCAGCCGGATGCCGGCAGTACGCCGGCCGTCCCCAGCAACACCTGGACACTGACCGTGACCCCGGCCGCCGGCATCTTCATCGCCGGAGCCTCGGTGCGCGCCATTGCCCAGAAGTGGATGGGCGGGGAGTGGCAGGACATCGGAAGCGCGACCACCGTGGATCGCAATGGCCGCATGAGCATCAAGGTCGAGAAGAGCCAGGTCACGGCGCAGGACATTGTGCGGGTGGTGATCCGCGATACCGGCAGCAGTGCTGACCAGCGTGATGAGGTCGCCGGCCCGATGACTCTGGGCTCCACTGACATGGTGGCCATCATCGGCAATCTCACCTCAGACCAGCAGCTCACCGTGAACCCGCTGACCACGCTGGCCGCGGGACGCATCGGCCAGGATCTGTCGGCCGCCAACATCGACGCCATCCATGCTGCCGTGGCCAAGGCCTTCGGCATCAATGCGGGCGACCTGGCGCATCTGTTGCCGACCTTCCTGGGTGGCGGCGGCAATCCTATCCTCACGCCGGACAGCCAGAACTACGGTCTGGCCCTGGGCTTGCTGGCGGGTATGGCGCAGGCGCAGCGCGACGCCGGCGTGGCCAGCGAGGATGCGCTGGGGGCTGCGCTCAAGCTCTTGGCCAGTGCCTTTGAAGAGCAAGCGGGCAAGTGGGTATTGAATCTGGAAAAGATCCGTTCGGCCACGGTCCGTGGTGCGGACGGCCAGACCCTGATGCCGGTCGGCCTGGATGAAGCTGCCCTCCGGCTCTACAACGCCGCCAGTGCAGATGGTGCGGGTGCCAACGGCGCTCAGGTGCCCTACATCAATATCGATACGGGGATAGAAAAGCCGGTCGCGGGTAAAACTCCCGCGCCAGGGGTGGCGGCCAGCATCAGCGCCGTCAGTTTTTCTGACGGATTGACGCTGAGGGTCAATACCGCCGATTCGGTCAAGGCGGGAGATAGCCTGCGTATCGAATTCATCCGCCTGGGCGCAGATGGCAAGCCCGTCGAAAATGCAAAAATCTTCACTTATGACTATGTCCTGACCCAGAAGGATGTCGATGCCGTCCGCAACAGCATCAATGACGCCAGCAACAAGGGCGGCGGCTTCTTCAAACTGACCGTGCCCACGCATATCGACGATCCGGCCAGAGCAGGCAATAGAGGAATCCGGCCAGCCAAGCCTTCCTCGTCCGATGCGACCATCTTCCTGCTGCCGGTCACCCGCCGTGACGGCGAGCAGGACAGCTACTACGACCCGGTCCCGAATGTCGACGCCACCTTCCAGCTGCGTGCGACTGGCAGCGCACTGGGCTATGTCGCCGCCGGGGCCAAAATCAGCCTGAACATGGCGCAGATCGCACTGGAATCGGCGCCGCCCGGCGGCACCTTCAACGGCATGGCCGATTCGGGAGCCAGCACGCTGCGCATTGCACTGGCCTTGCCCTACAAGATCTCCTGGAGCGGTAATGCTCCCAAGCTGACAGTCACACTGGCGGGCAGCAATTTCGATGCTGATTGTGAGACTTCGGACAACACCAACGGTGGTGATGTACTGCACTTCATACTCAGGCTGGGGGCGGCAGGAGATGCGTCCACCAAAGGCCTTGATGGCGATATCAGAATTCCGGCGAATGCACTGAAGTTTCACGCTGACAGCTACGTCTATACCGACGGTGGCAATCTGCTGTTCACGCCGGACGGTGCCGGAAACTGGAGCGACCGGGACGGCCATGCGTTCCCCGGCAACGACATCGCCAAAGCCATTGGCGTGGACACACAATTGGCCACCACCTACAAGGTGGATACCAAACCGCCGGCCGATCCCAAGCTGGAGATGGTCGAGCATCCCGTGTTTGTCAACGGCTTCCGTCCGGCGCTGGACGCATCAGGTGGGGGCGTGCCGGTGCCGGAAAAGCTCAATGCCATTGTCAGCAGTAATCCTGACGACGGCTTTTCCGTCTGGACCAGCAAAATTACGCAGAAATTCTCGGTCGTCACGGGGCAGTCTTTTGACAAGGTCAATGACAAGGGCGCCATTGTGAGGTTGATGGTCTCGTTCACAGGTACGGGCGGTCCCGGCGAAAACTTTGCCGAAGCGATTCTTGCGGAAGAAAGGCTTGATGAAAAGGGGGAGGCAACGTTCACCGAGTCCAGCTATAAAGCCGAAGTCGTGGCGAGTCTCAACAGGTTTGCGCAAAAGGCCAACTTCGGGGACGGCGTACCGCTGAAACTGAGTGCCTATGTACTCGACAAGGCCGGCAATAAAAGCCAGCAGCAGGACCTGACGTTCTCCGGCAATAGCGACAAGGCCAAATTCGTGCTGGATGTGCAGGCACCTCGTGCACCGGACAACGTGCAACTGGACACAGGCAGCGATACGGGCCGCGATACGGGCAGCACTACTACCGATAACATCACCGCGCTCTCCCAGCCGGTCGTGATCGTGAAGGGAGGAACGATTGGTTCGGTCATTTCGCTCTGGTCAGATGCCGCGCACGAGAAACTGCTTGGCAGGGGCCAGGTCGAGGCGCTTTCTAACATTGCTGGGGAAAATGGTGCCCGGATCACGTTGAGCTCCCCCCTGGACCCTGGTGACAACACCCTCTATGCCGGCCTGATCGATCAGGCCGGCAACAAGAGCGTCGGCGACAAGAGCCTGCAGGTTACCTATCTGAAGCCGATTGACGGCAACACCCCGCTCAAGCTCAACATCAGCAGTACCGCGCCCGCAGTCTCCAAGGGTTTTTACAAGGTCGGTGACGTCATCGAGGTCTCGGTCGACTTTGGTCGCGACGTGTTCCTCAAGCAGGGGAAGGTTAGCTCGCAACTGGCCGTGCAGCTGGTTCCTGCAAAAGCAGACGGTGCGCCGCCGCCGACGCCCGATGAGATCGCCAAAGCGCTGTACGTTGGCGGCTTGGGTAGCTCCATCCTGAAATTCAAGTACACGGTGGCACAGGACATCGACAAAGGCGCGCTCAACAGCGTATTCACCGCTGCCGCACTGCTCAACGCCGATCAGGTGCTGGAAGATGTGGCCGGCAGCACGGTGATCGGCAAGTTCATTGCCGTGGATGGACAATCGCTCAAGATCGACACCATTGCGCCCCCGGCACCGACGGTGGTATTGCCGGCAGGTCTGCCGATGACGGATGGCCAGCCGACGTTCAGTCTGGACGCCGCTACCAACCGCGGCTTTACCGTGAAGGCTGAAGCCGGCAGCACGATCAGCATCAAGGTCAAGAACATCAACAATCTCACCGGCAGCGGTTATACCAAGACCGTGATCGCGACCGGCGCTGACCAGATCATTACGCCTACTGCCGCCGAATTGGCCAGCATCACGGGCAGCGTGTTCCAGGTCACTGCCACCGCCACGGATGCCGCCGGCAACATCAGCGCGCAGAGTGTCGCCCAGACGTTCGTGCTGGACGTCCGGGCACCGGTCGCTTCGGCGGTCAGCAGCAGCCTGACCAGCGTCACCAATCAGCCGTTCGATTTCAAGGTCAGCTTCGATGAGGCGCTCAGGGCCGCGCCGAACAAAGATGATTTCACGGTGACCAATGGATCGATCACTGACGTGGTTCCAATCCCCGGCACCAATAGCTTCACGGTCAAGGTTACTCCAGCGCCCGGTGTTGACGCCGGTGTGGTCAGCCTGAGCATCAAGCCGGGCGCAGCTATGCCCTTGGCTGATATCGCCGGCAACCCGGTCGCCGCAGGCAATACGCTGGCCACCCAGGCCATCGATACCCGGGCTCCGGTCATCTCGGCGCGTCCCGAGGCCAGCGGCCCGGTGAAGAACGGGCCGATCAACTTCATCGTCGAGTTCAATGAAGCTCTGGATGCCGCCAAGGGCGGGGTACTGCTTAAAGAAAACTTCACTGCCACGAACGGCAGAGTGACTTCTGTGACTGCGCTGGATGCGTCCACCAAGCGTTACAAGGTGACCGTCGATCCGCAACTGCCAGCCTCAAGCACCAGGTCGGACACGCCAGTCTCATTGAATTACGTTCAAGTCTTTTCGCCGGGCTTCGCTGTGGCCAGCGACGCGGTCGGCAACCGAACCCAGAACCAGAGCAGCATCGCGACGCAGATCGTCGACATCATTGCCCCGACCATCACCAGCAGCGCCCTCAGCGCCACGGTCAAGACAAACAATCCGGTCAAGGCGGGCTACTACCACGCGGGCGACACGCTGACCGTCACGGTCGCATTCAGCGAGGCCGTGGTGGTCACCGGCACGCCCACGCTGGACCTGGACCTGGGGGGAGCGACCCCGCGCCAGGCCAGCTTCAGCGGCCAGAGCGAAGACAAGCGCAGCGTCATCTTCACCTACGTCGTGGCTGCTGGCGACAACACGGCCACGGGCGTGGCCTTGCCGGCCGACGGCATCAAGCTGCCCGTTGGCAGCAGCATCACCGATGTGGCCGGTAACGCGGCCACCCTGACGCAGGCTGCCAAGCCTGGTGACGCGAATGTCAAGATCGACAACGTGGCACCGGGCATTGAAGCCGCGAGTATCGAACCTGCGGTGGCCACTGCGAATGGCCTCTACAAGACGGGGGCCGTGCTGACGGCGGCGGTACGCTTCAGCGAAGAGGTCGAGATCAGTATTGCCGGTGGAAAGCCGACCCTCTCGTTGAGCATCGGCGGTCAGGAGCGCACGGCGACCTTGAGGGATCGCACGGCGGCAGATGACAAGAAGCTGCTTTACTTTACCTATACGGTGACGGCCGGCGACAACGAACCGTCCGGCGTCGTCATTCCCGCCAATGCCCTCAAGCTGGCGGGCGCGGCCATTACGGACGTTTCCGGCAACAATGCCGTGCTGGCTTACAGCGGTAGCGCGCCCAATGCGAGCATCAAGGTGGATACCAACGCGCCGGTGGTGAGCAGCGTGGTGGTCAGCGCTGCCGCCGATGCCGGCGGTACCGGCGGCCTCTATCGGGCAGGTGACAAGCTCACGGCCACGGTGACGTTCAATGAGAGCATTCAGGTCGATACCAGCGCCGGCAGTCCCACCTTGAAACTGCAGGTTGGGGCCGCTACGTACGATGCGACCTACGACAGCCAGAGTGGCAATGCCGTCAAGTTCAGCTACACCCTGAGCCCTGCTGATGCCGCCCCGGCCGGCGTAGCCGTCGCAGCTGGCGGCCTCGAATTGCACAACGCCGTCATCACCGATCTGGCCGGCAATGCTGCCAACCTGGCTTACACCGCGGTCCCGCCCAATCCGGCCGTGAAGGTGGACAATGCTGCGCCGACCATCACCGGCTTCAGCGCAGCCACCGACAGCACGCTGATCATCGGTAGTTCGCTGATGCTCAAGGCCAAGGTCTCCGAAGCACTGCGTCCGGGGGCCACCATGAAAGTCAGCCTGAACAATGGCGGCGAGGCCACGCTGACGCTGGATCAAAGTGACCCGACGCAATTTGTGGGGCAGTACACCGTTCAGGAGGCGCAGAACACCTCCAACCTGAAAATCAGCAGCTTCACCAGCACTGCCAAGGACCTCGCCGGCAATGCCCTGAGCCTGGGCGTGCCTGCTGGAAGCGCCAACCTCGGTGCGGTCAACCCCATCGCCGTTGATGCCACTCGTCCTTCCAAGCTGACTCTGTTCCAGCTGGACGCGGCCAGCGATGCCGGGTTCTCCGACAAGGATGGCCTGACCAACGTGACGTTGCCCAGCTTCCGTCTGGAAGGGCTGCAAACAGGGGCCCTCGTCACGATCAGCGCGACCTGGAACGGCAGTGTGCGCACGCTGCTGACGTTCACTGCCACGGCCACCAGCCAGAAGGTGACGCTGAGCGGGACGGCATTGGCCGATGGCACCTACACGGCCGTGAGCGCGAGCCAGTTCAGTCCCACCGGCAACCCCAGCGAAGGGCTGTTGCTGGGCAATACCTCGAAGTCCGGCGAGATGACTATTTCCACGGTCGCACCCACTGGCGTGGCGGCCAGTCTGGTGTTCGATTACATCCAGGACACGCTGGCCGAAAATGAACTGGGCCGCTATCTCACCCAAGCCGACGGAGCCAAGACCCCAGGCAGTCAGACTGCGCGCGATTACAGCACCAGCATCCAGACGCC
The DNA here is from genome assembly GCF_023952535.1 of Herbaspirillum sp. WGmk3. Classification (NCBI taxonomy): domain Bacteria; kingdom Pseudomonadati; phylum Pseudomonadota; class Betaproteobacteria; order Burkholderiales; family Oxalobacteraceae; genus Herbaspirillum; species Herbaspirillum sp. WGmk3. The sequence goes on along the minus strand of NZ_JAKYWT010000001.1, from coordinate 256,248 downwards.
CCGTTTCAATTTCCTCAATGGGCAGGATCGTGAAATCGCCGTGCTTTTCCGCGATGTGAACGGTAACAACGCCTTCGATGCAGGCGACATCGTACTGGGCCGCAAGCAGATCGGCTCCGCCACTGCGGTCTCCAGCTATCGGGTGACGACGGTGGGGGATGTGAAGAATAACGGCCATTTCGTCGACGTCGCGCCAGAAAACGGACTGGCCAATGGCCTCTACACCGACATCAAGCTGGTCCTGCAAAGCGAGGCGGGTAGCTATGGCGCGGCCTCGGCCGCTGCCGTCGGCAACCTGAGAGTCATCAACAATGCACCGTTGAAGGCGCTGACGGACGTCAAGGCGACCCAGGCCATCCCATCCGATCCGACTTCGGCCAAGACCTTGCAGCTGAGCGTTGGCGACGGTCAGCAGGGTGCGCTGCTGACCATCACGGCCGACCTGATTGCTCTGAATGGAAGCACGACGTCTGGCGTGACGATCGGTAGCGGCATACTGACCGCCAGCAAGACAGTGGAGATCGATACCTCCGGCTTGAACGGCCGCTATGAAAACTTCAAGGCCCTCCAGCGCTATGCGGGCAAGACCAGCGCCCCGGTGGAGGTGAAGAGCCAGTCGGGCGGTGCGCTGGTGGCGACCTGGGATCACGTTGCACCGACGGTCGCGGTGGCACTCAAACCGGGAATTACAGCGGCCCATCCGGGGCAGCCGGTCGATGTTGAATTCAACTTCAGCGAGGCGGTCACGGACTTCACTGCGGATGACGTCATCGTCAAAGGCGGCGCGCTGAGCGGATTGACTGCGCCTGCCGGGTCCGGCCTCAAGTGGACGGCGACGTTCACGCCGTCTGCCGCAGGCAATGTGGCGCCCAGCATTCAAGTCAAGGGCGGCTCCTATACCGATCTTGCAGGCAATCAGGGCGCGGGTAGCGACGTGTTCCACGTCACGACCAACACGCCCGGCACCGTCGCCCTCTCCGGCGGCTCGGCTGGCGGCGGTGTGCCGCAGGTCGGCGATACGCTGACTGCCAGCGTGACTGATCCTGATACGGTAGTCGCTCCCAGCGTGTCCTATGTCTGGCGCGTGGATGGCACGGTAGTGGCCGGCGAGACTGCCTCAACGTATGTGGTCAAGCAGGCTGACCGCGGCAAGACGATCACGGCCGATGTTCACTACACCGATAGCGCTGGCGTGAGCGAGAACGTCAGTTCGGCTCCGACCAGCGCCGTGCTTGCGCAGAACAGTCCGGGAACGTTTGCAGTCAAGATCAATGGCCGGTGGCTTTCTGCAGCTGAGATGGCTGATCCCGCTGACCGGATCCTGCACTGGAACGATAAGGTCGAAGTCCTGGTGTCCGACGCTGACGGCATTGATACGACCAGGCCGCAAAACTACGCTTGGGGTGACAGGCAGACTCATGTGCCGGTTGGTTTCGATAACCTCCATGCCCTGAACTTTGAGGTCCTCCCGAGCATTGCGAAGGATAGCCGGGTTACCTTGCTCGCCACCTACACAGACCTTGCGGGCAAGACTGCCACCATCGAGACCCCGGTCTTCAAGATTCGACCCGACCAGCGGCCCGGTAGCGTGACGATCGCTGCCTATGATTCCACGAACCCGGATAACCCCCATCACCCCGTTGCTGAGGGGGCTGCACTGCAGGTGGGAAATTGGGTTCATGCAAGCGTCGAGGACCAGAATGGTGTCGACCTGAACAATGTCATATATACCTGGCGCGTGGACGGGGAACTGCGTCCTCAGGAAAACTACAATGAATATCAAATCACGCAGGCCGACTACGGCAAGCAGGTCACCGTGGATGTCAGCTACATGGACAACGATGGCCATCAGGAGGCCGTACACAGCAACGCACTCGTGATTGTTCCCAATCCCGGCAATCATCCGGCCACGGGCGATGTGACGCTGTCCGGCAGCGGCACGGTCGGCACGGTCGTGATGGCCGCGCCGAGCAATATCCAGGATCAGGATGTCGTTCCACAGGGGGTTACTTATACCTTCACCTGGACGGCCACCGACAAGACGACCAATGCCGTGACGGACATCAGCAGCGCCCACTTCCAGGGCGGCGATTCATCAAAGCTGGTCGTGACCTCGGACCTGGCCGGCAAGGACATCCGGGCGGTGGCGCACTTCACCGACGGGGTCGGCAATGCTGAGTCCGTCGCGGGCAGCACACCGGTCGCTGCCGCGCTGCCAGCCAGTTTTGCGGTGCAGGGCCCGATCACCTTCACCGGTTTCGCCGACCCGGCCCCGGCCGCAAAGCTGCTCCAGGTCGCCTCCGGCAGCAATCTCTACATGCTGGACGTGGACGGCAACGGCACGATCGATCGCGCGGATGCCACTACCTACATCAGCAACCTGAACGGGCAATCCAGTCTGACCTTGCTCACGGGCGGCGGGCAGGGCAGCGCCAGGCTGCTGGACAAGGACAGCGCCGCTTGGGCAACGAACCCCGTCCTTGGCACCGCCACCGGTGCCAAGGGGGCCAACGGCACTAGCAGCGCGACGGATGTGCTGGCCAATGACTTCTGGACCTCCACGCCTGGCGGCATCGATGGGATCAATTCCCACTTCGTCTGGACAACCGATCCGAGGGGCCCTTATGCCAAGGCCGACAACTCCCCCGCAGCCGATGCCAACCGGCTGCATTACAACGTGTTCCAGGTGACGGTCAATCCCGGCACCGTACTGCCGGGTTGACGACGCCATGCCATGACTCCGGACTGAAGACCATCCATACCAAATATCAAAATACATAAGAGAGGGAAATCACCATGACCACTACCGTCCTCAAGCTTTCCGAAGCCGCCGAGTTTCTGAAGAAAATCTCCATCCGTGCGATCAAGGATGTGCGCGCACTGGATGTGGATCTGCTGTTCGTCTTCGCCAATGGCGAACGCATCATCATCAGCGGCGGTGCCATGCAGGCCTTGAGCGCGCCCGATACCCAGCTGCAGTTCGCCGACGGGCAACTGCAGTTGGGACGGGTTTTCCAGCAGATCGACCAGATCAATGTCTCGCCCGAGGCCAACCTGACGGTCAGCTCCAAGGAAATCACGCGCTACAACCAGAACAACACCAAGACCGACAAGGTACGCAAGCAAGAGGACGAGTCCGACAAGCCGGTCATCGCCGAGGAAGGGGAAAAAGCTCCCCAGGCCACCCTGGCCAGCAGCGGCGATGCCGGCAATACGGCGGCTCCGGAGTTTTCACCGCTGAAGTCGCCCGACAACCAGCAGCAGCTCGCCGATGTCGAGATCAACTCGCAGCACGAAAAGAACTGGGGCGTGCAATGGCCGGTGGCCGCCGGCGTGCTGGCCTTGCTGGCAGCGGCGGGTGGTGGTGGGGGCGGCGGTGCTGCGGCAGCCAGCAATGCGGCCACCGGTGGCGGTGCCAGCAGCGGTGCCGGTGCCGCCGGCGGGGCAGCGTCAGGGACGGGCGCGTCCAGCCAGCCGGAGATCAAGCCGACCATCTCGGGCGCGGCCATGCTGGGCCCGCTCAACAATGCCACGGCCATCGCCTATGACGACCAGGGACATGCCATCAGCGCTGCAGCGCAGGTGATCGATGGCCATTACTCGCTGGTGCTCAACAAGCCAGGCTATCGCGGTACCGTGCTGGTGGTCATCAGCGACAACACCCCCGGCCTGCCCGACAACTATGCCGACGAAGCCACCCACAAGCTGACCGACCTCGGCAACACCGTACTGCGTGCACTGGTCACCGCCACCGGTGCCAGCCAGGACGTCAACGTCACCGCGCTGACCGAACTGGCCGTCATCAAGGCAGGGATGGACGTGGGCATGCTCAATCCCTCCGAAGTACCGGACCTCAGCGCCGAGCGCATTGCCGCGATCAACAATGCCGTGGGCGGTTTCTTCAAGGTCGATGCCATCGGCGGCGAAGTGGTGCCGACCGCCAGCCAGAATGTCAATGGCCAGGTGGTGGTCAATCCCGGCTTCAATCCGGGCATCAGCAGCGAAGCCTACAACTACGGGGCGGCGCTCAAGGCCATCTCCAACCTGTCTGCGCTGGACCCCAAGGCTTATCCGGCCCAGATCGACGCGATCAGGAAGCTGGCCAACGCCTTGCAGTTCGTCGACGACAGCAATAGCGCGCTGAAGTGGGCCACCAATGTGCGCGGCCAGTCACTGGCCTCGTCCAACCTGATGCAGTCCCACCTGTTCAGCGAACCGCTGCTCAAGATCATTCACGATCCGGATAGCACCGAGGAGGCGGTGGCCGCCGCACAGACGCGTTACGACACCCTGCAGAAGCTGGCCGGCGGCTCCACCGTGGCGGCCTACCTGCAGCAGAACCACGTCGCCATCGCGGAGCCGACGCTCTTGATCAAGCAGGCCGTCATGAGCAATCCCGAGCTGTGGCAGAGCGCGCCGCTCAGCTCCACCCTGCAGCTGGACCAGGGAGATTTCCTGGAAGGGGGCTTGAGCGTGAACACGCCCCCCTTTGCGGGCGTGAGCGTGGTCCTGGATGGCAAGGACACCCTGGGCCATGACCTGCGCATCAGCCTGCCGACCGCGCGGGCCGATGCGGCCGGTCAGGCGGTGCTGTTCTCCGACGACGAGACCACCCAGCAGCTGTTGCAGCTCGATCACTCCCAGCCCATCGTGGCCGAGGTGACCGTCTCGGACGGCTACAACAACCGCACCAACTACACGGTGTGGAAGAACAATGATGTACGCGTGGATCTCACCCCACCGGCCGGCATGACCAATTTTGCCGAGCCGGCACCCGCGCTGGTCACCGACAGCAGCTACAGCGGGCGGGGCGGCGATGACCCGCTGCGCGTGCCCGCCACGCAAGGCGACCGCGACAAGGTCACCCAGGACGGCAGCTTGCGTGTGCGGCTCACCAAGGCCCTCTCCGGCGACGAACGGCTGCAGTTTGCCGTGGCCACGGCGGCCGACGTCAACGGCCAACCCCTGTTCGGCAGCTGGAAGGAAGCCGGCAAGCTGACCCAAGGCGGCAGCAATGCACGCGGCGAGGTCGACTACATCGCCAGCGACGTGGCCAGTACCACCGGCAGCAACTGGGTCAAGGCACGCGTGGTGCAGGTCGGTGCGTCCTACACCGGCGGCTACGGCAATGCCAATACCGGTGCCGAGACGCTGCAGTTCACGCTGGATACCGTAGCACCTGCGCGTCCTGCCCTGCAGTTCGTGGCCGGCAAGGACGATGGCCTCAGCAGCGGTGATGGTGTGAGTCGCCAGCCGGGCGCGCAACTCTCCGTGCCGGGGATGATGGAAGGCGGCACCGAGCTGCACTTCCGCCTGGCATCAGGCAACGGAACCGATGCGCGCACGCTGCAACTGCTGCCGGTCAGCGGTGCCGCCCAGGACATCAAGCCGGATACCTGGTATCGCCTCAAGGCCGGTGAGCGCCTGCAGCTCAATGGCGACACCATCACCGGTAACGGCAAGGCGCAGATCGACTTGCGCCAGATCGATGTGGCCGGCAATTTCAGCGAGAGCACGCAGCGCTTCGTGGTCGATAGCAGCGGCCTGATCGAGCACACGGTGCTGCTGGCCAGCAGTGAAAAGGCCGTCAACGATGCCCGCTCGGCGGTCGCCGTGGCGCAAGCCGTATTCGATGCTGCCGATGCCCTGAGCCGGTCGGCCAAGCAGGCCGCGCTGGCCACCGCCCAGGCCGCGCTGACGCGCGCGCAGACGGCGGAAGACAACGCCATGGCGCAGGCCCGCGCCGCATTGGTCAACGCCGACGGCAGCACGCGCCTGGACAGCGTCATGGCCACGCCCGTCGACAAGAACTATGTGCCCGCCATCATCAATGCCGTGGCCGCCACCGCCGACCCTGACCAGGTCAGCGATGCGCTGTCGCTGAAGGCCGTGGTGAGTGCCGCGATCAAGGCCGCCGATGCGGCCGTGGCCAAGGCCTCGGTGTATGGCGACGATCCCGCCAACCCGGCACCGACACTGGCCGACTTCAAGGCCATGGGGGTGGTCGGCGTGAGCAATGCGCAGCAGCTGCAGAGCATCAACGATGCCCTGAAGGCCTTGCCGCAGGCGGCGTCTGATTCCATTGCGCAGATCCAGAATACGGTCAACGTTTACTACAAGGTACAAGCCCTGGCCGATGGCAAACCGGGCAACAGCGATCTGTCGTCCTATCCAGTCGCAGCTGACTATGCAGCGTTGGGCGTGGTGCCACCCCTGTCGGTGGCGGGGGCCCGCATCCTCAGCGGTGCCATCGATGGCAAGACGGCGGCCGACGTTGCCTCGGTGGCCGCCATCAGTGACCTGGCCCAGGCCGCCCAGCGCCTGGCGGCGCAGGCAGCGCTGCCGGCCGGACAGACGCTGCCCGATCCGCTGAAGACGGACGATTTTGCCCGTCTGGGCGTGACCGGTACCAGCGACGACAACGTGGCCGAAGTGGCCGCCAGCCTCAACAGCGTGCCGCAGGAGCTGCGCGCCAACGGCAGCATCGTGGGCGAGATTGATACCCTGGCCGAGGTCCAGGCGCTGGTCACGGGCAAGATCGGTTCCTTGCAGACCATCCTCAACTATGCCAAGGGCGTCAATCCCATCAATCCGCTGCGTCCTACGCAGACCGAGCCGGACCTGAGCGACTACCAGAGCGTACTGCTGACCGGCAACAGCGCCACGCAGGTCACGGCAGCCAACCTGGCCAGGATCAACAGTGCCGTCAAGGCGGTCGGCGTGGAGCCGATCTCGTCCTGGAAGAAGCTGGGTGCCCTGGTGCAGTCCTACAACCTGGTCCTGGCCGCCGCCGATGGCGTGCCCGGCAATGCACAGCAGCTTCCCGCAGCCGACGACTATGCACGCATCGGAGTACAGGCGCTGCAGACCTTGCTCCCGGCTGCCGGTGCGGCGCGCGGCAATGCCTTGAACCTGCTCAACCAGGTACTGGATGCGACGGCCCGCCCGGGGGTGGATAGCGTCGACAAGCTGCAAGCGCTGGCCAGTGTGGCCGCCCGGGTGCTGGCCTTGGGGGCAGGGCAGACGGTCGCGCTGAGCGCGGACGAACTGAATCAGTTGCGCCTGGCGACACCGGTGACGGCAGCACAGCTGCCGGTGGTGCTGTCGGGCATCGCCGGGACCGCCGATGACGGTGCCGGGCTGCGTTCTCCCGCCATGGTGAGTGAGGTGGCCGCCCGGGCGCTGGCGGCCTCGGCCAAGATCGTGGCGTATGCCGATGACGGCGAACAAGCTGCGCCGCTGTTGGCGGACTATCGCGCGCTGGGTATCCACGGTGTGGACGATGAATTGCACCAGAACGCCCTCAATTCCGCGTTGGCCACTCCCGCCGTGGATGGCCGGCAGGTGAGCGACCCTGCCCGTTTGCAGGACATTGCCGACGCCTTCGGCCGCATTCTGGGCCAGACAGCGGGAACGGGCGTGCAGCATGCCGAGCCGCTCCTGAAGGACTTCGCCAGCATCGGCGCAGCTGCGCCTCATGACGAGAACATCAAGGGACTCATCAATTCGGCACTGATCGGCAAGAACCCGCGCGACCTGCTCAACGTCGCCACGGTCAGCCAGCTGGTCATCGCCGGCAATGCCATCGGTGCGCTGGCGGCCGGCGACGACAGCGGCCTGAGTGGCAGCACCGCGGCCGACAAGGCCGCCGACCTCAAGGCCAAGCTGGGCATGCTGGGCGTGGTCAATCTCAACGATGCCCTGCAAGCCTCGGTCGCACAAGCCATCGTTGCTTCTGCCGATGATGGCAGCGGCATCAATACCCTGGCCAAGTTGCAGGCACTGGTGGACGCCGCACTGCAGGCGCAAGTGAAGATCAATGCCTATGCCGACGATGCCACTCACGCAGCGCCTGTGGTGGCCGACTATGCCGCCATCGGCGTGAGTGGTGTCAGTGGCGACAAGCTGGAGGCGATCAATTCGGCCCTGGCCAGCACGCCGGTGACATCGGCGCAGACCGCCACGCCGGCCCTGGTGCAGGGCATCGTGGATGCCTACTCCCGTATCCTGGCGGCGGCGGATGGCCGTGCCGGCAATGCCACTGCGCTGCCGCAACCGCAGGATTACCAGCGGGTCGGCCTGCCCGCCGATCTGGTGGCCGCGCTGCAACCGGATGCGCAGGGCAAGGCCTCACCCTTGCTGGACATGCTCAATACCTTGATCGACGTCGCCAGGCCGGCCAGCGTCAATACGCTGCCGGCGCTATCCCAGGTGGCGGCCACGGCACAGCACCTGATCGCTCAGGCCAAGGGTGGCATCGGCGATGCACTGGTGACCCAGGCCGAACTGTCCGGTGCCGGTATCACCGGGCTGGATGCGCATACCTTCCCGGCGGTGCTCTCCGCCATCGCCGCCAGCCCGGATGACGGTAGCGCCCTGACGGGTCTGCTGCCGGCCGGTGGTCTCAAGTTGCAAGCCCTGGCCGACAATGCGGCCAAAGCGCAGTTGAAGATCGAGGCCTATGCCGACGGCGTGGCCAAGGCCGCGGCACCGACGCCGGCCGACTTGCGCAGCATCGGCCTGGACTTGTCGGTCCACATGCCGCATGCGAGCCCGGAACTGGCCTTGAAGGCCCTCAATTCCGTGCTGCAAACCGTCACCATTGGTGCCGCGCAAGTGAATCCTCCGGCAAAATTGGCCGCCATCGCGGATGCCTATGACCTCGTCATGGCCGCTGCTGACGGCGCAGCGTCTGCCGATGGGACGACCAGCCCCGCCGCGCAGGCCATCACGGCCGATGTGCTGGTCAAACTCGGTGTGACCGGCCTGCCCTCCGCTGATCCGGCGGTACAGGCGCTGCTGGTGTCGAACATGCAGAGCGTGATCGATGCTTTCACGCCTGCGGCGGCAGCCGATGTCAGCAACCTGCAGGCCAGCGTTGATGTGCTGGTCAAGATCAGCCACCTGGCTGACGGCGTGGCCGGTAGCGCCACAGCTGCGGATCAGTTCAGCGATGCGCTGGCAGCCTTGCAGGCGGCCGGCGTCAACCTCGCCGATGCCACCGTCGCCAAGGCGGTGGCCAATGCCCTGGATGGGGCCGACTATGCCAAGCTGGCCAGCCCGGCCAAGCTGCAGGCCATGGTCGATGCCTATGCCCGCATCCTGGCCGAAGCCAACGAAGCCGAACCGGCTGCCGGTGGCTTGGCGGGCGATCTGGACAAGGTGCCCGATGCCACCCCCGGCAGCGATCCGTCGCTTGCCGAGTTCAGCGCCATCGGCGCGCATCTGCCGGGCCTGACGGTGAGCCCGGGCAGTGCCGCCGAACAGGACGCCCGGCTCAAGCTCACCGATGACGTTCTCAAGCGCAAGGCGCGTTCCCAGATCGATACCGTGGCCGAGATCGAACAGATCGGCCAGGCTGTCGACCAGCTCCTGCAGCTGGCCGCACAGCCAGCGGCCAGTGTTGTGCCGGTGCCAACCGACGATGACCGCGCCCGCTGGCAGGCCAACTTCCGCGCCCTGGGTGTGAGCGGCGTCGATACCGGCAGCGATGGCAACCTGGAACTGGTCCTGGCACGCGTGCATGCCGCCGGCATTGCCAGCTTCTCGACCGTGGCGCCGCTGCAGAACCTGATCAACGGCGTCAATGAAGCGCTGCTGGTGATCATGAACTATGCCGAGGACAGCGACCGCAACCCGGCGCCGACCGTGGCCAATTATCACGACGTGGGCGTGGACCGCGGCGTGGGGGCCGCCACGGTCGACAGCAGCAACCTGGCCAGCATCAATGCTGCCGTCGCCAAGCTGGAGCGGGGCGACGTCGATAGCCGCGCCAAGCTCAAGGTGATCGTCTCGGCCTACAACGCCATCCTGGCAGCTGCCGATGGCAAGAGCGGCGATGCCTCCGGTGCGGCCCTGCAGCCCGAGCAATACCTGGCCATCGGCGTACCGCTGAGCAATACGCTCATCGGCATGGGCAAGCTGGCCGGCCCCCTCGGCGGCACCAGGTCGCTGGAGAAGGTCGATGCCGACAAACTGGCCTTGTTCAACAGTGCGGTAGCGGCGCAGCGCCGCGAGGGCGTGGACACTCCCGACAAACTGGCTGCACTGGCAGCCACGGCGTCCGACCTCATTCGCACTGCCAGAGAGAGCAAGGATGATCCCGTGGTCGGCAATTCCAGCACCAGCCTGAGCCTGAAAAGTTTGCAGGCGCTCGGCCTGGGTGCCATTACCAGTGAAGCCGTGCAGGTAGCCTTCCTCGACGCAGTCCGGGTCAAGGGCAACAACATCGACCCGGCCACCAATCTGCCCAGCTCGGCAGACAATGCCGCCACCCACGATGTGAGCGGTGTGCGCAGCATCGAGCAACTCACGGCCATCGCCAACAGCTATGCCAAGGTGCTGGCTTACGTCAATGGTGCCGGTGGGGCAGCAGATGCACCGCAGCTGAGCGACTACCAAACCATCGGCGTGGCCATGCCGCACGCCATCGTGTCCACTGCAGTAAGCGGGCTGGCCCTCCTCAACAGCGCCGTACATGCACAAAGCGGCAGCAGCAAGATCGATAGCGTGGCCGAGCTCAATCGGCTGGCGCAGACCGTGGACCAGCTCATGCAGGTCGCCGCGGTCGCGCCGCTGCCAGATCGCTACCCGGTGCAATATCCCCCGGTCAGCAGCGCGCTCAAGCCGGCCGATCTCAGTGCGCTGGGCTTGACCGGGGTCGACGGCAACAGCCTGGCGGCCCTGCTCAACAAGCTGCAGACCACTGCTGATGACGGCAGTGGCGCGCTCACCGTCGCCGCGCTGCAGGGCATGATGGATGCAGCCACCGTCGCCGGGCGCAAGATCGTCCAGTTCGCCCGCGATGACGGCGGCGATGCGCCTGTGGTCGCCGATTTCGATGCGCTGGGCCTGCAACTGCCGGTCGATGGCAGCCGCAGCAGCACGCCGTACCTCAATGCCATCAACGACGCCCTGAAGTCGGCCAGCATCTCGGCCGCCCAGGTGCAGACGCCGGATCAGTTGCAAGGCCTGATCATCGCCGCCCAGCACGTGGTGGATGCCGCCAATGGCATCGCCGGCGATGCCTCGCCCAAGCCCGGCGCCGCCGATTTCATGGCCCTGGGTCTGGCCAAAAGCAAGCTCGACGCCGCCGGAGCGACCGGCGTGGCGATGCTGGCCGACACGGTGGACGCCAATACGCTGAGCGCGCTCAGCACCGATGAGTCCGGCCGTCCGATTGCCTTGCCGGACAAACTGGCGCAACTGCTGGATTTGATTCAGTCACTGATGGTCACTGCGGCCGGCGGCGTAGCCAATCCGCCGCTGGACCCGGTTCAGCTGGGCAAGCTGGGCGTGAGCCTGGCCAGCGTGGCGCACAATCCCGATGGCAGCCCGCAGAACTGGCCGGCGATCCTGGCGGCCATCGCGGGCAGCAGGAAGGATGGCTCCGAGGTCAACACCCTGGCCAAGCTGCAAGCGCTGGTCAATCGCGCCGACGCGGCACAGACCAAGATCCGGCTCTACGCCGACGACGCAGTCTCGGCCACTGATGTGGCCACGACGCCCTCGGCGGACGATTACCGCAGCATCGGCCTGGTCAACCCGGTGGCCGATGCCAGCGGCGTGCGCGCGCCGCTGGTCACGGCCGATAACGTGGCGGCCGTCAATGCTGCCCTGCGCACCGGCACGATCAACGCCGCCCAGGCCGACACGCCGCCCCACGTGAAGCAGGTGGTCGACGCCTATCTGGCCATTCTCGCGCGCGCCAATGGTATGGCGCCCGATACCGGCCCGGCCATCACCTCGGCGCAATTCAAGGCCATCGGCGCGGCCGTGGAGGGCGTGACTGCCCCCACCGGCAAGGCCACCGACGCCGCCGCACAGGGCTTGCTGGATGGCGTCATCGGCGGCAAGCTGCCGGAGGCCGTCAACACCCCGGCCAAGATCAATGCGCTGGGTGTGCTGGTCAACAAGATACTGGTGCAGGCCCAGGCTAGCGATGACACGCCGCGCCTGACCGTGGCCGAACTGGGCCAGTTGGGCTTGACCAGCGCCGATGGCGGCACGCTGGCAGCCCAAAAGCCGGCGGCCATCGCGGCGGCGCTCTATGCCATCCGCGCCGGTGCCGACAATGGCAGCGACGTCAATACCTTCGCCAAGCTGCAGACCGTGGTCTCCACCGCGCTCACGGCCTACCAGAAGATCCAGACCTATGCGGAACTGCAGGCGGTACCAGGCGGATTCCCGGAAGACAGCGGCCGTCCCACCGCCGACGACTTCAAGGCCATGGGCCTGAACGTGCCGGCCAGTGTCGAGGCTGACAAGGCCATCGGTGCTTCCGCTACCTTGCTCACGGCTGCCTTTGGCGCCGCCCAGATCGATACGCCCGCCAAGCTGCAAGCCATCCTCGACAACTGGGACAAGCTCTTTGCCCTGGTCAACGGCCGGGCCGATACACCGGCTCTGTCCGATACCACGCGAGCTGCGTTCAGTACCTTGCTCAGCGGGGTAGGGGTGACGGTCGATGCCGCCACTCGTCCGGCAGCGTTGGACCTGTTGCAGACCGCGCTGGACCAGCAGGCCAGCAAGTCCGTGATGAATACTCCGACCAGGCTGGAGGGCCTGCTGGCCACGGCACAAGGTCTGCTGACGCTGGCCGGCAAGGCACAGGTGTTCGCCGGCGATCGTCTGCCCACCAGCATGGCCGCTACCGATCTGGCCGCGCTGGGCGTGATGCCTGCCACGGCCTCCAATGCGGCCGCTGCTGCCGTGCTGAGCGCAGTCTCGGCGCAGGCCGCCAGTGCCGTCGACAGCCTGGCCGAAGTGCAGGCGCTGGCGAGCCAGGCCATCAAGGCCCAGGCCAAGATCAGTGCCTATGCCGATGACGCCAGCAAGCCCGTCCCCGGCGCTGCAGATTACCTGGCCATCGGCCTGGTCAAGGCCGATGGATCGGCGCTGGTCGGCAGCGACAATCTGGGCGCAGTCAACACCACGCTGGCCAGCAAAGCCATCACCGCCGCACTGGCTGGTGACCCCGCCAAGCTCAAGGCCATCGTGGATGCCTACGCTCATATCGTCGCCGGCAGCGTGGCCGGTGGCGCAGCGCCCTCGCTGGATGACTATGCGGCCATCGGGCTTTCTGGTCTGAATGTTCAGAACAAGGGATTGCTGGATGGCGCACTATCGCGGCTGGGCGCCGACAAGGTGAAGGATCAGTCACAACTGCAAAAAGCCGCCGATGCCGTTGCCAAGATCACTGCCGTGGCCGATGCCAGTGCCAATACCGAGGCCAGCCAGTTGCCGGTTGCCGCCGACTATGCGGCCCTCGGCCTGGACCTGGGGCATTCCGCTGCTGCGGCCGACCCGGATGGCTCGGGTGCAGCACTGCTGGGCAGTGCCATCGATGGCATGGCGCTGTCCCGCGTCGATACGCTGGACAAGCTGCAGGCATTGCTGGACGTGGTCAACAAGCTCATGGACAGCGCCGCGCGCCTGCCCGGCACAGCCGCGCCTGGCGTGGCCGATCTGCAGTTGCTTGGGGTGGACATCAGCAGCCGGACCCCGGGGCAGCAAGGGGCCATCCTGGCGGCCATCGGCACCAGCGGGACCGACGGCAGCCAGATCAAGTCGCTGGCCGCAATCTCGGCGCTGGCGCAAAAGGCGGTCGATGCCCTGGCCAAGATCAGTGCCTACGCCCAGGACAACACTGGCGCCACGCTGGGTGTACCCACCGCCGACGATTACACGGCCATGGGCGTCTACGGTGTCACAGGCAGCAGTGTGTCGGCCATCAATGCGGCTCTGGCGACGACGGTCGTGGACGGCGTTCGCGCCAGCACCCAGCCGCTGGTGCAGGCCATTGCCAGCACCTACATGAAGATCCTGGCCGCCGCTGACGGTACGCGTGCCACGCCCGATCCGATCGGCACGGGGGCAGTACCCACCGAGACCGAACTGGAAAGCATCGGCGTAGGCGTGAGTGCGGCCACCAACAGCCACACCATCAGTTTGCTGGCCACCGCCCTGGACGCGCTGAGCCGCGACCAGGTCGCCACGCCCGCACGCATCGATGTGGTCAGTGCATCGGCCGGCAAGATGATCGCTGCCGCCGGCAACGCGACTGCTGCGGCCCGATTGAGCCTCGATGATTTCAGCAACCTGGGCGTGCAGGGGCTCGATGCGGCCTTCCTGCCCAGCGTGCAGGCGCTGGTGGCCGGCAGCGACGTCAACCGGATCGACAGCAGCACCCGCCTGCAGGGCCTGGTGGATGGCTTGCTGAAGGACTTGAAGATCATCCGCAACTATGCCGACGGCGTGAACAATACCGACGCGGCGCTGGGCGCGGTGGACCGCGTGCTGTCTCCCACGGTGGACAACTATGCACGTGCCGGCGTGAGTGGCGTCAGTGCCGATACACTTGCCTGCATCAATGCCTCCGTCAAGGCCCTGGCCAACTCCAGCCTGGTGGACAGCAAGAGCAAGCTGCAAGCCATCGTCGACGCTTACCAGCATGTGCTGCAGGCCGCCGATGGCGTGGCCGGCAATCTGGCTACGCCCATCACCCGCGAAGAACTGCTGCGCATCGGCGTGCCGGCCAACCGTCTGCCGGACTCGGCAGCACCTGGTTTGTCGCCCTCCGATGCCGCGCGGGCGCAGGCTACCCTCAATGTGCTCACCAGCGCGCTCGATGCGCAGCCGGCTGACAAGAGCACCGTCTCTACGCCTGCCAAGATTGGTGACCTGGCAGCGCTTGCCGGCCGGGTGGTGGCGTATGCCGCCGGTAGTGCAGGGGCGGCCGCACCCACCTCGGGCGATTTGCAGACGCTGGGCGTGAAGAACCTGATGGCCCAGATCGACGGCGCTACGCCCTCCACCCTGGGACTGGTCAACTCCGGCCTCAAGGCCGTCACGCCCGATGCGCTGCCCGGTCTCAACCTGGCGCAGATCCAGACCATGGCTACGGCGGCTGCCAAGTTGCGCAATCTGGCCTCGGCCAGCAGCATCATGTCCGACGCCAGTCGTCCGGCAGCCGATGCGGTCAATGCGGATGGCACCCCGAAGCCTGGAGCACCGCTGACCGTGGACGAATTCCATGCGCTGGGCATGGGCGTCGATAATGGACCGGCCCACGTCAAACTGCTCAATGAGGTGTTCAATGCGCGGCCCAATTTCGCCTCGGTGTCCGACCTGGGCAAGATCAATGCACTGAACCTGGTGGACATCGTCAATCGCGTGATGCGGCAGGCCGATGCCGATGTGAAGCCGGAGAACGCACCCGCCGCTATCACGGTGGCCGAACTGACCACTCTCGGATTGAGCAGTACCGGTGCCAACGCCGACGTCAATGCCGCCTCGCTGTCGGCCTTCATGGCCGCCCTGAAGGCCCATGCGCCGGCCGATGTCGATACGCTGGCTGAATTGAAATCCATCGGTTCCGCTGCCCGTGCGGCCCAGGCCAAGATCATGGCCTATGCCGAGCGCCAGAGTTCGGGTGCCGTGGCCCAGGCCGGTTCGGACAGCATCACCCCGGTGGCGCAAGACTTTGCTGACATGGGCGTGGTGGGCGTGGGCAAGTACGCCAGCGCCACGCCGGACCGCCCGGACGCCATGCCCGAGGGCCTGTTTGCCGTCCTCTCGGCGCTGGCCACCAGCGCCGTCAATGGCACGCGCGCGGCGACGGCCGAACTGGTGCAGGGCATCGTGGACAGCGCCGGCAAGCTGCTGGGCCTGGCCGATGGCGTGGCCAATGCGCCGGCAGCAGCGCCCATCCTGGAGGATTACCGCCTGCTGGGTGCCGACCTGTCCGGCGTGGGCCGGGCCAGCGCCAAGAGCGATTATTTGTCGCTGCTCAACTCGGTGGTCGATGGGCGCAAGGCCGAGGAGGTCGATACCCCCGCCGAAGTACTGGCCTTGGCCGATACCGTCGCATTGGTGCTGGATAGCCCTGCCGCCGTGGGAGGCAGCGCTCCGGCCCGCACCGACCTTGAACGGCTGGGCGTGACCGGACTCAGCGACAAGGACATGCCTGCCGTACTGGCCAAGCTGCAGCAGCTGCCGGCCGACAAGCTGGCGAGCATCAATACCTTGCCGGGACTGCAAAGCCTGGTCGACAAGGCCGTGACGGCACAGGACAAGATCCGTGACTATGCCAGCGACAACACCCGCCCCATGCCCATGGCGCAGGACTACGCCGACATGGGCGTGCTGCTGCCAACCGCGCCCAAGGCCGTGGCTGACAGCATCCTGACCGCGACCAACAAGGCGCTGGCTTCCGGCCCGGTCGGAGCCGACCAGGCTGGCACGCCCGATCTGGTGCAGGGTATCGTCAACAGCTACGCCAAGCTGCTGGCCCTGGCCGATGGCAGCCTCGGCACCGCCGCGGCCGATCTGCCGGTCGCCCAGGACTATGTCCGCGTGGGTCTGGACAAGACCCTCACCGACAAGCTGGCGAACCCGTCCAACCTGCTGTTGCTGAACCAGCTGGTCGATGGTGCGGCCAATCCGTCTGCTGTGGACAGCCCCGCCAGCCTCAGCGCCTTGGCAAGCGTGGCCAACAAGGTGCTGGCGATCGCCGCGCAGCAGACCGGTGACGTGGTCTCCCCGGCTGATGCCCTCAGTGCGGCCGACTTCAAGGTGCTCGGCATCAATGGACTGACGCCCGTGGAAAGCGATGCGTTGGTGGCGGCCTTGCAGTCGCGCACGCAGCCGGATGTCGATACGGTGGCCGAGCTGCAGAGCGTGGCCAATGCTGCCCGCGCGGCCATCAACCGCATCGTGGCCTATGCCGACAGCAACGCCGGCGATGCCCCCACCGTGGCGGATTTCCAGACCCTGGGCGTGACCGGCGTCATCGAGGTCGGTGCCAATGCCAACAAGGAAGACATCGTCGCCGCCCTGGCGACGTCCGCTGTGGATGGGCCGCGCGTCAGTTCGGTGGCGGGCATTCAGGCGCTGGTCGACAGTTACGCGCGCCTGCTGGCACAGGCCGATGGCGTGCCCAGCAATACGGGGGACGGCAAGCTGGCGCAGCAGGGCGATTTTGAGCGTATCGGGGTGGATCTCTCGGGCATCCTCGCGCTCGACAGCGGCGCGGTTGGCGCAAGTGCCAATATCGTCCAGCTGCTCAGCTCCATCGTCGACAGCCGTACCGCTACCGAAGTCAGTACGCCCGCCAAGATCAGCGCACTGGCCGATCTGGCCATCAAGGCGGGCCTTGCCGTGCAGGGTGACAATAGCCGGCCGATGACGGCGGAGGACTTCGCGGCACTCAAGATTTCCGGTGTCAATGCCGGCAATCTGGACAAGGTACGGGCACAGCTGGCACGGCAGGCCGACGATGGCAGCAGCGTCAACACCTGGGCCAAGCTGGCCGACGCCATCTTTACTGTCACCAACGTGCCGGCCATCAATACGGTCGCCGGTGACGACATCATCAACCTGGCCGAGCGTACTGCTGGCGTCACCCTGACCGGTACCGCCGGCAAGGACGACACGGTGACCCTGTTCTATCCGGATGGCAGTGTCATCAAGAGCGGCATCCCCACCCGCGATTCGGGCAGCGGCACCAGCGTGTGGAACTGGAGCTATACGCTCACCGCAGCCGACTGGCAGGCGCTGGGGGCGGATGGTGCCAATGGTGTGGAAAAGATCATCGGCATCCAGTCGCACAACACGCTCAAGGGACTGGACTCCATCCGGGTGACGCATAGCATCACGATCGATACCACGCCGCCCGTGTTCACGGCGCCGTTGGCGCTGGCCAGCGATACCGGTATCCCGGGTGACGGCATCACCAGCGTCGGCAAGGTACTGGTCTCCGGATTGGAAGCCGCTGCCCGCTGGGCCTACAAGATCGATGGCGGCGACTATCAGCCGGGTACCGGGGGCAGCTTCACCATCGCCGGCGATGGCGCACACAGCGTCAAGGTGCGCCAGACCGACCGCGCCGGCAATGACAGCGCGGAGCAGGTCCTGGTGATGACCCTGGATACGGCAGCGCCCGCCAAGCTGAGCGCGACCCTGGCACGCGATACCGGCAGCAGCGGCAGCGACCGTCTGACCAGCGACGGCACGCTCAACGTCAGCGGTGTCGAGAGCGGTGCCAGCTGGCAATACAGCCTGGACAGCGGTAGCACCTGGAGCAATGGCAGTGGCGGCAGCATCAGGATCAAGGGTGCAGTGGACGGCGCTGGCAACGCCGACGGTGCCAAGAAGGTGGTCGTGCGCCAGACGGACGTGGCCGGCAATGTCGGTGCCACCAGCGATGCGGTCAGCTTTACGCTCGATACCACGCTGCCGGCCAAGCCTGCCTTGGCGCTGGCCAAGGACAGCGGCAACGCGAGTGACCGCATCACCAATGAGGGTACGGTCAACGTCAGCAAGCTGGAGGCTGGTGCCAGTTGGCAGTACAGCCTGGACAACGGGACCACCTGGCTGGACGGCACTGCCGCCAGCTTCCGCTTTGCCGGCACCGCCGATGGCAGTGGCGGCAGTGATGGTGCCAAGAACATGCTGGTACGCCAGACCGATGCCGCCGGCAACGTCAGTCCCAACAGCGACAAGTTCAGCTTCACCTTGGACACGACCCCGCCCGCAGCGCCTTCGCTGGCCCTGTCGGTCGACAGCGGCAATCCGACCGACAAGATCACCAACAACGCCACGTTCAATGTCAGCGGAATTGAAACCGGGGCGAGCTGGCAATACAGCCTGGACAGCGGCACGACCTGGAGCAATGGTTCAGGCACCAGCGTCAAGCTGTCCGGACTCCCGGACGGCAACAAGACCATGACCGTGCGCCAGATCGACGTGGCCGGCAACGTGGGCAGCAGCAGCGATGCCGTCAGCATCACGCTCGATACGGCGGCCCCGGCCAAGCCCGTGCTCACTTTGGCACGCGACAGTGGCAGTTCAGCCACCGATCGCATGACCAATGACGGTACCGTCAACGTCGCTGGACTGGAGGCCGGGGCCACTTGGCAATACAGCCTCGACGCCGGGAGCAGCTGGAGTAATGGCAGCGGCACCAGTGTGCGAGTGACTGGCGCGGCCGATGGCAATGGCAACGTCGATGGTCTCAAATCGGTGCTGGTACGCCAGACCGATATCGCAGGCAATACCGGCCCGGTGAGCGACAGCTTAGGCTTCACGCTGGACAGCACCGTCCCCGTCAAGCTGGCGCTGTCGCTGGCCCGGGATACCGGCGTCATCAACGACATGATCACCAGCGATGGTACGGTCAACATCACCGGACTGGAGACGGGGGCGACCTGGCAGTACAGCGTGGACAACGGCATCAACTGGTCGCGCGGCAGCGGTACCAGCTTCCTGCTGGGCGGCGATGGCAACAAGAACGTGGTGGCCCGGCAGATCGACGTGGCCGGCAATGTGGGGCCGGTCAGCGATGTCTTCAGCTTCACGCTCGATGGCGGCGCGCCGCAGCAGCCCGCCATTGCCCTGGCCACTGACAGTGGCAGCTCTGCCACCGACAAGCTGACCAATGACGGCACGGTCAAGGTCAGCAAGCTGGTGGCCGGTGCCAACTGGCAATACAGCCTCGATGGCGGCAGTACCTGGAGCAATGGCACTGGTAGCAGTTTCAAACTCAAGGGGGCGATCGATGGTGGCACCAATACCGATGGTTTGCGCAACGTCGTGGTTCGCCAGACCAATGCCGCTGGCAATACCAGTCCCAACAGCGACACCCTGAGCTTCACCCTGGATACTACCGCGCCGGTCAAGCCGGGCCTGTCCCTGCTGGCCGACAACGGCAGTTCTTCCAGCGACGGGATTACCAATGACGGCACCGTCAAGGTGGAAGGCCTGGAAGCCGGTGCAGCTTGGGAATACAGTACCGACAGCGGCTCCACTTGGGTCGCCGGCAGCGGCAGCAGCATCAAGCTGACCGGCGACGGCAACAAGGCCGTCCAGGTGCGCCAGACCGATGCAGCGGGCAACAAGGGCGCTGCCAGCGACAGCTTCAGCTTCACGCTCGATGCAACCGCGCCTGCCAAGCCGGTGGTCGCCCTGGCCAATGATAGTGGCAGCTCGCCTACCGATCGCATTACCCAGAATGGCACCGTCAACGTCACAGCGCTGGAAGGTGCTGCTCGCTGGCAGTACAGCACCGACAACGGCACCACCTGGACCGATGGCAGTGGTGACAGCATCAAGTTCAAGGGGGCAGCCGACGGCACCGGCAACACGGATGGTGCGAAGAAGGTGCAGGTGCGCCAAATCGATGTGGCCGGCAATACCGGCGCTTCCAGTACCGTGCTCAGCTTCACCCTCGATACCACGCTGCCAGCCAAGGTCAATGCGACCCTGGCCAAGGACAACGGGGCGTCGGCCAGCGACAAGATCACCAATGACGGTACGGTCAATGTGAGCGGGCTGGAAGCCGGGGCGGTCTGGGAATACAGCACCGACAACGGTACGACCTGGACCACTGGCAGCGGCAACAGTATCAAGCTGAAGGGCGCCATCGATGGCACCGGCAACAGCGACGGCCTCAAGTCCATCCTGCTGCGCCAGCTGGATGTTGCAGGCAATGCCGGTCCTGCCAGCGATGCCCTGTCGTTTACGCTCGACACCACGCTGCCTGCCAAGCCGGTACTGGTACTGGCCACCGACAGCGGTGTGGCCGGTGACAAGATCACCCGCGACGGCACCCTCGATATCAGTGGCCTGGAGAGCGGCGCGACCTGGCAATACAGCACCGACGATGGCGCCAACTGGACCCGTGGCACCGGCAGCAGCGTCAAGTTGACCGGTGATGGCGTCAAGAAGGTCGTGGTACGCCAGACCGACGTGGCCGGCAACAACAGCGTCAAGAGTGACACCGTGGAGTTCACGCTCGATACCAAGGCAGATGCGCCGACCATCCTGCTGGACGCCGCGGCCGGCAAGACCGCAGGCGGTGCCAGCATGACCACCTCCGGCAGCTTCTCACTGAGTGGCGTGGCAGAGAAGGGTGCGCAGGTCGTCGTCAAGCGCGACGACGGGGCGACGATGGGCACGGTGACAGCATCCGCCATCGACGGTGCGTGGTCGCTGAACTTGTCGGGCAGCCTGACCATCAGCGGACTGAAGAAATCCGACGGCAGCAACAGCAGCGCGAACGGGACCTACAGTCTGCTCTCGGCAGCTGAGCAGTCGGCGCTGCTCAACGCCTTCAGCGGCGAGTTCGTGGGCAGCGGCAGTGGCTTGCTGGATCTGTCCAAGCCGGTCTATCGCATGGGCAGCGATGCCGCAGCCTGGTATGTGTGGGCTGCGCAGGAGGGCGGCTACGTCATCTCGCACCGCTCCGGCAGTGATGAATGGTACCGTGAAAGCACGGCGGCCGGCCTGCCTGCCGGCCAGCCGGAAAAGGTCGCGGCGTGGACCGGACTCGATACCACCGCGTCCCTGCTGCTGGCCGAAATGCTGCAAAACGGTGACGACAGCGACAACGAGGTCCCGCTGTCCGGCGTGAGCGTGGTCAGTGCCAACGGCACTCGCGACATCGCGTGGGGCTACACGGCGGAACAGACCGACTTAGCGGGCAATGTCAGCCCCAAGGGCAGCCTGAGTGTCATGGTCGACACGGCCACGCCGCCGGTGCTGGACATGGATGCCATCACCACGGGCATCCAGGCCAGTGCCCAGCGCCTGAGTTCAGCCAGCGAGCTGCGTGCGGGAACACCCTTCGTGGTCAATGTGGTGCCCCCGGCCAAGGCCACCGCCTCGGCCATCGACGTGGTCTTCAGCGGCCCCGGCCTGGATCTGGCCAATGATCGCCTGTTGCTGGATGCCTTGGTCGCGCTGGACGCCAACCTGGCACCGGTCAGCGGCAAGACCGTGGGCGGCGTGGCCGATGTCAGCTACGTCTACACCACGGCAACGCGCACCCTCAATATCACGAAGTCCAAGGGCGGTACCTTCGGCGTTGCCGAGATCGAAGCCATCGTGGAGAGCATCAAGCTGCAGAACCTGACGCCCACGGCCGGCAGCCGCGTCATCACCCTCAACCTGCGTGACGATGCCGGACTGGTCGGCCCCAGCATGCAAGCCATTCTCTCAGTAGGCAGCGATGCCCTGATGCTGGATCTGGATCCGGGTACAGCCGGATTGCAGATCAGTTCCAGCCTCAACCTCACCGATGCTGCACAACTGGCAGCTGGAGTGGCCTTTGACGCCAGCGTGGCCGCGCCATCCTTGACCCAGGTGGCGGCGATCAAGGTCGTGCTGGGCGGCGCGGGACTGGATCCGGACAACGACCGCTTGCTGCTCGATGCGTCACTGGCCCTCAACGCCGACCTGGCTACAGCGGGCGGCAAGACCGTCGGCGGTGTCGCCGGCCTGAGCTACGGTTACGACAGTACCAGCCGCACGCTGACGCTGCGCAAGGGCGACAACGGCAACTGGAGCGGTAGCGAGCTGCAGTCGGTGGTGCAAGCCATCAAGCTGGCCGGCTCGAGTACGCATGACGGACTGCGTACCGCACAGGTCAGCCTGGTTTCCGCCAGCGGCGAGACGGGCAACCCGTCGACTGCCAGCATTCGGTTCGATACCCACGCCCCGGTGCTGGATGCCGATACCAGCCGGGTCGATGTACAGACCAGTTCCTTCAAGACGCTCAACGGGGCCAAGGCCGTGGCCGGAGAAGGCTTGTTTGCGCACGACATCGTGGTCTGGCCGACCAGCGACATCAGTAGCATCGTCATCAGGATGGACGGTCCACAGCTGAACCTGCAACATGACAAGCTGCTGCTGGATGTGCCGCTGGCACTCGATGCCAGTCTGCCCTCGGTGACCGGAAAGACGGTGGGTGGTGTAGCCGGGCTGACTTACGGCTATGAAGGCAGCGGCCATCGCCTGAGCATCAGCAAGAGCTCGGGGGCCGCCCTGAGCGGGCTGGAGGCACGCGCCATTCTCAAGGCCATCCAGTTCCAGAATGCGACCCCCAGCGCAGGGGACCGCAGCGCCTCGATCACCCTGACGGACCAGGCTGGCAACAGCAATACCGTCGTGGCGAACCTGTCGGTGGACCTCACGCTGCCCGCCAGCATCAGCGCGGCGCTGGTATCCGGCAAGCAGGTCAGCTACAAGACCTTGACCGTGCCGGACATCATGGGTAGCACCAATCCCCATAACCTTCATTCGGGTGAAAGTGCCGATCTCACCAGCCTGCTGCCCGCGGACATGACGGCAGCGAGCTTCATTTCCTCGCTCAAGGGGATGTATGCGGAATGGGGCGGAATGGCCATCACGACGAATGACAACACGACCGAGAAGCACTTCAACAGCGTGTATTCCTTCCCGAATGGCTTCGGGTTGGGAACCACCTTCGCCGTGGTGCATCAGGGTGGGCCCTATGCCAAGGGGGAGAATTTCAAGTTTGTTTCCCCGGATGGCCATCAACTTCTGCTCAGTGCGCTGGATGGCTTCTATGCCGCCAATACCGATGTCTTCTCCTACAAGTCGCCCACTGCCACTCAGAACTACGATATCGGCAATGTGCGCCTGCTGTATCAGGTGACGACCGACAATCCGAGTTCGCAGCCGACCATCAAGGTCAGCTATGACGGCACCAAGGCCAGTGCCGGTGATGTGATCGGTTTGTATGAAGGCGACAAGTTGCTGGGCAGCCGCACCTTGACGGCTGCTGATGTGGGGACAGCCGGCATGACGCTGGATGTGACCACTACCGGCAGCCTGAGCGCCGGCGAGCATGTCATCCAGACCAGATTCAGCGACACGGCAGGCAACTTGGTGGTGGGCAACGATGTGCATGTCACGCTGGCAGCTGGCGCGGTGGCACCGTTGCTGGGCAACCTGCGGGTCAACGGCGAAACGCCGGATACCCAGCCCATCAACGCGTCGAGCACCAAGTACGCGATGATCGCCGAGACCCCGACCAGCGCCGCCACCTTGACCGGCCTGGATCAGAACCTGACCTTCTCCGGCACGGTCGGCGGGGCGGGCACCAACGATACTTACCTGATTTCGGTGAGCATGGGCGGCAAGGTGATCGTGTTCGGCGAGGTCAAGGCCGGCGACTTCTCGCTCACCACGCCGGCCAACGTGCTGGCTCCCGGCATGTACCACGACCTGACCATCACCGCCACCAACACCAGCGCCGGTGTCAACAACGGCCAGACCACCGTTGTCCAGAATCAGACCCTGGGCTGGTACTGGGTACCGCAGAAGCTGGAATCCCTCAAGGGCGGAGCCGGGGACGACCAGATCCAGCTGTCGGTGACGGCCGGCGGTGCCAATACCGTGGTGCAGACTGGCATCGGCAAGGATACGTTGGTGTTGGGCGGTTTCGGCACCAGCGATTCGAGCAGGCTGGTGGCAACGGTCTCGGACTTCACCCTGGGGCAGGACAAGGTGGCGGTCTTCGCTCAGAACGTCACCAAGGACAATCTCAGTACCTATGTCCAGGCTTCCTCCTACAACACCAGTTCCACCAAGCTGGTGGTCGATCTGGATGGCGCAGGAGCGGGCAATACGGTCTACACCCTGTATCTGCAGAACCTTGCCTACAACCCCGGCAATACCCACACGATCTTCGGCGTGTGAGATGAAGCAAGGCACCCGGGATCCCAAAGCAGCAAAACGTATCGGTCCGCCAGCGTTCGGACCGATGCCGGAGAACCATGCAGGCGGAGCGGTCGGCAGGACCGCATCCGATGTTTTTCAACCCAGTTTTCAAACCAGTCGAAGGAGATAAAAAATGGCAGCCCCATCCGCAGATTCCGATGAACAAAATTTCTGGCCCGGTTACGTCGATTCCATGGTCAACATGGTGATGTACCTGCTGCTGCTGATCGCCATCCTGGCCATGGCCGTGATGTACTTTTCCATGCGCGCCCGTGACGAAGCCAAGGAAAGCAAGGCGACCGAACTGGAAATGCCGGGCAAGCCCTTCCCCAAGGCGCTGCCCGGCCCCAACGCAGTCACGCCGGTCAGTCCCAGTGCTGAGGAGCTGCATGCCCAGATTGAGCAGATGCGCCAGACGCTCAACAACAACGAGGTCCGTTACAAGGCCGATGTGGCCGAACTGAAGGAAAAGCTGCGTGAGAGCGACCAGCGCTACAAGGCCAGCGGCCTGGCCAAGGTCGAGAAGCCCAACCAGAAGGAATCCGGCAACAACATGAAGTCCACCCCCGACGCCAACCTGGCCAAGGACGGTGCATCCGACCGCGTGGTCGATGCCAGCGGTACGGCCGGATCGCTGCCCAAGGGGGTGGAACAGTTTGCCTTGCGGCCGAGCGTGCTGATCGTGCGCTTCCGTCCGGGTACCGTGGATTTGAGCCCGGACGAAGCCAAGCGCATGAACGAAACCTTCATCAAGCACTTCGAATGGAACGCCAGCCTCGAACAGAGCTTCACCATTTCCTCCGCGGCCGTGGAAGGCTTGTCGGAGTCCAACCGCATGGCGTTCTATCGCGTGGTGGCAGTGCGCAATCATCTGCTGTCCATCGGCGTCCCCGCCGCGCGCATTCGCCAGCGCATCGAACCGGTTCCGGCAGCACGCCAGTCCGGCACGGAAGGTCTGGAAATCCGTATCCAGAAGACCGAGTGAGGAGGCCCGATGTCAGATGCCGCAAGTTCCATCGAGGACGCCCTGATGGGCAAGACCACCTATACGCTCGACGTGATGCAGGCCGCTACCGCCTTGCGCAAGATTCCCATCGAGACCATCCAGGACGTGCGCAGTCTCGGCATCGACCTGTTGCTGGTGCTGCGCAGCGGCGGCCAGATCCTGTTGCGGGAAGGTGCGCTGGATGCCCTTGTCAATCCGGACCGGCGGCTGCAGTTCAGTGACGGCGTGCTGACCCTGCAGCAGATCTTCATGCAGAGTGAACAGTTCGACTTCCTGCATCAATCCGGATCCGCTACTGGCGCGGAAGTGCCGGCGGCCGATGTGCATGTGCCGCTACAGCCGCAGCCTATCGTGGTACCTGGACCGGCGTTTCCGTTCGGAGGCTGAGCATGGACGCGCCCATCGACAACGCGCCGGGCCAGGCTGCACTCGCGGCCAAGCAAGCCATCGGCGAACGCCTCAAGGCCACGCGTCAGATGAGCGGCCTGAACCAGCGCGACTTTGCCAGCCGGCTGGGCACCTCGGGTGCCTACATCAGTTGCGTCGAGCTGGGGCACAGCATGCCCGGCGGACGCTTCCTGCGTTCGCTGCACCGCGAGTTCGACGTCAACATCAATTGGCTCCTGACCGGCCTGGAACAAGAACTGCCGCCGCGCCATGGTTTTCACATCAAGGTGCTCATTGGTGACTACGTCCGCGCATCGGAGCGCGGCAAGTCGCTGGTCATGGCGGTCGCGAGCTTTCTGGTAAGCCGGCGCGGCTGAGAACGGTCGCCGGTTACGCCCCCGCTGCTGCCGTCCGGCGGGGGTGTCACTGGTTCGGCACGGGGCTGCGGGCCCCGGCGCAGTCGCGGGGGGACTGGGACACGGGCGGCTCACGCGGGTGCGTCCGTTCAGAGGAGAAGACATGTTCAGTGAAGAAATCGGGGGGAGGATCAAGGAGATCCGCCTCGCCCACGGCCTGAGCCAGCGCGAGCTGGGTCAGCGCCTCAATACATCGACCGGCCACATCAGCTGGCTGGAAGCCGGCAAGGCCATGCCGGGCGGGGAGCTGCTGTTGCAGCTCTACCGCGAATTTGCGGTCGATCTCAACTGGCTGCTGACCGGCAGCGAGCCGGACGTCCTGCCGCAGGAAAGCGATTCGGACGTCAGGCTACTGGTCGACCATTACTGCCGCACGGATGTGCAAGGCCGCGAGATCATCCGCACACTGGCCAGTTACGCCGGCCGCACTGCAGCCTGAGCGATCTGCATGGCCGCTGCGCAGATACCCCCGCTCGGAGGGGCGGTCAGCGTCCCGCAGCGCTGGCCGGCGACGCCTGAGCTGCGGCCGCAAGGATGGCGGCGCGCGCCTGCACGTCGCGGTTGAGCCGCCAGACCAGTACCGAGGCCAGCAGCGTGGTACCGACAATGACGTAACCGACGACGTCGAAATGCTGCAACTGGCCATCCGCCCCCAGCGTGACGATATGTCCGGCCACGATCGAGGCCACACCCCCCGAGAGCTGCTGGATGGAGGCGCTGATGGCATTGAAGGAACCGCGCTGGGTAGTCGCCGGGACCGAAGAGACCAGGGCCTGGAATGGAATCATGCGCGAGAAGATGCCCAGGAACAGCACTGCATTGACCAGCACGATCATCGGTACCGTCACCGGTCCCAGATGCGTGTAGATCAGCACCATGATGATGGACAGTACGGCACCGAAGACGAAGACCCGGAACTTGCCCACCTTGTCGGCCGCGCGTCCGATCAGCGGACCGAAGGCGATGGTGCACAGGCCGGTGACCAGATAGACCGTCGGCAGGTGATGCAGGTCGATGCCCAGGTTGCCGACCAGATAGGCGCTGCTGAACGGCATGAGCATGAAGCCGCCCGTCATCAGCAGGGCCGTGGTGGCAAACGCGGTCAGGTAGCGCGGCTCCGCAATGGTGTGGTAGAGGTGCATCCACGCCGTGTGTTCCTGCTTGAGCTTGAGGTGGCCGTCCACCGGCTGCATCTTGAAGCTGACCACGATCCCGCCCACTGCGCCCAGCGCGGCCATGGCCAGGAAGGGGACATGCCAGTTCCAGGTATTGGAGAGATAAAGCCCGATCGGAATGCCCAGCACCTGGCTGGCCGCGAAGGCCGTCTGGATGATGCCCATGACGCGTCCCCGCAGCTGCGGCGCGAACAGATCGGTGGCGATGGCCAGCGTGATGGAACCGATCACGCCCCCGAACAGCCCCGTGACGATACGCGCGATCAGCAGACTTTCAAAACTCTGCGCCAGACCGCACCACACGGTCCCCAGCACGAAGCCGGAATAGAAGAACAGCAAGAGCCGCTTGCGGTCGAAGCGGTCGGCAAAACCGGCCGTGAGCAAGCCCGAGGCCCCGGCGCTGAAGGCATAGGCCGAGACCACCAGCCCGAACTGCTGCGGCGTGATCCGCATGGCGGGCATGATCACGGCACCCAGCGGCGACATCAGCATGAAATCGAGAATGACCGCAAATTGCAGGAAGGCGAGCAGACCGACGACGGTCTTCTGGTAGCGCGTGAATCCCGCCGGGGCGGGCGGACTGGCAGGCTGGCGGGGAGGATGCTGACTCAAAGGGACTCCTTGGCGGATGGTCTTGTTGGCTTGTTAAAATCTTGGCCGGCGAACCGGCTGCTGCGTCGCGCCCCGCCAGCGATGGCAGGGGAGCGTGTCTGCGCTGACGAATGCGTGGCCGCGATATTGTGCCATTCCCCGACGGGCTTACGGTTGAGCAATGCAGCGCTCCGGGCGGGCTGGGTTGCAAGAGTAGGCGCAAGACCCGGCCAAGGCAAGCCGGTGATGTGAAGACCGCACAACGGGTCAAGCGGGTGATCAGCTTTCCTGGCGGAGCCTCAATGAAGAAGGGCGAGACCCGCTCCGCCGGCCCCGCCCTCAAACTGCTCAATCTGCTGGCCGACAAGGGCCTGCAGGGGGTGCTCTGGACTTCAGGCCAGAAACTTCACCTGTCCCTTACTGCTTGAGCAGGCTGCACCGGGAATCCGCCACACTGGTGAAGGCTTGTTCACCTGGGATGGTTTCCAGCAGCTTAAGGTAATCCCAAGGCTTCTTCGACTCGGCCGGCGACTTGACCTGGTACAGATACATGTCGTGGATGTTGCGCCCGTCGGCGCGGATGTAACCCTTGTTGTAGAAGTCATCGATGCGCGTCTTCTTCAGTTGCGCCATCACCTTGGTGGCATCATCGGTGCCGATGGCCTCCACCGCCTTCAGGTAGGTCATGGTGGCCGAGTAGGCGGCCGCCTGGTGCGTGCTGGGCATTTTCTTCATCTTCTGGAAGAAGCGCTCGGCAAACTTGCGCGAGGGCTCGTCCTTGTCCCAGTACCAGCTGTCGGTCATCATCAGGCCCTCGGCATTGGCCAGTCCCAGCGCATGGATGTCGTTGATCACCATCAGCAGACCTACCAGTTTCATGGTCTTGGTCACCCCGAATTCCTTGGCGGCCTTGATCGAATTGACGGTATCTTCGCCCGCGTTGGCCAATCCCAGGATCTGCGCCTTGGACGCCTGCGCCTGCAGCAGGAAGGACGACAGGTCCGAGGATTGCGGCGGATGCTTGATCGACCCGACGACCGTGCCGCCATTGGCCTTGACCACGGCACTGGTGTCATTGGCCAGCGAATGGCCGAACGCATAGTCCGCCACCAGGAAGAACCAGGATTTGCCGCCCTGCTTGATCACCGCACTGGCCGTGCCCTTGGCCAGCGCCACCGTGTCGTACTCATAGTGCACGGTGTAGGGCGTGCATTCCTCGTTGGTCAGGCGGGCGGTCCCGGCGCCGATGTTGATGTAGACGCGCTTCTTCTCGGCCATCACCTTGTTCATCGACAAGGCCGTGGCCGAATTGACGCCGCCGATCAACATGTCCAGCCCGCGTTCGTCAGCCCATTCACGGGCGCGGGTGGCGGCGATGTCGGCCTTGTTCTGGTGGTCCGCCGAGAGTATCTCGACGGGTTTGCCCAGCACCTTGCCGCCATAGTCGGCGACCGCCATGCGGATGGCTTCCAGCCCGCCCAGTCCATCCGTATCGGCATAGGGGCCGGACATGTCGGTGATGAAGCCGATGCGTACCGCGTCATTGGATACCTGGGCCATGGCCGGCCCTGCAAAAACGCCTGTAATGGCACAGGCGGCTGCCAGCCTGCGCAGCGTGGTCGATGGGACCATGTGCTTGTCTCCTCGTTGTGATCGGCCGCTGGGCGGCTCGGGTCGTTCTGTTTTCCGTGCTTCAGCGGCGGCGTTCGGCCAGCAGCGATCTGGCGTAGTCCACCCGGACGTCGTGGCCAGCCACCATCTGCTGCACCAGCCAGTCCATCTCATGCGGTTCGGCCCCGGCGGCCAATGCGATGTTGCGCGCGTGCAGGGCCATGTGGCCGCGTTGTATGCCTTCAGTCGCCAGCGCGCGCAGGGCGGCCATGTTCTGCGCCAGCCCCACCGCCACGGCGACCTCGGCCAGCTCCTGTGCCGATTGCACGCCCAGGATCTTCAAGGCCGCCCGTGCCGCCGGATGGGTCTTGGTGGCACCACCCACCAGGCCCACCGGCATGGGGATTTCCAGCGTACCGACGAGGTCGCCATCGGCGGCAATTTCCCAGTGCGTCAGCGAAGTGTAGCGGCCATGGCGGCAGGCGTAGGCGTGAGCCCCGGCCTCCACCGCGCGCCAGTCATTGCCGGTGGCGACGATGACCGGATCGATGCCGTTCATGATGCCCTTGTTGTGGGTGGCGGCGCGGTAGGGATCGACGGCGGCAAATTCATACGCATCGACGATGCCATCGATGACTTCCTCGCCACTGTAAGCGCTGGTGGCCAGTACATCGGCAGAAACCTTCACCCTGGCCCGCGCAAGCCGCAGATCGGCCAGATTGGAGAGGATGCGCAGCCGCACCTTGCCGCCGGTGATTTCCTCGATATGTCCGGCCACCGCTTCGGCCATGGTGTTGACGGTATTGGCGCCCATTGCATCGCGCACGTCGACGATCAGGTGCGTGACCACCATGGCACCGCGCCGGGTGTCCGGGAAGACATGCACTTCGATGTCGCGGCAGCCGCCGCCCAGCTGGTTGAGCAGCTGGTCGCGGCTGTTGGCGATGTCGATGATGGCCTGGCGGTCCTTGAGGATGGCCAGCCGCGCGCCGTGCGGATCGGTCACCCCGAGCAGCTGGATCTGCGCCCGCATGAGCGGCGTGCTGCTGGAAGTCTGGAAGCCGCCGCAGGCGCGCACCAGCTTGGCCATGAAGGACGCTGCCGCCACCACCGAGGGCTCTTCGACCGCCATCGGTACCAGTACATCGCGGCCATTGAGCTGAAAATACCCGGCCACACCCAGCGGCAGCTGGAAAGTGCCGACCACGTTTTCAATCATGCCGTCGGCCGTGGCCAGCGGCAGGCCGCCGGGCTGGCCCAGCAGGATCTGCTCGGAATCGTTCAGCCCGGCCAGGCGCGCGACCTCAGCCAAGCGTTGCGGCGGGGTCAGGCTGCGGAATCCGGGCAGGCGCGAATCGGTCGCGGAGTGCTTGTCACTGTGCATGCGCTGGTCTCTCTTTTCGTCGTTATATGAAGATATGGAAGGGGCGGCAGGCTGCGCGCCCCTGTCCAGCGCTGGCAGAATAGCAAGGGTGTACCATTGCGCATGGGTACAGTTGCCGCCAACAGTACGGCAACTGTACCCAGGACAATCCCTTTGCATTGCAGCAAGTCCCGACGACGCGGGCCGGGCGAGCGAGCACCTGCCTGCTTTTTGGAGAGTCTTATCCGTGACCATTCCCCAGACACTCACCCAGACCCTGGTGCAGCTGATCCGCCGCCAGATCGCCGAGGGTGCCCTTGCTCCCGGCGGCCGGTTGCCGTCGATCCGCGAGCTGGCCGCCCGGCATGGCTGTGCCAAGAACACCATCGTCAACGTGTTCGAGGAATTGACGGCGCAGGGCGTGGTGGAGCCCCGGCGCGGGTCCGGCTTTTTCGTCTGCGCCGCGCCGCCGCGGCCGAAGGAAGAAGAAGAGGGCAGCCTGAGCCGCGCCATGGACGTGGTCTGGCTCATGCGCGAGCAGTTGAAGCACGACCCCGGCCATCTGCGCCTGGGCGATGGCTTCCCGCCGGTGGAATGGCTGCACGATGTGCGGCTGGACAAATTCCATCAGAAGGTGGTGCGCACCGGCATGGGTGCGCTGTTCGGCTACGGCAGCCGCTTTGGTTACCTGCCGCTGCGCCAGCACCTGGTGCAGAAGCTGGCACAGCATGGCATTGAGGCCGCTACCAGCCAGATCGTGCTGACCCACGGGGCCAACCAGGCGCTCGATATCGTGATCCGCAATTTCATCCGCCCCGGCGATCGCGTGCTGGTCGATGAACCGGGCTACTACATGTTGTACGGCAAACTCAAGCTGTCCGGTGCGCGCATCGTCGGCATCCCTCGCCATGCGGACGGGCCGGATATCGAGGTCCTGGAACGCGAATTGAAGCTGCCCGGCAAGCCGCCGCTGTTCTTCACCCAGTCGCTGGCGCACAATCCCACGGCCTCGGACACCTCTCCGCACAAGGCACACAAGATCCTGCAACTGGCTGACCGCCACGATGCCCTGATTGTCGAGAACGATGCCTTCGCCGACTTCAAGCCGGCCACCGCGCCGCGCATCGCCACGCTGGACCAGTTGCGCCGCACGCTCTACATCGGCAGCTTTTCAAAGTCGGTGTCGGCGGCACTGCGTGTGGGCTTCATTGCCTGCCACCGCGATCTGGCCAGTGACCTGGCCGACATCAAGATGCTGGTGCACATGAGCAGTTCCGAATACTGCGAACGCACGCTGGACGTGATCTTGTCCGATGGCCACTTCAGCCGGCACACGGCGCGTCTGCGCGAGCGTCTGGCGCA
This sequence comes from Herbaspirillum sp. WGmk3, assembly GCF_023952535.1. Taxonomy (NCBI): domain Bacteria; kingdom Pseudomonadati; phylum Pseudomonadota; class Betaproteobacteria; order Burkholderiales; family Oxalobacteraceae; genus Herbaspirillum; species Herbaspirillum sp. WGmk3. Next base: position 223,812 of record NZ_JAKYWT010000001.1, on the reverse strand, counting down.
CGCGACCGACGCCGCCTGTCACCAGTTGCAGCAACTGGGGGCAGAGTTGTTTTGCGCGCCACAGCAATCCATGTACCTGTGGGCCAGATTTCCCGCTTTTGCGGATGCCCGGCCACTGGCGCAGGCCCTGATGGCGCATCACGTGGTGCTGGCTCCGGGCAGCATCTTCCATGTCGACCCGGAACACAGCGTGCCGTGGTCCCGCTTCAATGTCGGACTGCTGTCGGACCCGCGATTTGCCGCCGCCATGGCCAGGTTGCTGGATCAACAAGCTTGAATTCCCGCATGCTGGGGCAATGCCGGCATGGTGTCCGCGCCGTCGGGAAGAGAACCACCATTGCCCGTCTGTTCCGGGCTTAGTTGTCTTGTTCCGCTTGCGCTCGCGTGCCATAGTGCTGAAGGACGGCAGTCGGGGACTGCCGTGCTGACAACAATAATCAAGATGACATTGCGGAGTCCTCGCCCGGAGGCTTCGCTAGGGACGGAAAAGACATGAATATCCTTGGCAACATGAATATCGGCAAGCGCCTGACCTTGGGCTTTGCCGTGATCCTCGCGTTTTCCGCCATCGTGGCGGGTATCAGCCTGTGGCGGCTGGAGCAGGTGTCGGCGGCCACGCGCGAGATGATGAACGATCCGCTCAAGACCGAACGCCTCATGGGCGACTGGTACACCAACCTGACCGCCGGCATTCGCCGCACCCTGGCCATCGCCAAGAGCAGTGATCCGTCGCTGGCAGCGTATTTCGCGGAGGAAGCGGCGGCCTCCACCAAGAGTTCCTCGGAGTACCAGAAGCAGGTCGAGGGCTTGCTGGTCACCCCCGAAGAAAAGGCGCTGTTCCAGAAGATCGGCGAGCAGCGCAAGGTGTACCTGTCGTCGCGTGACCAGATCGTCAAACTGAAGGCGGCAGGCAACGTGGAAGAGGCCATGCGCCTGCTGGACACCGTCTTCGTGCCCGCCGCCGCGACCTACCAGAAACTGATGCGCGAGATGGTCGACATCCAGCGCAAGGATATCGACGATACCGCCAAGGAAATCGACAACATCGCGGCCCAGAGCCGGATCCTGATCGTGGTGCTGGAGGGCCTGATCCTGTTGCTGGGCATCGTGCTGGCGCGCACCCTGACGCTGGGCATCACCAAGCCGCTGCAGACGGCGGTGGTGGTGTCGCGCAAGGTGGCCGAGGGCGACCTGGCGACCCAGGTGCAGGTGACCTCGCGCGACGAAACCGGCCAGCTGCTGCAATCGCTCAAGGACATGAATGACAGCCTGCGCGGCATCGTCGCCAATGTGCGCACCGGCACCGATACCATCAGCACGGCCTCGGCCGAGATCGCTGCCGGCAACCTCGACCTGTCCGGCCGCACCGAACAGCAGGCCAGTTCGCTGGAAGAAACCGCCTCTGCCATGGAAGAACTGATCTCCACCGTGCGCCAGAACGCCGACAATGCACGCCAGGCCAGCCAGCTGGCGCAATCGGCCTCCAGCGTGGCCGAGCAGGGCGGCGGCGTGGTCAGTCAGGTGGTCGATACCATGGGGGCCATCAATGCCTCCTCGCGCAAGATCGTGGACATCATCAGCGTGATCGACGGCATCGCCTTCCAGACCAATATCCTGGCACTCAACGCTGCCGTGGAAGCGGCGCGCGCCGGGGAACAGGGACGCGGCTTTGCGGTGGTGGCGTCCGAAGTGCGCTCGCTGGCCCAGCGTTCGGCCTCGGCGGCCAAGGAGATCAAGGAACTGATCAACGATTCAGTGGAGAAGGTCGGCGACGGCAGCCGCCTGGTCGAGCAGGCCGGCGTCACCATGCAGGAAGTGGTCAGCAGCGTGCGCCACGTGACCGACATCGTGGCCGAGATCAGCGCCGCCAGCGCCGAGCAGACCAGTGGCATCGAGCAGATCAACCTGGCCATCACGCAGATGGACCAGGTAACCCAGCAGAATGCAGCGCTGGTCGAGCAGGCTGCGGCCGCAGCGGCCTCGATGCAGAACCAGGCGGGACGGCTGGCGCAGATGGTCAGCGTGTTCCGGATCAATGAGGGCGAGACGCTGGTGCGCCGCGAGATCGACGTCACGCCGGCCGGGCCGACGCTGCCGCACTGAGTGGCTGCGGACCCATGACAAACGGCCCCTCGCGGGCCGTTTGTCATTCCAGCGACGGCTGCAGCGTCAGGTCTTCAGCGCTTTGAGCGCGGCCTGATAGCCCCACCAGCTGGCTTCTTCAAACAGCGAAAAACCGGACAGGTCGGCATGCGCGAAGAGGATCTTGCCGTCTGCCTGCTGCAATTTTTTCAGTCCCGCATTGCTGCGGAAACCGGGCGTGGGGATCGCCATCGCATGTGCCCGCAGCGTGATATCCACGCGCTCCACCGCAGCACCGAATTGCCAGCCATATGCCTGCTGCAAGTCTTCCATGGCCAGTGCCAGCAACTGGGCCGGCGTGGCCTGGTCCATCCAGCGCCGGGCCTGATCCGGGGCCAGATGCGTCAGCGCCACATAGGAGGTGAATACCGTCTGTTGCGGCGGATGGACGCGGATATCCTGATGGGTCGAAACGACATAGCCCAGGCCCGGTTCACGCTGGACCACGTTATCCCAGGACAGCGGTGCCTCGGGTTTTTCCTTGGGGAAGCGCTTGAGCAGGAAGTTGGCCACCAGCCACGGCGCGCGGGCCGGCAGGTGCTGCGCGGGATCGAAGCCCAGCGTGGCCATGGCCGGTGTGATGCGCGCCGCGACAAACAGCGGCATGGCGCAGACGGCCTTGCGCGCGCGCAGCAGGAAGCTGGTGGCCTGGCCATCGCGCAGGACCATGCAAAGCGCTTCGATTCCACGCGAAGTTTCTTGCAGCTGCAGCACCGTGCCGGGGCGGCGGCGCGGGCCGATGCGGCGCGCCAGTCCCTCGGCCAGCGGCTGCAAGCCCCCCGGCCAGGTCAGCCAGGCGCCGTCGGCGGCATTGGCCGCCTGGCCGCTGCGGCTGCAGAAATAATGCAGGCCGGCCCAGGCCGAGACTTGGTCGTAGCGTGCGCCGTAGTCGTCACGGCAACCGTAGTTGGCCAGCCAGTGCAGGGCAGGGGAGCGATAGCCTTCCTGCTCCAGCCATTGCCGCATGGTGATGCGGTCCAGCGCCAGCCAGCGCGGGTCGTCCGAGGCCTGCGCGGACGGCAGCATGAACGCGCGCCGGCCCCGGGCATCGCGGCTGGCGCGCAGGCTGTCCATGCTGCGGTTGAAACGATCCAGCTCTTCCTGTTCGCCCGGCTGCAAGGGCGGCAGCAGGCCTTCGTACCAGTGCCCCTCGACCAGCAGCCGTTCATCCGGCGCGTGCAGCAGATAACGTTCGTCGTAATAGGGGCGCTCGGCCTGGGCGTCGCGCAGGATCACGCCCAGGTCGGCGAGAATTTCGCGCACGTGCAGGCATTCCTGCGAGGGCAGCGGCAGATAGTGGGCCCCGGTCGGGCAGGCGTATTCACCGGCCTGGCCGTAGCGGGCCCCGGCGGCATTGCCGTCGGCTTCCGGGCCGTCGATCACGAGAAAATCCTGATGGCCCGAGCGTTCCAGCTTCCAGGCTGCGGTCAGGCCGGCTACGCCGGAGCCGAGGATGGCGATGTCGGTCTCGATGATCTCCGAAGGGACCGGCAGGCGGCCGGGATGCCTGGCCAGATCGCGCAGGAAGTGGCCTTCCGCGCGGCCCGGTGTGCGAATGCCGGGATCGACTTCCCGCCATTTCTGCAGGACGCCACCCGCGCCCAGCGTGGCCGCGCCCGCCGCCACCGCTGCGCCCAGAATGAAGCTGCGCCGCTGCATCAGCGCACCACCTGATGCCAGTCCTGCTCGAAGTAGCGCACCAGCGACTGGTTGTTGAGCCGGTTGGACTCGACCTCCACACGCGGCATGTCGGGCGGGAAGCGGAACATCTCGGCCGTGGTGGCCCCGTTGAGATAGCGCATCGGCTGCGCATAGGTGGTGGGTGGAACGTAATCTCGCTGCGGCGAGGCCAGGATGAAGCCCCATTCACCGAAGGATGGTACGTAGAGGTGATAGGGATAGGTCTTCCATTGCGCCTCGCGCAGCGTGGCGTCGATGGACCAGTAGGCATGCGGGGCGAAATAGGGCGAAGTCGCCTGCACCACGATCAGGCCATTGGCCGAGATGTGCTTCTTGAGCACGCCGTAGAACGGCACCGAGAACAGTTTGCCCAGCGCAAAACTGGAAGGATCGGGGAAGTCGACGATGGCCAGGTCGAAGGTCTGCGTACTGTTCTGCAACCACACGGCCGCATCGGCATTGATGATCTTCACGCGCGGATCGGACAACGCGCCCCTGTTCAGCGCCACCAGTTCCGGACGTTGCCGGAAGGCTTGCGTCATCGCCGGATCGAGATCCACCAGCGTCACCTTGCGGATACCGGGATGGCGCAGGATTTCGCGCAGGGCCAGTCCGTCGCCTCCGCCCAGCACCAGCACTGACCGCGCCCAGGGCAGGGTGGCCAGGGCCGGATGCACCAGGGCTTCGTGATAGCGGTATTCGTCACGTGAAGAAAACTGCAGATTGCCATTGATGTAGAGCCGCAGATCATCCTTCCAGCGGGTGATCACCAGGCGCTGGTAGGGGGTGCTGGTGGAATAGATGACTTCATCGCCGTACATGCCATGTTCGCCCCATTGCACCAGCCGGTCCGAGGCGGCAAAGCCGGTTCCCAGCAGGAACAGCACCAGGCAGGCCCGCAGCAACTGCCGCTGTGCCTGCTTCAGTTCGGCGCGGAAGACGTAGATGGTCCACAAGCCCACGGCCACATTGCTCATCCCGAACAGGAAGCCGGTGCGCGTGAGGCCCAGATGCGGCGCCAGTACCAGCGGAAACAGCAGCGACACGGCCAGTGCACCCAGATAGTCGAAGGTCAGCACCGTGCTCACCAGTTCGCGGAAGGCGGTCTGGCGGGCATTGAGGGCGCGCATGACCAGCGGCACTTCCATGCCCACCAGTGCGCCGATCAGGAACACCACGCTGTAGAGCAGGATGCGAAAAGGCGCTGCCGACCACGAGAAGGAGAGAAACAGCAGCGCCGCCGAGAGGCCGCCGATCAGTCCCACCATGATCTCGATGTCCACGAAGCGCGCCAGCACGTCTTCATCCTTGACGTATTTGGAGACATGCGCGCCCACCCCCATGGCAAACAGATAGCAGCCGATGATGGTGGAGAACTGCAGCACCGAGTCCCCCAGCAGGTAGCTCGACAGTGCGCCTGCAATCAGTTCGTAGGCGAGGCCGCACGAGGCGACCACGAAAATCGACAACACCAGTATTCTGTTGATCATGAATTTTTTTATGGCTTAATATGCAGGTCTTGATGCCACCACGCGAGAATCGTTTTGCCTGCCATCCTCAACTACGCGCTTCATCTCTTGCTGGCCGCTATTCTATTGGCGGTCTTTTTCAAGGTATATACCTGGGTCACTCCTTATGATGAAGTCTTGTTGATCCGACAAGGCAACCGTGCTGCGGCGATGTCGCTGGGAGGTGCCATGGGCGGCTTCTCGCTCACCATCGCCTCCTCCATCTTGCATACCAACGATTACCAGCAATTCTTTGCCTGGGCAGCCGGTGCGCTGGTGGTGCAACTGCTGGCTTATCTGGTGACCACGCGCGGACTGCGCATTTCACGCGAACATATCGAAACCGACAATGTCGCGTTCGGTGGCCTGATGGGCACGATCTCACTGTGCATCGGGGCCATCAATGCGGCCTGCATTTCCTGACCTCTTCGTTGTTCATCCTTCATCCCCCCGGAGTACCGCATGAATCTCGGATCATTCATCAAGAAGCAATTCATCGATGTCCTGCAATGGAATGAGGACCAGGAAGGCGTGCTGGCCTGGCGCTATCCGATGCAGGACTTTGAAATCCAGAATGGTGCCACCCTGACGGTGCGCGAATCGCAGCTGGCGGTCTTCGTCAACGAGGGCCAGGTTGCCGATATCTTCACCCCCGGCAATTACACGCTCACCACCCGCACCCTGCCGGTGCTGACCAACCTGAAGAATTGGGACAAGCTGTTCGAGTCTCCCTTCAAGTCGGATGTCTATTTCTTCAGTACCCGCCTGCAGACCGGTCGCAAGTGGGGCACGCCGCAGCCGATCACGATCCGCGACAAGGATTTCGACATGATCCGCGTGCGTGCCTTTGGCATGTACTCGTATGCCCTGTCGGATCCGCGCGTGTTCTTCTCGCGCATCAGCGGCACCCGCGAGGTGTACACCCGCGAAGACTTTGAAGACCAGCTGCAGGGCATCCTGCTCTCCACGCTGGCCAATTCCCTGGGCAATGCGCAGAGCGCCTTCCTCGACCTGGCGGCCAACCAGACGCTCATGGCCAACACGGTGCGCGACGCCATGGCCCTGAGTTTTGCGCAATACGGCCTGACGCTGGACCAGTTCAACATCGCCAGCTTCAATCTGCCGGATGACCTGCAAGTGGCGCTGGACCAGCGCATCGCGGCCGGCATGAAGGGCGGGCTGGATGCCGCCAAGGCCGCCGGATATGCGCGCGTCCAGGCGGCCGAGGCAATTCCGATTGCGGCCGGCAATGAAGGTGGCCTGGCAGGACTGGGGGCTGGATTGGCCACGGGCGTCTCGATGGGGCAGGTCATGGCCGATGCCCTGGGGACTGGCGCAGCGGGTGCTCAGGGCCACGCCGCCGCCGCTCCTGCGGCCGCCGCCGGCCCGACACCCGCGGAGCGGCTGGGCCAGTTGAAGCAGTTGCTGGATCAAGGCCTGATCAGCGCCGCCGATTACGATGCCGCCAAAGCCGAGATCCTGAAGAAACTGATCGGCTGAAGGTGCGCCTGCATTTTCCCCACATGCTTCCCGCCGGCAGGCGGGCCTGCGCCTGCCGGCGCTTCTCTGGTTGACTCATGCAGACAGCAAGCTGCCCCAATTGCGGGGCACCCACTGAATTCAAGTCGCTGGCCTCGGTCATGGCGGTGTGCAGCTATTGCCGCACCACCGTCTACAAGGACGGCTCGGCTGCCCACACGCTGGGGCAGGTCTCCGAGGTGCTCGACGATTATTCGCCCATCCAGATCGGCACCAGCGGATTCATCGAGGGCCAGGCGTTCACCGTGGTCGGACGCATCCAGCTGCAATATGACGGCGGCTTGTGGAACGAATGGGCCCTGCAGGTCGGCGACGGCCAGCAGGAATGGTGGCTCTCGGATGCCTCAGGGCTCTATACCGTGACCCGGCGCACCGCCGCCACGCAAACCTGGCCGCGTTTCGACGAACTCAAGCCGCTGACCCGCGTGGAGATCGGCGGCATCCCCCATGTGGTGGGCGATGTGCGGACCGCCCGTTGTACCGGCGGCCAGGGCGAACTGCCGCTGGGGCTGCGCGACGGATGGCAGGCGCGCGTAGCGGACCTGCATGTGGCGGATCGCTTCGTCACGCTGGATTTCTCCGATGAGGAAGTGCCGGTGCTGTACCAGGGCAAGAGCGTCACGCTGGAATCGCTTAAATGTGAATTCCTGCGCGACGACGATACCGTGCGCGCCGGGAGCTATCGCTATCAGGGCAAGCTGGGGTCGATGACCTGCCCCTCATGCGGCACCGCCATTCGCTTCCTGCCGCGCCAGACCGAACACCTGGTGTGCCAGTCCTGTCACAGCCAGATCGCACTGACCGGCGTCAAGGCCGAGGTGGTGGCCGCACAAGAGAAGATCGCGGCGGCCGCGCTGACGCTGGAACTGGGTACGCAGGCCACCATTTCCGGTGCCAGGTTCGAAGTCATCGGCGCCATGCGGCGTACCGATGATGACGAGCAGTGGACCGAATACCTCCTGCACAACGAACGGCGCGGCTTTCTCTGGCTGGTCGAAGCCGACGAGGGCTGGAGTACCGCGTCGGTGCTCCAGATCTGGCCGGACATGTCGGGTGCGGATGGTGTCACGCAGGGCCGCTTGCGCCTGCCCTTGCAATACGAATTCGAGGCACGGGTCACTTATGCGGTCGGTGCCTTCAACTGGAAGGTATCCGTGGACGACGTCACGCGCGTGCTCCAGTACGGCAAAGGGAGCAAGAGCATGACGCTGGAAGTGACGGCAGAGGAAGCCACCTGGTCCGAAGCCAAGCCGGTCTCGCCCGACCAGCTCAAGGCCTGGCTAGGCAAGGAAGTCGCGTCCGAGACTGCGCGCGCTGCACCGGGCATGTCCTTCATGACCCTGGCGCACGTGATGGCGGTCCTCTTCGTGATCCTGAATTGCATTCCTATCCTTGGCTACGATCATTTCTGGAGTGGCCTCATTACCTTGACCCTGATCTACGCCCCGGCCTACAAGCTCGACGGGAATGATTTCTGATGAAGATCCTCTTCGTGCTCTACGCCTTGTTCATCATCGCGATATCGACGCTGTACAACTGGGGCTCGACCAGCTTCTCCAGTTCGCGCTCGTCCTCCGGCAGCAGCTGGTCGTCCTCCAGTTCGGGCGGATCCTGGGGCGGCGGAGGTGGGCACAAGTGAGCGCCAACGCCTTCCCCGCCCGTGGCCAGCATCTGCTGGCCGATCTGGATGGCATCGACGCTGCGCGTCTGTGCGATCCCGTGGCGATCGAATCCCTCTTGCGGCAGGCGGCGGCTCATGCCGGGGCGACCGTGCTGCAGGGCCATTTTCATCACTTCGGGCCGCAGCAGGGCGTCACCGGCGTGCTGTTGCTGGCCGAATCCCACCTTTCCATTCATACCTGGCCGGAAGCGCGCTTTGCTGCGCTCGACATTTTCCTTTGCGGCGCATTGCAGGTGGAACAGGCCCTGGAGATCATCGTGGCGGGGCTTCAACCTGAACAGCTGCATCGCCAGCTGATCGAGCGTCAGGTACGCCTGCTGCCGATGGCGACGTGCGCCTGACATATCACGGGTATTGATCAGGGTTGCAGTAGTCACGCTGCAAACCAGGCTGGGCGCGGTTCCGGCGATGATCGACAAGGCCGGAATTTCGTTGGTCAGGCCATTTTCTTTGTCTTAAGATGCGCGCTTTTCTTTCTGCCAAGCGTGAATCATGTGGACTGTCACTTGCCCGTCCTGCGAGAAGTTCGTCGGATTCCACAGCCTGGCCTCGACCATGGCGGTGTGCGTGTACTGCCGCGCCGTGGTCGACAGGCGCAATCAGAAGACCCGTGGCGTCTCCAGGATGCCGGCCTTGGCAAAGGGTGCCGCTCCGCTGCCGATCGGCCGAACGGGCTGCTTCGAAGGGCGCGCCTTCAGCATCGTGGGACAACGCCAGTGGCGAGCTGGCGCGCGTGTCTGGAACCAGTGGTGGCTGAAGATGCAGGGCGACTCGCTGGAATGGCGCTTGCTGGAAGCCGGGGGACGCTACGCCATCGTCTCCCGGGTCGATCTTGAGCAAGCCTTGCCGAGATTCGATCAACTCAAGCCACGCATGCGCGTGAAGTTATTCGACCGAAGCTGGGTGGTCAGTGCGGTGCGCGATGTTGCTTGCAGCGGTGGCGAGGGCGAATGGGCCATGACCCGGTCTGCTCGGCAGCGCGCGCGCATGGTCGATCTGGAGGCGGGCGATGGCGTCCTGATGCTGGACTATTCGCTCGGCGATACGCCCGTGCTTTATCTGGGAAAGCGGATGGCGCTGGAGGCGCTGATCAGTCTGCCTGAACCCGCCGCACAACAGGAACCCGTTCCCTCGCACGGTGTGGCCACACATCCGTCGATCGAGGACATCGAACTGAGTCCGATGGGATGGGCGTATACGTTGGTGGTGTGCTACCTGGTGATGACCCTGAGCTTTTACTGGGCCAGCGATTTCATCTGGAGCATGCGCCAGACCTGGGTATTCCTGCTGACCTTGGCCGCGATGTATCTGCCTGCGCGCTTGCTGAAGGCGATGGGAGAAAAAGGGCAGGCCCAATCCGTGCTGCGAGGCTACGCGATCTATGCGGTCATCGTCACGTGCGTGGCCCTCGTCCATCAAATGATTCAGGCAGAGGAAGAGGACTACTCAGTCTCCTCAGGCAGTAGCTGGGGCGGCAGCGCGGGACACAAGTGAGCCGTCAGGGATCAGGGGCGCTGCTTCCAGTAGTCCGGCTGCGCATAGGCGTGCCGCAGAAAATCCACGAAGGCGCGAATGCGCAGCGGCAGGTGCCGACGCTGCGCAAACACCGCGTAGATGGAGGGGGCCGGGGCGGCGAATTTGTCCAGCACGGTCACCAGTTCGCCGGCTTCGATGGCCGCGCCGACTTCCCACATCGAACGCCAGGCCAGGCCGCGTCCGGCCAGCGCCCAGTTGTGCAGCACCTCGCCATCATTGCAGACCATGTTGCCGCCGACCTTGTAGACGCTGACCTTGCCCGATTGCTTGAGCGTCCAGCCGCGCTGGCTGCCTTCGCTGCTCATGGCCAGGCAGTTGTGGCGCACCAGCTCATCAGGGCTGGCCGGCGTGCCGTGACGGCGCAGGTAGGAGGGCGCAGCGACGATCACCCGATGGTTCTCGGCCAGCTTCACGCTCACCAGGTTGGAGTCGGTCAGGGTGGCGATGCGGATGGCGACGTCGATGCCTTCCCCGATGACGTCGGCGATGCGGTCGTTCAGGTTGAGCGTGAGGGTGACATCGCGGTGCTCGGCCAGGAAGGAGGGGACCAGCGGTGCCACGTGCTGGCGGCCGAATCCGGCCGGGGCCGAGATCAGCAGTTGCCCGCTGGCGCGCGCGCTGCGTTCGGACACCGCCGATTCGGCATCTTCCAGGTCGGCCAGGATACGCTGGCAGTCTTCCAGGAAGGCCGCGCCTTCGTTGGTCAGCACGATCTTGCGCGTGGTCCGCTGCAGCAGTTTCACGCCCAGGCGCTCCTCCAGCGCATCCAGCCTCCGGCCTATCATGGCCGGGGCGATGCCCTCGGCGCGGGCGGCCGCCGACAGGCTGCCCCGGGCGGCCACCTCGGCAAAGGTCGAAATCTGCTTGAACTGGTCCATGCCTGCACTCTCCAAACGCCTGAAAACAGGCGGCAAAGCCGCGCCGGAACTGGTGCGGCGGGTTGCAGCCATTATCGGCTCACTTGTGACTAAAACGCAAAGATAAATTGATAAAAGCTTTCACTCATATCGATTTGGTTTAAATATACTGCGTACATAAAGTGTCTGATGCGATGCAAAAAGCTGCACGGTCTCAGGCACAATCATGAAAACAAGATCACCCAGTCCATTTTTCTTTTTGAGGAGTCCAGCATGACGCAACTGAAGCTGCCCACCGGCATGGAAATCTCCGGCGAGATCAAGCCGGGTTACGAGAACGTCCTGACCTTTGAAGCCCTGTCGCTGGTCGCCAAGCTCTCGCGCGCCTTCGAAGGCCGTCGCCAGGAACTGCTGGCCGCCCGTGCCGAGCGCGTCAAGCGCCTGGACGCCGGCGAGCGCCCCGACTTCCTGAAGGAAACCGAATCCATCCGCAGCGGCGACTGGAAGATCGCCCCCATCCCCGAGGCCCTGAAGTGCCGCCGTGTGGAAATCACCGGCCCGGTCGAACGCAAAATGGTCATCAACGCCTTCAACTCGGGCGCCGACAGCTACATGACCGACTTCGAGGATTCCAACTCCCCGGTGTGGGACAACCAGATCAGCGGCCAGATCAATCTGTATGACGCGATCCGCCGCACCATCTCGCTGGAATCGAACGGCAAGAGCTACAAGCTCAACGACAAGATCGCCACCCTGGTGGTGCGTCCGCGCGGCTGGCACCTGGATGAAAAGCACGTCACCCTGGACGGCAAGCGCATTTCCGGCGGCATCTTCGACTTCGCCCTGTTCCTGTTCCACAACGCCAAGGAACAGCTGGCACGCGGTGCCGGCCCGTACTTCTACCTGCCCAAGATGGAGTCGCACCTGGAAGCGCGGCTGTGGAACGACATCTTCGTGATGGCGCAGAATGAAGTCGGCCTGCCGCAAGGCACCATCAAGGCCACCGTGCTGATCGAGACCATCACTGCCGCCTTCGAGATGGAAGAAATCCTGTACGAGCTGCGCGAGCACAGCGCGGGCCTGAACGCCGGCCGTTGGGACTACATCTTCTCCTGCATCAAGAAGTTCAAGAACGACAAGGACTTCTGCCTGGCCGATCGCGCCAAGGTCACCATGACTTCGCCCTTCATGCGCGCCTACGCCCTGCTGCTGCTGAAGACCTGCCACAAGCGCGGTGCCCCGGCCATCGGCGGCATGAGCGCGCTGATCCCGATCAAGAACGATCCGGAAAAGAACGCCATCGCCATGCAAGGCATCATCAACGACAAGCGCCGCGACGCCACCGACGGTTACGACGGCGGCTGGGTGGCGCACCCGGGCCTGGTCGAAGCTTCCATGAAGGAATTCGTGGCCGTGCTGGGCGACAAGCCCAACCAGTTCGAAAAGCAGCGTCCGGACGTCGAGGTCAAGGCGGCCGACCTGCTGAACTTCCAGCCCGAAACCCCGATCACCGAAGCCGGCCTGCGCTACAACATCAACGTCGGCATCCACTACCTGGGTGCCTGGCTGGCCGGCAACGGTTGCGTGCCCATCCACAACCTGATGGAAGATGCGGCCACCGCCGAAATCAGCCGTGCCCAGGTGTGGCAGTGGATCCGCAGCGCCAAGGGCAACCTGGAAGACGGCCGCAAGGTCACCGCCGACATGGTGCGCGCGATGATTCCGGAAGAGCTGGCCAAGGTGAAGCAAGTGGCAGGCGATGGTCCGACCTACGACCGCGCGGCCAAGATCTTTGAAGAAATGTCCACTTCCGAGACCTTCGCCGAGTTCCTGACGCTGCCGCTGTACGAAGAAATCTGATTCAGATCCGCTTCAGCGCAAATGAAAATCCCCGCCACTCGCAAGAGGGCGGGGATTTTTTTGATGCGCATCGCTTCACTTCATCAAAGTGAAGGACGAAAAAAATCCCCGACGAGTCGGGGATTTTTTATCAGCTTGAAAGCTTAAGCAGCCGGAACGATGTTCGAAGCTTGCTTGCCCTTCGGGCCGGTGGTCACTTCGAAGGAAACGCGTTGGTTTTCCTTCAGGGACTTGAAGCCATTCGACTGAATAGCCGAGAAGTGAGCGAACAGATCTTCGCCACCTTCATCGGGAGTGATGAAACCAAAACCCTTTGCATCGTTGAACCACTTGACGGTACCAGTTGCCATTACGGACTCCTAAATTTAATTGATTGGGGCTTGCGCCCGGCTCTTTATCGTTACTCGGGAGGAATGACAGCGAAGAACCGCACTACCAGCTCGAATCCTAACGACGCGACGATTATACTCATTAAATCGAGAATGCAAGCCATTTTCGGTACGAAACTTCCATTAAAAGTTTTAATGGCTGATTCTGGTGCTTTAGATTTCTTTCAGTGCCGGGAAATGGTGCGCAGAACCGGCTTCAATCCCTTGTCTGGTGCGGGTTTCGGCGTGTCAGTGAATGTCCTACGCGCGCCTGTCGGGAACTTTCTGACGCCGCTTTTCAGCCGTTTTGCCGGTGGATCAGCACAACCGCTTCGGTCGCAATCCCTTCTTCACGCCCCAAAAAGCCCATTTTTTCATTGGTTTTGGCCTTGATATTCACTTGCCCTTCAGAAATCCCGAGGTCGGCGGCGACGTTGGCCACCATGGACGGGATGTGCGGGGCCATCTTGGGCGCCTGGGCAATGATGGTGGCATCCACGTTGCCCACGGCATAGCCGGCGGTGGCGAGGCGCTTGGCGGCTTCGCGCAGCAGCACGCGCGAGTCGGCTCCCTTGAATTGCGGATCGGTATCGGGGAAATGGCGCCCGATGTCGCCCAGCGCCGCCGCACCGAAGAGCGCGTCGGTGATGGCGTGCAGCAGGGCGTCGGCATCCGAATGGCCCAGCAGGCCCTTTTTGTGCGGGATGGTGACGCCGCCCAGGATCAGCGGGCGGCCTTCCACCAGCGCGTGGCAGTCATAGCCCTGGCCGATGCGGAAAGGGAAGGGGGAAGAAGCGTTCATGCGTGCGGACCTTTCAGGAAGAATTCAGCCAGCGCGGCGTCCTGCGCCAGCGTGACCTTCAGATTGCGGGGGCTGCCCTCCACCAGGCGCGGACGCAAGCCCAGCATCTCGATGGCGCTGGCGTCGTCGGTGATCTCGCCCAAGCGGCCTTGTGCCTGCGCCTGCTGCAAGGCGCGCTGCAGCAGGGCATAGGGAAACATCTGCGGGGTCTGTGCCGCCCACAGGCCGGCGCGCGGCACAGTCTCCTGCGAGCGGGCAGGGGCGCCGCCATCGCCGCGCTTCAAGGTGTCGACGACCGGCACGGCCAGCAGGCCCCCGACTTCGTCGTCTGCCAGGGCATCCAGCAGGCGATCCAGCAGCGGCGCGTCCAAACCGGGGCGGGCGGCATCATGAACCAGCACCCGGTCGGCATCGGCCACCCGGTCACGGATGGCGTTGAGGCCATTGAAGACGCTGTCCTGGCGCGTCGGCCCGCCTACCCGCAGAATGCTCACGCGTTGCAACAAATCTGGCGTCATCAGGGAGTCAATCCAGCCATCCTCGGCACTGACCACCACGAAGGTATGGGCGATCCGTGGGTGGTCCGCGAAGGTCTGCAGCGCATGCAGCAGCATGGGTTTGCCTGCCAGCGGCATATATTGCTTGGGGATCTGGACGCCCATACGCGCGCCCACGCCTGCGGCGGGAATGAGCGCAAAGTGGCGGGGCGGGGAAGAAGCGGACTGCGAAGGGTTCATGCCATGCACCTAGCCCGACGCCCGCCTGGCGGCGGCTTGCGATGGGGCCTTCGTTTATAATGAGAGGCTGAATTCTAATGCCAATCCCTTGCAAGCGACCGGCATTTTGCGGCGCTGCCAGCATGGCCACCGCGGCCGGGCCTGCGCCGTTGCCTTGCTCGAATCAAGTCCAAACCAAGCCGATCCTCCCGATCCTGATGTCTTTTGACCCGAAAAAAAGCCTGCCCAAAGCAGGTGTGCGTTTCCAGCCTCCCGCCGTGCACGGTTCTGCCGATGCCTATCTGCTGGCCCAAGCCGCGCTGGCCCTCAAGGCCGAAGGCCGCATGCTGGCCGTGGTGGTGGCCGGGGCCACCGATGCCCAGCGCCTGCTGGCTGAAATCCCCTGGTTCCAGCCCAAGGAAGGCGAGCGCCTGCGTTGCCACCTGCTGCCGGACTGGGAAACGCTGCCCTATGACGCCTTCTCGCCGCACCAGGACCTGGTCTCCGAACGCCTGGCCACGCTCTATGAAGTGCAGTCCGGCCAGTGCGACCTGCTGATCGTGCCGGCCACCACAGCCTTGTTGCGCATGGCGCCGCCGCAGTTCCTGGCGGCCTATACCTTCTTCTTCAAGCAGGGCGAAAAGCTCGATGAGGGCAAGCTCAAGTCCCAGCTCACCCTGGCCGGTTACACCCACGTGGGCCAGGTCATGTCGCCGGGCGAATATTCAGTGCGCGGCGGGCTGATCGACATCTTCCCCATGGGCTCGGTGCTGCCCTATCGCCTGGACCTGTTCGGCGACACCATCGAGACCATCCGCACCTTCGACGCCGATACCCAGCGCTCGCTTTATCCGGTGCCCGAGGTACGCCTGCTGCCGGGCCGCGAATTCCCCATGGACGAGGCCTCGCGCCTGGCCTTCCGCAATCGCTGGCGTGAAGTGTTCGAGGGTGATCCGTCGCGCTCGGCCATCTACAAGGACATCGGCAACGGCATCGCCTCGGCGGGCATCGAATACTACCTGCCGCTGTTCTTCGAAGAGACGGCCACGCTGTTCCAGTACCTGCCGGCCAATGCCATGTTCGCCACCGTGGGCGACATCGAACAAGCCATCAAGCGCTTCTGGAGCGATACCCGCTCGCGTTGGACCTTCCTTCACGCCGACCGCGAGCGCCCGGTGCTGGAGCCGCGCGCCATCTACCTGGACGATGAAGATTTCTTCACCCTGCTGAAACCCCACGCCCGCTGGGTGCTCAAGACCGATGATGCGCCTTCGGCCATCTCGGCGCCGCTGCCCAACATCGCCGTGAACCGCCGCGCGGAAGACCCGCTGGTCAACCTGCGCAGCTTCCTGCTCAAGGGGGCCGAGCGCGTGCTGATCTGTGCCGAAAGCAATGGCCGGCGTGAAACCCTGCAGCAGTACTTTGCCGAATACGACCTGCATCCGGCGCTGTGCGATGACTGGAATGATTTCCTCTCCAGCAATGAGCCGCTGATGCTGGGTGTGGCCCCGCTGCACGCCGGCTTCGTCACCGCCGGCGGCCTGGCGCTGATTACCGAGACCGAGCTGTACGCCGGTAGCGGCCGCCGCGTGGGCAGCCGCAAGCAGCAGGCCGCCACCGATGTGGAATACATGGTGCGCGACCTGTCGGAATTGAAGATCGGCGACCCGGTGGTCCACAGCAGCCACGGCATCGGCCGCTACATGGGCCTGGTCAGCATGGACCTGGGGGAGGGAGAGACCGAGTTCCTGCATCTGGAATACGCCAAGGAGACCAAGCTCTACGTCCCGGTGTCGCAACTGCACGTGATCTCGCGCTACTCCGGCGCCTCGCCGGAAGACGCACCGCTGCACGCACTGGGCTCGGGCCAGTGGGAAAAGGCCAAGCGCAAGGCCGCCCAGCAGGTGCGCGATACGGCCGCCGAACTGCTGAACCTGTACGCCCGCCGCGCGCTGCGCCAGGGCCATGCCTTCCAGTATTCGGCACATGACTATGAAGCCTTCGCCGACAGTTTCGGTTTTGAGGAAACCGCCGACCAGGCCGCCGCCATCAATGCCGTCATCAAGGACATGACCGGCGGCAAGCCGATGGACCGCCTCATCTGCGGCGACGTCGGCTTCGGCAAGACCGAAGTGGCCCTGCGTGCCGCCTTCGTGGCGGTGATGGGCGGCAAGCAGGTCGCCATCCTGGCCCCGACCACGCTGCTGGCCGAACAGCATGCCGCCACCTTCGCCGACCGTTTCGCCAACTGGCCGGTCAAGATTGCCGAACTGTCGCGCTTCCGCACCGGCAAGGAAGTCACGCAAGCCATTAAGGGACTGGGCGATGGCACCATCGATATCGTCATCGGCACCCACAAGCTGCTCTCCGATGAAGTGAAGTTCTCGCGCCTGGGCCTGGTCATCATCGATGAAGAACACCGTTTCGGCGTACGCCAGAAGGAAGCCCTGAAATCGCTGCGCGCCGAGGTCGATGTGCTCACGCTGACCGCCACGCCGATCCCGCGTACGCTGGGCATGGCGCTGGAAGGCCTGCGCGATTTCTCGGTGATCGCCACCGCGCCGCAGAAGCGCCTGGCCATCAAGACCTTCGTGCGCGCCGAACAAGAATCGACCATCCGCGAAGCCTGCCTGCGCGAATTGAAACGCGGCGGCCAGGTCTACTTCCTGCACAACGAAGTGGAAACCATCGCCAACCGCAAGGCCGCGCTGGAGCAGCTTTTGCCGGAAGCGCGCATCGGCGTGGCGCACGGTCAGATGCACGAACGCGACCTGGAGAAGGTGATGCGCGACTTCGTGGCGCAGCGCTTCAACATCCTGCTCTGTACCACCATCATCGAGACCGGCATTGACGTGCCGACTGCCAACACCATCATCATGCATCGCGCCGACAAGTTCGGCCTGGCGCAGCTGCACCAATTGCGCGGCCGCGTCGGCCGTTCGCACCACCAGGCTTATGCCTACCTGCTGGTGCAGGATGTGCAGGGCTTGTCCAAGCAGGCGCAGCGCCGGCTGGAGGCGATCCAGCAGATGGAGGAACTGGGCAGCGGCTTCTATCTCGCCATGCATGACCTGGAAATTCGCGGTGCCGGCGAAGTGCTGGGCGACCATCAGTCGGGCGAGATCCACGAGATTGGTTTCCAGATGTATTCGGACATGTTGAACGAAGCCGTGCGCGCCCTGAAGGATGGACGCGAACCCGACCTTGCCGCACCGCTGTCGACCACCACCGAGATCAACCTGCATGCGCCCGCATTGCTGCCCAACGACTTTTGCGGCGATGTGCATGAGCGCCTGTCGCTCTACAAGCGCTTCGCCAACTGCGAGAAGGCCGACGCCATCGACGCCTTGCAGGAAGAACTGATCGATCGCTTCGGCAAGCTGCCCGATGCCGCCAAGGCCCTGATCGAAACGCACCGCCTGCGCATTGCCGCCAAGCCGCTGGGCATCATCAAGATCGATGCCCATTCCGAAGCGGCGCTGCTGCAGTTCGTTCCCAACCCGCCGATCGACGCCATGCGCATCATCGAGCTGGTGCAGAAGAATCGCCAGGTCAAACTGAATGGCCCCGACAAGCTGCGCATCACGGCCAACATGCCGGACCTGAATGCCCGCGTGCAGCAGGTCAAGGCGACCATGAAAGCACTCACCGGTTGAGTGCTTTTCTGGCCGCGCTACAACGAATCCCATCGCACCCATGAATCAACAGAACAACATGAACCTGATCCTGCAAGCCCCCAAGCAACACGCCGTGCCGTCTTCCGCCATCGAGTCCATCGCTGCCCTGGCCGGTGGCCGCGCCGAGCGCATTGCAGACGACCGCGTACCGGATGCCGATGCCTGGCGTGTGGCTGGCGTGAGCCAGAGCGATGCGCTCAAGGCCAGCATCGATGCGGCTTGCCTGCAGGCGCGCCTGGACTATGCCTTCATCGACGAGGGCCGCAAGCTGTCCGATTTCCGCCTGGTGGCCATGGACATGGATTCCACCCTCATCACCATCGAATGCATCGACGAGATCGCCGACATGCAGGGGTTGAAACCGCAGGTGGCCGAGATCACCGAAGCCGCCATGCGCGGCGAGATCGAGTTCAACGAAAGCCTGACCCGCCGTGTGGCATTGCTCAAGGGGCTGGACGCAGGTGCGTTGCAGCGTGTCTACGATGAGCGCCTGCAATTGTCGTTGGGCGCGGAAAACATGCTCAAGGCAGTGCAGGCCGCCGGCCTCAAGACACTGCTGGTCTCAGGCGGATTCACCTTCTTCACCGACCGCATGAAAGCACGCCTGAACCTGGACTACACCCACGCCAACACGCTGGAAGTGGCCGACGGCAAGCTCACCGGCAAGGTGGTCGGCGGCATCGTCAATGCCGACGAGAAGCGTGCAACGGTGGAGCGCATCTGCCGCGAGATCGGTGCCGAACCAAGCCAGGCCATCGTCATGGGCGATGGCGCCAATGACCTGCGCATGATGGGCATCTCGGGCCTGTCGGTGGCCTTCCGCGCCAAGCCGGTGGTGCGTGCCCAGGCCAGCGTGGGCTTGAATTTTGTGGGCTTGGACGGCATCTTGAACCTGCTGGCCTGACGTCGGGGCCGGCTTCCCCCTCATTTCAGGAGACGCGATGAACCAGGAACTGGTATTCGACCCACAGACCCAGACCGGCCGTGACCTCGTCTGGTGGCTCTACCTGGCGCATGCCGCCTGCCTGGTGTTTTCGCTGGGCATGCTGTCGTGGCTGCCCCTGATCGTCAATTACCTCAAGCGCGGCGACGTGCGCGATACCTTCCTTTACACCCACCATCGCTGGCAGATCCGTTCCTTCTGGTGGTACCTGTTCTGGCTGTTCGCCGGCGGCGTGCTGTGGGCCACGGTGATCGGAATCCCGGTGGCGATTCTGGTGTTCTCGCTGGCCTGGATCTGGAAAGCCTACCGCCTCATCAAGGGCTTCCTTGACCTGCAGGACAACAAGCCCATGCCGGTGTGATCCCGCCGATCGGCTGACGCACTCAAACGGCACCTGCGGGTGCCGTTTTTATTTCCTTCAGGCAAAGAATCATTGCGCAAGGGATAATAGTGATATTGAAAGATTTCAATGATAATCTCGAAGTATTACTAGGCCGCACTAATCCGCAACCGATCGCACTAGATGGCCCGGGTTAGCCACAGGCGAACTTTCGTTCATGCGCACCTCACGAAGGCGCGCCAGGGCGGGGTGCTCATTCCAAAGGGGGAAAACTGCGCATGAAGAACTGGACGATCAAGCAACGCATCCTCGGGAGCTTCGGGCTCATCCTGCTGCTGATGGCACTGATGGCCGGGATTTCGGCGGTCAACCTTGGCCACATCGAGAAGGGGGCGACGGCGCTGCGCAACGACTCCACCCCCGGTCTCTACTACAGCACCCAGATCAACGCTGCGTGGTACGAAAACCTGCTGATGACCCAGCAGATCATTCAGATCGATGCCAATGATGCCGAGCGCCAGGCTGACCTGGCACTGCTGCGCCGCAACGCCGAACGTCTCGACCGCTTGCAGGAAGATTACGACAAGACCATCTTCAGCGATGCTGACCGCAAGCTCTTCGAGCAATTCAAGGAGACGCGGCAGAAGTACCGTGCCGTCGTCAGCGAGGTGCTGAAGATGGACTTCAGCCAGCGCGCCCCGATCGACAAGATCGTCAACGAGCAGATTCGTCCGCAATGGCGTACCGGCTATCAACTGACGCAGCGCATGGTCGAGACCAACAAGGGCATCGCCGACGACGCCGCCCAGCGCATCGGCGATGCCGTCAACTCGGCCCAGTTCACCCTGATGAGCGCGCTGATGGCAGCGCTGCTGGTGGCGCTGGTGTGCGGTTTCTTCCTGATGCGCGCCATCAACGAGCCGCTGCAGAAGCTCATGGGCCTGCTCGACATCATGCGCTCGGGCGATTTCTCGCGTCGCGTGGCGCTGGACCGCAAGGATGAGTTTGGCGTGCTGGGCAACGGCTTCGACCGCATGACCGATGAGCTGACCGCGCTGGTTTCGCAGGCGCAGAAGTCCTCGGCACGCGTGGCGACGTCGGTCACCGAGATCGCCGCCACGGCCCGCCAGCAACAGGCCACCGCCGCCGAAACGGCTGCCACCACCACCGAGATCGGCGCGACCTCGCGCGAGATCCATGCAACCTCGCGTGACCTGGTGCGCACCATGAATGAAGTGTCGGTGGTTTCTGAACAGACTTCGGCGCTGGCCGGCAGCGGCCAGGCGGGCCTGACCCGCATGGGCGACACGATGCAGAATGTGATGGATGCGGCCGGGTCGGTCAGCGCCAAGCTGGCCATCCTCAACGAGAAGGCGGGCAACATCAACCAGGTCGTGACCACCATCACCAAGGTGGCCGACCAGACCAACCTGCTGTCGCTGAACGCCGCCATCGAGGCCGAGAAGGCCGGCGAGCATGGCCGCGGCTTCTCGGTGGTGGCCACCGAAATCCGCCGCCTGGCCGACCAGACTGCCGTGGCGACCTACGACATCGAAGTCATGGTCAAGGAAATCCAGTCGGCCGTGGCAGCCGGCGTCATGGGCATGGACAAGTTCTCCGACCAGGTACGGCGCGGCATGCAGGATGTGCAGACCGCCGGCAGCCAGTTGTCGCAGATCATTGCCCAGGTGCAGGCGCTCGCACCGCGCTTCCAGATCGTCAACGAAGGCATGCAGGCCCAGGCCAGCAGTGCCGAACAGATCAACCAGGCGCTGGTGCAGCTCTCCGAAGCGGCCCAGCAGACCGTGGAGTCGCTGCAGCAATCGAGCCAGGCCATCGACGAACTGAACGTGGTCTCCAACGAATTGCGCAATGGCGTCTCGCGCTTCAAGGTGACGGACTGAGCGCCGCACCGGTCCCGCCCAGCGTGCTCATGAGCCAATCCCTGCATCTGCTGTTTTCCTTGGGGGAAGAACGCTATGCCTTGCCCACCGCCGAGGTGGCGATGGTATTGCCGCTTTCCCCCTGCAAATCGCTGCCCGGCGCACCCGCATGGGTAGCCGGGCTGCTGCCGCATGGCAGCGGCCACGTGCCGGTGATCGACCTGTCCATGCTGGCGCTCGGTCATCCCGCTCCGGCGCGCGTGAGTACGCGCCTGGTGCTGGTGCATTACCGCCACGCGCAGGCGCTGCCGGTGCTGCTGGGCCTGATCCTGCCGCAAGCTACCGATACGCTGCGCCTTGATCCGGCCCACTTCACGCCGGCCGCCGTTCGCAATGAGGGAGCCCCCTACCTCGGGCCTGTCATGCCGTATCAGGGCGGACTGCTGCAGCGGGTGGAAGTGGGCGACCTGCTCGACCCGGCTACGCGCGCCTTGCTCTACCCGGAGGTGCCGGCATGAAGAGCCTGCCGCTGATCGCCGACAAGCTCAAGGCCGTCATGGGCCTGGACATGGCCACCGTCGGCAGCAGCCTCATCGAACGGGTAGTGCGCGAGCGCATGGCGGCGCTGGGCATCGCGGACGATGGCCACTATCTGGCACGGCTGCAGGGGTCGGCCGCCGAGTTGCAGGCCCTGATCGAACTGGCCGTGGTACCGGAGACCTGGTTCTTCCGCGACCGTGAAGCCATTTTCGCCGTGGCGCGGCTTGCGCGGGAGCGGCTGCTTGCGCAGCCCGATGTGCCGGTGCGTATTCTGAGCCTGCCATGCTCCACTGGCGAAGAACCGTATTCGGTCGCCATGGCCCTGCTGGAGGCGGGCGTCATGCCGTCGCAGTTCGTCATCGACGCTTACGATATTCGTACCCGCTCGCTGGAGATCGCGGCGGCCGGTGTCTATGGCCGCAATTCCTTCCGGGGACAGGCCCTGGGTTTTCGGGATCGCCATTTCATGACGGTGGAGCAGGGCTGGCAACTGGAGGAAGCGATCCGGCGCCAGGTGCGCTTTGCGCCCGGCAATCTGCTGGCACCGGATTTGCTGCGGCAGGCTGCGCCTTACGATTTCATCTTCTGCCGCAACGTGCTGATCTACTTCGAGCGCGAGGTGCAGCGCCAGGTGGTGAGCCTTCTGGAAAGCCTCATGAAACCGGATGCCGTGATCTTCGTCGGTCCGGCCGAAGGCGGCCTGCTGCTCAGTCCGCGTCTGGAGTCGGCCGGCATTGCACTGGCCTTCGGTTTCCGCAAGCGCGTGGCGGTGGAGAAACCGGCCTGGCGCGAGACGGTATTGGCAGCAGCGCAGCCGCTGTTGGCTGCGCCTGTTCCGGCACGCCGGGCGCGTCCGGCCGCGTCGGCGTTGGTCGCTGACTCAGGAATCAACGCCTTCGCTGCGCCCGTGCCAGCACCGCTGTCAGCTAGCAGCCAGCCCTTGCTGCAGCGTGCCCGCTCGCTGGCCGATGCAGGACAGTTCGCGCAAGCCGCTGCCTTGTGCGAACAAGCCATCGAAGAGCAGGGGCCGAGCGCCGACGCTTTCTATCTGCAGGGTCTGATTAACGATGCCGGCGGTGACGCCGGGCAGGCCCAGCGTTGCTACCGCAAGGTGCTGTATCTGGCACCGCAGCACCAGGCGGCTTTGCTGCAACTGGCCGCCCTGCTGCAGGCGCAAGGTGATAACGCCGGAGCCGAGCGCCTGCGCCAGCGCGCCAGCCGTGTGACGACGACCGAGGAGCCGCATCATGGCTGAGCCGACGCTGACCCCGCCGCACGCGCCCCTCGAGGATTGCTGGAACCGCATCGGCACCAAGGGCGACGGCAGCTGCCCCGAACTGGCGCATCACATCCGCTGCCTGAACTGCCCGACTTTCGCGCGTGCCGCCTTGCAGCAGCTCGATCGGGTGGAGGCATCCCGCGAGGTGGCGCAGCAGTGGGCGCGCGCCGGTGCGTCCGAGGAAGATCAGGAAGATCGCACCGTGCTGGCGTCGGCCCTGGTGGTGCGCATTGCCGGTGAGTGGCTGGCGATTGCCACGTCCGTGGTGCAGGAAGTCGCCGGGAACCGGCCCCTGCACAGCTTGCCGCACCAGCGCAACACCGCCATTGCGGGCGTTGTGAACATTCGCGGCAGCCTGCGCATCTGCGTCTCGCTGGCCCGGGTGTTCCAGCTGCCCGATGACACGCCGGCCCCGCATCTGCTGGTGGCGGCGCACGAAGGGCAGATCCTGGTGTTTCCGGTGGAAGAGGTGGCCGGAGTCCATCGCTATGCAGCCGACAGCCTGGCCCCGGTGCCGACCACGCTGGCCCAGGCGGCCATCCAGTACACGCGCGGCATGGTGGAGTGGCGCGGCCGTCCCATCGGCCTGCTCGACCACGAATTGCTGTTCTACGTACTCAACCGGAGCATGACATGAGTACGCCCGATCTGAGCCAGATGTCCATGCTGGACCTGTTCCGCTTCGAGGCGGAAAGCCAGATTGCCCAGCTCAATACCAGTCTGCTGGCGCTGGAGCAGCAACCGACGGCGGCCGAGCATCTGGAAGCCTGCATGCGTGCCGGCCATTCGCTCAAGGGCGCAGCCCGCATCGTCGGCCTGGAAACCGCCGTCAAGGTAGCCCACGTGCTGGAGGACTGCTTCGTCCTGGCGCAGCAGGGCAAGCTGCGGCTGGAGAAAAAACATATCGATGTGCTGCTGCGCGGGGCCGATCTGCTGGGACGGATCGCCTCGCCACCGGACGGCGACGAAACCTGGGTCGACCACGCCGGCAGCGCCGAGGTACAGGCTTTCCTGCAAGCCTTGCCGGCCGTAATGAGTGGTGCGGATGCCGATCCCTGGCCTGCGCCCTCCGCCGCACTGCAGGAGGCCTTCGCGGCCGAGGCGGCTCCGCAGCCACCAGCGCCGGCACCGTCGGCCGTAGTGACGGAGCCGCCACAATCCGGAGCAAGCGCGCCCATCGTCAACCAGACTGCTGCCGCGCGCGCCGTGCGCGTCAGTGCGGACAGCCTGGACCGGCTCCTGAGCCTGACCGGCGAATCGCTGGTGGAATCGCGCCGCCTGAAACCCTTCTCGGCCAGCATGCTGCGCATGAAGCGCGTACAGCGCGAGGCCGTGCAGGCACTGGACCTGCTGCAACAGAAGCTGGCCGCCAGCCAGCTCGACGAATTCGCCCAGACTACGCTGGCCGAATTGCGCGCGCTGATGCAAACCAACCAGCAACTGCTGGGTGAACAATTGATTGCGCTGGATGCCTTCGACCGGCGTTCGGTCAATCTCTCGCAACAACTGTATGACGAGGCGCTGGCCTGCCGCATGCGGCCCTTTGCCGATGGCACCGCCGGCTTTGCGCGCATGGTGCGCGACGTCGGCAATGCGCTGGGCAAATCGGTGCGGCTGGACATCAGCGGCACCGCCACCCAGATCGACCGCGATATTCTTGAAAAGCTGGAAGCACCGCTCGGCCATCTGCTGCGCAACGCGGTGGACCACGGCATTGAGGACGGCAGCACGCGCCGTGCGGCCGGCAAGCCGGAGCAGGGTGTGGTGCGGCTGGAGGCAAGGCACAGTGCGGGCATGCTGTTGATCGAGGTGGCCGATGATGGTGCCGGCATCGACCTGGACGCATTGCGCCGCACGGTGGTGGCGCGCGGCCTGGCGACCCAGGACATTGCCGAGCGCCTGTCGGACGCCGAATTGCTGGACTTTCTGCTCTTGCCCAGCTTCAGCCTGCGCGAGACCGTCACCGAGATTTCCGGACGCGGGGTCGGTCTTGATGTGGTGGCGGACATGCTCAAGCAGGTCCGCGGCACGATCCGCATCACCACGCGGCCGGGGCAGGGCAGCCGCTTCCTGCTGCAGTTGCCGCTGACGCTGTCGGTGATTCGCAGCCTGCTGGTGGAGATCGCCGGTGAACCTTATGCGTTTCCGCTGGCCTACGTAAATCGGACCTTGCGTTTGCCGGCCGAGGCCCTGCAGACCCTCGAAGGCTACCAGCACTTCAGCCACGGTGGCCGTCAGGTCGGCCTGGTCAGTGCGCACCAGGTGCTGCAACGTGGCCAGTGGCGCGTCCGGGACGGCAGTGTCTGCGTGGTGGTGATCGGCGAGGAGGAACACAGCTACGGCATCGCGGTCGATGCCTTCCTGGGCGAGCGCATGCTGGTGGTGCAACCGCTGGATGCACGCCTGGGCAAGATTCCCGACATCCTGGCCGGTGCGCTGATGGAAGATGGCGCGCCCTTGCTGATCCTGGACGTGGCCGACTTGCTGCGCACGGTGGAAAAGCTCACCGCCTCGGGACGGCTGCAGACGGTCGACGCGGATCCTGCCGGTGCGGCGGCCGTGGCGGTGCGCAAGAAAGTGCTGGTGGTGGACGATTCACTCACCGTGCGCGAACTGGAACGCAAGCTGCTGACCAACCGGGGCTATCAGGTCACGGTGGCAGTGGATGGCATGGATGGCTGGAATGCCGTGCGTGCCGAGCATTTCGACCTGGTCATCACCGATATCGACATGCCGCGCATGGATGGCATCGAGCTGGTCACCCTGATACGCGCCGCGCCGCAATTGCAGGCGCTGCCGGTGATGATCGTGTCGTACAAGGACCGTGAAGAGGATCGGCAGCGTGGCCTGGCAGCCGGGGCCGATCATTATTTCACCAAGAGCAGTTTCCATGATGAAAGCCTGTTGCAGGCCGTCATGGATTTGATTGGAGAGGCGACAACGTGAAGATCGGCATTGTCAACGACACCCCCATGATGGTGGAAGTGCTGCGCCGGGTGATTGCCGAGAGTGGCCGCCACGAATTGATCTGGATCGCCCGCGATGGCGAGCAGGCGGTGCAGATGTGCGCCTGGCAGTTGCCCGATGTGGTGCTGATGGACCTGCTCATGCCCAAGATGGATGGCGTGGAAGCCACCCGCCGCATCATGCAGGACACCCCGTGCCCGATCCTGGTGGTGACCTCCGACATGGATACCGGTGCTGCCAAGATCTACGAAGCCATGGGCTATGGCGCGCTCGATGCCACCCAGACCCCGGCACTCATCGGCGCGGCCGGCAAGCGCGATGCGGCGGCGTTGATCGAGAAGATCGACCAGCTCGGCTTGCTCAGCCCGGACGACATGGCCGCCCCGGTGCGCCTGCCGCTGCGTCCGCTGGCCCCGAATCTCCAGGGCGACCTGGCTCCGCTGGTGGCCATCGGGGCGTCGGCCGGCGGACCGGCCGCGCTGTCGACCCTGCTCAAGCAGGTACCGCGTGAATTCCCCGGCAGCATCGTGATCGTGCAGCACATCGATGCTGCCTTCGCGCCCGGCATGGCGCAGTGGCTGCAGCAGCAGTCGGTGCTGCGCGTGCGCCTGGCGGTCGAAGGCGATCTGCCGCGCCGGGGTGAAGTCCTGCTGGCGGGCAGCAATCATCATCTCGTCTTCAAGGAGGGCAGCCGTCTCGCGTATGTCGAGGGCGCGCCTACGGATGTCTACCGGCCATCGGTGGACGCGTTCTTCCATAGCATCGTACGCCACTGGGATGGCAAGGCCACCGGCGTGCTGCTGACCGGCATGGGCCGCGATGGCGCAGCGGGCCTGAAGGCCCTGCGCGACAACGGCTATCACACCCTGGCGCAGGATCAGAAGAGCTGCGCCGTCTACGGCATGCCCAAGGCCGCCGTAGCGCTCAACGCCGCCGTCGATGTGCTGCCGGTCAGTGCCATGGCGGCACGGCTGCAGGCGCTGCTGGCCGGGGCGTGACGCAACTGAAATGAAGGAAAGCATGATGAGTTCGGTGCAAGCAACCGACCCCCCGGGTGGCGGCCCCGTATTGCCCGCCGACGACTACAAGATCATGGTGTTGCTGGTGGATGACCAGGCCATGGTCGGGGAGGCGATCCGCCGCGCCCTGGCCAGGGAAGAGAACATCGACTTTCACTTCTGCACCCGCGCCGATGAAGCCCTGGCCGTGGCCGAGAAGACCCGTCCCACGGTGATCCTGCAGGACCTGGTGATGCCGGGCGTGGATGGCATGACCCTGGTGCGCCAGTACCGTGCCAGCGCGGTGCTGGCCAACGTGCCGATCATCGTGCTGTCCTCGCGCGACGATGCCGAAATCAAGCGCGATGCCTTCGCCGGCGGTGCCAACGATTACATGGTCAAGTTGCCCGATGTGATCGAACTGGTGGCGCGGCTGCGCTATCACTCGCGCTCCTACATCAACCTGCTGCAGCGCGATGCGGCCTACCGCGCGCTGCGCGAGAGCCAGCAGCAGCTGCAGAAGAGCAATTTCGAGCTGCAGCGCCTGACCAATACCGATGGCCTGACCGGCATCGCCAACCGCCGCTATTTCGACGACTACCTGGGCGCTGAATGGCGCCGCGCCCGGCGTGACGGACTGCACCTGTCACTGCTGCTGATCGACGTCGATTTCTTCAAGCTGTACAACGACAACTATGGTCACGTCGCCGGCGATGCGGTGCTGCGCCGGGTCGCGCAAACGCTCGATGAAAGCATCCAGCGTCCGGCCGACCTGTCAGCCCGTTTCGGCGGCGAGGAATTCGCCATGATCCTGCCGCGCACCCCGCTGGAAGGAGCGCAGGCCCTGGGCC
Source organism: Herbaspirillum sp. WGmk3 (assembly GCF_023952535.1). NCBI lineage: Bacteria > Pseudomonadati > Pseudomonadota > Betaproteobacteria > Burkholderiales > Oxalobacteraceae > Herbaspirillum > Herbaspirillum sp. WGmk3. The sequence continues at coordinate 195,645 of NZ_JAKYWT010000001.1, read as the reverse complement.
AGAAGCTGTGCCAGCTGATCGAGGCGAACCAGGTCCCGCATGAGCGCTCCAAGGTGAGCGCCTGGCTGACCGTAAGCATCGGTGCGGCTACCATGGTACCGGCACCGGAGCAGGACATCCGCGAACTGATCGAGATGGCCGACCGCCGTCTCTACCTGGCCAAGCAGCAGGGCCGCAACCGGGTGGTCTGGCAGGATGGCTGAACGGACAAGACAAAAAAGGCAGCGTGCGTCACCTGCGCGCCGGCCACACGATAACGACAAGGGAAGGAAACCAGCATGCGCACCATCGCCAGCCTGGAAGAACTGAAATCGCTGGCAGGCCAGGAAGTGGCCACCAGCGAATGGATTGCCGTCACCCAAGAACAGGTGGACCGCTTTGCGGAGGCCACCGGCGACCATCAATGGATCCACGTCGACCCTGAACGCGCGGCCCGCGAGCTGCCCTACGGTGGCACGGTGGCGCACGGATTCCTGACACTGGCGCTGCTGCCGCGCCTGCTGTCGGAATCCATCAGCCTGGGGCCGGATGTACGCATGCTGCTCAATTACGGCTTGAATCGCGTACGCTTCCCGGCACCCCTGCCGGTGGGTCGAAAAGTGCGCGGCATCATCGGCCTGGAATCCACCGAGGACATCCCCGGTGGCGTGCAGCTGGCCTGGCGCATTACCGTGGAATGTGAAGGGTCCGACAAGCCCGTTTGCGTGGCGGAATTCCTGGTGCGCCGTTACTAGGCGAATCGCTCCACCTGACTGCGCGCAGTCCTGCGCGCATCCTCGCAGAAGCTCATGCAGAGTGTGGCCTGATGGCATCGTCCTTGCCTGCCAGCACGGTTATTCGTGCGGGGCTGGATGAGAAACTGTCACGTATTGTCATAAGGTGCTAATGTCCATCCATACGGCGGCGCATCCGGTGTCGCCGCTGCGTCCTTGCCGATCCTGTTTCTCATGATGTCAGAACGCCCGCCCGTACAGGTTGACGCCGATGCCGAGTTCTACCGGAAGGCGCTCGCCTTCAACAACCTGACGCTGTCCTACATTGCCCGGGGTGCGCCGCTGGAGCAATTGCTGGACCGCATCGCCAGCGGTTTTTCGGGCAGCTATCCGCAACGTGCGCTGGCCATCTTCCTGTTCGATCCCCCGGCCCGCCGCCTGCGCGTAGGTGCCGCGCCGCGCGTGGCGCCGGCTTTCCTGGCCGAGCTGACGGCGCTGGCGGTGGACGATCCCGACACCCCGCAGTTCTGGCATGCCCTGACGGCTCTGGCGGCACGCCACGAACGCTCCCTGCTGGAAATGCTGCCGCTGCGTTCCTTCGCCGGCGAGGTGGCCGGCATCCTGACCATCTGCGCCGCCAACGATGCGCCGGGCGACGCCTCCCATTTGGAGCAGGCGTACCGCGACACCGTGGGCGCGGCCGTGTCGATGGCCATGCTGGCGATCGAGCGCTCCCTGGTGCCGGTCCATGCGCGGGTCAAGAGCGATCCGCCCGGCGAGGCCGACGAGCGCATGGCGCTGGCCATCGAGGGTAGCGGTACCGGCATCTGGGACCGCAATGCCGTCACCGGCGAGATGTATTATTCGCGCGGCTGGAAAGCCATCCTGGGCTACGAGGACTGGGAGCTTTCCAGCCATCTGCAGGATGCCTACCAGCGCATTCACCCGGATGACCTGCCTTATGTGCAGGAGACCATTCGCCAGCATTTCGCCTCACGCTCCGATACTTACCAGGTCGAGCACCGCATCCGCTGCCGCGATGGCAGCTACAAGTGGATCAGCAGCCGCGGCAAGGTGGTGGCGCGCGATGCCGAGGGCAATGCGCTGCGCATGATCGGCACCACCACCGACATCACCGAGGTGCGGCGACTGACCGAGAAGCTGGCCAAGAGCAGCCGCATGCTCGATTACCTGACCAGTGAAATTCCCGGCATGGTGTTCCAGTTCCGCGTGCCCCCGGGCGAGCGGGGTTACTTTACCTACGTCAGCGAAGGCGCGCGCGAAACCTACGGGCTCACCCCCCAGCAGTTGCTGGAAACACCCGTCATCATCGATACCGTCATTCATCCTGAAGACATGCCGCTCTATGAAGCGGCGCGTCAGGCGGTGCTGGCCGGTGCTTCGCACTGGATGCTGGAGTTCCGCGTGATCACCCCCGGCAACGGTGTGCGCTGGCTGCGCGGCCAGGCACGGCCGCGCCGGCTGGAGGATGGCACGACGCTGTGGCATGGCTTCATCAGCGACATCAGCGAAAGCAAGGCCTTCGAACTGGAACTGCAGGAATTCGCCCTGACCGATTACCTCACCCAGCTGCCCAACCGCCGTTTCTTCATGCAACGCCTGCAGGAAGAGTACAACCGCCTCCAGCGCGGCGTGCTCGACACGGCCGCGGTACTGATGTGCGACCTGGATCATTTCAAGCGCATCAACGACAGCCTCGGTCACGCCGTCGGCGACCAGGTCCTGAAGCATTTTGCGCAAGTGCTCAGGAGCCAGCTGCGCAAGACCGACACCGCCGGACGGCTGGGGGGAGAGGAGTTCGCGGTGATCCTGGCCGGCGCCAATCTGCACGCCGCGGCCGAATTCGCCATGCGCCTGCAGGCCAGCTTTGCCAGCCAGCCGATGCTGCATGAGGGCAGGGAAGTGGAGGTGACGCTGTCGATCGGCATCGCCCTCATGCAGGGCGATTGCGCCGGCCAGGAGCAGGTGCTGCGTGCCAGCGACGATGCCCTTTATCGCGCCAAGGAAAAAGGGCGCAACCGTTTCGAGTTTGCGCCCTTTGCCTGTCCCTGATGCGGTTGCCGCAGGCGGGCCGGATAGCCGCCCGCGGCAATGTCCGATCAGCGTTTCTGGTACTGGCTTTTTCCGAACAGCAATTCCTTGGCCTTGTCATCGTGCAGCGGCTTGCGCTTGTCGGCCAGCACGGTCACGCCGCGCTGCACTGCCGGACGTGCGCTGATGGCATCGAACCAGCGCTTGACGTTGGGGAAGTCCGCCAGATCGATGCCCTGGTTCTTGTGCGAACGGGTCCACGGGAAGCAGGCGATATCGGCGATGGTGTAGTTCTCGCCGGCCAGGTAGGCGTGCTGGCCTAGCTGCTTGTCCATCACCTGGTACAGGCGGCGCGCTTCGTTGCTGTAGCGGTTCACGGCGTATTCGATCTGCTCCGGGGCATACAGGCGGAAGTGGTGCGCCTGGCCCAGCATCGGCCCCAGGCCACCCATCTGGAACATCACCCATTGCAGCACTTCATACTTCTCACGCACGGTCTCGCCGAGGAAGCGTCCGGTTTTACCAGCCAGGTAGATCAGGATGGCACCGGACTCGAACAGCGAGATCGGCGCACCGTCCGGACCATCGGGATCGACGATGGCGGGGATCTTGTTGTTGGGCGAGATCTTCAGGAATTCGGGCGTGAACTGGTCACCGGCACCGATATCGATGGCATGCGCGGTGTAGGGCAGTCCGCATTCTTCCAGCATGATGTGAACCTTGTGGCCGTTGGGCGTGGCCCAGCTGTAGACGTCGATCATGGCGTTCCTTTTTTGCGTGTCGTGTTGAGGGGGGAAGTCACGTTACGGAAAATATATAAACGATTTGCGCACCAGCCGTGTTACAGCTTGGCCAGCCGGTCCAGCGCCAGTTGCAGCGTCTCATCCTTCTTGGCGAAGCAGAAGCGCACGATGCCCGATTCCCTGGGCGTGTTGTAGAAGGCCGAGACCGGAATGGCGGCCACGCCGATTTCACTGGTGAGCCACTTGCAGAATTCGGCCTCGGACTGGTCCGAGATGGCGTCGTACTTCACGCACTGGAAATAAGTGCCTTGCGAGGGCAGCAGCTCGAAACGGGTGTTGGCCAGTCCCGCGCGGAAAAGGTCACGCTTCCTCTGGTAAAACGCCGGCAAATCCAGGTACGGTGCCGGGTTCTTCATATACTCGGCCAAGCCATACTGCACCGGCGTGTTGACGGTAAAGACGTTGAACTGGTGCACCTTGCGGAATTCGGCAGTCAGCGCAGCGGGGGCCGCCACATAGCCGACCTTCCAGCCGGTGACGTGATAGGTCTTGCCGAAGCTGGAATTGATGAAGCTGCGCTCGGCCAGCTCCGGATGGCGCGCCAGCGATTCATGCGGCTGGCCATCGAAGACCATGTGCTCATAGACTTCGTCGGAGAGAATCAGAATATCGGTGCCGCGCACGATGTCGGCCAGCGCGGCCACGTCGGATGCGCGCATGACGCTGCCGGTCGGGTTGTGCGGGGTGTTGACCATGATCATGCGGGTCTTGGGCGTGACCGCTGCGCGGACCTTGTCCCAGGGGATGCTGTAACCCGCCGCGCCCACTTCCATCTGCACGAACACCGGCACGCCACCGGCCAGCTCGATGGCCGGCACGTAGCAGTCATAGACCGGCTCGATCACGATCACTTCGTCACCCGGATGCACCGCGCACAGTACCGAAGTCAGGATGCCCTGGGTGGCACCGGCCGTGACGGTGATCTCGGAGACCGGATCATAGCGATGGCCGTAGAGCCGTTCCACCTTGTCGGCAATGGCTTCGCGCAGCGGCAGCACGCCGGCCATCGGCGGGTACTGGTTCAGGCCGTCCTGCATGGCGCGGGTGACCGCATCCACCAGGGCCGGGTCGCAATGGAAATCGGGGAAGCCCTGTCCCAGGTTGACCGCGCCTTTTTCGCTGGCCAATGCAGACATGACGGTGAAGATGGTAGTGCCCACCTTGGGCAGCTTGGTGACGATGTTGGGGGTGCTCATTGCAGCGGGCTCGTTCTTGTGATGATCGCAAGCCCGCTATTCTAGCCTCATTCGCGGCGACCTTCAGGTGGCCGCATCAAGGAAGGCGTCGGCACGCCAGAGCTGGGGCGGTACGATGGCAAACAGGCCGCGCTTGACGGTGCGCTTGCCGAGCTTCAGGACGGCCTTGTCCTTGCTCACCAGCACGTGGGCCTGGCATTGCAGCGCCAGTTCGAGGAATTTCTGGTCGTCGCGATCGGTGCAGATGGGCAGGCCGAAGGTGTTGACCTGGGCCAGCGGCAGACACCGCAGCAGGCGGTCGAATTCAGCGCAGATCGCGGGTTTGGTCTCGGCAGTGACCGGCAGATGCGGATAATCCAGCACGGCCAGCCACTCGCTGCGGCAATCCTCGCGGGTGTAGGCCTCCACGGTCCCTTGTTCCAGCGCGGACTGCAGCGCCGCCCAGCGCGGATCGCGGAAGACGAACAGGTCGAGGCAGACATTGGTGTCCAACACCACCCGCTGACGTCCGGCGGGGACGTCAGCGGGTGTGCCGGAGGGAAAGGACGGTGCAGGGGAGAGAGAGGGTGTTGCCTGGATGCTCATTGAATTGAAAACTAGTTGTCGATGCCACGTTGTCCGGGTAGCGGCGCTTCCTGCTTGCCGAAGAGCTCGCCACCGACTTCGAGCGCATCATACCCCTGATCGGTGACGCGCCAGAAATTGTGCATGTCGACCGCCGCCAGGCCGCGGTCATAGAGCAGGCGCAGATGATGCAGGATCACCTCCGGGGCCACCTGGCCGGGCAGGGCACTCTGGATCTTTTCCACGTCGCCGTAGAGGGTGCCGAAGGATGCCAGTTGCTTCAGGATTTCGCCCATGAGGGCTTTGTCGCGTTTCATGATGTCCTCCTTGCCGATGGCCGGCGGGATCAGGCGGGCAGCCTGTGCAATTCGTCTTGCTCGTTCACCATGGACAGCGAAATGCCGGCAAAGTGCCGACAGACTGCCCCTGCAAGAGCACCAGTTGACTGCAACAGTGCGCTCCTGACAGCTTGCATGCTGCCAGTCTTGTTGATTAACGGCAAGTCCGCTGCCCAACTTGAACAGGCCTCCATCTCCGGGCCGGCTCAGAATTGTTCCCAGTCTCCCTCCTCCGCAGACGGTGTCTTGGCCGACTTGCCTGCCTTGGGGGCAGGGGCGGCCAGCAGTGCCGGTGCCGGTGCCGCTGCGGCTTTGCGGACGGCTGGCTTGGGTTGCGGCCGCGGCTGCGGTTTGGGCGACTGTGCAGCAGACCGCGCAGCCACCGGGGCCGCCTGCGCAGCGGCATGGGCGCGCTCCAGCTTGAATACGCTCACCAGTTCCGACAGCCTGCCCGCCTGGTCCTGCAGCGAGCCGGCCGCTGCGGCGGCCTGTTCCACCAGCGCGGCGTTCTGCTGGGTCACCTCATCCATCTGGGTGATGGCCAGGTTGACCTGCTCGATGCCATTGCTTTGCTCGGAACTGGCGGCGGTGATCTCGCTGACGATGTCGGTGACGCGGCGCACGCTGGCGACCACTTCGGTCATGGTGCTGCCGGCTTGCTCCACCAGGCGGCTGCCGGTATCGACCTTGGCCACGGAATCATCGATGAGGGTCTTGATCTCCTTGGCGGCCGCCGCCGAGCGCTGCGCCAGCGAGCGCACTTCGGAAGCCACGACCGCGAATCCGCGGCCCTGCTCGCCCGCGCGGGCCGCTTCCACGGCGGCGTTCAGCGCGAGGATGTTGGTCTGGAAGGCAATGCCGTCGATGACGCTGATGATGTCCACGATCTTGCGCGACGAGGCATTGATCGCTCCCATGGTATCGACTACCTGCGACACCACGCTGCCGCCCTGGGTCGCCACATCGGAAGCCGAATGCGCCAGCTGGTTGGCCTGGCGGGCATTATCGGCATTCTGCTTGACGGTGGAGGTGATCTCTTCCATGGCCGAGGCGGTTTCCTCCAGAGAGCTGGCCTGCTGCTCGGTGCGGCTGGAGAGGTCGAGGTTGCCGCTGGCGATTTCGCGGGAAGCGGTATTGATGGTGTCTGTTCCTTCACGAACCTGCGTCACGATACGCAGCAGGCTGTCGTTCATGGCCTTCAGCGAGCCCATCAGGCGGCCGGTTTCGTCACGTCCGGCCGGCTGGATATGTACCGTCAGGTCGCCTTCGGCCACCCGCTCGGCCACGTGCATGGCTTCCTGCAAGGGGCGCGAGACGATCCGGGCCACCCAGGTCGCCAACAGCAGGCCCAAGCCGATGCAGGCGGCCAGCAGTACGCCGATCAGCAGGCGGGAATTTTCATAGCGGACCTGCGCCTCTTGGTCGGTCTTCTCGCTGGCGTCGATATTGATGGCCACGGCTTTGTCCATGTTGTCGAACAAGCGCAGGTAGACCGGCGTGATCTGTTTCATCAGCAGCTCGCGCGCCTGATCGATCTGTTGCCCGCGGACCAGTTTGGCCAGCTCCTGATGCTGTTTGGTGAAGACCGACAGGTCGCTCTTGATGGCCGAGAAATAGGTACGTTCGTCGGGCATGTTGACCAGCGGCTCGTACTTGTCGAGCGCCTTGTTGAGCCCGGCCAGCATGTCGCCGATGACCTTTTCATTGGCTTCCACGTTGGCCTCGTTGCCGGGCAGCAGGTGCTGCAGTTGCACGGTGCGAATGCGGGCCAGTGCCACCTTGGCTTCCAGCGGATAGCGCACGCTGGGCAGGGAATTGGTCGCAATCTCGGTGGACGCATCGTTGACGCGCGAGAGTTGCACGATGGAAAACACCCCCAGCACGCCAGTCAGCAGCAGGATGGTGGCGAAGGTCAGGAGCAGCTTGCGGGCGATGCGCAGATCGTAGAACCAGTTCATGGCGTTTCCTTGGCGTGGGATCAGATGGGATGCGGCGCGGCAATGCAGGCGGGGGCTCGGGCGCTGGATGGCGGGCAGAAGCGGATTGCCATTTACGTCCAATGCTTCAGTGTAGGAGCCGGGTGCCAGGGATCAAAGCCCCAACAGCCGGGCTTTTGTTGTCCAAATTTTCATATCGGCTCCAAACCACGCTACCGCACGCAAGCGCCGCGCTTTGGGTATCATGGCGGCCACCTTGTCCCAACCTGATCATTGGATGAACGCCTCATGCTGATTGTTTTGTCTCCCGCCAAATCGCTGGACTACGACACGCCGCCCACCACCGACCTCCACACCACACCGGCCTTCGTGCCGCGTTCGGCGGAACTGATCGAGGTCCTCAAGACCAAGTCGCCGGCCGAGATCGGCAGCCTCATGGGTATCTCCGACCAGCTGTCGGTGCTGAACGTGAACCGCTATGCCAGCTGGTCGCGCAAGTTCACCACCAAGAACGCCAAACAGGCGGTGCTGGCCTTCAACGGCGATGTCTACGAGGGGCTGGATGCGGGCTCGCTCAAGGCCAAGCAGCTCGACTACCTGCAGAACCACGTGCGCATCCTGTCGGGCCTGTACGGCATGCTGCGTCCGCTGGACCTGATGCAGCCGTATCGCCTGGAAATGGGTACCAAGCTGGCCAATCCAGGCGGCAAGGACCTCTATGCCTTCTGGGGCAACGAAATCACTGAAGCGCTCAATGATGAACTGGCGGCACAGAAGACACCGGTGCTGGTGAACCTGGCTTCGGAGGAATATTTCAAGGTGGTCAAGCCCAAGCTGCTCAAGGCGCAGGTGATCTCGCCCGTGTTCGAGGACTGGAAGGGCGGCAAGTACAAGATCATTTCCTTCTACGCCAAGCGGGCGCGCGGCCTGATGGCGCGCTATGCCGCCGAGAAGAACATCAGCCAGCCGGAAAAGCTGAAGGCCTTTGACGTCGAAGGCTATGCCTTCGCGCCGGAAGCCTCCAGCGAGAGCAGCTGGGTGTTCCGCCGCAAGCTGGAAGGCTGAGCGCGCTGTGGCAGAAAGCAGGCAAGCTGCCTGCCCTGGCCAATAAAAAACCCTCGCCATCTGCATGGCGAGGGTTTTTTATTGGAGCTTGTCGGTGAGGATGTCCGGATTACCAGACCTTCCACCACGGCTTGGCCTTCTGCTTGGGACCGCCGTTGTACCAGGGGCTGTTGGGGTAGGTGGCCTGGATGATGCGTTCGGTATCTTCCTTCAGCTTGGTCTGGCCCAGGGCTTCGTAGGAGCGCATCAGGATGAACAGCGCCTCTTCATTGGCCGGGGAGTCCGGATACTGCTTGATGGCCGCTTGCGCGCGGTTGGCGGCCGACACGTAGGCACCACGGCGGAAGTAGTAGTTGGCCACGTGGACGTCGTACTGGGACATGGCATTGACCAGGTATTTCATGCGGGCAATGGCGTCCGGGGTGTACTTGCTTTCCGGGAAACGTTCGGCCAGCAGCTTGAACGAATCGAAGGCGTCACGCATGGCCTTGGGATCGCGCTCGGTGTTGTCCTGGTCGGTGAAGGTGTCGAAGATGCTGGTGCGATCATTGAAGTTGATCAGGCCACGCAGGTAATACATGTAGTCGACATTGGGGTGGTTCGGGTGCAGCTTGATGAAGCGGTCCACCGCAGCCAGGCCTTGTGCCTGCTCGTTCTGGCGGTAGTAGGCGTAGGCGATGTCCATCTGCGCCTGCTGCGCGTAGGTGCCGAACGGGTAGCGCGATTCCAGCTTCTCGAAATACTTGATGGCCTTGTCGTAGCCGCCGGCATTCAGTTCATCCTTGGCTTCCGAGTATAATTTCGAGGCAGACCAGCCGACCGTCTCGTCTTTTTGTTCCGGCAAGAGGCCGCAGGCGGTGAGCGAGAGGGCAAAACCGATGATGAAGAACTTCAATAAGATTTTGTGCATGACTCTTGTGTGCTTGTCTGGGACTATCAGTTGTGCATGGCGCTGAGCGCCTACCCGAGCCGGCTGCATCGATACCCGAAATACAATCAACCCGATCCGGCGATTATAGCTGATGTCACGTAAGAAACCCCTTCCGATTACAAATGGCGATGAGCCTGTAAAGACCGACCTCCCGCTGGAGGACGATTTCGATGACGGCGAGCAAGCCGGCGACGAAAGCGTCTCCGGCCTGGAGCCCCTGAGTTTCCGCCTGGATGACGAGGTCATCGGCCAGCGGCTGGACAAGGTTCTGTCCGGCCTCATGCCCGAATTCTCGCGCAGCCGCATCCAGCAATGGATCGAAGACGGCCACGTCACCGTCGACGGCGCGCCCGCCAAGGGCAAGATGACCATGCTGGGCGACGAGCTGGTGGAGGTGGCACCGCAATCGGTGCCGGCCGACCAGCCCTATGCCCCTGAAGCCATGGCGCTGGACATCCTGCACGAGGACAAGTCCATCATCATCCTCAACAAGCCTGCTGGCCTGGTGGTGCATCCGGCGGCCGGCAACTGGAGCGGCACGCTGTTGAACGGCCTGCTGCATCATTGCCCGGGCCTGGCCAACGTGCCGCGCGCCGGCATCGTGCACCGGCTGGACAAGGAAACCAGCGGCCTGATGGTGGTGGCCAAGACCCTGGCCGCGCAGACCGACCTGGTGCGCCAGTTGCAGGCACGCAGCATGAAGCGCCAGTATCTGGCCCTGGTGTGGGGGCTGCCGCAGCTGTCCGGCACCATCAACGCGCCGATGGCACGCCATCCGCGCGACCGCATCAAGATGGCCGTGTCGCAAAGCATGCGCGCCAAGCCGGCGGTGACCCATTACCGGCGCCTGGCCACCGGCGAGATCGACCGCAAGCCGGTCAGCCTGGTGCATTGCCGCCTGGAAACCGGCCGTACCCACCAGATCCGCGTGCACCTGCAGTCGCTGGGTTTCGCGCTGGTGGGCGATGCGCTCTATGGCAAGCAGCACCTGGCCTCGGTCTTCCCGCGCCAGGCCCTGCTGGCCGGACGCCTGGGCCTGGTGCATCCGACCTCGGGCAAGTTCCGCCAGTGGGCCGCGCCTTTGCCGGCGGATATCGAAGCCCTGCTCAAGAGCGCCAACATCGATCCGGCCCTGGCGGTGATCCCCGAGATGAGCGAGGAAGCCGATCCGGTCCTGAGCGACTATGACGAAGACGATGACGACTATTGAGCGAGCCCGTCCATGGAATTGCTGATCCCCGACTGGGCTGCGCCTGCCAACATCGGTGCCCTGACCACGCTGCGTGCAGGCGGCTTCAGTCCCGCGCCGTATGGCGACGGCCAGGGCGGTGGCGGCCTGAACCTGGGCACGCATGTTGACGATGACCCGGCGCTGGTAGCGCGCAATCGTGCGCTGCTGCGCCGTTTGTTGCCGTCCGAACCGGCCTGGCTGACGCAGGTGCATGGCGTCGCCGTACTGGACGCCGCCGCATTGCCCGATCAGCCCACGGCAGATGCCTGCATCAGCAGCACGCCCGGCGCGGTGTGCGTGATGATGACGGCCGATTGCCTGCCAGTGCTGTTCTGCGATCGCGCCGGCACGGTGGTGGGTGCGGCCCATGCGGGTTGGCGCGGACTGGCCGGCGGCGTGCTCGAAGCCACCGTGGCCGCCATGCGCGCGCGTGGAGCGCAGGACATCATCGCCTGGCTGGGGCCGGCCATCGGGCCGGAACAGTTCGAGGTCGGTGCCGAAGTGCGCGAGGCCTTCATTACGCAGCAGGCAGCAGCGCAACATGCCTTCCGCGCTTATCCGGGCCGTCCCGGCAAGTACTTGGCCGACATCTATCAGTTGGCCCGCCAGCGGCTGGCCAGCATGGATGTGCATGATGTCAGCGGTGGCGGTCTGTGTACCGTGAGCGATCCGCGTTTCTATTCCTATCGGCGTGACAAGACGACCGGGCGCATGGGCTCGCTGGTCTGGCTCAAGTGACGATGGCGGCGCTGCGGAGCCGCCATTTTTCTTGATGCCTCACGGGTGGCGCTGCAAGGCATGGATCAGTTCGCGCGTAGGTCCCGGCAAGCCCTCCAATCCGCGTACGCAGATGAGCAGCTGGCGGCGGCTCCAGCCGTCGGTGAGCGGGATGGCGCGAATGTCCATGTGCGCCGCGCAGTCCTGAGCCGCCGTCGCCGGAATTACGGCCACGCCGACCTGATGCTCCACCATGCGGCAGATGCCGTCGAAGCTGCGCAGCCGCACGCGGTATTGCAAACGCCGCCCGGCACGCGTGGCATGGCCGGAGAGATGCTGCTGCAGGGCGCTGTCGCCCGACAGCCCGACGAAATCCTCTCCCAGCAATTCGCTGAAGGCCAGTGACTTGCGGCGCGCCAGCGCATGTTTCTTCGATAGCACCGCCACCAGATGATCCTGGCGGAAGGGATAGGTCTGCAGCGGCCCGCTATCGGTGGAGTCGGCGATGATGCCGACATCGGCCACCCCATCCACCACGGCCTGCACCACTTCATAGCTCAGTTTTTCTTCCAGTTCAATATCGGTGTGCGGATGGCGCGCGAGGAAGCGCGCCAGTACTTCCGGCAGGAACTCGGTCATGGCCGAGGTATTGCACAGCAGGCGGATATGGCCTTTCAGGCCTTGCGCATACTGGCCCAGTTCATCGCGCAGCTGTTCCATCTGCTGCGCCATCATGCGCGCGTGGTGGGCCAGCGCGCGGCCGGCATCGGTGGTCTGGACGCCGCGCCGGCCGCGCTCCAGCAAGGCGGTGCCCAGAGCATCTTCCATGTTGCGGATGCGCGCGCTGGCCGAGGCCAGCGCCATGTGGGCGCGTTCGGCCCCACCAGTGATGCTGCCGCTTTCCACGATGTGCAGGAAAAGACGCAGGTCGGAGAGTTCGAAGCGATGGCTCATCGGCGTACGGGGTCCGGAAAGGAGTGGTCGCGAGATATTGTGCCTTCGGCCAGGCCGAAGGCTGGCTAAGTGTATTCCACATTTCCAGCGCGAGCGAGGACTGGCAGACTGGGAATCCCTGATCTTCCGCTGCCTGCCATTCCCGGCCATTTTCCTGTCATGCCCAGCCTGCTTTCCCTCGTCGACATGAATGCCACCATGCTTGCCATGAGCCTGGCGGTATTCCTGCTGGCCGGTTTCGTCAAGGGCGTGATCGGTCTGGGCTTGCCGACGGTGGCGGTCGGATTGCTGAGCCTGGTGATGCCGCCGGTACAGGCGGCGGCCTTGCTGATCCTGCCGTCGATGGTCACCAATGGCTGGCAGCTGGCCACCGGGGGCGCGTTCCTGATGCTGGCAAAACGCCTGTGGACGCTGCTCGCCGGCGTAGTGACCGGCACGCTGGCCGGTGCCGGCTTCATGCGCGGCGATGGTGGGCGGCATGCCATCGTGGTGCTGGGCGTAGCACTGATGCTTTACGCGCTGGCCGGTCTGGCGGCGTGGACGCCCACGGTGCTGCCGCAGCGGGAACGCTGGTGGTCGCCCGTGATCGGTCTGGCCACCGGCTTGGTTACGGCAGCCACCGGCGTGTTCGTGATTCCGGTCGTGCCCTATTTGCAGGCGCTGGGTTTGCCGCGTGACCAGTTGATTCAGGCGCTGGGCTTGTCCTTTACGGTCTCCACGCTGGCCCTGGCCGTCAACCTGGGGCAGGGCGGAGCCTTCAGCGCAGGCGTAGGCTGGGCGTCATTGATCGTGCTGGTGCCAGCCTTGTTGGGCATGGCCATCGGTACCCGCGTGCGGGCCTGGGTGCGTCCCGCCACCTTCCGTCGCTGCTTCTTCATCGGCTTGCTGCTGCTGGGAGTGCACCTGGCCTGGCATCTGGTCGATCTGACGGGAGCAGCGCGATGAGTCTCGGCCCCCTCCATCCCTGCGGCTGGCAGATCGAAGGCCCCAAGCAACGCCAGGCCAACGAGGTCCATGTCTATGCGTGGCTCGATGGCAGCATGATCGCCATGCTTGATTGTGAGTTACGTGACAGCGGCGGGCTGAAGTTACGGATGGCCTATGTCTCGCCCCCCTGGCGCGGATCGGCCGTCTTGCGCGACATGCTTGCCGTACTGAAACCCCGCTATCGCCAGATTGCCCTGCGGCGGGTGGCGCGGCACTGAGGGGATGGTGGAGGTTTTGCTGAGTTTTGCTGAACGCTCCCCCGGCATGATGCAGTGCGCAAACCGGCGCGCTGCGCGGGCTGCGGACTCACGATGATGGTGCGCGATGATCCCGTTTTCTAAGTTTTTGGAAGAGCCCCTGGATGCGCCCCGGGTCATGCAGCTGGATCGCGCGGAGCCTCGTCCTTGATGACAGGCTCGCGTTTAACGGAACTGTCATCTTTGATTTCTTCCTTGCGCTCGGCTGTCAATTTCTTCATCTTTTGACGATTCCGCTTGCGTTGCGGCGTACCCATCAGGTATAAAACGATGGTCAGGGGAATTATCCCGTACAGCAGGAAAGTGGCGACGCCAGCGACCGCCGACTGTTCGGTGATCGACATCATGAAGACGACGTAGAGCCATGCGATAGCGACGATGACCATGGTGAAATGCGCGTCGAGACAAACCGTAACGATACGCGAAAATTGCAGATCCGAGCATGAACAAGCAGAATCCGCAGCAACCTTCTCCCGATGTATCCGCGTGGCTGGCACAGATGTCCGATCCGAAGTTCTGGACCTCGCTGCAGTCCCAATTCCAATCCCAGTTCGAGCAATTCAAGTCGCATTTGCCGCCCATGCCCGCGATGGCGGGGATGCCGCAGATGTCGGGCTTCCCCGGCGGCACCATGCCGCCCGGTGCGGGACAGATCGATCCAACGGTTCTGCTCAAGCAGCTCGGCGAGCACGGCGCGACGCTCGATCCCGCCGATCTGGTCCGCCTGCAGCAAGACTACACCCGCGAATTCGGCGAGCTGTGGCAATCCGTGCTGGCTGCGAAGACGCCCGCCATCACTGATCGCCGTCTTTCCGCGCCGGCCTGGCAGGAACATCCTTACTTCGCGTTCCAGGCGGCTGCCTATCAATTGAATTCGCGCTTCCTGCTGGCGCTCGCCGATGCGGTCAAGGGCACCGAGAAGGTGCGCCACAAACTGCGTTTTGCGGTGCAGCAGATGATCGATGCGATGTCGCCTGCGAACTTCCTCGCCACCAACCCGGTGGCCCAGCAGAAGATCCTGGAAACGCGCGGCGAGAGCCTGACGCAAGGCATCGCCCAGTTGCTGGCCGACCTGCAGAAGGGCCATATCTCGCAGACCGATGAGACCGCGTTCGAAGTGGGTCGCGACGTCGGGGCCAGCGCCGGTTCGGTGATCTTCGAGAACGAACTGTTCCAGCTGATCCAGTACGCCCCGCTGACCAAGACCGTGCACGCGGTACCGCTGCTGATCGTCCCGCCCTGCATCAACAAGTTCTACATCCTCGACCTGCAGCCGCAGAATTCGCTGGTGCGCTATACGGTAGAGCAGGGGCACACGGTGTTCCTGATTTCCTGGCGCAATGCCGATGCCGCCGTCGAGACCGCCACCTGGGATAACTACGTGGATGACGCCGTGGTGCGCGCCATCCACATCGTCCAGGAAATCAGCAAACAGCCGCAGATCAATGCCCTCGGCTTCTGCGTCGGCGGCACCATCCTGTCCTGCGCGCTGGCGCTGCTGGCTGCGCGTGGTGAAGATCCGATCGCCAGCCTGACATTGCTGACGACCTTCCTCGATTTCTCCGATACCGGTGCCATCGATGTCTACATCGACGACATGCAGCTGGCCCTGCGCGAGCAGATGATTGGCAAGCGCGGCCTGATGGCCGGGCGCGATTTCGCCAGCGCCTTCTCCAGCCTGCGTCCCAACGACCTGCTGTGGAACTACGTCGAATCGAATTACCTGAAGGGTGAGAAGCCCAGCGCCTTCGACCTGCTGTACTGGAATGCCGACAGCACCAACCTGCCGGGTCCGATGTTCTGCTACTACCTGCGGCACATGTACCTGGAAAATGCGCTCAAGGAGCCGGGCCGCCTGACGGTGGGCGGCGAGAAGATCGACCTGCGCAAGATCAGCGCGCCGGCCTTCATCTACGCCTCGCGCGATGACCACATCGTGCCCTGGAAATCGGCCTACGCCTCGCTGGACCTGATCAATGCCGGCAAGCGCAGCAACAACCGCTTCGTGCTGGGCGCCTCGGGCCACATTGCCGGGGTCATCAATCCGGCTTCCAAGAACAAGCGCAATTACTGGGTCAACGACAAGGCCAAGGCCGGCAGCGATGCCGATGCCTGGATGGCTGGCGCGACCGAGCATCCCGGCAGCTGGTGGGGCGAGTGGGCGACGTTCCTGGCCAAGCAGGGCGGGCGCAAGGTGGCCGCACCCAAGGCGCCGGGGTCGACGCGCTACAAGGCCATCGAACCGGCGCCGGGCCGCTATGTGAAGGCCAAGGCTGACCAGCTGGTGGGCTGACGTGAATCTGCCAGCCGGCCAGGAAAGACCACAGAAGCCGGCGGCATTGATGAAAAGAGGGCGGGGACCCTGACGGGCCCGCCGACAGAGAGAGACGGCCGGCAGCGCATCCGCGGCGTTGCCGGGCCTGACAAGACAAAGGAGCGTTCTTCGCAGGAAGGACTTCCACCAATGCGGCGCACAGCAGACGCGAAAGAGGGGGGCAGGGCTTACCCCAATAAATCACCATCCCTATAGGAGGCAACATAATGAGCAAGCGTATCGCATATGTGACCGGCGGCATGGGCGGCATCGGAACCGCCATCTGCACCCGTCTGTGCAAGGACGGCTACACCGTGGTGGCCGGCTGCGGCCCCAATTCCACCCGCAAGGACACCTGGCTGGCGACCATGCGCGCCCACGGCTATGACATCCACGCATCCGAAGGCAACGTCTCGGACTGGGAGTCCACCAAGGCCGCGTTCGAGAAGGTGCGCGCCGAGATCGGCGAAGTGGACGTGCTCGTCAACAACGCCGGCATCACCCGCGACGGCCAGTTCCGCAAGATGAGCAAGGGTGACTGGGACGCCGTCATCGACACCAACCTGAACTCGCTGTTCAACGTGACCAAGCAGGTCATCGAGGGCATGTGCGAGCGTGGTTTCGGCCGCATCATCAACATCTCCTCGGTCAACGGCCAGAAGGGGCAGTTCGGCCAGACCAACTACTCCACCGCCAAGGCCGGCATCCACGGCTTCACCATGGCGCTGGCGCAGGAAGTGGCGACCAAGGGCGTGACTGTGAACACCGTCTCGCCGGGCTACATCGGTACCGACATGGTGCGCGCCATCCGTCCGGAAGTGCTGGAGAAGATCGTCTCCGGCATCCCCGTCAAGCGCCTGGGCGAGCCGGAGGAAATCGCCTCCATCGTCGCCTGGATCGCTTCGGTTGAAGGCGGTTACGCCACCGGTTCGGACTTCTCGCTCAACGGCGGCCTGTACATGGGCTGATGCCGTCCTCGACGGCCACGCGCGCGGCAGTGCCGCAAGCGTGGCCGTTTTTACGTGTGCCGCAGGCTGGGATTTTGTCAGTCTGGCACGTCAGGGCTCCCCTTTTGCCGCTCTTCACCCCTATAATGGCTTGCGTTGCTGCCCTGCAAAACGCAGGCGGCAGACAGCAGAAGAGTGAAGAAGCAAGGAGAGGACAGCGCAATGTCCCGGACGCCCGCGGGTGAGGACTGCATCGAAGCCTCCCGCACCGCTGCAAACCAAGGCCGGCAAGACGGCTGCAATGAGAGAGAGACTGGACTTCAGATGACTACTGCAAAAAATTCGGCAGATCGCTTGATCAAGAAATACCCCAACCGCCGTCTTTACGATACCCAGACCAGTTCCTACATCACGCTGACCGACGTCAAGCAACTGGTGCTGGACAATGAGGAATTCACCGTGGTCGACGCCAAGAGCGGCGATGACCTGACCCGCAGCATCCTGCTGCAGATCATTCTGGAAGAAGAGTCGCACGGTGTGCCGATGTTCTCCAGTGGCGCGCTGTCGCAGATCATCCGCTACTACGGCCATGCCATGCAGGGCATGATGGGCAACTACCTGGAAAAGAACATCCAGACCTTCATCGACATCCAGAACAAGCTGGCCGAAAATTCCAAGGGCTTCTACGAAGGCAAGCCTTTCAGTCCCGAGATGTGGACCCAGTTCATGAACGTGCAAGGTCCGATGATGCAGGGCATGATGAGCAACTACATCGAACAGAGCAAGAACCTGTTCATCCAGATGCAGGAGCAGATGCAGAGCCAGACCAAGAACATGTTCGGCACCTTCCCCTTTGGCGCGCCCGGCACGCCGCCGGATCAGAAGAAGTAAGCGGCCTCCCGGCCCTTTCAGCAAACGGCCCCGCGCGGGCCGTTTTGCTTTTGTGGCGCCGCCGCCCGTCTGGACCAGCCAAAATCGGGCGCAAGCGGGCGGACGATGTACAATAGCGCCCTGATTTTTAAAGCATTTTTCGCTGTTTCCCGTATTTTCGGCCGTTTGCGGCCCGTCTCACTGAGCCTTCTGCCATGTCCAACCCGTCTTCTCCCGCCACCCCGGCCCTGCCCAAGGTCGGCTTCGTCTCCCTCGGCTGCCCAAAGGCACTGGTCGATTCCGAACAGATCCTGACCCAGCTGCGTGCCGAAGGCTACGATACCGCCAAGTCCTATGACGGTGCCGACCTGGTGATCGTCAATACCTGCGGCTTCATCGATGCCGCCGTGCAGGAGTCGCTGGACGCCATCGGCGAAGCCCTGAACGAAAACGGCAAGGTCATCGTCACTGGCTGCCTGGGTGCCAAGAAGGATGCCGACGGCGACGACATCATCCAGAAGATCCACCCCAAGGTCCTCGAAGTGACCGGCCCGCATGCCGTGGGCGAGGTCATGCAGGCGGTGCACAAGCACCTGCCCAAGCCGCATGCGCCCTTCATCGACCTGGTGCCGCCGCAGGGCGTCAAGCTGACCCCAAAGCATTTTGCCTATCTGAAGATTTCGGAAGGCTGCAACCATCGCTGCAGCTTCTGCATCATCCCCTCCATGCGCGGCGACCTGGTCTCGCGTCCCATCGCCGATGTCATGCTGGAAGCCGAGAACCTCTTCAAGGCCGGTGTGAAGGAATTGCTGGTGATCTCCCAGGACACCAGCGCCTATGGTGTGGATGTGAAGTTCCGTACCGGTTTCTGGAACGGCAAGCCGATCAAGACCCACATGACCCAGCTGGTCGGTGCCCTGGGCGAACTGGCCCAGCAGTACGGCGCCTGGGTGCGCCTGCACTATGTGTATCCGTACCCGCACGTGGACCAGATCATCCCGCTGATGGCCGAAGGCAAGATCCTGCCCTACCTGGACGTGCCGCTGCAGCATGCCCACCCGGATGTGCTCAAGCGCATGAAGCGCCCCGCCAATGGCGAGAAGAACATCGAGCGCATCCAGGCCTGGCGCGCGCTGTGCCCGGACATCACGATCCGCTCCACCTTCATCGCCGGCTTCCCCGGCGAGACCGAGGCCGAGTTCGAGTACCTGCTGGACTTCCTGAAGGAAGCCGAGATCGACCGCCTGGGCTGCTTCGCCTATTCCCCGGTGGAAGGCGCGACCGCCAACGAGATCGCCAACCCGGTGCCGGAAGAAGTGCGCGAAGAACGCCGTGGCCGCGTCATGCAGCTGCAGGAAGAGATTTCCAAGAAGCGCCTGCAAGCCAAGGTCGGCAAGACCCTGCGCGTGCTCATCGATGAAGTGGACCGCAATGGCGGTACCGGCCGCACCTATTCGGATGCGCCCGAGATCGATGGCGTGGTCTATGTGAAACCGCCTTTCGAGCCGCACCGCAAGCTGGAAGTGGGCCAGTTCGTCGATGTGCGCATCACCGCCGCCGACGCCCACGACCTGTGGGGCGCGGCCGAGTGATGCGTGCGCTCTTGATGGCGCTGGTGCTGTGCAGTGCCAGCGGACTCATGCCAGCGTGGGCCGCTGCGTCCGGCCCCGCCGCCAATGCGCCTGAAGGCTCGCTGCAGCAGACCCTGATGACGCACGCCTTGGTGCTGCGTGGCCAGATCGACGGGCGCGACATCCAGCTCTCGCTGCAGCCCAAGAAAAATGAAGATGGCCTGGAAGGGCGCTATTTCTTCTTCGGCGGTTCGCCCGAGATCCTGGTAGCGGGCGAGGTCGATGGCGATGACCTCCTGATGGAAGAATCGGTCAACGGCAAGGATGTCTCCGGTCAATGGGAAGGGCACCGCCAGGGCCAGTCCATCACCGGGACCTGGTCCAGCGCCGATGGCAGCATCAGCAAGCCCTTTGCCTTGCAGTTGCCCTGACGCTTGCCCGGCAGCGTAGGCCAGACTGCGGCGCTGTACGGGCGATATGAAGCTGTGTTCACGCTGTTCTGCCATGCCCGCCATTTCTCGGTTTTTCCGGCCGCTTCTGTTGCTTTCGATGTGAACAAGCTGCGCGTATAGTGAGACCTTTGCGCCCCGTTCCTGGGGCGCGATCGTTTCCAGAGGCAGACCCGTGTCCGATTCCAACGCTACGTCCCCCGCATCTTCTCTCCCGCTTGATCCCCAGACCGCCCTCGTCCACAGCAGCTACCGCGCTCCGGACGGTTTTGAGGCCTTCCCGGTCGGCATCCATCACGCCTCCACCGTGCTGTTCCCCAACGTGGCCGCCATGCGTTCACGCGACTGGCGCGAAAAGCTGGGCTATACCTACGGCCTGCACGGCACCCCGACCAGCTTCGTGCTGGAAGCGCGGCTGGCCGAGATCGAGGGCGGCTCCTATTGCCGTGTCACCCCCAGCGGCCTGGCGGCCATCGCGATGGTCAACTTCGCCTTCCTGAAGACGGGCGACGACGTGCTGCTGCCGGATAACGTCTACGGCCCCAGCAAGGACCTGGGGCAGTGGCTGGAGCGTGATTTCGGGATCACCGCGCGCTTCTACGACCCCATGATCGGCGCCGGCCTGGCCGAGCTGATCCAGCCCAATACACGCCTGGTGTGGACCGAAGCACCCGGTTCGGTCTCGATGGAAGTGCCTGACATCCCGGCCCTGTGCCGTGCCGCGCATGAAAAGGGCGTGCTGGTGGCCATCGACAATACCTGGGCGGCCGGCATCGCCTTCAAGGCCTTCGAGCACGGCGTGGACATCGTCATGCAAGCGGTCACCAAGTACCAGTCCGGCGGCTCGGATGTCCTCATGGGCGCGGTCATCGTGCGCGACCAGGCGCTCAACGAGAAACTGGAACTGGCCCACATGCGCCTGGGCTTCGGCGTGGGCATGGACGACGTCTACATGGTCCTGCGCAGCCTGTCCTCGATGCGCCTGCGTTTCGAGGCGCACGATGCGGCCGCGCGCAAGGTCGCGGCCTGGTTCAAGCAGCGCCCGGAAATCGTGGCGGTGCTGCACCCCGCCTTCGAGGATTGCCCCGGACACGCCCACTGGAAGCGCGATTTCACCGGGGCAGGGGGGCTGTTCTCGGTGATCTTCGATCCGCGCTACAGAGAGGAGCAGACCGACCGCTTCGTCGACAGCCTCCAGCTCTTCAAGATCGGCTACAGCTGGGGCGGTGCCCACAGCCTCTGCGTGCCCTACCGCATGCGTGGCATGCGCCACCAGTGGCAGCGAGAAGGTGTGCTGGTGCGTTTCAACATCGGGCTGGAAGCCCCCGCCGACCTCATTGCCGATATCGAGCAGGCCTTGAGCAAGCTCTGACTGGCCAGCCCTGCTCGGCTGCCGGTGTCGGCAGCGGGGCAGGGCGCGTCTGATGGCCGCCACGGTTCAGTTTGCACAAAAGAAATTGAATAAAGGTAAATGCTGCATCTGTTTATCGTTTTGCCGCACTTGGCAGCGTCATAAAATGGTAGCAATTCTCGATACGGTGGCTTCCCCACGGTCTTTGACGTTGCGCAAAAATCATCAAAGCGGGTAAATATATGCAAGTTTTCTGGGTGTTCTTGCTGAAGCCATCTACAGTGAACTGCCCAAAAAACTGGATGAGCTAGTCGTCCCCAAGCAACAAGACGGCGTTTGGCATCGAATATTTACAACTTATTTTGTTGCTCGGAAGACAATTTTCTTTTGTCATTTCAACCAGGAAACCTTTTGATCAGGAAATTCCTGATTGGCGCGCAAAGTCACGAGCCTCCTCGCTCTTTGGCTGCCTGAATGGAAATCTTCACCAATATCCCGCAGTCGTGTAAGACGGATACCTACAAGATGCTCGGGCTTCTCTCCGTCTAAAAATACCGACCAAGTCTAATTTCCCGCCTGTCCTGCCCCCCTCAGAATTGGCTTGCAGTCAAGTAAATGTAAGCGATTGTAAGCAGCTCGATGCAGCGTTCAGCCGCGTGAGCCGTAGGAAGTACTTACCGAGGTGGGGTGCAAATGAATACCAACGACATGATGGCGGAGATCCGCGATGCCAACCTGAGCTATCTCATGCTGGCGCAGCAAATGATCCGTTCGGACAAACCGACCGCAATCTTCCGTTTGGGTATCAGCGCCGAGATTGCCGATCTGATCGAAGGCTTGTCCAACGTGCAGATCATGAAGCTGGCGGCGACCAACATGATGTTGACCCGTTTCCGTTTCGACGACGGCGCCATCCTCGGCATGCTGACCAACTACAACAAGGACAAGAGCCTGGCGCAGTCACACGCAGCCATCCTGATGGCCTGCCAGCCCGGCGAGCAAATTTCGTAAAACAACAAGACAAAAAGCATGGCCGGCGCGGCCAGGGACAGTCAACGCGCCGGAGGGGAAGACGTTCTACAGAGTTATTCAGTTTCAGTCTTGCATTCATGCCTGAAAGTTCGCCCGCCCGGGGCCGGCGAATTGGGGTCAGGCAGTTTTATTACGAAATCACCGGGGGGTTGCACCATGGCTAAAAAGAGCGTTGTGACAGAGGCGCAGGAAATTCAGTTGGCCATTGAACTGATCAATCTGGGGGCACGCCTCCAGTTGCTGGAATCGGAAACCTCGCTGTCGCGCGAGCGACTGCTGAAGCTGTACAAGGAATTGAAGGGTGTCTCGCCACCCAAGGGCATGCTGCCGTTCTCGACGGACTGGTTCATCACCTGGCAGCCCAATATCCATTCTTCGCTGTTCATCAACATTCACCGCTACCTGATCGAGCATGCCCGCATCAGTGGCATTGAGGCCGTCATGAAGGCCTACAAGCTCTACCTGGAGCAGGTCGGCTACAACGATGCCGGCGAGCCGGTGCTGTCGCTGACCCGTGCCTGGACGCTGGTGCGCTTCTTCGAAAGCAAGATGCTCATGACCACGCCTTGCTGCAAGTGCCACGGCCACTTCGTGGTGCATCGCCTGGACCTGCATCAGGACTACCTGTGCGGCCTGTGCCACATGCCCTCGCGCGCCGGCAAGACCAAGAAGGCCAAGGATGCGGTCATCATGGGTCTGGTCGAAGGCGCCATGCCGGTTGCTGCTTCCGCGCCGCTGGGCACCGAGCCGGTGCTGGCCGCCGTGGCCTGAGCCGGAACAGGGATGTACCGATGCCTTGCTGCTGGCGAGCAGCAGGGCGGTAATGGGCCAGGGTGTTCAACCAAAAAAGAATAAGGCCGATTGCCTCGATGTCCGAACCTGAGAATCACCCCGGTGCCGGGCGCAGGCCCCTGTGGCAGGCGCCGGCCATCCAGGCCTTGCTGCTGTTCGTGCTGGGCCTGATCGGTGCCAACGTGCTGGACGTGCTGTTCCAGCGCGCCGGTCTCGCTCCTCTTTCCCCCCTCCAGACTTCCCTGCTGCATGGCGTGATCGCTGCGCTGCTGGCACGACTGCGCCGCATGGCCGCGTGGTGGTGGCTGATCCTGCTGGTGTTCCCGCTGGCGGCGTTGGGCGTGGGTCAGTTGCACCTGCCGTCGTGGGTGTTCCTGGCGGTGTTCCTCTTCATGCTGGTGCTGTTCTGGTCGACCTTTCGCAGCCAGGTGCCGTTCTACCCTTCCGGGCAGACTGCTTGGGATGCGGTGGCGGGTCTCTTGCCCGAGGGGCGGCCGATCCGTTTCATGGATATCGGCAGTGGCCTGGGCGGTGCCGTGCTGGACCTGTCGCGCCGCCGGCCCGAGAGTGAATTCACCGGCATCGAGATTGCGCCCTTGCCGTGGCTGGTGAGCCGGCTGCGGGCGGCACTGGCGGGCAATCGCTGCCGCTTCGTGCGCGGCGACTACCTGCTGCTGGATTTTGGTGACTATGACGTGGTGTTTGCCTATCTGTCACCGGCGGCGATGGAGGCGCTGTGGCACAAGGCGCGCGCCGAGATGAAGCCGGGGACACTGCTTCTGAGCTACGAATTTCATATCCCCGGTACCACCCCGGATGTGGTGGTCGAACCGGAGCACGGGGGCAGGGTGCTGCACGGATGGCGCATGTGAGGCGACACAGGTAAAGAGACCCTTTACAGGGGCTGCGAGACGCGACGTATCAAGTTTGCGCCAATTCAGCCGTAAATCGAAAAGGAAGGGCGTTTTTCGGATATGTATTCCCCCATTTGCTTGACTGGAATACCTGTAATCTGACGAACGTGAAAATACACTCAACGCCACAGGGACGGGAGTAGGCACTTGCTAGTCATCATTGGATATATCGTGGTCATGGGGTCCGTCTTCGGCGGCTTTGCCCTGTCGGGCGGCCACCTGGGGGCACTGTTCCAGCCACTCGAACTGCTCATGATCGGCGGCGCCGCGCTGGGCGCTTTCCTGGTCGGTAACAACAACAAGGCCATCAAGGCCACCATGAAGGCTTTGCCGACGGTCTTCAAGGGCAGCACCTACACCAAGGCGCTGTACATGGAACTGATGGCGCTGCTGTTCGAGATCCTCACCAAATCCCGTAAAGAGGGTTTGATGTCGATCGAAGGCGACATCGAAGAGCCGGAAAGCAGCCCCATCTTCAGCAAGTACCCTGGCGTGCTGGCGGACCATCACCTGATCGAATTCATGACCGATTACCTGCGCCTGATGGTGTCGGGCAACATGGATGCGTTCCAGATCGAAAACCTGATGGACAACGAAATCGAGACCCACCATCACGAGGGCGAGATTCCGGTGCACTGCATCGCCAAGCTGGGCGACGGCATGCCGGCCTTCGGTATCGTGGCGGCGGTGATGGGCGTGGTGCACACCATGGAGTCGGTGGGTATCCCTCCCTCCGAGCTGGGCATGCTGATCGCACACGCGCTGGTTGGTACCTTCCTCGGTATTCTGCTGGCCTACGGTTTCGTGGGCCCGCTCTCCAGCTTGCTGGAACAGAAGCTGCACGAATCGACCAAGATCTACCAGTGCGTGAAGGTGACGTTGCTGGCGAGCCTGAATGGCTACGCGCCGGCACTGTCGATCGAATTCGGCCGCAAGGTCCTGTTCTCGACCGAACGTCCGACCTTCCTCGAACTGGAAGAACACGTCAAGCAGGCCAAGGGCAAGTAAGCGGTCAGCAGGCCGGCCAGGGGAGGCCGGCAGGCAGGTCGATTCACACAGACATCAGTATTGAAGCAGGAGCACAGGCATGGCCGACGAAGGTCTACGTCCCATTATCGTCAAGCGGATCAAGAAAGGCGGCGGGGGTCACCATGGTGGCGCCTGGAAGATTGCGTACGCCGACTTCGTGACCGCGATGATGGCCTTCTTCCTGCTGATGTGGCTGCTGGGATCGACCGCCAAGGGCGACCTGAACGGTATTGCCGAATACTTCAAGACGCCGCTGAAGGTGGCCATGGCCGGTGGTTCCGGCAGTGGTGATGCCAACACGGTGCTGCCCGGCGGCGGCAAGGATCTGACCCGCCAGGACGGCCAGCTGCGCAAGGGCGAGAACGATGTGGTCTCGCGCAAGCAGAACTTGAAGCAGGCACAGCAGGAGCTGGAGCGCGCGGAGCGCACCCGGCTGGAAGAACTGAAGTCGCGCCTGGAAAAGGCCATCGATTCCAATCCGACCTTGAAGCAGTTCAAGAACCAGCTGTTGATCGACATTACCTCGGAAGGCCTGCGCATCCAGATCGTGGACGAAAAGAACCGTCCCATGTTTGCCCTGGCCAGTGCACAGCTGCAGCCCTATACCAAGGAAATCCTGCACGAGATCGGCCGCACATTGAACGACGTGCCCAACAAGATCAGCCTGTCCGGCCACACCGATGCCACGCCTTATTCGCGCGGCGAGAAGGGCTACAGCAACTGGGAACTGTCGGCTGACCGCGCCAATGCTTCGCGCCGCGAACTCATTACCGGCGGCATGGATGAATCGAAGGTGCTGCGGGTGGTGGGCCTGTCCTCGGCGGTGCTGCTGGACAAGGAAGATCCGTTCAACCCGATCAACCGCCGCATCAGCATCATCGTCATGAACAAGAAGGCGGAAGAACTGGTGGAAAAGGATAGCGGCTCGTTGAACGTGCCCACCGATGCCAGCGATGAAGACGTGCAGCAAGGGCTGAGTGCACCGGCCAAGAACTGATAACAGGTGCCACGCCTGCGCGGGTGCGCGCGGTGTGCCAATGAAGCAGAAGTGTTCCAATTGAACAGGGGAAGAGAGCCGGATATGCCGACCAAGACCATGCTGCAGGAGCTCAAGCGCTTGTTGCTCGATACTGCCAGCGGCGGCAGCCGCCAATTGACGGAAGTGGAGTCGGACCTGGTCCAGACCAACATCCTGCTGGGCGAAGCCATCGGCAAGCTGGGCAACAGTTTCATGGAGCTGCATCGCGCGGTACAGATACAGCAATCCATCCTGGAAGGCCTGATGAACGGCAGCGGCCAGTTCGACAGTGCGAGCATTGATCAGCTCAAGGCCACCCAGGGCGAAGTCAGCCACTACGTCAACGCGGCCGTGACCGGCTTGCAGTTCCAGGACATGACCAGCCAGCTGCTGGAACGCATCGTGCGCCGCGTGATCGGCCTGCGTGAAGCGCTGGGGGTCCTGAGTGCGAACAGCTTCGAGATCGTCCCCGAGCAGGGCCAGACCGACGAAGAGGTCAAGGAATTGCTGGCCAGCACGGTGCAGGCGATTGAAGAGCGCCTCAACATGCTCGATACCGGGCTCTGGAAAGCAGTGCGCCAGACCCGCATGGAAAGTGGCGACATCGAGCTGTTCTGATCGGTGGCTGGCTGAGTGGTACAAGATTGAACTAGGTCATTCCGGCCTTGGCTGGGCGGTAGGTCGGTGGCCAAGGGTGCGGCATAATGCATACGCGCATGAGCCTTATTGAAGAAACAGGGAGTAACGATGTCCAAAACGATTCTCGCAGTAGATGATTCCGGGTCACTGCGTCAGATGGTGGTATTCAGTCTGAAAGCTGCGGGTTACAACGTGACCGAGGCGGTCGACGGGGTGGACGCGCTGGAAAAGGCCAAGACGCATACCTTCGACCTGGTCCTGACCGACCAGAACATGCCGCGCATGGACGGCCTGACGCTGATCCGCTCCCTGCGCGAGCTGACCAGTTACGCACGTGTGCCCATCCTGATGCTGACCACCGAGTTCAGCGACGAGATGAAGGCCAAGGGCAAGGCCGCCGGTGCCAATGGCTGGCTGGTCAAGCCCTTCGATCCGCAGCGCCTGACCGAGGTGGTGCGCAAGGTGATCGGCTGATCGTTTGCCGGGACAAGAAGAAGATACGTACTGCATCCAGCATGGAGCCCAGGCATGAGCATTGATATGAGCCAGTTTTTCCAGGTCTTTTTCGACGAGGCCGAGGAAGGCCTCGCGGAAATGGAAAAGCTGTTGTTGGCCGTCAATGTGGCGTCTCCCGATCCGGAGGACCTCAACGCGGTGTTTCGTGCCGCCCATTCGATCAAGGGTGGTTCGTCCACCTTCGGCCTGACCGATATTGCCGAAGTCACACACGTTCTGGAGTCGCTGCTGGATCGCATCCGCCAGGGCCAGATGAAGCTGACCTCGGAACACGTGGATGCCTTCCTGGCCGCCAAGGATGTGCTCAAGTCCATGCTGGACGGGCACAAGCATGGTGCCGAGGTGGATCAGGACGCGGTCGGCAATGTCCGCATGCTGCTGGAGGAATTGTCCCAGGGCCGGCGTGCCTCGGCTGCGCCGAAGACGGACGCGGCGGCGCCCGCCGGCGCCGTGGTCGGACCCGGCGGCGTTCGCCGCTACCGGCTGGACATGCCGGAAATCAGCGACAAGGATGCCGAGGCCCTGGCCGACGAGCTGGCCATGTTGGGCAAGCTGGAGAAGTCCAAGTCGCCCGAGGGGAAGTGGATCTTCATCCTTGATACGGCCGAACCGATCGATGACGTGGTCGCCATCTGCGCCTTCATCGTCAACGTGGCCGATCTGAAGGTGTCACAGGCCGTCGATCCTGCCCAGGGCAGTGACGAAGAGCGCGGTTATGGTTTCTTCGACAATTTCGTGACCCAGGAAGAGCGCGAACGCGCCCAGGGTTATGGTTTCTTCGACAACCACACCGCCATCGAAGACAAGGAACGCGAGCAGGGTTACGGCTTCTTCGCTCCCTTCGTGCCGCTGGACATCAGCGCCAAGAAAAGCGAGGGCGACGCCCATGCGAATGGCACCGCCGGCACTGGCGGTCACGGCAATGGCAACGGTAACGGCAACGGCAACGGCAACGGCCATCACGACGACGGCCATCTGCAGGGTGACCACGGCGGTGAAAAGAAAGCGGCCAAGGGCGGCGGCGGACAGGAATCGTCGTCGATCCGGGTCAGCATCGAAAAGGTCGATCAGCTCATCAACCTGGTCGGCGAACTGGTGATCACCCAAGCCATGATCGAGCAGCGCGTTGGCAAGCTCGATCCCATGCATCACGAACATCTGCTCAACAGCGTCAGCCAGTTGAGCCGCAATACCCGCGATCTGCAGGAATCGGTGATGTCGATCCGCATGATGCCGATGGATTACGTCTTCTCGCGCTTCCCGCGCATGGTGCGCGATCTGGCGCACAAGCTGGGCAAGCAGGTCGAGTTCGTCACCCACGGCGCAGCCACCGAGCTGGACAAGGGCCTGATCGAGCGTATCGTCGATCCGCTCACCCACCTGGTGCGCAACAGCATCGACCACGGCATCGAACTGCCCGACGCGCGCCGTGCAGCGGGCAAGGGTGAGGCAGGTGTGCTGGCCTTGTCGGCCGAGCATCAGGGCGGCAACATCATCATCGAAGTCACGGACGACGGTGGCGGCCTGAACCGCGACAAGATCCTGGCCAAGGCCAAGCAGCAGGGCATGCCGGTCACCGACAGCCTGACCGATGCCGAAGTGTGGCAACTGATCTTCGAACCCGGCTTCTCTACCGCCGAGCAGGTGACCGATGTCTCCGGGCGTGGCGTGGGCATGGACGTGGTCAAGCGCAACATCCTGGCCATGGGCGGTGCGGTGGATATCCGCTCCAGCAAGGGCTTCGGCACCACCATTTCGATCTCGCTGCCGCTGACGCTGGCGATCCTGGACGGCATGTCGATTCGCATCGGTGAAGAAGTTTACATATTGCCGCTAGGATATGTGGTTGAATCTTTGCAGCCTTTGCCGCAAGATATCAAAGAGATTTCCGGTCAGGGCCAGGTGCTGCGTGTGCGCGGTGAATATCTGCCACTGATCCCGCTTTATCAGATTTTCAACATCGAGCCTTCATTTACCGATCCCTCGCAGGGATTGGTGGTCATTTTGGAGTCAGATGGTAAAAAGGCGGCACTTTTCGTGGATGACCTGATCGGACAACAGCAAATCGTTGTGAAGAACCTGGAATCCAACTACCGAAAGGTCGCCGGCATTTCCGGAGCTACCATTCTGGGCGACGGCGGCGTTGCCCTGATTGTCGATGTGGCAGCCTTGCTGCGATCCAGCCGCCAATTGAATGACGAATCTGTATTTTCCTGATTTTTAAAGGGCCTCAACATGTCTGACACTGCAACCAAGAATCTTTCCGGCTTCGGCGAAAAGACCGACAGCAACGGAAACGAATTTCTCGCCTTCACCCTGGGCAAGGAAGAATACGGCATCGATATTCTGAAGGTTCAGGAAATCCGCGGCTACGAAGCCGTGACCCGCATCGCCAATTCGCCCGACTTCATCAAGGGCGTCGTGAACCTGCGCGGCATCATCGTCCCCATCGTGGACATGCGCATCAAGTTCCAGCTGGGCGAGCCGACCTATGACCAGTTCACCGTCGTCATCATCCTGAACATCGGCGGCCGCGTCGTGGGCATGGTGGTCGACAGCGTGTCCGACGTCATCACCCTGACCCAGGAACAGATCAAGCCGGCACCGGAGATGGGCACCACCTTCGACTCCGACTACCTGATCGGCCTGGGTACCCTGGAACAGCGCATGCTGATCCTGGTGGACATCGACAAGCTGATGTCCAGCGCCGAAATGGGCCTGATCGAAAAGCTGGCTGCCTGAGTCTTTAAGGCTCTGCAGCTTGGCAGTACGGGATCCGGAGGAGACGCAGTCCGGATCTGGCGCCCGTCGTCATTCGGTACCGCAGGAAAAGCGGGCATCATAGCCCGATACAGAAGAGAAAAAGGCATCCACCGTGTGGTGGATGCCTTTTTTATGGGCGCTTTTCAGTGCCTGTGAAGCTTTGTGCGCGCCGGCCATTCCCGGGACCGCGCGTCCTGCCTCCCGGCAGGACGTTTCTTCATCTCTCAGTGGAAATGCTCGACCGGAGGAGGCGTATCTTCCGGCATTTCCGCGTGCACCAGTTCACCTTCGCGGTCAGGGAAGAGCGGTGCGCCACAGTCGTCGCAAAACTCCATGGTGAAGCGTTCTGCATGATGCTTGATGTGCACGATGCCGCATTCGCGCAGCACCGTCAGGATCTGCTGCAGCGGGCTGGCGGGAATGCCTTCCAGCAGGCCGGCACCGGCCGGGATCATCATGGGCAGGTCTTCGCCACTTTCCTGTTCATACAGCGGCCAGACCGTGCCATAGACCACGGTCGGATCGCCGCCGATGGAAAAGCCGATGCGGTATTCATCGATCTGGCCGTTGATGTCCTCGGAGAAGCCGCCGATGCTGGCATGCAGTTCGGAGGAGGAGATGTCCAGGGTCTGCGTCAGGAAGTAATCGGCGGCGCGGATGGAGGCCGGGCGAATGCGCTTGTCGGCCTCGCGGCAGCCGAAGAAATAGGCTTGCGGCAGCAGCAGTTCGACGCTGCAGCCGGGCAGCAGGCGCGTGAAGAGCGGGGTGGCCTGCTGGGTCCAGGCTTCGAAGGCGGCCTCTTTCCGGGCCGAGAAGTGGCTCTGCTGTTCGCTTTCCTGCCAGTGGAACAGGGCTTCGCCGGCCGGCACCACCACGGCGGCGATGACGTAGCGGGTATCGGCCAGGAAGGCGGCAGTGGGCGGCTGTTCACCGCGCAGCTGCACCGGGCCGGTCTTGAGGGCGGTCTGGCCCATCTGGCGGGTCAGGGCGAAGACGTCGGCGTGTACGCGCGGCAGCTGCTCGATCGAGAACAGGCTCGGTGCCAGTGCCAGGCGGGCCTCCTTGGCCAGTACGTGGGCATGCAGGTGCGCGCCGATGGCGGTCAGCAGCTCGCTGCCGATGGGGCCGGAGGCGATGGCAAAGCGGGTCCAGGCCAGCACCGGCAGTACCAGCAGCTGCACGTCATAGTCCTGGCCTTCGTGTTCCAGCGAGGTGGCTTCGCTGCCGGCCTCGACGGCTTCGATCAGGATGTCGTAGGCATCCAGGTCGGCCTTGAAGAGATGATCCAGGGCGGCATCGATGAGGCCCTGCTGGCCGGCCCGCAGAAGCTTGTTGAGCAGGGCGTCCAGGGGTTTCAGCCAGGCGCGCTCTTCGAGCCGGCTGGAGGCCTGCGCGATGGCTTGCGCAAAAGTCACCAGATGCTGGCTGTCGGCAGAAAGCTTGGAGGAGGAACGTTTGGCGGGACGACGCATGTAGGCTATCTGTATCTGTGGAAACGAAACCGCCTATTGTAGATGATTTGTCAGTCCTGTCAGCCGCCGCGGCCATCGCACAGCGCCAAGGGGCAATAAAAAACGCCGGACGGATCCGGCGTTTCTGTACTGCAGGGGGACTACGGACGCTGCTTAGGCTGCCAGCAGCTGACGCAGCACGAACGGCAGGATGCCGCCATGCTTGTAGTAGTCCACTTCGATCGGGGTGTCGATGCGCAGCAGCAGCTTGACTTCCTGAGTCTCGCCGTTCTTGCGATGGATCACCAGAGTGGCTTCCTGTTGCGGCTTGATCTCGCCTTCCAGGCCCTTCAGGTCGAAGCTTTCTTCACCGGTGATGCCCAGCGACTGCACGCTGTCGTTGCCCAGGAACTGCAGCGGCAGCACGCCCATGCCGACCAGGTTGGAACGGTGGATACGCTCGAAGGAACGTGCGATCACGGCCTTCACGCCCAGCAGCTGGGTGCCCTTGGCAGCCCAGTCACGGGAGGAGCCGGTACCGTACTCTTCGCCACCGAAGACCATGGTCGGGGTACCTTCAGCCACGTACTTCATGGCGGCGTCGTAGATCGACATTTCTTCACCGGAAGGCTGGTGAATGGTGATGCCGCCTTCAACGCGCGAGCCGTCTTCCTTGGCCGGAATCATGAGGTTCTTGATACGCACGTTGGCGAAGGTGCCGCGCATCATGATCTCGTGGTTGCCGCGGCGCGAGCCGTAGGAGTTGAAGTCCGCCTTCAGCACGCCATTGGCTTGCAGCCACTTGCCGGCCGGGCTGGATTCCTTGATGGAACCGGCCGGGGAGATGTGGTCGGTGGTGATCGAGTCGCCGAACACGCCCAGGGCGCGGGCACCGCTGATGCCGGTGGCAGCAGCCGTCGGCTCTTCGCTGAAGTTCTCGAAGAACGGCGGCTCGGCGATGTAGGTCGAGGTCGGCCAGTTGTAGACTTCGCCCTTGGCGACGCCCTTGATGGCTTCCCACAGCTTGCCCGGTGCGCCCTTCACATCGGCGTAGTTTTCCTTGAAGGTCTTGGCGTTCATGGCGAACTTCAGCAGCTTTTCGATCTCTTGCGAGGTCGGCCAGATGTCGCCCAGGTAGACGTTCTTGCCGCCCTTGCCCTTGCCGACCGGTTCGGTCATCAGGTCACGGGTGACATTGCCGGCGATGGCGTAAGCCACGACCAGCGGAGGCGAGGCCAGGAAGTTGGCGCGGATGTTCGGGTGGATACGGGCTTCGAAGTTGCGGTTGCCCGACAGCACGGCGGCCGCCACCACGTCGTTCTTGACGATGGCTTCGTTCATGGCCGGGGTCAGGTCGCCGGCGTTGCCGATGCAAGTCGTGCAACCGTAGGCGGTCACGCCAAAGCCCAGCTTTTCCAGGTAAGGCAGCAGGCCAGCCGCTTCCAGGTACTTGGTGACCACGCGCGAGCCAGGAGCCAGCGAGGTCTTGATGTGCGGAGCCACCTTCAGGCCGGCTTCCACGGCCTTCTTGGCCAGCAGGCCGGCTGCCAGCAGCACGCTCGGGTTGGAGGTGTTGGTGCAGGAGGTGATGGCGGCGATCAGCACGTCACCGTTGTGCACATCCACGCCGTCGGCGTTCTTGTAGGACGCGGTCAGGTCTTCGGCCTTCTTGTTGAAGCCGTTTTCAGCGGTCGGCTTGGTGAAGAGGTCGGAGAAGGTGGACTTGACGTTGCCGATCTCGATGCGGTCTTGCGGACGCTTCGGACCTGCCAGCGATGGGGCAACGGTGCCCAGGTCCAGCGAGACTTCCTGGGTGTAGTCGATCTGGCCGGCCTTGGGCACGCCGTACAGGCCTTGCGCCTTGAAGTAGGCTTCGAAGGCGTCGATCTCGGCCTTGGTGCGGCCGGTGCCCTTGAAGTAGTCAATGGTGGCGTCGTCAACCGGGAAGAAGCCCATGGTGGCGCCGTATTCCGGGGCCATGTTGGCGATGGTGGCGCGGTCGGTCAGCGACAGCGATTCGGTACCTTCACCGAAGAATTCGACGAACTTGCCCACGACCTTGGTCTGGCGCAGCAGTTCGGTGATGGTCAGCACCAGGTCAGTGGCGGTGACGCCTTCGCGCAGCGCGCCGGTCAGGTTCACGCCGACCACGTCCGGGGTCAGGAAGTAGACCGGCTGGCCCAGCATGCCGGCTTCGGCTTCGATGCCGCCCACGCCCCAGCCGACCACGCCGATGCCGTTGATCATGGTGGTGTGGGAGTCGGTGCCGACCAGGGTGTCAGGGTAGTAGACGCCGGTCTTGTTGTGCACGCCGCGCGCCAGGTATTCCAGGTTGACCTGGTGCACGATGCCGAAGCCCGGGGGCACCACGCCGAAGGTGTCGAAGGCTTGCATGCCCCACTTCATGAACTGGTAGCGCTCGTTGTTGCGCGAGAATTCCAGCTTCATGTTCAGGTCCAGTGCCTTCTTCTCGCGGAAGTGGTCGATCTGTACCGAGTGGTCCACCACCAGGTCCACCGGGACCAGCGGTTCGATGTTCTTGGGGTTCTTGCCCAGCTTGCTGGCGACGTTGCGCATGGCGGCCAGGTCGGCCAGCAGGGGCACGCCGGTGAAGTCCTGCAGCACCACGCGGGCTACCACGAAGGGGATCTCATCCACGCGGGCGGCCTTGGCACCCCAGTTGGCCAGTTGCTTGACGTGCTCTTCGGTGACCTTCTGGCCATCGCAGTTGCGCAGCACCGATTCCAGCACGATGCGGATCGACACCGGCAGACGCGAGATATTCACGCCCAGCGACTTTTGCAGGGCGGGCAGGGAGTAGAACTTGCCCTTCTTGGAACCGGAAATCGGGAATTCCTTCAGGGTGTTCAATGTGTTGCGAGACATGGCCTCTTCTCCTTAATTTGGCAATTTAGTGATGCTAGCTAGTCGAATCCGGTTTGCGCTGCAATGGTGAACTGCGGGGTGCTGCCTGATTCTGTGATTCTGTGTTGCTTGATACGCTATGAGCTGGCGGTTGCCTGCCGGCTCAGTTCTTCTGGGGTGCCGCGGCGACGGTGGCGGCCGGTGCTGCTTCGGCGGCCTTGATCTGCTCGGCGTTCTTGCATTCATTGGCCAGTTGCTGGCCCTTCTTGGAGTCCAGCAGCAGGCCCTTGGCCGGGATACCGATCCAGACCAGGCCCATCTTGCGGTTTTCGAAGCGGTTGGCACCGGTGGTGGTTTCGACGCGGGTCAGGCGGTGGATGCGCTTGTCCCAGCGGATGGCGATGTGCTTGTCGTCGGCTTCGTTCTTCCAGATGGTCAGCTTGTGACCCATTTCGCACTGGAAGTCGGCCGACAGGGTGCCGCCCAGTTCGGGTTCGCTGTCGTCATCTTCGGCGTCGGAAGAGAACGGCATCTTGGCGGCGGGGGCTGCTGCAGCTGCAGCAGCGGCCTTCTTGGCCGGCGCCTTCTTGACGACCTTTTTCTTGGCGGCCGGTTTGGTATCGGTTTCAGCGTGCGCCGCAGTGATGCCGGCGGTGGCGAAGAGGGCGCCCAGCAGGGCGATGAGAGTCAGGTGCTTTTTCATGGACGTCGGTCGAAACAAGTTTACTGCGTGGTTGAGGGGGAGTCGCCGCGGGCGAACCAGGGTGCAGTCTCCGGCGGCAGCGCGATGCCGGTGGCGTGCGCGCGTTGCAGGATACTCCAGTAATAGCGATAACTGGCGCGGTCGTGCAGGTTGCCCTGATGCTGGATCGGGCCCCACTGCACCGCCTGCGCCTTGAGCAAGATCTGTGCCGCCAGGTCGGCTTCTTCCGTGGCCGGGGACATGGCCTGCACGATCGGGCGAATCTGGTCCGGATGGATGCTCCACATCCGGGTATAGCCAAACTCCTGTGCCGCGCGGCGCGCATCGTCAGCCACGGCGGCGGGATTCTTGATGTCGGTGGTCACGTTGTGCGACGGCACCTTGCCATGCGCATGGCAGGCGGCAGCAATCTCCAGCTTGGCGCGGCGCACCAGCGGATGGTCGAACTGTCCGGGCGAGCGCATCGCGCTGCCAGGAATGGCCCCGTAATGGGCCGAGACGAAATCCATCACCCCGAACGACAGCGACTGCACCTGGGGCAGGGCGGCGATCTTGCCGGCATCAGCCAGGGCACCATGGGTCTCGATCAAGACCTGCACCGGCAACTGCGCACGGCCGGCCGCATTGGCTGCACGGTTGATGCTCTCCAGGGCACGCAGCACGTCCTCGATGCCTTCAGGCTTGGGCAACATCACGTAAGCCAGCTCGCGCGCAGCGGCGCCGCAGATGATGGCCACGTCCTGCTCGAAATGCGCATGGCCCACGTCATGCAGGCGCGCGCCGATGCGGCGGTGGACATTGCCGGGGCCGGTGATGAGCGAGGCGACCAGTTCGGCATGCGCGGCTTCATTGCCGGCGGCAGCGCCATCTTCACAGTCGAAGGTGATGTCGAACAAGGGACCGAGCTCCTGCTGCAGGGCCATCGACTTGCGCATCAGCTTTTCAGAGCCGGCGTAGTGATCGCACACCGGAAGCGAAACCGGTTGCTGGGCACCTGGGAACAAGACCTGGGAAGGATGCATTGCTGCGATTGAGAGCGGGGTAAGGTTGTCGGAACGGGTGATGTCACGTACTGCAATACGGCGATGCTGCAAAACGATCGGCGCGGCAGCCGGCAAGGGCCGCCGCGCCGTGGTCAATTAGCCGACCAGATGCTTGACGCCTTCGCGTTCTTCCAGCAGTTCCTTGAGCGTGATGTTGATGCGCTCTTGCGAGAACTCATCGATCTCCAGGCCCTGGACGATCTTGTACTCGCCGTTTTCGGTGGTCACCGGGAAGCCGAACATGGTGCCTTCGGGGATGCCGTAGGAACCGTCGGAGGGGATACCCATGGTGGTCCACTTGCCGTTGGTGCCCAGCACCCAGTCACGCACGTGGTCGATGGCGGCATTGGCGGCCGAAGCGGCCGAGGACAGGCCACGGGCTTCGATGATGGCGGCACCGCGCTTGCCGACGGTGGGCAGGAACACGTTCTTGTTCCATTCCTGGTCGTTGATGGTGTCCTTGACGGAAGCGCCATCGGCGGTCGCGAAGCGGTAGTCGGCGTACATGGTCGGCGAGTGGTTGCCCCACACGCACAGCTTTTCGATGGCCGAGACCGGCTTGCCGATCTTGGCAGCCACTTGCGACAGAGCGCGGTTGTGGTCCAGGCGCAGCATGGCGGTGAAGTTCTTGGCCGGCAGGTTCGGGGCCGACTTCATGGCGATGTAGGCGTTGGTGTTGGCCGGGTTGCCGACCACCAGCACCTTGACGTTACGGGATGCGACGGCGTCCAGTGCCTTGCCTTGCACGGTGAAGATCTGGGCGTTGGCTTCCAGCAGGTCCTTGCGCTCCATGCCGGGGCCACGGGGACGGGCACCCACCAGCAGGGCAATGTCGGCATCCTTGAAGGCGGTCAGCGGATCGCTGTGGGCGGTCACGCCAGCCAGCAGGGGGAAGGCGCAGTCGTCGATTTCCATGATGACGCCCTTGAGCGCCTTCTGAGCCTTCTCATCAGGGATTTCCAGCAGTTGCAGGATGACCGGCTGGTCTTTGCCCAGCAGGTCGCCGTTGGCGATGCGGAACAGCAGGGAGTAACCGATCTGACCGGCGGCGCCGGTGACGGCAACACGCATGGGGGCTTTAGCCATGTTGAATCTCCAAAAGAGGTGATGAAAAAAAGCATTCAGACTGCAGCGAAGCGCAGCTTGCGGTCGCGTCGCGCAAGGCGCGGCAGGGCCGTGTAGCGGTGGCTTCTGGTTTGCGCATGAAAATGCGCGACTTCCTCGAATTCTTGTTAGGCCGCCATGATACCGTCGAAAACGCAGCGAGTCAGTTGGTTTCGGACCGGGCTCTGCCGACAAATCAAAAACCTGTCAAACTTGTGTTCTGCCTGCAGAAAACCACCGCATCGGAATGATCTTGATGAGAGCGATTCTCGTTATCGTCTACTGGCCGGTACATCGCTTCCTGCCTGCCTTGCGGCTCTTCAGGTTGCTCGCGAGTGTAGGCTTGCGAAAGACTGCTGTCAATCAATATCTTATGTCTTATATAAGACATATTATTGCCTAGTTTTTGCTGGACGCCGGAAGGAGTTTTGTGGTGAAATTCGAGGTTATGAGCTCGATCCTGCCCAATTCAAACAACGTCGACGCGCACGCCGCGGGGGCGGGTGTTGCCAGTCCGGCGCCCACCTTCAGTCCGTTGTACCAGCAGATCAAGGCGCTCATCATGCAGCGCCTCGAAGCCGGTGAGTGGAAGCCCGGTGAGCTCATTCCCAGTGAAGTCGAACTGGGCAGCCGTTTCAAGGTCAGCCAGGGCACGGTGCGCAAGGCCATCGACGAACTGGCGGCCGAAAACCTGGTGGTGCGCCGCCAGGGCAAGGGGACCTTCGTCGCCACCCATCACGAGACCCAGGCGCAGTTCCGCTTCCTGCGGCTGATGGCCGACAGCGACGAGCCACAGCGTCCCGAAAACAAGATCATCGAAGTCAAGCGCGTTCGCGCCTCGGCCGAAGTGGCCCGTCAGCTCGACATGAAGTCGGGTGACTCCGTCATTTTCATTCGCCGTGTCAAGTCCTTCAACGGCACTCCCATCATCCTCGAAGACATCTGGCTGCCTGGTGCCATCTTCAAGGGGTTGACGGCCGAGCGCCTCATGGAATACCGCGGGCCCTTGTATGGCCTGTTCGAGTCCGAGTTCGGCACGCGCATGATCCGTGCCGAAGAACGCATCCGTGCCGTCGGGGCGGATCCGGATGCCGCAGAGTTTCTGGGCGTAACGCCCCAAACGCCGTTGCTGAGTGTGGAGCGGGCTTCATTTACCTATGGCGACAAGCCGGTGGAAATGCGGCGCGGTCTGTACCTGACGACGAATCATCATTACCAAAGCGAGTTGAGCTGAGCAAACCGAAACCGGTCATGATCGGGTGCTGGCGGGTCCTGCCTGCCCAGCGCAGAAGGGCTGGTGTCAAGCCTTTTCGGCATGCTGCGAAGCGCAATAAAAGTTGATGGTGATTTCGAAAATCGGCGAAAATTGCATGATTGTTTTAAACTGAGGAGAACCTTGTATGTCTGAAGCCGCTAAACCACAACGGCCGCAATTTCGTAACATACACCTAACCCAAATTGCCGGCTATCGCATGCCTCTGGCAGCCATCGTCTCGATCATGCACCGCATCAGCGGTCTGTTCCTGTTCCTGATGCTGCCTTTCATCCTGTTCCTGCTGGACAGCAGCCTGCTCTCGGAAGGTACTTTCGCCTATCTCAAGGGCTTCGTCTCGGGCTGGTTCGTCAAGCTCGTCATCCTGGCACTTTCCTGGGCCTACCTGCATCACTTCTGCGCCGGCATCCGCCACCTGATCATGGACAACCACGTTGGCCTGGACAAGGACAGCGCACGCAAGTCCTCGGCAACTGTCCTGGTGGTCAGCATCGCGCTGATGATCCTGGTCGCATTGAAACTGTTCGGAGTATTCTGAAAATGGCTGATAACAACATCGGACCCAAGCGCCTGGTCGTTGGCGCCCACTATGGCCTGCGTGACTGGCTGGCGCAACGCGCGACCGCCGTCGTGATGGCCGTCTACACCGTCATCCTGCTGGTGTGCTTCTTCACCTCGACCAACTTCAGCTACCAGGGCTGGGCGGCGCTGTTCTCGCATCAATGGTTCAAGGTGGCCACCTTTGCCGTGTTCATGGCGCTGTTCTTCCACGCCTGGATTGGCGTGCGTGACGCGCTGATGGACTACGTCAAGCCCGTTGGCACCCGTCTGGTCCTGCAAGTTGCCACTATCGTGTGGCTGATCGGTTGCGCTGGCTACGCTGCGCAGATTCTCTGGAGAAACTAATCGTGGCTGCTATCAAATCCGCCATCACTACCCGCCGCTTTGACGCGGTCATCGTCGGCGCCGGTGGCTCCGGCATGCGCGCCTCGCTGCAACTGGCCGAAGCCGGCCTGAACGTCGCTGTCCTGTCCAAGGTCTTCCCGACCCGCTCGCACACCGTGGCTGCCCAAGGCGGCATCGGCGCTTCGCTGGGCAACATGTCCGAAGACAACTGGTACTGGCACATGTTCGATACCGTCAAGGGTTCGGACTACCTGGGCGACCAGGATGCCATCGAGTTCATGTGCCGCGAAGCACCGAAGGCCGTCTACGAGCTGGAACACTTCGGCATGCCCTTCGACCGCAACCCGGACGGCACCATCTACCAGCGTCCCTTCGGCGGCCACACCGCCAACCTGGGCGAAAAGCCGGTGCAGCGTGCCTGTGCGGCCGCTGACCGTACCGGTCACGCGCTGCTGCACACCCTGTACCAGCGCAACGTGCGCGCCAAGACCCACTTCTTCGTGGAGTGGATGGCGCTGGACGTGATCCGCAACGAAGAGGGCGATGTCCTCGGCGTGGTGGCGCTGGAAATGGAAACCGGCGAAATCATGATGCTGCACGCCAAGACCACCCTGTTCGCCACCGGCGGCGCAGGCCGTATCTGGGCGGCATCGACCAATGCCTTCATCAACACCGGTGACGGCATGGGTATGGCCGCACGTGCCGGCCTGCCGCTGCAGGACATGGAGTTCTGGCAGTTCCACCCGACCGGCGTGGCCGGTGCGGGCGTGCTGATTACCGAAGGCGTGCGCGGTGAAGGCGGCATCCTGATCAACAGCAACGGTGAACGCTTCATGGAGCGCTATGCGCCGACCCTGAAGGACCTGGCACCGCGTGACTTCGTCTCGCGTTCGATGGACCAGGAAATCAAGGAAGGCCGCGGCGTTGGTCCCCACAAGGATCACGTGCTGCTGGATCTGCGCCACATCGGTGCCGACACCATCAAGAAGCGCCTGCCCTCGATTCTGGAAATCGCCCACAAGTTCGCGAACGTCGATGCGACCAAGGAGCCTATCCCCGTCGTGCCGACCATCCACTACCAGATGGGTGGCATCCCCACCAACATCCACGGCCAGGTGGTCGCGCCCAAGGGCGGTTCCATGAAGGAAGTGGTGCAGGGCATGTACGCCATCGGCGAATGCGCCTGCGTCTCGGTGCACGGCGCCAACCGCCTGGGTACCAACTCGCTGCTGGACCTGGTGGTCTTCGGCCGCGCAGCCGGCAACCACA
The DNA here is from genome assembly GCF_023952535.1 of Herbaspirillum sp. WGmk3. NCBI lineage: Bacteria > Pseudomonadati > Pseudomonadota > Betaproteobacteria > Burkholderiales > Oxalobacteraceae > Herbaspirillum > Herbaspirillum sp. WGmk3. The sequence goes on along the minus strand of NZ_JAKYWT010000001.1, from coordinate 155,081 downwards.
TCGTCGGCAGCCGCCTGCAGGACCAGAGCCACAAGCCGATCCCGGCCGGCGCCCTGGACCGCTCGCTGGAACGCATTGCGCACCTGGAAAGCAGCACCGGTTCCGAACGTGTGCAGGACGTGGCCAACGACATCCGCGCCACCATGCAGAAGTACTGCGGCGTGTTCCGTACCGATGCCCTGTTGAAGGAAGGCGTTCAAAAGATCATGGAACTGGACGAGCGTCGCAAGCACGTCTCCTTCAAGGACAAGTCCAAGGTCTTCAACACCGCCCGCGTGGAAGCGCTGGAACTGGACAACCTGATCGAAACCGCCAAGGCCACCATCACCTCGGCCGAAGCCCGCAAGGAATCGCGCGGCGCCCACGCGCAAAGCGACCACGAGCAGCGCGACGACGTGAACTGGCTCAAGCATACGCTGTGGTTCTCCGAGGGGAATCGTCTCGACTACAAGCCGGTCAACATGCAGCCGCTGACCGTCGAGACTTTCAAACCTAAAGCACGTACTTTCTAAGAGGTCGCAACATGACTCGCACCCTGAAATTCAAGATCTACCGTTACGATCCGGACAAGGACGACAAGCCGTACATGCAAGACCTGACGGTGGAACTGAAGCCCACCGACAAGATGCTGCTGGACGCCCTGCAACGCATCAAGTCCGACGTCGACGATTCCCTGGCGCTGCGCCGCTCCTGCCGCGAAGGCGTGTGCGGTTCCGACGCCATGAACATCAACGGCAAGAACGGCCTGGCCTGCATCACCAACCTGAACGAACTGACCGAACCCATCGTTCTGAAGCCGCTGCCTGGCCTGCCGGTGATCCGCGACCTGATCGTGGACATGACGAACTTCTTCAAGCAATACGACTCGATCAAGCCCTACCTGATCAACGACAGCATCCCGCCCGAGAAGGAGCGCCTGCAGTCGCCCGAACAGCGTGAAGAGCTCGATGGCGTCTACGAGTGCATCCTGTGCGCCTGCTGCTCGACTTCCTGCCCGTCGTTCTGGTGGAACCCGGACAAGTTCGTCGGCCCGGCTGGCCTGCTGCAAGCCTACCGCTTCATCGCCGACAGCCGCGACGAAGCCACCGGCGCGCGCCTGGACAACCTGGAAGATCCGTATCGCCTGTTCCGTTGCCGTTCCATCATGAACTGCGTCGATGTCTGCCCCAAGGGTCTGAACCCCAACAAGGCCATCGGCAAGATCAAGGAACTGATGGTGCGCCGTTCGGTGTAAGCCGGATCGGTGTGATGCCTGCCAGACCCGCCGTCCATGGCGGGCGGCAGCAAGGGGGAGCAGGGCTGCAAGCGGCTTCCCCGACCGGTTCCTTCAGTTTTGGTCCGGTTGAAGTGAATGGAAAGACTAGAAATGAGCGAGTTCATGACTGAACAGCGTCACCAGGATGATCCGGCCAAGCGGGCGCGACTGCGCTGGCGTGCGCGCCGCGGGCTGCTTGAGAACGATCTGATCCTCACCCGCTATCTTGACGCCAACGAGGCGCAGATGAGCGACGACGAGGTCGATGCCTTCTCGCGCCTGATGGACCTGACCGACAACGACCTGATGGACTTGCTGCTGGCCCGCAAGGAGCCCGAAGCGGCGGTTGACCTGCCCCAAGTGCATGCGTTGCTGAAGAAACTGCGTACTGCCTGACTGTTGCACGAATATTGCGCCTGGCCACAAGCCAGACCGATTTTGCCCGATCGCGGCCTGTTCCCACTCGCCACCCGGCGCATCTGAACCACGATGACGCCCGGCTTGCGGTCGCGGCGTTTGATTAACGGTTTCACCATCCCAGCAAAAGGAAAAGCTATGTCCAATACCGATATCAAAGCTACCCTGTCGTTCTCCGACGGCTCTCCGTCCGTAGATTTTCCTATCTACAAGGGCAGCATCGGCCCTGATGTGATCGATATCCGCAAGCTCTACGGCGCTACCGGCAAGTTCACCTATGACCCGGGCTTCATGTCCACCGCTTCCTGCAACTCGTCCATCACCTACATCGATGGCGACAAGGGCGAACTGCTGTACCGCGGCTACCCGATCGAACAGCTGGCGGTGAACTGCGACTTCCTGGAATCCTGCTACCTGCTGCTGCACGGTGAACTGCCCAACGCCACCCAGAAGGAAGAATTCGTCAAGACCGTGACCCAGCACACCATGGTGCACGAGCAGATGAACTTCTTCTTCCGAGGCTTCCGCCGCGATGCGCACCCGATGGCGGTGCTGACCGGCTCGGTGGGCGCACTGTCGGCCTTCTACCACGATTCGCTGGACATCTCCAACGCCAACCACCGCGAAGTCTCGGCCATCCGCATGATCGCCAAGCTGCCGACCCTGGTGGCGATGGCCTACAAGTACAGCATCGGCCAGCCCTTCGTGTACCCGCGCAATGACCTGTCCTACACGGCCAACTTCATGCGCATGATGTTCGCCAACCCGTGCGAAGAGTATCAGGTCAACGAAGTCCTGGTGCGCGCACTGGACCGCATCCTGATCCTGCACGCCGACCACGAACAGAACGCTTCGACCTCGACCGTGCGCCTGGCCGGCTCCTCCGGTGCCAACCCGTTCGCATGTATCGCTGCCGGCATCGCCTGCCTGTGGGGTCCTGCCCACGGTGGTGCCAACGAGGCCGCCCTGAACATGCTGGAACAGATCGGCTCCGTCGAAAACATCCCCGAGTTCATCAAGCAAGTGAAGGACAAGAACTCCGGCGTGAAGCTGATGGGCTTCGGTCACCGCGTCTACAAGAACTACGACCCGCGTGCCAAGCTGATGCGCGAAACCTGCTACGAAGTCCTGAACGAACTGGGCCTGCACGACGACCCGCTGTTCAAGCTGGCCATGGAGCTGGAAAAGATCGCCCTGGAAGACGACTACTTCGTCTCCCGCAAGCTGTACCCGAACGTCGACTTCTACTCCGGCATCGTGCAGCGCGCCCTGGGTATCCCGACTTCGATGTTCACCTGCATCTTCGCCATGGCCCGTACCATCGGCTGGATCGCCCAGTGGAACGAAATGATCTCGGATCCGGAACAGAAGATCGGCCGTCCGCGTCAGCTGTTCGTGGGCTCGCCGCGTCGCGACGTGACCCCGATCGACAAGCGCTGATTGGCGGATGTTGTCCGTCTGCCTTGTCGGACGGACAACTAAGGCATCGCAACGCCGCGTTTCCCGTCTCCCGGGAGTGTGTGGAGGAGGGCAGCGAGACCCGCGCAGCAAGGCTTTGCGGGCGGGCGTTGGCAGGCGGAAACGCCCGTTGCTTCATGTTTCAAATAAAAAAGCGAATCCCTTAGGATTCGCTTTTTTATTTGATATTAGGAGATATAATTCCGATGCGCTGACTGGATGACGTACAGAAGTTCAGGTAGACAAGGTCCTTCCCCCACAACTTGATGCAATCCGCTAACCGGTCAGGCCGTGTCGCGGAAGGTGTAGAAACCCGCTAATCTCGCGAAGCGCGAAGAAAGGTGAGCAAATGACAAAGCTCTACGAGCAATACAACATCAACTCCTACCTGTTCGGTGGGAATGCTCCGTACATCGAAGAACTGTACGAAGCCTACCTGAACAATCCCGGCTCCGTCCCTGACAACTGGCGTGCTTACTTCGACGCCGTGCAACACGTTCCCGCCACCGACGGCTCTACCCGTCCCGATGTGGCCCACGCTCCGGTGATCGCTTCCTTCGCCGAACGTGCCAAGCAAGGCCCGATCCGCACCGTCATCGCTTCTGCCGACTCCGACATGGGCCGCAAGCGCGTCGCTGTTACCCAGCTGATCGCCGGTTACCGTGACCTCGGTTCCCGTTTCGCCAACCTGGACCCGCTGCAACGCCAGGAACGCCCCAACATCCCCGAACTCGATCCCTCCTTCTACGGCTTCACCGATGCCGACATGGACATCGTGTTCAACATCAACAATACCTACTTCGGCCCGGAAACCGCCTCGCTGCGCGACCTGCTGCAGATGCTGCGCGACACCTACACGCGCTCCATCGGTGCCGAGTTCACCTACATCTCCGACATGTCGGAAGTGCGCTGGCTGGAAGAGCGCCTGGAGCCGACCCGTGCCGTGCCCAGCTTCTCCTCCGACAAGAAGAAGCACATCTTGGAGCGCCTGACTGCCGCTGAAGGCCTGGAACGCTACCTCCACACCAAGTACGTCGGCCAGAAGCGCTTCTCGCTGGAAGGTGGCGAGTCCTTCATCGCTTCCCTGGATGAAACCATCCAGCGCGCCGGTGAAAAGGGTGTGCAGGAAATCGTGATCGGCATGGCCCACCGTGGCCGCCTGAACGTGCTGGTCAACATCCTGGGCAAGACCCCGCAGGAACTGTTCTCCGAATTCGAAGGCCGTCACGCTGACGACCTGCCGGCCGGTGACGTCAAGTACCACCAGGGCTTCTCCTCGGACGTGTCGACCCCTGGCGGCCCGGTCCACCTGTCGCTGGCCTTCAACCCGTCCCACCTGGAAATCGTCAACCCGGTGGTCGAGGGTTCGGTCAAGGCGCGTATGGATCGCCGCGGCGACAAGGATGGTTCGCAAGTGCTGCCGATCCTGGTGCACGGCGATGCCGCCTTCGCCGGTCAAGGCGTGGTGATGGAAACCCTGAACCTGGCACAGACCCGTGGCTACGGCACCGGTGGCACCGTGCACATCGTCATCAACAACCAGATCGGCTTCACCACTTCCGACCCGCGCGACTCCCGTTCGACCCTGTACTGCTCGGACGTGGTCAAGATGATCGAAGCCCCGGTGCTGCACGTCAACGGCGATGATCCGGAAGCCGTCGTGTTCGCCACCCAGATCGCTGTCGACTACCGCATGAAGTTCAAGAAGGACATCGTGGTCGACATCATCTGCTTCCGCAAGCTGGGCCACAACGAGCAGGACACTCCCGCTCTGACCCAGCCGCTGATGTACAAGAAGATCGCCCAGCACCCCGGCACCCGCAAGCTGTACGCCGACAAGCTGGTGACCCAGCAGACCATCCCCGCCGATGGCGGCGAAGAACTGGTCAAGGCTTACCGCGCCGCGATGGATGCCGGCAAGCACGCCATCGATCCGGTGCTGACCAACTTCAAGAGCAAGTACGCCGTCGACTGGCTGCCGTTCCTGAACCGCAAGTGGACCGACGCAGCCGAAACCGCCGTGCCGCTGGCTGAGCTCAAGCGCCTGGCCACCAAGATCACCTCGGTGCCGGAAGGCTTCAAGGTGCACTCGCTGGTCGAGAAGGTCTTGAACGACCGCTCCGCCATGGGCCGTGGCGAAATGAACCTGGACTGGGGCATGGGTGAACACCTGGCCTACGCCAGCCTGGTTTCTTCCGGCTATGCCGTGCGCCTGACCGGCCAGGATGCCGGCCGTGGCACCTTCACCCACCGTCACGCCGTGCTGCACGACCAGAACCGCGAACGTTGGGATGCCGGTACCTTCATCCCGCTGCAGAACGTGGCTGAAAACCAGTCCACCTTCACCGTGATCGACTCGGTGCTGTCCGAAGAGGCCGTGCTGGCCTTCGAATACGGCTACTCGACCGCCGAACCGAACACCCTGACCATCTGGGAAGCCCAGTTCGGCGACTTCGCCAACGGTGCCCAGGTCGTCATGGACCAGTTCATCAGCTCCGGCGAAGTGAAGTGGGGCCGTGCTTCGGGCCTGGTGCAGATGCTGCCCCACGGCTATGAAGGCCAGGGTCCGGAACACTCGTCGGCACGTATCGAGCGTTACCTCCAGCTGTGCGCCGACAACAACATGCAGGTCGTGCAGCCCACTACCGCTGCGCAGATCTTCCACCTGCTGCGTCGCCAGATGATCCGCCTGTTCCGCAAGCCGCTGATCATCATGACCCCGAAGTCGCTGCTGCGCAACAAGGATGCCGGTTCGCCGCTGTCCGACCTGGCCAAGGGTTCGTTCCAGACCGTGATTCCGGAAGTCGATGAAACCATCGACGCCAAGAAGGTCAAGCGCATCGTCGCCTGCTCGGGCAAGGTGTACTACGACCTGGTCAACGCCCGCAAGGAACGTGGCCAGACCGATACCGCCATCATCCGCGTCGAGCAGCTGTATCCGTTCCCGCACAAGGCCTTCGCGGCCGCGTTGAAGCAGTTCCCCAACTTCAACGAACTGGTGTGGGCACAGGACGAGCCGCAGAACCAGGGCGCATGGCTGCAGATCCAGCACAACATCTTCGAGAATCTCTCCGAAGGTCAGAAGCTGGCCTATGCAGGCCGCCCGGCCAGCGCCTCGCCGGCCGTCGGTTACTACGACAAGCACTACGCACAGCAAAAGGCGCTGATCGAAACTGCCTTCGCCAAGCTCAAGGGCTTTGTGCTGACCAAGTAATCATCGATGCAAACGGGACGCGCTGCGAGGGCAGTGCGTCCCTGTTTCCATAAGAACGAAATCACCCGAAAATCGGAGAATCCTGAAAATGGCTCAAATCGAAGTAAAAGTCCCGCAGTTGTCGGAATCCGTTGCCGAAGCAACCCTGCTGCAATGGCACAAGAAGGTTGGCGAACCGGTGGCCCGTGACGAAAACCTGATCGACATCGAGACCGACAAGGTCGTGCTGGAACTGCCCTCGCCGGACGCCGGCGTGATCACCCAGATCATCAAGGCTGACGGTGCCACCGTCGTGGCTGGTGAAGTGATCGCCATCCTGGAGACCGACGCTTCCGCACAAGTGGCCCCGACCGAAGTCAAGGCTGCCCCGGCACCGCAATCGACCAACGAACCGACCCCGGTTGCTGCTCCCGAGCTGGCCTCCAAGGGCGACGTCGCCATGCCTGCCGCTGCCAAGCTGCTGGCCGACAACAACCTGTCGACCTCGCAAGTCACCGGCACCGGCAAGGATGGCCGCGTGACCAAGGGAGATGTGCTGGGTGCCCTGTCGGCTCCCGCCGCTGCACCTGCTGCCGCTGCCAAGCCGGCCCTGGCGCAAGTTGCTGCCCCGGTCAAGGCTGGCCTGGAAAGCCGTCCGGAACAGCGCGTGCCGATGAGCCGCCTGCGTGCCCGCGTGGCCGAGCGTCTGGTGCAATCGCAATCGACCAACGCCATCCTGACCACCTTCAACGAAATCAACATGCAGCCGGTCATCGACCTGCGCAACAAGTACAAGGACAAGTTCGAGAAGGAACACGGCGTCAAGCTGGGCTTCATGTCCTTCTTCGTCAAGGCGGTCGTGCACGCCCTGAAGAAGTACCCGATCGTCAACGCTTCGGTCGATGGCAATGACATCGTCTACCACGGCTACTTCGACATCGGTGTGGCCGTCGGTTCGCCGCGTGGCTTGGTGGTGCCCATCCTGCGTGATGCGGACCAGATGTCCATCGCTGACATCGAGAAGAAGATCGGTGAATTCGGCCAGAAGGCCAAGGACGGCAAGCTGTCCATCGAAGAACTGTCGGGCGGTACCTTCACCGTCTCCAACGGCGGCACTTTCGGTTCCATGCTGTCGACCCCGATCATCAACCCGCCGCAATCGGCGATCCTGGGCATCCACGCCACCAAGGAACGCGCTGTGGTTGAAAACGGCCAGGTCGTGGTCCGTCCGATCAACTACTTCGCGCTGTCCTATGACCACCGCATCATCGACGGCCGTGAAGCCGTCCTGTCGCTGGTCGCGATCAAGGAAGCTCTGGAAGATCCCGCACGCCTGCTGCTGGATCTGTAAGCAACCGGCCATCACGGCGTGAGCGAGGCGCTGAACGGCCCCCAGGCATTCAGCGCCTTTTTGCATCCGCTTTGGACCAAGAGATCAAAGCGGATGCGCACAACGAATCAGGAATACACACATGAGCAAGAATTTTGACGTGGTCGTCATCGGTGGCGGCCCCGGCGGTTACATCGCCGCCATCCGCGCAGCGCAACTGGGCTTCAACACCGCCTGCATCGACGAATGGAAGAACGAAAAGGGCGGCCCCGCACCGGGTGGCACCTGCACCAACGTCGGCTGCATCCCCTCCAAGGCACTGCTGCAATCCTCCGAACACTACGAACACGCCAGCCACGGCTTCGCCGAGCACGGCATCGAAGTCAAGGGCCTGGGCCTGAACCTGGAAAAGATGCTGGGCCGCAAGAATACCGTGGTCAAGCAGAACAACGACGGCATCCTGTACCTGTTCAAGAAGAACAAGGTCACCTTCTTCCACGGCCGTGGCTCCTTCGTCAAGGGCGATGCCAATGGTTACGAGATCAAGGTCGCCGGCGCTGCCGAAGAAACCATCACCGCCAAGCACGTCATCGTGGCGACCGGTTCGAACGCCCGCGCATTGCCGGGTGCCGAGTTCGATGAAAAGCTGATCCTCTCCAACACCGGCGCACTGGCCATCTCCGAAGTGCCGAAGAAGCTGGGCGTGATCGGTGCCGGCGTGATCGGCCTGGAAATGGGTTCGGTCTGGCGTCGCTTGGGCGCGGAAGTGACCGTGCTGGAAGCCCTGCCGACCTTCTTGGGTGCTGTCGATGAACAAATCGCCAAGGAAGCCCACAAGCTGCTGACCAAGCAAGGCCTGGCGGTGAACCTGGGTGTGAAGATCGGTACCATCAAGGCTGGCAAGAACAGCGTCTCCGTGGAATACACCGATGCCAAGGGCGAAGCCCACACCGGCGAATTCGACAAGCTGATCATCTCGATTGGCCGTACCCCCAACACCATCGGCCTGAACGCCGAAGGCGTGGGCCTGAAGCTGGACGAGCGCGGCTTCATCGCCGTGGATGGCGACTGCAAGACCAACCTGCCCAACGTGTGGGCGGTGGGTGACGTGGTGCGCGGCCCGATGCTGGCGCACAAGGCCGAAGAAGAAGGCGTTGCCGTGGCCGAGCGTATCGCTGGCCAACACGGTCACGTCAACTTCAACACCATTCCCTGGGTCATCTACACCTCGCCGGAAATCGCCTGGGTCGGCAAGACCGAGCAGCAGCTCAAGGCCGAAGGCGTGCAGTACAAGGCCGGTACCTTCCCGTTCCTGGCCAACGGCCGCGCCCGTGCGCTGGGCGATACCTCGGGCATGGTGAAGTTCCTGGCCGATGCCAAGACCGATGAGATCCTGGGCGTCCACATCGTCGGCCCGATGGCTTCCGAGCTGATCTCCGAAGCCGTGGTGGCGATGGAATTCCGTGCGTCGTCGGAAGACATCGCCCGTATCTGCCACGCTCACCCCTCGCTGTCCGAAGCGACCAAGGAAGCGGCCCTGGCCGTGGACAAGCGCGCATTGAACTTCTGATGCGCGATCAGTGCGACAATACGGGTCGCCGACGCCTGGCCAGCCCTTGGGGCTGGCAGCGTCCGAGTTGCCCGCATAGTGCGCATTGAGATGCCAACCCAATGGGCGAGCCTGGCTCGCCCATTGTCGTTTTACAAGACCACACCATGGATGTCCGTCAATTCTACGAACAGTCGCTGTCCCAGCGCGGTTATCAACCTGATGAAGCGCAGCTGCGTGCCATCGAGCGCCTGCAGCGCGCCTATGAGGAATGGGTCGCCTACAAGGCCCAGCGCGCCTCCACCTTCAAGCGCCTGATCAGCCGCCCGGCCGTGCCGCGCGGCGTCTACATGTGGGGCGGGGTAGGGCGCGGCAAGTCCTTCCTGATGGACAGCTTCTATTCCGTGGTGCCGGTGGTGCGCAAGACGCGCCTGCACTTCCACGAATTCATGCGCGATGTGCATCGCCAGCTTGATGAACTGAAGGGAATTTCCGACCCCCTCGATGAAGTCGCCAAGCGCATCGCCAAGAAGTACCGCTTGATCTGTTTCGACGAATTCCACGTCTCCGACATCGCCGATGCGATGATCCTCTACAACCTCCTGAAGGGGCTGTTCGATCACGGCGTGTCCTTCGTGATGACCTCCAACTATGAGCCGAGCACGCTCTATCCGGACGGCCTGCACCGCGACCGCATGTTGCCGACCATCGCACTGCTGAAGGAAAAACTGGACGTCATGAACATCGATGCCGGCATCGACTACCGCAAGCGGGTGCTGGAGCAGGTGAAGGTGTACCACACGCCCCTCAACGCCAAGACCGATGAAGAATTGCGCACCGCCTTCGCCTCCGTGGCCGAGGCGGCTGATGAAGATCCGCGCGTCCACATCGAGGCCCGCGAGATCCGCGCCCTGCGCCGTGCGGGCAGTGCGATCTGGTTCGACTTCGCTACGCTGTGCGGAGGCCCGCGATCGCAGAATGACTACCTGGAACTGGCCAGCCGGTTCCAGACCGTGATCCTGTCTGGCATTCCGCGGATGTCCGCGGCCATGTCTTCGGAAGCGCGCCGCTTCACCTGGCTGATCGATGTTTTCTATGACCACAAGGTCAAGCTCATCATGTCGGCCGCGGTGGAGCCGGACGAGCTTTACACCGTCGGTACCCTTTCCAACGAATTCCACCGTACTGTTTCACGTATCATTGAGATGCAGTCGAAGGAATACCTGGATGCGGATCGCCGCTCGATTGCCGACAGCCTCTCCTGAACAACCACCTGATGAACAAGAAATCCATGCAAGGTCTTTTTGCCGATGCCAAAGGCGTCACTTCTTCCCTGTGCGGCCTGATGCTGGCCTTGGCCGCCGGTGCCAGCATGGCGCAAGGGCAGGCATCGGCCAGCGCCACGTCCGGCGCACAGCCGGGACGGATCCAGGCGCAAGCCCAGGGACAAGTCAGCCCGGCCGATGCCGGTGCGACACCACAGGCTGCTCCTGTTGCCCCCGCGCCCGTCATGAGCCGTGAACGCTTCGACGAACTGGAAGCGCGTGCGCCGATTGCGCAGCGTTATCCTGCCGGCTCCATCAAGTCCGATGAAACGGCACAAAAGGCGCTGGACGAAGCCGCCGAAGACCGGCAGGTGGCCGAACTGCGCTACATCCTTGATCAGCGTGCCTGCTATCCCAAATTCCTGGTCTCGGACTGCCTGGAAGCCGCGCGCGACCGCAAGCGCCTGACCGACAAGGGCATCAAGGCAGTGGAATACGAAGCCAAGGTGTTCCAACGCCAGGCCACCGTGGACGACCGTGATCGTTCACTGGCCGAGCAGCGCGCCAAGGACGAGGAAGATTCCGCCCGCCGCCTGGCCGACCAGAAGCAGAAGGAAGCCGATTCCGCCCGCAAGGTGCAGGAAAGCCGCGCCAAGAACAGCGAAGTCCAGCAACGTATCGACCAGAACAAGAACGTGCCGGCCGATTACCGTGTGCGTCAGCACGAGGCGGAAGTCCAGCGCCAGCAGGCTGAGGAAGCCGCGCGCGCACCGTCGCGCGCCGCCAACGCCGCCGAACGTCAGCGCCGCATCCAGGAAGCCGAGGAGCACCGCCTGGAAGTGGAGCGCAAGAAGGCCGAAAACGAGCGTGAACGCACCGAGCGCAAGCAGAAGCAACAGCAGGACCAGCAACAGCAGGATCAGCCACAGCAGCAATCGCAGCAGCCCGCCGCCAAGTAAGGCGTTCTGACGCTGGCCCCTCCGTCCGCAGGCCCATGCCGATTTGGCGTGGGCCTGCGGGTGCATTACACTAGCAAGCACATCAGCAACCAGCCGCCATCATGACCAGTACGCATCGCGAAGACATCCAGCGCCGCATTATCGAACTCGAAGTCGAGCACCGTGATCTCGATAGCGTGATCGACATGCTCATCCGCGATGCCCGTTCGGAGGACCTGCAACTGCGCCGCCTCAAGAAGCGCAAGCTGCAACTGAAGGACCACATTGCGCTGCTGAAGATGCAGCTGGTCCCCGATATCCCCGCCTGAGCCCCGCTGCGCGCCTGCTCCTGCTGGCGAGCTTCTCGAAATCCGCGGTCCACGTTCCTGTGTCCTTCATGCGAGTCGGGGGTGTGCTGCCGACTCCGCGTAAAATAGCGCCTTGTTCCCAATGACGTGCAAGATGCGCCGGTATCGCCGATGCCTGCGCCACACGTGTTCTTCTACAGGTTTGCCGCAGTGACAGCTCCCGAAGCCCCCGCCCACAACGCCGACAGTCGCACCGCTCCCGCCGGGACGGAGGGCGCTGCCCCCGAAGAACCAGGTCTCCATGATGCCGAGGTCGAACGCCTGTTCGGTGAAGGCGGTCCCTTGGGCGGTGCCGTTGGCAGCTATCGCCCGCGTCATGCCCAGACCGAGATGGCCAAGGCCATCGCCGACGCCATCGCCAATCAGGGTACGCTGATCGCCGAGGCCGGTACCGGTACCGGCAAGACCTTTGCCTACCTCGTCCCGGCCTTGCTGTGGGGCGGCAAGACCATCGTCTCCACCGGCACCAAGACGCTGCAGGACCAGCTCTTCAATCGTGATATCCCCACCGTGCGCAAGGCCTTGCATGCGCCCGTCTCGGTGGCGCTGCTCAAGGGGCGCAGCAATTATGTCTGCCACTTCCACCTGGAGCGCACCCTGCAGAACGGCCGCCTGACCGCGCGCGAGGATGTGGGCTACCTGCGTGAGATCTCGCGCTTCGTCAAATCCACTTCCTCCGGCGACAAGGCCGAGCTGACCAAGGTGCCGGAGACGGCTTCGGTATGGAATCTGGTGACCTCCACCCGCGATACCTGTTTCGGGGCTGAATGCCAGTACTACCAGGATTGCTTCGTCATGAAGGCGCGCAAGGAAGCGCAGCAGGCTGATGTGGTGGTGGTCAATCACCACCTGTTCTTCGCTGATGTGGCCCTGAAGGACACCGGCATCGCCGAACTGCTGCCCTCGGCCAATACCGTCATCTTCGACGAAGCGCACCAGTTGCCGGATACGGCCACGCTGTTCTTTGGCGAGACCATCTCCACCTCGCAGATTCTCGAACTCTGCCGCGACGTGCTGGCCGAAGGCCTGTCGCACGCCCGCGATGGCGCTGACTGGGCGCGCCTGGTCGCTCCGGTGGAGCGCGCGGCACGCGATCTGCGGCTGGCTTTCCCGGAAGAATCGGTACGCCTGGCGCTGAACCAGATTGCGCCTTCCAGCGCCTTCTTCCCGTCGCTCGACACGCTGAAGGAGTGCATGGACGACATGATCGCCGTGCTCGAAAAACAGGCCGAACGTGCCGAGACCATCGAGCAGTGCCGCGACCGTGCCAATGAATTGCTGCGCCAGCTGGAAAACTGGGGCACGCCCGACGAACTGGCCAAGATCCAGGCCGAAGCCGCCGCCAAGGCAGCGGCCAAGCCCGCCGACAACAAGCGAGCAGGCGAGGGAGAGGAGCAGGAAGATTCGCCCGCGCAGAAACCCTTCTACGTGCTCTGGGTGGAAGCCTTCCAGTCCTCGCTGCAGCTGCACCGCACGCCGCTGTCGATCGCGCCCATCTTCAACAAGCAGCGCGAGGGTACGCCGCGTTCATGGATCTTCACGTCGGCGACGCTGGCAGTAAAGAAGGATTTCAATCACTACGCAGCCCAGATGGGCCTGTGGAATGCCCCGGCGCAATCGTGGCCGAGCCCTTTCAATTATGCCGAGCAGGGGCTGCTGTACGTACCGCAGAACCTGCCACAGCCGAATTCGTTTGAATACACCGATGCCGTCATCGATGCCGCACTGCCGACCATCGAGGCCGCCGGCGGCCGCTGCTTCTTCCTGTGCACTACGCTGCGTGCAGTCAATCGTGCAGCGGAGCGGCTGCGCGCCGAGTTCGAGGCGCGCGGCCATGATTTCCCGCTGTTCGTGCAGGGCGAGGCGGGACGTACTGAGTTGCTGGACCGTTTCCGCGCTGCGGGCAATGGCGTGCTGATCGGTAGCCAGAGCTTCTGGGAAGGCGTGGATGTGCGTGGCGACGCTCTGTCCCTGGTCATCATCGACAAGCTGCCGTTCTCGCCACCGGATGATCCGGTGCTGGCGGCCCGTATCAGCGAAATGGAAAAGCAGGGCCTGAACGGCTTCGTGCACCACCAGTTGCCGGCGGCCATCATCAACCTGAAGCAGGGCGCGGGTCGCCTGATCCGTGACGAGGGCGACCGCGGCGTGCTGATGATCTGCGATCCGCGCATCATCACCAAGAATTACGGTCGCCGTATCTGGCAGAGCCTGCCGCCCTTCAAGCGCACCCGCGAGCTGGAGGTGGTACAAGCCTTCTTCCGCGAGCAGGATGCACGCCGCGCCGCTGCCGCCGCCGGCGAGGACGCTGCGGCGGAGGGTTGAGATGGCAGATCACACCTCGCTGGTGCCGGTGCGCGCCTCCGAACTCGGCCTGGGCCGCCCCGCGCCCTGGCCGATCTACAACGATGCCGGCAAGCTCCTGCTGGCACGCGGTACCTTGATCGATACACCGGATCAACTGGCCGGGCTGATCGAAAACGGTCTCTACCGCAATGCCAACTGGATTGCCGAGCCGGATACCGAATCCGTACCGTTGCCGCAGGCACGCGACGTCTTGCGCAAGAAGCAGGGTGGCAAAAAACCTTTGAAGCCCTCTGCGGCAGTGCGCGGCCAGGAAACCGTGATCACGCTTGACGAGGTGCGCTGGCAGATCGGCGATACCTTGTGGCTGCAATTTGCGGACGATGCCGCGCAGCGCTATGCCGTGTCATTGGTGGGCTGCTTGCCCAACCGCAGTATCCTAGTGACAGCGCCACAAAAGGAGGGCAAGCAGCTCTTCGTGCGGGAAGGCCAGGGCTTCGTGGTGCGCGCCCTGACCGGTCGCCGCGCCTATGCTTTTGCGGCGCAACTGCTGAAGTACCAGCAAACTCCTTTCGTTTACCTTCATGTCTCCCTGCCCAAGGAGGTACGTTCCACCGTCATCCGCCAGGCCACCCGCGTGCCTGTCGGGGCGGAAGGCTATCTCGCGGTGGATGGTAGCCAGCCGCTGGCCGCCAGCGTGATCGACCTCAGTTTGGCTGGGGCTTCGCTGGTGGCGACCTCGCTTTCCGGCAAGGTGGCTGCAAAGAAGGGCGTGACGGGCCAGCTGCGTTTCGTGGCCTCGGTGGCGGACCAGCAGTTGCCGCTGGAACTGCCGGTGGTCCTGCGGACGGTGGAGTCTTTGGGGGAGGCCGATTTCCATCAGTACGGGGTGGAATTTGCGCAACTGACGGTGCGCGACAAACTGGTGCTGTCAGCCTATGTCTATCAGGAACTGACGCTGCAGGAATAGACGACGCAACAGGGCAGGAGAATGTCAGGAGGAGGGGCTGTCCAAAGCTCGGCTTCGGTTAAAATTCAGCCCATGAAAATCCTCATCAGCAACGACGACGGCTACCTGGCACCCGGCATCAATGCCCTGGCCGAAGCCCTCGCACCGATCGCCGACATCACCGTGGTGGCCCCCGACAGCAATCGCTCGGGCAGCTCCAATTCCCTGACGCTGGATCGCCCGCTGTGGGTGGAACAGGCCGCCAACGGCTTCTACTATCTCAATGGCACGCCGTCGGACTGTGTCCACGTGGCGCTGACCGGCTTGCTCAAGGAGCGTCCTGACCTGATCGTCTCCGGTATCAACCAGGGCCAGAACATGGGCGACGATACGCTCTATTCCGGAACGGTGGCGGCGGCGACCGAGGGTTTTCTGTTCGGCATTCCTTCCATTGCGTTTTCGCAACTGCACAAGGGCTGGGGCGAGCTGGAGTCGGCCGCACGCATCGCCCGCGAGATCGTTGAGCGCCGCTTCGACAGCCTGCCCAAGCCTTACCTGCTCAACGTCAACATTCCCAACCTGCCGTATGCGCAGATCAAGGGCTGCGTGGCAACCCGTCTGGGCAAACGCCACATGTCCGAGCCGGTGCACAAGCTGACTGACCCGCATGGCCGGGACCTGTACTGGATCGGCCCGGCCGGGGCCGCCAAGGACGGTGGCGAGGGCACCGATTTCCATGCGACGGCCAATGGCTACGTCTCCATCACGCCGCTGCAGATCGACCTGACGCACTCCGCGCAACTGGACAATCTCAAGAAAGCGCTTGCATGAGCGACAAGCCCAGCCGCTTTCCGCTGAGCCTGTCCTCGGTGGTCGACAAGAAAAAGACCGCCAACGCCGGGCGGGATGCGGCTGGCCGGCCCCAGGCCACGACCCAGACCGCGGCCAAGAATGCCGCCCAGTCATCGCAGCGCGCGGCCCTGAAGCCGGTGCAGCAGGGCCTGGCCCAGGCGCTGCGTCCGCCGCCGGCACCACCGCGCGCGCCGGTAGCGCCTGCCCAGCCGCTGCTGAGCGCCGCGCCGGTGCCGCGCACGGCCGTCAGGAACGTCATGACGGTGACCCAGACCAATGCTTCCCATCATGCCTCGCCGCTGGCCTCGGAAGCGGTGCGCAAGGCCATGGTGGCGCGCGTGGCCAAGCAGGGTGTGGCCGATGCCAAGGTGCTGGCCGCGCTGGAGGCAGTGCCGCGCCACATGTTCGTGGAACCCGGCCTGGCCAGCCAGGCCTATATCGATGCGTCGCTGCCGATCGGCCATCACCAGACCATTTCGCAGCCCTACATCGTGGCGCGCATGATCGAACTGATGCGCCAGAATCGCCATGGCGGCCGCCTGGACCGGGTATTGGAGATCGGTACCGGCTGCGGCTACCAGGCCGCCGTGCTGTCACGGGTAGCCGGCGAGGTGTATTCCATCGAGCGCATCAAGCCATTGCATGAACTGGCCAAGACCAATCTGCGTCCCTTGCGCGTGGCGAACATCCGCTTGCATTACGGAGATGGTATGCTTGGCCTGCCGCAAGTTGCGCCGTTTGATGGCATTATCCTCGCGGCGGCAGGTCTCGAAGTGCCGCAGGCCCTGTTGGAACAGCTCGCCATTGGCGGCAGGCTGGTAGCGCCCGTGGGCGAACGCCAGCAGGTGCTGGAACTGATTGAACGTGTCGGCCAGCGCGACTGGCGCCGTACCACCCTGGAACAGTGCCATTTCGTGCCGCTGCGGCCGGGAACGGTGTAGGTCGGCAAAGTCCGGCATGAGCAGGACGCAATGAGCAAAACCGGCGGATATCAGGTCCGCCACGCATCATCGAACAGGGAACGGGCGGCAACAAGCACAAGCATCCAAGCCGCGGGTCGATGAAAAGAGCGGATGGGCAGGCGAGGGGGCCGCATTTCCCTGATGAACTTCTGGCGCTGGCTGCGTGTCAACTAGCGTCGTACAAAATCTAACGTAAGAGCATGAAGAAAATTCGTTTGGCTGTATTGGGCAGTGTCGTCAGTTTGCTGGCCGCCTGCGGCTCGACACCGAATCAGCAGCCGGCGCCCGTCGTCGAGCGCACGTCGAGCACCGCCAAGCCGGCCGATGCTGCTGCCGCTCCGGTGGTGCCGGCCCCGTCGGGACGTGGCTATTACACGGTCAAGAAGGGCGATACCCTGTATCGCATCGCCCTGGACGTCGGGCAGAACTGGCGCGACATCGTCGCCTGGAACAATCTGACCAACCCGAACGACATCAAGGTCGACCAGGTGCTGCGCGTGGCGCCGCCCGATCGTGCCGGTCCGGCCCAGACGGCGACCGTGGCTGCCGCGCCAGGCGCAGGCCTGGATGTGAAGCCGCTGGGTGCACCAGGCGCCGCCGCACCGGCTGCAGCACCGATGGCCTCGGGCAGCAACAAGACTGGTCCGCGCGGTGACAAGCGCGCCTACTCGGAAAGCGCCCTGGCTGAACTGGAAAAGCCTGATGCTGCACCGGCAGCCGCACCTGCTGCAGCCCCTGCGGCTGTCGCCAAGCCGGAAGTGCCGCATGCGGCGGACAAGCCGGCGGCAGCCAGCCAGGCGCCGGTCGCCAGCGATGATGAAGGCGTGACCTGGATGTGGCCGGCCGACGGCAAGGTGGTCGGCACCTTCGAAGGCGGCAAGAAGGGTGTGGACATTGCAGGCAAGGATGGCCAGGCCGTGCTGGCAGCAGCCGGTGGCAAGGTTATGTATGCCGGCAGCGGCATTCGTGGCTATGGCAATCTGGTGATCATCAAGCACACCAACAACTTGTTGTCGGCCTATGCCCACAACAAGACCATCCTGGTCAAGGAAGGCCAGGCGGTGACCAAGGGACAGAAGATCGCTGAAATGGGCAAGTCCGACAGCGACAGCGTCAAACTGCATTTCGAGATCCGCCAGCAGGGTAAACCTGTTGATCCTTCAAAATACTTACCGCCACGCTAGCGTATGACAAGCAATCGCCGCGATCACTTGCCAGACCAAGACCCTCGTGAAGAGGATATGGACGATCCCATCGAGGAGATCGATGAACCGGAAGTGATTGACGGCGATGCTGCCGAGCAGCCCCAGGAGGCTGCCCCGGCCGAAGGCGTGGACGAGCTCAAGAAGGTGCTCGCCGCCGAACTCTCCACCGACACCACCCAGCATTACCTCAACAAGATCGGTGCCAAGCCGCTGTTGACGGCGGCCGAAGAGCTGCATTTCGCCACCCAGGCCAAGGCCGGCGAATTCGAGGCGCGCCAGAAGATGATCGAGCACAACCTGCGGCTAGTGGTGTCAATCGCCAAGCACTACATCAACCGGGGCGTGGCCCTGCTGGACCTGATCGAAGAGGGCAACCTCGGCCTGATGCGCGCCATCGACAAGTTCGAGCCTGAGCGCGGTTTCCGCTTCTCCACCTACGCTACCTGGTGGATCCGCCAGAGCATCGAGCGCGCCATCATGAATCAGGCCCGTACCGTGCGGCTTCCCGTGCATATGGTGCGCGAGCTGAACCAGATTCTCCGCGCAAAATATCACCTCGAAGCGCAGCAACGTGACGGAAGAGACGCCAGCGCCGAAGACATCGCGCACCTGGTAGACCGCCCGGTGGAAGAGGTGCAGGATGTGCTGGCCCTGTCCGAACATGCAGCCTCGCTGGACACCCCGCTGGATAACGACCCGCAGGCCAGCCTGATGGATCTCTTGCCCAGTGCGGTTGAAGAGCATCCTGACACCCGTGCCGAAAGCCAGGAAATGGCCTTGCTGATCCGGGAATGGCTCAAGAGCTTGTCCGAAAAGCAACGTGTCGTGGTGGCCCGCCGCTTCGGCTTGGACAACGACGATCCCTCGACGCTGGAGCAACTGGCGGGCGAAATGGGCATCACTCGTGAGCGTGTGCGCCAGGTGCAGCAGGAGGCTTTGGTCAAGCTCAAGCGGCTGCTGACCTCGCGCGGCGTGAGCCGCGACGCGTTGTTCTAGGGCGCTTCCTCTAAATTGCAGTGGTTTTCGCGGGCCGGCGCGGTCCGGATGCGCTTGCTGCTTCCCTCGCGGTCCCGGATCGCGGACAATACCGCTTTTGTTTTCGGCAGCGGGCTTCGGTCCTACCCTGTGGTTTCCCTCATGCAACAAGACATCATCATTGAAATCAAGTCGCTCGACATGGACGGGCGCGGCGTTGGTCACCTCCAAAACGAGGATGGCACGCAAGGCAAGGTCATCTTCGTCGAAGGCGCGCTGCCGGGCGAGCGGGTCAGTTTTCAGTCCTATCGCAAGAAGCCCAAGTGGGAAGCGGGCGTGATGACCACGCTGCATAGCGAGTCCTCGCTGCGGGTGAAGCCCAGGTGCGAATATTTCGGCACCTGCGGCGGCTGTGCCATGCAGCATCTGGAGCCGTCGGCCCAGGTCGCCATGAAGCAGCGCGTGCTGGAAGACAACCTCTGGCACCTGGGCAAGACCAAGGCCGAGGTCATGCTGCGTCCCATCTATGGTCCCACCTGGGGTTATCGCTATCGCGCCCGCATCTCGGTGCGCCACGTGGCCAAGAAGGGTGGGGTGCTGGTGGGCTTCCATGAAAAGCGCTCGTCCTTCATCGCCGATATGAAGACTTGTGAAATCCTGCCGCCCAATGTGTCGGCCATGCTGGTGCCGCTGCGTGAACTGGTGGCGGCGCTGTCGATTCGTGATCGCATGCCGCAGATCGAGCTGGCTGTAGGTGAGGGCGACGATGGCAACAAGGTTACCGTACTGGTGTTGCGCATCATGGAGGCGCTGAGCCCGGCCGATGAAACCCTGCTCAAGACCTTTGCCGACGAGCACAAGATCGAATGGTGGCTGCAGACCAAGGGACCGGATACGGCAGCGCCATACTATCCCGCCGAATCGCGCCTGCAGTACACCTTGCCTGAATTCGGTATCCGCATGCCGTTCAAGCCGACCGATTTTACCCAGGTGAATCACCAGATCAACCGCGTTCTGGTGGCCCGTGCGCTGCGCCTGCTGGATGTGCAGCCGCAGGATCGCGTGGCTGACCTGTTTTGCGGCTTGGGTAACTTCACGCTGCCCATCGCTACCTTGGCACGCGAAGTGGTCGGGATCGAAGGCAGCACGGCCCTGACCGAGCGCGCACTGGACAATGCCAAGGTCAATGGCGTCGATGCCAAGACCAGTTTCTATTGTCGCAACCTGTTCGAAGCCAAGCCGGAGGATTTCGTGGCGCTGGGCAAGTTCGATCGCATGCTGATCGACCCGCCACGCGAAGGTGCCATGGAAGTCTGCAAGGCCCTCGTGGAATTGCCGCCGGAACAGCAGCACCTGAAGCCCAAGCGTATCGTCTACGTCTCCTGCAACCCGGCCACGCTGGCGCGTGACGCCGGCATGCTGGTGCATCTCGGCGGTTATGCGCTCAAGTATGCTGGCGTAGTGAACATGTTCCCGCATACGGCCCACGTGGAATCCATCGCCGTGTTCGATCTGCCCGAGTGAGGTCGAGGGCAGCAGACGAAAAAAATGCCGGCTTGCGCCGGCATTTTTATTTCATTTGAAGCAATATTCGCGAGATCAGTCTCGGTTGCCGCCAACGATGCCCAGGATGGACAGCAGGTTGGCAAAGACGTTGTAGACGTCCAGGTAGATCGCCAGCGTGGCCGAAATGTAGTTGGTTTCGCCGCCGTTGACCACCTGTTGCACGTCATACAGGATGTAAGCCGAGAAGATGGCGATGGCCACCACCGAGATGGTCAGTTGCAGCGCCGGCAGGTGCAGGAAGATGTTGGCCAGCGAAGCCACCAGGATCACCAGCACGCCTGCGAAGAGCCACTTGCCCATGCCCGAGAAGTCACGCTTGGAGACGGTGGCGATGGTGGCCATGCCGCAGAAGATGATGGCGGTGCCGCCAAAGGCTGTCATGATCAGTCCAGCACCGTTGGAGAAGCCCAGCGTGTACTCGATCAGGCGCGACAGCATCAGGCCCATGAAGAAAGTGAAGCCCAGCAGGAAAGCCACGCCCCAGCCGGTATTCTTGGTTTTCTCGATGGCGTAGAAGAAGCCGAAGGCGATCGCCAGGAACAGCACGAAGCCGATCATCGGGCTGGCGGCAAACAGGCTGAAATGCATCTGCACGCCCAGCCAGGCGCCCAGCACGGTCGGGATCATCGACAGCGCCAGCAGCCAGTAGGTGTTGCGCAGAACGCGGTTGCGGGTGGCCAGGCTCGTGGTCGAGTGGCCGAAGGTCGTGTCCAGTTGATTCATATGTCCTCCGAAGCGTTGAATGCGAGCCAGAGAATAGCACGATGGCTCACTGCTAAGACAAGTCTTCCCTCGCTCTGGTTCGAGATGCGGGCACTTTATCTGAGGCCGTTATCTCGCGCATCCTGGCTGATTTCAATGCGCTACTGCCCGTATGCCGTGTCAAAGCAGGTGAATTGACATGATATCTGATGGTTTCATGCTAAAATACAAGGTTCATTGAATTAACAATTATTGGCTTTAAGCCTTTATTTTTATTGGAGTTTTTCTCATGGCAATTGAACGCACCCTGTCGATTATCAAGCCCGACGCCGTCGCCAAGAACGTGATCGGTCAAATCTACAGCCGTTTCGAAAACGCCGGCCTGAAGGTCGTCGCTGCTCGCATGGCCCAACTGTCGCGCGCTGAAGCCGAAGGTTTCTACGCTGTGCACCGTGAGCGTCCTTTCTTCAAGGACCTGGTGGACTTCATGATCTCCGGCCCGGTGATGATCCAGGTGCTGGAAGGCGAAGGCGCCATCCTGAAGAACCGCGACCTGATGGGCGCAACCGATCCGAAGAAGGCTGAAAAGGGCACCATCCGCGCCGACTTCGCTGACTCCATCGACGCCAACGCCGTGCACGGTTCGGACGCTGAAGAAACCGCCAAGGGCGAAATCGCCTACTTCTTCCCGGCACTGAACGTTTATTCGCGCTAATCTGTTCCTGTTTTTCATCGGTCTTCCGGGCCGGGGCGGAAACCGGCGCTGCAATCCCTGCCGCGTCTTTCTGCCTTGGTCCCGACCGCAAGCATCATGACTACAGCTCTCACCAATCTGCTGGATATGGATCCCGCGCAACTCGTCGCCTACTGCGGCGAGTTGGGTGAGAAGCCGTTTCGTGCAAAGCAGTTGCAGCGATGGATACACCAGTTCGGCGTGTCTGATTTCGATCAGATGACCGACCTGGCCAAATCGCTGCGCGACAAGCTGAAGACCCGCGCCGAAGTCCGTGCGCCGGCCATCATCAGCGACCATACCTCCACCGACGGCACACGCAAGTGGCTGGTCGACGTGGGCCAGGGCAACGCGGTGGAAACCGTGTTCATTCCTGAAGAAAACCGCGGCACGCTGTGCGTTTCGACGCAGGCGGGCTGTGCCGTGAATTGCCGCTTCTGCTCCACCGGCAAGCAGGGCTTCAACCGCAATCTGACCGTGGCCGAAATCATCGGCCAGCTGTGGATGGCGGAATTCGAATTGCGCAAGACCAAGGGTATCGAAGGCGGCCCCAAGGGCGAGCGCCAGATCACCAACGTGGTGATGATGGGCATGGGCGAGCCGCTGCTCAACTTTGAGCCGACCGTGACCGCCTTGCGCCTGATGCTGGACGACAATGCCTATGGCCTGTCGCGCCGCCGCGTCACGCTCTCCACCAGCGGCGTGGTGCCGATGATCGACAAGCTGTCGCAGGAGTGCCCGGTGGCGCTGGCTGTCTCGCTGCACGCGTCCAACGATGTGCTGCGCGATTCCCTCATTCCGCTGAACCGCAAGCACCCGCTGCGCGAGCTGATGCTGGCCTGCAAGCGCTATCTGGAATTCGCGCCGCGCGACTTCATCACCTTCGAGTACTGCATGCTCGATGGCGTCAACGACACCGACACCCATGCGCGCGAACTGGTCGCGCTGGTGAAGGAAGGCGAGACCGCCATCCCCTGCAAGTTCAACCTGATTCCCTTCAATCCCTTCCCCGAGTCGGGCTTGAAGCGCTCGCACAATCCGCGCATCAAGGCGTTTGCGCAGATCCTGATGGATGCTGGCATCGTGACCACCATCCGCAAGACCCGTGGCGACGACATCGATGCCGCCTGCGGCCAGCTGGCCGGTGAAGTGAAGGATCGTACGCGGGTGCAGGAACGCATGCAGAAAATGGCCGAATACCAGGCCAAGTTCGGCAAGGACTTTGGCCGCATCGTGGAGATCTCCGGGTGACGGCAGGGTGGTCCCATGTCCTTGCTGGTCCTGCGGTACCAGCCTTCGCCGCCACGGCGAGGGATCAGCTGCCGCTTTTTACAGAATGGGTAACGGGGGCGTCGATGTTGCGCTGGGGCGCAGGCATCGCACGTCCTTTTTGTGTTTTTGCTGAAATGATCGTCCATTCTGCCGTTATGGTTCAGGATGGGCTGAAGTTGTCGAATTTCCCCGGAGGGACGCGGCAGGTGCCGCGCAGGGACGCTCCAGAAGAATCCGGCCAGGGCCGGCTAAAAAAAGCTTTTCCATGTGGAGCATTTGATGAGTGATCAACAAATGAACGAAATGTCGTCGCAGCAACCGCAAGATCCTGGTCCATCGTCCCCGGCCCAGGTCTTGCCCGGCGCCGCGCTGGCGGCAGCGCGTCAGAAGAAGGGCTGGACCATCGAGCAGGCAGCCAGCCTGGTGAAGCTGGCCCCGCGCCAGATCCTGGCGATCGAAGCGGATAACTACGCAGCCTTGCCCGGCCTGGCCGTGGCGCGCGGTTTCGTGCGCAGCTATGCCAAGGTGCTGGGGCTGGATGTGAATGCCGTGACGGCTTCCTTGCCGCAGGAGTCGGCCGTGCAGCAGCGCGACCACATCGTGCCGCAGCACCAGCTCTCCACGCCGTTCTCGGAAGGTCCGCTGCCGGCCATGATGATGAGCACGCGCGGCAACAGCTCGGCCTTGCCCATCGTCGCCGGTGTGGTGGTGGTCGCCCTGTTGGCAGGCGCGGCAGCCGTGCGCTGGACTGAACTCGGTGCCAATGTGCCGCAGTTGGCCTTCCTCAAATCGCATCACGAGGAGGCAGCAGCAGCGTCGGGCACTTCTCCGGATGCGCAGAATGTGCAGTCGGCCGAGACCGCTTCTTCCACCGAGACACCGGTGAATGCCCGCGTTGAAACAATCACGTCCGCACCCGCCGAGGAGCCCGCCAAGCCTGCTGCTCCCGTTGCGGAGGCACCCGCACCGGTAGCTCAGGCCCCGGTGGCGGCCAAGCCGGAACCGGTTCAGGCTGCCACGCCGGCAGCCAGCCAGCCGGCATCCACGCCGGCCCCGGCGGCTGCGTCTGCCGCATCGGCTGCGCCCGCCCAGATGGCCTCGACTACTGTCCCCAGTGGCCTGAACATCGTCAACAGCAAGGATTTGCTGCGCCTGACCTTCCGCGAGGATTCCTGGGTGGAAATCCGGCGTGCCGACAAGAGCACCGTGATTTCGCGCCTGCTCAAGGCCGGCACCACCGAGACCTTTGATGTTTCGGACGCCACGACCCTGATCATCGGCAACGCCGCCGGTGTTGACGCCAGCCTGCGCGGCCAGCCGCTGGACCTGAAAACCCCGGGCGGCAGCAATGTTGCACGCCTGAACCTGAACTGAGTCGACTGCCATCATGTCTTCCTTCCCGATCGCCTCCGGGCCGCTGGCCCGCCGCAACAGCCGCCGCGTGGTCATCAGCCATGGGGCGCGCGAGATCATCGTGGGTGGTGGTGCCCCGGTCATGGTGCAATCCATGACCAACACCGACACTGCGGATGCCATCGGGACGGCCATCCAGATCAAGGAACTGGCCCGGGCCGGCTCCGAGATCGTGCGCCTGACCGTCAATACGCCGGAGGCCGCCGCTGCCGTGCCGGCCATTCGCGAGCAGCTCGACCGCATGGGCGTGGATGTGCCACTGGTGGGCGATTTCCACTACAACGGCCACACCCTGCTGACCGATTATCCGGAGTGTGCCCAGGCGCTCTCCAAGTACCGGATCAATCCCGGCAACGTGGGCAAGGGCGCCAAGCGCGATACCCAGTTCGCCCAGATGATCGAAGTGGCCTGCAAGTACGACAAGCCGGTGCGCATCGGCGTGAACTGGGGCAGCCTTGACCAGGCGCTGCTGGCGCGCATCATGGACGAAAACGCTGGTCGTGCCGAGCCGTGGTCGGCCCAGGCGGTGATGTATGAAGCCTTGGTCACCTCTGCCATCGAGAACGCCCAGCGCGCCGAGGAGCTGGGCATGTCGGGTGACAAGATCATCCTGTCCTGCAAAGTTTCCGGCGTGCAGGACCTCATTGCGGTCTATCGTGAACTGGCGCGCCGCTGCGAATACCCCCTGCACCTGGGCCTGACCGAGGCCGGTATGGGCAGCAAGGGCATCGTGGCCTCCACGGCGGCGCTGTCGGTGCTGCTGCAGGAAGGCATCGGCGACACCATCCGCATCTCGCTGACCCCCGAGCCGGGCGGCGACCGGACCAAGGAAGTGGTGGTCGGCCAGGAAATCCTGCAGACCATGGGCTTGCGCAAGTTCACCCCGATGGTGATCGCCTGCCCGGGTTGTGGCCGCACCACCTCGACCGTGTTCCAGGACCTGGCCGACAAGATCCAGACCTTCCTGCGCGAGCAGATGCCGGTCTGGAAGGGCAAGTATCCCGGCGTGGAAGCCATGAACGTGGCCGTCATGGGCTGCATCGTCAATGGCCCCGGTGAGTCCAAGCACGCCAACATTGGCATCAGCCTGCCGGGCACCGGCGAGTCGCCGGCGGCACCGGTGTTCATCGATGGCGAAAAGAAGATGACCCTGCGCGGCGAACGCATCGCCGAGGAATTCCAGACGGTGGTGCTGGAATATGTCGAATCGCATTACGGTCAGGGCAGCCATTCCTGACCACCGTGGAGCCCGCCACCATAGGGCGTTGCGGGCCATGCAGTACACTTGCGCTGGTGCGTCGCACGAAAGATGCGTCAGATACCAGTTTCCAGAAATGAAGTAAAAAGTAAAAACTCCGGGTTTCGGTATGTCAGAACAAAAGAAAGTCGAAAAAATCGTTGGCGTCAAAGGCATGAATGACATCCTGCCGGCGGACGCCCCGTTGTGGGAGCTGTTCGAGAACACCGTGCAATCGGTACTCAAGAGCTACGGTTTCCAGCAGATCCGCACCCCCATCGTCGAGCCGACCGCGCTGTTCGCGCGCGGCCTGGGCGAGGTGACCGACATCGTCGAGAAGGAAATGTATTCCTTCACCGATTCCATGAACGGCGACAACCTGACTTTGCGCCCGGAAAACACCGCCGGCGTAGTGCGTGCTGCCCTGGAACACAACCTGACCTATGACGGTCCCAAGCGCCTGTGGTATGTCGGCCCCATGTTCCGCCATGAGCGTCCGCAGCGCGGCCGTTATCGCCAGTTCCATCAGGTCGGCGCCGAAGCCGTGGGTTTCAGCGGCCCGGACATTGATGCCGAACTGATCATGATGTGCCAGCGCCTGTGGGATGACCTGGGCCTGTCCGACATTCGCCTGGAACTGAACTCCATCGGCAACGCCGAAGAGCGCAACAAGCACCGTGCCGACCTGATCGCCTACTTCGAACAGCACAAGGAACTGCTGGACACCGACGCCCAGCGCCGCCTGCACGCCAACCCGCTGCGCATCCTGGATACCAAGAATCCTGCCATGCAGGAGATGGTGAACGCCGCCCCCAAGCTGCTGGATTACCTGGGTGAAGAATCGCGCGCGCACTTCGAGGGCGTGCAGAAGATCCTGCGCCACAACAACATTCCCTTCACCATCAACCCGCGCCTGGTGCGTGGCATGGACTACTACAACCGTACCGTGTTCGAGTGGGTCACCGACCAGCTGGGCTCGCAGGGCACGGTCTGCGGCGGTGGACGCTACGATCCGCTGATCGAAATGTTCGGCGGCAAGCCGACCCCGGCCTGTGGCTTCGCCATGGGCGTGGAACGCCTGCTGGAGCTGATGAAGGCCAATGGCGAGCAGTATGCACCGAACCAGTGCGACGTCTATCTGGTCCATCAAGGCGAAGAAGCACAGTTGCAATCTTTCGTTCTGGCTGAACGTTTGCGGACTGCCGGGCTCGATGTTGTGCTACATTGCGCATCGTCCAATGGTGGTGGTTCGTTCAAGGCGCAGATGAAGCGCGCCGACGCCAGCGGTGCTGCCTTTGCCGTGATCATCGGTGAAGACGAGCTCAAGGCCGGGACTGCCACCGTCAAGCACATGCGCGAAGGCAATGCCGAGGAAGGGCGTGCCAACCAGAGCAACATGGCCTTCGACGGCGTGGTCGACTACATCGTGGAACAGATCGTGGGCGATCACGACCATGATCACGACCACGTGCACTATCACCCCTGAAGACCCGTCCACCTCGACCGTCAACTTATCTAAACGCAGAGTTACATGGCATACGATCTCGAAGAACAAGAACAGCTTGATTCCATCAAGGCCTGGTGGGCGAAATACGGCAACCTGGTGACCTGGGCGCTGATCATCGCGCTGGCCGCCTACGCCGGCTGGACTGGCTGGAATACCTACCAGGGCCGCCAGTCGGCGCAAGCCTCGGTGCTCTACGAAGAACAGCAGAAGTCGCTGGCGGCCAAGGACAATGCCAAGGTGCAACGCGCCGCCGCCGACATCCAGGACAAGTTCAGCGGCACCGCCTATGCCGAGATGAGTGCGCTGGTGGCAGCCAAGTCGGCCTTCGATGCTAATGACCTGGAAGCGGCCAAGAAGCAGCTGCAATGGGTGATCGACCACGGCCGTGGCAAGGAATACAAGGCCATCGCTGCCGTGCGCCTTGCGGGCGTGCTGCTCGATGCCAAGGCGTATGACGAGGCGCTGAAGGTCTTGTCGGGTGACTATCCCGCCCAGTTCGCGGGTGCCATTGCTGACCGCAAGGGCGATGTGCTGGCTGCCCAGGGCAAGCGCGACGAAGCCCGCAGCGCCTACAAGCTGGCGCTGGAAAAGAGCGACGCCAAGGATCCGGGTCGTCAGCTGATCCAGATCAAGCTCGACGCCATCGGCGGCGAAGCGCCCAAGGCCTGAGGCCGGCGCTCGCGCCACTGAAGAATGCTCCGGGTCCCGGTTCGCTGTGGCGCACCGGTGGTCTGGCGGGTTGCAGATGCAACCCCGAATTGAATCGCAATCCCACCGCGAATCCATCCATCGCTTAGAGGAAACAGAATATGCGTAGTGTGACAGCCACTGCTGCCAAGGCAACATCCTTTGCTCGATCCCGTAGCGCCTGCAAGCTGGCGCTGAATGTGGCCGCCATGGCCGCCGTGGTGGCCTTGTCCGGCTGCTCGCTGTTCTCCAGCAAGAAAGATCCGAATCCGCCGGCCCCGCTGGTCGAATTCACCCAGAAGATGCGTGCCCAGGCTGCCTGGACGGTGTCGGTCGGCAAGGCCGGCAGCTACCAGTTCAGCCCGGCTTTCGCTGCGGGCAGCGTGTTTGCCGCCGCCAATGATGGCACCGTGGTGCGCATCAACGCCCAGAACGGCCAGACCCTGTGGCGCAGCCGTGCTGAAGGCGACCTGACCGCCGGTGTCGGCAGCGATGGCAGCACCGTGGTGGTGGTGGCCGAGAAGGGCCGTATCCAGGCCTTCGATGCTGCCTCCGGCAAGCCGACCTGGAGCGCTCAGGCACCCAGCGAAGTACTGTCGGCTCCGGCCGTGGGCGAGGGCCTGGTGGTCATTCGCAGCATCGACAACCGCGTGACCGCGTATGATGCCGACAATGGCAGCCAGCGCTGGATGGTCCAGCGCAACGTGCCGTCGCTGACCCTGCGCAATGCGCCGGGCATCGTGATCGGTTCGCAGACCGCCTTCGTGGCCCTGCCGGGTGGCCGTCTGTCGGCCCTGGCACTGAACAACGGCGGTCCGCGCTGGGAAGTCCCGGTGGGCGATCCGCGCGGTACCACCGAACTGGAACGCATCTCCGACGTGTCGGGCGTGCCGGCACTGGGTTCGCGTGATATCTGTGCGGTGTCGTACCAGGGGCGTATCGGTTGCTTCGATTTGCTCAACGGCAATGTGCGCTGGATCAAGGAGTTTTCCAGCGATGTCGGCGTCAATCTGGATGACGCCTACGTCTATGCGGCCGATGTCAATGGTGCCGTCACCGAGTTCGCACGCGATACCGGTGCCGTCATCTGGCGCAACGACCGCCTGAAGAATCGCCAGCTGTCCAGCCCGATCGCAGTGGGCAAGGCGGTGGCGGTGGCTGACTTCCAGGGTTATATTCACTTCCTGTCGCGGGAAGATGGTGCCTTCGTGGCCCGTCTGGCTACCGACGGCAGTGCTGTCCAGGCGCCTCCGGTTTCGACCGGCTCGTCTGTCGTTTTCCAAACCAAATCAGGAACCGTGGTCTCCGTCGTCGCCGAATAACTGGCAGTGACGAACGACCCCCAAGAAAAGAAATGAAACCGGTAATTGCACTTGTAGGCCGTCCCAACGTCGGCAAATCGACGTTGTTCAACAGGCTCACCCGCAGCCGCGATGCGCTGGTGGCGGACCTGCCCGGCCTGACGCGCGATCGTCACTACGGCGAAGGCCGGGTCGGCGAACGTCCGTTCCTGGTGATCGATACCGGTGGCTTCGAACCCGTCGCCAAGGACGGGATCATGTATGAGATGGCCAAGCAGACCAAGCAGGCGGTGGTCGAGGCCGACATCGTGGTGTTCATCGTCGACGGCCGCCAGGGATTGACGCCGCACGACAAGACCATCACCGACTTCCTGCGCAAGTGCGGCCGTTCCGTGCTGCTGGTGGTCAACAAGTCCGAAGGCATGAAGTACACCTCGGTCACCGCCGACTTCTATGAGCTGGGTATGGGCGATCCTTACGTGATTTCCGCTGCCCACGGTGATGGCGTGGCCGACCTGGTGGAAGAAGCCCTGGATCAGGTCGACGCCCAGCGCGCCCAGGAGCCGGAAGCCGAAGAGCCGGCAGTGCGCGGTACCAAGATTGCAATCGTCGGCCGTCCCAACGTGGGCAAGTCGACTTTGGTCAATACCCTGCTGGGCGAAGAGCGCGTGATCGCCTTCGACATGCCGGGCACGACCCGTGATTCCATCGAGATTCCCTTCGAACGCGAAGGGCGTCATTACACCCTGATCGACACCGCCGGTATCCGCCGCCGTGGCAAGGTCTTCGAGGCCATCGAGAAGTTTTCCGTGGTCAAGACCCTGAAATCGATTTCGGACGCCAACGTCGTGCTGCTGCTGCTGGATGCGCAGCAGGATATTTCCGAGCAGGATGCCCACATCGCCGGTTTCGTGCTGGAGTCGGGCAGGGCGCTGGTGGTGGGTGTGAACAAATGGGATGGCATGGAAAGCGACCAGCGCAACCAGATCAAGATGGATCTGGAGCGCAAACTGAATTTCCTTTCCTTCGCCAAGTTCCACTTCATCTCTGCCCTGAAGTCGACCGGCATCGGTCCGCTGATGAAGTCCATCGACTCGGCCTATGCTGCCGCCATGGCCAAGCTGAGCACCCCGCGCCTCACGCGCGCACTGGAAGAGGCGCTGGAGCACCAGCAGCCGCGCCGCAAGGGTTCGATCCGCCCCAAGCTGCGCTATGCTCACCAAGGTGGCCAGAATCCGCCGGTGGTGGTGATCCACGGCAATGCACTGGAAGCCATCGACGACAACTACAAACGTTATCTGGAAAAGCACTTCAGGGAAACTTTCTCTCTGGTGGGCACTCCACTGCGTATCGAGTTCAGGTCGGGCAAGAATCCTTTCATCCGGCAGGAAAAATAATCGTAAATCCTGCTATTCGATCAATGTTTTTGGCGTTGGAGCGAAAATCGTTTAAATTGAATAGCATAAAGTTGGTCAAGCACTTGATTTTCCTTGAAGTGCCTCCAAGTCCTAATCACAACAACACCGTGGAGCTGCCATGAGCAACAAAGGGCAATTGTTACAAGACCCATTCCTGAACGCATTGAGAAAAGAGCACGTTCCCGTCTCTATCTATCTGGTCAACGGCATCAAGCTGCAAGGCCATGTGGAGTCTTTCGATCAATACGTGGTCCTGCTGCGCAACACCGTTACGCAAATGGTTTACAAACACGCCATCTCTACCGTCGTGCCTGCACGTGCGGTCAACCTCAGTCTCGAATCCTCGTCCGACGAATAATGGTCTACCTGGCCGGCTTGACGCCGTGGGCATTTTGACATGCGTGCCGCGTTAGTCGGCCTGGACTTCGGCAAGAACGATTTCGCCGCTAGTCTGGATGAGCTCTTCCTCCTGGCAAAATCGGCTGGTGCGGAACCGGTGATCACCATCACCGGCCGCCGTGCCAGTCCGGATGCCGCTCTCTTCGTTGGTACCGGCAAGGCGCAAGAAGTCGCTGACGCCGTCGCCGACCTCCAGCTCGAACTGGTCATTTTCAATCACGCTCTTTCACCGGCCCAGCAACGTAACCTGGAGCGGGTGCTGAAGGTGCGTGTGCTCGACCGTACCAGCCTGATCCTCGACATCTTCGCCCAACGGGCCAAGAGTCACGAGGGCAAGGTGCAGGTCGAACTGGCCCAGCTGCAGCACCTGGCTACCCGCCTCATTCGCGGTTGGACCCACCTGGAGCGGCAGAAGGGCGGTATCGGCCTGCGCGGTCCCGGTGAAACCCAGCTGGAAACCGACCGCCGCCTGCTGGGCGAGCGCGTCAAGGCGCTGCGTGCGGTGCTGGCCAAGCTGCGCCGGCAACACGCCACGCAGCGCCGAGCGCGCGGACGCAGTGAAACCTTCTCGGTCTCGCTGGTGGGTTATACCAACGCCGGCAAGTCGACCATCTTCAACTCGCTGGCCAAGGCCGGCGTGTATGCCGCCAACCAGCTTTTCGCCACACTGGACACGACTTCCCGTCGCGTCTACCTGGGCGAGGTCGGGCACGTGGTGATCTCCGACACCGTGGGTTTCATCCGCGAACTGCCTCACCAGCTGGTCGAGGCTTTCCGTGCCACCCTGGAAGAGACCATCCACGCCGACTTGCTGCTGCATGTGGTGGATGCCGCCAGCCCGGTGCGCATGGAGCAGATCGAGCAGGTCAACCTGGTCCTGAAGGAAATCGGTGCCGACCACGTGCCGCAGATCCTGGTCTGGAACAAGATCGACGCCGCCGGTCTGGAACCGACGGTCGAGTATGACGAGTATGGTAAAATCCAGCGGGTTTTCGTCAGTGCCAAGTCTGGTGCTGGCCTGGATCTGCTGCGCGAAGCGATCGCCGCTTCGCTCAAGGCCGCCTTGGAGGCCAGGGGTCGCAGCCGTTCCCAGCCAGTCGATTCCGAAGACATGCACGCTTGAGCCGTTCGAGGGGACGGTTCGTTGCACGTTCCTGGCGCGCATTCCTCCTAGATTCTCTTAATCCATCACTTCAGCCGGAACGCAAACGCATGCTTGTGTCTTTATTCAGGAAAATCGGTGTCAAGTTTTCGTTGAACGACCCCCAATGGGGACGTGGTTCGCAAAACGACAACCGCGAGAATCAGAATAACGGAAGTAACGGCGACAAACGGCCCGAAAAACCGTCCGGCAACAACGACGGCCCGCCTGACCTCGACCAGCTCTGGCGCGACTTCAACCAGCGCATCGCCGGCCTGTTGGGCCGCAAGGGCGGTGGTGGTTCCGACGGCGGCAACGGTGGCGGCGGCTTCAATCGTGGCGACGTCAAGGGTGCCGGCATCGGCGTGGGCGTGATCGCCGTGATCGTGGCCTTCCTCTGGCTGGCCAGCGGCTTCTTCATCGTTCAGGAAGGCCAGACTGCCGTGGTCACCACCTTCGGCCGCTACAGCCATACCACGCTGCCAGGCTTCAACTGGCGCTGGCCGTATCCCATCCAGGGCCACGAGATTGTCAACATGTCGCAGGTCCGCACTGCCGAGATCGGCTATCGCGGCAACGTGCGCAACAAGCAGTTGAAGGAATCCCTGATGCTGACCGATGATGAAAACATCATCGATATCCAGTTTGCCGTTCAGTACAAGCTCAAGAATGCCGCCGAATGGCTGTTCAACAACCGTGACCCGGATGATTCCGTGCGCCAGGTTGCCGAAACGGCCATCCGTGAAATCGTCGGCCGCAGCAAGATGGACTTCGTCCTCTACGAAGGGCGTGAAAAGGTGGCGCTCGACGTGAGCCAGCGCATGCAGCAGATCCTGGATCGCTACAAGTCCGGCGTGCAGATCACCAACGTCACCATGCAGGGCGTGCAACCGCCTGAACAGGTGCAAGCCGCCTTCGACGACGCCGTCAAGGCCGGCCAGGACCGTGAGCGCCTCAAGAACGAAGGCCAGGCCTATGCCAACGACGTGATTCCGCGCGCCTCCGGTGCCGCCTCGCGCCTGCTGGAAGAAGCCGAAGCCTACCGCTCCCGCGTGACCGCCAACGCCGAAGGTGATGCCTCGCGCTTCACCCAGGTGCAGGAAGCCTATGCCAAGGCCCCGGCCGTCACCCGCGACCGCATGTACCTGGAAACCATGCAGCAGATCTTCGCCAATACCACCAAGGTCATGGTCGATGCCAAGAATGGCAGCAACCTGCTGTACCTGCCGCTGGACAAGCTGATCCAGCAAAGTGCCGGCGATGCGGCCCCGGCCAGCGGCAAGGCCCCGGCATCGTCGACCGTGCAGCCTTCGGCGGGCGCGGCGTCCACCACTTCGACTGCAGGAAACGACACTGTGTATTCTTCCGAGCTGATGCGAGATTCGAGAAACCGCGATCCCCGTGATGCGCGTGATAGGGAGGTGCGCTGATGGGCCGCCTCGTCACTTCCGTCATCGTCGCCGTCGTGGCGATCTGGCTGGCTTCATCCACCATCTTCGTGGTCGACCAGCGTTCCTCGGCCATCGTCTTTGCCCTGGGTGAAGTCAAGCAGGTCATCAGCGAACCCGGCCTGCACTTCAAGCTGCCGCCGCCGTTCCAGAACGTGATGTACTTGGACAAGCGCATCCAGACCCTGGATACCCCTGACGCCGACCGTTTCATTACCGCCGAAAAGATGAACGTGCTGGTCGATGCCTACGTCAAGTGGCGCATCGTCGATCCTCGCCTGTACTTCGTCAGCTTCGGTGCCGACGAGCGCCGCACGCAAGATCGCCTGTCGCAGATCGTCAAAGCGGCGCTGAACGATGAAATCACCAAGCGCACCGTGCGCGAAGTGATTTCCAGCCAGCGCAACAACGTCATGGATGCCATCCAGGCCCGGGTGGCCAACGAAGCCAAGCAGATCGGCGTGGAAGTCATCGACGTGCGCCTGCGCCGTGTGGACTACGTGGACCAGATCAACAACTCGGTGTTCGAACGCATGAAGTCCGAACGTGTGCGAGTCGCCAATGAGCTGCGTTCCACGGGTGCTGCCGAATCCGAAAAGATTCGTGCCGACGCCGATCGCCAGCGCGTGGTGATCCTGGCCGAAGCCTATCGTGAATCCGAAAAGATCCGTGGTGCCGGCGACGCCAAGGCGTCCCAGATCTACGCCCAGGCCTTCGGCCAGAACCCGGACTTTTACAAGTTCTATCGCAGCCTTGAAGCCTACCGTGCCAGCTTCAAGAACCGTCACGATGTGATGGTGGTCGATCCGAGCTCGGAGTTCTTCAAGTACTTCAAGGGAGTCGGCGGCGGCAATTCCAGCGCTGCGAAGAAGTAAAAATCCGCTTATCAGGCGATAATGTGAACAGTTCTGCGCCGCCGCGTATTTCCGGCGGCCAGGGCAAACCGGATGGATGCCGCTGGTAAAGGGCATCTTTCCTTTTTTGGTCGGACACAATGTGCCGGGGTGCAATTTTCCCGACGTGCAAGAAGAGGGGCGGCAGGCATTCCCGGACCGCCCCGATTGTTCGTCTGGGCGGCTGCTTCTGATCTGGCTGTCTGAACCACGCAAGTACGCAAACCGTTTTTTTCTGCTTTGACTTTTGTTTATGCCTAACTGGCTTCTTCCCGAAAACATCGCCGATGTCTTGCCCTCCGAAGCGCGCAAGATCGAGGAACTGCGCCGGCGCCTGCTCGACAATTTCCGCCTCTATGGCTATGAAATGGTCATGCCGCCGCTGCTGGAGTACCTCGAATCGCTGCTCACCGGTGCCGGCCAGGATACCGACCTGCGCACCTTCAAGCTGGTCGACCAGCTCTCCGGCCGCACCCTGGGCGTACGCGCCGACATGACCACGCAAGTGGCGCGCATCGACGCCCACCTGCTCAATCGTGCCTCGGTCACCCGCCTGTGCTATGCCGGCAGCGTCCTGCATACGCGCCCGACGGGCTTGCACGCTACCCGCGAACCGATCCAGATCGGTGCCGAGATCTATGGCCATGCCGGCATCGAAGCCGATGCCGAGATCCAGGAACTGGCCCTCAATTCGCTGGCCCTGGCCGGCATGCGCACCATCCGCCTGGACCTGTGCCACGTCGGCGTGCTGCGCGCCATCATTGCCAACGATGCCGGTGCCAAGCGTGATGAAGCCCAGCTCTTCGGCCTGCTGCAGGCCAAGGATGTGCCGGGCTTGAAGGAAATCACCGCCTCCTATCAGGAAGGCACGCGCGCAGCCTTGCTGGCGCTGCCCAACCTGTACGGCGACATTTCGGTCATCGCGCGCGCACGCATCACCTTGCCGGCGCTGCCCGGCATTGGCCAGGCGCTCGACGAGCTGCAGGCCGTAGTGGAACTGGCAGCCGGCCATGAAGGCGCGGCTGTCACCATCGATCTGGCCGACCTGCGCGGCTATCATTACCACAGCGGCGTGATGTTCTCAGCCTATGTGCCGGGCCTGCCCAATGCGGTGGTGCGCGGCGGCCGCTACGACCATGTGGGTGAAGCCTTCGGCCGTGCACGGCCGGCCACCGGCTTCTCCTTGGACCTGCGTGAACTGGCACGACTGATGCCGGGCGCAGAACGAAAGCGCGCCATCCTCGCCCCTTGGGGCAGGGACGCCGGTCTGCGTGAGAAAATAGCGCAATTGCGGCAAGCGGGAGAGATCGTGATCCAAAGCCTTCCCGGCCACGAAAACGATCAGGACGAATTCGATTGCGATCGCGCACTCGATTTCAGCAATGGAAACTGGATTATCAAAAACTTGGGTTGAGTCATGTTACAGAACAGCAATGCAAAGAATGTCGTCGTCATCGGTACGCAATGGGGCGACGAAGGTAAGGGCAAGATCGTCGATTGGCTGACCGATCACGCCCAGGGCGTGGTGCGTTTCCAGGGCGGCCACAATGCCGGCCACACGCTGGTCATCGGCGGCAAGAAGACTGCGCTGCAACTGATTCCCTCGGGCATCATGCGCGAAGGCGTGGCTTGCTACATCGGTAACGGCGTGGTGCTGTCGGTGCCCGACCTGCTGCGCGAAATCGACAAGCTCGAAGCCGCCGGCGTGGAAGTCTGCTCGCGCCTGAAGGTGTCGGACGCCTGTCCGCTGATCCTGCCGTATCACGTGGCGCTGGACGTGGCGCGTGAAGCGGCCCGTGGCGTGGACAAGATCGGCACCACCGGCAAGGGCATCGGCCCGGCCTACGAAGACAAGGTGGCCCGTCGCGCCATCCGCGTGGCTGACCTGCTGAACGAAAAGCGCTTTGCCGAAAAGCTGCTGGCCAACCTGGACTACCACAACTTCGTCCTGACCCACTACCTGAAGACCCAGCCGGTGGACTACCAGAAGACCCTGGACGATGCCCTGGCCAACGTGCCGCGCATCAAGCCCATGGTCACCGACGTCTCCAGCGACCTGTACGCCATCCACAAGGCCGGCGGCAAGATCCTGTTCGAAGGCGCGCAAGGTAGCCTGCTGGACGTGGACCATGGCACCTATCCGTTCGTCACCTCCAGCAACTGCGTGGCCGGCAATGCCGCCGCCGGTGCGGGCGTGGGTCCGGGCATGCTGCACTACATCATGGGCATCACCAAGGCCTACACCACCCGCGTCGGTTCGGGTCCGTTCCCGGCTGAACTGCCGACGGACGCCGGCACCGGCAAGCACCTGGCGTCGGTCGGCCATGAATTCGGTACCGTCACCGGCCGTGCGCGCCGCTGCGGCTGGTTCGATGCCGCCTTGCTGAAGCGTTCGGTGCAGATCAACGGTGTCTCCGGCATGTGCCTGACCAAGCTGGACGTGCTCGATGGCCTGGAGTCGCTGAAGCTGTGCACCGGCTACAAGCTCAACGGCAAGACCGTGGACATCTTCCCGGTCGGCGCTGAAGAAGCCGCTGCCTGCGAGCCGATCTATGAAGAAATGCCCGGCTGGTCCGAGACCACCGTCGGCGCCAAGACGCTGGACGCTCTGCCGGCCAACGCCCGCGCTTACATCAAGCGCATCGAGGAACTGGTGGGCGTGCCCATCGACATGATCTCCACCGGCCCGGACCGCGAAGAGACCATTGTCCTGCGCCATCCGTTCAAGTAATTCACCACGCAATCGCCCGCAAGGGCACAAGGCACTACGAAGCAATCAACAATATGAAGATCTCTGACGACAAAGACCTCTGGGTCTCCTGGGACGATTACAACCGCCTGATCGAACGACTGGCATTGAAGGTCTACGAATCCGGCTACCAGTTCGACCAGGTGCTGTGCCTGGCGCGCGGCGGCCTGCGCCCGGGTGACGTGATGTCGCGCATTTTCGATGTCCCGCTGGCCATTCTCTCGACCAGCTCCTACCGGGAAGCTGCCGGCACCATCCGCAGCTCCCTGGACATCGCCAAGTACATCACCATCACCAAGGGAACCCTGGGTGGCCGCATCCTGCTGGTGGACGACCTGGTTGATTCCGGCGTCACCCTGCAGAAGGTGATGGTCCACCTGAAGGAACATTACCCGTCCGTCACCGAGATCAAGAGTGCCGTCCTTTGGTGGAAGGCCTGCTCGGTCGTGGAACCCGATTTCCACATCGACTACCTGCCGACCAACCCCTGGATTCACCAGCCGTTCGAAGAATATGACGGCCTGGGCCCGCATCAGCTGGCGGCTTGGATCAAGAAGGGTGCCTGATCGTTCGCTTTGGTTTGAATGAAGCTGATGTCAGACGTGAAAAGAGCTTGCCGCGGCAAGCTCTTTTTTTCGTCTGTTGATGACCGGTGCAACGCTTCAGGACCACGGAATGATCTTGCGTTCCTTGAAGGTGTCGAAGAGCTGATAGAACATCTGCTCCGTCTCCACATACTCGTGAAAGCCCAGGCGCCGGGCCTTGCTGCCATCGCCGAACATGTCGTAGTCCCACGAGAACACGAAGTCGGCAAATTCCCATGCCGACAGTGAAGCATAAGGATGCTGCTTCAAGCCATGTGCTGTGACGATCCTTTCCCACAACGGCGCCTTGTCCGCCATTACCTCGGCCAGTTTCAGCGGCAGCGGCGTGCCCACTTCCATGCCGAAATAACGGGCGATCTTCGGCCACATCTCGCTCCAGCGGAACAGGTCGCCATTGCCGATGTTGAAGGCCTGGTTGGCAGCCGCTTCGGTGGTGGCGGCCCATACGGTGCCCTTGGCCAGCAGGCGGGCATCAGTCATTTCGACCAGCTTGTCGTAGGCCCCTGGCTTGCCGGGAAAGCGCAGCGGCAGCCCCAGCGCCTTGCTCATGCAGGCATACAGCGCAATGGCCAGCGCCAGGTTCATCGGATTGCCCAGGGCAGCGCCGCCCACGACCGCCGGACGCGGTGCCGACCAGCTCCAGCAGCGGCCTGACTCGACGCGCCGCTGTTCCAGCCAGCGCTGCTGGTCGAACATGAACTCGGGCGGCATGAACTGCGCATCGCTTTCGCGCGCCGGCGTCTTGAACGGGCCAAGATGGCCGCCATAGACTTTGTAGCCCTGCATCAGGCTGATATGGCGCAAGCCGGGCGCGTGGGCTTCCACCGTCTGCACCGTGTTCTGCAGCATGGCCAGGTTGGGGGCCACCAGTTCGCTCCAGCTGGGGCGATGCTGATAGGCCGCATAGAACACGTGGGTGACGTGTTCCAGCGGGGCTAGCTGGCGTCTGGCATCGCTGGCATCGAGCAGATCCACGGAAACGTGGCGCAGTCGTTCCTGCTTGCGGTGCTCACCACCCCGGCGCGACAGGCCGATGACCTCCCACTGCGGCAGGGACAGCAGGTGCGCGATCAACTGGCTGCCGATCACGCCGTGGGCTCCCACTACCAGGGCGGTCTGGCGCTGCGGCGGGGAAGTGCTTGGGGTCTGGGTCATGGCGGGCTCCGTCAATCAGATGGGGGTAGTCCGTTCGGTGCGGGCCAGGGCGGCCGGTCGTGCATCCATCTTCCAGCTCACCAGGGCCACGGCAATCCCCGCCAGCGGCAGCAGCGCCGCCACGTAAGGCACTGCATGCAGGCCCGGGCCATGATCGATGGTCACGCCACCCAGCCAGGCACCCGCAGCATTGCCCAGGTTGAAGGCCGCGATATTGGCCGATGAGGCCAGGTTGGGCGCACCGGTCGCCTTTTCCAGCACGCGCATTTGCAGCGGCGGCACGGTGGCGAAGGCCGCCATGCCCATCAGGCCCACGCCGATGATGGCGGCGATCTTGTTTTCATTGGTGAGCCCGAACAGCACCAGTACCACCGCCAGCAGCACCAGGCTGCCCAGCAGGGTGGCCATGAGCTTGCGGTCGGCCAGCCTGCCGCCGGCCAGGTTGCCGATCACCAGTCCCAGGCCGAACAGCAGCAGGATGGGCGAGACCGCCGACGCCGGGAAACCGCTGATGTCGGTCAGGATCGGAGCGATGTAGGTGAAGGCCGCGAACACGCCGCCAAAGCCCAACACCGTCATCAACAGCCCCAGCATGACCTGCGGACGCATGAGCACGCGCACTTCCTTGCCGAAGTCGGCTTCTTCACCGCCTTGCGAGCGCGGCACCAGCACGGCGGTCGCAGCCAGCGCGATCACGCCGATGACGGTGACGGCCCAGAAGGTGGCGCGCCAGCCATAACTCTGGCCCAGCCAGGTGCCGAAGGGCACGCCCAGCACGTTGGCCACCGTCAGGCCGGTAAACATCAGGGCGATGGCCGAGGCCTGCTTCTCCTTGGGGACCAG
This sequence comes from Herbaspirillum sp. WGmk3, assembly GCF_023952535.1. Classification (NCBI taxonomy): domain Bacteria; kingdom Pseudomonadati; phylum Pseudomonadota; class Betaproteobacteria; order Burkholderiales; family Oxalobacteraceae; genus Herbaspirillum; species Herbaspirillum sp. WGmk3. The sequence goes on along the minus strand of NZ_JAKYWT010000001.1, from coordinate 114,992 downwards.
GCTGGTGGCTACCACCGAACCGACACCGAAGAAGGCACCATGGGCGAAGGAGGCCACCACGCGCCCGATCATCAGCGTGGCATAGCCCGGCGCGATGGCGCAGGCCAGGTTGCCGATGACGAAGACCACCATCAGCGCGATCAGCAAGGTCTTGCGCGGCAGGCGTCCGGTGGTTGCCGTGACCAGCGGGGCGCCCACGAACACGCCCAGCGCATAACCGGTCACCAGCAGACCGGCCGAAGAGAGGCTCACGCCCAGGTTGGTCGCTACTTCGGGCAGCAGACCCATGATGACGAACTCGGTAGTCCCGATGGCGAATGCGCTGATGGTCAGCGCCCAAAGTGCAATTGGCATGGCAATCCTTCCAGAATGAGGAGTAATGAGGGTTTCCGGCTGCAGAACCCGAAATGGAGTCGCAGCGATGTGAAGGATTGTGCGCGCAGTCTTTGTTGAGAAAAATGCCGTTACAATCAAAGAATATTTGATCTGGAGTCAACAATGAGTATTCAGTCCGAGGAATTGCGCACCTTCGTCGCGGTCGTTGAGGCCGGCACGCTCTCGGCTGCGGCCGAAGTGCTGGAGCAGACCACCTCCGGGGTGAGCCGCGCGCTGTCGCGGCTGGAGGAGAAGCTGGGCGCGAGCCTCTTGACCCGCACCACGCGCCGCATGGAGCTGACCGAAGAGGGCGAAGCCTTTCTCGAGCAGGCGCGCGCCATCCTGGCCGCCATGGAGCAGGCCGAAGACACGGTGCGCATGCGCACGCGCAAGCCGGTCGGGAAGTTGCGCGTGGATGCGGCCGTGCCTTTCATGCTGCACTGTGTGGTGCCGCATGTGGGCGCTTTCCGCGCGGCCTATCCGGAGATCGAACTGGAGCTGACCACCAACGACCGCTTCATCGACCTGGTCGAGCAGCGCGCCGACATCGCCATCCGCATCGGCGAGTTGCAGGACTCCACCTTGCATGCGCGGCCCCTGAGTTCGGCGCGCCTGAACATCGTGGCCAGTCCCGATTACCTGGCCCGCCACGGTGCGCCGGAGTCGGTGGAAGCACTGGAACAACATCAGCTGATCGGCTTTTCCCAGCCGGACAGCCTCAATCACTGGCCGCTGCGCCACACTGCGGGAGACCGCTATCAGGTGCGTCCGGCGATTCGCGCCTCCAGCGGCGAGACCATTCGTCACCTGGCCCTGCAGGGGCAGGGCATTGCCTGCCTGTCCGACTTCATGACCGCGGCCGACCTGGCGGCAGGCCGCCTGGTGCGCCTGCTGGATCATTACGATAGCGGCTTCCGTCAAAAGATCTCGGCGGTGTACTACCACAACACCCAGCTATCGCGCCGCATCAGCTGTTTTCTGGATTTTTTGCAATGCAAGCTGTAAATCGGAAACGTTTTGCCATTATTCCAGTCTGAGCGCCAGCACTGCCGCAAGGGGGAAGGATCCTGTGGCTGTCATCACGACAAGATTGATCCGGAGAGAACAAGATGAAGCAAACGGAAAACGCCATGGCCACAGGCCGTCCATCGATCGCGGCGATGTGCCGCGCACCGCTGCAAGGGCTGCTGCTGGCCGGGGCGGCCTTGCTCAGCCTCGGCACGGCCACGGCGCTCACCGCACCGGCTGCGTATGCGGCCAATGCCAGCGTGCTGTCCTTTTCGCCGCAGGGCGAAGTGCAGCGCATCCGCCAGGTGCGGGCGCGCTTCTCGGAATCGATGGTCAAGTTCGGCGACCCCAAGGCGGCCTCGCCCTTCGATGCCGATTGCGCCATCAGCGGCACGGCACGCTGGGCTGATGACAAGAACTGGGTCTACGACTTCGAACGCGACCTGCCACCCGGTACCCGCTGCAGTTTCAATTTGCGTGCGGATGCCCGTTCCGTCGCCGGCAACACGGTCAGCGGCAAGACGCGCTTCCAGTTCAGTACCGGCGGCCCGGCGGTGAGCCGCGTCGAACCCTACAGCGGCGCACAGATTGCGGAAGACCAGGCCTTCATCCTGTTCCAGAACGGGCCGGCCACCGGGGCTACGGTTCGCGACCACCTGTATTGCGAAGCCGAAGGCATCAATGAGCGCATCCCCACCAAGGCCGTCGGCGACGCTGATCGCAAGGCCTTGCTGCAGCAGTTCGCCAAGGGCTCGGACCCGGCGTCGGTCACCATCGTGCAGTGCCAGCAGCGCCTGCCCAACGAGGCCCACGTGAAGCTGGTCTGGGATCGTGGCATTGCCGCTGCCAATGCGCCTTCCATCGTGACCTCCAAGCCGCAGGTCTTCAATTTCCAGGTGCGCAGCGAATTCGCCGCCAGCCTCTCGTGCCAGCGCGAGAACGCCAACGCTGCCTGCTCGCCCATCCTGCCGGTCACCTTGTCGTTCTCGGCCCCGGTGCCGCGCAAGCTGGCCGAGCAGGTGGTGATGAATGCCACCACCGGCAAGATCAAGCCCACACTGGAAGGCGACAAGGACGAAGCCGTGCGAGAGCTGCGCTTCAAGCCGCCGTTCCCGGAGAAATCCGACTTCACCATCAGCCTGCCTTCCGGCTTCAAGGATGAAGATGGGCGCACCCTGGCCAATGCAGGAGCCTTCCCGTTGAAATCGGCGCTGGCGGATTTCCCGCCGCTGGCCAAATTCCCGGCCGCCCCCTTTGGCATCATCGAGCTCAACGCTGATCCCACACTGCCGGTCACCCTGCGCCGCGTGGAAGCCGGGCTGCTGGTACGCGGCAAGGATGGCCGCGCCATGCCCGGCCAGGTCGCGGATCTGAAAGTGGATGGCGACAAGGCCGTCATCGCCTGGCTCACGCGCCTGAACAAGTATCACGAGAAGTGGGGCGATCCGAAGAAGGTGGATACGCGCAGCGTCAGCCTGCTGGCCAAGGAACCCGGTGCGAAGAAACTCGATCTGCCTGCACAGAAGGACGCCAAGGAGGGCGAATGGCCCTTTGAAGTGATCGGCATTCCCCTGAAGGATCCGGGCTTCTACGTGGTCGAACTGGAATCCCAGAAGCTGGGCGCGTCGCTGCTGGGCAAGCCGCAGCCGATGTATGTGCGCACCAGCGCGCTGGTGACCAACCTGTCGGTGCACGTCAAGCTGGGCCGCGCCAATGGCGCCGTCTGGGTAACCCGGCTGGACGATGCCAAACCGGTAGCCGATGCCGAGATCCGCGTCTCCAATTGCGACGGCACCCAGCTCTGGCAGGGCAAGACCAACGCCAGCGGCGTGGCCATGATGCCGGTGCTGGAAGATGCCTGCGTGAACCGCGGCTACAGCGCGGAGAACGCCGACAAGATCAGCGGCCTCTTCGTGAGCGCGCGCAAGACCGACGAGAAGGGCCGCCAGGACATGGCCTTTGCGCTGACCTCGTGGAATGAAGGCATCGAATCCTGGCGCTTCAATTTGCCGACCGACATGGACAAGTCGGCCACCACCCGCGCCACTACCATCTTCGACCGCACCCTGTTCCGTGCCGGCGAGACGGTCTCGATGAAGCACGTGATCCGCACCGAGACCATGCAAGGCTTCGGCCTCATGCGCAAGGAAGACCTGCCTACGCGGGTGCGCATCAGCCATCTCGGCAGCGGCCAGCAATACCAGTTCCCGCTGAACTGGCGCGGCAACAAGAGCGCCGAGACCAGCTTCACCCTGCCCAAGGAAGCCAAGCTGGGCAGCTACGAGGTTGTGCTCGACCAGGGCACGGTCGATCCCGCTGCCGGCAGCAATGCCAATGGCCAATCCGATGACGGCGACAATGAAGCAGGCTACGGCCGCGGCACCTACGTCACCGGCAGCTTCCGCGTGGAGGAATTCCGCCTGCCCCTGATGCAGGGGCGCATCACGCCACCCAAGGGCGCGCAAGTGGCCATCAAGGAGCTGCCGCTGGATCTGCAGCTGAACTACATCAATGGCGGTGCGGCTGCCAACCAGGCGGTGCGGGTGTCGTCGTTGTTGCGGTCACGTTCGGTCAACATCACGGGTTACGACGGTTTCTCCTTCGATGCGCCGCGTAATGACGATGACAGCAATGCTGATGACCAGAAGATCGTCGCCGACAAACTCGCCGTCACGCTCGACAAGAACGGTGCCGGCCGCGCCGTCATCGGCAAGCTGCCCGCGCTGCAACGCCCGCAGGAACTGCTCACCGAGATGACCTACAGCGACCCCAATGGCGAAGTGCAGACCATCTCCAACGTCACGCCCCTGTGGCCGTCGGCGGTGGTGGTGGGCCTGCGCACCGGCAACTGGGTCTCGGTGAAGAAGAAGCTCACGCTGACCGCCGTCACCCTCAATACCGCTGGCCAGCCGCAAGCCGGTGTGCCGGTGGAAATCCGTGGCCTGGCGCGCAAGACCAATTCGCACCGCAAGCGCATGGTCGGCGGCTTCTACGCTTATGAAAACGACGAGAGCAAGCAGGACCTCGGCAAGCTCTGCTCCGGCAAGAGCGACCAGCATGGCATGTTCAGCTGCGATACCGAATTGTCCGAAGCGGGCAATGTGGAATTGATCGCCAGCGCCAAGGATGGCAATGGCAATGCGGCTGCCGCCCGTTCCTCGGTGTGGGTCACCGGACGCGGCGAAGTCTGGTTCGATGGCGAGAACCAGGACCGCATCGACATCCTGTCCGAGAAAAAGAATTACCAGCCCGGCGAGACCGCCAACTTCCAGGTCCGCATGCCGTTCCGCTACGCTACCGCGCTGGTCGCGGTGGAGCGTGAAGGCGTGATCGATACGCGCGTGGTGCAGCTGTCCGGCCAGGATCCCACCATCAGCGTGCCGATGAAGGCCGAGTATGGTCCCAATGTGTATGTGTCGGTGTTGGCCGTGCGCGGCCGCATGCGCGAGGTGCCGTGGTATTCCTTCTTCATCTGGGGCTGGAAGGAACCGATCAACTGGTGGCATGAATTCCGCGAATACCAGGGACCGGGCCCCATCGTCGATCTCTCCAAGCCGGCCTGGAAATTCGGCATCGCCGAAGTCAACGTGGGTGACGCGGGCCATCGTCTGCAAGTGGCCGTCAGCACCGACAAGCCGGCGTATCCCATCCGCGCCACGGCCAAGGTCCAAGTGCAAGTGAAACTGCCCAACGGCAAGCCCGCCGCCGGTGGTGAATTCGCCCTGGCCGCCGTCGATGAAGCCCTGCTGGAACTGCAGCCCAATGGCAGCTGGGATGTGCTGCGCGCCATGCTGCAACGTCGCAGCTACGGCGTCGAAACATCAACGGCCCAGATGCAGGTGGTTGGCAAGCGCCACTACGGCAAAAAGGCCACGCCCGCTGGCGGGGGCGGTGGCCGTGCGCCCACGCGTGAACTGTTCGATACCTTGCTGGTATGGAAGCCCAATGTCACGCTGGATGCAGACGGCAGGGCACAGCTGGATGTGCCGCTCAATGATGCGCTGACTTCCTTCCGCATCGTCGCCATCGCCGAGAATGGCATCAGCGATTTCGGCACCGGCAGCATCAGCATTCGCTCCACGCAGGATGTGCAGGTCATCTCCGGCCTGCCGCCGCTGGTGCGCGAGGGCGACAACTTCAACGGCAGCGTCACCGTACGCAATACCACCACGCACGATATGACGATCAAGGTCGCCGCGCGTGCGCAAGGTGGTACTACGGCGAGCACGCTGACTCTGCCGGAACGTGAGGTGAAGATCGCAGCCGGACAGTCTGCCGAAGTCATGTGGCCGGTGCAGACGCCGGAAGGCATCAACCAGCTGGCCTGGGAAATCAGCGCCCAGGAGCAGGGCGGACAGAAAGCGCGAGACGCCATGAAGTTCACCCAGCGCGTCGTCCCGGCCGTGCCGGTCACGGTGCAGCAGGCCACGCTGTTCCAGCTGGACAAGAGTGCCGCCATCAACGTCGCGCGACCTGCCGACAGCCTGCCGGGACGCGGTGGCCTGGCGCTCTCGCTCAAGCCCAGCCTGGCCGGTGGCAGCGATGCGCTCACGCGTTACTTCGTCAACTATCCCTTCGCCTGCCTGGAGCAGAAGACGTCCAAGGCCATCGGCCTGCGCGATGAAGCGGCATGGCAGAAGATCGTGGCCGACCTGCCGACCTATCTGGATGGCGACGGCCTGGCGTATTACTTCCCGCCCAGCGACAGTGGCGCGCGCCGCGGCAGCGATACGCTCACGGCCTATCTGCTGGCTGCCACCAACGAAGCCGGCTATGCCATCCCGCAAGCCAGCCGCGACAAGATGCTGGATGGCCTCGCGGCCTTCGTGGAGGGCAAGGTGATGCGCGATTTCTGGTCGCCGCAAAAGGATCTGGACGTGCGCAAGCTGGCCGCCCTGGAAGCGCTGTCGCGCTACAACCGTGTGCAACCCGCGATGCTGGGTTCGATCCAGATCAATCCCAACGTCTGGCCCACCTCCGGCCTGCTGGACTGGATCGGCATCCTGCAGCGCGTCTCTGCCATCCCCGAGCGCGACAAGAAGCTGGAGCAGGCAGACCAGATCCTGCGTGCCCGCCTGAACTTCCAGGGTACGCGCATGGGCTTCTCCAATGAAGAGGGCGATTACTGGTGGTGGCTCATGAGCAGCGCCGATGCCAATGCCAACCGCCTGATCCTGCTGGAGCTGAACAACCCTGCCTGGCGCGAGGACATGCCGCGCCTGATCGCCGGTGCCATCGGCCGCCAGCAGCGCGGTCACTGGAGTACCACCACGGCCAACGTCTGGGGCAGCCTGGCGCTGGAGAAATTCGCTCGCAAGTTCGAATCAGAACCTGTTACCGGCACCACGCGTGCCACGCTGGAGCAGAACGGCACCAGCACCGCCACCCAGAGCCTGGCCTGGAGCGGTGCCGCCAACGGCGGCAAGCTGCAGCTGCCCTGGCCGGAAGGCAGTGCGCAGGGTGGCAGCGTGCGCCTGACGCAAGAGGGCAACGGCAAGCCCTGGGTGACCTTGCAGAGCCTGGCAGCGGTCCCCTTGAAGCAGCCTTTTGCTGCTGGCTATCGCATCACCCGCAAGGTCGAGGCCATCGAGCAGAAGCAGGCCGGTGTATATACACGGGGCGATGTGCTGCGCGTGACGCTGGACATCGACGCGCAAGCCGAGATGACCTGGGTCGTGGTCAGCGATCCGGTGCCGGGCGGTGCGACCCTGCTGGGTTCCGGCCTGGGCCGCGACTCGGCCATTGCGCAGGGCAAGCAGGAGGCTCCGCGTGATCGTGGCATGGGTTGGCTGGCCTATGAAGAGCGCAGCTTCGAAGCCTATCGCGCGTATTACGAGGCCATGCCCAAGGGCCGCACCAGCATCAGCTACACGGTGCGCCTGAACAATGCGGGTGAATTCAACCTGCCGCCCACACGCGTGGAAGCGATGTATGCGCCGGAAATGTTCGGTGAAGTCCCCAATGGCAAGCTGGTCGTGAAGGCGGCGCAGTGATGCGCATGGCCGCATGCACCATCCGGCCCGGCGCGCTGGTTTCGATCAGCGCGCTGGTGCTGGCTCTGCTGATGCCCACCGCAGCCAGTGCCGTGCCATCGTTCAACGAAGTACAGCGCGACTTCCTGCCCTCGGAAGCCAGCCTGCTAGACCGCAATGGCGAGCTGTTGCAGCGCATGCGCGTGAACATGGACGAGCGCAAATTGTCCTGGGTCAAACTGGAAGACGTATCCCCGGCGCTGCGGCATGCCCTGGTGGCCTCCGAGGACCGGCGTTTCTATCAGCACAGCGGCATCGACTGGAGCGCTGTAGCTGCCTCGGCCTGGGGCAACCTGTGGAATACGAAGACACGCGGTGCCTCCACCATCACGATGCAACTGGCGGGTTTGATCTATGACGATCTGCGCCGCAAGTCCGGCGTGCGTTCGCTCACGCAGAAAGTATCGCAGGCGTGGATTGCACAATCGCTGGAGCGCAACTGGCGCAAGGACCAGATCCTGGAAGCCTATCTCAACCTGGTAGCCTTCCGGGGCGAGCTGGTAGGCGTGCATGCGCTGTCGCGCGTGATGTTCGGCAAGCATCCGAGCGGACTCGACCAGGGCGAGGCGGCCATCGCGGTCGCGTTGATCCGTGCGCCCAATGCGACGCCGCGCCGCGTGACCGAACGCGCCTGCGCCATTCTCAAGGAAGAGGGCGCAGGCGAGCAGTGCAGCGGCATGGATGGCCGCACCGAGCTGGCGTTGGCGCGCGTGTCCGCCAAGCGTGATTTGCCGGGGACGAGCGATTCACCGCAGCTGGCGCCGCATCTGGCCCGCAAGCTCTTGAATGCACCGGGGCAGCAATTGCGTTCCACGCTGGACGCGCCCTTGCAGCGCTTTGCCACGCAAGCCCTGCGTCATCAACTGGCCGGACTGGCCGAGCGCAACATCGAGGATGGTGCCGTCATCGTCATCGACAATGCCACCGGCGAGGTGCTGGCCTGGGTCGGTTCCAGCGGCCCGCTGTCGGCGGCGGCCAATGTGGATGGGGTGGTGGCGCAGCGGCAGGCGGGCTCGACGCTCAAGCCTTTCCTCTACGAACTGGCCATCGAAAAGAAATGGCTGACGGCCGCGTCCCTGCTGGATGATTCTCCGGTCAACCTGGCCACCTCGGCCGGGCTCTACATTCCGCAGAACTACGACAAGCAATACAAGGGACTGGTGAGCCTGCGCACGTCGCTGGGTTCCTCGCTCAATATCCCTGCGGTGCGCACGCTGGTGATGGTCACGCCCGAGCGCTTCTTCCGTCGCTTGCAGGCGCTCGGTTTCAACCTGCGCGAGAGCGGTGATTATTACGGCTACAGCCTGGCGCTGGGCAGCGCCGACGTCACGCTGGCCAACCTGGCCAATGCCTATCGCGTGCTGGCCAATCAGGGCCGCTACACGCCCTTGCGCACGCGGCTCGATGAAGCGCGCACGCCAGCGCGCGCCACGCAGGTGATGGACGCCGATGCGGCCTACATTGTCGGCGACATCCTGTCCGACCGCAGTGCGCGCGCGCGGACCTTCGGTCTGGAGAATGCGCTGTCCACCCGCATCTGGACGGCGGTGAAGACCGGTACTTCAAAGGATATGCGCGACAACTGGTGTGTCGGCTATTCCTCGCGTTATACCGTAGGGGTATGGGTCGGAAACGCTTCTGGCGCGCCGATGTGGGACGTGTCCGGCGTGACCGGTGCGGCACCGGTGTGGCAGGAGGTCATGCAATATCTGCATGAACGAGGCCGCAACGGCGGACGTGATGCGGGCAACGGCCCGCCCGCAAAACCGGCCGGCGTGCAGGCGCAGATGATCCGCTACGAGCAGGATGTGGAAGCAGCGCGCACCGAATATTTTTTACCGGGCACCGGCCAGGCCGAGATCCGCCTGGCGCATGCGCGCGATATTCGTCCGGCCATCACTTATCCCACCACAGGCATGCTCGCTGCGCTGGACCCCGATATCCCGCCTGCGCGCCAGCGCATCCGCTTCCGCGCCCAAGGCGCGCCAACCGGCAGCCGCTGGGTGCTGGATGGGAAGGTGATGCCGCAGGAGGTCATGCAGGCGGGCAGGGTACAGGCGCAGAAGGTGGCGGCCAACTTCACGGCCGCTGGGGAAGAAGCCTTGGACTTCGACTGGATGCCCTGGCCCGGCAAGCATGTGCTGGTGCTGCAGGACAAGCAGGGCAAGGCGCTCGATAGCGTGCGCTTCGAGGTCAGGGGGGCGGTAGTGCGCAATGAATCCAAGGCTGGTGGACCAGCGCGCAAATAATGCGTGCTGCAGGGCCCAGCACAGATCCCTTCCGGCCCATTTCTAGCGCTTGCTGCCGCGCTTGCCGGTCTGCAGCAGTTCGCGCATTGCCTGCAAAGGCAGTTCGCGGCTGCGGCCTCGGCGCAGCACCAGGGAAAACTGCGACTGGTAGCCAAACTCGGAAGGCAGCAAGACTTTCAATCGTCCCTGCTCGACCCATGACTGCGCATAGTGCTCCGGCAGATAACCGATATAGCGGCCCGAGAGGATCAGGATCAACTGCGCTTCCATGCTTTCCACTGTGGCCACGCTGCGCTTGAAACCGTGCCGGCTCAGCTCGGTCTGGCTCCAGTAACTGCGGCTGACCACGCTCATTTCCGAGACGGCCGAGGCGCGCAGGTTGCGCTGCTGGAAGCAGGGATGCCGGTCGCTGCAATACAGCCACTGCTGCTCGCGGTAGAGCGGCTGATAGACCAGGCCGTTGGCCTTGGCGGGGAAGAAGCCCACCGCGATGTCGAGGTCATTGTCCAGCAAGCCCTTCTGCAGTTCGTAGGGGCTGCGGATGAGCAGGTTCAGGTGCATGCCCGGAAACTTGCTGGAAAAGACGCCGATGGCCTCCGCCATCGGCAGGGAGGGATCGGTCACCGTCGTATCGAGCACCCCTATCGTCAGCGTGCCGCCCAGTTCGCCCTTGAGCGACTGGGTATAGCGTTCGAAACTGTCGACCTCACCCAAGACGCGCAGCGTTTCCGAGAGCAGCAGTTCCCCCTTGTCAGTGAGCGCGAAACCACCCCGGCCACGCCGGCAGACGGTAAAGCCGACATCGCTCTCCAACTGGGCCATGTAGGTGCTGATGGCCGAGGTCGTCAGGTTCAGCTCCTGCTGGGCCCTGGCAAATCCCTGGTGGCGGACCACTGCGGCGAATATGCGCAGCAACTTGAAATCGATGCCTGGGGTCATGGATAAATCGTCTTTGCATGGAGGAGGGCGCGCGTTCAGTGCCCGAAATCAGTTTCGAATTCTAACAACTTATTATTTGATTACAGCTATCTTTTGATAACTATCGGCCATTGTATATTCGCTTCGTCGCAGCCTGCTGTTGCTGCCAGAACAAGGGTGATACGCAATGTCCAAAGTCTTCCACCAGCCCCAAAGCGGCAACGACATGCCGCGCTTTGCCGGCCGTTCGACCATGATGCGCCTGCCTGCGATGGACAGCGCCGAGGGCCTGGATGCGGCCTTCATCGGCGTGCCGCTCGATATCGGTACCTCCCTGCGCGCCGGGACCCGCTTCGGTCCGCGCCAGATCCGTGCGGAATCGGTGATGATCCGCCCCTACAACATGGCCACCGGTGCCGCGCCCTTCGATTCCCTGTCGGTGGCTGACATCGGCGATGTCGCCATCAATACCTACAATCTGCTCGAATCGGTCCGCGTCATCGAAGAAGCGTATGAGGAGTTGATGGCGTATCCGGTCATTCCGCTCACGCTGGGCGGCGACCACACCATCACCTTGCCTATCCTGCGCGCCATTGCACGCAAGCACGGCCCGGTCGGCCTGGTGCACGTCGATGCCCATACCGATACCAATGACGACATGTTCGGCGAGAAGATCGCCCATGGCACCACCTTCCGCCGCGCCGTGGAAGAGGGCTTGCTCGACTGCAAGCGGGTGGTGCAGATCGGACAGCGTGCGCAGGGCTACTCCAGCGGCGACTTCCAGTGGGGCGTGGACCAGGGTTTCCGCCTGGTGCAGGCCGAGCAATGCTGGCATCGTTCGCTGGCGCCGCTGATGGAAGAAGTACGCGCCCAGATCGGCGCCGGTCCGGTCTACCTGAGCTTCGACATCGACGGCATCGACCCGGCCTGGGCACCCGGCACCGGTACCCCCGAAGTGGGCGGGCTGACTTGCATCCAGGGCCTGGAAATCGTGCGTGGCTGCCGTGGCATGAACCTCGTGGGCTGTGATCTGGTGGAGGTCTCGCCTCCCTATGACTTGAGCGGCAATACCTCGCAGCTGGGCGCGAACCTGCTCTACGAAATGCTGTGTGTGCTGCCCGGCGTGACCTACCGCTGAGAGGCCGGCCATGGAGCTGAAGATCTTTCGCAGCGGCTGGGGCATGCAAGAACCCTGGAGCCGCTGCGTGGCCGAACTGCGCGAGGCCGGCTGCAGCGGCCTGGAAGCGCGCCTGCCGATGGCGCTGCAGGAGCGGCGCGCATTGCGCGACCGCCTGCAGGCCGAGGCGCTGGATTACATCGCCATCGTCTTCAGTGGCGTGGACGTCGTTCCGCGCCAGGCCGACCGGCCGGAGGTGCATTTGCAGCACCTGGCGCGCGCCTTCGACGCAGCGGCGGAACTGCAGCCCCGTTTCGTGAACCTGCTGGCCGGCAACGACCGCTGGCCCTTGGCGGAACAAGTCGATTTCCTGGGGCGGGCGCAGGCCTTGGCCGATGATGCGGGCGTTCCTTGCAGCTTCGAGACCCATCGCGCCAGTTCGCTCTACAGTCCCTGGGTCACGCTGGACATCGTGCGCCAGCTGCCCCGGCTGCGCTACACCGCCGACATCAGCCACTGGGTCGTGGTCTGTGAGCGTTTGCTGGATGACCCGCTGGATGACCTCACACCCTTCCTTGAGCGTGTACACCATGTGCAGGCGCGCGTGGGCTATGCGCAGGGGCCGCAGGTCCCGGATCCGGCCGCGCCCGAATATGCGCCCGAGCTGGCTTTCCACCAGCGCATCTGGGAGACGATCTGGTCTTTCCAGTACGCCAGCGGCTATGCCACCAGCACGCTCACGCCGGAGTTCGGTCCGGACGGCTACCTGCATCTGCTGCCCTATACCCGCAGCCCCGTGGCTGACTTGTGGCAGCTCAATCGTTGGATGGCGCAGCAGGAGCGCGCGCATTTTGCACGCTGGTCACAACAGCATGGCATCGGTTCTTCGTCATCAACGCAGTCGCCTTCTACCGCAGGAGTTTGAACATGCACACCGGACAGCGCAATTTCACGGCCTTGCCCGTGATCGATATCAGCGGCCTTTATCGCGACGAGCCGGCACAGCGCCAAGCGGTTGCCGACCAACTGGGAGCGGCGGCGCGCGAGGTCGGATTTTTCTACATCACCGGCCACGGGATCGATCCGCGGCTGATCGCCGGCCTGCGCGAGGCCAGCCGCGCGCTGTTCGCGCAGCCGATGCCGTGGAAGATGCGCTATTACATCGGCGACGCCTGGGGCCACAAGGGCTATGTGCCCGAGGGCGAAGAGGTCTATTCCAAGGGCCGGCCCGATCACAAGGAAGCCTTCGACATCGGTTTCGAGGTGCCGGATGACCACCCGCTGGTACTGGCCGGCACGCCCCTGATCGGCAACAACAAATGGCCCGAGCTGCCGGGTTTCAAGGAGGCCGTCTCCCGATATTACGAGGCGGTGTTCGCGCTTGGCCGCACCTTGTTCCGTGGCTTTGCCCTGGCGCTGGGCCAGCCCGAGGATGCCTTCGAGTCCCTGGTGACCTGTCCGCCCTCGAAGCTGCGGCTGATTCATTATCCGGTCGACCTGGAAGCGGTCGATGCGCCCGGCATCGGTGCCCACACGGATTACGAATGCTTCACCCTGCTGCTGGCCGATCAGCCCGGCCTGGAAGTGATGAACGACCAGGGCGCCTGGATCGACGCGCCACCCTGTTCGGTGGCAGGCGAGGAAGCTTTCGTCATCAATATCGGCGACATGCTCGAAGTGATGACCGCGGGCGCCTTCCCCGCCACGTCGCACCGCGTGCGCAAGGTGCAGCAGGAACGCTATTCCTTCCCGCTTTTTTTCGCCTGCGACTATCACACGCGCATCCGCCCCTTGCCGCAATTTGCCAGCGGATCTGAAGACGCGACCCGTTACGGTGAGCTGTCCATCGGAGAACACATGTATTCGCAGGCCCAGCAGACCTATACCTACCTCAAGCGCAAGGTGGAAGCAGGCGAGTTGGCGATGTCTGCGGACGCATTGAAGCCCGGCAGTTTTGGTTATACCCGGTCCAGGACGACGGCCGGCGGTTGAGTTCTCGCCCGTTTTCTTTTCTTTTTTTTCAGCCCGCTCACAGAAGGAGTCCAGCGCCATGACCCACCCCCTCCGCCGCATTTCGTTCAAGCGCCACCTGCTTACGCTGGCCCTGTCAGCCTTGCTGCCGGTAGCCGCGTCCGCGCAGACCATGGTCCCCGGCCAGCTCAAGGTCGGCATGGAAATCACCTACCCCCCTTTGGAATCCTGGCAGGGCGACAAGGTCGTCGGTTTCGATCCGGACATCGCCGAGATGCTGGGCCGGGAATTGAAGCTCAAGCCTTCCTTCGTCGACACCAAGTTCCCCAGCCTGATCCTGGGCCTCGGCGGTGGTCAGTTCGATGCGATCATTTCCGGCATGTACATCACGCCCGAGCGCACTGCCCAGGCTGATGCCATTGCCTACGGCAAGACCGGTGCGGCCATCATGGTGGCCAAGGACGGCGGCGTCATGCCCAAGAGCGAAAACGACCTGTGCGGTCTCAAGGTCGGCCTGCAAGCAGGGACCAGCTGGGTCAACGCCTTGAAGAAACTCTCGGCCGAATACTGTGTGCCCCAGGGCAAGCCGGCCGTGGCCGTGAGCGAATTCCCGACCGCGCCGGAAGCCTCGCAGGCCCTGCTGTCGAAGAATATCCAGGCCCAGATGGAAATCGCCGGTGCCGCCAAGATGCTGGCCGAGCACAGCAAGGGCCGCATCGTCATCAGTTCGCAAGCACTGGTGTATCCGCAGACGCTGGGCATCTATGTCAAGAAGGGCAATACCGCCTTGTACCAGGCTTTGCAGAAAGCGCTGGCGGCAGGACAGGCCAGCGGGGAATACGCGGCCCTCATCAAGAAATACGATCTTGAGCCCGTGGCGGTAGCAAAGTAACGTCGACCTTGAACCACCGGGAGCCCTCGCATGGCATTGGATTGGTCGTATTTCTGGTCCCTGTTTTCCATGGGGATCTTCTGGCGCGCGTGTCTCACGGTGGTCGAACTGGGTTCGCTGGTGTGGGTACTGGGCATGGTGCTGGGCTTCTTGCTGGCCTGCGCCCGCACCTCCGGCACGCGCTGGATCAACTGGGCCGCCGGGCTGTATATCTGGCTCTTTCGCAGCCTGCCGCTGCTGGTCGTGGTGGTGGTGGTCTTCAACCTGCCGCAAATTTTTCCGCTGACCCGTGCCGTTGTCGGTGATCCCTTCTTTGCCGGGCTGGTGGCCATGGTGCTGACCGAGGCGGCCTACATGGCGGAAATTCATCGCAGCGGCCTGCAGTCGGTTGCACGCGGACAGCGCGAAGCAGGGCGGGCGCTGGCGTTGAGCCGCTTTGGTACGATGCGGCTGATCGTCATGCCGCAGGCTTTCCGCATTGCCTTGCCCACTCTCATCAACGAATACGTCACCATCATCAAGCTCACGTCGCTGGTGTCGGTGATCTCCTTGCCGGAGTTGCTGATGACGGGCCTGCGCCTGTATTCGCAGAATTTCCTGGTGATGGAAACCCTGCTTGGCGTGGCCGTGTATTACGTGCTGCTGGTGACTCTTTTCAGCACGCTGCTGGGCTGGCTGGAGCGGCGCCTGGATCTGCAGAAGCGCCATCCCGCAACCCTCAGTGAGGGCCAGTGCAGCGCCTTGCGCAGCCATCTCGGCAAACCGCCTGTCGCACCGGCAGTGCCCCAGGCGGCGGGGCAGCCGAGTGCACTGGAGCTGATCGGCATCCATAAAGCCTATGGTGCGCATGAGGTGCTCAAGGGCGTGAACCTGAGCGTGAGGGCGGGCGAGGTGGTGTCCATCATCGGTCCTTCGGGCTCCGGCAAGACGTCGCTGATCCGCACCATCAATGCGCTGGAGAAGATCGACCAGGGTGAAATCATCCTCTTCGGCGAAGGCTATATCAGCGCCAACGCCTCACTCGAGTCCAGCCTGGTGCGCAATGGCATCGGCCGCATTGGCATGGTGTTCCAAGGCTTCAACCTGTTTCCGCACCTGAGCGTACTGGACAACGTGCTGCTGGCACCGCGCTACCACCGCCAGCCGGGCGAGCCGGCGCTGCGCCAGACCCGGGCCCAGCAATTGCTCGACAAGGTGGGCCTGCTGGCGCACCAGCACAAATACCCGCACCAGCTTTCCGGCGGGCAGCAGCAGCGGGTGGCCATTGCCCGGGCGCTGGCCATGTCGCCTGACGTGATGCTGTTTGACGAACCGACCTCGGCACTGGACCCTGAGCTGGTCGGCGAGGTCTTGAAGGTGATCCAGGAATTGGCGCAGGAGGGCATGACGATGGTGATCGTCACCCACGAGATGGACTTTGCGCTGACCATCTCCGACCGCGTGCTGTTCATGGAAAACGGCCGCGTGCAACTGGATGCTTCGCCCCGGCAGATCCGGGAGGCCACCGCAACCGACGCCGCTACCCTGCGCGTGCGCCGCTTCATGGGATTGGATGCTTGAGATGACTACGACACCCGATGAACTCGTCCTGCGCCGCGACCTGGCGGCCGCTTACCGGCTGGCCGCACTGTTCGGCTGGGATGACACGCTCTACACGCACTTTTCGGTGCGGCTGCCGCGTGCGGACAACGCGGCCCCCGAGGAGGACCGTTTCCTCATCAATCCTTTCGGGCTGATGTTTGACGAAGTGCGTGCCAGCGACCTGCTGGTGGTGGACCTGCAAGGCCGCGTGGTATCGGGCAAGGCCGACTACAACGTCGCCGGTTTCACTATCCACAGCGCCGTACACATGGCGCGCGAGGATGCCCATTGCGTGCTGCATACCCACACGCTGCCCGGCATGGCCGTGGCAGCCTGCGAGCAGGGACTGCTGCAGCTCAACCAGATCAGTACCGAGTTCCACCAGCGGGTCGGCGTGCATGCCTATGAGGGCGTTGCCTTCGATCTGGATGAACGTACACGCATCCAGCAATCGCTGGGCAACAACATCGCCTTGCTGCTGCGCCACCATGGTCTCCTGTCGGTGGGAGCCACGGTGGCCGATGCGTTTGCGATCATGTTCTACCTCAATCGCGCGTGCGAGATCCAGATGGCTGCCGCGCAAATGGCGACAGTCGCCGGACCGGTTACCGAGATTGCCGCGCACTTGAGCCAGCACGCCTGCGAGCAGCTGCAAAGCGTCGAACATGAGCGCCAGATCCTGTGGCAAGCATGGCTGCGGCGCCTGGACCGACTGGATCCTTCCTATCGCGACTGAGGGCCACGCCATGCCGACCTTGTTGATTTGCAGTGCGACCGATGACCTCAGTGACCTGCACGCGGTGTTTCGTGAAGAGGCCGCGCGCCGCATGCCGGAGCTGCAAGTGCGGCTGTGGCCGGACCTGCCCGATCCGGACGATGTAGAGGCTGTTGCCGGCTGGTATCCGCCGGCCGGGGTCATCGAGCGCTTGCCCAATCTGCGCCTGATTTCTTCCATTGCAGCCGGAGTCGATCATGTGCTCGGCGCTGCGCGGGCTCACCCTCTTGTGCCGGTGTGCCGCATCGTTGATCCCGCGCTGGCGGCAGGAATGGCCGAGTACGTCTTGTGGGCCGTGCTGTATTACCACCGCGCGCTGGACCAGGCGCTGCAGCAGCAGGTACAGCGTGTGTGGAAGATCCCGTCGCAAAAGCCGGCGCATCAGACCCATGTCGGCCTGATGGGGCTGGGTGCTCTGGGGAGCCATCTGGCCGGGGTGTTGCGAGGCCAGGGTTTCACTGTCAGTGGCTGGTCGCGTTCCGTGCATCACATCGATGGGGTAAGCACCTGTGCCGGTGACGATGCGCTTCATGCATTCCTGCAGGCACCCGATATCGTGGTCTGCCTCCTGCCGCTGACCGATGCCACCCGCAAGCTGCTGGGGCGCGACGTATTTGCGGCGATGAAGCCGGATGCAGCGCTGGTGCATTGCGGCCGGGGAGAGCATCTGGTGGAGGAGGACCTGCTGGAAGCACTGGACCGGCAGTATTTGCGCGGGGCGGTGCTGGATGTCTTTGCGCAGGAACCATTGCCCGCATCCAACGCGTTGTGGTCGCACCCGCGCGTGGTGGTTACGCCGCATATGGCGTCGAGTGCGCAGCCTGAGGTCATCGTCGGACAGATTCTGGACAACGTGCAGCGGGTACGCAGCGGGCAGCCTGTACTGAATGGTGTTGATCGCGGTCTGGGGTATTAGGAAAGCTGCCTTACCTGAATACGTGAACATGCAGTCCATGGGCCGGCCTGCGCCCATGGACCCGGCAACATCACTCAGGGTTGCGGAATCAATTGCGGCGACACCTGTTGCGCATGAGCCGCAAACAGGTGTTCGGCATCCAGTGGTAGCAGATAGCCTTCCTGCACCAACTTGTCGCCAGAGGCCTTGATCTGCGCGGCATAGTCTGCCCGGCCATGGTAGCGCTGGTCGAGTGCAGGCCGGGGATCACTGCTGCTCCTGCTCGCGCCACTCACGGCGAAGGGAATTGCGCTGCCCAGCGAAGAGCAGGTTTCCCCTTGCGCGTGGCCGCCGGCGCGCAGGTTCCATCCCGTGTAAGTAGCCAGTGGTACTGCCACTTCCGGCTGGGCGATGCCGCCCAGCTCATTGCCATCGGCATCAACCTTGGGCACCAGAATGCGGTAGGGCCGCGTGACATCCACGACCGGGATGGCGTTGCGATAATCGGTGACGGCCAGCGGATTGTGGATGCCGCTGTAGGCCAGCTGCAGTGGGGTTGGCGTGACTGTCCCCGAGGAGTCGGCCAGTGGTACCAGTACGTTGTCCAGTGCAGGGAAACCAATCGAGGCCTGGTCCGGCGTGACCGCCGTGCCGCTGGCCACCGTGGGGTAGCGCGAGGGTGGCGGCAACCGGTCTTTCGCCAGCCAGTTTTCCATCGCCGGAATCATGGCGCGCAGCACGGGAGCCTGCGTTACGGGGCTGGCCGGGAACTGGCACATGCTGTCCTTGCCGTTCCGCTTCACCACGCCATTCCTGATGCCGGCTCCGCCCGCGTGCTGGGTGCCTGAGATCAGGTAATAGCGCACGTTGTCCGGCAAGATCAGATCCTTGCCCGCGCCGTCGGTCACCACCAGTGCACCGCGTCCTCCCCACCATTCAAAGCTGCCATCGATCTGCATGATCTTCGGGCAAGTCGCGCTGGCAGTGCATCGCTTGAGCAAGCCATCGGTGACGCCACTGACGGGATCTTTCATCACGTTGTAGGCGAAGGGAAACTGGTCGCCCGGCATCCAGTGTTCTTCATGGCCCTTGGACCAGCGGCCTGGCTGGGAAAAGCGTTCATTGATCCAGGTGCGGCGTCCGCCCGGGATGATGGCCATCATGCCGTCGAAGACCTTGTTGCCCTGCGCATTCTTGTTGAATCCCATGTAGAGGAAGTCGCGCATGAAGCGGCCCGACTGCGAAATACCTTCACCGATAGTCAAGTCAACATTGCGCTTGTCGCGCGCCGTGCAGGACTGTTGTTCGACGCAGGCGGCGTTCTTCATATCGTTGAGGGGATTGGCCGTGCCTCTGGCATCGGCAGGCGCATCGCGCAGGAAGCTCACCAGGTCGCGGACCGCGGCAAAGCCGATCGCCATCACCTTGGGATGGGCGGCGGGATAGACGAAGCTGTAGATGCTGCCCTGGTCGGCGGGCACGGTCCCGCCTGCGGGGCCGGGGACTGCAGCGGGCGGAGTGAAGACCACGTTCACGCTGCCGTCCGCCTTGGGTTCGTAATGCCAGTCGGTCACCGGCGCAGAAGGAGCCTGGTAATCCTGCTGGCCCTGCGCATTGCGCCAGGTCTGGCGCACGGTGAAACTCACTTGCGATTTGTCGCGCAGGGAGGCAGGTGCGTACGAGAGTTTGAATTCGTTGTTTCCCTGATGGAAGTCGGGGATGTATTCTTCGCGGCTCGGACCGGTGATGGCGGAACCATCCTTGTTCGTGATCACCGGGAATTGTGTGCCCAGTGCGCCGTCGATGGCTGCGCCCGATTGCTTCAGATCACCCTGCCATCCACTCCAGACGATGGTGTAGCCGGCGCGCAGCAGGGAGGGGTAGGTGTCGCCGGGAGCCGGGCCGTTGCGCAGGGATTTGCCGCCGATGAAGAATTCCTCGGCCAGCTTGCGGCCACGATTGGCCACGTCATAGAAGAGCACGCGACGTGCCTGGGTCGCCGACTTCGGACGCAGGATCACGAAGTCGGTCGTGTAGGAAACGTAGCCATGGGCGTCTCTGGGGGCCTTGTCGAGATCGGTGATGCTGGCATTGTCCGGGTGAAGCGGATTGAGCTTGCCGTGCACGACGCCCGAGATCAACTGGTAGGGGCCGGCCGCACCGGCTGGCGTTGCGCCACCGAAGGCATCGGCGGTCTGGGTGATTTCAAGCTGGTCGATGTAGCCGGACGGCCTGGCAGGTGAGTTGGCGGCGAGCGCCTGTTCCGTGGCTGCCGTGCCAGCGACGAGGGCCAGCAAGGTGAGGGTGGTTTTCATGGTCTCCGTGATTTTGTGGGAACGAGGAAGACCAAGCCTACCGCAAACTGGGATGACGGGTTTTTATCGCTAGCGTCACCTTCGGTGATTTCATCTTTATGGAATACAGACTCAAGGGAAAAATGATTGATCAGTTCTGTGAGTGACGTCGCCGATAAGTTTTCTGCTGGTGACGCGAGAGAAGTTGAGTGCGTATCGAGCTGAGCAATAGTTTTGTGCAAACAGGTGTACGCGCCGTGCAATGGCAGGTCCTTGATACCCGGAAGCGAAAGCATTTGAAGACGCCGGTTACACTATTGCAATGAGCTTCGGCGCAGTCTTTGGTAATCCAAGGAGCTTGATGAGTGTCAGTATCGGGACAGCTTGGTTGTCACTTCTGGACGCGTAAAAAATGGGGATGTGGTGACATGGTAAAGCGACCTCAGAGGCAGAAGTCTGATGGCCGCTGAATAGAGTGCTGCTTAACCGGCAGCGATATAAAGATGAAATTTACCCATTGGATCAAAAATAAGTCATCCCTGATTTCAGGGATGCATGATCGCGGCTATAGATTATGTGCGTCCGATGATGAAAATCAGTGTATTTTCTATCCGGAGATCAGGCTAAAAATTTTTCCAAGAATAACGCTTTCGCAATGGGATGAGAGCACCTTTCGAAGCGCAATAATTTTATGCTCACGAGATGTGGCTGAAGAATTTCGTGAAAAAGATTTGTGGCTTGATGAGATGCCAGGTTTGGAAGGGAATTCGATTGGGGTATTGTCCGTGGAGCTGCTATGGCTGCGTTGGAACAACAACCCGGACTTGATGCAAAACTACCGCGATGATTATCGGAAATCATTTGAATCTGGATGCATGAGATTTTTTGAAGACTTGGATACATTCGGAATTCCATTCATTTCTTCGCTATCGAGGCCTGATCAATTGGCGAATGCCCTCGAAAATATTGATGAATATCCGGCTAACATAATGCAGGGGGGAAAGCCGAGATCGGCTGATCCATTTATCTATTCGGCTATTTTGTCCATGCGCAATGGTGAAATCGCTCAGGCGAAAGAGGCCCTGAAAAAAGGTGAGCTGAAATATGCATGTGTTAACCCCGATATCGAATGGCAGCACAGACGATCCTTAAATTACAAAGAGAGAATGCGTCGAATTTTGCGAGCGTAAGGAAATAGGCTGTGCTGCTCGATTGGAAGCGACATGGCTTTCATTCGAAAAAGCGGCATGACGCGTATTTTCCGTGCTGGAATTAAAAGCTCCCTCGGGAGCAGATCTTGAGAAGACGTTCCTCAGGCGCAGAAAATATAGCTGAAACGGAATATTGTCCGGCTAGCATCGTGCAGATACAGCTACCCGGATTTCCAGGAATGCGAACACAAGAACATGTCTGATCAACGACTTATCACTCTGATTCGTCAGCTCATTTCATGGCTAGTCGCGGGTGATTACGAAGCGGCCCAGCGCCGTTCACGCGGTATTCGCCTTTCCGCCGACCTGATGCGTAATGCTGTCTTGAGATACGGCCGGACGTTGGTTATTCCGCCCGACACTGCATTCGCCGGTATCGATGCGATTGAAGTCAGGAATGCCGCTAGCCCAACCTGGTCTGTTCGCTTTGATCTTTGGACGGCTGAGGAGGGCCGGTCAGACCTCTCGTTGGAATGCACATTAATCGACCGCGGTGCAGGGCGTATTGATTTGGAGATTGATAATTTGCACTCGTTTTGAGCTTGATACTGCCGCGAGAACAAGATGAGATGGAGTTAGCCGCCGAGTAACTGGATGTCGCTCCCTACAATGCCTTGACCAATAGCTGTCGAGATTTTACTGCAGCGCAGTTCAACTATATAAAAGCAGAGATTCTTCGGGCTCGCTCCGAGGGACGCGATTCCAAATTTTAGGCGGTCGATATGCAACATTCTCTTTGCCGATTGGTTTTCCTGATGGTCTTATTTTTCATATTGCCGGGATGCGATGGAGAGAGTCCCTTGAAAGAACTGCCATCACAGGTGATCCTGGAATCATATGCGCCCAACGGAGAATTGATTTCGAAGCGCATACTCCCGATGGATGATGCTGTTTATCTGAACTTAATTTCTTTTTTTGAGATGCAGCGTGTCGGCTGGAAGGTCAATGTCACTTCATATAAGACAGCACCCTTCATTCTGAGAGCCAACAACATTATTATTCGTTGCTATCAAGACTTGATGGTTATTGATACTGTTGACTCTGGTAGCTCGAAGTCTGTTAAAAAGGTTGTGCCAGGCTTGTTACTAAAACTTAGCTTGCGTGTGGAATAGTCCGGGCTAAACAAGATAACTCGTTAGAAATTAGCTATGCATATTCGTGCATTTGTAGAAATATTTGGGCTTGCTGCCCACGGAGGACCTCGGTCACGTCCCGCGACCCCGTCCGGCCTTGCAAGGCCGGACTTTCTAGTCCCTCCCGCAAAGCGCGCAGGCGCTTTGCTCGTACGCCCCAAAACGCAAAAGGCCGGTTGATTTTCATCAACCGACCTTTTTTGTTTTGGTGCCCACGGAGGGACTCGAACCCCCACACCTCGCGGCACATGGACCTGAACCATGCGCGTCTACCAATTCCGCCACGTGGGCCTTCTGCAAATGCGTTCAACCTGCATTGCTTGAAAGAGGCTGCATTCTAAGGGCAAACTATTAAGTTGTCACCTGTTTTTTTAAGTTTTTTATTCCTAAAAAACTAAGTAAAAAAAGGCTACTCAAGAATGAGGCGAGCTACTAAAAACTAACAATTTGAAGAGGTAGTTTTCAAAGAAAACCATCACCAAGTAAAAACTATTTTCCAATCCAAGAAACGCAAAAGGCCGGTTGATTTTCATCAACCGACCTTTTATGTCTGGTGCCCACGGAGGGACTCGAACCCCCACACCTCGCGGCACATGGACCTGAACCATGCGCGTCTACCAATTCCGCCACGTGGGCCTTCTGCACTCAGCGGTGACTTGCTGTGCTTGAAAGAGGCTGCATATTAAGGCCTATCAGGCTGATGGTCAACACCTAATTGAGAAATTTTTTATTATTTTTTCTCCAGCCCCGCCACATGCAACAGATCAAGCGCATCAGCCCCCCAGATAAGCCTCCACCACCTTGGGATTGCCCAGCAGATTCGCACCGCTATCCTCCAGCACGATCTTGCCCGTCTCCAGCACATAGCCGCGTTGCGCAATGCGCAGCGCCTGGCGAACGTTCTGTTCCACCAGCAGCACCGTCATGCCGGTCTTGTTGATCTCCTGCACGATGCGGAAGATTTCCTGGATGATCAACGGGGCCAGCCCCATCGATGGTTCATCCAGCAACAAGACCTTGGGCTTGGCCATCAGCGCACGCCCAATGGCCAGCATCTGCTGCTCACCACCCGAGAGATTGCCCGCCAGTCCGGCCGCACGGTTCTTCAAGACCGGGAAGAGGGAATACACCCACTCCAGATCACGCGCCACGCCGTCCTTGTCCTTGCGCGTATAAGCGCCCAGGGCCAGGTTCTCTTCGACGGTCAGCGTGGTCAGCGTCGCACGGCCTTCGGCCACCTGCACCACGCCGGATTCGACGATGCGGTGCGGCGACATCTGCAGCAGGTCCTGCCCGTTGAGCAGCACACGGCCACGCTGCGCCTTCACCAGGCCGGAGATGGCCAGCAGCGACGTGCTCTTGCCGGCGCCATTGGCACCGACCAGCGCGGTGATCTCGCCTTCGTTCAGGGACAGGCTGATGCCCTTGACCGCTTCAATGTGGCCATAGGCCACCGCCAGGTCCTCGACCTGCAGAATGGGTTGCTTGTTGCCGCTGGCGCTCATGCTTCTTCCTTGCCGAGATAGGCCTCGATCACTTCCTGGTTGTTCTTGATCTGGTCCGGGGTGCCCTCGGCGATGATCTTGCCGAAGTTCAGCACCGCGATGCGCTCGCACAGGCCCATGACGAAACGCATGTCATGCTCGATCATGAAGATGGTGAAACCGCGCGCCTTGATGTTGACGATCTCGCTCATCAGCTCGGTCTTCTCGGCCGGGTTCATGCCAGCCACCGGCTCGTCCAGCAACAGCAGCTTGGGCTTGGTCGCCAGCGCACGCGCGAACTCCAGCTTGCGCTGCTCGCCATAGGACAGACTGTCGGCCAGCATGTGCGCCTTGTGATCCAGGCGCACCCAGGACAGCAGTTCCAGTGCACGTTCACGCGCTTCCTGCTCGGCACGGCGGAAGCCGCCGAGATTGAAGAGCATGCTGGCCACGCCATAGTTCAGGTGCTCGTGCATGCCGACCACCACGTTCTCCAAGAGCGTCATTTCCTTGAACACGCGGATGTTCTGGAAGGTGCGGGCAATACCGCGCTCGGTGATCTTGTGCGGAGCGACGGCACCGATGTCGTCGTCATTGAAACGGATGCTGCCGGAAGACGCGCGCAGCAGGCCCGTGATGAGGTTGAAGACCGTGGTCTTGCCGGCACCGTTGGGGCCGATCAGGCCGAAGATCTCGCCTTCCTTGACGTTGAAGTTCACACCCTGCAGCACTTGCAGGCCGCCGAAGTTCTTGCTGATGTCGTTCAGTTGTAAAAGCATTACTTCACCTTCTTCTCAGCGTTGCGGCCCAGGAAGGCGCGGATGCGGCGCGGGTCCCAGATGCCCTTGGGCAGGTACAGCACCACCAGGATCAGGATCAGGCCATTGATGGCCAGGCGGAAGTCCTTGAAATGACGCAGCACTTCCGGCAGCAGCGAGAGAATGGTCGAGCCGATCATCGGTCCGATCAGGTTGCTGGTGCCACCGAAGACGGCCATGGTCAGGATGTCGACTGCGTTCTCGAAGCCATAGTTGTTGGGGCCGATGGTGAAGGTGAAGTGCGCGTTGAGGCCACCGGCCACACCCGCAATGGCTGCGCCGATGACGAAGGCCAGCAGCTTGTAGCCGGCCACGTTCACGCCCATCAGGCGCGCTGCGACTTCATCTTCCTTGATGGCTTCGAAGGCGCGGCCGGTCTTGGAGCGGCGCAGGCGGGCCAGCGCATAGATCGTCACACCCAGCAGCAGCACGATGTGCCACCACTCGGTGATCGGCGGCACGCCATTGAGGCCCATCGGGCCGCCGGTGATCTCCAGGTTGAGGACGATCACGCGCACCACTTCGCCAAAGCCCAGCGTGGCCATGGCCAGATAGACGCCCGACAGACGCAGTGTCGGGATGCCGATCACCAGCGCCACCAGCGAGGGCAGCACGCCGCCGGCGGCCAGCGCGATGGGGAAGGGCATGTCGAACTGCATCGTCAACAGCGACGCGGTGTAAGCACCGATGCCCATGAAGGCCGCATTGGCCAGCGACAGCAGGCCGCAGGACAGGGTGACGTAGATCGAGAGTGCCAGCATGGCATTGACGCCGATGCTGAAAATGACTGTGTTGTAGGTGGCCCAGAAGCCATCCCACCATTCCATGAAGCCCATCTTATGCCTTCCTTTCCAGCACTTTGCCAAACATGCCGGAGGGTTTTACCAGCAGGATCAGGAACAGGAGGCCGAACGCCACCGCATCGCGGAAGTCGCTGGAGATATAGGCCACCGTCAGCACCTCGGCAAAGCCGAGGAAGAGGCCGCCGATCATGGCGCCACGGATATCGCCCATGCCGCCCAGGATGATGACGGCGATGCCCTTGTGCAGCATCGGCTGCCCCATGAAGGGCGAGATCGCATTGAAGGACACGCCCACCAGCACGCCGGCCGCACCACCCAGGGCCGCAGCGGCAAAGGAGGTCAGCAGGAACAGGCCTTCGACGTTGATGCCCAGCAGGTAAGCCGCCTTGGGCGACTCGGCGATGGCGCGCAGCGCGCGGCCGAGCTGGGTCTTGCGCATCACGCCCAGCAGCACCACCATCAGCACGAAGGCGATCACGATGATCGCCACCTGCACGGCGGTGATGTGCAGGTTGCCCAGGCTGACGCTGTCTTCAGGGATGGTGCCCTGGGGGAAGCGCTTGTTCTCGGCACCGAAGAGGCCCTGCGAGATATTGGTGATCATGATGGCCACGCCAATGGTGGCGATCATCGGGATCAGGTGGGGTGCATTTCGTTTGCGCAGTGGCTTCAGGACCAGCACGTCGATGATGAGGCCGAGGGTGCCGGTGGCCACCATGGCCAGCAGCAGCGCCACCCACAGGGGCAGGGCCATCTGCTCCACCAGCAGCAGGGCGGC
The DNA here is from genome assembly GCF_023952535.1 of Herbaspirillum sp. WGmk3. Lineage (NCBI taxonomy): Bacteria > Pseudomonadati > Pseudomonadota > Betaproteobacteria > Burkholderiales > Oxalobacteraceae > Herbaspirillum > Herbaspirillum sp. WGmk3. Next base: position 88,658 of record NZ_JAKYWT010000001.1, on the reverse strand, counting down.
ATAGCTGCCCAGCATGAAGATGGCGCCGTGCGAAAGATTGATCACGCCCAGTACGCCGAAGACCAGCGTGAATCCGAGCGCGAAGAGCGCGTACACGCTGCCCAGCGAAAGGGCATTGATGAGCTGTTGTTCTAACATTGGAACCTGCGATAGGTGATGGGAGACCATGCGCCGCGCCGGCAAATTTGCACGACTTTGCATGCTGCGCGGGGCCCTCCCTCGTTGCGTCGTAGTGCCGGGTTCAACTCGCCCGCGTCATGCGGCAGTTGGTGGTTCCCCGTTCCGGCCTGGCGATTTGCTTCATATCCCCTCCCAGGCGGGCAGCCGGCGGTTGTTGCCGGCTGCGCCCGGGTGAGCGTCGCTTGCGGGTGGCTTGCCGGTTGCCCGGCAGGCCACCCAGCCTGCGTCACACGGCGTGCTTACTTCAGCAGGACGAACTTGCCGCCCTTGGCGATGTTGACGATGGCTTCCTGGTCCGCATCGAAGCCGACCTGCTTGCCTGCCACTGCCGGTGCTGCACGGAAGGCGAACTTGCCGGTGGCGCCGTCGATCTTGACTGCAGGCAGTGCAGCGCGCACGGCATCACGGTCCTTGGCCAGGTTGCCGGAGAGCTTCACGCTCTTGATCGCATCGGCCATGATGTACATGGCGTCATAGGCTTGCGCGGCGAACTGGTCGGGATCGGAACCGAACTTGGCCTTGTAGGCGGCAATGAACGCCTTGTTGGCCGGGGTCTGGTTCTCGGCCGACCACGGGCTGCCCATCAGGGTGTTGTCACCGGCATCCTTGGCGATCTCGAACAGCTTGGGCGAGTTCAGGCCGTTGCCGCCGATGAAGGGCTGCTTCATGCCCAGCGCGCGGGTTTGCAGGATGATGTTGGCGGCTTCTTCAGCCAGGCAGGAGCAGACGATGGCGTCCGGGTTGCCGGCCTTGATCTTGGTCAGCTGGGCCTTGAAGTCGACGTCACCCTTGGCATAGGCCTCGGTGGTGGTGACGGGGATCTTCTGCTGTTCCAGGGTGGCCTTGAAGACGTCATAGCCGGACTTGGTGAAGGCGTCGTCGTTGCCGTAGATCACGGCAACCTTCTTGATGCCGAAGTGCTTCACGGCCGCCTTGACGGTGACGGGCAGCACGTCGGCTTCCATCACGGAATTGCGGAAGGTGAAGGGACCCATGGCAGTGATGCCGTCAGCGGTATTGCTGGTGCCGAACACCACGACCTTGGCGGCGTTGGCGATCGGGTCGGCAGCGAAGGCCGAGTTCGACAGGGTGGGGCCGAAGACGGCCAGTACCTTGTCCTGGAAGATCAGCTTCTTGAAGACGTTGATGGCTTCTTCCTTCTTGCCTTGTTCGTCTTCGATCACCAGGGCCAGCTTGTCGCCGTTGACGCCGCCCTTGGCATTGATTTCTTCGGAAGCCAGCGTGAAGCCGTTCTTGATGGCCACGCCATACTTGGCGGCCGGGCCGGTCAGGGCTTCGGCCACGCCCAGCTTGATGTCGGCGGCCAGCGCGGCCGAGGACAGGGTGGCACCGATCAGCAGGGCCGGAATGGTCTTGAGCATGGTATTGAATTGCATCGAGTTCTCTCCTCAGTTAGATATTGTAGAAATCGTCCGCATCACGGAGCGCCGTGCGCAACAGCGCGGCGCGACGTCATGTGGCGATTCCTTCATCGAGGATGATGCAAAAGACGCCCGGGATGGCCGGGACTTGTGCTCCATCCTCTGAAGACCGTTGTGTGGTCTCTTTCGATACAGCCGCCACAGCATACCCGAAAAGGCAGGCTGCGCCAGCGATTACAACCCGCTGCAACGCGCCCGGGTAGGGCGCGCCACAGCGGCATGCGAATGTCGTCCGGCCAGCGGACGAGGGTGGTGCGAGATGGTACTTAGTTCAGTTCCTTGCGCAGTTGCGCAATGGCTGCACGCACCTGGTTGGGTGCGGTGCCGCCGATGTGGTCACGTGCGGCCACCGAGCCTTCGAGCGTCAACACGGCAAACACGTCTTCGCCGATCAGCCCGGAGAAGGCACGCAGGTCGTCCAGCGACAGGTCGGCCAGGTCGCAGCCCTTGTCCACGCAGGTCCGCACCGCATGCGCCACGGCTTCGTGGGCGTCGCGGAAGGGCAGGCCCTTCTTGACCAGGTAGTCGGCCAGGTCGGTCGCCGTGGCGTAGCCCTGCAGGGCGGCCGCGCGCATGGCTTCGGGCTTGACGCTGATGCCGCGCGCCATGTCGGCGAAGATGCGCAGGGTATCGGTGAGCGTGTCGACGGTGTCGAACAGCGGTTCCTTGTCTTCCTGGTTGTCCTTGTTGTAGGCCAGGGGCTGGCCCTTCATCAGGGTCAGCAGAGCGATCAGGTGGCCGTTGACGCGGCCGGTCTTGCCGCGTGCCAGTTCGGGGACGTCCGGGTTCTTCTTCTGCGGCATGATGGACGAGCCGGTGCAGAAGCGGTCGGCGATGTCGATGAAGCCCACGCGCGGGCTCATCCAGATCACCAGCTCTTCGGACATGCGCGAGATGTGCGTCATCACCAGGGCAGCAGCGGCGCAGAATTCGATGGCGAAGTCACGGTCCGAGACGGCGTCCAGCGAGTTGCGGCACACGTCGTCAAAGCCCAGGGTCTTGGCCACGCGCAGGCGGTCGATCGGGAAGGTGGTGCCGGCCAGGGCAGCCGCGCCCAGCGGCAGGCGGTTGATGCGCTTGCGGGCGTCGATCATGCGTTCGGCATCGCGGCCGAACATCTCGACATACGCCAGCACGTGGTGGCCGAAGGTGATCGGCTGCGCCACCTGCATGTGGGTGAAGCCCGGCAGGATGGTGTCGGCGTGCTGCTCGGCCAGGTCCAGCAGGGCCAGGCGCAGATCGCGCAGCAGGCCGATGATGTCGTCGACCGCACCGCGCATGTAGAGGCGGATGTCGGTGGCCACCTGGTCGTTGCGCGAACGGCCGGTGTGCAGGCGCTTGCCGGCGTCGCCGACCAGTTCGGTCAGGCGCTTTTCGATGTTCAGGTGGACGTCTTCCAAGTCCAGCAGCCATTCGAACTGGCCGGACTCGATTTCACCCTTGATCTGGGCCATGCCGCGTTGGATCTCGGCGTAATCGGCCGCGCTGATGATGCCCTGGTGGGCCAGCATCTCGGCATGCGCCAGCGAGCCCTGGATGTCGACCTGGGCCATGCGGTTGTCGAAGAACACCGATGCGGTATAGCGCTTGACGAGATCGGAGACGGGTTCAGAAAAGCGAGCCGACCAGGCTTCGCCCTTTTTAGCAAATTGGTCTGTCATATAGGGAATTCCGGAGAATGGGCGATTATAGCAAGCACAACTGCGCCAGGCCACGGCCATGCAGCCGGAAATGCTGCGGCACGCGGATTTTTCGCATTTCATCACCAGCCTGTCGCACGCTTTTTTCATCCGTTCCCAGCGGGTGGTTTGGAAAAGCTTTTCTCGACATCAAAGCAGGCGAAGTTTCCAGGTGGCATCATTTTTGCTTGTTGTTTTTGCGCAAGCTCTGCTGAGACCCTAAAAAGCCGTGGGCTACTGACATTTGCTGACGCTATACTCAGGGTGCGATGACTGATCCGGGGGAAGTTCTGCAGGTTTCCGGAGAAGATCAGGGCTGCCAGCCACGGCGCAGCCAGGATGATGCCGGCACCGGCCGGTGTCGTGGGGGCATCGTCCAGCTGCACAACGCCAAGGGGGTGGTCCTGTCAAGCGCTCAAGCGAGATGTATGGGGGTCGTCTTACAGGAGAGAAGCATGAATTTGGAAGCACTGTTTCAGCAGCAAACTGCCTTGCCGAGCATTCCCAAGGTGGTGCAGGAAGTCATCGAAAGCTTCAACAATGAATCGGTCTCGATTGAAGAGATCGCCAAGAAACTGGCCGCAGATCAGGTCCTGAGCGCGAAGATCCTGCGCCTGGCCAATTCATCCTATTACCACGTCTCGCGCACCATCGGCACCGTCGATGATGCGGTGCTGATGCTGGGGTTCATGACGGTTCGTACGCTGGTGGTAAGCACCGGCATGGCTGGCAGTTTCAAGAAGCTGCCCGGCGTGGACCTGAAGCTGTTCTGGCGCTACAGCCTCGATACGGCCATCGTCGCCAAGTGGCTGGCCAAGCAGAAGCAGGTCAAGCTCAATTCCGATTTCGCCTTCACGGTGGGCCTGATGCATGCCATCGGCCAGCTGGTGATGCATGCCGGCATGCCCGAACAGGCGCTGGAGGTGGACAAGGTCGCCGGTCCCCTGGATGCGCGCCGCCTGGATGTGGAGCGCCAGTCCTTCGGCTACGACTTTGCCGATGTGGGTGCCGAGCTGGCACGCCGCTGGCGTTTCCCGGACGAGTTCGCCAAGGTCATCAAGGCCTTCCCGCAGCCGCTCAAGGGCGAGTTCGATCCCTTCGCCGCGGTCGTCCACCTGGCCGCCTGGCGCGCCCGGGCCGAAGAAAACAAGTACTCGGCCGACGAACTGGAATCGACCTTCCCGGCGGAAGTGGCCGCCAAGCTGGGACTGAGCCTGTCCACCTTCACCGAGGACATGCCGCCGCTGGCCGAACTGGGCGAGGGCATGCAGGACCTGATCTCCTGAGCGGCCTGATCCGCCCCAACAGGGCAGGCCGGAGAGCGCCGAAGTACGGTGGTTTCCGGCCGATGTGAAGGAAAAGGACGTAAAAAACGACAATGCCGGCTCCCGCAAGGGGCCGGCATTGTCGTTGGTGAAGGGTACTGTCAAAACCCGGGAGGCGCGTGGCCGGCCCGGATCCTCAGTGTTTCCTCAGTAATTCAGCTTGGCGTCCAGGAAGTTGAGCATGGAGCGATACGCCTGGCTGCGCGCATCCGGGTTGCCGCCGCTGGTGACGCCTTCACCGCGCTTGCCCACGCCGGCCACATCCATGCGCACGTGCACCGGCAAGCCGGGCGCGTCGAAGTCGTGATAGGTATCGGGATAGAGGCGCAGGGCGATCTCGGTGTCGCTGCCCTTCATCTTCTCCTCGATCGCTTCGCAGGCCTGGGGCGGCGTCCAGTCATCGTTCTCGCCCATCAGGATCAGAAGCGGTGCGGCCGGTTTGAAGGGCTCGGTGGTCTTGGCGTAGGGGCGGCAATCCGGATAGAAGGCCACGGCGGCGCGCGGCTGGATCTTGCGCACGGCCACGTCGGTTTCGGCCAGGTTGATCGAGGCCAGCAGGGTCGACGCGCCATGCGACCAGCCCAGCAGGGCGATGCGCTTCACATCCACATCCGGCTGCGAAGTCACCCAGTGCAGGGCGGCCTGCACGTCGTAGCGGCGGTTCATGGCGCTGACTTCGCGCTGGGCCACGGTGTCCTGGCAGGTGGAGCGGCGACCGCGCGGGGTGAAGCTGTCCGGGAACAGCACGTTGTAGCCGGCGTCGCTGAGCACGCGTGCCATCGCCAGGTGGCGCGGGGTGAATTCCCCCTTGCCATCCTTGACCATGCTGTACAAGCCGCCGCAGCCATGCAGGGCGATCACGGTCGGTGCCGGACCCTTGGTGGTGAGCGACTTGCGTGCCTTGATCCAGACGCCATAGAGCGCGGTGGCCTTGCCGCCCTTGCTGTCCACGCTGGTGAGCGAGACGCGGCGTGCTTCCAGTGGTGGCGGCGGTGCCGAATTGGGCGCGGCCTGCGCCCAGGAGCCGATCACGGCCAGCGATGCTGCAATGCAGAACGCAGCCAGCGGTTTTCCCCAATGTCGCATGATGTCTGATTCCCCGTAGTGATGCCAAATCGTTGCCCGACGGCCTTTCCCGTCAACGGGGAAAATGGTCGCTGAAGCAATAAGCTTCACGGATTGCAACGACTGTATGTATTTGAATTCTTCAGCTTGTATTTTACAAAAGCGAAGCGTCGTGCGGCAGGGAAGATTGGTTTTTGCGGTGCAAAAATCTGATCCATCACAAGAGCGCGCCTGCACCTGTGCGTCGCCCGCAACAGCTTGTCGCTTCGTCAAATGTCATATGAGCTATCTGTTATCGGCATGCAAACGCTGAACTTAAGACGGGGCGTCTCAGGCATCTTGCCAGGCCGACATCGCAGGTGCAGCGCCCAATAAAAAGGGCCGCCCGCATCGGCGGGCAGCCCTTGTAGTGGCAAGACGAACGCGTTGCTCAGCCGGTATTGCGCAAGCCGGCTGCCACCCCGTTGATGGTGAGGTGGATGCCACGCTGCACGCGTTCTTCCGGCGCACGCTTCGCTGCAGCCGTAGCGCGGTGGCGCTTGATCAGCTCGACCTGCAGGTGGTTCAGCGGATCGAGATAGGCGAAGCGGTTCTTGATCGAGCGCGCCAACAGCGGATTGCCGGACAGGCGTTCCTTGGTGCCGGTGATGGCCGAGAGCACGCTGCTGGTACGTTCATGCTCGCCGGTGATGCGGCCGAAGATCGTGGTACGCAGCTTGCGGTCCGCCACCAGTCCGGCGTAGCGCGAGGCCACGGCGAGGTCGGTCTTGGAGAGCACCATGTCCATGTTCGACAGCAGGGCGGCGAAGAACGGCCATTCCTTGCACATGGCGCGCAGGGTGGCCAGGCGTTTTGCGCTCTCCTTGGCGTTGCCGGCTTCTTCCAGCCAGCCCGAGACCGCGCTGCCGAAGCCATACCAGCCCGGGAAAAGCAGGCGGCACTGGCCCCACGAGAAGCCCCAGGGAATGGCGCGCAAATCCTCGATGCGCTGGGTCGCCTTGCGCGAGGCCGGACGCGAACCGATGTTCAGTTGCGCGATTTCGGCAATGGGCGTGGCCGCGAAGAAGTAATCGGTGAAGCCCGGGGTCTCGTACACCAGGTTGCGATAGGCGCGATAGGCACGCTCCGACAGTTCTTCCATGACGCGCTCGAATTCGGCCAGCTTCCTGGCTTCCTTGCCATCGGTGGCGGCGGGCATCAGGCTCGCTTCCAGGGTGGCGGCGACCAGCAGCTCCAGGTTGCGGCGGCCGATTTCCGGATTGGAGAACTTGGAGGCGATGATTTCGCCCTGTTCGGTCAGGCGGATCTGGCCGTTGACCGTGCCCGGCGGCTGCGCCAGGATGGCCTGGTAGCTCGGACCGCCGCCACGGCCGACGGTGCCGCCACGGCCGTGGAACAGGCGCAGCTTCACGCCGGCTTCATTGAACAGTTCCACCAGCTGGTTCTCGGCCTTGTAGAGTTCCCAGTTGGAGGTGAGGAAGCCGCCATCCTTGTTGGAATCCGAATAGCCCAGCATCACTTCCTGCAGCTTGCCGTGCTTGGCGATCAAGCCCTTGACCTGCGGCAGGGTCAGCCAGCCGCGCATGATCTCGGCCGCACAGCGCAAGTCGGGGATGGTTTCGAAGAGCGGAATGACCATCAGCTCCAGTTCGTGCAGCTGGTTGCCTTCGATGTGCAGCAGCCCCGTTTCCTTCTGCAGCAGCAAGACTTCCAGCAGGTCGGACAAGGTCTCGGTGTGCGAGATGATGTAGTTGCGGATCGCACGTTCGCCATAGCGGCGGCGAATTTCACGCGCGGCGCGCAGGATGGTCAGCTCGGAGTTGGTTTCATCGGCGTACTGCAGGTAGGGCGAATACAGCAGGCGCGGCTTGGACAGTTCACCCAGCAGCAGGGCGATCTTGCGTTCTTCGGTCAGGCCCGCATAGTCGGCCTCGACCTGGGACTTGGCAAACAGCTCGGCCAGCACGCGCTCGTGCACGTCGGAGCTCTGGCGCATGTCCAGCGTGGCCAGGTGGAAGCCGAAGATTTCTACGGCACGCTTCAATCCGGCCAGGCGCGGCTTGACCAGCGCGGCACCGTGATGGGCCTGCAGCGAGGCCACCAGCACCTCCAGTTCGGCCACGCATTCGGCCGGGCTGGCGTAGGGCGCAGCGGCACCGATTTCCTGGCGCAGGATGTTGACCACGCCCAGCGAACGGGCCGTGGCGGCCAGGCGCGCGTAGATGCCGATGAGGGCACGGCGGTAGGGTTCGTCGGCGCGGTGCTCGGAGTGGTCCGGCGAGGCATCGGCCAGGGCCAGCAGTTCCGGGCTGGCCGCGACCATCAGGGTGGAGATGGACATCTCGGCCCCCAGCGTGTGCACTTCGTCGAGGTAGTAATCGAAGATGGTGGTGGACTGGCGCTTCAGCGCATGCTGCATGGTGGCGGCATTGACGTTGGGGTTGCCGTCGCGGTCGCCGCCGATCCAGCTGCCCATCTGCAGGTAGGGCGGCAGCTCCACGGCGCGGGTCTTGGCGCGCGAGGGGAACTGGCTGTCGATCTCGGCTTCGATGTCGTCATACAGCGCCGGCAGTTCGCGCAGGAAGGTGATGCGGTAGTAGGAGAGGGCGTTCTCGATCTCGTCGGCCACCGTCAGCTTGGTATAGCGCAGCATGCGCGTCTGCCACAGCGTGGCGATGCGTGCGCGCAGCAGTTCGGTGTTGTGGCGCAGCTCGCGCGGGGTCAGCGGCAGGTCGCGTTCGGCCACCAGCCGGGCAATCTCGCGCTCGGCGTCCAGGATGGACTTGCGCTGCACTTCGGTCGGGTGGGCGGTCAGCACCGGAGACACCAGCGCTTCCTTCAGGAAGCTGCGCACCTGCGCGCCCGAGACGCCGGCATCATCCAGGCGCGACAGAGCATAGGCCACGCTGCCGGGCTGGGCTTCGGAGCCGGCCAGCAGGTGCGCGCGGCGGCGGCGGTTGTGGTGCTGGTCTTCGGCGATGTTGGCCAGGTGCGAGAAATAGGAAAACGCGCGCACCACCGAATTGGTCTGGTCGCGGGTCAGTTTCTTCAACAGCTTGTCGAGCTCGGCACCGGCCTTGGCATCGGATTCGCGGCGAAAACGCACGGCGGTCTGGCGGATGGTTTCCACCACCTCGAAGACTTCGTCGCCCTCCTGCTCGCGCACGACTTCGCCCAGGAGACGTCCGAGCAGACGGATGTCTTCCTTCAGGGGCGCATCCTTGTCGGTGCCGCGCACGGGTTTGGTGACGGTCTTGCTGGCCGGGCTGCGCTTGGCGGCAGCGGTGGCGCGGGGAGTGGAGGGAGTGGAACGGGCACTGCGTGGTGTTGGATTTTTAGTCGCCATGATCAACGGTTGCTGCGGTTTTCGGAGGAGAAAGTCGTGCTAGTGGATCGGATTGCCGTGGGTGTGCGTGCTAGAATTCGGCTCGTTTGTTTGCCTCGTTTTTGTGTGCGTCTCGCTTCTGGTCGCTGTGATCGATGTGCGTTGCTGCTTGCCCCCGATCGCTTTTTTTAATCGTATTGTTCAGTCTGGATGCGCCGGTCTCCTGCTTTCCCTGTCTCCTCGGCCGCGGGTGCCACGACTGAATCGGAAAGCCCGTCTTGAAAGAATTTCCTCCTTCCAACATCGTCATCGTCTCGCGTGAAAGCCGCCTTGCCATGTGGCAGGCCGAGTACGTGCGGGACCGTCTGGCGGCATTATATCCGCAGTGCAGCATCAATATCCTCGGAACCACCACCCGTGGCGACCAGATTCTTGATCGCGCGCTCTCCAAGGTCGGCGGCAAGGGCCTGTTCGTCAAGGAACTGGAAGTGGCCATGGCCGAAGGCCGCGCCGACCTCGCCGTGCACTGCTTGAAGGACATGCCGATGGACCTGCCCGAAGGCTTCGAGCTGGCCGCCATCCTGGAACGCGAAGACCCGCGCGACGCCTTCGTCTCCAACGACTATGCCTCGCTCGATGCGCTGCCCGCTGGCGCCATCGTCGGCACCAGCAGCCTGCGCCGCCAGGCCATGATCGCCGCGCGCTATCCGCAACTGGTGGTCAAGCCGCTGCGCGGCAATCTCGATACCCGCCTGGCCAAGCTGGATCGCGGCGACTACGCCGCCATCATCCTGGCCGTGGCCGGCCTGAACCGCCTGGGCCTGAAGGCGCGCATCCGCTCCTTCCTCGATCCTGAACAAAGCCTGCCCTCGCCCGGCCAGGGCACGCTGGCCATCGAGATCCCCGAAGGCCGTGACGACATCAAACGCCTGCTGGCCCCCTTGCACGACGAGCCGGCAGCCGTGGTCTCGGCGGCCGAGCGTTCGGTCTCGCGTATCTTTGGTGCCAGCTGCCAGATCCCGCTGGCGGCCTACGCCACGCTGGACGGTGATCGTCTGCACCTGCGCGCCATGATCGCCACCCCCGATGGCGCACAAGCCGCTGCCGCTGAAGCCGAAGGCTCGCCGGATGCGCCCGAGGCGCTCGGTGCGCAAGTGGCCGAGCTGCTCAAGTCGCGCGGTGCCGATGCGATTCTGGCGGCCTGCAAGGCCCAGGCTGATGCCGCTTCGGCCTGAGACCGCTGCACCGTTGCCGGTGGTCGTGACGCGGCCACTGCAACAGGCTGGCGGCTTTGCCGAGCGCGTGCAGCAGCTGGGCCGGCGTGCCGTGGTATTTCCGCTGCTGGCCATCGGCCCGGTCGAAGATGACAGCGAACTCAAGGCCACGCTGGCGCGCCTGCACGACTTCGCGCTGGTGGTCTTCGTCAGTCCCAATGCCATCGATGCCGCCTTTGCCCATCTGCAGGGCTGGCCGCGTGATGTACCCATCGGCATCGTGGGGGAGGGTAGCAGGGTGGCCTTGCGCGGGCATGGCGTCGATGGCGCCAACGCCACCATCTATGGCCCGCAGCGTGCCGACAAGATGGATTCCGAGGAATTGTTCAGATCCCTCCCGTTGGAACAATTGCGCGGCAGGCGCGCTCTGATCGTGCGCGGCCAGGCCGGCCGCGATTTCCTGAGTGAAGCTTTGCAACAACAGGGCGTGGAAGTCGAATTCCTTACCGCCTACCGTCGCCTGGCCCCCCAGTTGAACGCACAAAACCGCCTGCAACTGCTGGATTTGCTGGACGGTGGTGCCGACTGGGTCATCACCAGTTCCGAGGCCTTGCGCAATTTGCTTCACTTGGCAAGACTAGCCGGGGGCGAGGAACGTGTGGTAAAACTGCAACGACAACGCATCGTCGTCTCTCACCACAGGATCGCCGAGACCGCGCGGGAGCAGGGTTTCGTGCAGGTGGTCCTGACCGGGTCGGGAGATGAACGCCTGCTTGCCGCCCTTGTTCCACCCGCTCCCTGAGTGGCCGCGTAATTTGCCGCGTTACAATCCAGCCCATGAACGAACAGCAACCCACTCCCCAATTGCCGGAGCCTCAACCGCAAGCCAGCCACAGCGCTGGTACTGCGGCCCCGCAGGCGTCCTATACCTTCACTCCTCCGGATGGCACGGCCGTGCTGCGTCGCCGCCAGCGTGCGCAGACCATCGTGCTGCTGCTGGTCATCGCCGGCCTGGGCGCACAGTGGTGGGTCTCGCATGCCGAACTGCGCGACCTGCGCAGCGAAGTCGCGCAGCGCCTGCAGAATGGCGACAACAGCAGCAATGAACTGAAGGGCGTGCTCAAGGCCGTGCAGGAGAGCACCAAGGAACTGCAGTCCAAGGTCAGCGTGCTCGACAGCAAGCAGGCCGAGTCCCAGAGCCAGCAACTGGCGCTGGAACAGATGTACCAGGACCTCAACAAGAACCGCGACGACTGGGCCCTCTCCGAAATCGAGGAAGTCCTTTCCACCGCTGACCAGCAGCTGGAGCTGGCCGGCAACGTGCAAGGCGCGCTGATCGCCCTGCAGAATGCCGACAAGAGCCTGTCGCGTTCGGACAAGGCGCAGTTCATCGCCATCCGCCGCGCCATCGCGCGTGACATCGAACGCCTGAAGGCCCTGCCGACAGTGGACATCGCCGGCATCGCCGTGCGTCTGGACAGTGCCATCGGCCAGGTCGACAACCTGCCGCTGCTGGTCGATGAGCGTCCGGTGGAGTCGGCCAGCGAGCCCAAGCCGCAGCCAGTGAAAACCGCTGCCGCCGAGAAGCCTGCCGCCAAGGGCGATGCCGCCCATGCCAAGACCAAGGCCGAAGCTGCGCCTGCCGAAGCGTCTGCCTGGTCGCAATGGCTGGCCGGTGCCCGCGAAACCTGGCGAAGCATGAGCACTGAAATGTGGTCCGAGCTGCGCCAGCTGGTGCGCATCCGCGAAGTGCAGACGCCGGAAGCCATCCTGCTCTCGCCGGGCCAGGCTTACTTCGTGCGCGAGAACCTCAAGCTGCGTTTGTTGAATGCACGCCTGGCGCTGCTCTCGCGCAACGAGTTCGCCTTCCGCAATGACCTGTCCTCGGCCCAGGACACCATCGCCAAGTATTTCGATACCCGCGCCAAGCAGGTTCAGACCACACAGGCGCTGTTGAAGCAGGTGCAGGGCAGCAATGTCTCCATCCAGTTGCCCACGCTGGCCGAAAGCCTGAACGCGGTGCGCAACTACAAGGCCCGTCCGTGAGCCGCTGACGGGAACCTGATATGAAAATACTGCTCTGGCTTCTGACCCTGTTTGCCTCCGCCATCGGCCTGGCCGTGCTGGCGCGCTTCAACCCCGGCAATGTGGTGCTGTTCTACCCGCCGTACCGCATCGACCTGTCGCTGAACTTCTTCATCTTCGCCGTGCTGGCGGTGTTCCTGACCATCTACGTGGTCATCCGCGCCATCCGCCTGACGCAGAAACTGCCCGGCCGCGTGATCGCCTATCGCCGTGCCAAGCGCGAGAATGAAAGCAACAAGGCCCTGCGCGATGCCCTGAAGGCCTACTTCGAAGGCCGCTTCGGCCAGGCCGAGAAGTCCGCCACGCGCGCAGCCGACCTGCCCGACAACGCCGGCATCGCCGCCCTGATCGCGGCGCGTGCCGCGCATCGCATGCGCCAGGGCGACCGCCGCGACATCTGGCTGGCCAGCACCGAAGTCGATCCGACCTTGAAGGCTGCGCGCCTGATGACGGCGCTGGAACTGCAAGTGGACGAACACCACTTCAAGCAGGCGCTGGAAACGGTGGAAGAGTTGAACGCCAACGGCACGCGCCACATCCAGGCCCTGCAATGGGCGCTGAAGGCCAACCAGCAAGCCAAGAACTGGCCCGAAGTGCTGCGCCTGGTGCAGACCCTGGACAAGCGCAATGCCCTGCATCCGGCCTTGTCGAACCGCCTGCGCGAGCTGTCTTACGATGCCTTGCTGTCGGACCGCTCGCACGATGCCGAATCGATTCGCCTCTTGTGGAATGGCGTGCCTGGCGTGGACAAGCTCAAGCCCTACATCGCCGCACGTGCCGCACACGCCTTCTCCAGCCGTGGCCTGCATGACGAAGCGCGCAGCCTGCTGGAACGTGCGCTGGCCGCCGACTGGGATATCCGCCTGCTGCGTGCCTATCGCGAATCGACCGCCGAAGCCGGCTCGCCGGCCCTGCTGTCGCAGATCGAGCATTGCGAATCCTGGTTGTCCAAGAATCCGACCGATGCCGAACTAGCACTGACCCTGGGCATGTTCTGCCTGCGCCAGAAGCTGTGGGGCAAGGCCCAGCGCCATCTGGAGCAAGCCCTGTCGGACGCCATCGAACCGCGCACCGTGCGCGAATCGCACCTGGCCCTGGCCCAGCTGCACGAGGCGCTGGATCAGCCGGACCAGGCCGCCGGCCACTACAAGCAATGCGCCCTGGCCACGGCCATCCGCTGAACTTGTTGCGCTGGTGAATGACCAAGGCGGAAGCGGCGCAAGCCCTTCCGCCTTTTTCATGTGCGCTGCCGGGCACTGTCATGTTGGCGTAAGTTGCACCGGCCAAGATGCCGGTCTGAGCCTGAATGCCGCTATAATTGCCGCTTTCCGGTGTTTGGCATGCCAGAACTGAGCATTAAGCCCCGTTTAATGCTCATTGCATCGAGCATTAAACAAGATGCCCTTGGCGCTGCCGGCCCGAAAACCGCTTTTCGTTTCTTTCCCTAGTGAGAATCCCATGAGCCTGAACAACGTCCCCGCTGGCCGCGACCTGCCCAATGACTTCAACGTGATCATCGAAATCCCGATGAACGCCGATCCGATCAAGTACGAAGTGGACAAGGACACCGGCGCCATCTTCGTCGACCGTTTCATGGGCACTGCCATGCACTATCCGTGCAACTACGGCTACATCCCCCAGACCCTGTCGCAAGACGGCGACCCGGTCGACGTGCTGGTGATCACCCCGTTCCCGCTGATCCCGGGCGTGGTGGTGCGCTGCCGTCCCATCGGCGTGCTGAAGATGGCCGATGAATCGGGCATCGACGCCAAGCTGCTGGCCGTGCCGGTCGACAAGATCCTGCCGATCTACACCCACTGGCAAAAGCCGGAAGATCTGAACGAACTGCGCCTGAACCAGATCAAGCACTTCTTCGAACACTACAAGGACCTGGAAAAGGGCAAGTGGGTCAAGGTCGAAGGCTGGGAAGGCCCGGACGCCGCCCGCGCTGAAATCCTGGCCGGTGTGGAAGCGTTCAAGAACGCCAAGTAATTCCCCGTCAGCAAGACATAAAAAATCGCCCGACAGGTTTGCGCCTGTCGGGCGATTTTTTTCATGACCGGCACGTGGCCGGTCGATCCCTTCAACGCCGGGTCAATCCAGCTTGGCCGCGTGCTCGCGGGTAGCGTGGAAAGTGATCTCCGGCCAGCGTTCCTGGGTCAGGCGCAGGTTCACGCCCGAGCTGGCCAGGTAAGCCAGGTTGCCGGCTGCATCGATGGCCAGGTTGGCGCCGGCCGAGGACTTCTCGAAGTCGGCCAGTTTCTTCTTGTCATCGCAGCTGATCCAGCGCGCGCTGCTGATGCTGGTGCTTTCAAACACCGCATCCACGCCATATTCATTCAACAGGCGGCTGGCCACCACTTCGAACTGCAGCACGCCCACTGCGCCCAGGATCAGGTCGCTGCCGGTCACCGGCTTGAAGACCTGCACCGCACCTTCTTCGCCCAGCTGCTGCAGGCCCTTGTGCAACTGCTTGATCTTGAGCGGATTGCGGATGCGCGCCACACGGAAGAAGTCCGGGGCGAAGTAGGGGATGCCGGTGAACTGCAGCATCTCGCCTTCGGAGAAGCTGTCGCCGATCTGCATGTTGCCGTGGTTGGGCAGGCCGATGATGTCGCCGGCGTAGGCTTCTTCCACCTGTTCGCGGCTGGAGGCCATGAAGGTCACCACCGAGGACACCTTGATGTCGCGGTTCAGGCGCAGGTGCTTCAACTTCATGCCGCGTTCGAAGCGGCCCGAGCACACGCGCAGGAAGGCGATGCGGTCGCGGTGCGCCGGGTCCATGTTGGCCTGGATCTTGAAGACGAAACCGGAGAAGGGCTCTTCGGTCGGCTTGACCTCGCGCACGGTGGCGTCGCGTCCGCCCGGACCTGGTGCCCAGTCCAGCAGCGCATCGAGGATCTCGCGCACGCCGAAGTTGTTGATGGCCGAACCGAAGAAGACCGGCGTCTGCACACCGGCCAGGAAGTCTTCCAGGTTGAAGGGGTGGGAGGCGCCATGCACCAGTTCCACTTCCATCTTGAGCTGTTCGATTTCCAGCGGGAACATCTCGGCCAGCTTGGGGTTGTCGATGCCCTTGATGATTTCCACGTTGCCGTTGGCGCGTTCTTCACCGGCCTTGAAGAGCATGATCTCGTCACGCAGCAGGTGATACACGCCACGGAAATTCTTGCCCATGCCGATCGGCCAGGTCACCGGTGCGCACTGAATCTTCAGCACCGACTCCAGCTCATCCAGCAGCTCCAGCGAATCGCGGGTCTCGCGGTCCAGCTTGTTCATGAAGGTGATGATGGGCGTATTGCGCATGCGGCAGACGTTCAACAGCTTGATGGTCTGTTCTTCCACGCCCTTGGCGGCGTCGATCACCATCAGCGCCGAGTCCACGGCGGTGAGCACGCGATAGGTATCTTCCGAGAAGTCCTGGTGGCCCGGGGTGTCGAGCAGGTTGACCACGTGGTCGCGGTACTCGAACTGCATCACCGAACTGGCCACGGAAATGCCGCGCTGCTTTTCGATTTCCATCCAGTCCGAGGTCGCGTGGCGGCCGCTCTTGCGGGCCTTCACGGTACCAGCCAGCTGGATCGCGCCCGAGAACAGCAGCAGCTTTTCGGTCAGCGTGGTTTTACCGGCGTCGGGGTGGGAGATGATGCCGAAGGTGCGGCGGCGCTTGACTTCGCGCGCGATCAGGTCGGACGAGACCTTGGTGGCGGCGCCGGGCGCGCTGGCGTTGTCTGCATCAGCGGCCTCAGGAGCGGTGGCGGCGACTTCGGGGCGTTCGTTGCTGGGTTCTTGCATGGCGGATCGGTCGGGGTGGGAGCCCGGCGGAACGCGGCCCCTGGCGCGGCTGGACGATCCAACCCGCATGGCCTTGAGCGGCGCGCACTGTTCCTTTGACAAGGAGGCGGCGCACGCCCTGTTCCGACAGCTCTGGAAAACCCGAGATTATAACTGAAGCGGCCCGCTTGCCCGCATGTTTGCCGGGAGGCAACGTGTGCGCGGCGGGCCGCTCAGGCGATCACTGGCGGGGCAGAGGCGCTGCAGGATCAGGAGCGTTCGTCGCGACGGTCCTCGCGCCGCTGATGGGCGTCGCGCTGCTGGGCCTGCTGCTGGCGCGCGTGCTGTTCATGCTGGGCGGCCTGATGTTGCTGCTGTTGCTGACGGGCTTGCTCCATCTGGCGATGCTGCTGCTCGCGCTGCTGGTTCATCATCTGCTGCTGGCGTTGCTGCTCCTGTTGTTGATGCTGGCGCATCTGCTGCTCACGCTGTTGCTGCTGCAATTGCTGTTGCTGCATCTGCTGCTGGCGTTGTTGCTGCTGTTGCACCTGTTGCTGGCGCTGCTGCCACTGGCGTTCCTGGGCCTGCTGCTGCTGGCGCTGCTCCTGCGCTTGCTGATCGCGCTGGTGTTGCTGGTCGCGGATCATCTGCTCACGCTGGCGCTGCTGGTCATTGGCCTGCTGTTCACGCTGGCGTTGCTGATCGATGGCCTGGCGCTGGCGCAATTGATCCTGCTGTGCCACCCGCTGCTGGACGTTGTCGGCCACCGGCAGCGGACGCGCCACATTCGCGGGGAAGGGCTGCCCCGCTTGCGGTTGCGGGCCATGTCCATTCCACTGCGGCCCTTGCTGTGCCTGCACCAGGTTCTGCGGCTGGGGCCCGGCCAGCGGACGCTGCCCTGGCGGCGGGGCCAGCGCCGGGGCCGGTTGCTGCGCAGTGCGGCCACCGGCGTAACGCGGGTCGTGATGCCACACCACCGGCCGCTGGTTCATGCTCACGTTGCGGTTCACGTTGACGTTGTTGTTGACGTAGCGGTTGTTGATGACGTTGGTATTGTTGACGGTGTTCACGTTGGTCACATTGGTGACATTGTTGATGCGCGTCTGCGTCACCATCACCTGGCGCTGGCGCCAGTCGGGGCGCGCATCGCCAAACACAGCACTCATGACACCAATGCCCACCCCGAAGCTGATGCTGGCCGAGAAGCCCGGCTCATAGCTGGGCGGACGATAGCGCGGCGGCGGCGCCCACACCACCGGCGGAGCCGACGGCCACCACCAGCTGCCATACACCACGGTCGGGTTGTAATACGGCACGTAGACCACCTGCGGATTGACCGGCACGATCTCGATGACTTCATCCTGCACCACCACGCGCTGCTGCGGGCTGGATTCCAGCGTGCCGGCGATGCGGGCGCGTTCGCGCAGGTTCTGTACCGTGTCCATTACCGAGGGCTGCTGGGCGAGGAAGGCCTGTCCCAGCTGCTGGGTCCAGTCGAGGCGATCATTGAGCATGGCCAGCACCGAGGGGAACTGCACCAGCGCCTTCACGCTGGGATCCCACGGCATGGGGGCCACGGCGCGCGCCAGGCCATCGCCCTGCAGACCGGGCCGCGCTTCGACGAAGCGCTGGGCCTGCACCACTTCCAGCGGATAGGTCGAGGCCATCAGCACCTGGGCCAGCAGCGAATCGGGATAGAGCGCCACCGGGGCCAGCATCTGGTCCAGCTGTTGCTGGGTATAGACGGGCGCGGGCGGCGGGGCGTAGGCCGTCTGCGCCTGCACGGGCAGGCCCGAGACCAGAGAGAAGACCAGGCAGGTGGCCCAGGCCAGGGATGTCTTGTTCACGTTGTTCTCCTTGCGCGATGGCGTGCAGCCGGAAGAGGAAAAACAAGATGCTCGGTCCGGCGCACTGAGGTGAGCCTATGGTCTGCCAGCTCGGAGAGGCGAGGTGTAACGGAATTGCAAGCGATGTTTCAGCGCCGGGACGGCTGAGCCTCGCGGGTTGCCGATGGGAAAGCCTTGCGCAAGGCAGGGGAGCCTGTGGCATCATGAATGGCCACGGAACAAATCTCATCAACGGAATCGATCAATCGAGCGGTTTTCATGCTTCGCGCAGATCAATCGCCACGCTTCCTTGCACGCGCTGCAGCGGCCGGACAACCAGGGCCGGCGTGCCTTTTCTTGTTGAAGAGAAACGTTCTAAACAGTTTTCGCAGTACTCGCAGTACGTACCAAGGCAAATTTTTTACGACAACAAGCCATCAAGCAAGGAACGACCATGAGCCATCACCTGATCTGGCGGCGCGATGATTTCCTCATCGACACCGATCCCGACCGGCTGGACATCCCCCTCATCCACGACGTACTGACCCATTCGAGCTGGTCTCCCGGCATCGACCTCAACACCGTGCGCACGGCGCTGGCCAACAGCCTGTGCTTCGGCCTCTATCGCGGCAAGCAGCAGATCGGCTTTGCCCGCGTGGTGACCGATCACGCCACCTTCGGCTACCTGTGCGACGTCTTCGTCGTCGGCGACCTGCGCGGCCAGGGCCTGGGCCGCTGGATGATCGAATCAGTCAACCAGCATCCCACGCTGCAGAAACTGCGGCGAGTCATGCTGACCACATCTACCGCCCCGTGGCTGTATGCCAGCTGTGGCTTCGAGGCCATCAATCGCGGTGACTTCGTGTGGCATATCTCGCGTCCGGATATCTACAAGCAGGGCGTGCAGCAGTAAACCGGCATTCCCGGTCCAGCGGAGCGTAGGGTGGCTCCGCTGATTTTCCTGAGGCGTCCTTGCTGACGTAGTCAGGAAACTTAGTTTTTCAGCGCTTTCCCTTCCTTGCTCCTCTCTCGTGTCGCGACTGACGATTCCCGCGGTGTGCGATGCAATGGCTTCTCTCGCCTCCTTCTTCCGTTTTCGCTCCTAAGTATTTCTCTTCCATTCGCCCCGTAAAACCGGCGTGTACGGAGCATGCAACTTAGTTTTGATGAACACTTGATCCAGTTCCGGTCGCAATGACCCAAAGATGATCCGCATCAAGAAGCGGCCAGATGCGAATTTTCATCATTTTTTGCAGACTTATAATTTTGGCACTCATTCATTTCAGCTCATCGACCCGCTGCGCCATGCTGCGCACCCACGAATCCTGACCATGACCATTGCCAACAAACTCCGTCTGCTTCTGCTCGCCGTCGTCCTCGGCCTGGCCAGTCTCACCGGCTTGAGCATCTATCACAGCAATCGCATTGCCGATGCTGCCAGCTATTCGTCGTTCAACACGGTCCCCAGCCTGCTGGTGTTGGGGGAGGCGGGTGAAGCGGTCTTCCGCATCCGGGTTGGTATCTGGCGCTATGCCGCTGCCACGGATGCCGCCACGCGCGCCAAGCTGGAGAAGTCCATGAACACGAACCGCGACAAGGTCATCGCCGCCTTCGACCACTACGAGAAGGAGGATCTCTCCGACGCCACCGACCGCCAGCTGCTGCAGGCGGACCGTGATGCCTTTGCCGATTACGAGAAGAGCCGCCAGGCCGTCATCGCCCTCGGTGCTGAAGGCAAGACCGAGGAAGCCTTGCAGGCGGTTGAGCACCAGGTGGTCCCGCCCGGTGACAAACTCATCAACGCCCTGGCGGCCCATCGCCGCTACAACGAGCAGCTCGGCCAGCAAGGCGTGCAGGCGGCGCAGTCCAGCCTGCGTTCGGCGGTGGTTCAGGCGGTGCTGATGAGCCTGGCCGTGTGTGCAGTGGTAGCGGTGGTGAGCCTGCTGATTTCGCGCACCATTTCCACGGCACTGGGGGAGGCCATCATGACGGCCCGCGCCATTGCCACGGGTGACCTCAGCACCCGCATCCGCCGCCGCGCCAATGATGAAGTCGGCCAGTTGATGCAGGCCATCCAGCAAATGAGCGACAGCCTGGTGCGCATCGTCAGCAACGTGCGCAACAGTGCCAACACCATCGCCACCGCCACGGCGGAAATCGCCGCCGGCAATCTTGACCTGTCGGCGCGTACCGAAGCCCAGGCCGGTTCCATCGAAGAGACCGCGTCGGCCATGGAGCAACTGACCGCCACCGTGCGCCAGAATGCGGACAACGCCCAGCAAGCCAATGTGCTGGCGACATCCGCCTCCAGCGTCGCTACCGAGGGTGGCCAGGCGGTGCAGCAGGTGGTGCAGACGATGGACGAGATCAATGCCTCCTCGCTGAGGATCGTGGACATCATCAGCGTGATCGACGGCATCGCGTTCCAGACCAATATCCTCGCGCTCAATGCTGCCGTTGAGGCGGCGCGTGCGGGCGAGCAGGGACGCGGGTTTGCGGTAGTGGCGGCCGAAGTGCGTTCACTGGCCCAGCGTTCGGCTGCGGCTGCGCACGAGATCAAGGAACTGATCGATGATTCGGTCGGCAAGGTGGAGAGCGGCAGCCGGCTGGTAGCACAGGCAGGCCAGACGATGCAGCACGTGGTCGACAGCGTGCGCCGCGTGACTGACATCGTTGCCGACATCACGGCCGCCAGCGCCGAGCAGAGCGATGGCATCGTGCAAGTCAACCAGGCCATCGGTTTGATGGATCAGGCGACACAACAGAATGCGGCGCTGGTGGAGCAGGCGGCTGCGGCCTCGCAGTCGATGCGGGAGCAGGCTGCCGGCCTGGCGGAAGCGGTGGCGGTGTTCAAGCTGGCGCATGAGGTGCAGATGCTGAGCGAAGCAGGGACGGGCGTGGTGGTGGCCGGCACCTTGGCAGGCCGCGAAGTACTGGCCTTGCCGGCCTGATACGGAGGGTGCGGCTCAGCCTTCGTCAGAGCAAGAGTCTGTCGTTGAGGCTGATTTCTTTCTGGCGATGTGCCGGTTTGCGGGTGGTCAGCAGTGGTCATGAGATGTGAGCGTTGGTGATCCTCAGTTGGGCTAAGGTTCGTGCTGCCCGGTTGGGCAAGCATTCTGCAGTGACCCACTCATGCGCCCAGGAGAGCCGAACATGACCATTGCCAAGAAGCTGTACCTTCTCATCATCGCCGTCATTGCGGGCCTGTGTGCGCTGGCGG
This sequence comes from Herbaspirillum sp. WGmk3, assembly GCF_023952535.1. Taxonomy (NCBI): domain Bacteria; kingdom Pseudomonadati; phylum Pseudomonadota; class Betaproteobacteria; order Burkholderiales; family Oxalobacteraceae; genus Herbaspirillum; species Herbaspirillum sp. WGmk3. The sequence goes on along the minus strand of NZ_JAKYWT010000001.1, from coordinate 67,523 downwards.
CATTGAGCATCTACCAGAGCTACCGGGTGTCGGCGGCAGCCGGCTATTCGACGCAGAATACGGTCCCAAGCATCCTCGCTCTGGATGAAGCGATCGAGGCGGTTTACGCGATACGGCTGAATGTAGCACGTTACTTCATCGAGCCCACGACCCGGGACAAGATTTTCCCAGTGATTGAGGCGCTGCATGACAAGGTGCAGGCCGCCTTCCTCAAGTTCGAGAAAGAATGCATCTCCGACGCGACTGACGCAAAGATGCTGGAGCAGGACCGTGCTGCCTTTGCCGATTACGAGAAGGCCCGGCAGCAGACCTTGGCTTTCGTCGATGCCGGGCAGGCGAACGAACTGCAGCGCGCGCGGGAAGAGCTGCTGGTCCCCGCCGGCAACCGATTGATGAAAGCCCTGATCGAGCACAAGCAGTACAACGCTCAACTGGGCCGCCAGGGCATGGAGAATGCGGCTTCCATTCTGGAATCGTCCATCGTCATCATCGTTGGCGTCAGCCTTCTGATCGGCACGCTGGTGGTCGGCTTGAGCCTGCTGCTGGTGCGCATGATCGCGACTTCGCTGCGCCACGCTACGCACGTGGCCGATGCCATTTCCCGCTACGACCTGACCAGCAAGATCGAACACGCTGCCCGTGATGAAATCGGCCATCTGATGCAGGCGCTGGGCCGCATGAATGACAGCCTGCGCAAGATCATGGGGGGCGTGGGTGACAGCACCGGCACGATCCAGGTGGCCGCGCGTGAAATCGCCACTGGCAATTTTGACCTGTCTTCCCGCACCGAATCGCAGGCGGGCTCGCTGGAAGAGACGGCCACCGCCATGGAGCAACTGACCGCCACTGTCCGCCAGAATGCGGAGAACGCGCGCCAGGCCAGCGAACTGGCGATCTCGGCCTCGGCCGTGGCGGCCCAGGGTGGCAAGGTGGTGGATGAAGTGGTGCTGACCATGGAGGCCATCAATGCCTCGTCGCTCAAGATCGTGGACATCATCAGCGTGATTGACGGCATCGCGTTCCAGACCAATATCCTGGCCTTGAATGCTGCGGTCGAGGCAGCACGCGCGGGCGAGCAGGGGCGCGGCTTTGCGGTGGTGGCCTCGGAGGTGCGTTCGCTGGCCCAGCGTTCGGCCACGGCTGCCAAGGAGATCAAGGAACTGATCCAGGATTCGGTCGACAAGATCGGTGCCGGTGGCCGCCTGGTCACGGAGGCGGGCAGCACGATGGCTCAGGTGGTGACGAGCGTGGGGCGGGTCACCGATATCGTCAGCGAGATCAGCGCGGCCAGCACTGAACAGAGCCAGGGCCTGGAGCAGATCAATCAGGCCATCGGGGCCATGGATGAAGTCACGCAACAGAATGCGGCGCTGGTGGAGCAGGCGGCTGCGGCTTCGCAATCGCTGCAGGAGCAGGCGGTGCAGCTGGCGGGCGCGGTGCAGGTCTTCAAGCTGGATCGTGAACGGGAGCTGGCCATTGACCTGGTGTCCGGGGAGACTATCCCGGAGCGGGCTGCCGATCTGCTGCTGGTGGGTGGGCGCGTGCAGGCTTGAGGAAGATCGGTACGCATTGAGGGACGCATTGCTGCGTCCCTCTTTTGTTTCTCCTCTTTCTCTTTTTTCTTTTCTTCAGGGCGACGGCAATGTCTTACCGAATCGAAGCGTTCTTACTTCTCCGGCATGCCTGAAGAATGATGGCTGGTGATCAGCCACTCCCTGCCATTCCATTCATAGGTAAAGCTGTAGCGCGCATGCACGACCTGGCCGGTAGTGCCGAAGGTGAAGCTGTAGAGGCCGGCATCGATCGCGGTGTTGCAGCCTATCCAGAGCCAGCGCTGGTCGATCTTGCCTACCGGCTTGTTGTGAAGGAAGTGTTCGAAATAATCGATGCGCTCTTCGTTGGTGAACCGGGGCTTGTTGGACACGGTGGGCAAGAGCAAGGAGCGCGGTGCGTAGTTTTCGGCGACGGCTTCGGGATCGAGGGTTTGCAGTGACGCATTCCAGCGGTCGAAGAGGCTGGCGATTTCTTTGCCTGTGGTTGACTTGCAGACCATGCCGTTGCCGGGGCCCGCAAAGGGCAGGTCGGGAGCGGGTTTGCTCGACGGGGTCGAGGCGCAGCCGGTGAGGATGAGTGCCAAGGCTGATGCGTAAAGGACTGTTTTCATTTTTCCCCCTGTTAATTTTTATGTTCAGGTGTTTCGCTGAAGATCGCTGACCGGAGTTGGCGTCTTCAGCGCTGGCTATTTTAAGCGGTGGGATTGGTTTTTACCGAGAAATTTGCGGTATCAGCCGTTTGTTATGCTTCAGAAAATGAGCGCAGTAAAAGCTTTGTCGGAATATGCTGTAGTTCTTATCGATAAAAATGAAAAGTGACGCGAGAATACTAGCCTCATTTAGAGAATCCAGTTCACACAGTCCCGAATGTCCTGAGGAAAGGCCGCATGATTGAGATTTCCACGGGCTTTCATCAGGGCTAGGAACGCCATTCTGGCGGCATCATCTTTCCTAGGAATTCCGAGGTGTAGCTCAATGGCACCTTTATCCCACACCCATATATTTTGTTGGCGCAGAAGGCCTGATAGCTGGGAAATTTGATTGGGCATCGCTGCCGCCAGCAACTCGAAAGCGCGTTCTGGCAGCACAGTAGAGTATTGAGTACCGTTGCGTCGAGTAGGGAAACCGTCTGCTCCTACAAGAAATTGATTTGCGGCATGATTTTGAATAAACCATTGATGACACGCGACAAAATTGGGGTCGGTAGTCTGTATTAAACCGATTTGGGGTGCTACCTTGAAAATAAAGTCTAGATCGACGATGGCTTTTGGCTGAAAGCCCACGTTATGCAGAACCTGCATTGTTGGGTAAATCGAAGAGCTGCTGCCTACGTCGATTAGGCAGGCTTTCGCTAATCCAAGTGAGCGCCCGGAGGCCACTTCGAATAGATCTGGGAAAATCATCTTCTCGGTTTTTCCTTCGACAACCAAAATTCTCTCTGAGAATAAAAGATAGGTGGAGTGCTGAAGGGAAAAAATGACACCCATTTGATGCGGGTTCTGAGCAAGTACGTGTGCTGCTTGGGATAGCTTAGGACGAACAGTAGTAACGCCTTGATTTTTGAAAATCATTGAAGTATCAAGGACGTCATCCTTCCCGATTAAAAGTGGTGAGTGGGTAGAAAAAATGACTTGAAAATTTTGAGCTGACAGCTGCTTCAATGCGTCTCTGAGTATTTCAATAGCTTGCGGGTGAAGATATAGCTCGGGTTCATCAATTAATAGGATCTTGGTAGCAAGATTAGCTTGAGCGTGATTGATCTGATCTGCCAGAAGCTTGATTAGGGCCATCTGTACGGAGCGTTGAGTTCCGTGCCCGAACGATGAGAAAGCGCGGACATGTTGTTGATTGTCGGACAGATTTAAGGATGCTCCCTTCACTAAATCCTCAAAGAGGGGAGTGTTGATGGAAATCTGGAGAGAGAGCCCTGGGAAGAATGCTGATAGTTCCTGGTTCCCGGCAGTTTCTAAATCAGTCAATTGCTGGATCTTCTGGGGACCATTCAGGCTGTCGTTGACTGTCTGAAGAGCATTTTGAATTGCTTGAAATGCTTGCACATTTTGCTGCTGAACTCCCTCTAGGAAGCATTTCAGCAACATGCCGATAGTATTTTTTGCAGAAAATCTGGCTACGTCGTCTGCTGCATCGTCCATTGCTTCGATATAAATGGCGTCAGGGAACAGTAGGCCAATCGCATTATCCAGTCCTACCGGGTTGTTTCTCCAATTCCCTGTATTGGGATCAAGAACTTCAATGCGAATCTGTGCGGCCGTAGCGGTTGGAATGTCCTGGCGGCGCCGAAATTCAAGCTTCCCATTTGCTATGTACGCTGCAACCTGTTGCTGCTGATGAACGGGTAAAATATTTACATTCACATCTGAAATTACTCCTTCGACTATGACTGCTTGATTCTGATCATAGAAGCTACTAGCTTGGAGTACGCTTTTTTTCAGTAGCCAGTTTATGGCTCTTAAGATATTCGACTTTCCTGAGTTGTTGTAGCCGATGATTGGGTTAAATGTATTCAGGTCTATGTCCAATGCATTGCACGAGCAAAAGTTGCGAATGCGGATTTTCTCAAGAATCAATTCATTTTCCCTTCATTTTTCTGTTATTTCTCTGTCTTTGAAATTACGACTTTAATTGTCGGCATTAGAATCTTTATCCAAGTCATTTCTCCACAGATGCTCCCGGGCGAGGAGATCTCTAGTCGATGTTCCGTATTTTTGTTTATATTTAGGCTAGCTTTCTCAAGCGTTGCTCCTTCTAGCGAAAGCCTTTTTCGAAGCTCAGCATGTGCATCGCTAGTTGATTGGATTTCTATCTTTGCGATAGCGGTCTCAGTTAGCGGGACGCTTATCTCTCGGTCGAATGGGCACGGCGCAGTAGTCCCCGCGAATAATTAGACCAATTTTAGCCAGTGTTTACGCTTTGGTCAGACCGGCCAATACCCAGCGTACTAGTTCATCGCCCGATGTCGATTGCGTTTCCACGAGCATACGCAGATGGGCGTTGTAGTACGCACCGATATGGATATCTGCTTCGGGGATTTGAGCATTGTCTGAAACTTTGCCAGAGTAAGTCTTATCTTCTTCTGCAGATCGAAGTTCGTATCGCTTGGTCCGCGAGTTGTATCCGATCAACTTGGATCGGACAACTACCTCTTCGGCTAATTCGATGTCGATACGATCGACGATTTCGTAGGCTTGTCGTATCTGGGCGGCAGATAGTTTAAATGTGCCACCCTTGGAAGGGGACACTGAGCCCCAGTCAAAGACCAAGCCCGACTCGATATCACTTAGCTCCTTGAGCAGGCGCCGGTACTTTGACGTGACCCGTCCTTTCAAAGCGTGGAGCTTATTGCTCAGTAAGTCTTCTGCGTCTGCTGCTCCTATCACATTGGCAAACTCTTCCAACGCAGCAGAAACCACGGACTCATCCAGTAGGTCAGTCGGTTCCCCCGCTCGAAATTGCACGCCAAAGGAGCCATGAAATAGCTTCGCGACGTTGACCCGAGTCTTTTGGAGCAGTTCTGTAGGTAAGGGGCCGCGAATAGTTGGATTGCCGGTGGATGACTGGCCGAGTGCGTCAATAAGCTCTTGGGTAGAAGTGAGAATCGCTCCGAGTTTCCGGCTCGGAATTTCGTGCGTATTCGGGTTATCTGGATAGATGCGGTAGTTGAACGTCTCTCTCCGAATGGCCGCAGCGGTCCTGGCCGGATATGTGGTTTCGTCATCGGCACTGCGTGCAACGTCTCTAGTCCACGTAGCTAAATAATCTGGCGAAGGGAGGTCGCTGTCGCTAATTTGATCAGGAAGCAGATATTCGACCTCATCTGGCCCTTCGTTATATACCTTGACCTGCACCACGTAGCCGTCCTCGGGACGCTTAAAGGCGTTATATAGGGATAGTTCGCCGCTTCCGAGGGCGTCTTCTCTGGTTTTAGAAATGCTTAGGAACAACCAGTCGTATTCCTCATCGTCGTCGTAAGTCGAAACAGCTATGTAAGTCTGCCCGGACACATTTGCGCATGTAAAAATCCGAGGGAAGTCATAGTGCTCTATAACTTGGCCCAACTGGAGGCTGCCGAGGCGCGGATTGGAAGGTAGCCACTTCATGCGGCCTCTCCGGTTTGCTCGCGGAAGAGCAGAAAGTGAGGTAGCGTTTCTAGTGGTGTCATGCCGCGCCACCACGTGTAATGACCCACGCAGCTCTTCGAAGGTGTGTTAGCCCAAACTCCGGCAGATGGTATTTGTAGATCACCTAGGGCGAGGCGCTTTTTTCGAAGGGCAGGTACTGCTTCTCGCATCACTTGGCAATCATCGTATGTGCGCAAAACTGAAAGCCCCCGTGCCAAGCATGCATCAGCCCAGTTCGCGGTGGTATCTCGCTCGTAGTGCGACCAAAAATCACGTTCAGCGGGTGTTCGTCCGTTTATGAACCGAAAAACTGGTCCCGAGAGAGGCGCTGCATCCTCGGGAGGGCATTGCGCAGGAAAATGACCAGGCCATTCGTTCAAGTTGTTCCCCCGTTCGCTTTTTTATGAATTGTGTCAGCTAAGAACATTCGGCATTCTAAGGCAGACGCGATTTTTCTGTGCGCTGGCGTGAGCACATTTTGAGCACACTACTGATGAGGAATTAGATGTCGAGCACAGTGAATGCAGTCCACTCTCGATGCTGAAACTGCTTGAATTGACTAAGAGAAACTGGCCTGCCCTGAGGGACTCGAACCCCCGACCTATGGCTTAGAAGGCCATTGCTCTATCCAGTTGAGCTAAGGGCAGTTCGGCGTGGCTGGCGGTGATGCTGCGCCGATGCGCTACCGCCAACGATCCAGAAAAAGAAAACGGGCTGTCACAGACAGCCCGTTTTTGATGAGTGGTCGGAGTACAAGGATTCGAACCTTGGACCCCCTGGTCCCAAACCAGGTGCGCTACCGGGCTGCGCTACACTCCGAGAAGCGAGATAATAGCAGCATCTCTTTCAAATGGTCAACAAAGAATGCAAATTCTTCAAACAAGACCCTAAGCCGCCGTCTCCCGCTCCCGTGCTTCGGCCTCGCCCTGCACCCTGATCTCCACCATCAGCTTCTTGATCTCCGGCACGCACGAGCCGCAATTGCCGCCCGCTTTCACACACGCCGTCACCTGGCTCACCTCCGTCAATCCCTGCGCACGGATCGCATTGCAGATGGTGTTGCGCCCCACACCAAAACACGAACACACCGTCGGCCCGGCATCAGCACCTTTCTCAATCGGCTGACCCACGAGCAGGCCGACGCGGTCAGCTTCTTCCAGCTTCTCCTTGGCAAACAGTCCCGCCAGCCACGAGCGCGAGGGCAGGTCAGGGCGCGCCGACATGAACAGGCACATGTCGATGCGATCATCCACCACATGCACCGCGCGATAGCTGCCATCGCTCAGGTCTTCATATTCAAGCCAGTCCGCATCATCGGCCTGCACGCCCAGCAGCCCCCTTGCCCACGCGGTGTGGTCGCTGATGTGATTGCGGCCGGCCAGTTCATATCGCACAAAATCCCGGCCCTGCACGCGTGTCCAGTGGGTGATGTCGTCCAGCTCCAGCGCATGGCGCGTGAGGATGAAGCCATGCCAGCCCACGCGGAATTCTTCGATCGCCACCGGTGTGTGCTTGAACTCCGGCTCGCCCGAGACCGGATCGACCACCGGATTGACCACCGCCCCCACGCGCGCGTCGGAGGCCGATTGCCCGTTCCAGTGAATCGGCACGAACACATTGCCGCGCGGAATGCCTCCACCATGCTGCACGCGCGCCACCATCGCGCCCCAGCGGCTGCTGATGCGCGCCAGACCGCCTTCGCGCACGCCATACAGCAGCGCATCCTGCGGGTGCAGGTCGATGAAGGATTCCGGAATATGGCTGGCCAGCGTGGCCGACTTGCCGGTGCGCGTCATGGTGTGCCAGTGATCGCGCACGCGGCCGGTGTTGAGGATCAGCGGGTAATCCTCGCAAACGGCGTGGCCCGGCGTGCGCGGTGCGGTCGGCACAAACCGCGCGCGCCCATCGGCGTGGGTGAACCGATGATCTTCCAGGACGCGTGCCGTGCCGCTGATGCTGCCATCAGACAAGCGTTGCACCGGCCACTGGATCGGTGCCAGCGCGTCATAGGCGGCCTTGTCCATCCCGGTCAGGCCGGAGAGATTGAAGACGCGGCGTGCGCGGTGTTCACCTCCTGCCTCGGCCTCGCCATTGCGATGCGCAGAGAGGCGCGCGTGTTCATCAAAGATCGCATGCGGGCCCGCGAAATCAAATCCCGCAAAGCCCATGCGCTGCGCGACCTCGCAGATGATCTGCCAGTCACCGCGTGCCTCGCCCGGTGCCGTGAGGAAAGCCCGTTGCCGCGAAATGCGGCGTTCGGAATTGGTCACCGTCCCATCCTTCTCACCCCAGGCCAGCGCCGGCAGCAGCACGTGGGCCAGCGCATTGGTATCGGTGTGCGTGATGACGTCGGAAGACACCACCAGCTCGCACTTCTGCAGCGCCCGCTGCACCAGGTCGGCATCAGGCAGGCTCACCAGCGGATTGGTGGCCATGATCCACACCGCCTTGATGCGGCCTTCCTCGATGGCGCGGAACATGTCCACGGCTTTGAGGCCCGGCTTGTCCGCGATACGCGGGGATTGCCAGAACTCCTGCACGATCTCGCGATGCAATGGCTCGTCCAGGTCCATGTGCGCGGCCAGCATGTTTGCCAGCCCGCCGACCTCGCGTCCGCCCATGGCATTGGGCTGGCCGGTGATGGAGAAGGGGCCCATGCCGGGCTTGCCGATGCGGCCGGTGGCCAGGTGGCAGTTGATGATGCTGTTGACCTTGTCGGTGCCAACCGAGGATTGGTTCACGCCCATGGAAAAACCGGTGACGACCTTCTCCGTCTCGGCAAAGGCTTCGTAAAAGTCCAGCAAGTCCTGCAGGTCCACCTTGCAGATGCGCGCTACCGTGGCGGGATCGGCGCACTCGGCATCGGCCACTGCCAATGCCTCGTCGAAGCCATTGGTGTGCGCGGCGATGAAGGCGTTGTCCCGCAGGCCGCGATGGGCGAGGTAACTCATCAAGCCGTTGAAGAGCCACACATCCGTGCCCGCCCTGACGGGCAGGTGCAAGTCCGCCAGTTCACAGGTCGCGGTGCGGCGCGGATCGATCACGATCAGGCGCAGGGCAGGGCGGGTCTCCTTCAGTTTGGCGATGCGCTGGAAGAGGATGGGATGGCACCACGCGGCATTGGATCCGACCAGCACGATCAGGTCGGCCAGCTCCAGGTCTTCATAGCAGACCGGCACCAGGTCTTCACCGAAGGCGCGTTTGTGGCCGGCCACCGCCGAGGACATGCACAGCCGCGAATTGGTATCGATGTTGGCGCTGCCGATGTAGCCCTTCATGAGCTTGTTGGCGATGTAGTAGTCCTCGGTCAGCAATTGTCCCGAGACATACAGGGCCACGGCGTCCGGACCATGTTCGGCGATGACGGCAGAGAACTTGCTCGCCACCTGCTCCAGCGCCTGATCCCAGGAGACCTGTTGCAATGCGCCTTGCGCATCGCGCACTTGCGGATGCAGCAGACGGCCATCCAGATCTACCGTTTCCGCGAGGGCCGAGCCTTTCACGCACAGGCGGCCGAAGTTGGCCGGATGCTGCACGTCGCCCTGTACGCCAATGCGGCCATCGTCCTTGAGCGAAGCCGTCACGCCGCAGCCCACGCCGCAGTAGGGGCAGGTGGTCGAGGTGGTGGCCACGGCCAGGGCCAGCGGGGTCTGTGCAAGATTCATTGGTATCCTTTGTTACTAATTGCCGTGGTCGCCATGATGGCTAGGCGGCATGCTGGCACATTGCCTGTCCAAACGGCAGTTCGCGCCGGAAGGCGCTGATGTCGCGTCCACTCTGGATCAGGTCGAAGTACCACGGTCCATCTTTGACATCACCATACAGCACCGCACCGATGAGGCGCGAGCCGCGCAATACCAGACGCTTGTAGATGCCGCGTCGCGGGTCGCGTACCACCAGGTCTTCTGTATCTTCGCCGCCGATGAAATCGCCTGCCGAATACAGGTCCACGCCGGTGACCTTGAGCTTGGTCGCCGTGGCCTGCTGCACATAGCGGCGATGACCGGCACCGGCCAGGTGCGCACCGCACACGCGCGCCTGATCCCAGATCGGGGCCACCAGTCCGAAGGTGGCCTTGCGGTGCTGCACGCATTCGCCCACCGCATAGATGCGCGGGTCGTAGGTCTGCAGGGTGTCGTCGACGATGATGGCGCGCTCGCAGTGCAGGCCTGCCGACTTGGCCAGCGCAATGTTGGGGCGCACGCCCGCCGTCATCACCACCAGGTCGGCCGGAATGCTGCTGCCATCCTTGAAGCGCACGGCGGTCACGCGATCCGGGCCGACGATCTCGTCCGTATGGGCGTTGAGGAGGAAGCGCAGGCCCTTGTCTTCCAGCGCTTTCTTGAGCAGGGCGGCGGCGGGCTTGTCGAGCTGCTGGTTCATCAGCGCATCCGTCACATGCACCACCGTCACGTCCATGCCCTGGCGCATCAATCCATTGGCCGCCTCCAGCCCGAGCAGGCCGCCGCCGATCACTACCGCATGGCGATGCGTGCGTGCGGCTTGCAGCATGGTGTCCACGTCCTGGATGTCGCGGAAGGCGATCACGCCCGGCAGTTGATGGCCCGGTACCGGGATGATGAAGGGTGTGGAGCCGGTGGCCAGCAGCAGGCGGTCGTATTTCACCGCGAGGCCGGATTGCGCGTGGACGGTACGCTGGCGGCGGTCGATCTGCACCACCGGGTCGCCCGCATGCAGGGTGATGCCGTGTTCGTCATACCATGCGCGCGGGTTGAGCATGATGTCATCGATGCTCTTGTCACCGGCCAGTACCGGCGAGAGCATGATGCGGTTGTAGTTGCCATGCGGCTCGGCACCGAAGACGGTGATGTCGTAGAGATCCGGTGCGAGCTTCAACAACTCCTCCACCGTGCGCATGCCGGCCATGCCATTGCCGACCACCACCAGCGAGGGCTTGGCGGTCGTCATCTCAGCCACCGATCCAGACTTTGCCTTCGTCGATGCGCGCCGGCCAGGCGGGGACCGAATTGGCAGGTTCTTCCAGGCATTGCCCGGTGGTGAGATCAAAGTGATGCTTGTAGATCGGCGAGGCCACCACGATGCGTTCGCCCAGGTTGCCCACCAGGCCGCGCGAGAGCACGGCGGCCTGGGCGTTGGGATCGTAATTGCCGATGGCGAAGACGCGCGGCTGCGGCTCGCCCTGGCTGCGGTCGATCACGTGGAAGATGGCTACCTGCTGGTCGCCGATCAGCGCGGCCACGCCCGTGTTGGGGACGATCTCGGCCAGTTCGCAGACGGGGGTCCAGTGCTTGATTTGTTGGTCGCTGTGCATGCGGTGCTCCTGATGGTTGTACGGCGGGTGCGCCTTCGATACGCGGCGTTGCCGCTACTCAGGACGAACGGTTCTTTGTCCATTGACGCCCGTTCGGACTGAGTAGTCGCGCAGCGACGTATCGAAGGCGCGACTACGGCCGGATATCACACGGTCTCGACGACGACCGGAATATCGAGCAGCTTCTTCTCGGCCACCGTGGCCGGACGGATCTGCCCGCGTTCTTCGACGAACTTGATGTTGCCGTCAGCCGCCTTGCTGTTGACGAAGTGACGGAAGCGCTTGCGCGTTTCCGGATCGGTGACGGCCTTCTTCCATTCGCACTGGTAGGTGTCGACCACGCGCTGCATCTCGGTTTCCAGCTCGGCGGCGATGCCCAGCTTGTCATCGATGACCACGCTCTTGAGGTAGTCCAGTCCGCCTTCCAGATTCTCGCGCCAGGTGCTGGTGCGTTGCAGGCGGTCTGCCGTGCGCACGTAGAACATCAGGAAGCGGTCGACGTAGCGGGTCAGGGTTTCTTCATCCAGGTCGGAGGCGATCAGTTCGGCATGGCGCGGCTTCATGCCGCCATTGCCGCAGACGTACAGGTTCCAGCCCTTGTCGGTGGCGATGATGCCCACGTCCTTGCCCTGCGCCTCGGCGCATTCACGGGTGCAGCCGGAGACGCCGAACTTGATCTTGTGCGGCGAACGCAGGCCCTTGTAGCGGTTTTCCAGGCGCACGGCGAAGCCCACGCTGTCGCCCACGCCGTAACGGCACCAGGTCGAGCCGACGCAGGATTTGACGGTGCGCAGCGACTTGCCGTAGGCGTGGCCGGTCTCGAAACCGGCGGCGATCAGTTCTTCCCAGATGTCCGGCAACTGGTCCACGCGGGCACCGAACAGGTCCACGCGCTGGCCGCCGGTGATCTTGGTGTAGAGGCCGTATTTCTTGGCGATCTGGCCGACCGCGATCAGGCCATCGGGTGTGACTTCGCCACCGGCCATGCGCGGCACTACCGAGTAGGTGCCATCCTTCTGGATGTTGCCGAGGAAATAGTCGTTGGAATCCTGCAGGCCGGCGTGTTCCTTCTTGAGCACGAAGTCGTTCCACAGCGAGGCCAGCACATTGGCCACCATCGGCTTGCAGACATCGCAGCCCAGACCCTTGCCATTCTTGGCCAGCAGTTCATCGAAACTCTTGATCTGGCCCACGCGCACCAAGTGGTGGATTTCCTGGCGAGAGTAGGGGAAGTGTTCGCAGACATGGTTGTTGACGGCCAAGCCCTGCTTTTTCATCTCTGCCTTCATCACCTGCGTGACCAGCGGCACGCAGCCGCCGCAGGCGGTGCCGGCCTTGGTGCAAGCCTTCAGGTCGCCAATCGTCGTGACACCCGAGGCGACCGCTGCACACAGCTGGCCCTTGGAGACATTGTTGCAGGAGCAGATCTGTGCCGATTCCGGCAGGGCATCCACGCCCAGGCCGGGTTTGGCCTTGCCGTCGGATTGCGGCAGGATCAGGAATTCCGGCGACTCCGGCAGCTCGATCTTGTTGAGCATCATCTGCAGCAGCGTGCCGTATTCGGCAGCATCGCCCACCATCACCGCGCCCAGCAGGTGCTTGCCCGATTCGGAGACCACGATCTTCTTGTAGATCTGCTTGCGTTCGTCGGTGAACTGGTAGGAGCGGCTGCCGGCTTCCTTGCCGTGCGCATCGCCGATGCTCGCCACGTCCACGCCCATGAGCTTCAACTTGGTGCTCATGTCGGCACCGTTGAAGGCCGGCACTTCGATGGCGTCATCGCGGTGCGAGAGCAGGTGCTTGGCCGCAGTGCGGGCCATGTCGTAGCCGGGGGCGACCAGACCAAAGATCTTGCCGTTCCACAGCGCGCATTCGCCGATGGCGTAGACGGCCGCGTCCGATGTCAGGCAGCTGTTGTCGATGACGATGCCGCCGCGGTCCCCCACCTTCAAGCCAGCCTGGCGCGCCAGTTCGTCACGCGGGCGGATGCCGGCGGAGAACACGATCATGTCGGTTTCCAGGTGCGAGCCATCTTCGAAATTCATGCGATGGGTGTGCTGCTTGCCATCGACGATCTCGACCGTGTTCTTTTGCGTATGGGCGGTCACGCCCAGTTCCTCGATTTTCTGGCGCAGGATGCGGCCACCGCTTTCATCGACCTGTACCGCCATCAGGCGCGGAGCAAATTCGACCACGTGGGTTTCTAGTTTCAGGTCACGCAGGGCCTTGGCGCATTCCAGACCCAGCAGGCCGCCGCCGATGACCACACCACTGGTCGAACGGCTGCCGCATTCCAGCATCGCTTCCAGGTCTTCGATGGTGCGATAGACGAAGCAATCCTTGCGCTGGTTGCCTGCGACCGTCGGCACGAAGGGATAGGAGCCGGTGGCCAGCACCAGTTTGTCATAGGACAAGGTCTCTTCTGCGCCGGCCACGTTGACCACCACCTGCTTGCGTTCCAGGTCGATGTGCCGCGCCTTGGCGTTCAGTTTGAGATCGAACTGCACCGGGCTGCGGCCGGCGTCGAAGAAACCGGGTGCCACCAGCGACAGATCTTCCGCGCTCTTGCCTGCAAAGAATTCGGAGAGGTGCACGCGGTCGTAGGCCGGGCGCGGTTCTTCACAGAGGATGGTGACCTTGAGGTCGCCTGCGCCGCTCTCGGCCAGGCATTCCAGGAATTTGTGGCCGACCATGCCGTGGCCGATGACGATGATGTTCATGGGTGCTCTCCTCAGGCTGCAACTTTGCTGTCGGCCAGGGCGGCATCGCCGCTCTTGTCCGACGCGGTGAAACGGATGGCCACTGCGCACAGTGCCGAAATGGTCACCAGCACGCCCAGCATCGACAGCGTCTGCTGGGTATTGCCCAGGCCCTTCATCAGGAAGCCCGCGGCCACTGCACCGACGTTGCCACCGGCACCGATGATGCCGGCCACGCCGCCGAGTGCCTTGCGGTCGATGAAGGGCACCAGCGCATAGGTCGCGCCGCAGGCCATGTGGGTGAACAGGCCGAAGCACAGCATGGCGATGACGGCGGCCACCACGCTGCCGGCATGGGCGAACCACAGCAGGCCCAGGCCTTCGCCCAGCATCATCACGAAGAGCAGGGTGGCGCGGCGGTTCAGGCCGCCACGCAGGGCCACCTTGTCCGAGATGTAGCCGCCCAGGGCGCGGGCAAACAGCGCCAGCAGGCCGAAGCTGGCAGCAGCGATACCGGCCGACTCCAGCGAGAGCTGGAAGTGGTCCACGTAGTAGATGGCGGCGATGTTGTGGATGAAGATTTCCACGCCGAAGCAGGCACCGTAGGTGATGAAGAGCATCCAAACGCGATAGTTGGCGGCCGCTGCACGGAAGCTGGCCCAGCCGCCGCGCTTGCCGCTTTCGATGGTCACGCCGGCGGCGCGCAGTTCGTCATAGTTGCCTTCCGGGCAGTCCTGGGTAAAGCGCCAGTAGAGCGCGGCCATCACCAGCATCAGCACGCCCGGCACCAGCAGCGCCGCACGCCAGCCCCAGCCTTGCGAGACGCCCAGCATCAGCATGGCGGCCATCAGCAGGGGCATCACGCCCTGCGCCACGCCGCCGCCCGCATTGCCCCAGCCGGCCGTGGCCGCATTGGCCGTGCCGACCACGTTGGGGGCGAACATGACCGAGGTGTGGTACTGGGTGATGACGAAGCTGGCACCGACGGCGCCGATGAGCAGACGGAAGAACAGGAAGCTCTCGTAGCTCTGCGCGAAGGCCACGCCGATGACCGGCACGGCACCGGCCAGCAGCAGCCCGGTATAGGCCTTGCGCGGTCCGAAGCGGTCGCACATGGGGCCGATGATGAGGCGCACCAGGATGGTCACGGCCACGGCGGCGATGTTGATGTTGGCGATCTGGCCGGGGGTGAGGTGGAATTCCCCCTTGATGACCGGCATCAGCGGCGCGCAGGCGAACCAGGCGAAGAAGCAGACGAAGAAGGCCATCCAGGTCAGGTGGAAGGCGCGCATCTGGGGCGTGCCCAGGGAGAACAGCGCGATACGATTGGATTTGCTCATGTCGGGGTCCCGTAAAAACAAAAAGGCGCCCGCTCGAATCCGAGGCCTTGCCTCGTTTCAAGCGGACGCCATTGTCCGTATGCATTGCAGATCCATCGTTAGATCGGCATCAAAGTGGTGGATCGTCCTTGATCCTGATGGACATTGAGCAAAGGCCGTGCCAGCCGCAGGGATTTGGCACGGAGGCAGCACGGGCGCGGTTTTGCGGAGAGGAAGGCGGAAATGAAGCGCGATAGTGGCGCGGGGCCCGATCACCGATATATATCATTGCATGATGTATTCGAGTGCAGTCTGCGCGTTCGTGGTGCAGTGCATCGTTGCAGTGCATGAGGGGTGACTGGGGGCCTGCGTTTCCCCCTCTTGCCCAACGGCATCAGTCTTCTTCGCGCGCGCTGATGTCGGCGCGTTCGTCGTCGGTCTTGCGCAGCCATCGGCGGTGCAGGAAGTGTTCCAGCGGACGGCCTACGACGAACAAGGTCAGGATCAGACCCGTCGCCATCAGCGCCACGCGCCACCAGCCGGCACCGCAGACGATGCCCACGGCAGCGGTCACCCAGATCGATGCCGCCGTGGTCAGGCCGCGTACCTTCTCGCTGCGCTGTTCATGGATGATCACGCCCGCGCCAAGGAAACCGATGCCGGTGATGACACCCTGGATGGCACGGCTGACCGCATCGCGGCTATGCACATCGGACTCCAGCGAGAAGTCCATGGCGGCCATCGTGACCAATGCCGATCCCAGCGCCACCAGGCCCAGGGTCTTCATGCCGGTCGGCTTGCCGCGCAGGTTGCGGTCGATGCCGATGACGCAGCCGATGAGCATGGCGAACAGAAGCCGGTAAAAAATTTCCAGATGATCGGTCATGGACAGGCGCGGGCAGTGAGCGAAGGCGACATTGTACCCTCCCGCCACGCGCGTTTTCACCGTCGAACGACTGCTGGCTGCAGCCATAAAAAAGCCCCGTCAGCTTCGACGGGGCAAATCATGCATGGCGGGAGGCATGAAGACTTCGCCATGCTGCGCTCAAGCATCAAACAACAGGAAACTACGGAGACAACAGAAACAACTACACAACGAAACAACATGAACTACGGAGACAACAAAAGCTGAAAAAGGTCATCAGAGTATCCGAGTCATCTGCGCATTACTGCGCAAGCGATCAGGAGCCCGAGCCGCCAGCGCCACCGGTGCCGCCGCCATTGCCGCCCGGCGAGGTGCCCAGCGGGCCGTTCTTCGAGTCAGTGGTATTGGCGTTGTTGCCCGAGCGGGAATTCTGGCTGCCGCTCTTCATCGACTTGTCCATCGACTTGTCCGACTTGTTGTGGCTGCGCATGCTCTTGCCGGAAGAGGAGCCGCCCGACTCAGTGGCGCTGTTGTTGGGCGTGGTCTGTGCGCCGGTGGCACCTGCTGCGCCCGAGCCAGCTGCGCCGGAACCGGCTGCACCACCGCTGGCACCGCCGGCATTCTGTGCGAAGGCGCCGGTGCTGAAGGCAGCCACTACCAGGGCAGTGCCGAGGAATTTCAGGGTCGGTTTGGACATGGAGATCTCCTAAGGTTGTTGTGGGGGGCGTCCCGCCATCGCGAGCCGTTGGAGCCATACTAGGTCCTGCGCCGAATGCGGGCAGTCGGACGCTGTTTCAATCGCGTGTCGGTGCTTTCGTACCGGGATGACGGCGCTTGTTGTTGAGCCACGCAGGTCAACGCGCCGTTTGGAGGTAAGGTTCAGGAGGCTTTGACCTCAGGGCAGGGTCTGCCGCAACTCGCTGGGGCTGATCCCGTAATGCTGCCGAAAGCGCATCGCAAAGCGCGAGGGCGAGTCATAGCCGCAGGCCGAGGCAATGTCGGCGATGGGCAAGGACGAGGCCTGCAACTGGTCCAGCGCCAGTCCCAGCTGCACCTTGTCCAGCAATTCGCGGAAGCCGGTCTGCTCGCGCGCCAGCCGCCGCCGCAGGGTCGACACGCTGCAGTGAAAAGCCTCGGCCACGCGTTCCAGGCTGCGTTCTTCCGGGGCCAGCATCAGCAGGTGCTGTTCGATGTGGTGACTGATGGCGTCACCGCGCTCGCGCAGCAGGCCGCCGATGGCGCCGCGCAGGCTCAGGGCCAGCAGCAGGCCTTCGGCTGCCTGGCATTGCAGTTCGTTGGCGGCTTCTTCGCGGATGCAGTCCTGCAGATGGCGCCAGGCGCGCAGGATGTCGGCATCCTGCGCCACGCTGCTGACCGCGCTGGCATCGCGCGCCTGTACGCCCTGGCCGGGATAGTGCAGGCGAAAGCGCTCGATCAGTGCCGGCGGCAGGGACACCATGTCGGCCGCATATTCGCCGCCCTTGGGCAGGTTGGCGACATTGACCTGGGTACCGGCGGCGATGAGCACCAGCACATCCTGCCCGCACAGCAGATGGCGATGGCCCCATTGCATGCGCTTCTTGCCCTGGCGCACGTGGCAGATGCTGGCCAGGCCGATGAAGACCTGGCGCAACTGCTGTTCGTGCCGGGCGCGGATGCGTGTCAGCGTGGGGCGGGTGCCATGGGCGAAGGGCAGGATGGCGATGTCACTTTGCATGCGGGAATCAGCGTCCGTAGGTGGCGGTCAAGCGGGCCTGGCCGAGGGCCGCGCCGTTGAGGAAGAAGCCGAGCATAGCACCGCTGGCTTGCGCATCCAGTGGCAATTTTTCGGTGTTCAGTGCCCAAATGACGAATTGATAGCGGTGCGGCTTGTCACCCGCTGGCGGGCAGGCACCACCGTAGCCGCTGCTGCCGAAATCGGTACGGCCCTGGATGGCACCAGCGGGCAGGCCGCGGCCCTGGGCATCGATGCCGGCCGGCAGGCTGGTGGTGGAGGCCGGCAGGTTGAACACGGTCCAGTGCCACCAGCCGCTGCCGGTCGGGGCATCCGGGTCATACACGGTCACGGCGAAGCTCTTGGTGCCGGCCGGGGCGTTGGACCAGGACAGCTGCGGCGAGCGGTTCAGGCCGCTGCAGCCGAAGCCGTTGAAGACTTCCGCGTTCGACAGCGCCTTGCCATCCTGGATGTCGCGGCTGGTCACGGTGAAATCGGCAGCATGGGCCGACAGTGCAGAAAACGTCAGGGCCAGCGTGGCCACGGAAAGGCGGAAAAAG
Organism: Herbaspirillum sp. WGmk3; assembly: GCF_023952535.1. NCBI lineage: Bacteria > Pseudomonadati > Pseudomonadota > Betaproteobacteria > Burkholderiales > Oxalobacteraceae > Herbaspirillum > Herbaspirillum sp. WGmk3. Next base: position 49,381 of record NZ_JAKYWT010000001.1, on the reverse strand, counting down.
GACATGAATGCGCTCCGGTCAAGGTTGAGGAGCGTCCATGGTAGAGGGCCGGCAGCGGCGACATGGTGCAGAAAACGTCAGCCTCGGTGCAGAAAGCGTCAACGCGCCCAGAGTGCTGCGTGCCGCGTTGTCAGAACAGGTTCAGCGAAATCAGGAAGTCCAGTCCCTGGAACAGTTCGACATAGCGGCTGGCCGCCGATTCATTGATCACTATGAAGCGGGTGAAATCGAACAGCGCCGGTTCCAGCTGCGCGTCGATGGCTTGCTGGGCCGCGAAGCTGGCGTAGCTGAGGCCGAAGCTGTAGAACTGCTGCTTGAACTGCGGATTGAGATTGGCCTCGTCGACCGGGTGGAATTTCATGACCAGCCGCGCATGCTGGCTGGCCACCAGCGCCTGCATGGTGCGCAGCGAACTCATCAGGCCATGCAGGTTGCGCTGGGCCTCTTCGCTGTGCTGGCCGCAGCGCGCCACCATGTTGATGATGTTGGGCAGGAAGCACAGCCAGTGGCGCTCCGTCTCGCGCAGTCCGCCCTGAGGTTCGAGGCTGATCGTGCGCACCTGCGGCAGGCCCGCAAAGGCTTGCGGCGAGACCCGGTAGGCGCCGCCATATTTCGGGCTCTGCGCATCGAACCAGATGGCGGGCATCGCATTGACCTGCAGGACGGCTTGCGGTGTGAGGCCCAGGCGCTGCATCAGCATGGGTTTGGCTTGCAGCATGTGCAGCAGTGCGGTGGCATCGACGGCGGCATTTTGCGCCGGTGCGGCCAGCAGGGGATTGCAGGAGGTGTTGCCTTCTTCCAGGTAGCACACGGTCTGCACCGCTGCCGCCAGCTTGAGCAGCTTGCCCAGCAGGAAGCCGGTGTGTGGCACGAAGATGCGCAAGGGCGTAAAGGTGGCAGGCAGGGCCGCCACCATCCCCTCCAGAAACGCCACGGTGCGTGCCGGATCCCAGATGCCGTCGTCGATGACGCTGACGTAGGGCCCCTCCCATTGCATGCCACGACCGCATACCACCAGCGGCGCGCGCACTTCTCCCTCGCGCTGCAACTGCCGGGCGATGGAATAGGTGATGGGGCTGTGCAGGTAGACGATGTCCATGGAAGAGCAATGGCGCGGGCGGAAACGCGCGCCTGATGAGGCCAGGGCGGGATGATGGCCGCCTCGGCCTGGCTGCACCATGGGAAGATGCTTCACAAACGTAACGGGATGTAACGAGAGGCGCGCTCGGTTTCAGCGTGGACGCAGCGCCTCTACCAGCGCATCGTTCACGTAATGCGGTCCGTCGAAGAGCCAGACCCGATACCCGCGATAGTGCTGCAATTGCGGCGTCAGCTCCTCCACGGTGGCACTGCGAAATCCGCCTCCGGGTTGCGGGCGAAAGGCCTCGGCGATGATCCGCACCCGTGCCGGCCCCAGCCGCTGCGACAGCACCTGCACGTAGTGCAGCGCCACCTGCGGCTCGCGGGCATAGACGCCGACGCCATCCTGGAAGAACACGCCGACATCCGGCGGCAGCCAGCTCAGCAAGCCGGCGGCCAGTGCTTCCGGCCCCACATTGGCACTGTCGTAGACGCTGATCCACAGCGGCCGCGGCAACTGGCCGAGCAGCTGGCCCAGTTGAGCAGCCTCGGTCCAGGTCGGATCGATCTCCACCGGGAAGTACCAGCCGCTGACCTTGAGCGGCGTGGGCAATCTTGCCAGCCTGGCCGATTGCGCGATCAGCTGCGGCAGGTCGGCGCGGGCGGCTGCTTCATCGAAGCGGCCGGCCAGTCCGAGGATCACCTCCTGTGCCCATGGTTCGCGCGCAATGCGCTGCCAGTCGGGCAGGCGTGGCACGGTCGGCAAATCACTGCCTGCAACAAAGGCCTGGCCATCGACTGCGGTCCATTGCACCAGCAGCGTTCGCGCTCCCAGTTTTTGCCACTGGCCGCGTGGTTCGACGGTGGCATTGTCGGGCTGCCAGACGATGCCCTCGATCTCGCCCTGCGCTTGCGCGCGCAGGTCACAGCCGGCGCAGGCGGCCAGCAGGCACGCCGAGGCAGCGGCCAGCAGGGCGCTACGGCGCAGCGGGGAGGGCAAGGGTGCCGGTGGCATGTACTTCATGGGAGGACCTGCGGTTCACGAGGACTCAGTAGGACAGCGTGGTACTGAAGAAGAATCCCTGCGCCCGTTCATCGCCGCCGATGCGCCAGCGATATTGCAGCGACAGGTCCACATAGGAACGCGGTGCATGATAGCGATCGCCCCGGAACCAATAACGCAGGTTCACCCCCGGACCCATGCCGATGGCGGTGCGATGGGTATTGAGCGAATTGAAGTCGGCGTTCAGGCTCAGATGCGGGAACAGCACCAGCTGATTGCTCACGCTGTCGAGCCGGAAACTGCGTCCGGTCTGGACCGAGGCCAGACCATAGGTCTGCGGATTGCGCAGGTAGCGGCCGACCTCGCCATACCATTGCGTGGTCCACCAGTCAGGGCGATCCACTCGGAGGTCGGTACCGATGCCATCGGAATAGGCCAGCTGCACCAGCCAGTCGGCGGCGGACTGGCTTCCCAGCGGGATCAGCCGTCCCAGCGACAGCACCAGGTTCTGGCTGGCCAGCGGTTTCCAGCGCGCGCCTACGGTGGCTTGCGCAGTCTGCGTGCCAGTCGCACCGCCGGACTGGTCCTGCAGGGTCTGGAATACGCGTGCGAACAGTTCGACCGGACGGCCGCCCTGATAGCCGAAGGGTCGCCAGTAGGCTTCTGCTCCGGCCTGCAGGGTGCTGTCGGTGGCGGAGGCACCGGGACGTCCGCCATTGCCGGCGCTGGGGCCGCCGCCGTTGTGCGTGAGCGAGGCGATGAAGCCGCCGCTGCGATCGATGGTGGAGATGCTGCGACGGGTATCGAAGCGCTGCTGCGGCGTCTGCTGCAGGCTGCCATCGTCGGCACGGTCGACGCTGCGCTTGAACCAGCCCAGCGCGGCGTCATCGTCACCGGCATCGATGGCGGCATACCCCGCATCGGAAAGTGCGCGGGCGGGCAGGGTGCCGCCTGCATCGGCGCGACCGAAAGCGTCCCGCGCAGCGCCGGCATCCCCGGCTTGGGCGGCCAGGTAGGCCAGTTGCAGATCATCCAGTCCATCCAGCGCGCCGCCGTCGCGTGCGGCGAGGAAGCGTTCACGGGCTTCGCGTGGATGACCGGTGCGGGCCAGCAGCGCGATCTCGGTCTCGACCGGCAAGCCACCTTGCGCCAAAGCCGCCTCATCGTCGGCGCGGGCAGCCGTCGCATCGCCCAGTTGCGCACGCAAGGCTGCGCGCCTTGCCAGCAAGGGGCCGTCTGCACCCTGTGCCTGCAGGGTGGCGCTGATGGCCTGCTCGGCTTGCTGATCCTGTCCACCAGCCTGCAAGGCATCGATCAGCAGCAGGCGGTATTCGGCATTCTGCGGTGACAGGGCTACGGCCTCGTTAGCTGCTTGCGCCGCCTGTGCGTACTGTTGCTGCTGCATCGCCTGGTAGCCACGTGTGGCGGCATCGAAGCCGGCATCGCGCGCTTGCGCGCCAAACGTCACGTGGCAGGGATTGACGTTTTCTGCACCATCGCGGCTGCAATCCAGTGCCGGCACGGGGTACTGGTGCGACGATACCGACGGGTTGGGCTGTTCGGCACCGAGCGCCGCCAGCCGATAGCGTCCCAGTGCCTGGGTGGCCTGCTGGCGCGTCAGGCGCAAGCGCGCAGCTTGGCGTGCATCGATTGCGGGGGCGAGCGTGTCGGGATCAAGATCGTTCAGCACATCCAGTGCCGCCTGCGGTTGTTGCATGGCCAGTTCGGCATCGGCCTGCAGCAGCCGGGCATCCAGTTGTTCAGCGGGGCTGCTGTCGCTGCTCGCCAACTGTCGTGCCTGTGTGAAGTCAGCGCGCGCGGCATCGGCCTGGCCCAGACGCACGCGGGCATAGGCGCGCAGCAGCAGCGGACCGGGCTGGCGTTCGTCCATGGCGTGGGCTTCGTCGGCGGCGCGCTCGGCCTGCGCGATCTGCTCGTTGTGCAGCAGCGCAATCACCAGCATCAGGCGATATTCCATCTCCTGCGGTGCCAGTGCCACGGCCCGGCGTGCAGCGTCCAGCTCGGCCTCGGCTTGGTTGCCGCTTTGTGCCCGGAAGACTTCGGCCGCAGCCATGGCGGCGCGTTCGCGTTGCAGTTCCAGCTGGCGGCGCAGCAGCGGGCGTTGGTCCGTGACGTTGTCCGCGCCTTGGGCCAGTACTTCGCTGGCGCGGTCGTAGTCATGGGTCTCGATCAGCGCATTGCCCAGCAGCAGCCAGTAGGCGGTATTGTGCGGGGCGGCGGCCACAGCCTGGCGTGCCAGCGTGACGGCCTGCTCGTAGCGCTTGCCATCATAGGAGCGATAGGCGGCAGCTGCGGCCGCATAGCCGGGGTCGCGCGCCGTGCCACGCCCGGCGCTAATTCCGGCGTGCTGCTGTTGGCGCAGTTCGCGCAATTGACGGCGCAATGCCATGGAATCCGGGCGCAGGCGTATCGCTTCCTGCAGTTGCGCCTGCGCCTGCCCGAACGCACCGCGCGCCGCCGAGGCATAGGCCTGCTGCGCCAGGCGATAGGCCGGGCCGGACAGCGGCAGTTCCACCACGGCCGTTTGTGCCAGCGCCGTGCCGGTGGTGGCAGCAGCACCGCTGACCAGCAGCAGGAGCAGCAGGGACAAGGTCTTGTTCTTCATCGTGTCTTCTTGTTGTGGTGATGAGGGCGGGGCTCAGGCAGGCTGGCCGCCTTGTGCCAGCCAGTCGCGCTGGCGTCGTACCGCCTCTTCGATGGCCTCGCGTGAGATCACGGCTTCATTGACCAGGTAGTCGCCGATACGGCCATGCAGGTCGGGACGATAGCGCTGCATGGCGGCATCGAAGACCGGGCGCGACAGCAGGCCGCTGGCGATCAGCAGGTCGCCCAGCAGCGGGACGCGGGCTTCGGTGCGGGCCGGGTCGAAGGCATTGTCCTGCCCGCGCAGCAGGCGCAAGCCGGCAGCGATCTCGGACTCGCGCGCCACCATGGCGAAGGGCGCGCGGCCCAGGACCGCTTCCAGCTCGGCCCGCGCGGCATCGGTCAGCGCACTGGCCACGGCCACCCGCGCCATGCCCTGGTCGGGCCGGCCTTCCTTGCCGGGGCCGAGGTAGAGCGTGCGCAGGCGGGCGCAGATTTCCACCGGCAGTTCGCCCGCATGGCGCTGCACGCGTTCCCGCGTGAGGCTCACGCGCGGCAGGCCTTCTTGATAGGCCAGTGCTTCGGCCAGGGTTTCTTCATCCAGCCAGCCATGGCTGACCATGACGGTCCCCAGCGGCAATTGCGTGCGGCGCTGTTCCTCCAGCGCCATCGACAGCGTGGCCTCGTCGACTGCCTGCCAGGTCCGCAGCAGGTCACCCAGACGCAGGCGCACGCGGCTGGCGATGCCATCCGTGGGGAAGTCGTGCATGGTCTTGTCCCAGGCCAGTGCGCGGCCCGCGAACAGGTACAGCAGGAACAGCCGCCAAGCGCGCGCCACGGCCATGAAGTTGACGAAGTTGGCCACCACCATGCGCGGCAGGGCCATCAGGCCGTGACGCCAGCCGTACAGCTCGGTGGTGAAATAGAAACGGTGCAAGGCACGATTGAGCATCGCCAAAGCATTGAGCGTGAGCACGGTGCGCCACCAGCCGTCACCGGCCAGCAGGGGAGGGTAGAACACGTCCCACCACTGGAAAGTGGTGGCCGCCGAAAACAGGATGAACTGCAAGGCCAGTACATAACCCAGCATGCTGACGAAGGCCGTGACGACGCCCTTGCGGTCATGCAGCAGCAGATAGCGTGCCGCCAGCGAGCCGCGCCACTCCATCTGCTCCCAGCTCTGCAGGCCGATGCCGATGACCCAGCGCGCCTTCTGGCGATAGGCCTGGGTGAAGGTGTCGGGGAAATATTCGCGCACCGCCAGCGGCATTTCCAGCGTGCTCTCGGCCACCTGCTCGCGCTTGCCGAAGAACCAGGGTTTGCGGCGTACCTTGAACTTCACGGGGAAGCGCGCAAAGATGGTCTGCATGCCCATCTGCGAGAGTTTGGTGCCGACCTCGTAATCCTCGGTCAGGCTGGACACGTTGAAGGGCTCGCCATCGGAGGCCTGCATCAGTCCGTGCAGCGCCTTGCGCGAGAAGCAGGTGCCGACCCCCGCCGAGGGTACCAGTCCGGCCACGCTTTCGCGCACCATCATGTCCTTGGCATGGCTTTCGGCGAATTCGTCCATGTAGGTACCGGCCACCAGTTCAAACCATTCGCGCTCCAGCGAGGCGACTGGCAGCTGGATCATGTCCTTGCGCGGCAGCAGGTAGTTGAAGAATTTCAGTTCCATCGGGTGCAGCACGTCTTCGCTGTCGTGCAGGACCACACCGGCGAACTGCAAGCCCAGTCCGGCTTCGCTGGCAAAGATGGTCTTGACCACCCAGTTCAGGCAATCGGCCTTGCAGGTCGGACCGGCATGCGGCACTTCCACCCGGTGCAGCTGCTTGTAGCGCACCCGCATGCGCTCCACTTCGTCGATGGTCTCGCGGTCGTTGACGTAGGTGCCGACGAAGATGTGGTAACGCCGATAGTCCAGCACGGCCACCATGTCCTCGATCATCTGCGCGATGACGTCCGCTTCCATCCAGGCCGGCACCATGATGGCGATGGGCTGCTCATCGCGCTGCCGCAACTGTTCCACCGTCAATGGCGTGCGTACGCGCTCGATGGTGAACCTGCGCCACAGGCGGCGTGACCAGTACCAGAGGTCGAAGAACAGGTCGTCCAGCGCCGACAGCAGGATCAGCAGGGCCACCACGGCCGCTGCAATTTCCAGCGCCGCGTAGTAGTTGGCGAACAGGAAGTTGAGCTGGGCCGTGGCATTGGCTGTGGTGAACATGCGCCGTCCTCAGTCCTGGCCGGCGTCGCGTGGCGTCGCCTGGGCTTGCTTGCGCTGGGCTTCCTGCTCGGCCATGCGACGGCGGCGTGTGCGGCTGGCCAGGATCAGCAGGAGAATGAACAGGCCGATGATGGTCAGCGGCACCACCCACCACAGGATGTCCGGAATGGTCAGCGAGGGGGCGTCCTGCACCGCATCGCGGCCACTGGCGTCATTGGTGTCGATCTCCGCCAGCAGTCCGGTCGAGGAGACGGCTGCCACATTGCCGGACGACAGCGCAAACGGTTTGGCCACCAGCGGCCGTTCCTTGCCGACGCTGTGCCAGACCACGCCTTGCTGGCCGTTGGTCTTGGCGACCTCCAGGATGCCGAGGCGGTCAAAGCCGGTGACGTCGAGCATGGGCTTGGCGCTGCTGTCATTCATCACCAGCGTATTGCCCTTGACCTGCACGATGCCCTGGGCATCCTTGAAGGGCAGGTCAAATGCCAGGAAGCTGCCCGAAGGAGCGGCCTCCTTGCCGTCGTCCACCACGGTCATGCGGGTGCGGTCGGCGGGCAGGCCGGCGCTGGAGGCCACCATGATGACGCGCTGCAGGCTGGCCGGCACATCGTCCAGATAGCTGTGCGGCACCAGCAACTGCGCACCGGCGGCGAAGCGGCGGACCATGCCGGTGAAGTTGGCTTCGTCCTGGGCCTTGTCCAGTTTCAGGTGGCTGGATCCCAGCACCGCTACCGGGAAGGCCTGGGGCGTTTCACGGCAGTTGTCGCTGGAGGGCTGGCGCACGAAGGACACGCGCAACTGGTTCTGTGCAGCCAGCGCACCCGGCGGGATGCGCGCGATGATGCGCTCGCGCTGGCCATCGGCCTGCAGGCTGCGCGCTCCCAGCAGCACATCGTTGAGGAACACCGAGGCTACCGGCGGCGTGCGCGTGGCACCCGGCGCGGCCGAGACATCCAGTACCAGTTCGGACGGCAGGCGGCCGTCGCTGGCGACTTCGGCGATATCGAAGGACGCACTCCAGTCGGCGCGGCTGAGCACATCGATGCTGCCCGGCGCGCCGCCCAGATTTTTCAGGAGAATGAAGTCTTCACCCGTCACCGGCTTGTGCGCCGTGCGCGCCACCAGCGAGGCGGCACCGCTGATGTTGCGCCAGTAGCGGTCGAACATCTGCGCAAAGGCGGGGCCGGACTGCGCACCCGCCAGGATCACCGGATGGCCGAAGGCTGACGACAGCCGCAGTTCACCTGCCTGCAGGCTGGCGGACTGCGGCTGCACGCGGGCGCGCCAGGCGCTGAAGGCCGGCATCGCTTCGGGCGCGCTGGCCTGCACCTGCTGCTGCAGGGCGTTCATGGCGCTGTCGATACCGGAGAGCAGCGCTGCATCGGCCACCACGATGTCGGCCTGCACCTGGTTGCGGCCCAGGGCCAGCAGGGCGCCGACTTCGGCGGGATCCTTCAGGGCATGTTGGCCGCTGCCCTTGAGCGCGGCAAACGCGGCAATGCCGCGCAGCCCATCGGGTACGTTGAGGCGGTTCAGGTCGATCACGTCGCCCACGCGCGGCAACACCGTCACCGTACTGTGCTTGCCCGCGCGTTCCAGCGCCACACCAATGCGCCAGGCGCTGTCGTAGCTCTGTGCATCCAGCTGGCGTCCCGCCACCATGATGGAGGTCAGGGCCGGCAGCGCCCCCCAGGCGGTGCGCAGGTCGCCGATGGCGCGGCTGTCGTAGCGGTAGCTGAAGGAGGAATCGGGATTCACCTGCAGCACGTTGCCGGGCGTACGCGGGTCGGCGCATTGCGACAGGCCGGAGAGCATGGTGGTCCAGTTCACGCCCATGCGCACGAATCCATTGGCGCGAGGCGCGCCGTCGATGCCCAGCGCCAGGCTGGCATCGCCCTGATCGGCCGTCATGGCACGCGCCGCGACCGGATAGGTATCGATGGCCACGACCATGGTGGTGCGGCCGCCGTCGGCGCGCAGATACTTTGCGTCCAGTTTCAGATTGGCATCCGCCAGCGGCACATTGGACGGCACCGGCAGATAGAGTTCGCGGCTGCTGTCATTGGACGCCAGCACCAGCGGCGAGGTGATGCCCAGTGAGGCCAGGGTCTCGCGGCGCTCGATCCAGGTATCGTCAGTCAAGGTGCGGAAAGCGTCAGCGGCGGCGTTGTTGCCTGCGGGGGCGGCCAGCAGGACCGGCGAAAAGCCCGCGGCAAGCATGGCGACGGCGAGCGTCATGAACATCGGCGTTCCCGCGGACAAGCGCAGGCGGCGCGCAGCCGCTGGCTGGGGGTGGTGGCGTGCAATCATCAGATTCCTGTCGCAAGAGGGACCATCGGTCCGCGTAGTCCGGACCTTGTGGCGTTTCGTTGAATTGTTTGTTGTTCGGTTGCGTGGCTCGGTTGCGTGCGGTAGGAGCGGAGGGAGGTCAATTTGGTTGCATGTTCGATATCACTCTTTACACCTTGCAGCACGCGGACACTTTCCTTGTGTCCATTTTTTCGTGATTTTTTGCTTGAAATGGCGGGCCAGAAAAACTAAGTATTCAGGGCGATTTCCGTCTGGCATCGCCCGGAGGGGCGCATGGAAAAAGGGGAGCTGCTGGCTGATTTCGCCTGAGGAGAAAAGGCGGGGTAACGCAACACTGACAAGGATTTTTGTGAGAATTCCCTACATCAAGGGACGTAAAAAATTTTTTATATTGTTTGATTTCACCAGGTTCTGGCCGGGAAAACTTTCCATAAAAAACTAAGTAAACGGGACGACGAAACAAACCGCAACGTCTCGCCGCCCGTGGCTTGCGAATGGATGAGTCAGGCGGAGAAGGGCTGGAAGTTGCGTCCGAGAATGGCATCGGCGATGCGGGCACAGGCCTGTCCGTCGCCATAGGGATTTTGTTTGCGTGCGAAGCTGCGCCAGAGCCGGTCTTCGCTCAGCAGGGTGGCCACGGTATCGACGATGCGGCCGGTATCGGTGCCGACCAGTTGCACGGTGCCTGCGGCCACGGCCTCGGGGCGTTCGGTGACGTCGCGCATGACCAGTACCGGCTTGCCCAATGCGGGCGCTTCTTCCTGGACGCCGCCGGAATCGGTGAGGATCACGTGGGCGCGCTGCATCAGCCGCACGAATTGAAGATAGTCCAGCGGCTCGATCAGATGCAGGTGCGGCAGGCCGGACAGCTCCTGCATGACGGGGCCGCGCACGTTGGGATTGAGGTGCACCGGGTAGACGATCTGCAGGTCATCGCGTTGCGCCAGCTGGGCCAGTGCGCGGCAGATCTGCAGGAATCCGGTACCGAAGTTCTCGCGCCGGTGGCCGGTGACCAGCAGCAGGCGGCGTTCAGGCAGCAGCGTTGGCAGGGCGGCATCGAGCTGGGCGCGAAGCCCGGCATCGGCATCGATGCGGGCCACCGTCATCTGCAGGGCATCGATGACGGTGTTGCCGGTGACCACGATTTTTCCCTGCAGGTTTTCTGCTTCGAGGTTGCGGCGCGACTGCGCGGTGGGGGCGAACATCAGGTCGCTGACCACATCGATGGTGCGCCGGTTCATCTCTTCTGGCCAGGGCTGATGCATGTCATGGGTGCGCAGGCCGGCCTCCACGTGGCCGACCGGGATGCGCCGGTGAAAGGCCGCCATGGCCGCGACCATGGCGGTGGTGGTATCGCCGTGGACCAGCACGCGGTCGGGCCGGGTCTGCTCCAGCAGCTGGTCGATGCCGGCGAAGAGGCGCGCGGAGAGACCGTTGAGCGTCTGGTCCGGCACCATCACATCGAGCTTGTGATCGGCCTTGATGGCGAACAGCTCCAGTACCTGCGCCAGCATCTGCTTGTGCTGGCCGGTGGCGCAGACGATGGAGTCGATGGCGCGCTCGGCATCGAGGGCCTTGACCAGCGGTGCCATCTTGATGGCTTCGGGGCGGGTACCGAAAATCGACAGTACCCGGAGAGGGCGGCTGGGCGTGGCGTGGTCCATGATGCTCCAGTAAAGGCTGCGTGAGCGCGCCTGTTTCAATCGTGGTCGTGACCGGCGTTGGGCTGTTCTTGTTGATTGTTGGCATCAGCGTGGTGCGCGGAGTGGTGGGGCCATCCGATAAGCAGAGACAGCCCGGGATATGGGACAAGACCCGCGAAGATTTGGTTCTGGCGACAGGGCGAGACTTGGACGGAGCATACGCGTTATCGTCATTGCGCCCGGGCAAGCTTGGCTGGTCCGGGCGCAGGACTTAGGGTGAGGGCGCGGCGAGATAGTTACGGCGCTGCCGCTGGTGGCGTATCGAGAGCAAGTGAACGACACCCCTGGAGCGGGCATAGAGCACCAGGTAATCCTTCATTACGTACTCTCGTACCTCCGTGTGGCGGGCCAGTCTGCCCAATTGCCGTTCGAGGAGGCGCAGGGCGCTGTGGACTTCGGTTGATTGCCCGGCGCCACCTTGAATCAAGGGGCCGAGCTGCGGAAAACTTTCCAGATTGGGGATGACGGTCGCGATCAGTTCATCCAGCAGCTGGTCATAGGCATCGGTTGCCTCATTGGCGTCGAGGAAATCCTCGATCTGCGCCAGCCCGCGAAGGAAATACGTCGTGACCTCGACCCGATGCGGGACGGCCACCTTGCACCTCAGCGCGTGGTCTTGGTAGTGCGGCGGCGTTTGAGGCCGTTGAGCGCGGTGCGGGCATCGTCCACATGACCGGCCGCGACATCGGCCAGCCCGGCGCGGGCATCTTCAATGGTCAGCAGGTGCAGGCGCTCCCGCTCCAACCGATGGTAGTAATCCAGTCGCTCTGCATCGATCAAGGCGACGTAGCTGACGCCGTTCTTGGTAATGATTTTCTCTGTGCCCGCCTTGACCTGATCCGCCAGTTCGGAAAGTTGGGCCCGGGCTTGCGTCAGCGTAATCACGTCAGTGGAAGAAAAGGCCATCTCGGACCTCCTAAAATGATGTACAGATTCCTGTACATTATAGAGGCCTGCCTTGCTGGTTGCTTGTGTGCGCATGATGTCACTCCTTGGGTGGAAGAGGCGCATGCTCGCGCAAATTGCCTGGTCTGGCAGCGAAATCGTGAAATCAATCCGCTTTCCTCGCATTTTTTGATTGTCTGCCACTTTCATCACCATTGGCCGCCCATGAACCTCACTCCCCTCGCCATCCTCCTGGTCTTCCAATGCCTGGGCGAAGGCACCGCGCAATTGCTGGGCCTGCCCATTCCCGGTCCGGTGATCGGCATGCTGCTGTTGCTGATCGCCTTTCTCTCTTCCTCACGCCTGGCGCAGATGATGGAGCCGACCTCATGGGGCATCCTGCAGCACCTGTCGCTGCTGTTCGTGCCGGCCGGTGTCGGCGTGATTGCCGCTGCCGGCCAGCTCAAAGGCGATCTGCCGGCCATCGCGGTGGCGCTGGTGGTGAGCACGGTGCTGGCCATCGGCGTCGGCGCGCTGGTGACCAATGCGGCGATGAAGCGCTTCTCTGCGGCACGCCAGCCGGATCACGATGAGGAGCCGCACTGATGCACGGCCTGGCCCGTCTGACCGATGTCTGGGTCTACCTGGCGGCCTCGCCGCTGCTGGGGCTGACGACCACGCTGGTGGCCTATCTCGTGGCACTGTGGATCTACCGGCGCCTGGGTTACCATCCGCTGGCCAATCCCGTGCTGATCGCCATCGTCATCGTGGTCAGTATCCTGGGCATCACGCATACGCCCTACAAGACGTATTTCGAAGGCGCCCAATTCGTGCATTTCATGCTTGGACCGGCCACGGTTGCGCTGGCCATGCCGCTCTACAAGCAGTGGCACAATTTCCGCCGCGCAGTGCTGCCGCTGATGCTGGGACTGGCCGCCGGTTCCGTGACGGCCGTGGTCTCGGCGGTCGGGATCGCCTACGCCATGGGGGCCTCGCGCGACATCGTCATTTCGATGGCACCCAAGTCGGCCACCACGCCGATTGCCATGGCCATCTCGGAACGCTTCGGCGGCCTGCCGTCGCTGACCGCCGTGCTGGTGATCTGCACCGGCATCCTGGGCGCGGTCCTGGCGCGCTACGTGCTCAACTTCCTGCGGATCGACAGCCATCCGGTGCGCGGCTTCGCGCTGGGCGTGGCCTCGCATGGCATCGGTACCGCGCGCGCTTTGCAGGTCAGTGCAGAGATGGGGGCCTTTGCCGGATTGGGCATGGGACTCAATGGCGTCTTCACCGCCGTGCTGGTGCCGGTGCTCATGCCGCTGTTCCTGCGCTGGACCGGAAATTGAGAATGAACTAAATAATTTAAATTTAAGTTACTTGCTTCGGGCACCATGGCGGTACCTTGAACTGCTCCACCAGAAAATCACGCATGCGCTGCACCTTGGGCGGCAGATGCGTGCGGGTCGGGTAGAGCGTATGCACCACCAGCTGCTCGCCGGTGCTCCAGCCTTCAAACAATTCCACCAGTTCACCGGACTGGATTGCCGCGTTGACGATGAAGTCCGGCTGGATCGCGATGCCCTGGCCGGCCATGGCCATGGCACGGCAGGTAGCGCCATTGTTGACGTAGACGGTGGAGCGCACGCGCACCGTGCAGGTGTCGCCGTGCTCATGCTTGAAATGCCACTCATCGCCGCCGTTGCGGTAGCTGTAGGAGATGAAGGGATAGTCGCGCAGTTCCGCCGGACTCACCGGCGTACCGTGCCGCTGCAGGAAGGCCGGCGAGGCGCAGGCAATCATGCGCACCGGTGCCAGCGGCCGCGCCACCATGCGGCTGTCACCGAGGGTGCTGATGCGGATGGCCATGTCGAAACCTTCCTCAAGCAGGTCGATGGTGCGGTCAGACAAGGTGATGTTGAGCGTGATCAGCGGATTTTGCTCGGTGAACTTGCCCCATAGCGGAGCCAGTTGCTCCACGCCGAAATCCTGCGGAGCGCCGATGCGCAGCCGTCCGCAGGCTTGGTCGGAATTGAGCCCGACTTCGCTCTCCACATCCTGGATGGATTCCAGCAATTCCTTGCAACGCGTGAAGTAGACGCGGCCCTCATCGGTCAGCGAGAGCCGCCGCGTGGTGCGGTGGAGCAGGCGGATGCCGAGGAACTGTTCCAGCTCCGAAACCTGCCGCGAGACCGCCGGTTTGGACTGGCCGGTCACCTCCACGGCGGCTACGAAGCTGCCGCTCTCTACCACGGCGACAAAGGTTTCCATCGCTTGCAACTTGTCCATGGCTGCTTTCCGATCCGCAAGAAAAATACCGGTCAGATTGCCACAGCAGCGTGCGCCTGCCCATGCTACGTTCGGATAATGGCGCGTCCAGAAAATCCGTTCATCGCACCGTGGCGGCCCACGCCACCACTTCGTTCGCCAGCCGCGCCGAGGCGCTGCCAAAGGCGCTGACCACCTCCGGCACCTTGCTGCCGGCCACCGCTTCCACCACCGCAAAGCGCCGCGCCGCCAGTTGCTGGCGCGTGGCGGTGTCGACCAGTCGCGCGTCATAGACGATCACCACGCTGGGCGCGCCGTTGCGATATTCCGTCTGGAAGGCGTTGAGTGCGCCATCGAGTTCGACCTCGGCCGCGATGTTGGCATTGTCGCCGGACAGGCGCGGGAAACGTCCGTCGGCCTGGAAGGCATCCAGCAGGCGGTCGCGCAGCAACTGCGGTGCCGGATCGCTCCAGCGCACGCCGGCATAGGACTTGACCACGTCGCCTTCAGGCAGCACCAGGATGCGTTCGCTGTCGATGCTGCGGCTGGCCGCCGGAGTGGCGATGCGCAGTGCGCGATAGGGCGTGCCGGTGGTCGCCGCATGGGGCGAAGCCAGTGGCGGCAGGCGATAGACCGCCAGCGGATCGGACTTGGGAAGAATCGAACACGCGGTCAGGGCCAGGCCGGCGGCCACCAGGGCGGTGCGCAGGAGCGGGGTCATCATGGTTGGAATTCCTGAAGATTGTCTTGGCCCAGCAGGTAGGCACCGGGATTGCTTTCCAGCTTGCGGCTGATGGCCCGCACCGAGGCCAGCGTGCCGCGCAGCTCGGTGATGGCCGGGCCGATCTCGGCCACGCCCTGGGCACCGTTGTTGAGGGCGGCCTGGTTCTGCTGGATCAGCTTTTCGATCTGCTGGCTGCTGGCCGCCAGCGAACGCATGGCTTGCTGCAGGTTGCCCATGGCGTCATTGCCGCGTGTGGCCAGCAACTGGTTGGCCGACTGCATCGCCAGATTGGCCTGGCGCGCCGCTGCCGCCAGTTCCTGCATGGCGGTGCCGACGTTGCCGCGCTGGTTGGCCAGGGTATCGGTCAGCTGTTCCAGGTGCGCCAGGGTCTGGTTCAGGCGGCGCGCGTTTTCCGGGGCCAGGAACTGTTTGGCGTTGAGCAGCACTTCATTGACGTTGGAGAGCAGGTCCTCGCCGTTGGAGAGTAGCGCCGACAGCGGCGAGGGTGAGGCGATGATGATGGGGTCATTGCCATCCTTGGACTCCAGCCGAGGACTCTCGGGCGAGCCATTGGTCAGCTGGATCAGTGCGGTGCCGGTGATGCCGGCCAGGGCCAGCTTGGCGCCGGTGTCTTCCTTGATGGGCGCCTTGCCGGTCACGCGGATGCGGGCGCGCACCTTGCGCGGGTCGGCCGGGTCCAGGCTCAGGCCGACCACATCGCCCACCTTGATGCCGCTGTACTGCACGGGGCTGCCGCGCGAGAGCCCGCTGACCGCCTCGTTGAAGATGACCGTGTAGTAGTCGACGTCGCGGTCCTGTCCGACCTTGGTCAGCCACAGGCAGAACACCAGTGCCGCCAGGGCGACCAGGATGGTGAAGAGTCCGATGAGGACGTGATGGGCACGCGTTTCCATTAGGCGTTTCCTTGATGCGTTGGGGTGGCCGAAGCACGCAGTGCGGCCTGGCTGGCGGCCCGTCCGCGCGGGCCCTGGAAGTATTGCCGTATCCACGGATCATCGAAGGCCGCCACGGCCTCGATGCGGTCGGCCACCAGTACGCGCTTGGCCGAGAGCACGGCAACGCGGTCGCAGATGGCATAGAGGGTGTCCAGGTCATGGGTGACCAGGAACACGGTCAGGCCCAGCGCATCGCGCAGGGTCAGGATCAGGCGGTCGAAGGCGGCAGCGCTGATGGGGTCGAGCCCGGCGGTCGGTTCGTCCAGGAACAGGATGTCAGGATCCAGCGCCAGCGCACGGGCCAGCGCGGCGCGCTTGATCATGCCGCCCGAGAGTTCCGCCGGAGTTTTGTCGCCGGCTGCAATGGGCAGGCCAGCCAGCGCCAGCTTCATGGCCGAGACCCCACGCGCCTCATCGGCATCGAGTCCGCCGTATTCGGTCAGGGGCAGGGCGATGTTTTCCAGCACGGTCAGCGAAGAGAACAATGCGCCCTGCTGGAACAGCACGCCGAAGCGACGCTCATACTGCGAACGTGCTTCGGTGGACAGTGCAGACAGATCCTGTCCGAACACTTTCACCTGTCCGGCCGCAGGACGTTGCAAGCCGACGATACTGCGCAGCAGGACCGATTTGCCGGTACCGGAACCGCCCACCACGCCCAGGATTTCACCGCGCCGCACCTGCAAGTCCAGCTGGTCATGGACCACTTGCGGTCCGAACTGGTTGCGCAGGCCGCGCACGTCGATGATCGCTTCGACGGCCTGATCGTCGTGCGCCGGGGTCACCATCCCATCTCCATGAAGAACAGGGCCGCCAGTGCATCCAGCAAAATCACCACGAAGATCGACTGCACCACGCTGGAGGTGGTGTGCTGGCCCACCGACTGGGCGCTGCCGCTGACCTTGAAGCCTTCGTTGCAACCTATGATGGCGATCACGAAGGCAAACAGCGGTGCCTTGACCATGCCCAGCACGAAGTGGCGGATGCCCACGTCCTGCTGCAGCAGCGAGAGGAACATGGTCGGGCTGATGTCCAGCGACAGCGCGCACACCATGGCTCCGCCGAAGAGGCCCGACATCATGGCGATGAAGGTGAGCAGGGGCATGGAGATCAGCAGCGCGATGATGCGCGGCAGGACCAGCAGGTTGATCGGGTCCAGTCCAAGGGCGCGGATGGCATCGATTTCCTCGTTGGCCTTCATCGAGCCGATCTGCGCCGTAAAGGAACTGGCGGTGCGCCCGGCCATCAGGATGGCCGTCAGCAGCACCGCGAATTCGCGCAGGAAGGAGAAGGCCACCAGGTCCACCGTATAAAGGCTGGCGCCGAAATCGGCCAGCACGGTCGCCCCCAGGAAGGCGACCACTGCACCCACCATGAAGGTCAGCAGGGAGACGATGGGGACCGCGTCCAGCCCGGTCTGTTCCACCTGGGCCACTACGCCCGTAAAGCGCCAGCGCGAAGGACGCCAGAACGAGGCCGCCAAGGTCTGCAGGCACAGTCCGGCAAAACCCAGCAGGCCGCGCGAACAGGCGCGCAGGTTGAGGGTGGCCACGCCGGCCCGTTCCAGCATGTCGGTAATCCAGGCCTGCGGCGGCGGGGCGGCCTTGGGCATGGCGATGGCCTTGGCCTCGGCCACGGCGGCCAGCAGGCCGCGCCAGGCGCGCGGCAGATTGCTGTCCTCGCCGGTCTGGCGCAAGGCTGCGGGCACGCCCAGCAGATCCACCAGCAGCTTGGCGCCCACGGTGTCAAAGGCGGTCAGTGCAGAAAACGTCAGCACCAGTTGATCGTCTACCGCCGGCCGCTGCTGCGCGATCTGGTGCGACAGCGCGCGATAGTTGCGCAAGGTCCAGTCGCCTTCCACGTGCAGCACAGGCGGGCTGGACGGTTCGAGGCGGAAGGTGGCGGCGTTGTTCAAATCAGGTCAGGCCAGCGAGGGCAAGGTTGGAAGAGGGCAGTGTACCGAACTTGCGCGCCACTGCGCAAAAAGCGTCAGCGGGCTGCGGCAAGTATGGCATGGGCACAGGCTCCGCGCCAGCCGCAATGACCCGCGCGGGCACTATCCCAAGAGGTAATTGCTGCGGGGGGAAGGGGCTCCTACCATGTGCCTTCCCTGGACCCGGCCAGTGCCATTCTCCTCCCTCCACCCGGCAGAAAGCACCCGGGATGATTTGACGTTTTCTGCACCATGCCGCGTGCGGCACGCTTCTCATGAAAAAACTCGTCTTCACTCTTTCCGCCCTGGGGCTGCTCAACGCCAGCCAATGTGCCCAGGCCCAGACTTCCAGCGTCACCGTCTATGGCGTCATCGACATGAGCTTGGTCTATACCAGCAAGGTCGGGGCCGGCAACAACAGTCGCGTCAGTGTCGACTCCGGTGACGCCATGGCCTCGCGCATCGGTTTTCGCGGCCGCGAGGAACTGGGTGGCGGACTGGCGGCCATCTTCCAGCTGGAAAACGGATTCTCCGCTGACGACGGTGCCATGGCCACGCCGGGCAGCCTGTTCGACCGCAAGTCGGTGGTCGGCCTGAGTGGCCATGTCGGTACGCTGACCATTGGCCGCCAGACCGACTATCTGGAAGAGATCGGCCTGCAATACAGTTCCTTCCAGATCTTCGGGGGTGGCGGTGTGCGTGCCGGTCACTTCAACAGCCTCGATCGCCTGACCGGCGCACGGACCAGCAATTCGCTGCGCTTCGATACCGCCGAGATGGGCGGATTCACCGGTAGCCTCTTCTACGGCTTCGGCGAGGTCGCCGGCAAGACGTCGGCGGGACAAGCCTTCGGCGTCGGGGCCAACTATCGGCGGGGCAATGCGGGCATCGGTGCCGCTTACTACCAAAGCAAGCTGGCGGCGGATACGCCGCCGTCCAGTGCCGGTGATACTGACCTCAAGACCTTCACCCTGGGCGCCAGCTACCAGGCCGGTCCGGCCAAGCTGTTCGCAGCCTGGTCGCAGGTGCGCCGCCCGACCCAGCAGCCGCTGGCGGCGAGCGGACTGGTGGCCATCACCAGCGCTACCCGCGCCAATGTGTTCGACGTCGGCGTGGATTACGCGATGAATGCCAAGCTGCACCTGCTGGGCAGTGTCATCCATGATCGTGCCGATCTGTCCCGTGCCAGCGGTGGTGCTACGCGCGGACACACCACGCAGCTCAATGTCGGCATCGATTATTTCTTCAGCAAGCGCACCGATCTCTACGCCATGGCCAGCCGCCAGTCAGCCAGCGACGTGCTCAATCCCGGCGTCATCAGCGCGGCCTATTCGTCGGCACCGGCCGACGACAGCAGCCAGAATGTCCTGCGTATCGGGCTGCGGCACAAGTTCTGAGAGCGCCGAAAAACATAGCCGAAAACGGCAAAACAGCCTCCGCAGTGCGGGGGCTGTTTTGCTTTTGAGCGGTGCGATCCGGAGACATCAGGGGCAAAGAAAGGCTGCATGCGGGAAGAGAACGCAGACTGCGCGCGCCGCAGGACCTCGTGCGGCGCGCAGGTTTGCCAAATCGGGCTACGCCGGTGCGGGAAGGGAACGCAATAATCCATCACACCCGTTCCACACCGACACGTTCCGACCATGACCCCCACTCGTTTCCGTTCCCGCCTGCTGCGCAAGGCGGTCTTGTCTACGCTTTCCGTAGCCGGCCTGGCCACTGCCTTGCTGGCGCCGCTGCCGGCCGCCGCCCATGGCGCGGCCGCACACATGTTGCCGCTCAAGAAGACCCTGGAAGATTTCGGCGCTACCGTGCGCTGGGATGCCTATGCGGGTCTGTGGACCATCCAGCGCAACAGCGTGACCGTGCGCGTCAAGCCGCGCGCCACGACCGCGCTGGTCAACGGCCAGAGCGTGAAGCTGCCGGTGCCGCTGGTGATGAAGAACGGACAGCCCTATGTCTCCGACGAATTCATCAATACCGTCTTTGCGCCCAGTCTGGACAAGACTTTCCAGATCGAGTCCGTGCCGCATCCGCTGAACCCGCTCAGCGCCGATGAGATCAATGCCACGCTGGATGTCTTGAAGGCCAGCGGCCGCTGGCAGCCGTCCTATCGCTTTACCGAAATCACGGTGGCCGAAGCGCCCAAGGAGCAGGTCTGGAAATTCGCCCTCGGCGAACGCGGACAGACCTTTGCCCGGCGCGCCGATTTCACTTTGCTAGATGGCAGCCAGGTGATCGAAGGTACGGTGGATCTGGGCCAACGCAGCGTGACGCGCTGGGAGCCCAAGACCGGCGTACACGGCATGGTGCTGGTGGATGACTTCGCCACCGTCCAGAACGCCATGGAAACCAGCCCCGACTACGCCCAGGCGCTGGCCAAGCGCGGCATCACCGACATCAAGAAGGTGGTGGCCACCCCGCTGACCGTGGGCTACTTCGGCGGCAAGGATGCCCTGCAGGAAGATGCCCGCCTGCTCAAGGTGGTCAGCTACCTGGATGTCGGCGACGGCAATTACTGGGCGCATCCCATCGAAAACCTGGTGGCGGTGGTCGATCTGGTGCAGAAGAAAGTCATCAAGATCGAAGACAACGGCGTGATCCCGGTGCCGATGAAACCGACCGGCTACGACGGCAGCGGCCGCGCACTGGTCCCGCCACCCAAGCCGCTGGACATCAGCGAGCCCGAGGGCAAGAACTA
The DNA here is from genome assembly GCF_023952535.1 of Herbaspirillum sp. WGmk3. NCBI lineage: Bacteria > Pseudomonadati > Pseudomonadota > Betaproteobacteria > Burkholderiales > Oxalobacteraceae > Herbaspirillum > Herbaspirillum sp. WGmk3. Next base: position 28,996 of record NZ_JAKYWT010000001.1, on the reverse strand, counting down.
CACCATCACCGGCAACACCCTGCGCTGGCGCAACTGGGAGATGCACTTCAAGCTGGATTCGCGCGTGGGCCTGATGTTCTCGACCGTCACCTACAACGACCACGGCAAGAAACGCCAGATCATGTACGAGGGTTCGCTGGGCGGCATGATCGTGCCTTACGGTGATCCGGACGTGGGCTGGTATTTCAAGGCTTACCTGGATTCGGGTGAATACGGCATGGGCACGCTGACCTCACCCATCGAGCGCGGCAAGGATGCGCCTGACAACGTGGTGCTGCTCGATGCCACGCTGGCCGACACCAGCGGCAAGCCGCGCACCATCCCGCGCGCCATTGGCGTCTTCGAACGCTATGCCGGCCCGGAATTCAAGCACCAGGAATACGGCCAGCCCAATCTGTCAGTGGAGCGGCGTGAGCTGGTGATCCGCTGGATCAGCACGGTCGGCAATTACGACTACATCTTCGACTGGGTCTTTGCCGAGAATGGCACCATCGGCATCAATGCCGGCGCGACCGGCATCGAAGCAGTCAAGGGCGTGAAGTCTTCGACCATGCGTGACGCCAGCGCGGCCGAGGATACCCGTTACGGCACGCTGATCGATCACAACATCGTCGGCACCACGCACCAGCACATCTACAACTTCCGTCTCGATCTGGACATCGATGGTGAAGGCAATTCGCTCACCGAAGTTGATCCGGTGGTGTTGCCCAACACCCGTGGCGGCCCGCGCAGCAGCACCATGCAGACCGTGCAGCGCACCGCAGAGACCGAGCAGCAGGCGGCGCAGAAATTCGATGCATCGACCATTCGTTTGTTGAGCAACCCCAACAAGTTCAACAAGGTCGGCAATCCGGTCTCTTACCAGTTGATTCCGTATGCGGGCGGTACGCACCCGATTGCCAAGGGCGCCAACTTCTCGCCCGATGAATGGCTCAACAAGCGCCTGAGCTTCATGGACCGCCAGCTCTGGGTGACCCGCTATGACCCGCAGCAGCGCTTCCCGGAAGGCAAGTATCCGAACCGCTCGCACGAGGACACCGGTCTGGGTGCCTTCGTCAAGGACAACCAGTCCATCGTCAACCAGGACGATGTGGTCTGGCTGACCACCGGCACCACGCACGTGGCGCGTGCCGAAGAGTGGCCCATCATGCCCACCGAATGGGTACACGTCCTGTTGAAGCCCTGGAATTTCTTCGACGAGACGCCCACCCTCGGCCTGAACAAGAAGAAATAAGGCTTCCCCAAGCCGGCAAAGCTTGACCGTCCGTGCTCCGGCCCGACGGTCTTTTTTCACAAGGAGACTCCATGCATATCGCATCCAACATCATCGGCGGCCAGCTGCGCACGGGCAGCCGCCTGCTCGATTCGCACAATCCCGCCACCGGCCAGGTCATGGGCCGCTTCCCGCACTCCGATGCCATCGAGGTTGCGGCAGCGGTAGCCGCCGCACGCCAGGCGCAGCCGGCTTGGGCAGCCTTGTCACTGGCGCAGCGGCGCGAGCACCTGGAGCGCGTGGCCGATGCCATCGCTGCCAATGCCGAACGGCTCGCCACGCTGGTGACACAGGAACAGGGCCGCCCGCTGGGTGGCGTCGGTCCGGATCAGGTGCCGGGCTCGCGCTTCGAACTGTGGGGCTGCGAGGCCTGGACGCGCGCCACGGCCAGCCTGGAACTGGCCCCGGAAGTGGTGTTCGAGGACGAGACCCGGCGCGACGAACTGCATCGCAAGCCCTATGGCGTGATTGCCGCCATCACCCCCTGGAACTGGCCGCTGATGATTTCCATCTGGCAGATCATCCCGGCGCTCTACACCGGCAATACGGTCGTGCTCAAGCCCTCGGAATACACCAGCGTCTGCGGCCTGGAACTGGCGCGCGTGATTGCGGAAGCACTGCCGGCCGGCGTGCTCAATACCGTCAGCGGCGATGGCAGCGTGGGCGCCCTGCTGGTGGAGGATGCGGACGTCAACAAGATCATGTTCACCGGCTCCGGTGCGACCGGTGCGCGCATCGTTGCAGCGGCCGCGCGCAACCTCACGCCGACCACCATGGAACTGGGCGGCAATGATGCGGCCATCGTGCTGGAGGATGCCGATCCCAAGGCGATTGCGCCGGGCCTGTTCTGGGGCGCCTTCCTCAACATGGGCCAGACTTGCGCCTGTGCCAAGCGCCTTTACGTGCCCGATGCGCTGCATGACCGAATCGTGGCCGAGCTCAAGGCCATCATCGCCGCCACTCCCATGGGCGACGGCTTGCAGCCCGGCATCGCCATGGGGCCGGTACAGAATCCCATGCAGTTGAAGAAAGTCGCGGCGCTGGTGGAGAGTGCCCGTGAAGAGGGCGGCACCATCGTCTGCGGCGGCGTGCTGCCGGACGGCCCGGGCAATTTCTATCCGCTCACGCTGGTGACGGACATCCGCGATGGTGCGCGCCTGGTGGACGAGGAACAGTTCGGGCCGGTGCTGCCCATCATCCGCTACAGCGATCTGGAGCAGGCCATCGCCAATGCCAACCGGCTCGACGTCGGCCTGGGCGCGTCGGTGTGGAGCAGTGATACGCAGCGTGCTGCCGAAGTGGCTACCCGATTGCAGGCCGGGACGGTGTGGGTGAACCAGCACGGCATGGTCCATCCCATGGTGCCCTTTGGCGGCAACAAGCGTTCGGGTTGGGGTCTGGAATTTGGGCAGGAGGGATTGAAGGGTGTCACGCAGCCGCAAGTGATCAGTTTGAAAAAATAACCGTACGGTGTTGTATCAAAAAAAGGATATCCGTGGATATCCTTTTTTAATGTCCGAAGCGACATGATGCGTGCGCGCCCCAGTGGGAAAGCTTAGCGCGTCACGCTCGCCTCCAGCTTGGCCTGCCCGCCCTTGCCATACGCGATCGGCCGCTCGGCCCGTCCATCCTGCAATTCCAGAGTGGTCAGCGCATCGCGTGCCACAGCCTTGATGCGCCATTGCCGTCCGTCGTCCTCGCTCACCAGCAGCGCACCGGAGAGCGAGCTTGCCATGACCTGATTGCCTTCGCTGCGCAGGGCCGTGATGGAGCCGCTGGTGGGCGAGGCCAGTACCTGCCAGTGCTGCCCGCCATCCTCGCTGCGCAGCAGCTTGCCGCCCAGGCCGCCAACGATGATTGCCCCGGAGGCGGTGACCACGCCGCTCCACAGCGAAGCCTTGCTGCCCGTGGCCAGCGCCTCCCAGTGCTGGCCGCCATCGGGCGAGCGATACAGCACGCCTTGCTCGGCCGCGACGAACAGCGCGCCATCGCGGCCGGGGAAGATGTGCAGCAGGTTCAGGTCGCCGCGCTGCTGGCCCGGTGCCGTGGGCAGCTTGACTTGCTGCCAGCTCTTGCCGCCATCGCGCGTATGCAGCAGCAGCGACCACAAGCCGGCCGCCCAGCCCTCATTGGCATTGGCAAACCAGACCGAAAACAGTGGCTGGTCCACGCTGGTGTCGCTGCGCTGCAGGGCCCAGGTCTTGCCGCCATCGGCGGTGTGCAGGATCACGCCGCCGTGGCCGGCCGCCCAGCCCTGCTCGGTGCCAGCGAAACTGACCGAGGTCAGCGTGGTATCGACCGGTACCTTGTCGGCCTGGCGATAGCTGGCACCGCCGTCGTCGGAGAGGATGATGTAGCCATAGGCGCCTACGGCCACGATACGGCTGCCCGCACGGGTCGCACCCAGCATCATGTTGTGCAGAGCATGCGCATCGGAGCGCGCCGGTGAAAGCGTGACCGCTGCACCGGCCTGCGCCAATGCGCCATGGGAGACGCCACCGGCCAGCACGGCCAAGGCCAGCGCCACAGAATGTTTGCGGAAATAAATCATGAATCGTCCTTGCGATCGGCAATCAGTGCGCCAGGGCGCTGTTGAGCTTGATGGGTGACTTGCGCGGGAACATTTTCTCCAGCACCACCGCAAAGGCGGGCAGGGCGGTCATCGCCATGACCAGGTTGACCAGGAACATGAAGGCCAGCAGCTTGCCCATGTCGGCCTGGAACTTGAGGTCGGAGAAGGACCAGGTGGCCACGCCAATGGCGAGCGTGATGGCCGTGAAGATGGTGGCGATGCCCACTTCCTGAATCGCGTTGTGCAGCGCCTCTTCAATGGGCAGGCCAGCAGCCAGATGCAGCTGCAGCCGGTTGTAGATGTAGAAGGCATAGTCCACGCCGATGCCCACGGCCAGTACCATCACGGGCAGAGTCGCTACTGTCAGGCCGATCTGCAATTGCTTCATGAAGGCATAGCCGATGAAGGTGGCCACCGTCAGCGGCAGGCAGCAGGCGATGATGGCGCGCCAGTCGCGATAGACCGCAAACACCAGCAGCACGATGGCCCCGTAGACGTAGAGCATCATGGGCAGCTCGGATTTTTCCACTTCATCATTGACGGCCGCGATCACGCCCGCGTTGCCTGCGGCCAGGCGGATTTCCAGCCCGGCCAGCTTGTGCTGGTCGCGATAGCTCTTCACCGCCTGGATCACGCCATTGATGGTGGCAGCCTTGTGGTCGGCCAGGAAGAGATGGCTGGCCAGCATGTTGCAGTCCTTGGAGAGGAAGCCGCGTACACGCCCGATTTCTACCGCCAGGGCGGCATAGTTGGCGGCATCCAGCGGCACCGTGAACATGGCCGGATTGCCCTCGTTGTAACCCTCGTTATAGATCTTCATCTGGTCGGCGAAGGAGCTCACGGACAGCACGCCCGGTACATGCCGCATGACCGTATCGAACTGATCCTGATAACGCCCGAAGCTGACGTTGTCGCACGAATTGGAAGGCGTCGACAGGATCACCGTCAGCCAGTCCAGCCCGTTGCCGTAATTGTCCGCGATCCAGCGGGCATCGCGGTTGTAGCGTGCGTCGGCATGCAGTTCCGGTGCGCCCGGCTGCAGCGTGCCGACCAGGCGGTCATGGCTGTACCAGGCCGAGCCGGCCAGCACCAGCAGGGTGATGACGACGATACTGCGCGCCACGCGCGGCTGTGCCGAGCGTGACAGCACGGCCAGCCAGCGGCCTCTGGCCTGCTGGGCGCGCATGGCGCTGTCGGCATAGGTCTTGCCAACCTTCAGCAGCGAGGCCGCCAGCGGCAGCATGACCAGGTTGGTGATGATCTTGTAGCCCACGCCGATGGACGCCGTGATGGCCAGTTCGCGCACCATCGGTATCGGGATCATCACCAGCGTGACGAAGGACACCAGCGCCGTCACCAGCGCCAGCACGCCCGGAATGAGCAGGCCCTTGAAACTGGCGCGGGCCGCCGCTTCGCAGGACTGGCCGCCGGCGATGCCGCGCACGATGGTATTGATCTGCTGCACGCCATGCGAGACGCCAATGGCAAACACCAGGAAGGGCACCAGCACCGCCAGCGGATCGAGCCCGTAACCGAGCAGGCGCAGCGTGCCGAACTGCCACACCAGCGACACCAGCGAGCAGGCCACCGGCAGCAGCGTGAAGGGCAGCGAGCGGCAATACCAGTAGACCGCGATGGTAGTCAGCAGCAGGGCCATGGCGCAGAATTTGAGCACGCCTTCGGCACCATCGGCCACGTCGCCGATCTGCTTGGCAAAGCCGATGATCTGCACTTCGAAGTCGGCGTTCTCGTATTTCGCGCGCAGGTCGTTGAGCAGCTTGTTGTAGGCCAGGTAGTCGACCTTCTCACCCTTGGCATCGAACTCGTTGATCTCGGCCACGATCATGGCGCTGTCCTGGTTGCGCGAGATGAGGGTGCCGACGAAGCCGCCATTGACGGCCGTATTGCGGATCTGCTCGATGGTCTCCGGCGTGAGCGCCGAGGGGATCACGGTGCCGGGAATGACGGGGTCTGCGCGGAAACCCTCCTCGGTGATTTCGTTGACGAAGGTGTTGGGCGTCCACAGCGACTGCACGCCCAGCCGGCTGATGTTGGGCAGGAACATGACGGCCTGCGTCATCTCGGACAGGCGGGTCAGTCCCTCCCTGGTCCAGATGCTGCCCTTGCGCGTGCGCAGCACGATGTTGAGGCGGTTAGCGCCGAGCACGTCATCGCGGTACTGCTTGAAGGTGTCGATGTATTCGTGATGGGTCGGCATCTGTTTTTCAAAGCCGGCGTCCATGCGCAATTGCAGCGCGAAATACGACAGCACGGCGGTGAAGGCCAGCAGCAGGGCCAGGATGGGAATGCGCAGGCGGAACAGGCTGGCGTCGAGTCTATCCAGACTGAACAGGGAAGGGGCGTTGGCCATGGTGCGGTGGTCTCGGGTCGGAGTTCAAAAACGCGGGCCGCCCGCAGGCGGCTTCAAGCAAAACGGGATTGCACGTCAATGCGCCCGGACCGTGGAGGGCCCGGGCGCGCGGCCTCAGAAGTTGCGGCTGATGGTCATGCCATAGAAGCTGCGGTCACGCAGCGGTTGATCGAACACGCTGGCTCCGCCCCAGAACTTGGCGAAGTTCAGCGCCACCTGCCACTTGGCCGGGTTCTGGGTGAAGGTCACGGTGAAGTTGGCCATCTTCGCGCCTTCCATGAAGGTCGCCGTGGCATTGGGCGTGCGGCCCTTGACGGCATGGAAGAAGTAGACCTCGGGAATGACCTGCCAGCCAGGGATCACCGAACCGTCGTAGACCCAGCTGAAGTCGAAGTTGTAGCCATACGAAGTCGCGCTGCCCACGCCGGAGGTATTGCCGCCATTGGCCAACGTATTGCTGGCATTGGCCGTGGTGTCGTAGCCCCAGCCCCACAGGCCCGCGGCCACGGGGATGCCGCCATACGCGTTCTTCAGGTTGGGATACTTGATGGCCACCGCTTCCACCATCAGCGTGGCGGTATCGGCCCCCAGGGTTTTGAGCACGGCACCGTGTTCGCTGGGGGTGAGGCTGAGCATGCCGGTGATGGCCAACTGGTATTTCTCGGTCTCGATGTAGCACTTGCCATTGGTCTGGCACAGGCCGCCATTGGCGTTCTGCACCGAGCCGTTGAGCGAGACCGCATCCTTGGGCCGATACGACAGTTCCGTGCCGATGGCCCAGTTGCCCAGCGGGAAATTGGCCGACAGGCCGACCATCTTGCGGTCTTCCAGATAGGAATAGCCCAAGCCGCTGGCGGTATTGGCGGTCGACAGCACGGGCGACTTGTCGTGGTAGTTCATCACGTACAAGCCGAAGTTCACATCGGCACCGGGCGGCGTATAGCGCAGGGCCACACCATATTGGCCGGTGGAGCGCGGACGGCCGGTGACCGGCACACCCAGCGCATCGGCACCGCTGCCCACGGTGGCGGTCGACCAGTAGCTGCCCACGGGCGGGAAATAATTGCTTTCCCAGCCTTGCTGCACATAGGTTTCCACCGAGAAGCCACGGCCGAGGCCGGTGGCGAAGTTGACCATCGGAGCGGGCAGGATGGCTTCCTTCAATTGCGTACCCGGATTGGACAGGCGCATCAGGTCGATGGCATTGGTCTGGTTGATGCCGCCGGCGATGAACAGGCTCTCGCCCCAGTTCACCACCTGATTGCCGACGCGGATGCGGGCGCGTTCCTCGCCCAGGTCAAAGGACTTGCTGACCCACAGGTCCAGCAGGCGCACCTTGGAATGCAATTCATTGGTGGCGTCATCCGACAGCGCGCGGCCGGTGGTATTGGCTCCACTGATGTTGCCGGTGCTGCGAGTGGCCGAGTAATCGCGCAGCCAGCTCACGCGGCCCAGGAATTTCACGTCTTCCGGCATGTTGAGCAAAAGCTCATGGGTGCCTTTGAGATAGGTGGTGAAGCGGTCCCCCCGGTTGTAGTTCAGGTCGCCCTGGTCGTTGAGCGATGACAGTGCATCGGCACAGCCACCCGGCGCACTGGGGCCGGAGGCGGCCGCTGCACTGCCGCCACTGCTGCCGATGATCAGGCCGCAGGATTGCTTGCTGGCGCGCACGCCCACACCCAGCGAGACCGTGGAATCGAAATTGCCGGACACCGTCTCGCCCTCGAAGGTGATGGCCTGTGCCGCGCCGCTGCACAGCGTGGCGGCGGCCAATGCGATGACCCTGGTTTGCAGATGATTTTTCATTGTTGTTCCTCTCCCGTTGCGGATGCCGTCTCAGGACCGCTCAGCGATCGCTGATGGCACGCAGGTTGTCGGCGCTGTAGAAGCTGGCCTTGGCGCGCGGATTGCCCTTGCCGTCGACTTCCCAGGCCATGTCCTTGCCGGTGCCGGCGGCGTGCAGGTCGAACACGTAGCGGCCTTCGGCCAGGTTGTATTGCGCGAAGCCGGCCTGGTCGCAGCTGCCGGTCTCATAGACCGGGATCACATAGGCTTCGCGGTGCTTCCACAGCTTGCCTTGGGCGTCGTAATCATCGGCGGCGACCAGGTTCCAGCTGTCCTCGTCAACATAGAAAGTGCGCTTGGGCGCGAGGTGGCGCACGCCGGCCTTGACCGTGGCTTCCACCACCCAGACGCGGTGCAGCTCGTAGCGGCGGGCGCTCTCGGCGATGGACTCGTCACCGGCCACGTCTTCGAACTTGGCCTTGAAGTCGGTGGCACCGAAGCTGCCATACGGCACGTACATTTCCTTCTTGCCGACCAGCTTCCAGTCGAAGCGGTCGATGGTGCCGTTGAAGACCATGGGCTCATCCAGCGTGTACTGGTTCTCCATGCCGATCTGCGGCGAGTCGTAGGCGTAGGAGGGCATGCGGCGTACGCGGCGCTGGCCGGGGAAATAGTAAAAAGTTTCGCCGCCGGCCTGGTTGAGGAAGGTGGTCAGCGACAAGGCTTGTCCGGCCAGCGCCGTGGGCGAGTTGTAGGCGAAGTAGGTGTAGTACTCCACCGGCGGCAGGGTCGAGAGATTCACGCTGCCCTTGGCGGCCCAGGGGAAGAACATGGTCTGCTGCGACCCGGCCTTGATCCATTCGCTGCTGCCCTTGCGCGGGGAGACGGCGGTGATGGTGGACTTCCATTCCTGGGCCACGCCGCGATAGCGCATCTTGCTGTTGTACATGACCTCTTCGCCGCTCTTGGGCACGGGGAAGGGAATGCCCGGCACCACCGCCTCGGCCAGGCTCCAGCCATCGGCGCCGAGTTTGGCACTGGTGTTCTTCTTGGTGTTCTCCACCACGAAATCGGGAGCGCTGCAGTAGCGGTGGCTGGGATAGACATCCATCTTGTACCCCTTGATCTGCTTGATCAGGGCGACCTGGCCGGCACTGAGCTTGCTGGCGTACTTGTCGACGTTGGAGGCATCGATGGTCTCGGTTTTCTTCTCGTCCTTGTACTTGAAGAAATCGCGGCGCAGCTTGCCGTAGGACCAGCCGGGCAGGACCACGTTGTCTTCCTTCCAGTCCGGCACGCCGTTGCCGCCGGCTTTCTCGCCGCCCAGCGGCGTGAGGCTGCCGCCGAGGTCGGCGGGCGTGGCGGCCTGCGCGAACGTGGCAGCCAGCGCCAGGGCCATGGCGCTCATGTGGATGACCTTCATTGCTGTTCTCCCTTGTTGTGATGCGGGTGTGCGTTGGCCGGATGCGCTGCCGCGCAGTCCGGATGGCGGACCGCTCCCAAGGCGTGGAGGCCTTTCCTATTGCCACAACCCGCTCGGGTTGCGTCCCATGTCTGACAAAACGCTGACAGAGTGGAAAATTGACTCGCTTATGGCGTTGTCCTGAATAGGTGGTTTTTTGGGAGCAGTGGACGAGGGAGAATGTAGAAGGGGCCACCTCGGTACTGTTAGCCGCTTTTAGCAATTTTCGGGAGGAACGCCCGGAGGGGATGGTGCAAAACCAGACGGCCCCGCTGTAATCGGCTTTGAAAAAGGCTTGCAGGGCGAGGCTGACCGATTTGTCCGGCAGGATGTTGAGGGGCGAAGAATGGAGCTGATTATTCCCTTGTCGTTGAATTGACCTGTGACAAAAACAGGATTGTTGCCGGAAACAATATTAATCAACCAACTGGTCGGTTTTATTGTGAGAAAAGCTCGTATTTTGAGGCGGGCTTGCCCGGAGCACGCGCAGATGGTGATGCGTGCTCCGGGTGCAAATGAGAGTGGACGATGGAGGTGGTGGACCAAGACAGGGCAGCTTTGCCAAAAACGGCTAGACCTCTGCCCCAAAATTGCCCAGGGCAGCGGCACAGTCCGTATTGGTAACCGGCGTTACCAATGCGGACTGTGCCGGCAGACTCAGGATTGTGCAGCCGTTTTGATGACCGTTTCCGAAGGCAGGACGCCGAACATCTTCTTGTATTCCGAGGCGAAGCGGCTGGGATGATTGAAACCGCACAGGGCGGCCAGGTTGCCGATGGTGTCGTGGCCGCGTTCTTCGCTGCTGCGCCGCTTGATTTCGCGATGCGCCGCGTTCAGGCGCAGCGCCTTGAGGTACTGCAGCGGCGAGATGTCGAGCCGTTCCTCGAAACAGTATTGCAGGGTGCGGCGGCTCACGTGGGTGGCGCGGCACACATCGAGGATGCCGATCTCCTCGCCCGCATGCGTGCGCATGTAGTCGATGGCGTTCTGCACGATGCGTTCGCGGCGCTGGCGCGAGGGCAGGGTCGATTCGAGTTCGTGATGGCCCTGGTTCAGCGAGAGCGCCAGCGCCACGTTGCTGATGGCAGTGGAAGCAAGCGCACGCGGGCTGATCGGCCGCGTGGCCTTGCCCGCTGGCGTGTTGAGGAGATCGAAGGCGACCGAGAAGTAATGGCGCAGCATGCCCGCCGTGGCCGCATCGAGCTGCAGCACGGACAGGTCCAGCCATTTGCGCACGCTGGCTTCATCCTGCTCGTGCAGCTGCGACAGGAACAGCTCGCGCTGCACCGAGATGCCCAGCAATTCGATCGGACCGTTGGTGCGGATGTGGTGTGCCCGGCTGCCATCGAGCACGATCAACTGGTCCTGCGTGAGCGGCCGGCCGTTGAGCAAGTGGCCTTGGGCGCTGGTGTTGCAGATGCCGATGACCATCTGCTCGGGCGGCGGCACGATGCGTTCGTGCAGGGCGGTGTTGGTGGTCTCGCGGATGAAGCAGAACTCGTCGGTCTGCACCATGGCCAGCGCGCCGACGAAACGGCCACTGCCCAGTTGCTGGTACTCCTGCTCCCATCCGGTGAGCGTACTGGCTTGCTGGTCCACATCCGAAAACTGTTCGGCATGAACGGAAAAATGGTCGGCATGCATGGCGCGGGCTCCTGTTGTTTTGTGTCAGACGATGCAAATTTCGCACCAGCCTGTCAAACATCCGGAAACGGCAAGCAAGACGCTCATCGGCGCCGCAAACCAGGTCTGCGGGCGGCGAGGGGCAGGGTGATTGATTTCCGTCTCCGTTGTCTCGGAGCACCTTCGAGGGTGGCTCTCGGACTTTCATTTTTTTCGCCAATCTACTGAATCACAGGGTAAAGCACAAGGGCGCATTCGTCACATTGGGATTCTGGAGTATTGCGGCGGGCAGAGCATTCGTGGTAGCGCGGCGATGTGTCTCAAAAATGAAAATATGCTCGCTTCGTTTTGTACCTAGGTGAAGTTTCGTGCGCGCCGTCCATGGACAGAAATATTCATATCGTTTCCGCTTGATCTATTTGATCGGCGTTGCATGTCGCATGGGGCGGCGCTTTGCGCGCTGCGTCGCGGAAAAAACTTTCATTTGACCTGCAAGCCGCATGGGGCGGGGACCGCCATTTTCAGCGGCATGGCGGCCCTTTGGTGCGATTTACGGGGTGCCTGTGCCGGGGTTGAATTGCTACGGGGCAAAACTATTTTGTCTTTCAGAAGAAGTGGGATGGGGTGACACCTTGTGTCGTCAGCCAATCAAGCTGCCTTGGGGAGGGAGAGCTTGCAGTGAAAACAGAGCAGCGACATGTTGTCCTGCCGGTCACTGCGGACCCTGGCTCATCGCATCTGGAAGACGGCGGTTTTGCCCCGCCAAGAAGTATGTGCCTCACCTCGCTCAGGGAAAACAACATGAAAACAACAAACGAAAACAGAAACCACATCCTTCCCATCATCACCTTGGTCACGCCGGAAAAAGTGCTTGCGCACATTTCGGCGAAGACGCTGGCGGCAGCTGACGCCAAGCGCCTTGCGGCCGCCAGTGCCCCCTCCTCGCTGCCGGCTGCTGGCGCGCAAGCCGTGGCTTCCTCGTCCGTTACCAAGCTGGGAGCGAATGTGACGGCACCCGCACTGCCGGTGGCCGCGCCGTCCTCTCACACGTTCAACGCGGCCTTGGCTGCCGGAACCGCCATCCGCAAGGCAGCCGGCCAGACCGAACGCGTGGCAGCGTCCCCGGCCAAATCGCTGGCACCGGTGCTGCCATCCCCCGCACCCGCTGCGGTCACCCAGGCGGCGGTGAGCGCCTTGCCCGACCGGGCGGCCGGCACGCCGATTGCCAAGTCGGGTGCGACTGCAGCGGCGCCGCCGGTTGCGAGCGCCATCGCCACCGCATCGGGCAGTACTTCCGCACGGGCACCTGCAACGCTCGCGCAGACGACCGCCGCCCCAGCGGTGCCAGCCCTGGTCGCGCTGTCACCGGTCGTGCCTGCACCCGTGGCCGTGCAACATCCGGCCCCTTGCCCGCCGTTGGCCTCCACTTGCCCGTCTTTGCCGGCCCCGGCACCCGTGTGCGTACAGACTGGCCAGCCGGCCCCGGTGTATGTCAAGGTCTTCCTGCATGACCAGGTGATGCTGTGCCCCATCGATATCTTCTGCCCGGCACTGATGCCGCTGGCACCAGATTCATCGCCATCGCCGGCCCCGGCACCCGCTCCCGCACCGGTGATCACGGCGGCACCCGCTGCGCTGCCAACCAGTACCTCGCCGCCGGTCGCCGCAGGCCCGGCGCTGAGCGTGACACCTGCCGCGCCGGTAGTTCGGGCTGCGCCGGCCGCTCCGGTTGCCCCGGTCCAGCCCGCCAGCACTGCTGCCGTGGCAGCGGCTGCTCCTGCACCCGCATTGGCGATGGCGGATGCCAGCGTGCGTTCGTCGGCCGATCCCTCCAATGCCCCGGCCACCTATCGGCAGCCGGGCCGTCTCGATCCGGCCAGCTTCATCGCGCGCCAGGCGTGCCGCGAAGGCGGGGCCAGCGCCGCTGAGTCGAAGAACAGCGTAAGTGATCGCAGCTGGCGCATTCTCGACAGCAAGCTGCAAGGCGTGAGTGCAGCCCAGCTGGCGGCGCTGGACGGCGATCACGACGGGCAGCTCAGTGGTACGGAACTGTCGGGCCTGATGGTCTGGTCCGACCTCAATCAGGACGGCATCGCCCAAGCCGGCGAAATCGATACCCTGGCCGAGGCCCTGCAGCGGGTGAGGTTCGACGCCTTGCGCGCAGCCGATTACGGTGTGTTCACTGCAGGCAATGCGCGCTTCCAGGCGCAGGCACCGGATGAAACGCCACTGCCTTTGTCGGCCAGGGCTCGCGCGTTGCCGACCAAGACGGGGGGCGACGGCAATAGCACGATCGGCGGCAGCAACCGCGCCGACCTGCTCCTGGGTGGCAAGGGCGACGACATCATCAACGGCTTTGGCGGCGACGACCGCATCGCCGGCGGGGATGGCAATGACCAGCTCTCGGGGGACGACGGCAATGACATCATCGATGGCGGTGCCGGCAACGATAGCCTCTTTGGCGGCTGGGGCAATGACCGCCTGTTCGGCGGCGATGGTGACGACACCATCATGGGCAGTGACATCGGCAGCGCCATTCCTGCCGGCTTCAGCAGCGCCCCCGCTGACGACGACGTGATCTTTGGCGGAGCCGGCAACGATTCGCTGATGGGCAATGGCGGCAACGACCAGCTCTGGGGCGGCACCGGTAGCGACAAGCTGTTTGGCAGCGAGGGCAATGACATGCTCTACGGCGAAGACGGTGACGACCGCCTGACCGGCGGCAACGGGGATGATGTCCTCTACGGTGGCGATGGCAACGACTACCTGCTCGGCAGCGATGTGCGCGCCAATTGGCTGCAGCCGCTGCCGGCCAGCGTGGTGGGCAACGACAAGCTCTATGGCGGAGCCGGTGACGATACCCTCATCACCGCAGGCGGCGATGACTATCTCGATGGCGGTGCCGGCAATGACCACATGGAAGGTGGCGATGGCAACGATACCTACGTGGTCAGCAGCCCCGGTGACGTGGTGCTGGAGCGTGACAACGGCGGCACCGATACGGTGCTGGCCGGGGCCAGCTATGCGCTGCCGGTCTTCGTGGAAGAACTGCATCTGCTGGAGGGCGGCAACTACAACGCCGGCGGCAACGGCCTGGACAACCTCATCCTGGGCAACAGCCTGGACAACGTGATCGATGGCGGTGCGGGAGCCGACACCATGGTCGGCGGCAAGGGCAACGACAGCTACTTCATCGACAACGTCGGTGACAAGGTAGTGGAACAGGCCGGCGAAGGCATCGATACGGTCTACGCGCGCATCAGCACGACCCTGGGGGCCAACGTCGAGAACCTGGTACTGATGGACGCCACCACGCCGGAGCGCGCCACCATCGATGGCCAGTCAGTCCTGGTCTATGGCGCACCGCATCGCTACAACCTGGACTATGACCAGGGCGGCGATATCGCCGGCTATGACGGTACCTGCGGCGAGACCAGCATTTCCAATGTGCTCAACATGGCCGGCACGCCGGTGGCCGAACCCGATGTCGTGCGGCGTGCCATCAGCCGGGCCCTGTGTGAACCGAAGAACGCAAACGGCATGGGCGGCGGCATGAACCAGTACAACTGCAGCACGCTGCTGGACAGCTACGGCATCCGCAACCGCGTCAGCAACAACTTTGAGCCGCAGGGCGTGGTCGATGCCGTCAAGGCCGGCAAGGCGGTGATCCTGACCGTCGATTCGGGGCGGCTATGGGGAGCCCCCGACGGCGACAGATTCATCCATGGCGATCACTATGTCACCGTCACCGGGGCCGCCTGCGATGAAGCCACGGGCGTGGCCAAGGGCATCTACATCGCCGATTCGGGGCGAGGCAATTCCAGCGACATGTGCCGCTTGCTGAGCATGGAGGAGTTCGCCAACGTAGCCAATGTCTATGGTGCCAACGTCATCTACACCAAGGACCCGATCAAGATGGTCGACGCCAACCTCAATGGCAGTGGCAACGCGCTGGACAACGAACTGGTAGGCAACCGCGGCAACAACATCCTCACCGGTGGCCGGGGCGATGACACCTTGGTCGGCCAGGCCGGCAACGATACCTATGTCTTCAGCCGCGGCGATGGCCGCGATCTGGTGGTGGACAACGATGCCACCAAGGGCAACCTGGATACGCTGCAGTTCAGTGATATCAAGCAGACCAACCTGTGGTTCAGGCACGTGGGCAATGATCTGCAGATCGATGTCATGGGAGGGCAGGATCAGGTCACCATCAAGGACTGGTACGTCGGCGGGGCCAGCGGCAGTGACAACCGCATCGAGCGCATCAAGACCGCCGAGGGCAATACGCTCTACGACACCGACGTGGAAAAGCTGGTACAGGCCATGGCCAGCTTCGCGCCCCCGGCGGCCACGCAGATGGAGTGGAACAGCGGAGCCACCAGCGAAGGCAAGGTGCTGCTGACCGTTACCCACTAAGACCGCGGCCAGCAGGTCTTTCAAGACCGGCGGTGCAGGCGGGCAGATGGTCCCGCCTGCCCGGCGCGGCATGCGTGCGCCGGCTGCCGCCCCTTGGCCATCGATCCAACCCCTCTCGGGAATGCTATGAACCAGACGGACAATGACTCCGGCCAGGCGGCGACGGACAGCGGCTTGCTGTGCCTTATCCTGCTGGCCAAGCTGCACGGTATTGCGGCCGATGCCCAGCAATTGCGGCATCGTTTCGGCCGCCAGCCTTTCAACGTGCAGACCATCCTGCTGGGCGCACGCGCGCTCGGCATGAAGGCGCGCTGCATCCGCCAGCAGGCGGCACGTCTGGAGCGCACACCGGTGCCGGCCATCGGCATCGATCACGGTGGCCGTTTCTTCGTGCTGGCCAAGATCGACAGCACGCCGCAAGACAAGAACGGTGCTGCCACACGCGTGCTGATCCAGCGTCCGGGGCAGCCACCGCAGGTACTCACCCGCAGCGAATTCAACGCCCTCTGGGCCGGGCAGGTCATCCTCATGACCAGCCAGGCGACCTATGCGGGAGAATCCTCGCGCTTTGATTTCACGTGGTTCATTCCGGCTGTGGTCAAGTACCGCAAGGTGCTGGCTGAAGTGCTGCTGATCTCGCTGGTACTGCAGATCATCGGCCTGGTCACGCCGTTGTTCTTCCAGGTGGTGATGGACAAGGTGCTGGTCAACCACGCCATGATGACGCTCAACGTGATTGCGGTCGGCCTGATCGCAGCCACCATCTTCGAAGCCCTGTTGACCGGGATTCGTACCGCCATCTTCGCCAAGGCCAGCAGCAAGATCGACGTGGAGCTGGGCGCGCGCCTGTTTTCCCATCTGCTGAGCCTGCCGCTGGCCTACTTCCAAGTGCGTCGGGCGGGCGACTCGATTGCCCGCGTGCGCGAGCTGGAAAACATCCGCAGCTTCCTCACCGGCAATGCGATGACGCTGGTGCTGGACCTGATGTTTTCCTTCATCTTTCTGGGCGTGATGCTTTGGTACAGCGTGCCGCTGACCCTGATCGTGCTGGCCTCCATACCGGTCTACCTGCTGTTGTCCCTGATCTTCACACCGGTGCTGCGCGCACGTCTGAATGACAAGTTCAACAAGAGCGCCGAGAACCAGTCCTTCCTGGTCGAGACGCTGACCGGCATGGATACCGTCAAGGCGCTGGCTGTCGAACCGCACTGGCAGCGCAAGTGGGACCAGCAACTGGCCGGCTACGTGGCCGCCGGCCTCACCACCACCAACATCAGCCTGCTGGCCAATGGCGGCGTGAACCTGGTCAGCAAGCTGGTCAGCGTGGGAATCATGTGGATGGGCGCGCTGCAGGTGGTGGACAACACCCTGACCGTGGGCGAGCTGGTGGCCTTCAACATGCTGGCCGGGCAGGTGGCGGCCCCCATCCTGCGGCTGGCGCAGCTGTGGAATGACTTCCAGCAGATCGGCATTTCCATGAGCCGGCTGGCCGATGTGCTCGATGCACGCACCGAGGTGGCGGGCCAGCGCACGCGGCTGCCGCGCGTGAGCGGGGCGATTGCCTTCGAGCGCGTGAGCTTTCGTTATCGTCCCGAAGCACCGGAAATCATTCGCGGCCTCACGCTGCAGATCCGGCCGGGCGAAGTGATCGGCATCGTCGGCCGCTCCGGGTCCGGCAAGAGCACGCTGGCCAAGCTGGTGCAGCGGCTGTATGTCTGCGAGAACGGCCGCGTCACCGTGGACGGGCAGGACATCTCCATCATCGATACCGCCTCGCTGCGCCAGCAGATCGGCGTGGTGCTGCAGGAGAACACCTTGTTCTCGCGCTCCATCCGCGACAACATCGCCCTCGTTGATTCGGCCGCGCCGATCGAGCAGGTGATCGCCGCCGCCAAGCTGGCCGGTGCGCATGACTTCATCTGCGAGCTGCCCGAGGGCTATGACACCCTGGTCGGCGAGCAGGGTAGCGGACTCTCGGGCGGACAGCGCCAGCGCATCGCGATTGCGCGTGCGCTCATCAGCAACCCCGGCATCCTCATCTTCGACGAGGCCACCAGCGCGCTGGACTATGAATCCGAAAAGATCATCCAGGACAACATGCGCCAGATCTGCGCCGGCCGCACCGTGCTCATCATCGCGCACCGTCTGTCTGCCGTGCGCGATGCCGACCGCATCCTGGTCATGGAACGCGGCAGCGTGGTCGAGAGCGGCAGCCATGAGGAATTGCTCATGCTGCCCGATGGCATCTATGCGCATCTGTGTGCGCTGCAGGCCGGCAAGCCACTGCAAGGGGAAGCACCATGAGTCTGCATCATCGTTCCCGGGCCTGGCTGGCCCTGTGGCAGCGTTACGGGCGTGCCTTCCGTCACGCCTGGCAGCACCGCGATCGGCAGGACAGCAATTTCTACAACGAGCAGGAAGCCGAATTCCTCCCGGCGGCGCTGTCGCTGCAGGAGTCGCCGGACTCGGCCAGCCTGCGCTGGACGGCGCGATTGCTGGTGGCGATGGTCCTGCTCACGCTGGTGTGGTCGCTGGTGGGCCGCATCGACATCGTGGTCAACGCCAGCGGAAAAGTGATTCCTTCCGCGCGCATCAAGACCATTGCCGCCGTCGAGGTTGCCAGCGTGCGTGACATCCTGGTGCGCGAAGGTCAGCACGTACGGGTCGGCCAGGTCCTCATGGAGCTGGACGCCACCAGCAGCGATGCCGAGCGCGACAAGGCTGCCGATGCCGTGGCCCAGGCGCGGCTGCAGGTGGCGCGCGCCGCAGCGATGATACGGGCGGTGCAGCAGCGGCAGCCGCCGCAGATGGAGACGGTCGAGGGGGTTGCGCGCGCACAGTGGACGTCGGTGCAGCAGCAGCTGGAGGCGCAGTATCAGGATTTCCGGGCAAGACTGGCGCGCCTCGATGACGAGGTCATCCGCTACGGTCTTGCCCTGCGGCTGGCGACGACGCGTGCCACGGATTACAAGGCGCTGATGTCGGATCACTCGGTGTCGCAACACGCCTGGCTGGAAAAGGAACAGGCCAGGGTGGAACTGCAAGGCCAGCTGACCGAGGCCCGCAACCAGCGCACCGCGTTGTTGGCGCAGACACAGAAGGAGGCCCAGGACAGCCGCATAGAGGCCGAGAAAATCATCGAGGCCGCGCAGCAGGACCGTCGCCGCGCCGAGGAGCGCAGTCGTCTGCTCACTCTCACGGCCCCCGTGACCGGCACCGTGCAGCAGCTCAACATGCATACCGTGGGCGGCGTGGTGACGGCGGCCCAGCCGCTGATGCAAATCGTGCCCGAGGATGGCGAGATCGAGATTGAAGCCTGGCTGGAAAACAAGGATGTTGGCTTCGTCGAGATCGGTCAGGAGGTCGAGGTCAAGATCGATGCCTTCGACTACACCAAGTACGGCACGGTTCCGGCCAAGGTCGTGCATGTGTCGCGCGATGCCATCCAGGATGAGAAGAAAGGGCTGATTTATTCCGCGCGCATCGTGCTGGCGCGGGACCAGCTCAATGTGGATGGCCGCAGCCTGCCGCTATCGGCCGGCTTGGCGGTCAATGTGGGTATCCGGACCGGCAGTCGGCGCGTGATCGAATATGTCTTGTCGCCGTTGCTGCGGCATCAGAAGGAGGCGTTGCATGAGCGTTGATGTCAAGGGCCGCAGCAGGGTGGCCTTGGTCGTAATGGGACTGGTGGGGGCGTTGCAGACCGCACCGGTGATGGCCGCCGAGCCTGGGCGTTTCGACCCCCTGCTGGCCAGGCCACCGGAGCTGGACCGGGGCCGGGTATTGCCGGGAGATGACCAGGCCATTTCGTGCGCCACCAGCAAGTTCGTGCCGGGCAAGGCCCTGACGCTGGTCGATGCGGTCGACCTGGCGTTGTGCCATCAGCCGCAGATACAGGCTTCATGGGCGGCGATCAAGTTGCAGGCGTCGCAGCTGGGTGAGGCAAGAGCCGCCTATCTGCCCAACCTGACCGCAGGGGCGGGCAAGTATCGTGAGAGCAGCAGCTCGGACCAGGGCAGCAGCCGGCGCTCGGTGGGCACGCTGTACGCCACGCTGACCTGGCGCCTGCTCGATTTTGGCGGACGCAGTGCCAACCAGCGCGCTGCCGATGTGCTGTTGCAGGCCGCGCTGGCCAGCCAGGATGCGACCTTGCAGAAGGCCATGGCCAACGCGGTCGCGCTGTATTACGACGCCCACAGCGCGCGGGCTGCCCAGCAGTCGCGCGAACGCAGCCTGGCCTTGGCGCGACAGATCCTCGACACGGCCTGCAAGCGCGAGCTGCGCGGCGTGGGCTCGCTGCCGGAAACCCTGCAGGCCCGCACCTTCGTGGCCCGTGCTGAACTGGAAGTGGCGCGCGCCATCGGCCAGCACAAGCGCAGCGTGGTGGCGTTGGCAGTCGGACTGGGCTTGCTGGACGAGGCCGGCGATGCGCCTGCGATCACGTTGTCCTCCGAGGTGGAGGAAGATCCGCTGGGTCTGGAGCAGAATCTGCCCGGCTGGCTGAAATCGGCCAAGCAGTATCATCCGGCGATCCTCGCAGCGCGCCACCAGGTCGAGGCCGCGCGCGAAAAGATGAATGCGGCGATGGCCGAAGGCATGCCGACCGTGGACCTGACAGCGAGCCGTTACATCAATGGCCGACCCAACCAGGCCGGCAATCGCGGTGATCGCGACACGGTGGTGGGGCTCAATCTCAACATCACGGTGTTCGACGGCTTTGCACGCAGCTACAAGGTCGATGGAGCACAGGCCCAGGTGGAGACGCGGGAGGCCGAATTGCGCGAGGTCCAGTCCCAGGTGCTGGGCGACATCGCCACCACCTATGCCGAAGCCACCACTGCCTTGCGCAGTATGGCCTCGGCGCGCAGCCTGCAGGAAGCGGCGCAGCGTTCAGTGGACTCAGTGCGGCGCAAGTACGACACCGGCGCGGCCGACATCGTGGAGATGCTCAATGCGCAATCGTCTCTCACCGATGCCGAGCTGGAACGCATCCGCGCCTTGGGCGAGTGGCGCTCGGCAAGGTTGCGCTTGCTGGCCAATGCGGGGGAGATGGGGCGCGCCAGCTTCACCACACCGCCGCGGCGCTGATGACCGGGCTCAGGTCTTGCGCGAGCGTGACGCACGGTACCAGGTCTGCCATCCGACCGCCATGGACAGCACCGCGCCCAAGCCGAATACCAGGCCCGAGGCCGTGCGCTGCGTGATGGCCAGGCTCAGCACGGCAGGAATCAGCACCACGCCGACGAAACCAGCGAAGACGCATAGCCCGGTAGCCCGGCCGACCTGCTCGCGCGGCACGAGGATGGCGATTTCGGAGAACAGTACGCCATTCCAGGCTACCACCGCCACGCCGAGCGCGGCCGCGGCCAGCGTCAGCAGCAGGCCCGGCAGCGCGGCGAACGCGGACCAGGCAAGGATGCCAAAGCCCAGCATGCCCAGTAGGCCCGAGACGGCCAGCATGCGCAGCGCCGGCACGCCGCGGTCGACGCAGCGCCCCCAAACCAGACGGAACACCACGCCCACCAGATTGAAGAGCGTCAGCAGCATGGCCGCCTGTTCGATCGACATCTGCTGGAAGCCATGCAGGAAGGGAACCAGCATGGCAATCGCAGTGACCTGCAGACCTGAGAACAGGAAGGCGACCCATGCCAGGATGCGCAGTGGCGGATGGCTGCGTAGCAACGACCAGACGTTATCTGCGGAGGCTGCGCCCTGGTTGGCCGCCGAGGCCGGGTCATGGTCTTGCGCCGACTTGCTGTTGAAGGCGGCCGCACCGAGCAGACCGATCAGACCCGGTACCACGAAGGTCCACAGCAGTCCGACATGCTGCGTCATGACCGGGACCAGCAAGGCCGCCAGTGCAGCGCCGGCGGGGACGCCGCTTTGCCGGATCGAGAACAGCAGGCTGCGGTTTTTCAGCGGGCCGCTCTGGCTGAGGAAGTAGGAACTGGCGGGCGTGATGCCGCCGTAGCCCATGCCCATGAGTACGCTGCCGGTCAGCACCCCTGCCACGTGGGTGGTCGCGATGAGCAGCATCCCCAAGGCGCAGAGCGCCAGGCACCAGCGGCTGACCTGGAATGCGCCGAGACGATGGACGCGGTTGCCGAACCAGATCGACGAGCAGGCCGCCGCCGCGTACAGCACTGCCGTGTAGACGCCGACCCAGCGGGCGGAAATGCCTAGCGTCTCGGCCAGCAGGGGCGAGATGGTCAGCACGGCGGTCGCGGCAAAGGAGGTGGCGATCTGGATGGCGGTCAGCAGGAGCAGGGCGGTGAAGGGATGCATGGAAAAAATCGCGTTACCGGGCTTGCCGGAAAAAAAGGATGCCTGCGCTTTCCCGCACGGCAAATCCGTTGCGGCCAGGCATCAAGACCATGATTGTAGGAAAAGACACGCGTTCATGCTTTTCCTGATAGCGTCGGACACCGGAAGCCTGATAGCCTGAAGCCGGGACGCAGTGACAGCAGAGGGCCGCAGCGGAGCGCGAGGCCCCTCATCGCCACGCATCACCACGCAATATCAGGCGATACCAGGCGATATCAAGCAAGACGGGGAGCACCAGCCAGAGAGCTTGGCTCACCACAGCACGCGCAACAGCGGCGGGGAAGGGGAAATGCGATTTCTCAACAAACATCACCAGTGGAAGATCGGGCAGCTCATCGCGGGCGCGCTGATCTGTTTCCTGGGCTGCCTGGCGGCGTTCGGCGCGGCCGGTTTTTTCTGGCTGCAGCATGACCTGGAAGAGAAGATCGTGCAGCCGCTGCTGGAGCGCGAACTCAATCGCGTGCTGGAGGGCTTCCGCTCCGAGTACCTGGCGGGCGGGGTGTTCATCAAGCAGATGCAGGGCCTGATGCTGGAATCCTCAATCCCACTGCATGGCGATCTGCGTTCGCTGGCCCGCTTCATCGAGTCATTGGCGCGCCGCGAGAATGCCGAGGAGCCGCGCTTTTCCTACATCCAGTTCGGCAACAACCGTGGCCAGCTGATTGCCGTCAATCTCAAGGGCTACGGCAGCCTCGACTACTACCTGCAGGATGACGCCCATCCCGGCCTGCAACACTTCGACCAGCGCCCCGACGGCGAGCACCTTGCGCCGTTGTCCGTCACGCCCGACTACGACGCCCGCCAGCGTCCCTGGTATGTGAATGCCACCGCCGAATGCCC
Organism: Herbaspirillum sp. WGmk3; assembly: GCF_023952535.1. NCBI lineage: Bacteria > Pseudomonadati > Pseudomonadota > Betaproteobacteria > Burkholderiales > Oxalobacteraceae > Herbaspirillum > Herbaspirillum sp. WGmk3. Next base: position 6,327 of record NZ_JAKYWT010000001.1, on the reverse strand, counting down.
GCAGGTCTCCGCGATCTACTTCAGCATGGGAGCCGATGCGCAGTGGAATGCGTCCATGACCTGTCCCGTCAATCGCTCGCCGGAAGACCAGGGCGTGATTGCCGTCGATCTCTCGCAGGCGCGGCTGCAGCATCTGCTGGATGCGGCAGTCCAGCAGTCGCTGGTGGCGGGGGTCTTCATCGTCGATGACAATGAACGTGTATTGCTGCAATCGGACCGCCTCAGTGCCGCCGACAAGCGCTTCCTGATCGACCAGCCGCCGGGCAGCCGCGCGCGTTTTACCGAACTGGCCATTGCGCGCCTGGCGGACCGTTCGCGCATGGTCAATCTCAAGACCGATGCCAATGGCAAGTTCCTGATTTACCAGCAGCCGCTGTCGAAGATCGACGGCGCACCCGCTGAACTGGCCGGTTACCGGGTGCTGGTGATTTCGTCCCGCTCCGAACTGCTGTCGGTGTTCGATGGCATCTTCTGGATCAGTTGGGTCGCACTCGCGGTCATGCTGGTCGGCGGCCTGGTCCTGATCCGTCTGTATCGCGGCAGCATCACTTCGCCGCTGATGCGTCTGCGCCATCAGGCCGAGCAGGTGGCTTTTCGCGAGGCCAGTGGAACGCATCGCTTCGATCTGCTCTATCCCAAAGGCTGGGCCATCGAGGAAATCGTCTCGGTGCAGGATGCCGTCGAGCGCATGGCCGGCAATCTCTACAGGCTGTATCACGAACTGCGCGACAAGGTCGACCGCGATCAGGAAAGCGGCCTCCTGAGCCTGATCGGCGCAGCCGAGCGGCTGGAGCAGAGCGCGTGGGAACAGGCCACGGTCTGCATGGTGGAAATCAACAACTATGTGGTCCTGGCGGATACGCTCAACAAGGTCGCGCTGCGTCACCTGTGGCAGAGCCTGTGCCAGCAGGTGGCTCCTGTGTGGGGTGACTTTGCCGCCCAGCGGCTGGTCCGTTGCCGCTACAGCGAGAGCCGCATCGCCGTGGTGATGCTGGGTGCGCCTGTCGACCATGAAGACATGCTCATGCGCCTGCGCAGCAAGTCCGAACTGGTGCTGTCGACCGGTGGGGCGGAAGAGGTGCGCGTGTTCCTGAGTTTTGGCGTGAGTGTTTGCGAACAGCGCAGCAAGGCCGCCATGGAAAAGAGCCTGGCCAATGCCGCCATTGCATTGCGCCAGGCGCAGCAGCCGGGCGGTGGCGGTTACTGCGTGTTCCAGCCGGCCATGCTGGCGCGCGAAGAACGGGTGCAGGCGCTGTTGGCGGCCATGGACGCCGCCACGCTGGAGGCCGAGTTCAGCATGGTCTACCAGCCCATCTGCGATCTGCGCAGCGGTGCGCTGCACGGCGTGGAGGCACTGATGCGCTGGCACTCGCCGGCCTTCGGCGCGGTCTCGCCAGCCGAATTCATTCCGCTGGCCGAACGCAGCGAGCGTATTTCGCAGCTGGGTGCGCTGGCCTTCCGCAAGGTGGCTGCCGATGTCGCGCAGTGGCAGGCGCTGGGCATCCTGCCGGAAGGATTCACGGCGCACGTGAACGTCTCGGTGCGGCAGGCGATGAACGTGCACTTCTTCGAGCAGGTGCGCGACATTGTTCTCAATGCCGGCGTGGCTCCGCCGATGATCACGCTGGAGCTTACCGAGAGTCTGCTCATCGATGACTCGCATCATCTGCAGGCGCAGTTCCGTCAGTTGAGCACGTATGGGTTCGGACTGTGCCTGGATGATTTTGGTACTGGCTATTCCTCCTTGTCGACGCTGCACAATTTTGATTTCAACTGCGTGAAACTGGATCGCTCCTTCATCCTGCGCGTGAGCGAAGAGGGGCGAGCCTCGTCGCTGCTGCCGGCCATCATCGGCATCGCGCGCTCGCAGCAGATGGAGTGCGTGGCCGAAGGCGTGGAGACCGAGGAGCAGGCCGAGCTGCTGCGAGGCATGGGCTGTGCGTTCGTGCAGGGTTATCTGTTTGCGCGGCCGATGGAGGCGCAGGCGCTGGTGGCGTGGATAGGTAGCCGGGACCGGGCGTGAACGCCGTTATCGTGTTGAGTCAATTGTCGGAGCATTTCAGCGATCTTTTGGCGGCAGGGGGTGGCGGCTGGCGTATGACACGCGCCCGCGCTTTTTGACAGACAATGCTTCGTCATGTCTTCCTGGAGGATCTGGATCTGTGCTTCATGGCGTCGGTGCCGCTGGCGCAGGTGATCGCGCGTTTGCAGGAGAAGGGCTGGCCGATCATTGAGGGGCCGGTGTTGCGGACAGGGGCGATGCATGGATGAAGTTCGAAACGATCTCGCCCGGCAACGCTGATACGGCATCATCGTTCAAGCGGATACACACAGTCCGCCCGGCAAGGCTCCAGAAAAGTGGTGCGCACCGACTTGACCAGGCCGATGTAATCCGAGCGTTTGTTCCTCGTGTAGACGATGTGGATGGCCTCGCCATAAGGCCCGGGCTCGAGATCCCAGGCCCAGTAAGTCTTGCCGTTCTCCGCCTGGAAGAGGAAGAACTGCCCGGTCTTCGGAAGCTCCACAGGTTGACGCAGCGTTCTGGTCAGCAGCGCACTCTGGCTGCGCAGCACCCTGCTCAGGCGCGCATGCGCCGGTCCGGGCAGGACACGTCGTGCAGCCCTTCCATTTTCGCCCGATTCTGCTTCGCCGCGCAGCGACGGGGCCAGCGCGGGCGGCTCGTCGCCCATAGCCAGAAAATGCCAGTAGATGTATCCGAAGTAATAGCCCTCCCTGCCGAGACGCCATATCGAGGCCGACTCTCCCGTGTTATCAATATCGCCCTCGGCGTCGGCAAAAAAAGCGGCCAGACCGGCCGGCCCGAAATACTTGTGCGGCCATTCCGCCGTGACGAATGCGTCATTTGTCTCCTCGCTGCTCATCCGCTTTTGCAAGGCCTTGCAGGCGGGATGCCGACAACGCTGATCAGTCGTGATCACGGTCTTCATGGAGCAGACGGTACGCATCCGATATCGGCCATTCGGCTCTTTCTCGAACTGGTGGATATTGAGTCCCTCGTGGTCACCGTTGACGGTGGAGACGAGGTAATTGATTCCTTCGAAGCGCACGAAATAAGGCGAGAGCAGAACGCCATTATTGACGCTGCCCTTGTCGATCAGGCGCTGCGATTGACCGTCCTCCTGCTTGCCGAACTCAAAAAACTGGATGAGGGCAAAGCGTCCTGATCCATTCACGTTCCAGACGTACAACTCATCAACCCCGTCATTATCCGCGTCCACAAGGGCAGCGCCGTTGTCATAGTCGGTCCAGGAGAGCAGATCAATATCAGAGCGATCGATGAGGGCTTTTTCCACGGCATTGGGTTCACGTGCCGGGTTCGGCAGCGTGGGATGCCGGGGATCTTTGAGATACGGGGTGAGTGCCGCGCAAAGATTGTCCGTCGATACGGCCCATGCTGGCACAGCACACGCCAACAGGAAGAGCAGGCAGATGATTTTTCTTGTTAATGAATTCGCTGGTGACATCGGGGGCGCAGAAGGTGGTGTGATGACGCTGATCGGTGGGTGACAGGTTGAACTGTAGCAGTCCGATGTTCACTTGTCGTTACCCGATATCAGGATCAGGAGTGGCATCAAAACTATGGCCTTTTCACATTCAGTCTCCGAAAGCGAGAGCTGGTCAGGCATGGTCTGACTAGGCGCGGCCACGCGTCGTAGCGCTGCTGCGGCGACGATCTCCAACAACGGCGGGCAACCCATCTCACGTCTGCATATGAAATGAGCTCTAGAGATATGAGCGCGGTATTAAGTACTAAGACGTTTTGAAATTCGGATGAATTTGCTGGCAGAAATGAAAACGGGCCCATTCGGGCCCGTTTTCATCATGTCATGGCGGAGGCTGTGTCCGCTAAGGTTTTGTACGGGGATGTCCAAGGATGTTCTGTAATTGGTTGATTATAAACATTTATGTATCCTCTTGTTGTCCAGGTTTGTCCGAGGATTTCTCTTGAAATCCATTGCTTTATGTGGGCACAATGTGGGCAGACTTTACGTGAGGGGAAGTGAATTGTGCCAAAGCGAGCCAAGGAATTAACTGCGCTAGCCGTTAGTAAGATAAAAGAGCAAGGCCGGCATGCAGTGGGCGGTGTTGATGGGTTGCATTTGCGTGTTTCATCCGGCGCGCGAGCGTGGGTGCTGAGGATTCAAATTGGCGATAAGCGCCGAGATCTAGGGTTGGGAGCATATCCTGCGGTCTCGCTCGCAGAAGCACGAGACCTCGCACGGGACTACCGGAAGAACGTACAAAACGGAATTGATCCGTTGGCCCACAAGCGTCAGCTGAAAATCGCGTTACGCAGCCAGCAGGCTAGCGAAAAAACTTTTAAGCAGTGCGCGGAAGCCTATATTGAAGCTAAATCTGGCGAATGGAAAAATCCGAAGCATCGCCAACAATGGAGTAACACGCTGGCCAGCTACGCCTACCCGTATTTGGGTCAGCTACTTGTCTCAGAGGTCGATTTGCAGCATGTGTTGGAGTGCTTAGAGCCAATCTGGAAGACCAAGAATGAAACAGCAAGTCGATTGCGTGGCCGAATAGAGGCAGTACTAGATTTCGCTACAGTTCGGAAGTATCGATTCGGTGAGAATCCGGCTCGTTGGAAGGGCCACCTAGATACTATATTGCCAGCACCCTCGAAGGTGCAGAACGTGAAGCATCACGCCGCGATGGCGCTGGATGATGTCGCAGAATTTTTCGCAAGGCTGCGCCAAAAAGAAGGTTTGGGCCCAAGAGCTCTGGAGTTCTTGATCCTGACGGCTGCAAGATCAGGTGAAGTTCGTGGCGCTACGTGGGCAGAAATTGATCTAGAGAACCGGGTGTGGATCGTGCCAGCAACTCGCATGAAGGCGAGGGTGGAGCATCGTGTACCGCTCTCAGATGACGCTGTCGAATTGCTCGGAAAGCTACCTCGTTTAGCTGACTCTCTACTGGTCTTTCCTTCGCCGCAAGGCAAGCAACTTTCTGATATGACTTTGACCCAATTGATGCGACGTATGGAGGTTGCCGCCGTTCCCCACGGCTTTCGCTCCACATTTCGAGACTGGGTTGGCGAGCGGACATTCTATCCGCGAGAGCTCGCCGAGCAAGCTCTCGCCCACACGTTGGAAAGCAAGGTCGAGGCAGCTTATCGGCGCGGAGATGCATTAGGTAAGCGACGAGTGATGATGAACGATTGGGCGAACTACCTGAAATTAGTGCCGAATCGCTGAATATGCGCCGTCCGCTCTGTGATGATGACGTGCATTTGAATAGATCCTTCCTCATCTCTTACGAGTAACAAAGCTCCACCTGTGGCGCCGGACACGTCTTCGTCGAGACCGATCGCTTCAAACTGGATGAACCGCACTACAACAACGGCCGCACCGTGCCCCTGAGGTAGGTGAAAGCATGGCCGCGAAGCGGCGTGGAATGTCTCGCTGCTGGTGGCCGTGCCGGCACGCTATCACCTGCTCAAGCACAAGCGGATTCCGTTGGAAGACCTGCTGCAATTCCCGCCGGTGGTGGGTGATCTACAGGCGTGCGAGGGCACGCGCGGCAGATCGAGCGCCTGTTGCGTCGCTCCGAGCGCGAACCCCTGATCGCCGAGCGTGTGGCCTCTTTCGATTTGATGATGGTGGTGGTATCGGCGGGCTTCGCCCTGGGCCTGGCCGGTGCGCCGGACATCGCGGCAAGCCGAGAACTTGGCGTTGTGGCCCGGCCTTTGGCTAGGCGCCTGATGCCACCGAAATTCTGAAGGTGCGCGGTGCATATTTCGGTCACTACTGGACACCTGGTTCAGTCTGAACTGGACACTCAGATCGGAACCAGGTGGACATTGTGACGGAAGTCTGGACAAGCAGCCGGCAACACAAGCATTGAAACGGCCACATGGACAGTTCTTTGGCAACGTGGACTTATTTAGACTTCAGCAAGTGACTACTTGCCGCGCAGTTTTCTCATTGACTCCCCTTTCAGCTGGATCTTGTAAGCCTGATGGACAACACGGTCCAAGACCGCGTCCGCTATTGTCGGGTCCGGGAAGAAACCACGCCAATTTTCCACTGGATACTAGCCGGTGATGAGTACTGATCCCGTACGTGAACGCCTGTCGACCACGTCCAGCAGCACTTGCGCAGCTGCGGGCGTCATCTCTCCCATTCCGAAGAAGTGTGATGTTGCATCGAATACTGACCCGGAATTTGCATCGAATCTTGACCCTCATGAATTTCTATTATTGTGCAGTTGGCCGGTTTGTTGATTTGCTCGCAGAATTGACCCTCTCCAATTGACCCACCTTCCACTGCCTTCCAAAGGCAGCCACACGATCGT